>NZ_JAWDIU010000004.1:0-326945 GCF_032464975.1 Microbacterium algihabitans
GAGCCAGGATCAAACTCTCCGTAAAAAAGAAATGCATACAACCACCGGGAAAACGGGGCCGCAGCGAGTTTGAAACTGACCAAAGAGAAACATCATTACTGACGTATCCATATGCCAACCCCCAAAAGGGCTGGTCTTTGATCCAAAGGAATTTCTCGCAATCCGAATACACGGACCGACGAGGAATAAATTGGCATTTGACAAGTGCACGCTGTTGAGTTCTCAAGGAACGGACGCACCCACAGGAAACAGTCTTCCGACCTACCCGTGAGGCAGTTCACTAGATTGCCGATTCGGCACGACCGACAGCACGAAAACTCCGGACGGAGATGTTCTGCTGGGGATATGTGCCGATTGGCAGGATCCCAACTGTAGACCAAAGAGTCGAAACTCTCAACATCTGGTGTTGGGGGGTGGTTCGCTACTTGAGGGGCTGCGGGGCCTTCCGGCCGCTCCGCTCTCCCCTGTGGGGCGAACAAGTAATAAGTTACGCGGGAACGGCCGACCCGTCGAATCCAGCCACTCCCCGGGCGTGTCGCGCCCCCGGGGCCGCGGAAGGATGCGGGTTCTCAGGCGAAGCGGTCTGCTCCGCCCCATCCCCCGACCCACGCCTCCACGTGGGGCTCCGGCCCCACCGCGTGCGTTCCGTCGACGATGACGGTGCGTACGTGATGCCCGTCACTCATGTCCCAGCGGCGTCGGCGCTGGAGCGCGCGTCGACTGATCGCGTGGCCCAGCGTCGTTCCCTCGGGCGACACCAGTTCCACGGTGCCGACCGACGCGCCACTCAACACGGCGATCGCACGGACCAGAGGCTCGGGGTCGAGCACCACCACCGGTACACGCAGCTCGAGCACGACGCGGACGTCGTCCTCCGCCTCGGCGGACACACGGGGGTCCTGGCCCAGCACCGCCGACTCGCGCGCGGCATCCGTCACCACTCGTGCACGGGGGAAGGCGACGAGCAGGGAATCGACGCAGACGAACGCCGCAGCGGTCCCCACCCCCGCGGGTAGGCGCACCTCGAGGTCGTGCGCAGCCGGCAGCAGTCCTCGCGCGGACGACCCGTCCACGGGGATCAGCGATGCGAGACGCAGGGTCTGCTCGTTGCCCGCGCGACGATGGTCGCCCGATTCCCGGCCGGCCCAATCCGGGCCGTCGTGCCAGGCGATGGCATCCGGGACGTGCGCGAACACCGCGCCGGCCTGCCACGCACGATGCGCCCACTCCCAGTCCTCGCCGCCGTACGACGAGAACGATTCGTCGAACCCCCCGGACTCCGCGAAGAAGCTCCGCGAACACGCGAGCACCGCGCTGATGACGTAGCGGTAGGAACGGTCGTCGGCGTCGAGCAGGTTTCCGCTGCGCGCATAGGCGTCGCGCAGCCATGCGGGCTCGTCGAGCTCTCGCGCGGGAGCCACCTCCGCGATCGGAGCGTCGAGCGGGGCCTCCGAGAGGTCGGCGTGGCGGCGGCGTCCCACGGTCACCGCTTCGGGGAGCAGTGTCGGCAGGCGCACCATCTTGCGCACGTAGTCGGGCTCGGGTGTCGTGTCGGCGTCGAGGAAGCACAGCACCTCGCCCGTGGCGGCCGCGACCCCGAGGTTGCGGGCCGCCGCGGCGCGGAACCCGCGGTCGTCCTGCCGGACGAGACGGACACCGGCGGGGACGACGGGCTCGTCGGGGGATCCGTCATCGGCGACGATCACCTCGAGCAGATCGGCCGGATAGTTCTGCGCGCCGAGGGCGAGGAGGGTGCGGGCGAGCTCGGCGGGCTGGTCGTAGTGGGTGACGATGACGCTCACCCGGACCGGCTCGGGCTCGCGGTGCGCGAGCAGATCCCACCGGTTGCCCGGCACCCACGGCATCCGGTCGTTCCATGCGCCGGTCGGCGACTCGCTCACGCGCTCGCCTGCTTCCACCAGTCGAGGTAGGCACGCGCGGCGTCGGCGCGACCGTAGGGCACCCGGTCGAGGCCGTGCCAGGTGGACCCGGGATCGGCGCGCGCGGCCGAGACGGCAGCCGCGAGGGCGTCGGGCTCGACGGGCGACAGGGTCCCGGGCCGCAGGGCGGCCATCTCGTCGACGTAGCGGTTGCGCACGGCGAGAGGGCGGCGACCCCATCCGATCCACGACGCGAGGGATCCGGATGCCGAGACGTGGCGATGCGCGATCACCGGCACCGCGACCCGGCCCACGCGCGTGGCCATGTCGACATCGTCGAGCCACCCCGTGACCTCCACCCGGACTCCGCGATCCGCGGCGCGCCGCTCGAAGGCGGCGAGGTCGTCGGCGTGTCCGTCGGAGGCGCGACCGAGCACGGTGAGGCGCGTCATGCCGGCCTCGACCGCGGCGTCCAGCGCCTCGTCGTGGCCCTTGCCGGGATAGAAGAAGCCCAGGACACCGACCGAATCATCGAGGGGCCCGGCCGAGGTGTCCGAGGGGGAATCGACGGGAAGCGGCACGACCGCGACGGGGCCGTTCCACACCCCCTCTTCACGCAGCAGCTCGCGCTCATGGGCGCTGTTGACGACCACGCCGCGCGCGGCCTCGACCACCGCGCGGTAGAACGCCCGGCGGCGCGGGCGGTTTTGCTCCCCATCGGACTCCTGCGGCACGTCGTGCAGGGTGACGGTGAGCGGGTGGCGGGAAGCGAGGGCCTCGACGGCCCGCGCGGCGTCCTCGGGCGAGGCGCCCCAGAGGCGGTCGGTCACGTGCGCGTGAACGGGCGTCCCGCTCGGCAGTTCGGCGAGAGCATCGGGCGTCACCGTGCGCGTCGACGGCTCCCGTCGCACGACCTCCGCCGCGATCTGCCGGGCGTAGACGGCGACGCCGTGCGGCCCCGGGGGCGCGAGGAGCACGGGCGGGGCGGCATCCGGAACCGAAGACGTCGCGGTCACGCCGCAGCCGCCCAGGTGCGCAGGAGTGGGGTCATGCGCTCGACGACGGCCGCAAGCAGGGCGGGATGCGCGGCGTAGTACGCCGATTGCGCGTCGCGCACGGCCTCCGCGGACATGCGCTCCCCCGCGACGATCCAGTCGGGCTCGGGAGCGTCGTCGAGATCCCACGCGTCGACGACCCACGACTCGAGGGGCGCGCGCACCGACGCGAGGATCGGGCGGCCGGGGTCGACGACCCGGCCCGGGCGGCCGAGCGCGGCCACGATGCGTTCGCCCAGGGGCAGGAACAGCGCGTTGCCAGGGTGGTTCACCGTGCGGGCGAGGTCGGAGACGACGGGCGAGAAGAGGTCGGATGCCGAGACGTCGAGCCCCATCGCCTCGCGGCGGCGCAGTTCGGCGATCGAGGCGTCGGCGATCTCGCGGACGGTGCGCGCCGGAAGTCGCGGGGGCACCGCGATCCCCGCCGCCGCAGCGACCGTGCGCACGTCGTAATACGCCACGATCGGCGGATCTTCGGGGAAATCGGGGAGGCGCAGCACCGCCTGGAAGGGATGCAGGCCGGCGAAGCGCACGGCCGGGACGGTGACCGTGCGGGCCCCGGACGGCAGGGCCGCGCGCAGCTGCGCGGTGCCGAGCGGGAGTCCGCGGTAGTCGTCGCGGATCGGCTGGACGACAAGGAACGCCGCCTCGGCCAGCAATGCGTGCAGGCGTTCCGCGTCGGCCGCGTCGAGTTCGTGCACCGCCGGCACGCGGATCGCCGGCAGCCCGTCGGAGGAGATGACGAGGCGCAGCGACTCCGCCTGGCAGTTGCCCACGACGAGCCCGAAGCCCGCGGGGGGAGCCGCGTCGCCGAAGAAGGCGGCGTAGTGCGCCCGGCGCGCTATCACCGCGTCGCCGTGATCCGCAAGGCTGTGCAGCCCCGGCCTCTCGCCACCCATGATGAGGAACGTATCCGTCGGTGCCATCGTCGTCACAACCGCCCCGTTGCATTGCGATGTGCCTGGTGATGCGGTACGCGCATCCCTACGCACGCAACGCCACGAGGAGGAGAAGATCGTCGCCACCACCGTCCCCCCGGTTCGAGTCGCCGCCGTTCCCTCGGCCCACCCTTACGTCACCGCCGTCGCCGACCCCGCGCACGTGCACCTGCTGGCGGATCCGCCGCCGCCCGGCGCTCCGGCCGGGCAATGGTGGCCGCCCCAGGTGCTGCTGCCGACGTGGCTCGAGCAGCACGCCGCGGAGTTCGACCTCGTGCACGTGCACTTCGGCATCGAGTCGTACCGCCCCGACGAGCTCGCCGACACCGTCGCAACCCTGCGCCGCCTCGGAAAGCCGCTGGTCTACACGGTGCACGACCTCGAGAACCCGCAGTTGAGCGCCCAGGAGGAGCATCGCGCCTCGGTCGCCGTGCTCGCGGAGGCCGCGGACGAGCTCATCACCCTGACCGACACCGCCGCGGAGGAGGTCCGCGCGATCGCGCACCGCTCCCCCACGGTCATCGCGCACCCCACGCTGCTGGGCGAGGCTGAGCGGCCGATGGGCACCGCACACGATCTGACGCGGGTGGGCGTGCATCTGCGCGACCTGCGTCCGAACATCGACGGCGTCGGCACCGTCGCCACCCTCGTGCGTGCGATCGCGGACCTGCGCGCGCAAGATGCGCGCGTCGAGGGCGTCGTGCGGATGAACGAACGCGTCCGCGACGACGAGGCCGCGGCATCCATCGCCCTGCTCGCCGAGAAGTGCGACGGCGTGCGGGTCGAACGCGGTCCGCGGCAGGACGACGACGAGCTCTCGACGTGGCTCGCCGACCTCGACGCGTGCCTGCTTCCCTACCGCCACGGCACCCAGTCGGGCTGGGCGGAACTCTGCTACGACCTGGCCGTTCCCGTGATCGGCACGCGCGTCGGTCACATCGCGGCGCAGCACCCGGGCGACTTCCACACCTTCGGCGTCGGCGATCCGCTCTCGCTCGCCCGCGCCATCGTCGGCGCGACCGATCCCGCGTGGTCGACACCGGGCTCACGGCGTCGCGCCGCCGAGGTCGAAAGGCGCCGAGCCGACCGCCTCACGGAGTGGGCGGCGGTGCGCGCGGCGCACCGCGAGGTCTACCGACGGGCTCTCTCGGCGGAGGTGGCCGCGTGATCCGCGGGCAGCGACCGCTGCGCGTGCTCGTGGTCGCACCCTCGCGCTACGCCCTGCGGCAGCCGCACGCCGGCGGACTCGAAGCGGCCGTCTGGGATCGCGTGCGCTGGCTGCGCTCCCGCGGCCACGACGTGACGCTGTGCGCCGCCGACGGCTCGGACTTCCTGGGCGAGACCGCGGAGTTCCGCCTGCCGACCCCCGAGTGGACACGGCCCGAAGACGCCTCCGACACCGACTACCCCAGCGGCTACGCCGACGCGGTGGACGCCGCCTTCGCCGTCGCGCGGGACCGCCTCATCGCCGACCGTCACCTCTACGACGTCGTCGACAACCACAGCCTGCACCCCGCTCCCATCCGCTGGAGCCGCGAGGCCGACATCCCGGTCGTCACGACGCTGCACACCCCTCCGCTCGAGCCTCTGCTCGAAGCCGCCGCCGACGTGCGCGACAGCTCGCATCGATTCGTCGCGGTGAGCCAGGCGACGGCGCGGGCGTGGTCGGTCGAAGGGGTCGACGCGTTCGTGTTCCCCAACGGCGTCGACACCGAGCAGTGGACCCGTGGCGCGGGCGGGACCTCGTGGGTCTGGACGGGGCGCGTCGTGCCCGAGAAGGCGCCGCACCTCGCCATCGAGGCCGCCCGCGAAGCCGGAGCGCACATCGTGCTGGCCGGCCGCATCGGCGACGTGGACTACTTCGAGCAGGAGATCGTTCCGCGCCTGGGAGTGCACGCGCGGTACGTGGGACCGCTGCGGCAACCGGATCTCTGCCGCCTGGTCGGCTCGTCGGCCGTCGCCCTGGTCACCCCGATGTGGGAGGAACCGTTCGGTCTGGTCATCGTCGAGGCCCTCGCGACGGGGACCCCCGTCGCGGCGTTCGACATCGGCGGGGTGTCGGAGGTGATCGCCGGAATCCCCGGCGCCATCACCGTCACCGCCGGGGACGTCGTGGCCCTCGCCCAGGCCGCTGCTCATCTCGCCGCCACCGGTGCACGCGAGCCGCTCACCCGCGTGTGGACGCGTCGCGCCACCGTGCGGCAGCACTCGCTCGCGCAGCGCCACCGCGAGGTCGAGCGCGTGCTCGCCCACATCGCGCAGCCGGTACCGGCGCGCCGCGTGCCGGCGGTGTCGTGGTGATCGGCTGGTACGTCCACCACCACGGATACGGGCACGTCGCCCGCTTCCTCGCCGTCTCACCGCACCTGCACGAGCCCGTCGTGGCGTTCTCGTCGATGCCGCGGCCGGCGGGCCTGTCGCCCGAGGTCGAGTGGATCGAACTGCCCCCGGACGCCGATTCGTTCGAGGACGCGGACGGCACGATCGTCGATCCGCGTCACGCCGAGCCGACCGCCCGCGGACACCTGCACTGGGCCCCGCACGGGCACCCCGGGCATCGCGCGCGCTTGGCGGCGATCGCGGCCACCGCCGATGACCGCGACCTGCGCGTGCTCGTCGTCGATGTGAGCGCCGAGGTCGTGGCCTTCGGGCGCCTGCTCGGACTGCACACCGTCGCGGTGACGCAGCCCGGCGAACGCACGGACCTTCCGCACGCCCTGGCCTACGCCCTGGCCGACCGCATCGTCGCGCCCTGGGCCCACGGCGCCGTCTCGACCACGGGACTCGCGGAGCACGCCGACCGCGTGATGTGGACCGGTGGGATCTCACGGTACGACGGCCGGCCCGACGACGGCGCCCGCGACGAGCGATCCGTGCTGCTGCTGGGTCGAGTGCTCGACGACGACATCCGCGAAGAGGCGACCGACCGCCTGCGCGCCCGCGGGTGGGAGGTCACCGCGATCGGGCACGACGAGGCCTCCCGCATCGACGACCCGTGGCCCCTGCTCACGCGCAGCACCGTCGTGGTCAGCGCGGCGGGCCAGAACAGCGTCGCCGACCTCGCGGCATCCGGATCTCGAGCCGTCGTCATCTCGCAGGACCGACCGTTCGACGAGCAGCACCACACCGCCGACGCCCTCGGCCGATGGGGGCTCGCGCGTCGCGCCGATCAGACCGTCTCGGCCGACGACCTCGTGACCCTCGTCGAGAGCGCCGCCGGCGACGACCCCGACTGGGCGCTCTGGCAGGTCGCGGGAGCCGCCCGGCGCATGGCCTCGGCCATCGAAGCGGTACTGCCGTGAAGACGGCCGTCATCACCGTCGCCTCGGCGGCGCGGCAGGAACACCTCGAACGACAGCGACGCGTGCTGGCGGAGGTGGCGGACGACATCGTACGGGTCGAGGCGTGGCTCGACGAGACGCCCCCGACGCAGGTTCCGGATGCCGACACCCTCACGCTGCACGTGCCGCCGGGGCCGCACGGAATGCGCGTGGGCGAAGGGCGCAACCGCGCCGCCGCACGGGCCCTGGAAGCGGGTGCGGAACTTCTCGTCTTCCTCGACGTGGACTGCCTGCCGGGTCCCGACCTCCTGCCCACGTACCGCGCCGCCGCGGCCGCGCACCCCGACGCGATCCTGGCCGGAGCCGTGACGTACCTGGCGAGCGTGCAACGCCCGGAGTCGGCATCCGACCTGCCGTTCCTCGTACGCCCTCACCGGGCGCGACCGGCCCTGCCGTCGGGGTGGACGCGACCCGCGGCCCCGCCGGAGTACGACCTGTTCTGGTCGCTGTCGTTCGCGGTGACACCCGCGACCTGGGCCCGGATCGGCGGCTTCCACGCCGACTACGAGGGCTACGGCGCCGAAGACACCGACCTCGCCTGGACGGCTCGCGACGCCGACGTCGAGATGCACTGGGTGGGCGGGGCCGATGCGTTCCACCAGTGGCATCCGGTGTCGTCTCCCCCGTGGCAGCATCTCGACGACATCCTGCGCAACGGTGCGACGTTCCACCGCCGATGGGGGTCGTGGCCGATGGGCGGATGGCTCGACGCCTTCGCCGCGGCCGGGGCGATCGAGCGCCGCGGCGACGAGTGGGTGCGCACGGCCTGAGGCCTGCGGGGTGTCCACGACACCCGGAGTGCCGGGAGACCCGGACCGGGTGTCGTGGACGCTCAGCGGTGTGTGCGAGGCGCCCGCCGCCCCGCTCCCCACACGGATCGCGGGGCGCGGGACGGGGCGGGAGCCGGGACGCGACGGGCAGTCAGGGCGTCAGGCGCGACGCAGCCAGACCGTCGTCTCGCCCGGCAGCGTGTCGCCGTCGAGCGCGCGGCTCGACACCAGCACCTCGCCGGCGGGCAGGGGCGCCGGCTGGTCGCCGAAGTTGGTCACCACGGTCCAGCCGTTCGGGCGCTCGAACGCCACGACCTCGTCGCCGGCCGCGTCGACCCACGTGAGCTGCTCGTCGGTCTGCAGTTCGTGCCGCAGACCGAGGGCGCGGCGGTAGAGCGTGAGGGTGGACGCGGGGTCGCCGTCCTGCAGATCGACGGCGTAGGTGGCGAACCAGTCCGGTTGCGGCAGGTGCGCCCCGCCCTCTCCGAACCCGAAAGCGGTTCCCGACTCCGACCAGGGCAACGGCACGCGGCATCCGTCGCGTCCCTGATCGATTCCGCGGCTGCGGAAGAACGTCGGGTCCTGGCGCTGGTCGTCGGGGATCTCGGCCACCTCGTGCAGGCCGAGCTCCTCGCCCTGGTACAGGTACGCGGAGCCGGGCAGGCCCAGCACGAACAGTGCGGCCGCGCGCGCACGGCGCTCGCCTCGCTCGGCGTCGAGGGTCGGCGACTGCCCACCCGAGAGCAGCCACTCGTTGCCGTGCTTGAGCGTCGGGCGCCCGTCGTCGCCGCGCTCGGCGTCGGGAAGGCCGTACCGCGTGGCGTGACGGACGACGTCGTGGTTCGACAGCACCCACGTGGTCGACGAGCCCGAGGTCGCGGCGAGGGCGAGGTTGTCGGCCACGATCGTGCGGAACTGGCGCGCATCGAAGTCGGCCTCGAGCAGGTCGAAGTTGAAGGACTGGCCGAGGCTCTCGGCGCTCGCGTACAGCGGCACGCGCGAGGGGTGCACCCACGCCTCGGCCACGGCGGTGCGCGGCGGGTCGTACGAGTTGAACACCGCGCGCCATTCGGCGTAGACCTCGTGCACGTCGTCGCGGTCGAGCAGCGGGTGGTTCCCATCGATCGGCATCGCGTCGAGCTCGGCCTGCGAGGGCAGGGGCTCGCTGAGGTCTTTGGTGAGCATGTGCGCCACGTCGATGCGGAACCCGTCGACGCCGCGGTCGCTCCAGAACCGCAGGGTCTTCACGAAGTCGGCGCGCACCTCGGGGTTCGACCAGTTCAGATCGGGCTGCGAGACGTCGAAGTTGTGGAAGTACCACTGGCCGTCGGCGACGCGCTCCCACCCGGATCCGCCGAAGACCGACACCCAGTCGGTGGGCGGCTCGGCCCCGTCGGGTCCGGTGCCCTCGCGGAAGATGTAGCGCTCGCGGGCGGCCGACCCGCGGCCGGCGGCCAGGGCCTCCTGGAACCAGGCGTGGTCGTTCGAGGTGTGGTTCGGCACGATGTCGACGACGACGCGGATGCCGTGGGCGTGCAGCTGCGCGATGAGCTCGTCCATGTCGGCCAGGGTCCCCAGCCGCGGGTCGACGTCGCGGTAGTCGGCGACGTCGTAGCCGCCGTCGGCGAGGGCCGAGGGGTAGAAGGGGCTGAGCCAGATGGCATCCACCCCCAGCTCGGCCAGGTACGGAACGCGCGAGGTGATGCCGGGGATGTCGCCCAGGCCGTCGCCGTTCGTGTCGGCGAAGCTGCGGGGATAGACCTGGTACACGACGGCCTGGCGCCACCAGTCGGGGGCGTCGGAGAGTTCGCGAGCGTGTGCGGACGGTGCTGCGGTGGTCACGGTTGTCCTTTCGAGGGGATGGTCGGTCAGCCCTTGACGGCGCCCTGCGTGACGCCCGCCATCACCCATCGCTGGGTGAAGAGATAGGCGACGATCGCGGGGGCCATGGCCATGAGGTACGAGGCGAAGGCGACGTTGTAGTTGTTGGAGAACTGCGTCTGGAACAGGTTCTGACGCACCGGCAGGGTCTGCAAGGCCGGGTCGCTGATGATGAGCGAGGGCATCATGAAGTCGTTCCACGCGTAGAGGAAGGCGAAGATGCCGACCGTCGCGCTCATCGGCGCCAGCAGCGGGAAGATCAGCTGCCAGAACGTCTGCCACGTGGTCGCGCCGTCGATGCGCGCGCTCTCTTCGAGTTCGAGGGGGATCGAGCGCAGGAACGCGGTGAACAGCAGCACGCTGAAGCTGAGCTGGAACATCGTGGCGAGGATGATCACGCCCAGCGGGTTGTCGAGCCCGACCCGGCCCGTCAGCTGGATCTGCGGCAGCGCGACGACGGGGAACGGGATGAACATGGCCGCGAGCAGGTAGAAGAACGAGTAGCGGAAGAGCTTGCGATCCCAGTTGCGGGCGATCGCGTAGGAGGCGAAGGCCGCGAGGATGATCGTGGCGACGACGGTGCCGGCGGTGACCAGCAGCGAGATCGCCAGGCCCACCGGGAACTTCGTCAGCGTCCATGCCTGGACGAACCCGTCGAAGCTGATCGGCGAGGGGAACGAGAACGCGTTGCCGTCGACGACCTGGGTGCCGCTCTTCAACGCCATCGAGACGGTGACGTACAGCGGCAGCAGTACGGTGAGGGCGCACAGCACGAGGATGGTCGTCGTGGGCCAGTTGACGCGCTCCATGCCGACGCGACGCGAGCGGCGGCGCGAGGGCTCGAAGCCAGCAGGCCCCTGACGCTCGGGGAGGGTGAGCTCCGCCTGCTCGACGGCGAGGGCGGGCTGGTTGAGGGCGGTCATGACAGGGTGTTCCTTCCCCGGGTCAGCGAGAGCTGCAGGAGTGAGATGACGACGGCGACCACGAAGAAGAGCGCGGCGTTGGCCATCTGGTAGGCGTAGTCGCCTCCGTTGAATCCCAAGATGATCGACATCGCGACGCTGCGGGTCGCGGTGCCGGGGCCACCGCCGGTGAGACCGACGATGATGTCGTACGCGTTCAAGAAGCCCTTGAAGCCGAGGATGACGTTGATCACGACGTACCCGGCCACCAGCGGCAGCGTGATGCGCAGCAGCTGCTGGGTCTTGCTCGCCCCGTCGAGGCCGGCGGCCTCGTACACGTCGCCGGGCACCGCCAGCAGACCCGCGATGTAGATCAGGAGCGTGCCGGGGATGGCCTGCCACGCGGTGACGATCACGATCGCGACCCATGCGAGGTCGGGGTTGGCGAGCAGGCTCGTCTCGAGCCACGGGATGCCGAGGGCCGCCCCCGCCTCGGGCACCGAGTTGCTGAAGAGGAAGTTGAAGACGTAGGCGATGATGATGCCGGAGATCACCATCGGGATGACGAAGACCGTGCGCAGCGCCTTCTTGAAGCGGATCTGCGCGGTCAGCCCGACGGCGAGCAGGAACGCCGCCACGTTGACGACGATCACGGTCGCGACCGAGAAGCCGAACGTGAACAGATACGCCTGCAGGATGGCCGGGTCGCTGAAGATCGCGATGTAGTTGGTGAGCCCGGTGAAGTTCCACTCCCCCAGGCCGATCGAGTCGGTGAAGCTGAAGAAAATGCCGATGAGACCCGGAACCGTGATCGCGAGCGTGAACAGCACGAGCGTCGGCAGCAGGAACAGGTAGTAGATCGGCTCGACCCGACGGGAGCTGCGACGCGCTGTCGCCTTGCCTCCCGTGACGATCGTGGTGGTGGTGGTCATCGCGCGGCCTCCTCGCCAGCGGCATCGTTCGTCGAGGCCGGGGGCTGGCGGAACGCCAGGCGCGACCAGTCCTCGTCCATCGTGCGCAGGGTGGCCTCGGGCGAGGCGCCGAAGATCATCGCCTGGGCGTAGTTGAAGGTCGGGATCGTCTTGGGCACCAGGACGGAGGCGCCCTGGTAGATGCGCCCCTCGTCGTAGTACGGGATCATCCCGGCCACGCGCGGGTCGCTCGGTGAGGGGGCGTCCGTGGTGGGGGCGAACCCGAGCTGCGACTCGTTGTACGCCTCGATGATCTCGGGCTGGTAGAGGTACTCGAGGAAGTCACGGGCGGCGTCCTGATGGCGGGAGGCCTCGGGGATGATCGCGGCGAGGTCCATGTTGACGCGCACCTTGAGGTCGGCCGGGTCGTCGGTCATGGGCAGCGGGAACGTGCCGACGGGCAGGTCGGGCGCGGTCTTGGCGATCTCGCCGAGCGCCCACGGTCCCTGCAGGTACATGCCCGCCTCGCCCTGGGCGAAGGCGAGGTTGCCGTCGCCGTAGGCCCGGCTCTCGGCATCCGGATTCGTGTAGTTCTGCGCCAGCTCGAGCATGCGGTTCATGGGCTCGGTGAAGTCCTTCGCGAACGACACCGGCGAGTCAGGCCCGACCTGCGCGCCCTCGCCGGCGAGGCCGTCGAAGAAGTCGATGACGTCGAGCGAGCCGCCCACGGAGTAGTCGTACCAGCCCTGCGCGACGGTCCAGTCGTCTTTGAAGGTGCCGTAGAACGGGGTCACGCCGTTCTGCGTCAGGGTCTCGGCGACCTGGATGAGCTCGTCGTAGGTGGTGGGCACCTGGAGCCCGAGCTGGTCGAAGATCTGCGTGTTGTAGATGACGGATGCCGCCATCACCGAGTACGGCAGGGCGCTGGTGCGACCCGCGCACGAGCCGTACTGGTCCATGAGCGGCTGGAGGTCTTCGCGGACGCTCGCGGCGGCCGCGGTGCCGCTGAGATCGCTGAGCGCGCAGCGCTGGACGAAGCGGGCGACCTCGTAGTTGTAGTTGGCGAGCATGATGTCGGGCGGGTTGCCGCGGACGAAGCTCGCCGACACGACGTCGACACCCGAGCTGTCCATCTCGACGCGCACCTCGTCTTGAGAGGCGTTGTACTGCGCGACGACGTCGTTCATGAACGACAGCGCCTCGCGCTTGCTGAAGGTGAAGCGGATGGTCTCGCGCCCGTCGGCCGAGCATCCCGCGAGCAGACTCGCCCCGAGCACCCCCACCGCGGTCGCCGCGAGCCATCGTCGCCCGGCTCTGGTCTTCGTCGACACCTGGTTTCCTCCTCCGCCGCACTGCGAATATGTTGTATCAGCGACTAAATCTAGTCGCCAAATCAATGTCGTGGAGGCAGTATTGCATCGGGACGCAGGCCGGTCAAGAGCACCGGGCGCGACGCGACAGAGGGGCGGATGCCGATGGACGCCGTGACCGCCACGCCCTCGCTGCGTCGGCACAGCCTCGACGCCGTGCTGCGCCACGCGTGGGATGTCGACGCCTTCACCGCGAGCGATGTGATCGCGACCGTCGGGGTGACCCGGTCGACGGCGATCGACGTGCTCGACGAGCTGACGGCCCGACGACTGCTGGCCGAGATGCCGAACGCCCGCGCCGTCGGGGAGTACTCCAAGGGCCGGCCCGCGCGACGCTTCGCCTTCCAGCCCGGCTCCGGCGTTATCGTCGGCGTCGACGCCGGTCGCGGGCACGTGACCGCCACCGTGGCCGACCTGCGCGGCGCGACGCTCGCGACCTCCCGCCTGGCCGTCGACCCCGAACGCGACTCCCCCGAGCGACGCCGACGCGCTGCCGAGACGATCGTCGACGCGACCCTCACGCGCGCGCGACGCGAAAGGAGCGACATCGTCGCGATGTGCGTCGGGGTGCCCGCCCCCGTCGACCGTCACGGACGCTCGCCCGTGCACCACGACCGGTTCTGGGAGCGCATGAACCCCGGCTTCGTCGACACGTTCCAGGCCTGGTCGCCGGTCGTCCGCGTGGAGAACGACGCCTCTCTCGCCGCCGTGGCCGAGCGCGCACGGGGAGCCGCCGTCGGCTGCGACGACTTCGTCGCCCTGCTCGCCGGGGAGCGCTTCGGCGCCGGCGTCCACCTCGACGGCCGCCTTCTGCGCGGAAAACACGGCGGCGCCGGTGAGACCGTCGCCTTCGACCGTGTCGAGGGCGTGGGCAGCGCCGAGGGGCTCGCGCCCCGCTGCGTCGACGCGGCGCGGGCGGCGCTCGCCGACGGCAGCCTTCCGGCCGACAGCGCGCTGCGCGGGATCGACCCCGAGTCCCTCGACGCCAAGACCGTGCTCGACCTCGCCGCTGCGGGGGACGCCGGGGCGCTCGCCATCGCCCGTCGGGTGGGCGGGGCGCTGGCCGGCGTGGTCGGCATCTTCGGCAGCCTCTTCGACGTCGACCGCGTGATCGTCTCGGGAGCGATCGCCGCGGGCGCGGGTCCCATCATCGACGCCGCGATCGCCGCCCTTCCGCGAGCTCTCGACCTGCCCGCCCCCGAGATCGTCGCCTCGGCCCTCGGCGCCGACATCGTCTCGATCGGCGCCGTCGCTGCCGCCGTCGAGGCGGCGCGCGAGAACGCCCTCGATCTGCCCGTCTTCGCGCTGCCCGAGGATCGCGTGCGGGCCTGAGTCACGGCATCCGGAACGACAGGACAACCCCCGCGGCGCGGATCGCGCGGACGGATAGCGTCGAGGGGTCCGGTCCGATCCCCGGGCAGGTGGAGACCTCATGCCTTCGTGGCCCGAACACGTCATGTGGTGGCACGTCTACCCGCTCGGCTTCGTCGGCGCACCGATCCGCGACGGCGAGGGGCCGGATGCCGAGATCGTGCACCGTCTGGGCCTGCTCGACCCCTGGCTGGACCACGTCATCGAGCTCGGCCTGAACGGGCTCCTGCTCGGCCCGGTGTTCGCGTCGGAGACCCACGGCTACGACACTGTCGACCACCTGCGCATCGACCCGCGACTCGGCGACGACGGCGATCTCGACCGGTTGCTCGCGGGGGCTCGGGAGCGCGGCATCCGCGTGTTGTTCGACGGGGTTTTCAACCACGTCGGGCGCGCGCACCCCGCGTTCCGGACCGCGACCGAGGACGGTCCGCAGCTGTTCCGCGGGCGGTGGGTCGACGGACGGTTCGAGGCCGAGGTGTTCGAGGGGCACGGCGCGCTCGTCGCCCTCGACCACTCGTCGCCGGCGGTCGCCGACCTCGTGGTCGACGTGATGTGCCACTGGCTCGAGCGCGGGATCGACGGGTGGAGACTGGATGCCGCGTACGCGGTGCCGCCGGAGTTCTGGGCCGCGGTGCTTCCGCGGGTGCGCGAGAGGTTCCCCGAGGCGTGGTTCGTCGGCGAGGTCATCCACGGGGACGGCCCCGCGATCGTGCGCGCCTCGACGATGGACTCGCTGACGCAGTACGAGCTGTGGCAGGGCATCTGGCACGGCATCGCCGACGGAAACCTCTTCGAATTGAGTCACGCGATCGAGCGGCACGACGAACTGCTCGCCACCTTCGCGCCGCAGACGTTCGTCGGCAACCACGACGTCACCCGCATCGCCTCGGCCATCGGATCCGATCTCGTGCCGCACGCCCTCGCCGTGCTCTTCACTGTCGCGGGGACCCCGTCGGTCTACGCCGGCGACGAGTTCGGGTGGACCGGCGTGAAGGAGGAGCGCGAGGGCGGCGACGACGCGGTGCGGCCGGAGTTTCCGGCATCGGCCGCGGAGGTCGGCGAGGTGGACGAGCGGATCCTCGAGACGCACCGCGCGCTCATCGCGCTGCGCCGCCGCAAGCCGTGGCTCTGGCGCGCGCACACCGACGTGGTGGAGGTCGCCAACGCCGCGATCGTGCTGCGCACCGCGGTCGGCGACGACGCGGTCGTGGTGGCGCTGAACATCGGCGACGAGGCGGTGTCGGTGCCCGCCGCCGACGCGCGCACGGTCGTCACCGGCGACGGGAGCCTCGCCGACGGGCGGGTCGAGCTCGGCCCGCGCGGGTGGGCGGTGCTGGAGGGCTGAGTCCCTGCGCTGACAGCAAGGCCCCTGAGTCGACAGCGAGGTCCCTGAGCCGACAGCGAGGCCCCTGAGCCGACAGCGAGGTCCCTGAGCCTGTCGAAGGGACCGGGACCCGCAGACGACCGCGGACGCCTCGACAGGCTCAGCGACCGCGCTTCGACAGGCTCAGCGACCGCTCACCGGGACCAGGACCCGCAGACGACCGCGGACGCCTCGACAGGCTCAGCGACCGCGCTTCGACAGGCTCAGCGACCGCGTCAGGCGCCGGCGCGGAAGCGGTGCTCGGGGCGACCGGTGCTGCCGTACCGCAGGCTCACCTGCACGAGCCCGCGTTCGGCGAGCGCCGTGAGGTGGCGCTGCGCCGTCGCACGCGAGACCCCGATGCGCTCGGCCACCTCGGTCGCCGACGCCTCGTCGGCGCCGAGCGCGGCGAGCACGGTCTGCTCGGTCGCCGACCGCGCGAGCGAGGGTCCGTCGCGCTCGCCCCGCATCGCGGCGGCTGCCCGATCGATGTCATCCTGCGAGAGCGGGCGCGGGCTCGACAGCAGATTGCGGTAGCGCGCGAAGCGGTCGAGGCGCTCGGCGAGCACGCGCGTGTCGAACGGCTTGACGAGATAGGCCAGCGCACCGGCCGAGAACGCGCGGCGCACGGTCGAGGCATCCGTCGCCGCCGACAGCACGAACGCGTCGACGTCGAGCGAGCGCACGAGTTCGATGCCGTCGCCGTCGGGCAGGTACACGTCGGCCAGCACGAGGTCGGGCGCGTGCGCGGCCACCGCGGCGCGAGCCTCGCCGACCGTGCGCGCCGGTTCGAGCGCGACGAAGCCCGGCCGCGCCGCCACCGCATCGCGGTGGAGCCCCGCCACGCGGAAGTCGTCGTCGACGACCAGAACCCGGATGCCGTTCACTCGCTGATTCCCTCTCGCTCGCTCGTCCCGCCCCGCACGCCCGGCAGTCTTGCCGCAACCACCGCGCCGTGATCACCGCACCCGGCGTCGACCACCCACACCTCGCCGCCCCGGCGTCGGGCGAACTCGCGCGAGAGCGGGAGTCCGATACCCAGTCCGTGCACGGCATCGGGATCGTCTCCGCGCTCGCGCGGCGCGAAGATCGCCTCGACGTCGGCTATGCCCGGTCCCGTGTCGGCCACCGTCAGCACGACCGCGTCGGCGTCGTCGAGCACGCTCACCTCGACCCCACGGGGTTCGGGAGCGGATGCCGCCGCCGTCACGGCGTTGTCGATGAGGTTGCCGAGCACGGCGACCACATCTTCGACGTCGTCGATGGGCGCGCTCGAGAACGTGTCGTCAGCCACGCGCAGGGCGACCCCGCGTTCGCGCGCCGACAGCGCCTTGGCACCGAGGAACGACTGCAGCATGGGGTCGCCGACGAGCTCGATGCCGGGCACGGCCCAGTCCACCGATCCGCGGTCGACGAGATCGGCGAGGAACGCGCGTGCTTCGTCGATGCGTCCGGCGTCGAGAAGGCCCACCGCGGCGTGCAGGCGGTTGGCGTTCTCGTGGCGCTGCACGCGCAGGGCATCGCCCATGGCGCGCACGCTGTCGAGACGGCCGGACAGGGCGATGACGTCGGTGCGGTCGCGCAGCGTCGCCACCCGGCCGAGTGTCCGCGTGCCGCGGCGCACCGGACGCACGTCGAGGAAGACCACGCGATCTCCCAGCGGGAGCCCGCTCGACGCACCCGGTGCCGACAGGGCGGCGACGACGGCGGGCGGGAGCCCGAGCTCGTCGAGGCGGTGGCCGACGGCATCCGTGATCCCGAGAAGCCGCTCGGCGGAGGGCGTGCACACCCGCACGACACCGGCGTCGTCGAGGGCGAGCACTCCCTCGTCGGCGCTCTCGAGCACGGCGGTCTGCGTCTGCACGAGCGAGACGAGTTCTTCGGGCTGGACGCCCAGGGTCAGTCGCTCGAGCCGTCGGCGCATGAGCAGGGCGACCACCGCCCCGATCGCCACGGCGAGCGCCACGGCCACCGCGATCCCGCCGATGAGGGCAGGGAGGTCGTCGAACACGCTCGCGCGCTCGAAGCCGACGCTCACCTCGCCCACGGGCGCTCCCCCGCCGGGCGGATAGACCGGCACCTTGGCGCGGGCCGATTCGCCCAGCGTCCCCGTCTCCCACGTCACGACCTCGCGCCCGGCGAGAGCGTCGGCGAAGCTCGTGCTGACCACCTCGCCCAAGCGATTCGGATCGGGATGGGCGAGGCGGATGCCGTGGTCGTCGGTGATCACGACGAACAGGCCCTGCGTGCGGGCGGTCACATCGGCCGCGTACTGCTGCAGCGCGCCGCCGCGGAGGTCCGCGGCATCCGGAGTCCCGGGATCGGCCGAGTACTGCGCCACGCGCTCGCGCACCTCGGGCGCCTCGGCCACGGAGCGGGCGATGTTGAGGGCGGAGGAATCGGCCTCGGCCTTGAGCTGCTGCACGCCGAGCCAGGCGAAGACGGCGGTGCAGACGACAACGACCACGAGCTGGGTGGCGATCTGCACGAGGAGCATCCGCGTGGCGAACCGCATGCGCACCTCCTCGCTCGTCGTCTTCGGCGCACGGGGCGGCGCGCACGGCTCTGTGCGCGAAATGCGCAGAACACACGGTACGCGCATAACGCCCCGCAATGCGAGCAAGCGCGCGGCCGAGCACCCCGCGTCCGTAGTGTCACCGAATCGACGGCGCGCCCCGTGCCGGCATCCACGACGAAGGAGTCGCGATGACCCCCCTGATCCTTGCGGCCGAAGCCGAAGAGTACGCGGTGGCCTACACGCCCGCCGACGGAGTGCTCGTCGCCCTCGGCTTCCTCATGGTCCTGTCGTTCATGGCGCTGATCATGACGCGGCGCATGACCCCGATGGTCGCCCTCATCATCGTGCCCACCGTGTTCGGCCTCATCGCGGGCGCCGGCTTCGGCCTGGGCGACATGGTGATCGACGCGATCGGCAAGATGGCCCCCACGGCGGCCCTGCTGCTGTTCGCCATCATGTACTTCGGCATCATGATCGACGTCGGACTGTTCGACCCGCTCATCCGCGTCATCACGCGCTTCTTGCGCGACGACCCGGCCAAGATCGTGCTCGGCACGGCGATCCTCGCCGGCGCGGTCTCGCTCGACGGCGACGGCTCGACCACCTTCATCATCACCACCTCGGCGATGCTGCCGCTCTACCTGCGCCTGGGCATGAGCCCCGTCGTGCTCACCTGCGTCGCGGGCCTCATGAACGGCACGCTGAACATCGTGCCGTGGGGTGGCCCGACCGTTCGCGCCGCCACCGCCCTCGGCCTGCAGCCCACCGACGTCTTCGTGCCGATGATCCCCTCACTGCTCGCGGGCCTGGTCGTCTCTCTCGCCTTCGCCTGGTTCCTCGGCCTGTCGGAGCGCAAGCGCCTCGCCGGCGCGATCGACACCGACAAGATCGACGGCCCGGGAGGCTTCGGTCGCCTCGGCGCCCCGAAGATCTTCCGCGGAGCCGAGCACAAGCCCGGCGCCCTCGCGTCGCTGCGCACAGGCAACATCGTCACCGTCCGCGGTGGCGGGGCCGCCGTCGCCGCCCCGCAGCTCGTCGAGGCCGCCGACACGGCGATGGCCGACACGATGCTCGACCCCAACCGCGCGACCCTGCGACCCAAGCTCATCTGGTTCAACCTCGCGTTGACCATCGCGGTCATGGTGCTGCTGGTGCTCGACCTGTTCCCCCTGGCCTTCGTGTTCATGGTCGGCGCCGCGATCGCGCTCGTGATCAACTTCCCGAAGCTGCGCTCTCAGGCCGACGAGATCGTCGCCCACGCACCCAGCATCGTCGGGGTCGTGTCGATGGTGCTCGCGGCCGGCGTGCTGGTCGGCGTGCTCAACGGCACGGGCATGGTCACCGCCATGGCCGACTGGATCACCCAGGTCATCCCCGCGTCGATGGGGCCGTTCCTCGCCGTCATCACGGGTGTGCTGTCGATCCCGTTCACGTTCTTCATGTCGAATGACGCGTTCTACTTCGGCATCCTCCCGGTGTTGGCCGAGAGCGCGGCGAACTACGGCATCGCCCCGGTCGAGATGGCCCGCGCCTCGATCACCGGCCAGCCGGTGCACCTTCAGAGCCCGCTGGTCCCCGCGATCCTGCTGCTCGTCTCGCTCGCCGGGGTCAACCTCGGCGACCACCACAAGAAGGTGCTGTGGCGCGCGACCGTGGTCTCGCTGGTGATGCTCGCGGTCGGCGTGCTCGTCGGCGCGGTGCCTCTGCTGGGCTGAGGCCCGAATGCGACGAGACCCCGGATGCCATGGCATCCGGGGTTTTCTCGTGGGAACGACTCAGCGCGCGGGCGGGGCCGAGGCGCGCACGATCAGGCGCGTCGGCAGGGGCGTGCTCTCGGTGACGGTGTCGGGCTCTTCGACGAGCAGCAGCACCTTCTGCATGAGGATCTCGCCCAGAGCGGCGAAGTCTTGCCGCACCGTGGTCAGCGAGGGGTAGACGAACGCGGCCTCGGGCACGTCGTCGAAGCCGACGACGCCGATGTCTTCGGGCACCCGCAGGCCCCGCTCGCGCAGGGCCGACAACACGCCGATCGCCATGTGGTCGTTGGCGACGAAGATCCCCTCGCCGGGGGTGAGGTCGGCCTCCGACGCGATGCGGTAGCCGCTCGCCGCCGACCAGTCGCCGTGCACGGCCGGGGTCGACTGCGCGCGCGCCGCCGCGACCTCGTCGCGCCATCCGCGCAGACGCTCGACGGCATCGGGGTTGCGGGCCGGGCCGGCGATGTGGCGCACCGTGTCGTAGCCCGCCTCGAGCAGGTGGCGCACCGCTCCCCGAGCCCCGCGGTACTGGTCGATCGCGACGAGGCGCGGGTGCGGCCGGGCGCTGCTGGCCGAGGCGACGACGGGGATGTCGATGTCGAGGGCCTGCACCGCCGCGAGCACCTCGGTGTCGACCACGACGAGCACGATGGCATCCACTCGCTGCTTCAACAACCCGTCGATGGCGGTGCGCACCGCGGCCACGTCGTTCTGCGGCGAGCTGATGGCGTCGACGTTGTAGCGCGCCGCGCGGGCGGCGAAGTTGAAGTTCGTCGCGATCGACGACGGGCCGTAGTCGACCGTGCCGGGGGTGACGAGGCCGATCGTGCGCGTGCGCCGCGTGACCAGCGCGCGTGCGGCCGGCGACGGGCTGTACCGCAGCTGCGCGATCGCCTGCTCGACGCGCGCGCGGGTGGCGGGGCGCACGTTGGGCATGTTGTTGAGCACGCGCGACACCGTCTGGTGCGACACCCCCGCCAGGCGTGCGACGTCGAAGATGTTGGCGGTGCGGGAGGTCTTGTCGTCAGCCACCGTCACCCGCTTCCGGGGTGGTGTGACCGGCGACGAGTGCGAGCAGCGCGTCGGAGGTGAGATCGGCGGCCGGCACGATCTGGGCGAGCTCGCCGTCGCGCATCACGGCCACCAGATGGGCCACGCGCAGCACCTCGTCGAGCTCGGCGGAGATGTAGACGATCGACAGGCCGTTGTCGCTGAGTTCACCGACGAGGCGTTGAATCTCGGCCTTGGCGCCGACGTCGATGCCGCGGGTCGGTTCGTCGAGCACGATGAGGCGCGGCGACAGCGCGAGGAGGCGCGCGAGGAGCACCTTCTGCTGATTGCCGCCCGACAGCGTCGAGACGGGACGATCGATGTCGGCGGGGCGGATGTGCAGCGCCTCGACCCAGCTCATCGCGAGCTCGCGCCGCCGCGCCGTGCTCAGTCGGTGGAACACGCCCCGCTGGGCCTGCAGCGCCAGGGTGATGTTGTCGAGCACGCTGAGGTCGCCGATGACCCCCTCGGTGCGCCGGTTCTCAGACGAGTACGCGACGCGACGCCGAATCGCCTCTCGCGGAGTCGCCAAACGCACGGGGTCGCCGTCGATGCGCAGCTCGCCCGCGTCGGGGTGGTCGACGCCGGTGAGCGCCCGCGCGAGCTCGCTGCGACCCGAGCCCAGCAGGCCCGCCACTCCGATGACCTCGCCCTCAGCGATGTCGAGGTCGGCGCCGCGCAGGCGGGGTCCGGATGCCATGCCCCGGGCGCTCAGCACGGTGGGGCCCTCGGCCGGGTCGGTGGAGCGCTGGCCGAGCGGGGCGAGCGCCTCGGCCGTGGCGCCGAGCATTTTCTCGACGAGATCGATGCGCAGGAGTTCGCGGGTGCCGTACTCGCCGACCAGGCGTCCTCCGCGCAGCACCGTCACGCGATCGCAGATCTCGTAGACCTGGTCGAGGAAGTGCGAGACGAACACGATCGCGATCCCCTGCGCCTTGAGGTCGCGGATGACGCGGAACAGTTCGGCGACCTCGTCGGCGTCGAGGCTGGAGGTGGGTTCGTCGAGCACGAGCACGCGAACGTCGGTCGAGACGGCACGGGCGATCGCGACGAGCTGCTGCACCGCCAGCGGGTGCGACGACAGCACCGAGGCCGCGTCGATGTCGACGCCGAGCGCCGCGAGCGCCTCGTCGGCCCGCTGCCGCATGGCCCGGTGATCGATGACGCCGAAGCGGCGGGGTTCGCGGCCGAGCGAGATGTTCTCGGCGACGGTCAGGTTGGGCAGCAGGTCGATCTCTTGGTAGACGGTGGAGATGCCACGGGCCTGCGCGTCGGCCGGCGACGACAGCCGCACGACGCGGCCGTCGAGCGCGATCTCGCCGGCGTCGAGGCGCAACGCCCCGGTGATCGCCTTGATGAGGGTCGACTTGCCGGCGCCGTTCTCGCCCATGAGCGAGTGCACCTCGCCGGGCAGCAACCGGAAGTCGACGTCGGCGAGGGCCGATTCGACCCCGAAACGCACCGTCGCTCCGCGCACCTCGAGGAGGGGCGGAGCGACGGCGGACATGGGGTCAATCATGCCCGCGCCGCACCTGCTGCGCCGACACGACCCGGAAGAATCACCGACTCAGCGCCGAGCGCGACACGATGACCCGTTGCACGACGACGAACAGCAGCAGCAGGGCACCCACCGTGATGCGCGTCCACGACTGCTCGGCACCCGAGAACGAGATGATCGTGCGGATCAGGCCGTAGACGAAGACGCCGATCATGGAGCCCACCACGAAGCCGCTGCCGCCGGTGAGCAGCGTGCCGCCGATGACGACCGCCGCGATCGTGTCGAGCTCGGTGCCCACACCGTTCAGCGGATATCCCGCACCGGAGTAGGCCGTGAGCACGATGCCCGCCAGCCCCGCGCACACCCCGCTGATGACGTAGACCGACAGCTTGGCGCGGACGACGGGCAGACCCATCAGGCGTGCCGACTGCTCGTTGCCGCCCACCGCGTACACGGTGCGGCCGAAGCGCGTGTACCGCAGCACGAAGGCGGCGAGCGCGACGACCAGCAGCGCGATGATGCCGGTGGGGGTGATGTACCACCCGGCGAACGAGAAGCGCGTCGACTGCAGCCACAGCAGACCCTCGTTGTCGACCTTGATGGACTCCAGGCTCACCACGAACGCGAGACCTCGCGCGAGGAACATGCCGATGAGCGACGCGATGAACGGCTGCACGTCGAAGAACTGCACGAGCACGCCGATCAGCAGGCCGATCGCCGCACCGATGAGCACCATCGCGGGGAGGGCGACGGCGACGGGAACGCCGTCGGAGAGCATCTTCGCGCAAAGGATGCCGGTGAAGGCCATCACCGCTCCGACCGACAGGTCGATGCCCCCGGTGAGGATCACGAAGGTCATGCCGACGGCCAGCACGAGCAGGTACGCGTTGTCGAGCAGGATCGACGACATGATGCGCGGGAGCTGGAAATTGGGGAACCAGTACATGGCCCCCGCGATCATCACGACCAGGATGATCACCGCGGCGAACACCGGCACCCACGAGATGTGGCGGCTGAGGAAGCGACGGTAGGTCGAGGTGGGCGACGACGACGCCGTGCGCCGTTCTTCGGTGAGAGTGGCCATCAGGACAGCACCTTTGCGTCAGGACGTCGGGTGAGCGGGCGCGCCGCGGAGCGGCCCGCCGTGTGGAAGTACGCGCGGAACCGACGCGACTGCAGCAGCACCACGATGAGCACGGCCACGGCCATGAACACGGGGCTGACCGCGGGCGGCACACCGAGGAAGGTGATCGTGCTCTTGAGCGTCTGGATGGTGAAGACGCCCACGACGGTGCCCGCGAGGCTGAACTTGCCGCCCGCGAGCGAGGTGCCGCCCAGGACGACGGCGAGGATCGCGTCGAGCTCGATGTAGAGCCCTGCCGCATTGGCATCCGCCGCCATGATGTTCGAGCTGTAGAGGATTCCCGCCATGCCTGCCAAGGCACCGCTGGCGATGTAGGCGCCCCAGATGATGCCGCGCGAGCGGACGCCCGCCAGACGGCTCGCCTCGGGGTTGATGCCGACCGCCTCGGTCAGCATGCCCAGGGCCGTTCGCCGCTCGAGCACGCCGATGACGAGCACCGCGACGATCGAGACGTAGAACGCGAACGGCAGTCCCAGGACGTACCCGCCCGCGATGAACTTGTACGGATCGCTGTTGATGGTCGTGATGAAGCCGCCCGTGATCAGCAGGGCGACACCGCGACCGGCGAGCATGAGCACGAGCGTGGCGATGATGGGTTGGATGCCGAGGACCGAGACGAGGAACCCGTTCCAGACCCCGAGCAGAAGGGCGACGCCCACGGCCGCGGCGATCGCGGTGAAGACGACGCCGAGGTTGCCCGGGTCGGGTGAGGCCTCGATCACGGTGAGCGCGACGGCTCCCGAGACGGCCATGATCGCCCCGACCGAGAGGTCGATGCCGCGCGTGGCGATGACCAGGGTCATACCGAGCGCGACCAGCATCAACGGTGCGCTGTTCCGCAGGATGTCGATGAGCGAGCCGTAGAGCTGACCGTTCTGCACGGTGACGCTCAAGAACGAGGGGCGCGAGATCGTGTTGACGGCGATCAGCGCGAGGAGCGCGGCGATCGGCCAGACGAGGCGGTGCGCGAGGAACTTCTTCATGCGATCTTCTCCCGATCGGACGACACTGTCTCGGGTACGGTGGGCGCGGCCTGCTGCGACTGCCCCTCGGCGATGTAGGTCACCAGGGCGTCGAGATCGACGTCGCGGGTGGCCAGCTCGCCGATCTTACGACGGTCGCGCAGCACCGCCACCCGTTGGGCGATGCGCAGCACCTCCTCGAGCTCCGACGAGATGAAGACGACCGACAGGCCCTTCTCGGCGAGCTCGGCGACCTTGCGCTGGATGTCGGCCTTGGCGCCGACGTCGATGCCGCGCGTGGGCTCGTCGAGGATGAGCAGCTCGGGGGCGGTGGCCAGCCACCGGGCGAGCAGCACTTTCTGCTGGTTGCCCCCCGAGAGGTTGCGGATGAGGGCGTTCGGGTCGGCGGGCCGCACCCCGAGGGCGGTGATGTACTCGTCGACGACCGCCTGCTTCTCGGCGGCGCTGATGCGGCGCATCGCCCCGCGTCGGGCCTGGATGCCGAGCACGATGTTCTCGGCGACGGTGAGGTCGCCGACGATGCCCTCGGCACGACGGTCTTCCGACGAGAACGCGATGCCGCGGTCGAGGGCGTGACGGGGCGAGCCCGTGCGCGATGCGGTGCCGCCGACGTCGACGGATCCCTGGTCGGGACGGTCCGCACCGGCGAGCAGTCGCGCGAGCTCGGTGCGACCCGAACCCAGGAGCCCTGCGAGCCCGACGATCTCGCCCCCGAACACTTCGAGATCGACGGGCTCGAGGGCGTTCTTGCGGCCGAGGCCCGAGGCCCGCAGCACGGGCGTACCCGTGCGGTCGATGGGCCGCTCGGCACTGGCGGAGAGCGATTCCAGCTCCCCCAGCTCGCGGCCGATCATCTTGGCCACGAGTTGCTCGCGGCCGAGCTCGGTGATGGCGTACTCGCCGACGAGCGTGCCGTTGCGCAGCACCGTCAGCCGGTCGGAGATCTCGTAGATCTGGTCCAGGAAGTGCGACACGAACAGGATCGCCACCCCCCGGTCGCGCAGGTCGCGGATCACCGAGAACAACTGTTCCACCTCGCCCCGGTCGAGGCTCGAGGTCGGTTCATCGAGCACGAGCACCTTGGTGTCGACGACCATCGCGCGGCTGATGGCGACCAGCTGCTGCACCGCGATGGAGTGGCTGGCGAGGATCGAACGCGTGTCGATGTGCACGCCCAGCTCGGCGAGGTAGGTGGCGGCCGCGGCGTGCGTGGCCTTCCAATCCACCATGCCCGCTCGGCGGATCTCGGCGCCGAGCATGACGTTCTCACCGACGGTGAGGTTCTGGCAGAGGTTGACCTCTTGGTAGACGGTGGCGACGCCGGCGGCCTGTGCGTCGGCGGTGGTGCGGAAGTGCCGCTCCTCACCGGCGACGCGGATGCTGCCCGCGTCGATGCCGTAGACCCCGGTCAGCGCCTTGATGAGAGTGGACTTGCCGGCTCCGTTCTCGCCCATCAGCGAGTGCACCTCGCCGGCGCGGAGGGTGAAGTCCACGTCGTCGAGCGCCTTCACCCCGGGGAACTGGATCGTGATGCCGCTCATCTCGACCACGGCGGATCGTTCGGGTGTCATGTCGATCGCTTTCTCTGATCGGTGGCGTGCGGGACCGGGGAGGGCCCGGCCCCGCACGCCGGGGAGGATGTTCCGTCGATGCCGTGGCGATCGGACGGGTGCCGCCGTGGGAACGACGGCCGATCCCTGCGGATCAGTAGGGGCGGCTGTCGAGGACCTTGGCGGCCTGCTCCTGGTCGAAGGCCTGGTCTTCGACGATGTAGCTCTTGTCGACGGACTCGCCCGCGACGACCTTCTTCACGATCTCGGCAGCCTTCTCACCCAGCAGCGGGTTGCACTCGACGATGTAGTTGAACTCGCCCTTGGACAGCGCGGTCATGCCGTCTTTGACAGCGTCGATCGTGACGATCTTGATGTCGGTGCCGGGCGTGAGACCCGCCGCCTTGATCGCCTCGAGCGCGCCGAGACCCATGTCGTCGTTGTGCGCGAAGAGCAGGTTGATCTGCGAGCCGTACTTCTGCAGGAAGCCCTCCATCACCGTCTTGCCCTCGGCGCGGGTGAAGTTGCCGGTCTGCGAGTCGAGCACCTTGATGTCAGTGCCCGAGATCGCGGAGTTGAAGCCCTCGGCCCGGTCGGTCGCCGCCGACGATCCGGTGGTGCCCTCGAGCACGACCATGTTGGTGGGCGTCGAGCCGAAGTTGTCGGCCACCCACTTGCCGGCCGTCTCGCCCTCCTTCTTGAAGTCGAGTCCGACCCAGCTGGCGTAGAGGTCTTCGGATGCCGAGACCGTGCGGTCTTCGAGGATCACCGGGATGTTGGCGTCCTTGGCCTCTTTGAGCACGTCGTCCCAGCCGTCGGTGACGATGGGAGCGAGCACGATCGCGTCGACGCCCTGGTTGATGAAGCTGCGGACCGCGGCGATCTGCGCCTCGGGCTTGTTGTCGGCCGCGTTGAAGATGAGGTTGAAGCCGTTGGCCTCGCTGAACGCCTCCTTCATCGACTCGGTGTTCGCGCTGCGCCAGCCGCTCTCGGAGCCGGTCTGCGCGAAGCCGACCGTGATGACGTCGCTGCCGCCTCCGCCGCCGCCCGCCGCTGCTCCCCCGCCGCCTGCGCAGCCGGTCGCGGTGAGTGCGATCGCTCCGACGAGCGCTGCGCCCGCGATGATCTTGTTCGCCTTCATGATGAAACCTCCTCGTTTCGCCGGCGCCTGTGCCGGTGTCATGTGTGCAGCACCTCGGGTGCGCCGTGTTGGAATGTTAGCGCTCACACAACGCGTGCTGTCAAGCAATCTCGCTCCCGCAAGTGTCACGGATTGATAAATGTGAAGCTTCACACTGGGCGCATGGCGGGGCGACGGGGGCCTTCGCCGCCGGGGCGCGACGGCGCGAGTGCGGCCGCCGGCCCGCCGGGGATCCGCGCACGAACGGTCGATGACGGGCACGGGAGCGTTTCGTCGTGTTGCGCCCAGCGATGCCCCGCGCCCGGTGAGCGCCTACCGTGGATGTATGACTTCCCTTCCGCATGCAGCCCCCGAGAGCACTCCCGCCATCGGCACCTCGGTCTCGGCGGACGACTTCAAGCGCGCGTTCCGCGGGCACCCGGGCGGGATCGCGGTCATCACCGCGTACGGAGAGAACGGCCCCGTCGCCTTGACCGCCTCGTCGGTGTCGTCGGTCAGCGCCGATCCGCCGCTGCTGATCTTCTCGGTGTCGGCGCTGTCGTCGGCGACGCCCACGATCATCGCGGCCGACACGATCGTGGTGCACCTGCTCGACGCCGAAGACATCTCGCTCGCCCGCGCGGGCGCGACCAGCGGCCTCGACCGCTTCGCCGACACGTCGACCTGGTCGCGCCTGGCCACCGGCGAGCCCGTCTACCACGGCGTGCGGGCGTGGCTGCGGTGCAAGATCGTCAGCCGAATGGATGCCGGCGGCTCCACGGTCATCGCCGCCCAAGCCCTGCAGGTCGACGTCGAGCGCGACCTCGAGCCCGGTGAGCCCGGCGCCGCGCTGGTCTACCACAACCGCACCTGGCACCGCCTCGGCGAGCACTCGCGGCTCGACTGATCCCAGTGGGTCGGGGCCGGCCCGCCTCGGTCGGCTCGGTCGGCTCGGCCGGCTCGGTCGCCTCGGCCGGCGAGACTGCAACTCGCTGACGACCCGGCGTCAGGCTGCAACGGACTCGTCAGCGAAATGCAGTCTCAGCGTGAAGGGCCCCGCGAAATCGCGTCAAAGGCCGCAGAACGCCGCGTAGAAGTCGTACATCTTGCGGCGCAGGTCGTCGGACGCCGTCAGTCGCACCGTCCCCGTCTGGCCGTCGGCCGTGGTGACGGCGAACGGGATGAGCGTGCCGACCTTGTCTTCGGCGAGCGCGTGCGCATCGCAGCGGTTGGGGACGAAGGGCACGCGCAGCTCGCTTGCGGCGTCGGTCCCCCGCACGACGCGCGAGATCATCACCGTCGGGGCCCCACCCGTGCCGTCCCACGGCGCCAGCAACGTCGTCCCCTCGACGGAGTCGATGGTGAACGATCCGTCACCGCCGCCCGCGCCGATGGCCACGACCAGGTCGGCGGGGGTCCCCGGCCCGCCGCCCTCGAAGTCGGCCGACTCGATCGTCGCCACCTCGTCGACCGCAGCGGTGAAGCACGCTGTCGCGTGAGCTGCCGGGAGGAACGAGAACCGGTCGCCGGGCGTGATGGTCTGCGTGCCCGACGACGCGGCATCCCGCCAGTCCACCTCGACGACGGCGGATGCCGCTTGCTCGCCGCAGACGGCATCCGGAAGCGCGATCCGCAGGTCGGGCGATCCCTTGCCCGGCTCGAGGTCGACGGGCCGACCATCCCACGCCGGGTCGCCGGGGTAGTCCGCCGAGACGAGTCGCACGCCCCTGATCGTCACGGCGCGCTCGCTGCCGTTGGTGACGCTGACGGCGATGCGCCCCTTGGCGATGTCGGAGCGGGGTTGGTACAGGTCGGCCGACAGTGCGGGGGCGGGCTCGGCCGGGGCGGTCGGCGCGCATCCCGTGAGGCACAGCACGAGCGCGGGGATCACCGCGAGTCTCCACCGCATCCGCGCTCCTTCCGCCGTGGACGGAATCTACCTCTCCGCGTGGATGTGGGTCAGAACGCCCCGGCGTCGGAAAAGGCGATCTCGGCTGTCGCCAGCACCTCGTCGCCCGGGCCGACGGCGAGCACACGGGACGCTTCGGCACTGCCGCATAGGCGGATGTCCGTGTCGACGAAGGCGGGCGCCGTCATCCGCACGCTCAACGCCGTCATACGACGGCCCCCCGCGTGACGACGCGCGGCGTCCGCCATCAAGATCCGCAGCAGGGGCCCGTGCACGAGAAGGTCGGCGAGTCCCTCAACGTCCTGCGCCCACCGCCGGTCGTAATGCACGAGGTGGGTGTTGCCGGTGAGCGCCGAGAACCGGAACAGATGCCGGGCGTCGAGATGAACGAGTTCGATCCAGTCGGCGTCGGCCACTGCGGCGGAGTCGATGCGCGGTGAGCGGGGAGGGCCGTCCGCCGCGCCGAGGAAGACGTCGTGCCAGGTGCTGCGCGCGACGACGCGGCCTCCGACCGCGAAGGTGCGCTCGATGTCGGCGAACACGAGCCGCCCGCGGGCGCCGCTCTTCTCCGTGAGGGTCCCGGCCCGCGCCGCCTGCGTCACATCGTCGCCGATGCGGAGCGGAGCCTCGAAGACCGTGTCCTCCCCCGCATACATGCGGCGAGGAAGGTCGATCTCGGGAAGGATGCCGTCGCGCGCGGGCGTTCCATCCGGCCGGAGATCCGCGAAGGGCACGGCGAAGGGGAAGAGGATCCCCTCCCACGCGGGAGGGAGCGCCCCCGATGCGGTCAGAGGCGACTGCCCCGCCGCGAAAGTGCCTCGATAGCCCTCCGCATGCGCGGCGTCCACCGCCTGCGTGCGCACGACCGTCATGACAGCGCTCCCGTCGCCCGGAGTCGGGCGATCTGCTCGGCGTCGTACCCCGCGAGACCCATCAGCACGGCGTCCGAGTGCTCGGCGAAGCGGTTGGCCCGACGGTTCGGAGTCGCCGGGGTGGCGCTGAGCTTGATCGGCTGTCCGAACATGCGCAGCACGCCCAGTGGACCGTAATCGGCCTCGACGACCATGTCGCGCTCGGCGGTGCCCGGGTCGTCGACGACCTCTCCGATGGTCTTGATGGCGGTGAGCGGGATGACATCTCCCGCCAGTTCCTCGAGCTCGTCTTTGGTGCGGGTGACAAGCCAGCGGCTCACCAGCGGCTTGACCCGCCGAGCGTAGACCTCGGGGTCGAACCGCTTGCGCATCGTGTCGATCTCGATGTCGTCGGCGGCCTCGGGGTCACCGAAGAGTTCGCAGCTCGCGCGCCACAGCTTGTCGGTGTAGGCCCCGAAGAACACCTGTCCGTCGGCGCAGTCGAACAGTTCGTAGGGCCGCACCCACGCGTGCTCGTTGCCGGCCGGCGTGGCTTCGACTCCCCGCACGGTGTAGTCGACGACCGCCGTCTCGGTGAGGGCGAGCACGCTGTCGACCTGGGCCACATCGACCAACTGCCCCTCCCCCGTCCGCTCGGCGTGACGCAGCGCTGCGAGCGTTCCCACGACGGCGAACAACGTGGCGGAGAGATCGCCGATGGTCACGCCGACGCGTACGGGCGGCTGATCGGGGTAGCCGTTCATCGACCACAGCCCGCCGGCCGCCTGCGCGGTGTTGTCGAAGGCGGGACGGCGGCTGCGCGATCCGGTCTGGCCGTACCCGGAGATGGCGACGTACACCAGCCGCGGATTCACCTCGCGCAGCACCTCGTAGCCCACGCCGAGCTTCGCCATGGTGCCAGGGCGGAAGTTCTCGACCAGGATGTCGGCGCGACGCACCAGCTCGCGCAGCGTCTCGACGCCGCCGGGGGCCGTCAGGTCGAGTCCCACGCCGAGTTTGCCGCGGTTGTACTGCGCGTAGTACCCGCTGAACTCTTCGTCGCCGTCAGTGAGGTAGGGCGGGAACCCGCGGGAGACGTCGGGGTCGCGGGGGTTCTCGATCTTGATCACGGTCGCGCCGAGGTCGGCGAGCATCTGCGCCGCGTATGGCCCGGCGAGCACGCGCGACAGGTCGAGCACGACGACGCCGCTGAGCGAGCCGGCACCGGGGTCGAGAGGGGTGGTCATGCGGGGGTCTCCTCCCGGTCGGGAATGGGCGAGGCGTCGAGTGCGGCGGCGACCCGGGAGGCGTACGGGCGCCCGCGGATCCTCGAAAGCCATGCGCTCGTGCGCGCGAGGGCGACGAGGTCGACTCCCGTGCGGATGCCGAGGCCCTCGAGCATCCAGACGAGGTCCTCGGTCGCGAGGTTGCCGGTGGCCCCCGGGGCGTAAGGGCAGCGGCCGAGCCCACCCACCGAGGAGTCGAACTCGACCACGCCGTTGCGAAGGCCCGCGTAGACGTTGGCGAGGGCCTGGCCGTACGTGTCGTGCAGGTGAAGCGCGAGAGCGGAACGGGAGATCCCGGCGGCCGCCACCGCATCGATCATGCGCTCGACGTGGCCCGCCGTCGCGACCCCGATCGTGTCGCCGAGAGCGAGCGTGCGGCATCCGGATGCGCTCAACGCGGAGGCGGCATCGACCACGGCTGCGGTGTCGACCGCCCCTTCCCAGGGGTCGCCGAACGACATGGAGACGTACCCGCGGACGGGGATGCCGGCCGCCCGAGCCTCCGCGACGACCTCGGTCGCGCGGGCGATCGATCCCGCCCGGTCGGTGTTCAGGTTCGCCCGCGCGAACGAGTCCGTCGCACTCACGACGGCGGCGACCTCCCGCACCCCCGCGGACAGGGCGTCGTCGAGTCCGCGACGGTTCGGGACGAGGGCGACACCTCGCGCGCCGTCAGGCACGTCGACGGATGCCACGACCTCGCGCGCATCGGCGAGCTGCGGGATCCACGACGGCGGCACGAAGCTCGTGACCTCGAGGGCGCGCACCCCCGCGGCATACAGGCGGGAGCACAGTGCGACCTTCACCGCAGTGGGGATGACGTCGCTCTCGGCCTGCAGCCCATCGCGGGGTCCGACCTCGTAGACACTGACCGCAGCCGGCATCCCCTCGACAGGAACGGGCCGGGGACGGCGTACCGGCGAGGGATCGCTCACGACGAGCTCCTGCGCAGATCGGCGAGCACCTCGGCGGCATGCTCGACGCGGATGCGTCCGTCCGCCACGATGCGCGCGGCGACCTCGGCGATCTCCCCCACCGTCGCCCCCGCGCTGGCGGCGATCGTGCGAGCGTGGAGGGTCATGTGACCGCGCTGGATGCCCTCTGCGGCGAGGGCCCGGCACGCCGCGAGATTCTGCGCGAGCCCCACTGCGGCGATCGTCGCGGCGAGCTCGCGGGCCGAATCGATCCGCAGGAGGTCGACGCCCGCGCGGGCCGTCGGGTGCGCGCGGGTCGCACCGCCGACCAGTCCCACCGCCAGCGGCACCTCCAGGGTTCCGACGAGGTCGCCGTCGGGCGTGCGCTCGAACCGGGACAGCGACCGGTACGCACCGTCACGGGCCGCGTGCGAGTGGCATCCGGCCTCCACTGCGCGGGTGTCGTTGCCCGTGGCGAGCACCACGGCCGTGATGCCGTTCATGATGCCCTTGTTGTGGGTGGCGGCGCGGTAGGCGTCTGCCTCGGCGAACGCGCTGGCCGCCTCGATGTCGGCCACCACCTGAGCGCCGCCCAGCAGATCGGCGGGGAACACGGCCCGTACACGGGTGAGACGCAGGTCCGCTTTGTTGGTGAGGATGCGCAGGAGGGTGCGGGCACCGGCGATCTCGGCGACCCGCGGAGCGAGCGCCTCCGCCATCGTGTTCACCGCGTTGGCGCCCATCGCGTCGCGCACATCGACGTGCAGGTGCACGATGACCTGCGTACCGGTGCGGGTGGGGAGCGTCCGCACGGAGATGTCGCTCGCTCCGCCGCCGAGAGAGACGAGCAGGGGGTCCTGGGCGTCGGCCAGCGCGAGCAGCTCGTCTCGGGCTTCGAGCAGACGCAGCCGCGCCCCTTCGGGGTCGACGGCGTCGACCACCTGTACCTGCGCGATCATGACATCGCCCGTCGTCGAGGTGGAGAAACCGCCGGTCGCACGGGCGATGCGCGCCGCATTGGACGCGGCTGCGACGACGGACGGCTCCTCGGTCGCCATCGGGACCAGTCGGTCGACACCGTCGATGCGGAAGTTCGTCGCGATGCCCACGGGCACGCCGAGAATCCCTACGACGTTCTCCACCATGTGATCGGCCTGAGACAGCGTGAGCCCCTGAGCCGGGTCGAGGCAGGCGAGAGCCCCGGGTCCGAGGCCGGCGCCTTCTTCGACGAGAGCCCGACGCTCGAGCGGGTCGTGGTCGCGGAGTCCGGAGAGTCGGCTGGTGGGGGTCACGCGGGCTCCTTTGCGGGCGGTGATGAGCCGCGTCGACCGCGGCGTCCCTTCGACGCTAGGTCGACGTGGGCCGGCCGAGTAGGGACGGGTCGCACACACCGAAGGACCGCGGGTGGGCGATTCATCCACCCGCACCGCGTTCCATCCGCTCGCGCAGTTCGTCGAGCCGTACCGCGACGGACAGACGGAAGAAGCGCTCGTCGTCGCGCCACCCCTCACCGAGCAGCGCGTCGAGCTTCTCGAGCCGCTGCAGGATCGTGTTCGTGTGGAACGTCAGCGCGCGGGCCGTGCGGGTGGGGCTCGCTCCATGGCGGACGAACGCACGGAGCGTCGCGAGCAGGTCGCTTCCACGGGCGTCGTCATGTCGCCGCACCGCCCCGAGCGACGCGTCGAGGAACGAGAGCAACGCGCGGCGGTCCGCTCCGATCGTCGCCGCGTAGGGGAGCATCTCGTCGGCAGGGACGAGGGCATTGCGGAGACCGAGGGCGCGAGCCAGGGCGAGGGCGGAGCGGACCTGCCCTGCCGCCCGTGACGGCCCTCCGTCGTCGACCGTGCCCGTGACCGCCAACACCTCGGTGTCGAGATGCTCGCGCAGCGCGGCGAACGCAGCCGCGTCGAGAGCCGTCGCGTGCGCAGCCACCACGAGACCATCGAGCTCGCCGACCAGGGCGGAACTTCCGAGATGATGCGCCACCGCGCGGGCCGTCGCCGCGCGTTCGATCCCCACCACCGCGAAGGCCGTCACCGCGGTGAGCGCTTCTTCCTCGACCCCGGCCCGCCGCAGGGCCGAGGCCACGTCGGCACGTCTCTGCGGCGACGCGGTGACCAGGTCGACGAGCAGATCGGAACGCTGACGGTGATCGGCCTCGGCCACCGCCTCCTCCGACAGGGCGAGGAGGGCGGCGACCTGCGCCGCACGCTCTATCGTGCGGCGATCGACGTCGTCGAGGGGACGAGCGGGCGTCCCCACGACGATCGCGCCCAGCACCCGCCCACCGGCGGTGAGGAGGCTGACGGTGCGCTCGTGGGCGTCTTCCGCGTCGCCGACGGGGCCGAGCGCGCCACTCGCGAGATCGGCGTCGGCCCCGCCGTCGGCCGCGCGGATCGACCCCGCTGCGTCCACGATCACGATCGGCGCCTGCAGAGCGTGCGCGAGGGCACCGGCGACGGGGGCGAGACCGCCGCCCGCGAGCACCGCATCGACGAGCTCGCGGTGCACGCGGTTGGCGCGGTCGCGAGCGGCCACGTGAGCGGTGAGCTCGGCGACGGCGGCGCGCGCGAGATCAGCCTGCCGTCGGGCATCGGCGAGGGCCGCGGCCGTCTGCAGCACGACCGAGGCATGGTCGGCGAGCGCCGCCAGCAGGGCGGTGTCATCGGGGGTGAAGACGCGCTCGCGTCGCTCCGCGACGAACAGCACGCCCAATACCCGCGGATCGGATAGCAGGGGCACCCCGAGCATCGACACGATGCCCTCGCCGGTCACCGCGGCATCCACCCCGATCGAATGACGTTCCGCGGCGACGAGGTCGTAGCGGCGCACCGCCCGTGGCATCCGACTCTCCGCGATCGCACTCACCAGCCCTCGCCCGGGAGGGACCACGAGTTCGCGTAGCGCCGTGGTGACCGCACCGCGGGTCGCCCGCACTCGCAGCGTCGCATCGACGTCGTCGAATTCCGAGAGATAAGCGACGTCGGCCGCGAGCAGCTCCTGGGCGCGTTCGACGAGGCGGGCGAGCACGGCATCGGTGTCACGGACCGCCGTCAACTCGCGAGCGCTGGCGAACAGCGCCGTCAACTCGGCCGTGCGGCGGCGCAGTCCCGCGACATCGTCGACGCCCGGGGCGGGCGACGGCGGGGTGGGATTCGACGACGGCACCGTCGACTCACGCTCCCCGGCCGTGCAGGCGGCTCCAGGCGAGATCGGCGAGGGTCGCGGCGTGCAGGCCGAGCTGTCCGTCGTCGAAGACCGCGCGATCGGAGTGCAGGGGCGCCCGCCGACCCGCGGGCGCGACGCCGAGGAAGACGAGCACGCCGGGCACCCGCTCGAGCACGTAGGCGAAGTCCTCGGACGCCGGGGAGGGGGCGGCCAGGACGCTCACCCGCTCATCGCCGTGGGCGGCGCGCAGCGTCGCGAGGACGAGGTCGGTCTCGCGAGGGTCGTTGACGGTGACGGGATAGGAGTCGACCCAGTCCACGTCGAGAGTGCACTCGTGTGCACCCGCGATCCCGCTGAGGAGCGCGGGGAGCTCGTCGCGCACGCGGTCGCGCGTCGTCGCGGAGAAGGTCCGCACGTTCAACACGAGCGTCACGGTCTCGCTCAAGACGTTGCCCGCCGCAGAATCACTGCGAATGCCCGTCACCGAGAGCACGGCGGGGTCGGTAGCCGGCAGGCGCCGCGCGCCGAACGTCTGGACCGCCAGCACGAGCTCCGCCGCGACCGGCACGGGGTCGACGCCCTGGTGCGGCATCGCCGCGTGCCCGCCGGTCCCCCGCACGGTCACCGTCGCGGCGCTCACGCTCGCCATCATGGGTCCTGGACGGGTGACGAAGGTCCCGGCGTCGGTCATGGTGTCCACGTGCAGGGCGTATGCCGCCACGGGCGCCGCACCCGCGGCATCCAGGAGCCCTTCCTCCAGCATGAGACGCGCCCCGGCGAACCCCTCCTCGCCGGGCTGGAACATGAAGACGACAGTGCCGGCCAGCTCATCCCTGCGCGCGGCCAGCAGGCGGACGGCGCCGAGTAGCCCCGCCATGTGGAGGTCGTGCCCGCAGGCGTGCATCGCAGCGTCGGTGGCGGCGAAGTCGAGACCCGTCGCCTCGGTGATCGGGAGAGCGTCCATGTCGGCCCGGAGGAGGACCACGGGCCCCGGCCGCCCGCCCCGGAGAACCGCGGTGACGGACGACAAGCCGTCTCCCGTGGAGACCTCGAGACCGTACCCCTGTAGTTCGCGCAAGAGCACGGCCTGGGTCCGCGGAAGCTGGAGCCCCGTCTCGGCGAGAGCGTGCAGTTCGCGTCGGACCGCGATGAGCTCGGGAACCAGGCCCGCCGCGGCGGCGGCGAAGGCGGTCATTCCGTCGTCATCCGCACACCCAGCACCGGCACCGCGTCGAGCAGGTCGAGGGTGTACGCCTCGGTGGGAGCGGCGAGCAGCTGCTCGGTCGGGCCCGACTCGACGATGCGGCCGTGACGCATGACCGCGATCTCGTCGCTGATGTACCGGACCACCGCGAGATTGTGCGAGATGAACAGCATCGACAGCCCGAACCGCTCCTGCAGCTCACGCAGCAGGTTGAGGATCGCCCCCTGCACCGACACGTCGAGGGCACTGGTCACCTCGTCGGCGATGAGAACGCTCGGCTCCCCTGCCAGGGCGCGCGCGATCGTGACGCGCTGCCGCTGCCCGCCCGAGAACGCGGCCGGGGTGTCTCCCGCGCGATCGGGGTCGAGATGCACGAGGCTCAACAGCTCGCGCACCCGGTCCACGCGCGCATCGCGCGAGAACGTCTTGCCGCTGGCCCGCAGCGCCTCGGCGATCGAGTCGCCGATGGTCATGCGGGGATCCAGTGCGGAGAACGGATCCTGGAAGACGAGCTGCAAACGGCGTCTGGCCGCGCGGGCGGCGGCTCCGTGGCCGGACGCCATGACCCCGCCCACCCGCACCGCGCCCGAGGCGGGCGTGACGAGCCCGACGACGGCGGCGGCGATCGTGCTCTTACCCGACCCCGACTCCCCCACGAGACCGAGAGTGCGCCCGGCGGGGACGACCAGCGAGACGTCATCGACGACCGTCGCTCGGCCGTAGCGGACGGACAGGCGATCGATTTCGAGGGCGTTCACACCCCCACCTCCTCGGCGAGAGCGGAAGCGGCGACCTCGGGCGGGATCACCGGGAGCGGCCGGGTGCGGTCCGACGTCATGTCGGGCAGGCAGGCCAGCAGAGCACGCGAGTACGGATGCGTCGCGTCCTCGCGGATGCGCTCTGCGTCGAGTTCTTCGACGACGATTCCGTCCTTCATCACCAGCACGCGATCGCAGAACGCCGAAACGAGGGCGATGTCGTGGGAGATGAACACGATGGCCGCTCCCGTGTCGCGCTGCGCACGACGCAGGACACCCATCACCTGGCGTTGCACGGTCACGTCGAGGGCCGTCGTCGGCTCGTCGGCGATGATGAGCTTGGGGCGGCCGGTGAGGGCCTGGCCGATCATCGCGCGTTGCCGCATGCCGCCGCTGAACTGGTGCGGGTACTGTCCCAGTCGCCGTGCAGCGTCGGCGATGCCGACGGCCTCGAGTGCCGCGGTCGCATGGGCGCGGGCCGCACCACGCGACATCTTCAGGTGCACCTCCGGGACCTCGGTGAGCTGGCGCCCGATGGTCAAAGCGGGGTTGAGTGAGGTGAGCGGGTCTTGGAAGACCATGCCGAGCTCGACGCCCAGGGTCGAGCGGTCCGCGGCGGTCAGCGGGCGGGTCATGTCGATGCCGTCGAAGCGATGCGTGCTCGTGTCGATGCGCGCATCCGGCCCGAGAAGACCGGCGAGCGCCATGGCTGTGAGCGACTTGCCCGAGCCCGATTCGCCGACGATGCCGACCACCTCGCCCGGCTGGATCCGCACGCTCACGCCACGCACTCGCTCGACCTCGCCACCGTCGGCCGTCGCGAACGCCACACGCAGGTCGGCGATCTCGGCGATCGGCTCGCCCGGCGCCGCCCCCGCGCGGGACGCGACCGCCCCTCTCGCGCGGCGGGTCGGCGACACCGCGCCGAGAGCGCAGCGGGCCACGGCGCCGCGTCCGCCGCCACGCGTGTCGGCGAGGGCCTCGCTCACGAAGGTGAAGACGAGGCCGGCGAGCACGACGGCGATGCCGGGGCCGATCGCGGCGAGCGGATTGACGTAGATGCGCGTGATGCCGTCCTGCAGCAATCGACCCCAGTCGTACTCGGGCGCCTGCACGCCGAGGCCGAGGAACGACAGACCGGCGAATGACAGCAGCGTGACGCTCGCGGTAGCGGCGGCGTTGACGAAGAGGGGGTTGGCGATGTTGGGCAGGATGTGCCGGACGAGGATGCCGAAAGGCCCCACCCCCACGACGCGTGCCGCGCGGACGTAGTCGCGCCCCGAGACGGATGAGGCGAGGTTGTAGACCAGGCGCGCCATGAAGGGGATGCCGGAGATTCCGATGGCGAACATCGCGCTCGTCGCACTGGCACCCCAGATCACGGTGAAGAAGAGAACCATCAGCAGCCATGGGAAGGCCAGGAGGATGTCGAGCAACCCGGTCGCGAGACGTCGAACGTGGCGAGGAAGGATCCCCGCGATCAGCCCGTAGGCGATGCCGCCGACCGTGGAGACGGCCGTCGCCCCGAGGGTGAGTAGAAGAGAGACGCGTGCCGCGACGAGCACGCGTGCGAAGATGTCGCGGCCGAGGTCGTCGGTGCCGAACGGGTGCTCGAGGCTGGGCGGCAGCAGACGGGCGGGAACATTCGAGGTCTCGGCGGCGGCCAGGAAGATCGAGCCTCCCGCGATCGCGACGAAGAGGAAAAGCAGCACGCCCACCGCCGCGGCGATACCGGAGGGGGACAGCAGACGGGAGCGCCAGGTCATGGGTCAGCCCTCCGTGATCGAGGACCGCGGGTCGACGGTCACGAGGATGAGGTCGACGATGAGGTTCACGCCGAGGATGATGAGCGCATAGACGACGACCAGCCCCTGCACGATGGGGTAGTCCTTCGCCCCCACTGCCGGGACCATCACGCCGCCCATGCCGGGGATGGCGAAGATGGTCTCGATCAACACGGTGCCCGCGATCATGCCGCTCAGCAGCAACCCGCTGACGGTGAGCGAAGCGGTGATGATGTTCGGGAGGGCGTGCCGCAGGTAGACGAGCCGCCCGGGCAGGCGCTTCGCGCGGGCGGTGGTCATGTAGGTGGCGCCGAGCACTCCCGACATCTCGACCTGCACGATGCGGGCGAGGTACGCGAGCGGACCGAGCGCCAAGGCGAGGATGGGGAGGACGGCATCCTGAGGGCTGCCCCATCCCGCCGCCGGCAGCCACCGCAGCTGCACGGCGAACAGGGCGATGAGTCCTACCGCAAGGAGGAAGCCGGGGACGGCGATCAGCATTCCGAGAGTGCCCGAGATCAGGGCGTCGGCGAGCTTCCGTCCCGGCCGCTGCAGGGCCACCGCCGCGCCGATGCCGATCGGCACCGCGGCGAGGAGCGCCACGAGGAAGCTGAGTACACCGAGGGTCACGGTCGCAGGAAAACGCTGACCGATCGTCTCGGCGACGGGGCGCCCGGTGCGGATCGAGTCGCCGAAGTCGCCGCGCAGCAGGTTCGTGACGTAGTCGAGGAACTGGACGGGGATCGGCTTGTCGAGGCCGAGCTCCGTACGGGTCGCGGCGACGAGCTCAGGCGAAGCCTGAATACCGAGGGCTGCGCGAACCGGGTCGCCCGGCACGAGGTGCACCAGGAAGAACGAGGCCACCACGACGACGACGAGGGAGACGAGCAGACGGCCGATCCGTCGAAGGAGGAACGCGGCGCGCGGCGAGAGCTGCGGGCCGCGGACGCGCCCCTCCGCCCGCACCGCGAGGGCGGCGGTCGGAGCGCCTGCCATGTCGGCGACGGCGGGCGGAGGGGTCGCAGTCACGGGATCAGCCCTGCATCCGGATCGAGGTGGGGTTGAGGAAGTTCGGCTGCTCGAACGTCGCGCCGCTCATGTAGTTCGGCAGGATGTTGTCGACGACAGGGAAGGTGTCGAACCGCTCGATGAGCTTCTGCTCGGCCTGCTGCCACAGCCCGCATGCCGCGTCGGGAGAGGCGGTCTTGGCCTGGGTGGCGAGCGCGTTGTACTCGGGATTGTCGACGAACATGAAGTTCAGTCCGCCCTGATCGGGGGTCGCCCCGCCGAAGAACAGGTCGAGCACGACGGGGCTGCCCGGGGCGATCTGAACCCAGCCCGTGTCCCAGTCGAAGCTCGTGTAGAGCTGGTCCGACCAGGCGGCGGCGTCATTCGCGGAGAGCTCGGTCACGACGCCGAGCTTGTCCCATGTCTCCTTCACGAATTCGGCAGCCGGCGCGTGCGAGGCGGTCGGGGCGTCGTAGATGAACTTCACGTCCAGCGGTTTGCCGTCTTTCTCGCGGATGCCGTCGGAGCCGAGCGTCCACCCGGCTTGATCGAGCAGCTCCGCCGCACGATCGAGGTCGGTGTCGGGCAGCGACCAGCTCGGCGGGTCCTGCACGCAGAGCAGGGGCGTCTTCATCACGAGACCTGACGACGGCAGACCGGTGGCACCGGCGATGACCGGCCCCACCTCGTCGCGGTTGATCGCGGTCGACAGCGCCTCTCGCACGAGCGGGTCGGAGAACGGCCGTCCTTCGCGCTCGTTGAAGAGGATCTGGCCGACGGGATTGCGGACTCCCGTGTACTCGATACCGGCAGCCTGGAGGCGGTCCTGGTCGGGGCCGGTGACCACACCGGTGTTCAGCTCACCGGAGAGCAGCAGGTTGGTCACGGTGCTCTGGTCGGACACGATGCGGGCCTCGATCGTGTCGGGCAGGCCCTCGGTCTCGCCGGTGACCCCGTACGGGCCCCACGTGTACCCGTCGCGCTTGGTGAAGACGTACGCGTCTCCGGGGCGGGCTTCGCTCAGCTGGAACAGACCGGTGCCGTCGGTGGTGTCGGACAGCGACGCGATATCGGCGAGGCCCGCGTCGCAGACCATCATGATCGAGCCGAGGTTGACCGAGAGGAACGGATCGTTGACGGTGCTCGTCACTGTGACGACGTTGCCCTCGGCCGTGGCGGAGACGGCCTCGGTGATCACGGTGCCGTACGAGAAGGTCGCATTGGCCGGATCGGCGTTGTAGTTGAGGTTGTCGGCCACGGTCTGCCCCGTGAAGGGCGAGCCGTCGGCACAGGTGATGCCGTCTTTCAGGGTGAAGGTGGCCGAGGTGCCCTCATCGGTCCAGCTCTCGGCGAGCCAGGGCTCGTACTCGCCGTCAGGGGTGACGTAGATGAGCGACTCGTAGGCGATGGTGACCACGTCGAAGGTGTCGGGCGAGACCGTCTTCATCGGGTCGAGATCGCCCGGGTCGTCGCTGATCGCCTTGACGAAGGTGCCGCCCGACACGACCGAGCCCCCACCTCCGCCGTTCTCGGAGGGTGCGGCGCACGACGCCAGTGTCAGTGCGAGGAGGACGACCCCGGCGGCGGCCGGGGCGACGGTGCTGCGTTTCATTGCCTTGCTCCTTGATTCGGGTGAAGCGTCAGTGGTGCCAGACGTGGTGCTCGAGGGGTGGTGCGAGTGGGCGTGGTGCGGGCGGGTCAGCGCGCGGGGATGGGCGCGGCGAGGTGACTCAGGGGGCCGGCGGCTTTCACCGACACCTTCAAGGTCGGACGAGCGGTGTAGGACAGCGATGTCTCGAGGACATCGACGATCTCGACCGCGAGGGGATCGGCCCCCGCCTGGATGGCCTTGGCGATCGCCGCTTCCGAGGCGGCCGCGATGGCAGCATGCCGGTCGTCGGCGTCGGAGATCTGCTCGGCGCGGCCCCCGGCGAGGGAGATGGCCGCTCCAACCGCGTTCGCGACGTCGGCCCGGTCGGGGCGCAGAACGTCGCCGGCACCCGGCAGGTCGTCGGGAACGAGGAGGGCGCCGCCGCCGACCACGACCAGCGGCAGGTCGAGGCGACCGAGCGACAGACGCTCGACCGCCTCCTCGATGCGCTCGTGGGCGTGGGCGAGCGCGGCGGACAGCATGTCGCGCTGGGCGCTCGAGAGCGGCGGCAACGAGCGGCCCGGGATCCCCTGACCCGCCGCGGCTGCGGCGTCGGTGAGGGTCGCCGTCGAACCGCCGAAGAGCAGAGCTTCCTCGGTGATGCGGTAGCCGACCGACCGGGGCCCCACGGCGCCCGTGCGCCGGTCGATGACCGTGCCACCGCCGATGCCGAGGCTCAGGATGTCAGGCATGCGGAAATTGGTACGGACGCCGCCGATGTCGCGAGGAAGGGTCGATTCACGGGGGAAGCCGTCGACGAGGACGCCGAGATCGCTCGTGGTGCCGCCGACGTCGACGACGATGGCGTTCTTCGCGCCGGAAAGGAATGCCGCCCCGCGGATGGAGTTGGCCGGTCCGGAGCCGATCGTCAGCACGGGGTAGCGCACCGCGTAGTCCAGCGACATGAGCGTGCCGTCGTTCTGGGCGAAGAAGGTCGACACGTCGAGCCCTTCTTCGGCGACGACGTCGACGAGTGCGCGCGTCACCTCGCTCGCCACACCGCGCAGCGCCGCGTTGAGGACAGTGGCGTTCTCGCGCTCGAGGAGGCCGTCGGGCCCGATGTCTTGGCTGAGGAACACCGGCATCGCTTCGCCGAGGTGGTCGTGCACGAGCTGCTCGACCTCACGCTCCTGCTCGGGCGAGGAAGGGCTGAAGATGCCGCAGATCGCGACGCTGTCGAATGTGCCGCCGAGGCGGTCGAGGAAGCGACGAATGCCGTCGCGATCCAACGGGGCGATGGGCGTACCGTCGACCATGTGGCCGCCGCCGAGCATCGCCGCTCCGGCGAGTACCTGCTCGCTGAGATCGGTCGGCCAGCCGGTGAGCGGGGGCCATTCGGTCGCGGCCGGTGCCCCGAGGCGCACGAGGGCGACCTTGTCGAGACCCCGGCGGGCGACGATCGCGTTCGTGGCGTGGGTGGTGCCCAGCATCACGCGCGAGACGCGATCGCGATCCCCTCCGATCTGCGCCAGCACCGCGGCGATGCCGGCGCGGATCCCGCCGATGACGTCGGCGGTCGTGGGCTGCTTGGTCCACGCGATGACGGACCCCGCGGCGTCCACCACCACCGCGTCGGTGTTGGTGCCGCCGACGTCGACGCCGATGGACAGGTCGCGAACGGCGCTCATCGCGAGTCCTTCCGTTCGAAGGGGACGTAGGGGAGGTCGTATCCGAAGGCGCGGGGCCCTGCGAGCTCGAGACCGCGCTCGGTGCGCCACAGCGGATCGCATGCCCACGCGAGCACCGACACGCGCTGGCCGTAGCGCAGCATCTCCGTGGAGATGGCATGACCGGTCTCGAGGTCGACGACGGTGATGAGGTCGGGGACTGTCGCGAGCACCTCACCGTCTTCGAGCACCACGAGGTTCTCGTTGCGCAGTTCGACGCGCTGGAGACGCCCGCGGTCGTCGCCGATGCCGGCGATCGTGAGGGAACCGCGCACGAACCCGCCCTCGGTTCGACGGGAGACGTCGGTGATCTTGCCGGTGATCAGCACGTCGGCTTCGAGTTCATCGGCGACGGCGCGTACGGGCTCGGTCGATTCGAGCAGGGCGTGCCCGACGCGGATCGCGGTGCTGATGGTGTTCGGAATGACCGCGCCCGCCGCCGTGTCGGCCGTGAGCAGGTAGTGCGCGCCGAGGCAGATTCCGCCCGCGGCCACGGTGACGGCCCGTGCGTGACGCTCGAGCCACGACAGGTCGACGGTGCGAAGGGTGACGAGGTTGCCCACCACGTCGCTGAGCACGGCGAAGTCGCACGGCACACCGGCGACGTTGGTGGAGATCATCGTCGCCTCGGGGAAGGCGCGGCCCATGCCGTCTGCGTCGAGGAGTGCCACGCCCAGGCGCGCGGCCCACCCGGCCGGGGAGACGCCGTTACTGCCGCCGATCTCCGCGGGCATGATCGCCGTGATCTTTCGGCCCGCAACGCGCTCGGCCTCGTCCAGCAGCGTCTCGATCTGCCGCACCGACGAGAGCATCTCGATGCCGACGGTCGGAGCGCCGATGCCGCTCATCATGATCACGGCATCGTCGGGACCGAGGTCGTCGACGGAGAGCAGGCGCACGGGGCCGTGCTCGCGGATCGCGCGCTCGGTGGTCAGCTGCGAGGTGTACACCGCACCGCCGCCACCGGTGCCGAAGATCGCGGCCCCCGCTGCGAGGGCGGCGATGTCGTCGGCCGTGACGTGCTCGGGGGCGCGCCGGGCGGCGGGCGGGACGAGGGACGGGGATGCCATGAGTCGACCCTAGGGACCACTTCCCGGAGCGACAATGTGCTCGGGTACCAGGGAATCGGCGTACATTGTGCTCGTGGCACAGCTCACCACCGCCGACCTCCTTGCTCAGGCAGAACGCCTGGGTATCTCGCACGTCGCCGGCCCGACGGCAGGCGCGACCATCGAACGCGTCGACGTCGCCGCCTTGTCGGAGCTCCCCTCCCTGCCCGCCGGCACGCTCGCGGTGGTCGCCGGAGACGAGCCGCCCGCCTCGTACCTCGTCGACGTGGCCCTCCGGCAGGCCAGTGCCCGAGGTCTCGCGGGACTCGTGATGCCGGTGGGCTTCACCGCGGCCGAGACGGCGACGGTGCTGGCCGACCGCGGGGGCGTCCCCGTGCTCGTCTCCTCGGCGGCCCGCGCCCCCGACCTCGCCGTCACGATCGATCGCGTCATCAGCGGCGGGGCTGCGGAGTCGATGACCCGCGCGGCCTTCGCCGTCGAGAAGGCCACCGCCGCAGCATCCGCGGGGGAGACGGATGCCGTGGCCGCCATTCTGGAGGCCGCCGGCACCGCACTCGGTGTGCGCGTGAGTCTGCAAGACGACCCCGGCACGTCGTGGACCGACGCCGACGCCGTGTTCGCCGGTGAGGTGCCGATCGGACGTCTCATCGCCGAGACCTCCGATCCCGCGGCCACCGTCGCGCTCCCCGTCGTCGCCTCGCTCGTGTCGCGCGCGATGCAGCGACACTTGCAGGATCGATTCGCCCCGAACCAATCGCGCGCCGACCTCATCGTCGAACTGATCCTGGCCGAGGCCGGACGCGTCGACGGCTTCGTCGCCCCCGCGGCGCGACTCGGCCTGCCGCTGCAGCTGTCCCATGCGGTGGCGTGGATGCGCCCGCAGCACCGCGTGGACCCGGGACTGCGCGCCCCGCGCTTCGTCGAGGCGGCCCTCGAACTGTTCACCCTCCAGCTCATCGACGATCGTCCCGAGCTCTGGCACATCGCCTTCCTGCAGGACGACGTCATCCTCGTCAGCAGCGAGGACCACGGCGCGGGCGATCATCAGCGCCGCCTGCGCGACGTGATCGTGCGCGTGCAGGCGCAGGCGCGTCGGCTCATCGGCGATGGATGGACCTACACGGTCGGTCTCGGCACTCCTCAAACGGGCGCGGCCGGACTACGCCAGTCGGCCGCCGAGGCGCGTGTGGCCGCCGACTCCGCGATCGCGGCCGGACGGCTCGACGCCGTCGAGCTCACAGACGTGACGGGACTTCGACGCCTCCTGCTGGACTTCTACGCCTCGCCCGTCAGCCGCAACCTGCTCGACGACCTCTTGCACCCCCTCGATGCTCTCGGCCCGCAGCGATCGGCCACGGCCGTTCGCACCCTCCTGTCGTACCTCGGCAACCGCAACTCGCTCACCCAAGCCGGGCGGGAACTCAACCTGCACCCGAACGCGGTCGGCTACCGCATCCGTCGCGTGCGCGAGGTTCTCGACGTCGACCTCGACGACCCCGACACGCGCTTCGCCGTCGAACTCGCCTGCCGCGTGCGCCTCATCGGTTCCACCCGCTGAGTCCCCTGTGCCCGTGGCACACTCGCGACCACCGATGCTGTGCCGGGAAGACGAAGAGGCATCGGCGGGCGGCGGATAGCGTCGAAGGCATGCTTTCCAGCGACTTCCGCGTGCTCGGGCTCGAGGACATCCGCGCCACTCTGGGCGAGCCCGAGGGCCCTTCGATTCAGAAGATCACGGACCGCCTCGACGAGAACTGCCTGCGCTTCCTCGCCCATTCCCCCTTCGCCACCCTGGCGACGGCGGACGCGGAGGGCCGTTGCGACAGTTCGCCGCGCGGGGACTACCCCGGGTTCGTGCGAGCACTCGACGACCGCACCATCGTGATCCCCGATCGCCTCGGCAACAAGATCGCCGATTCGATGCGCAACATCGCCGACAACGGTCACGCCGCTCTGCTCTGCTTCGTGCCGGGCATGATCGAGACACTGCGCATCAACGGCCGAGCCGTCGTGACCGACGACCCCACTCTGCTGCGCGCGCTGGAGCAGGACCACAGCGTTCCCGACCTCGCGATCGTCGTGCACGTCGAGCAGGTCTACCTGCATTGCGGGCGCGCACTTCTGCGCGGCGGTCTCTGGGACGCAGACATGCAGGACCTCGCGACCCAGGTGCCGACGTCCGGACAGATCTGGGCGAGCACGTCGGGCTGGGACAGCGCCGTCGGCGACGTCATCGACGACGCGATGTCCGGCGCTTACCGGGCGCTGTACTGAATGCGCACCCGTGAAGGCCTGATGCCCCTGGTGGTCCGGGAGATCACGCGTCAGACGCCCGACATCGTCAGCATCCGGATGCAGAACGCCGACGCGTCGCCCCTCCCTGCGTGGCAGCCGGGGGCCCACGTCGACCTGCAGCTCATCACGCGCCACGAGCGTCAGTACTCGCTGTGCGGCGACCCGGCCGATGTCGCGTCTTACCGTGTCGCGGTCCGCCGAGAGGAACTCTCTCGCGGTGGCTCGCATTACATCCACGCGTTCCTTCGCGAGGGTGCGACCGTGTGGGTGCGCCCTCCCCGCAACCTCTTCGAGCTCGGTGAGGCTCGGGCCTATCTGCTGCTGGCCGCCGGGATCGGTGTCACCCCGATCCTTGCGATGGCGCGGCACCTGGCATCCGTGGATGCCGAGTGGCGCATGATCGTCGCCGCCCGCACGCGCGACGGGGTCGCGTTCGCCGATGAGATCGGCGCGCTGGGCGAACGCGCGACGGTGCATGTCAGCGCAGAGGAGGGTCGTCTCGACCTCTCGACCCTGCTCGGCACCATCGCACCGGGCACCGACGTCTACGCGTGCGGCCCCGCCGCTTTCACCGACGCGCTTCATGCCCTCGCTCCGACGCTGCCGGAGGGTTCGGGCATCCACCTCGAACGCTTCGTCCCGCGCGCGCGGGAATTCAGCCCGAACGAGGCGTTCACCGCGACAGCGGCTCGGTCCGGAGTCACCGTGGACGTGCCGCCGACGAGATCGTTGCTCGAGTCCCTGCAGGGGGCCGGGGTGGCGGTCAGCGGCTCGTGCTTGCGCGGGGTGTGCGGTTCGTGCGCCGTCCCCGTGCTCGCGGGAGCCGTGGAGCACCGCGACTCGCTCACGACCGACGACGACGCGCGTGTGATCTACCCGTGCGTCTCGCGCGCACGGTCCGGCGAGGCGCTGGTCCTCGACGTCTGAGCACGGCACGCGACGCCGGGGCGTGGGCGCTCCCCTCCGCGCACGGAATTCGCGCGCGCGGCGCCGCCAGGGCGCCCCCGTCTTACACGGCCCGGTGCGTGAAACGCCCGCCGAGCAGCGTCGCCGCCACCGGCATCTCGCGCAACTCGTCGCGTTCGCTCGCGAACGGGTCGCGTTCGACGACGACGAGGTCGGCGGGCTGGCCCACCGCGAGGCGACTGCGCGTGCTCGCGTCCAGGGCGACGTCGAGCGGGAGGCGCTGTTCCGGGTGCCAGGCGTCGCGGTCACCACGACTGCGGGTGGTGCCCGAGGCGATTGCGTGCCACGGATCGAGAGGTGCGACGGGGGCGTCGGATCCGAGACGCAGGGCAGCGCCCGACCGATGCAGCGACCCGAATGCGAACGCGCGCGCGGTGCGTCCCGCCCAATGCACGTCCGCGATGTCGCGGTCGTCCATCGCGTGCTCGGGCTGCACGCTCGCGATGAGACCGGCTCGAACGAAGCGCGCGAAATCCTCGTCGCGCACGAGCTGCGCGTGCTCGATGATCCCCGGCATCCCGAGCTCTTCGAACACTTCGATGACCTCGGTGTTCGCCCGGTCACCGATCGCGTGGACGGCGGGCAGGATGCCGCCTTCCCGGGCACGCAGCAGCAACCGGCGCAGCTCGTCGACGGGAACGCTCTGCACGCCGCAGCCGTGCTCGGCGTGAGGGCCGGAGCCGGGGTAGGGGTCCCAGCACCAGGCGGTGCGGGTGTTGAGCGAGCCGTCCACGACGACCTTGAGCCTGCCCATCCGCACGAGTCCCTCGCCATCGAGCACGTCGCCGGTGCGCAGGCCGAGGGATATCGCCTCTTCGAGGCGATCCGGCCAGACCGACGCGTCGACGCGGAGCGAACGCACCCCTGCCGCTGCTCGTGCGGGCCACTCGGCGAAGTTGGGCACGTTCTCGTAATCGACGACGCCGACGACGCCGCGGCGGGCAGCCGCATCCGCCACCTGCGCGAACGCCTCTACGGGGATGGAGGCGGCTTCCTGGAACCTCTGCAGCGAGCCGATCCAGTCCCTTTCGGACACGACTCCGGTCGCGTCCGGCCGCAGCCCGAACCGTTCGGCACCTCGTGTGTTCATCCACCCGGCGTGCAGGTCGCCGCTGACGAGCACCACCGCATCGTCGGGGAAGGCTTCGTCCAGCGCCGCGAGCGAGGGCGGGGTCGACCACAGACCATCGCGATAGCCGTAGCCGACGAGCACCCCGTCGGTTCGCGGAGCGTCGGTCGCGACGGCCCGACGGACGGCGGCGATCGCATCTTCAGGACTGCGAGTGTCCGCGAGATCGATGCGCCGACTCGAGATCACCCACTGCGTGAAGTGCACGTGCGCATCCCACAGGCCCGGACCGACGAAGCGGCCATCGAGGTCGACCACTTCGCCTGCGACGGGACCACCGGTCGGCCGGATGGCGGCGATCGTCCCGTCGTTCAGCACGACGTCGATCGGGTCGGCCCCGTCGTAGGCGCGTCCGCCGCGCAGGGTGAGGGCGTTCACAGCGCGGGCACCGGAGCGCCGACCATGCCGAACAGATCCTTCGGATCGTCGGGGGCGGCCACCAGGTCGATCTGTTGGGCGAGATCCGTTCCGGCGACGCTGTCGCGCAAGAAGCGAAGGGCCGAGAAATCCTCGATCGCGAAGCCGACCGAGTCGAACACGGTGACCTGCTCGGCCGACGTGCGCCCCGCCCGCGACCCGGCGAGGACTTCCCAGAACTCCGTCACGGGGAAGTCCGCGGCGACGCGCTGGATCTCGCCCTCGATCCGGGTCTGCGGGGTGTACTCGACGAACACCGGTCCGCGGGACAGGATCGCGGGGTCGAGTTCGGTCTTGCCGGGGCAGTCTCCACCGATCGCGTTGATGTGCATCCCGGATGCCACGTCCTCATCGTGCAGCACGGTCGCGGAGGCTTTGTCGGCGGTGCACGTCGTGACGATGTCCGCGCCGCGTGCTGCCTCGGCCGCGGAGTCGCACACCACGATGTCGAAGCCCATCGGGGCGAGGTTGCGGACCAGCTTGGCCGTGGCCGCGGGGTCCACGTCGTAGACGCGGAGTCGATCCACCCCCAGCACACCGCGGAAGGCGAGGGCCTGGAACTCGGCTTGACTGCCGGCCCCGATCATCGCCATCGTTCGCGCATCGGGTCGAGCCAGGTGTCGGGCGACCATCGCCGAGGTGGCCGCGGTGCGAAGGGCCGTCAGCAGCGTCATCTCCGACAGGAACACGGGGTAGCCGTTGTGCACGTCGGCGAGCACGCCGAAGGCGGTGACGGTCTGGTATCCGCGACCGGGATTGAAGGGGTGGCCGTTGACGTACTTGAACGCATACGTGTCGGGATCGCTGACGGGCATCAGCTCGATCACGCCGAACGGCGTGTGGCTGGCCATGCGCTCGACCTTGTCGAACGAGGTCCATCGGCGGTAGTCGGCCTCCAGATAGGAGACCATCTCGGACATGAGCCGCTCGGCGCCGTGCGTGGAGACCCACCGCACCATTGCATCCACGCCAACGAATCCGGTCATCGTGCTTCTTCCTCTCGGGTGCGGATGGCGTCCATCCGATCGGCCAGGGCCGAATTCTCGTAGGGTCCGGGGGCGCGCAGCGCCGCCACCACGCGGTCGACCACCGCGTCGGGCTTGTCCTGACTGAGCTTCTGCTTCGCCTCGAACCGTGTCACCGGCAGCCGGAAGCCAACCGTTCCGTGCACGATGCGCTCGGCGTACGCGGTGTTCTCGAGCGTCCGGTGCATCAAGAACGGATTCGGCAACGGTGCCTCGAAGTGCGCGACGAGCCGGTCGAGCACGGCGAGATTCTCTTCGTCGCTCAGCAGCTCCGGCGTCCCGTACAGGTGCGCCACGACGAAGTTCCAGGTCGGCACGGCGGGAGAGGTGTCGTACCAGCTCGGTGAGACGTATCCGCTCGGACCGGACACGACGACCATCACCTCGCGCGTGCCGAGCTCGTGCAGCGCCTCGTCGGGGCGTCCGACGTGACTGACGAGCGCGAAAGGCTCCGCATCATCGACGAGGACGGGATAGTGGGATGCCACGAGCCCGCGTCCCGGGACATGGCTGACCAGCGTCGCCCAGGGGTTCTCGCGCACGAGAGCGCGCACGGCGTCGACGTCGTCGAGGGCGTAGTCGGGGGTGTACCTCATCAGCGCACCGCCGGCCCGAAGACGAGGACGAGCTCGGCGGAGGCGGCCGAATCGTTGCGGACGCCGTGGGTGACACCGGCGCGCGCATAGGCCGCGTCTCCCACCGTGAGGACACGGTCCACACCGTCCGCGGTGAAGACGATCTCTCCCGACGTGACGACGTAGAGCTCGTCGCTGCTCTCGGCCGAACAGCTGTCTTCGGCTCCGGCGAGGTGCCGATGCTCCCCCTCCGACGCCCCCGGGTCGAGCCGGTACAGCATCACCTGGGTTCCGAGGGCGGTGGCATCCGCGAAATACCATTCGATGCCCACGCGCCCCTCGCCCTCGTACAGGGTCCAGTCGTGGTGAGCTTCGTCGCGTCGTTGGATCAGCACGTCGCTCGCATCGCCGGGACGACCGTCGCGTCGACCGCGAAGGCCGACACGTCGTCGGTGGTCGGGCGACCGGTCGCGAGCTCTGCCAGAGCCAGTCCGAACGCGGGGGTGAACTTGAAGGCGTGACCGGCCCCGAGGGCGACGACGACGTCGGGGTGTTCGACGAGGGGGCCGAGCACGAACCGCCGATCGGGCGTCAGGGCGTACTGGCACGTCACCGTCCGCAGGGCCGGTCCGCTCCCCGGAATCACCGCCCCGAGGAACGCGGTGAGCTCGGCGAGGCGCTCGCCGGAAGGGACGAAGGTGCGCTCGGCAGGAGTCATGAGGTTCTCGGAGACGTCGCGGGCCGCCTTCACGGTCGGCTCGCCGTACGTGGGGAAGCCGTAGAAGCACTGCTCGTCTTCCCAGATCCACACCGGGAAGCGCGAAGGGTCGAACGCTCCCGGCTCACCCGGGGCGAAATACGTCACCTGCTCCTGCATCACTTCGAGCGGGATCCGGATGCCGAGCGGCTCGAGCAGCGTGTTCGTCCAGGCGTCCGCCGCGACGACGACGCGGCGCGCGCGCACCTGACCGGCGTCGGTGGTGACGACGACTCCCCCGCCGTCCACCGGCGTCAGCCCCTCGACGCGCGTCCGGTCACGGAGGTCGGCGCCGAGCACCCGCGCGTGGATATGGAGGGTCGCAACGGTGCGGGCCGCGTGGGCGATGCCCGAATCGGGTGTGAAGACGGTCGTGACACCCGCGGGGATAGCGAACTGCGGCCATCGGCTCCGCACCGCGTCGGGGTCGAGCAGTTCGAAGGGTACGTCGCTCTCGGCGAGACTCCGGGCGAAGTCGTCGGCGTCGTACGGACCGTCGTCGGGGATGAACACGACTCCCCCGGTCACCGTGAGCAGCCGCTCACCGGTCGCGACCTCGAGCGCCGCCCACTCCCGGTACGCCGCCTGCGCGAACCGCACGTACGCCGCGGCACCGTAGGAGGTCCGGACGATCCGCGAGGTGTCGTGCGAGGCTCCGCGCACGTGACCGAGCTCGTACTGCTCGAAGGCGACGACGCGCGCGCCGAGGCGGGCCAGGTGGTACGCAGCGGCGCTGCCGAGCGCGCCGAGGCCGACGACGGCGACGTCGAACTCCTCCATGACGGGTCCCTTCCACCGGCGGGAACGGATGCCGCGACGGATACCGGTAATTATTCGAACCGCCCGTCGCGGCGCTGTTACGGTCACCATCAGCTGCAATACTCGGCCGTCGGGATTGCAGTTATGCGAGGAGACCGCTGTGACCGCACGCGTCGAGCAAGCCGTGGCCATCCTCCGCGCCGTCGCCGGACGCACAGACCCGACATCTCCCCTCCCCCTGGCGGCGATCTCCGCTTCCGTCGGAGCGGGACTCAGCACGGCCTCGCGGGTGTGCGCGGGACTCGTCGAGAGCGGCATGTTGGAGCGAGGCGAAGCCTATGGGACCTTCGCGACGGGGCCTCGCGCGTTAGCGCTGTCCGGGAGCGCCGCCGCCGCGCTCGGGCCGACCGTTCATTTCGAGCTGCACCGGCTCGCGCAGGAGACCGCTGAAACCGTGATCCTCTCCGCCGCCGAGGGCACGGGTGCACGCATCATCGCCTCGGTCGGCTCCGGGTGGACCCTGCACGTCCCCGCAGCGGTCGGCGACGTGGTCACCGACGCCCGTCGCGCGGTGATCCGCGCTCTTGCGGGCGACGCGGAGGAGGCGGTGGTCGAGTCGCAGGCGGGCCGTGCTGTCGAGATCGCCGTCCCCCTCACCGCTCCAGACGGACGCCGCCTGCTGTCGTTGGCCATCGCCCTTCCCGTCTACCGTGCCGCTCGAGCGCGTCCTCGCATCCGACGTCTGCTCGCCGACGCCCGCCGCGCCTTCGAACGTGCCCTCGCCGAAGGGCATCGCGGTCCCGTCGTCCCGCCCCCGCTCGATCGCTCGACGATCACGACGTCCGTCCGGACGGAGGAAGCCGCCCTGCGTCTGGTCGAGCACCTCGCCGTCGCCCCTGGCTCGGCGACGGCCGCAGCCGCGGCCGCGGGGTTGCGGCCCGACCGCGCTCGGCGCCTGGTGGACGCTCTCGTGCGCTCGCGCTTGCTCGCCCGCGACTCCGAGACCGACGCGTTGCACGTCGACCCGGCGATCCACGCCTGGCATCGGGCGGCATTCCTCCCCTCACTCGCCCGCAGGGGGTCCGCGCGCGCGATGGCGACGGCCGAACGCGTCGGCGCGTGCGTCTTCGTGACGACCCTCGCGGGCATGCGCAGTTTCACCGTCGTCGAGCACATCGAGCCGATGGGTGAGGGCCTGCTCATGGCCCCATGGCTCGGCCGCCCCCACCCCCTGGTCGGCTCCGACGGCGGGCCCACCCTCGCCATGGACTTCGACGCCGCTCAGCTCGCCCACCTGTTCCCACGGCGGCACGGAGCATCGGAGTACGACCAATTCGTCCGACGCGTCCAGCGGGTACGCGCCGACGGCACGCTGACCATGCGCTCCGTCGACGAGTTCGGGATCACGTCGATCAGCGCCCCCGTCCGTGATGCCGCCGGGCTCGTCGCCGCAGCCGCCTGCATCGTCGGCGCGACCGAGGACGTCTCGATGCGCCTTCCCGAGCTGCAGGAAGCTGCCCGCATGCTCGCCGCGAGGCTGTCCGAGGATCTGGGCGCGACGTACGCGGCCTCCAGCGGCTCCATCGAGGCGGTGGACGCGGCATCCATACCGCCCTCCCGCTGACTCCGACTATCGTCGCTGCGAACGAGAGAAGGCCTCCGGATGCCGCTGACCCCCGAACCCGCGATCCACTACGTCACCGACGGCGACGCGGCCCATCCGACGGTGGTGCTCATCGCCGGCGGCGGGGCGCAGCTCATCGCCTGGCACGTGGATCTCGTCGCCCAGCTCGTCGACCGTGGCCTGCACGTGGTGCGCATCGACAATCGCGACGTCGGCCTCTCGGCGCGTTTCGGCGGGGTCGACGACATCGACGGCGGGTACGGCCTCGAGGAGATGGGCGACGACGTCGTGCGCGTGCTCGACGATCTCGGGGTCGCACGGGCGCATCTGGTCGGTCACTCCATGGGCGGAATGATGGCGCAGATGACCGCGCTGCGACATGCGGATCGCGTGGCGAGCCTGGGGCTGCTGTCGACGATCCCGGGGCGCGACCCGCGCTACGTCTTGCACGCCGAACCCGATCTGACGGGCGCCCCGGCGCGCTACACGCGTGACGAGGTGGTGGCCGGCGCCTCGGCGTTCGCGGCCGCCACCGCCGGCCAGCGGTACCCGCTCGACGTGGAGTGGAACGCCTGGGCCGCGGGCGAAGCGTTCGACCGCGGCTACTCTCCGGAGGGGTTCTCGCGGCAATGGGCGGCGCTGATGCGCGCGCCCGAGAGGCTCGAGTTGTTGCGAGACGTCGACGTCCCGGTTCTGGTGTTCCACGGCCGCGATGACGACGTGCTGCACTGGAGCGCCGCGGTCGACATGGCCGAGGCCCTCGTCGCCGCCGAGCTCCAGGTGCACCCCGGAATGGGGCATTACATCGTGCCGGAGCTCTGGCCCGAGTTGGTCGCGGGGATCGCGCGCACCGTCGCGGCCGGCGAGGCCCGTCACTGAGGAGCGCCCTACGTCGTGACGATGTCGACCACCGCACCGCGTTTCGTACTCTCCCACGAGCACATCTTCGAGCGGGCGTTCTTCTGCCGCTCGCGGGAGAACACGTCGCGGTGGCCGATGTCGCCGTCGAGGGTCGAGCTGCGCGAGCGACCCGCCCGCGCCTGAGCGTCAGTGCGCGGCGGTCGCTCCGCGGCGCGTCAGCCGCGAGATGCCCGTCACGATCCCCACGATGATCAGGCCGAGGATCAACCCGAACACCGCCGACATGGCCGTCTCGACGATCCACTCGACGACCGGGCCTGCGGCCTCGATCGCGTGAGTGACGACGTGGACGAGGTCGTAGGGACCCGACCAGAAGGTGTCGGCGAGGTTCTGCAGCACCAGGTGCCCACCGACCCACAGCATTGCGACCGTGCCGATGACGCTGATCACGCGGAAGACGGCGGGCATGGATGCCACGACCCGGGCGCCGAAGCGTCGAACGCCCCGCGACTCGCTCTTCATGAAGCGCAGACCGATGTCATCGATCTTCACCAGCAGGGCCACCGCGCCGTATACGACGACGGTCATGGCCAGACCGATGATGAGCAGCGCCCCCAGCGTCATCCAGATGCCGAAGTCGGGGTCGAGGCTCGAGAGGGCGATGAGCATGATCTCGGTGCTGAGGATGAGGTCGGTGCGCACGGCGCCCAGCACGAGCTTCTTCTCGTCGCGCGGCTCGTCGGCGTCGCCCTCGGAGTGGTGGACGCCGAACCACTCGAGCACCTTCTCGGCACCCTCGAAGCAGAGGAACCCGCCGCCGATGATGAGGAGGTAGGGAAGCACCCACGGAGCGAACGCGGTGAGCAGCAACGCGATCGGGATGATGATCACGTACTTGTTGATGATGCTGCCCAGCGCGATCTTCCACACCACCGGCAGCTCGCGCGCGGGCGTCAGCCCCTGCACGTATTGCGGGGTGACGGCCGCGTCGTCGATCACGACGCCGGCGGTCTTGGCACTCGCGCGCATCGCGGCGCTGAGGATGTCATCGACGACGGCGAGGAGTCCGACGGACATGCGCTTCTCCCGGGGTGCGAGGGCGCGCGAGGTGCGCACCGCAGGCACGACCCTATCGGGGTGCGGGGTCGTCGCCGACGGGGTGGCGCCGGCGTCGGCACTCTGTCGTCGCCGCGCGGCCGTCGCTAGGGTGAAGCCACCGCCACCCGCAGAGGAGAGCCATGTCGTTCATCACACGCGGATTCTCGGGACGACGACGCGAGCGCGATCCTCGACTCCCACCCGGTCAAACCCTCGTGGGCGACTGGCCCGTGCTGTCGGCCGGGCCGACGCCCCGCATCGCCGACGACGACTGGGAGTTCGCGATCGGCACCGAGAACGGCGTGCACCGCTGGAGCCGCGCCGAGCTCGAGGCCCTCGGCGTCGAGGACATCACCGTCGACATCCACTGCGTCACGCACTGGACGAAGCTCGACATGCCGTGGCGCGGTGTCTCGCTCGATCGCCTCTTCGCCGGGGTCGAGACCTCGCATCGCTTCGCGATGGTGCACTCCTTCGGCGGCTATACGACGAACGTCGCCCTCGACGACCTGCTCGGCGGCAAGAGCTGGATCGCCTTCGAGGCCGACGGGGCACCCCTGACGCCCGAGCACGGCGGCCCCGCGCGCCTGCTCGTGCCGCACCTGTACTTCTGGAAGAGCGCGAAGTGGGTGCAGGGGCTCATCACCATGCCGGCCGACAAGCCCGGCTTCTGGGAGCAGAACGGCTATCACCTGCACGGCGACCCCTGGCGCGAGGAACGGTACGGGTGACCGCGCGCACCGCGGCCTGGCACGCCGCGACCGTCGTCGCCTCGCGCCCCGAGACCGCGACGGCCCGGCGCATCGAGCTCGAGGTGCCCACCTGGCCGGGCAACGAGGCGGGCTCGCACCTCGACGTGCGCCTCACCGCACCCGACGGCTACCAGGCGAGCCGGTCGTACTCGATCGCCTCGGCCGGCCCGGGTACGCGCATCGTCCTCGCCGTCGACGAGGTGCCCGACGGGGAGGTCTCGCCCTTCCTCGTGCACGACCTGCGTGACGGCGACCAGATCGAGGTGCACGGGCCGCTCGGGGCGTTCTTCGTGTGGATGCCCTCCGATGACCCCGCACCGGTGCAACTGATCGCGGGCGGCTCCGGGGTCGTCCCCCTCTTCGCAATGGCCTCGGCGCACGCGGCGAGCGCCGACGCGACCCCCTTCCGGCTGCTCTACTCCGTTCGCACCCCCGACGACGTGTTCTTCGCTGACGAGCTCGAGGCGTTGGTCGGCGAACGGTTCGCCCTCGACCTCGTCTACACCCGCCGGGCCCCCGCGAACGCGGAGTGTGCCCCCGCACGACTGACCGTCGAGGGCCTGCGTGCCGCGGTCATCCCGGCCGACCAGCGGCCGCGCGTCTTCGTCTGCGGACCGACCCCCTTCGTCGAGGCGGTCTCGGGCTGGCTCATCGAGGCGGGCCACTCAGCCGCCCGCATCCGCACCGAACGTTTCGGAGGTTCGTGATGACGCTTCTCGACGGCAATGCCCTGGCCGGTCGCCTCGACGACCTGCTCGGATGGGATGCCACGGCATCCGGGGTGCGATGCACCCACTGCGGGCTGACGGGACTGCTCGCCACGGCGACGGTGTACGCCTCGGCCATGGGGATCGTGGCGCGATGTCGCGGGTGCGACGCCGTGCTCCTCACCGTCGTCGACGGCCCCGACGGCCGTTCGTGGCTGGGGCTTTCGGGCGTGAGCGCGGTGGAGATGCACCGCGCCTGACCGCTCGCGTTGCGACGGAGCATCCGGCCCCGGAATACTCGGCGCTGATCGGCATCCGGCCACGGGGGTCCGGAGCGAAGAACAGGGGGTGGGCGATGAGCGACGCACAGGCAGGGTGGTACGACGACGGTTCCGGGCGGACGCGTTGGTGGGACGGACAGCGGTGGACCGAGCGGTTCCAGGAGCCGACCCCTCCGCAGCCGGGCGTCGCGGGTTTCATCGAACGGGCGCAGGCCGACGCGGTGGCCGGCGCACAGCCGCGGCCCGCCCAGAACGGCTACAACTACGTGGTGCTCCAGGTGGTGCTGAAGGAGAAGCTCTTCGGCAGCGGCTCGAACAACCTGACCGAACTCGAGGGCGTCATCAACCGTCAAGCGGCGCTCGGGTTCCGCCTGCACACGATCACGACTGCATCGTCGGGCAGCACCGGGTTCGGCGGGGGTGATCGCATCCAAGCGACGATGGTCTTCGAGCGGCAGGTCTGAGAGACGCCGCTGGCTGAAGCTGCCGGTCGCATCACCCGATCAGGTAAACCATGCCCCGACCGTCCGCGGTCAGGGCTTCGACGAACTGCTGCGCCTTCTCGAGGTAATCGAGGACGTAGCGAAGCTCGTCATCGCGGTTCGCCCCGTGCGGGCTCCTCCACCCGTCGGCCCACGCACGAACACGAAACTCGTCGAAGAGAGCGAGGTCTGAGTGAATGGCCGGCATCTCCGTGGGGAGAATGGTTCGGATGAACGGTTCCCACCCGAACCCCGTCATAGTGACGTTCCCCTCGAAAATCCGGTGGCATGACGCTGCGGCATCCGTCTTCGAATCGGGCAGGGTCAGGTCGTGAAGCGCGGCCCACGCCTTGTCCAGATACAGCATGTCGCGTTTGGGCGGGACCTGTTCGAAGGTCGTGAAGCTCACCGTGGCGTGCGGCTCCAAGCCCCACGCGTCGGCGAGCGGGTCGCTGGACAAGATACTGCGGGGGTCTTCGATCGCCTGCCGGGCGTGGACAGCGTCGAAAGCGTATGCGTAGTAGCGAATTCCCATGGCCACAGCATTGCCACCACGGGGTCACGTCCGGCGGGCGCATGGGCGATCTGGGGAGGATCGCGGCGAGATCGTCTCTGGGGAGAAGCCTCGGGCTCGGCCCACAGTCGGTACGGCGCGCGTCGGGCGGCCCCTCGTACGGTCAATGTCGACACCACGCGAAAAGCCCCGGCGAACCGGGGCTTTTTCGGCGGAGACGGAGGGATTTGAACCCTCGGTCCCCTTACGGGGACTCCACCTTAGCAGGGTGGTGCACTAGGCCTGACTATGCGACGTCTCCAGGTGATCGACGCCTCTCGGCGCGAGCACACCGCTCAATACTAACCGGATGCCGCCCGGCATTCGAACCACGTTCGCGATGCCGGGCGGCGAGGACTCACTCGCGGACGTTACCGTTCGAGCACGTCGCCTGCGCCGCGGTCTGCCCGGCGATGCCCTCGGGCAGCACGACCGTTCCGGAGCTCGGGTCGGGTGTGGGCGTGGCACCGTCGGTCGGGGTCGACGTCTCGGTCGGCGCCGGAGTATCGGTCGCGGTCGGAGCGGGCGTCGCGTTGGGGTCGGCCACCACTCCATCACCGTCGCTGAGGTTGCCCGACAGCTGCAGCGGCTGGTTCGCGGCGAGCGCGGCCCAGAGCGTCTTGGCATCGTCTTCGTTCGGCACGACGCGGTTCGGGTTCGACGGGTCGGTACCGGTCGGGTACTGGATGAAGACGATCTCGTTGAACGGCACATCCTTGACCGCCGAGGCGATCTGGACGAGCGTCAGCGGGTTGGTCAGCGACGTCGAGGGGTCGACGTTGCGCAGCGCGGTCGAGGCCAGCTTGTAGAGGGTCGCCGGGTTCGACAGCACCTCCTGGCTCTTCAGCTTGTTGGCCAGTCGCGACATGTACTGCTGCTGGTTCGAGATACGGCCGAGGTCGCCGCCGTCTCCGACACCGTGACGCGTGCGCAGGAACTGCAAGGCGTCGAAGCCCTTCACCGTGCGGATGCCGGCGGGCCAGTCGATGCCGGTGTACGGGTCTTCGATGCCGTTGGCGATGCAGACGTCGACGCCGCCGATGGCATCCGTGATGTTGATGACGCCGCCGAAGCTGACCTTCGCCGCGAACGGGATCTCGAGTCCGCTGAGCTCGGAGACCGTCTGCACGACGCACGACAGGCCGCCGTCTTCGAACGCGCTGTTGATCTGGGCGAAGCTGCGCGCGGAGTTCTCCTGCCCGTCGGCGTTGGTGCACGCGGGGATCGGCACCATCAGGTCACGCGGGAACGAGATGACCGTCACGCGCCGAGGCGCGTCGGAGATGTGGATGAGGAGGTTGACGTCGTTCAAGCTGCCGTCGGAGTCGGGACCTGTGCATCGATCGCCGAAGTACTGCGCGAACGCCGGCTCGCACTCGTCGGTGCCGACCAGCATCATGTTGACGCCGCCCTGCAGCTCGCCGATGTCGGGCGGGACGGCCGGTTGGTTCTTCAGGTCGACGGCGTCGGCGGTGAAGCTGCGTGTGAGGTCGACGGCGGCGTAGGCGAGCACCGTGCCACCCGATACGAGCACGACGGCGAGGGCGATCGCGAGGCCGCGCAGCAACTGGGCGACGGGGCCCGGCGACGTGAGTCGCCCATGGCGCGCGACGGTCCGCTGACCGCGCGAAGGGGTGGTCTTGATCACTCGGGTCCTTTCACGACGGATGCCGCCGGCCCGGCAGCACGTCACGCTCCGGCACGGCCGGAGGTCGCAGCAATACTAGGGACGGGCGGCTGTGAATGGCGTGAAGACCTGGCGTTTCATCGGCGCTTCTCGCCCCGCTGACAGGCGCGCTCACCCGCGCGGCGGGGGCCCTCGGGCGGCGTGGGCCCAACCAAGGTTCGACTCCCGCTCAACCGGTCATAACGCAGAACGGCGGACCCCTGCGGGGCCCGCCGTTCTGCGTTGCGGAGGGTGTGGGATTCTCCCCACCGCCCCTCCACGCGCCGCTGCGCGGCGCGCGGAGCCTCGGGCGGCGTGGGCCCAACTACGTTCGACTCCCGCTCAACCGGTCATAACGCAGAACGGCGGACCCCTGCGGGGCCCGCCGTTCTGCGTTGCGGAGGGTGTGGGATTCGAACCCACGGGACATTGCTGCCCACTGGTTTTCAAGACCAGGTCCATCGGCCGCTCGGACAACCCTCCCGGACCCGACGAGTCTACCGAGCACGTCGCAACATCGAGTCCAGCCCCCGGGCGCGGGCACGGCATCCGGATACCGTCGCGCCTATGGCACCGATCGCGCGCAGCCCCCTGACCTCGTTCTTCCTCCGGCTCGGCCGGCAGGTGTGGGTGCGCGCCGCCGTGTTCACCGTCGTCGGGATCGTCGTGGTGCTGGCCGCCCGATTCGTCGGGCCCCTGCTGCCGTTCTCGTTCAGCTTCGGGCTCGCCGACGACGCCGTCGGCTCGCTGCTGCAGATCATCGCGACCGCGATGCTCACCGTCAGCACGTTCTCGGTCACCGCGATGGTCACGGCGTTCTCGTCGGCCACCACGACCGCCACCGCGCGGTCGACGCAGCTGCTCATCGCCGACCCGACCTCGCAGAACGCGGTGTCGACGTTCGTCGGGGCCTTCGCCTTCTCACTGGTCGGCATCGTCGCCCTCGAGACGGGGTACTACCAGAGCCAGGGGCGCACGATCCTGTTCGTGGCGACGCTGGTCATCATCGTGATCGTCATCGTCACCTTGCTGCGATGGATCTCGCACCTGTCGACCTTCGGACGGATGGCCGACGTGATCGACCGCGTCGAGAAGGCGGCCACCGAGTCACTGGAGGTCTACGCCGAGAGGCCGACGCTCGGTGCCCGCGCCGCGGTCGAGATCCCCGCCCGGGCGAGAGCCGTCTACGCTGCGGACGTCGGCTACGTCACCCACGTCGACGTGGCGGGACTGGGCCGCATCGCCGAGCGCTTCTCCGTCGACATCCACGTGCGGGCGACGCCGGGACGCATCGCCGACGCCCGCGTCCCCCTCGCGAAGGTCGTCGGGAAGCTCGACGACGACGTGATCGCGGGCATCCGTCGCGCATTCAGGATCGAGCACCACCGCACGTACGAACGGGATCCCCGGTTCGGTGTGATCGCACTCACGGAGATCGGCAGCCGGGCGCTCTCGCCGTCGACCAACGACCCGGGGACGGCGATCGAGGTGATCGCCGCGCTCCAGCGCGTCTTCGCGCGCGCTCTGCGTACCGAGGCGGACGACGACGTCGCCCACGAGCACGTCTTCGTGCCGGCTCCGCGCCTGGCGGATCTCGTCGACGACGCGTTCCGCCCACTGGCGCGCGACGGAGCGGGACTCGTCGAGGTGCAGGTGCGTCTGCAGAAATGTCTCGCCGCGCTCGCGGCATCCGCCCCTCGGAATGCACGGCTGTTCCGCGATGCCGCGCGCGAGGCGCTCCAGCGGAGCCGGCGCGAACTCCCCCGAGGCGACCGTCGGATGCTGGAGGGATCGGCGCGCAGCGCCTGGCGGGACGTCGCCGCGGGATCGGTCGACGACCGGCGCTCCTGACAGCGCGCTATGGCCGGGCTATCGATCCCCTTCGGCGTGACCACGCGCCGTTGAGGGCGCCCTCCGCGAGGAGTAGACCGGGTCTCATCAGTCGTTCACGACCCACGGGCCGTCTGACATGAGGAGGTCACCATGATCGTCACCAGCATGTCTTCGCAGATCGTCCTGGCGGTGTTCGCGCTCGTCTACGCGGCATCCGTCCTCGCCGCGGTCGTCGCCGTGCGAGACCCGCACGCGTCGGTCGGGCTCAAGGCCGCATGGGCGACCGCCCTGCTGTTGCTGCCGCCGGTGGGCCTGGTCGCCTGGGAGGCCGCACGTGTGGTCGATCACCGCGCTACGATCCGCCCCCTGAGCGCGGTCGATCGCACCGCGTACCTGGCCGACCGAGCCGCCCACGTGGCGAGCGGGTCCGCGCGAGTGTGAAGCGGGGCGCGGGCCGGCGCTGCGTCGGTCCGCGCGCCGTCAGAGCGCCCGGAGCACCGCCGCGACGCCGCCCTCGGTGACCGACAGGCCGACTTCGCCGGCCGCGGCGTGCACCTCGGGCGGACCCTGGTGCATCGCGATCGCACGGCCGCCGTTGCGCACCGCCCACTGCATCATCTCGATGTCGTTGCGCCCATCGCCCATCACCAGGACCTTCTCGGGGGCGATGTCGAGCCAGCCGCGGACGAGTTCGAGCGCGGTGGACTTGTCGACGCCCTGCGGGGCGATGTCGAGCCACGCGGTCCAGCCGATCGCGTACGACACCTGGGTCAGGCCGATGCGCTCGACCAGTTCGAGGAAGTCCTTATCGGTCTGCTCCGGTGCGACCACGACCACGCGACAGACGGGCTGGCCCGAGAGCTCCGCGAAGGTCACCTTGTTCGCGCCGACGAGGTTCCAGTCGTCGAGGTAGTCCGTGAACAGGCGCTTGCCGTCGGGCAGCTCCACGAGGAAGTGCGCTCCGGACAGGTGTTCGCCGAGCAGCGTCAGCACCTCGGTGGGGTCGAACGTCTCGACGTGCGCACGCTCGTACTCTGCGGCATCCGCTTCGCCGCCCCTGCGCATCACGATGGCGCCGTTCGAGCAGACGGCGTACTCGGGACGGATGCCGAGGCGCTCCATGACGCCATGCGTGCTGTCCCAGCTGCGGCCGGTGGCGAGCATGACCTCGTGCCCCGCCTCTTGCGCGTGGCGGACGGCGTCGACGACACCGGGGCTGAGGGTCTCGTCTTCGAGGAGCACGGTGCCGTCGATGTCGAGGGCGATGAGCATGCGTCCGACCGGCGCCTCACGGGCGACGTCGGCGACGAGCTCGGCCGCCTCGTCCTGCGGCGACGCGTCGATGTCTCCGGTGCGGGGAAGGGCGGCCTCGTCGCTCACGCGATGGGCTCCATGACCTCGAGCCCACCGAGGTAGGGCCGCAAGACCTCGGGAACCGTGACCGATCCGTCGGCGCGCTGGTGCGTCTCGAGCAGCGCCACGATCCACCGCGTGGTGGCGAGCGTGCCGTTGAGGGTCGCGACCGGCTGCGTCTTGCCGCCGTCGGCCGGGCGGAACCGGGTCTCGAGGCGACGGGCCTGGTAGGTCGTGCAGTTCGAGGTGCTCGTCAGCTCGCGGTAGGCGTCTTGCGTGGGCACCCAGGCCTCGATGTCGAACTTGCGTGCGGCGCTCGAGCCGAGGTCGCCGGCGGCCACGTCGATCACGCGGTAGGCGAGGCCCAGGTCTTGCAGCATGCCCTCCTGCATCGCGACGAGGCGGTCGTGCTCGGCCTCGGCATCGGCCGGGTCGGTGTAGACGAACATCTCGAGCTTGTTGAACTGATGCACGCGGATGATGCCGCGGGTGTCCTTGCCGTAGGAGCCGGCCTCGCTGCGGTAGCAGGTGGACCATCCGGCGTAGCGCTTGGCGCCGCGATCGAAGTCGAGGATCTCGTCCATGTGGTACCCGGCGAGGGGCACCTCGCTCGTGCCGACCAGGTAGAGGTCTTCCTTCGGCAGGTGATAGACCTCGTCGGCGTGCTGGCCGAGGAAGCCGGTGCCGCGCATGACCTCGGGACGCACCAGCGTCGGGGGGATCATCGGGGTGAAGCCCGCCTGCAGCGCGCGGTCGAGGGCCAGTGTCATCAGCGCCAGTTCGAGGCGGGCGCCGATGCCGGTGAGGAAGTAGAAGCGGCTGCCCGAGACCTTCGTGCCGCGCTCCATGTCGATCGCGCCGAGCAACTCGCCGATCTCGAGGTGGTCGCGCGGGGTGAAGTCGTAGGTCGGGACCTCGCCGTGCGTGCGCAGGGTGACGAAGTTCTCTTCGCCGCCCGACGGGACGCCGTCGATGACGATGTTCTCGATCTTCGCGAGGGCGGCTTCGGCGGCGGCCTCGGCCTCGGAGGCGGCGTGCTGCGCGGCCTTCACCTGCTCGCTGAGCTGCTTCGCCTCGGCCACGAGCGCGGCCTTCTCGTCTTTCGGCGCCTGCGCGACGCGCTTGCCGTGCGCGTTCTGCGCGGCGCGGAGCTCTTCGAAGGCGGTGATGGCGGCGCGGCGGTCGCGATCGGCGGCGAGGGCGTCGTCCACCGAATCCGGCGACTCCCCGCGGGCGATCTGGGAGCGCTTCACGAGCTCGGGATCTTCACGCAGCAGGGTCAGGTCGATCACGCGTCCATCCTACGGTCGGCGTCGCGTGCCGCTTCGCTCCCCCGGGGGGCAGCCCGCGCCACGACCCGCGGAATCGCGCGCGCACACCGGGGTGCTCGGCATCCGCCCGTCAAGCCCACCCCACCGCGCCGTTCCGGCGCGCGGGGCGGTCCTATGGTTGACCCCATGGCCGCCCCTGACGAGCCGCGTGACGACGCGGAGTCCCCCGAGACCGTTTCCGCCGACGCTCCCGACGAGGTGAAGGCGGATGCCGCCGCGGCCCAGGGCTCGGACGAGCACTTCCACGCCGCGCGCCTCGGCGACGACGTCGCCGATCACCCGCGCAAAGACGTCCCCCACCCGAAGGACGCCGCGGAGCCCGACGACACCATCCACCAGCCCGAGGACGTCGACCCCGACTCGTCGGCCGAGCTGCCCGGCAAGACGCAGCGCGTCGACCTCGAGGGCGAGGAGGCCCCGATCGACGCCGAGACCACGCAGAAGAAGCGGGCCGCCCTCATCTACAACCCCGTCAAGGTCGACCCCGACGCCCTGCGCACCCGCACGGCCGAGCTGTCGGCCGAGGCCGGCTGGGCCGAACCGCTGTTCTACGAGACGACGGTCGACGACCTGGGCGACGACGTCACCCGCGCCGCCCTCGATGAGAAGGTCGACGCCGTGCTCGTGGCGGGCGGCGACGGCACCGTCCGCGCCGTCGCCGAGGCGCTGACCTCGTCGGGAGTGCCCCTGACGATCATTCCGAGCGGCACGGGCAACCTGCTCGCCCGCAACCTCAACCTGCCCCTCTCCGACAGCGACGCGATGATCCGCTCGACCTTCGAGGGCGACGTCCTCTCGATCGACACCGGGATCGCGCGCATCCGTCGCGCCGGCGGAGAGATCGAGGAGCACGGCTTCTCGGTCATGGCCGGCATCGGCCTGGACGCCGCGATGATCCAGAACACCCGCGACGACCTGAAAAAGCAGGTCGGCTGGGTCGCCTACGTCGACGGAGCGGCGCGGTCGCTCGTCTCGGCGAAGCCCTTCCGCGTCATGTACCAGCTCGACGGGCACCGCCTGCACTCGGCGAAGGTGCAGAGCGTTCTCTTCGCGAACTGCGGCGCCCTGCAGGGCGGCGTGGCTCTGATCCCCGACGCCTCCATCGCCGACGGCAGCCTCGACGTGGCCGTGCTGCAGCCGAGCGGCGTTCTCGGCTGGCTCGGCGTGTGGCGGAGCATCGTGTGGGACAACTCGGTGCTCCGGAAGTTCCGCGCCGGGCGGCGCGTGCTCGAGCGCCGCAAGGACACCTCGGTGCGCTACCTGCGGGGCACGGGCATCGAGCTGGCGACCGCTCCCGCGCAGCCGATCGAGCTCGACGGCGACGAGTTCGGCGAGGCGACGCGCGTGTACACCCGCATCGTCGCCGGCGGGCTCGTGGTCGCTCTGCCGAAGGGCCACGACACCTCGTCGCTCTGACCTTCTCGGGGCGGCGGCCGCGCGCGGGTGTCAAGCCCGAAGCACCGGATGCCGCGGTGGATAGCGTCGACGCATGGCTTCACCCTCGATCGTCTGGTTCCGCGACGACCTGCGCCTGACCGACAACCCGGCGCTTCGCGCAGCCCTCGACCGCGACGAACCGATCGTCGCCCTGTACCTGCTGGACGAGGAATCCGACGGCGTGCGCGAGATCGGCGGGGCGGCCCGCTGGTGGCTGCACGGCTCGTTGACCTCGCTCGGCGAGCGCGTGAGCGAGCGCGGAGGGTCGCTGGTGCTGCGTCGCGGCAAGGCGGCCGAGGTCGTCCCCGCCCTGGTCGAGGAGGTCGGCGCCGGAGCGGTGTTCTGGAACCGGCGCTACGGCGGAGTGGAGCGCGAGATCGACGCCGGCATCAAAGAGAAACTGCGCGACGACGGCGTGACCGTCGCCTCGTTCGCCGCCAACCTGCTCTACGAACCGTGGACGGTGCGCACCCAGTCCGACAAGCCGTACGGGGTGTACAGCCCCTTCGCGCGGGCCGTGCAGAAGCTTCCCGCCCCGCGCCCGCCGATGCCGGAGGCGCGCAAGATCCCCGGTTTCGACGGCAGCGTCGACGGCGACGACCTCGGCGCGTGGGGGCTGCTGCCCACGAAGCCCGACTGGGCCGGGGGCCTGCGCGAGACGTGGGAGCCCGGAGAGCCCGCCGCGAAGGCGCGCCTGAAGGAGTTCCTCGACGACGACCTCGGCGACTACTCGAAGTACCGCGACGAGTTCGCCGGCGGCGCCACCTCGAACCTGTCGCCCCGCCTGCGCTGGGGCGAGCTCAGCCCCTACCAGGTGTGGCACGACACCCTCGAGCACCGGGGATCGGGCCAGCACGCGCAGAGCGCGAGCGGCTTCCTCTCGGAGCTCGTGTGGCGCGAGTTCGCCTGGCACGTGACCTACCACTCCCCCGACATCGCGACGGTGAACTGGCGCCGCACCTTCGACGCCTTCCCCTGGCCGGAGCTCGACCGGTCGCACCTCGAGACCTGGCAGCAGGGCAAGACGGGCGTGGCCGTGGTCGACGCCGGCATGCGCCAGCTCTGGCACACCGGCGTCATGCACAACCGCGTGCGCATGGTCACGGCGTCGTTCCTCATCAAGAACCTGCTCATCGACTGGCGTCACGGCGAGCAGTGGTTCTGGGACTGCCTCGTCGACGCGGATGCCGCGAGCAACCCCTTCAACTGGCAGTGGGTCGCGGGAAGCGGTGCGGATGCCGCTCCGTACTTCCGCGTGTTCAACCCCGACACGCAGCGCAAGAAGTTCGACCCGCACGACGCCTACGTCAAGGAGTGGGCCCCGGAGTACCTCGGCGAGAACCCGCCGGAGCCGATGGTGGACCTCGGCGAGACGCGTAAGCGGGCGCTCGACGCGTATTCGCACGTGCGCCACGGGGGCTGAGCCGGAACCCGCTTCGACGGATCGCGAAGCTCACGGCATCCGGGGACGCGAAAGGGGCGCCACCTCACGGTGACGCCCCTTTTCGAGACGGGTGTCAGTTGACGCGCTGCTCGGCGGCGGCGTCCTCGTCGTCGTCGTCGCCCGGGATGAAGACGTCGACCACGGTCACGTTGATCTCGGCGACCTTCATGCCCACGAGCTCGGTGATGGCCTGGTGCACGGCCGCGCGGACGTTGGAGGCCACGCGCTGAAGCTGCTCGGGGTAGTCGACCTGGATCGCGATGTCCGCGGCCACCTCGGTCTCGCCGACCTCGACGCTCACACCCTGGGCGTGGTCCTTGGCACCGACGGCCTGACGGATGTTGCCGATCACACGGGCCGCTCCGCCACCGAGGGCGTGGACGCCGGGAACCTCGGCCGCGGCGATGCCGGCGACCTTGGCGACGACGGCGTCGACGATGACGGTCGAGCCGCCGTCCTTCGTGGCAGGGGTGGGGGTGGCGGTGGTGGTGGTGTTCTCAGCCATGTTCGCTTCCTTCCGTCGTTCCGGGACCGTGTGTCCCGCGATGTCATAGGTAGGACGCACGCCGAGCACCATTCGTCACGGAATCTTCCTGAGAGGATCCTGACCGTCGGTCATCCGCCGAAGAAGTCACCGAAGGGCTCGCCGGCGTCCCCCGTGTCGCGCGGATCGATCTCGACGGTCTCGACCGACAGCGTCACACTCGTGTGCGGAGTGAACAGCACCCACACCTCGCGATCGCCGACCACGACGAACCGCTCGAACCTCCCGCCCGCGTGCACCGCCTCCTCGATTCGTCGCTCGAGGTCGCCGAGGTCTTGCCCCTGAGCGAGGAGATAGGAGTTCTCGCCTATCGCGATCTGCGTGCGCACCATCGTCTCGGTCCCCATGCGCGGGACGGTAGGCCGCGTCATCGGCGGAGGTCACGGGGGTTGCGCTCTCGCGCCGGAGGAATAGGAGAGGGCACGAACCGGTTGGATCCGAGGTGAACGACGCCATGCCTTCCCTCTCCGTTCTCGACCTCGTTCCCGTGCGCCACGGGCAGAGCAGCGCGCAGGCGGTGAGCGCCGCCCTCGACCTCGTCGAGCGGGCCGACCGCCTCGGCTACCGGCGCTACTGGTTCGCCGAGCACCACAACATGCCCTCGGTGGCGTCGACCACTCCCCCCGTGCTCATCGCCGCGGCTGCGGCGCGCACCTCGCGCATCCGCGTCGGGTCGGGCGGCGTCATGCTGCCCAACCACTCCCCGCTCATCGTCGCCGAGCAGTTCGCCGCCCTCGAGGCCCTGGCCCCCGGCCGCATCGACCTCGGCATCGGCCGCGCCCCCGGCAGCGACCCGGTCATCACCCAGTTGCTGAACCGCTCGGGCACCACGAGCGACGTCTCGCGCTTCCCCGACCACGTGACCGACATCATGGCGCTCACCTCGCCCGACGGGGCGACGGTGCGCTTCACCTCGGGCACCGAGTACCAGGTGAAGGCGACGCCCGCGGCATCCGGAACCCCCCAGGTGTGGCTGCTCGGCTCGAGCGACTACTCGGCGCAACTCGCGGCCAGCTTCGGTCTGCCCTACGTCTTCGCGAACCACTTCTCGGGCGAGGGGCTCACCCACGCGCTCGGGGTGTACCGCGACCAGTTCGTGCCCAACGAGTCGGGTGAAGGCCCGCGCACCTTCGTCACCGCCAACGTCGTCGCCGCGCCGACCGCCGAAGAGGCGGAAGAACGCGCCCTGCCGCAGCTGCGCATGATGGCGCGCCTGCGCACGAACCGCCCCATGGTGCCGCTCGAGACCATCGAGCAGGCGAAGGCCGAGCCGTTCGACGCGATGGCCGAATCGATCATGGCCTCGACCCGGCAGAAGTGGTTCGTCGGCACCGGAGCCGAGGTGCAGGGCCAGCTCGCCGCGTTCGCCGCGCAGCACGGCGTCGACGAGATCATGGTCTCGCCCGTCGCCGGAGCATACGAAGGCGAGGGGTCGGAAGGCCGCGTGCAGACGCTCGAGCTCATCGCGGCTCCCGCGACCGTCGCGGCCTGACGCGAGACAGGTGGCTGAGCCTGTCGAAGCCACCGGGGGCGCCGCGGGTCCCGGGCCCTTCGACAAGCTCAGGGACCTGCGTAACGCCAGGTGGCTGAGCCTGTCGAAGCCACCGAGGCCACCGCGGGTCCCGGGCCCTTCGACACGCTCAGGGACCTGGGCTGCGCGAGAGACAGGTGGCTGAGCCTGTCGAAGCCACCGAGGGCGCCGCGGGTCCCGGGCCCTTCGACACGCTCAGGGACCTCTGCCGTACGCGAGGTGGCTGAGCCTGTCGAGGCCACCGAGGGCGCCGCGGGTCCCGGGCCCTTCGACGGGCTCAGCGACCTGGGCTGCGACGGGCCGTTCGACACGCTCAGGGACCTCGCGACGGGTCAGGCCTCGGGCTCGCCGCTCAGCAGGCCGCGCAGCCAGTCGCGGGCCTCGACGAACACGTCGTCGCTGTAGCGCTGCGGGTAGCGGACGATCGCGCGGTCGGCGCGGGCATACGAGCCGAGGAAGATGACCTTCGGGCTGAACCGGCGGAGTCCCAGAAGGGCGTCGGCCATGCGCTCGTCGTGCACGTGCCCGTCGGCGTCGATGACGAAGCGGTAGCGCCCGAGGGCGTCGCCGATGGGGCGCGAGGCCAGCAGGCTCAGGTTGATGCCGCGCGTGGCGAACTGCTCGAGCAGCTCGAGCAGGGCACCCGGGTGGTCCTCGGGCAGCTCGACGATGAGCGAGGTCTTGTCGGCACCGGTGGGCGGCGCCGGCGCGACCGTGCGGCTGACCAGCACGAAACGCGTCACCGCATTGGGGTTGTCGCCGATGTTCTCGGCCAGCACCGAGACGTCGTGGTGGGCGACGATGCCGGGGGCCGCCACCGCGGCATCCGCCGCACTCGTCCCATCGAGCACGCCCAGCGCGCTCGCGACGTTGCTCTCGGCGGGAAGGTGCGCGTGGGCGGGGAGGTTCTTGCTGAGCCATCCGAGGCACTGGCCGTAGGCGACCGGGTGGGCGGCGATGAGCGAGACGTCGGCGAGGGTGGCGCCGGGGCGACCGACGAGCACGAAGTTCACCGGCACGAGGTATTCGCCCACGATGCGCAGACCCGGCACGGTGGCGAGGGCGTCCTGCGCGGTCGAGACACCGCCGTCGACGGAGTTCTCGATGGCGATCATCGCGGCATCCGATCGCCCCTCGACGACGTCGGCCAGCGCTTCGCCGACGTTGCGGACGGGACGCCAGATCTGATCGCGCGCCTCGGGCACCTGCGCGAGGGCCGCCTCGGTGAACGTGCCGGCCGGGCCGAGGTAGCTGTAGGTACGGCGGGCGGGCACGGTCTCTGTGTCGGGCAGCACGGCGTCCAGCCTAGACCTGGGGGATGATTCCGGATGCCGCGTCAGCGGGCCCCCGCCACCGTCCGGGGCTCGGTCGACGGGCGACCGCCCGCGGCGCGGTGACGGATTCTCTCAGAATGCGTCACGGCGTGTGCGCATGTCGGAGGGAGCGGGCAGACTGGACGCATGAGCAGTCGCGCAGGGCAGCCCGCAGAGGCGTCCGATCTCATCGACATCGACGAACTGATCGCCGCGTATTACGACCGCAAGCCCGACGCCGCCGTGCCCGAGCAGCGCGTCGCCTTCGGAACGAGCGGTCACCGCGGATCCTCGCTGAGTACGAGCTTCAACGAAGACCACATCCTCGCCACGACCCAGGCGATCGTCGACTACCGCGCCGCGCAGGGGATCACCGGTCCGCTGTTCCTCGGCCGCGACACCCACGGGCTGTCGCTCCCGGCCGAACGCAGCGCCATCGAGGTGCTCGTGGCCAACGGCGTCGACGTGCGCGTCGACTCGCGCGACGCGTGGGTGCCGACCCCCGCGCTCAGCCACGCGATCCTCACCTACAACCGCGACCTCGACGCCTCCGACCCCGGCCGCGCCGACGGGATCGTCGTCACGCCCTCGCACAACCCGCCGCGCGACGGCGGCTTCAAGTACAACCCCCCGCACGGCGGACCGGCCGACACCGACGCCACGGGCTGGATCGCCGACCGTGCGAACGAGCTCATCGCCGCCGGCCTCGACGGCGTCACCCGCACGCGTCACGCCGACATCGACCTCGACGGCCTGGGCCAGTACGACTTCCGCGACGCGTACGTGCGGGATCTGGCATCCATCATCGACATCGACGCCATCAAGAACGCCGGCGTCCGCATCGGCGCCGACCCGCTGGGCGGTGCGTCGGTGGAGTACTGGGCGCTCATCGCCGAGGTCTACGGCCTCGACCTCACGGTCGTGAACCCCGAGGTCGACCCGACGTGGAAGTTCATGACGCTCGATTGGGACGAGAAGATCCGCATGGATCCCTCGTCGCCCTCGGCCATGGCCTCGCTCGTCGCCGCGCGCGCCGACTACGACATCCTCACCGGCAACGACGCCGACGCCGACCGCCACGGCATCGTCACCCCCGACGCGGGGCTGATGAACCCGAACCACTACCTCGCGGTCGCGATCGACTACCTGTTCTCGCACCGCCCGAACTGGCCGGCCGACGCCGCCGTGGGCAAGACGCTCGTGTCGTCGATGATCATCGACCGCGTCGCCGACGCCCTCGGCAAGACGCTGCTCGAGGTGCCCGTCGGGTTCAAGTGGTTCGTCCCCGGCCTGCTCGACGGCTCCGTCGCGTTCGGCGGCGAGGAGTCGGCGGGTGCGTCGTTCCTGCGCAAGGACGGCACGGTCTGGACGACCGACAAGGACGGCATCCTGCTCTGCCTGCTGGCCGCCGAGATCCTCGCCGTCACCGGCAAGACCCCGTCGCAGCGCTACGCCGAGCTCGAGCAGCAGTTCGGATCGTCGGCGTACCAGCGCGTCGATGCGCCCGCGTCGCCCGCACAGAAGTCGGCGCTGTCGAAGCTGTCTCCGGATGCCGTGTCGGCCACCGAACTCGCCGGTGAACCCATCACCGCGAAGCTCTCGCACGCGCCGGGCAACGGCGCCGCGATCGGCGGGCTGAAGGTGCAGACCGAGTCGGCGTGGTTCGCCGCGCGCCCCTCGGGCACCGAAGACGTCTACAAGCTGTACGCCGAGTCGCTCCGCGGTGAGGACCACCTGCGCGAGGTGCAGGAAGAAGCACGCGCGGTCGTCTCGGCCGCGCTCGGCCAGGCCTGATCCGCACGGTTCGTCAGCGGCGTCGCCCTTCGGGGCGGCGCCGCTTTCGCGTGTACCGGGTCGGCGCGACGAGCCGTCGTGCGGAGTCGACGGCGACACGCCGCGACCCCCGGGCCCGCAGACCGGCGTGTCGGCCTCGAACTCCGCAGGACGGCACCCGGCGGGGCGGCGGGGCGGCGGGAGGACCGGGACGGGGACGGGGACCGGGACGGGGACCGGGACCGGGACGGGACCGGGACGGGACCGGGACCGGGACGGGACCGGGACCGGGACCGGGACGGGACGGGGACGGGACCGGGACGGGGACGGGACGGGGACGGCAGCGGGCCGACCGCCCCCTCATGAACCGTCGTGCGGAGTCGACGGCGACACGCCGTGACCCCGGGCCCGCAGACCGGCGTGTCGGCCTCGAACTCCGCAGGACGGCACCCGGCGGGGCGGCGGGAGGACCGGGACGGGGACGGGACCGGGACGGGGACCGGGACGGGGACGGGGACGGCACCGCGCCGACCGCCCCCTCATGAACCGTCGTGCGGAGTCGACGGCGACACGCCGTGACCCCGGGCCGGCAGACCGGCGTGTCGGCCTCGAACTCCGCAGGACGGCACCCGGCGGGGCGGCGGGAGGACCGGGACGGGGACGGGACCTGGACGGGGACGGGACCGGGACGGGACCGAGACGGGACGGGGACGGCACCGCGCCGACCGCCCCCTCAGGAACCGTCGTGCGGAGTCGACGGCGACACGCCGCGACCCCGGGCCCGCAGACCGGCGTGTCGGCCTCGAACTCCGCAGGACGGCACCCGGCGGGGCGGGCGGGCCGCCGTAAGGGGCGGGGCCGGACGGGACGGGACGCCCGACCGGGGCGGGAACGCCGCGGCCCCGACGCTCCGGAGAACGTCGGGGCCGTGGCATCCGGGGCCGAAGCCGGGATCAGGCGGGGGCGAAGGTCTTCGCGTCGATCACGAAGCGGTAGCGCACGTCGCTCTTCAGCACGCGCTCGTAGGCCTCGTTGATCTGGTCGGCCGAGATGAGCTCGGTCTCGGGCGCGATGCCGTTCTCGGCGCAGAAGTCGAGCATCTCCTGGGTCTCGCGGATGCCGCCGATCGACGAACCCGCGAAGGAACGACGGTTGGTGAACAGCGTGAAGACCTGGATGGGCAGCGGCTCCGGCGGGGCGCCGACGTTGACCATCGTGCCGTTGAGGGCGAGCAGGCCCAGGTACTGCTTGAGGTCGAGCGGGGCGCTGACGGTGTTGATGATGAGGTCGAAGCTCTTCTTGAGCTTGTCGAAGGTCTCGTCGTCCTTCGTCGCGTAGTAGTGGTCGGCGCCCATCTTCAGGCCGTCGTCCTTCTTGCTGAGCGTCTGCGAGAGCACGGTGACCTCGGCGCCCATGGCGTGGGCGATCTTGACGGCCATGTGGCCGAGTCCGCCGAGACCGACGACGGCGACCTTCTTGCCGGGGCCGGCGTTCCAGTGGTTCAGCGGCGAGTAGGTCGTGATGCCGGCGCACAGCAGCGGCGCGGCCTTCTCGTAGGGGATCGACTCGGGAACGCGCAGCACGAAGTGCTCGTCGACGACGATCTTCTCGCTGTAGCCGCCCTGGGTGATCGTGCCGTCGACGTCTTTCGCGCCGTACGTACCGATGTTGCCCTTCTCGCAGTACTGCTCCTCGCCGGCGAGGCAGTTCTCGCACTCGCGGCACGAGTTGACCATGCAGCCGACGCCGACGCGGTCGCCGACCTTGTGGCTGGTGACCTCGGAACCGACCTCGGCGACCGTACCGACGATCTCGTGGCCGACGGTCAGGGGGTAGGGCACGTCGCCCCACTCGCCGCGGATGGTGTGGATGTCGGAGTGGCAGATGCCGGCGTAGGCGATGTCGATCAGGACGTCCTTCGGGCCGACGTCGCGGCGCTCGATGGTCGTGGGCTCGAGGGGTGAGGTCGCGGACGACGCCGCGTAGGCGTTGACGTGCATGGGTCTCCTCAGTGGGGGATCGTTGCGGACGGTCAATCTTCTCCCGCCGACGCCGCCGAGGGACGGGCTTGCACGGATGTGCGCGAAGTGTCAGAGGAGGAGGGCCTCAGGCGGCGGGCGACAACAGGGCGGCGAGGCGCGGCAGCTGCGAGGAGTCCTCGAGGGCCGAGCCCACGGCCGCCACGCGCACCCCGGCGTCGAGGTAGTCGGCGACGTTGCCGGCGTCGAGACCGCCCGTCGCGACGAACCGCACGTCGGGGAAGGGTCCGCGGATCATGCGGAACCACGCCGGGGTCAACCAGGTCGCGGGGAACGCCTTGAGCCAGCGCAGCCCGAGCGAGACGGCGAGCTGCACCTCGCTGGGGGTCGCGACGCCCGGGAGGATCGGGATGCCGTGCGCTCGGGCCGCGGCGACGACGGCGGGGTCGAGCCCGGGCGAGACGAGGTAGCGCGCACCGGCCGCGACGGCGATCGGCACCTGCGCGGGGTCGATGATCGTGCCGGCGCAGACGATCCGCCCGCGCTCGGCTCCCGCGGCGCACACCGCGCGCAGGGCCTTTTCGTCGGCGGGGGTCTGCAGGGGAACCTCGACGTTGTCGATGCCGAGGTCCCACGCGGTCGCGGCGAGCGCGAGCGAACGCTCGCGGCCCATCCCCCGCAGGATCGCCATGAGCGGGGCGGAGGCGAAGGTGTCGTCGAACCAGGCGGCGGTGGCATCGGGAGGGGTCATGCGGGCGTCCTGTCGGGGTGGGCGGCATCGTGCAGCGAGTCGCCGTAGGTGCGGAGGGTGAGCGCGGCGCGCTCGTGGCCGGAGCGGAGGCGATCGGATGCCGTGGCGCCGGTCGCCCGCGCGGCGAGGTATCCCCCGGCGAAGGCGTCACCCGCCCCCACGGCGTCGAGAACCTCGACCGCCAGCGAGGGGACGAAGACGCGCTCCTCGCCCGCGAACACCGTCGCGCCGACGTCGCCGTCCTTCACGACCAGCTCGGCGATCCCCGGGAACAGCGCGCGCACGTCGGCGTCGGTGGGGGTGCCCCAGAGCACCTCGGCCTCGTCGCGGCCGACGAACACGAGGTCGGCCCGGGCGGCGAGGGCGCGCAGCACGGGCGCGGCCTCGGCCGCCGACCACAGCGCGGCGCGGTGGTTCACGTCGAAGCTGACGGTGACGCCCTCGTCGCGCGCCCGGCCGATCGCGGCGTCGAGGAAGTCGCGCGCGGTGTCGGACAACGCGGCGGTGATGCCCGAGACGTGCAGCACGTCGACGCCGTCGAGGGCCAGGGTCGCGGCATCCGCCCTCGAGAAGCACGACGCCGCGGAGCCCCGGCGGTAATAGCTCACCCCGCGCCCCGGGTCTTTCACGTACAGCCCGGTGGGGTGCGCCGCGTCGCGCTCGACGAGCGAGACGTCGACACCACGGCCCGCGACCTGCCGCAGCACGCGGTCACCGAGTGCGTCGACGCCCAGGCGGCTCCACCAGCGTGCGGTCACGCCGAGGGCCGCGGCGTGCGCGGCGACGTTCGACTCGGCTCCGCCCGCGTCGACGAGGAAGCCGGTCGCCTCGACCACTCCCGCCCCGTCGGCGGGCGCGAGCATCGCCATCGTCTCGCCGACGGCGAGCAGCACGGGACTCATCAGCGCAGGTCGGTGATGGGCGCGGCATCCATGTCGTCGAACGACTGGTTCTCGCCCGCCATCGCCCACACGAATGAGTACGCGGCGGTGCCGACTCCCGAGTGCAGCGACCAGCTCGGCGAGATGATCGCCTGGCGGTCGCCGACGATGAGGTGACGCGTCTCTTCGCGCTCGCCCATGAGGTGCACGACGCGCGCCTCCTCGGGCAGGTCGAAGTAGAGGTAGCACTCGGTGCGGCGGTCGTGGGTGTGGGCCGGCATGGTGTTCCACATCGATCCCGGATGCAGCTGTGTCACACCCATCACGATCTGGCAGCTCTTCACGCCGTTCTCGTGGATGTACTGGTTGAGCGTGCGGCGGTTGCTCGTGAGCTGGTCGCCCAGCTCGCGGACCGTGCCTTCGCCCGGAGAGACGAGGGCGGCGGGGTAGGCCGTGTGCGCGGGGGCCGAGAACAGGTAGAACTGCGCGCCCGCGGCATCCGCCCCATCGGCGAAAACCACGTCGCGGATGCCGCGACCGAGGTACAGGCAGGCTCCGGTGACGAGCTCGTACACCTCGCCGTCGGCGGTGACGGTTCCGGCGCCGCCCACGTTGACGATGCCGAGCTCGCGGTGCTCGAGGAAGTACTCGCTGCGGATCTCGGGGTAGCCCGTGAGCGGCAGGGGCGAGCCGGCGGGCACCGCTCCGCCCAGCACGATGCGGTCGTGGTGGGTGTACGTCAGGCGCACCTCGCCGGCGACGAAGACGTCGTCGATGAGGAAGCGCTCGCGCAGCTGCGCGGTGTCCATGCCGGGGATCTGCTCGGGGTGGGTGGCGTAGCGCTGGGGGATGGAGGCGGTCATGCGAATCTCCTGGATCGGGGGTGGAAGGGGCGGGCGGCGGCGCGCGTCAGCGGACCAGCCACCCGCCGTCGACGGGGATCACCGCGCCGGTGACGTACGCGGCGGCATCGGAGGCGAGGAAGACGAAGGCACCCTGCAGGTCGGCCGGGGTGCCCCAGCGGGCGGCGGGGATGCGGGCGAGGATCGACGCCTCGCGATCGGCGTCGGCGCGGATGGGCGCGGTGTTGTCGGTGGCCATGTAGCCCGGGGCGATCGCGTTGACGGTGACTCCGGATGCCGCCCACTCGTTCGCCAGCGCCTTGGTGAGCCCCGCGACCGCGTGCTTGCTCGCCGCGTAGCCCGGGACGAGGATGCCGCCCTGGAACGACAGCATCGAGGCGACGTTGACGATGCGCCCCCAGCCCTGGTCGATCATGCGGCGACCGGCGGCCTGCGACAGGTAGAACACCGCGTCGACGTTGACCGCCATGACCTCGTCCCAGTCGCTCGTCGCGTGCTCGGCGGCGGGGGCGCGACGGATCGTGCCGGCGTTGTTGACGAGGATGTCGACACGGCCGAGGGCATCGGCGGCCTCGTCGATCGCGGCGGCGAGCTCGGCGGGCGTGGCCGTGGCGAAGTCGCGCTGCACCGTGTGCACGCGCCGCCCGAGGCCGCGCGCGAGCTCGGCGGTGTGCGAGGCGTCGCCGCGGTCGATCAGCACGAGGTCGGCTCCGGCCTCGGCGAGCGCGAGGGCCGCGCCCTGGCCGAGCCCGCGGCTCGAACCGGTGATGACGGCGACGCGGCCGTCGAGGCGGAAGGTGTCGAGGATCATGCGGAGTCTCCCGGGGGTGCGACGAAGGTGGTGGTGAGCTCGCCGAGGCCCGAGATGCGCACGGTCACCGCGTCGCCGGGGGCGAGGGGCCGGTGCGCCTCTTGGGCGTCGGGGAGCTTCTGCGGCGTGCCCGTCGAGACGACGTCGCCGGGCTCGAGGGTCATGACCTGGCTCAGGTGATGCACGACGAAGGCGACCGAGAAGATGGTCGTCGCCGTCGACTGCGAGACGGTCACGACCCCGTCGCGCACGACCTCGACGAGCAGGTCCTGCGGGTCGACCTCGTCGGCGGTCACGAGCCACGGGCCGAGGGGCGCGAAGCCGTCGAAGCACTTGCCGAGCGCCCACTGGCTCTGCTTGCGCTGCCACGAGCGGTCGGACACGTCGTTGAGCACGGTGTACCCGGCGACGTACGACATCGCCTCGGCCAGCGGCACGGCGTGCGCGCGGCGCCCGATGACCACCGCCACCTCTCCCTCGTAGTCGACGTCGTCGGCGACGGCGGGGACCACGACGGGATCGTTCGGCCCGCCGAGCGTGTTCGCCGTCTTCACGAACACGTCGGGCGTGGCCGGGTCGTCGGTGGTCGGGTCGACGCCGTCGGGCACGTGACCGCGGTAGTTGTACCCGAGGCAGGCGAGGATGCGCGGCCGCACCGGCGCGCGCAGGCTCGAGGGGTCGAGGGTCGGCAGGGTCTCGGCATCCGTCGTCTCGATCAGATCCCGGATGCCGTCGAGCTCGGCGAAGAGCTCGCTCAGCGGTCGCGGGCCGAGGTCGAGCACGTGGTCGCCGGTCGCTCCCGCCACGACCGCCACCGACCGCTCGCCGGCGCCGCCGTCGATGCGCGCGAGCCTCACCACACGGGCCGCCAGTCGGGACGCGAGGCGCGCGCGAGCGCCTCGAAGTAGAAGTAGTCGCCCCAGAGGGTCCCCTCGTCGACGCCGACGTTCTTGGGCAGGTCGTAGACGCCGTGCAGCAGCACGGTGTCGGCGTCGTCGGCCCGGGCCGGGGTGTAGTGGGCGATGAGCGAGGTGAGGATGCGCTCGGCCGCCGCGCGCCAGCGGGGCGCGTTCTCGGGGTCGGCCTCGGCCAGCTCGAACAGTCCGCACACCGCGATCGCGCCCGAGGAGCTGTCGCGCGGGGCTTCGGCGCCGTCGTTGTACACGAGGTCCCAGAAGGGGACGTCGTCGGCGGGCAGGTGCGAGAGGAAGTACTCGGCGCACGTGCGGGAAGCCTCGAGCAGCGCCTCGTCGCCGGTGGCGCGGTGGTTCAGCGCGAAGCCGTAGATGCCCCACGCCTGTCCGCGCGCCCAGCACGAGTCGTCGAACGCGCCCTGCTCGGTCGCTCCGCGCAGCGGCTCGCCCGTCTCGGCGTCCCAGTAGAAGGTGTGGAAGGTCGAGCCGTCGGGGCGCAGGATGCGGGTGCGGAGCTCGGCCGTGTGCCGGGACACCACCTCGCTGAAACGCGGGTCGCCGGTCTGCTCGCCCGCCCACGTCAGCAGCGGCATGTTCATGAGGCTGTCGATGATCGTGCGACCGCGCTGCGCGGGGTCGGCGAGGTCGCCCCAGGCCTGGATGATCCCGGCCGAGGGCAGGTAGCGCGTCATGAGGTGCTCGGCCGCCGACAGGGCGCTCGCGCGGGCCTCGGCGTCGTCGAGGAGGCGCGCGGGCGCCACGCACGACAGCGTGTAGAGGAAGCCGAGGTCGTGGGTGTCGAGGTCGTCCTCGTCGCGCACGCGGCGACCGAAGTCGGCGGCGTGGCCGAGCGCGGCGTCGCGGAACACGTCGTCGCCGGTCAGGTCGTAGGCGATCCACTGCATGCCCGGCCAGAAGCTCGTGGTCCAGCCGCGGTTCGCGCCCTCGGCGAAGCCGGGCACGGCGGGGCGCAGCGGATAGCGGTTCTCACGGGTCGTGTCGTCGGGGTACCGCGCGCCGAAGGCGTCGATGTTGGCCCGCACCGTGGCCAGCACCTGCGCGATCGCGCGGTCGGTGTCCACGCGAGCGGTGGGGAGGGAGGTCGTCATCGGGGGATCCTTCAGGTCAGACGGCCACGGCGGCGTCGGCCGGCAGCACGGGACGGAGGCTGAAGCGGGCGTTGGCCCACACCAGGTAGAGAGCGGGGGCGGCCGTCAGGCCCAGGGCCAGCGCAGGGGAGGTCGTGAAGAGCACGGCCTGCCCCGCGAGCACCAGCAGGCTGACGGCGCTGAGATACCAGCGGCGTACGGCGAACACCGCGGCCGTCGACAGCAGCACGCGCAGCGGCGTGCCGGGAGCCTCGACCAGGGCGGTCAGCGCGACCGGCGCGACGGCCAGCGCGAGCAGCACGACGCTCAGGCACAACGGCACGACGAGCACGCCCCACGAGGCCGTGGCGACGGCGCGCACGTCGATCAGCGCCAGCGTCACCACGACGGCGGCGAGAGCGCCGATCGCGAGCGACTTGCCGGCGGTCCGGCGCCATCCGGCCCAGAAGACGCGCACGACGCGCCCCTCCCCCATGCCGTGCGCACGGAACGCGGTGAGGGCCCCCGCGAGCGCCGGTGCGCACAGGGGCGCGGTCAGCAGCAGCAGCGGCCAGGATGCCGCGGGGTCGGTCGTCATGGCGACGATGAGGAACGGCGCGCACGCGACGGCCAGCATCACGTTGACGATCAGCCCGAGGTAGACCGTCGCGAAGACGCTCGCGTACGTGTCGTGGGAGATGCGGCGCACGGCTCAGCCCTTCATTCCGCTGGTCGCGATGCCCTCGACGAAGTACTTCTGTCCGAAGAGGAAGACGATCGCGATCGGGACGACCGACATGGTGAGCCCGGCGAACAGCAGGGCGTAGTTGGCGTCGTACAAGGTGCTCACGAAGCTCTGGAGCCCCAGCTGGATGGTCCACAGGTCGGGGCTGCGCAGGTAGATGAGCGGCCCGAGGTAGTCGTTCCACGTGTTCACGAAGGTCAGCAGCGTGAGGCTCGCGATCGCGGGGACCGACAGAGGCAGCATGATGCGGGCCCAGATGCCGTACTCGCTCAGTCCGTCGAGCCGCGCAGCCTCGGAGAGGTCTTCGGGGATGGTGTCGTAGTACTGCTTCATCAGGAACACCCCGAAGGCGCCGAACGCCTGGATCAGGATGATCGCCCAGAGGGTGTTCGAGACCTTGGCGTTGGAGAGCAGGATGAACTGCGGGATCATGTACGACTGCCACGGCACGGCGATCGTGCCGATGTAGACGAGGAACAGCACGTCGCGGCCCGGGAAGCGCATGCGCGAGAACCCGTAAGCGGCGAACGAGCCGGTCAGCACCTGCAGGAAGGTGACGACCACCGCCAGCACGAGCGTGTTGCGGATCCACGTCAGCATGCCGGACTGCGTCCAGATGTCGACGTAGTTGCTCCACACCCACGTCTCGGGGAACCACTTCACGGGGGCGCTGAAGACGTCGTTGGGCGTCTTGAGCGAGCTCATGATCATCCAGAAGAACGGCATGAGCAGCGCCACCGCGGCGAGGATCATCACGGCGTAGCCGATGACGCGGCCGATGCGGCGCGCGGGGCGCTTCGCCCCCGCGACGGGACGACGGCGCGGCGGCTTGGCCCCCGCGGTGACGAGCGTGCGGGTGGCGTCGGGAACGAGGAGGTCGGTCATCAGGCGTCCCGCTTCTTGTTGATGAAGAACTGCACCAGGGTCACCACGATGCAGAGGAGGAAGAGCACGATCGAGGCCGCCGAGGCGTACCCGAACTGGTTCTCCTGGAAGCCCTTCTGGTAGATGAACTGCGACAGCACGAGGGTCGACTGGCCGGGTCCGCCCTGGGTCATCACCAGGATCAGATCGAAGATCTTGAACGAGTTGATCGTCAGCATCACCGTGACGAAGAAGGTCGTCGGGCGCAGGCACGGCAGCGTGACGTTGACGAAGCGCTGCCAGACGTTGGCTCCGTCGACGCGGGCGGCCTCGTGCAACTCGCGCGGCACGGTCTGCAGGCCCGCGAGGAACAGGATCATGTAGTAGCCCATGTCGCGCCACGTGCTGATGATGACGACGGCGGGCATCGCCCACTCCGACGAGGTGAGCCACCCCGGCGGGTTTTGCAGGCCGAAGAACCGCAGGATCTCGTTGATGGGCCCGTACTCGGGGCTGAAGAGCAGGTTCCAGACGACCGCGATCGCGACGATAGAGGTGATGTAGGGGAAGAACGCCGCGGTGCGGAAGAAGGCGACTCCGCGCAGCTTGTTGTTCAGCAGCAGGGCGAGTCCCAGCGCGACGATCATCGTCAGCGGGATGTGCAGAGCGGCGTAGTACAGCGTGTTGAACAGGGCGATGCGGAAGCTACCGTCGCCGAGGAGCCGCTGGAAGTTCGCGATCCCGACGAACGCGGACGACCCGAAGACGTTCCAGTTCGTCATCGACATGTAGAACAACGTCACGACGGGCACGAGCGTGAGGGCGGCGAACCCCACGAAGTTGGGGAGGATAAAGCTCCACCCGATGAGGGTGCTGCGCAGCGTCAGACGGGAGCGGCTCCGCGGCCGGTCCGGCCCGGTCTTCGGCGCCCGCTTGCGGGTGTCGGCGATGGTCGCCATGGTGTCTCCAGGTCTCGAGGGGGTCTCAGGGGTGGCCGGCCCGGGAGCGGACCGGCCACCAGGGGGTGTCGTCAGCCGACGCCGACCTCGCTCTTCACGCGGTCCTGAGCCGTCTTGATGGCGTCGTCGATCGACGTCGACCCCGACATCACGGCGGTGTGCAGGTCGAGCAGGATGTTCTGCACGGCCGCGGTCTTGGCCGAGGTGGGGTTCTCCGGCTTGGTGTCGTGCGTCGACCAGGCGAACTTCGACAGTTCGTCGGTCGGAGCACCCTTGACGGCGAAGTACGTGTCGGCGACGGAGTCGCTGGTCAGCGCGGGGGTGATGCCCAGACCCGCGAGCACCTGGGCGCCGTCTTCACCGGCGGCGAAGGCGAGGAACTTCTTCGCGGCGGCGAGCTTGGTGGCATCCGCCGCCTTGTTCACGGCGAAGCCGGTCGGGTCGCCGAAGGTCACCGGGGTCTCGGAGGTGCCCGTCGTCGAGGAGTCGAACTGCGGGATGGGCGCGAAGCCCCACGAGAAGGCGTCGGCCTCGCCCTTGGCCTGCTGGGCGATGAGGGTCGCGACGTACCAGGTGCCCATGGGCATCATCGCGGCGGACTGCTTGCCGAACTCGGCCTGGTAGGTCAGCTTGTTGGCGGTGACGGTGTTGTACTCCACCTGCGCACCCGCCGACTGCAGGTCGAGCACGCGCTCGTAGTACGGCTTCATGTAGTCGTACTCGCCGTCGAGGATGTTCACGTCGGGGGTCTGCGCGTTGGCGAAGCCCTGGACAGTGGACTGCCAGCTGTGCTGGTACGTGCCGAGGGCTGCGGAGCCGGCGGCGCCGAGCTTGGTGGTGAGCTCCTTCGCGGCCTTCTCGTAGTCATCCCACGTCCACGAACCGTCGGGCTCGGCGACGCCGGCCTGGGTGAAGAGGTCCTTGTTGTAGAAAAGCACCCACGAGTCCTGGCGGTAGGGCACCGCCCACGTCGCGCCGTCGACCTGGAACGCGCCGGCGCCGCCGATGCCGTCGGGCAGGCTCACGTCGGAGACGTCGGCCAGCTGGTTGCCGGCCTGGTAGGTGATGAACGACTTGAGGTTCTTCTGCGTGATGATGTCGGGGCCGGTGCCTGCGGCGAGGTCGGCCGTCATCAGGGTGTCGTAGTTGGTCGCGTCGTATTCCTTGACCTCGACGGTGATGTCGGGGTTCTCCTCGTGGAACTTATCGGCGAGGGCCTGGAACTCCGGCGTCGTGCTGAGGCTCCAGCCCGACATCGACAGGGTGACGGGGCCCGACTCGGCGGGCGCCTCGGACGATCCGCCGCTGCAGGCGGTCAGCGACAGGGCGGCGACGATGCCCACCCCGGTCGCGACGATGATCTTGCGCTTCATGCGTGCTGCTCCTTTGCGATTGCGTTCCGGGCGCCGCTTCGGGCCCGAGAGTGCCGGTGCGCCCTACGGGAGGCTCCGGAGTCTGTGAGGGGGGTGCGCGTGCGCAGCCCGTCGGGCCACGTCACCAGCGCAGTCCCGGTGATCTCGTCGAGGTCGAGGGTCGCGACGGTCTCGACCGGCTCGGCGGCCAGCGAGACGAGAGCCGCGAAGGGAACGCCGACGCGCGCGTCCCACGACAGCACCGGCACGGCCGCGGCGACACCGAGCGGGCTGGCGTCGCGGCGGACCACCACCTGCGAGGTCGCGTCGTCGACCAGGGCCCGGATGCCGGAGACCCGGTCGTTCGCGCGCGCCTCGGCGGCGCCGGTCGAGGTGAGGTGCGCGGGCTCGGCGGCCGCGATCGGCCACCCGCCCATGCGCAGGCGCAGATCCGACGCGTCGAGGTCGTCGGAGAGCTCGTCGACCGTCACGATGCGGATCTCCCACGGGCCGCGCACGAGGGAGTGCACGCTCATGCGGCCCGCCGAACGGATCTCGCCCGCGAGCCCCGCACCGTGGCGGTGGCCGGTGGGCGAGGGCTCGACCCAGTGCACGTCCGACACGCTCGAGGCGATGCCCACGCCGTCGACGACGCGCACGCCGAGGGGTTCGAGCGCGGTGCGGTGCGTGGCCCGCCCGGCGGCGTCGACCAGCGCGGCGGACTGCTCGAGCGGCTCGGTCCACGCGAGGTCGTCGAGCAGGGGCGAGGTGGCGGTCGAGTAGCCGATGCGGGCGTACAGGGGCGAGTCCGCGGTGCGCGCGCCGGGGAGCGATTTGTCGGTGCCGTGGTTGAACACGCGCACGATGCCGTCGGAACGCGTGCCCGAGACGATCCACCCGGCCGCGTCGATCGCGCGCAGGTCGTCGCCCTCTTCGACGGGCAGCGGCTCGTCGGCTGCGGCCCAGACGGGGTGGTCGGCGGGCAGGCAGATGCCGAGCAGGCCCTTGACCGCCCAGTACGGCGAACCGGGGCCGGAGTACGACTGCGCCAGCGCGCGCCACGGACCGTGCCACCCGAGGGTGAGGACGCCCTCGGCATCCGGAGCCCCGTTCCCGGTGAAGTGGTCGATGATGCGTGCGGCGGCTCCGCGCAGGCGCCCCGGGCTGCCCGAGGGAACCTCGGCCATCACGCCGGCCCAGAACGGCGCCGCGGCGGCGAACCGGTAGATGAGGCTGCGGCCCTGCAGCAGGGGCGAGCCGTCGGCGCCGACGAGGTGCAGGGCGTCGAGGAGGAAGCGATCGAGACGCGCGACGTCTGCCGTGGTGCGGCCGCCCGCGAGCTCGGCGGCGCCGGTCATGCGCGGCCACAGCACCGGGTAGACGTGCAGCGCCCAGCCGACGTAGTGGTCGAACGCGCGCTCTTCGCCGTCGGCGAGCCAGCCGTCGGTGCGCACGAACGAGTCGTGCCGGTCGAGGTCGGCGGCGATGTCGTCGGCCGACCAGGGGCCTCCGACCGAGCGAAGGAAGGTCTCGACCACGATGCGGAACCAGACCCAGTTGGTCTGCGGGTAGGTGTCGTCGCCCACGACGGGCGCGAGATAGGCGATGACCCGAGTGCGGGTGGTTTCGTCGAGCCGGTCCCAGATCCAGGGGCGGGTGAGATCGAGCGCCAGGGCGAGGGAGGCCGCCTCGACCTTGGCCTGCGCGTGTTCGTCGATGCGCACCCAGCGGTCGGGGGCCGAGGGGTCGACGCCGGAGCGCACGCCGCGCGTGAAGAAGGCGATGAGGTCGTCGACGCCCTGGCCCTCGGCACCGGCGATGCGCAGGCCCGCGAGGAGGAAGACGCGGGAGAAGCCTTCGAGGCCGTCGACGTCGCGACCGTAGCCGCCCTCGTCTCCGGGAAACTGGATGCGTCCGTGGCCGGGCGTCGCGTGCTCCTGCGCGGCGCCGAGCAGCGCGTCGGCGACGGCGAGCCAGTCGTCGCGCTGGCCGCCGGCGAGGCGGGGCAGGGCGTTCATCGCCACGGGTTCTCCTTTGAAGACCGTCGTCCACCCGCGGGTATGAGTGAACGATGGCGAGCGTATCAACCAAAAAAGAACACCACAACATGTTTCTTGAATGGTCCTGATCGTTTATGATCGATTTAGCGGCCCACCCCGCTGAAGGAGACCGATGTCGTTCCCGTCCCCCGTGTTCCGCGGGCCCCTCGCCGAGGCGTTCACGGCGCCCGCAGCGACCGTGCTGCGCGACCCCGATGAGGCGCTCCCCCTCCGCCCGGCGACCGACCGCGACACCTGGGCTCCCGGGGGCATCATCGACGCCCCCGGCATCGAGGCCCTTCGCGCGATCGCGGAGGCCGAGCGGACGACCGCCTGGCCCCACCCCCGCGCGAGCGACGCCGCCCGCGTGCACCGCGACGGTGACCGCACGGCCTGGGAGGACGCCGCCTTCGCCCGCCAGCGCCGGCTGAGCCGCGTCACGGCTCTGGCCGCCGTGACCCTCGACGAGACCTGGATCGACGAGGTCGTCGACGGGGTCGTGATGCTGTGCGAGCAGAGCGCGTGGTGCTGGCCCGCGCACGACGACAGCTTCCGCATGCACGGGTCCGTGCTCGCCACGGTCACCGACCCGTTCGTCGACCTCGGTGCCGGAGAAGCGGTGGCGCAGCTCGCCTGGATCGATCACCTGCTCGCCTCCGCCCTCGACGAGCGTGCCCCGGGCCTGCGCGCCCGCGTGCGGCACGAGGCGCGCACGCGCATCTTCGAGCCGTTCCTGCGACGGCGCGACTGGCACTGGATCGGGCTCGACGGCGACGTGCACAACTGGAATCCGTGGATCCACGGCAACATCGTCGTCGCAGCACTCCGCCTGCTCGACCAGCCCGACGAAGGGGAGGAACGGGCGGCGATCATCGCCCTCGCCGTCGAGGGACTCGACCGCTACGTCGCCTCCCTCCCCGCCGACGGCGCGATCGACGAGGGCTACGCCTACTGGTGGAACGGCGCCTGCAGAGCCCACGAGGTGCTCGACGTGCTCGCTCACGCCACCGACGGGGCCTGGGACGCCACCGGAATCCCGGCCTTGCGCGAGACCGTGGCCTTTCCGCACCGCAGCCATCTCGGCGGCGACTGGTACGTCAACCACGCCGACGGGCAGGCCCGTCCGCCGGCGGACCAGCCCTGGCACGCCCTGCACCGCGCGGCACGCCGGTTCGGCGACGCGGATGCCGCCGCCCTGGCCGCCTCGCATCGCCTTCCCGCTGCACCGGCGGCGACCGAGCGGGAGGGCCTCGGACGGCTGCTGCGCGGGCTCACCGACCCGGACTGGCTCGCGGCGGCTCCGACCGAGGCGCCCCTCCCCCGCGACGTATGGCTCCCCTCGACCCAGGTCTTCCTCGCCCGCGAGAGCGCGGGAACCCCGCGCGGACTCACGCTCGTCGCCAAGGGCGGCCACAACGGCGAGCACCACAACCACAACGACGTCGGCTCGTTCGTCATCGCGGTCGACGGCGTGCCGGTGATCGTCGATGCCGGGCGCCCCACCTACACCGCGGCCACCTTCGGCCCCGACCGCTACGACATCTGGACGATGCAGAGCGCGTGGCACAACGTGCCCGTCGTGCGCGGAACGGACCAGCCTCCGGGGGCGGATGCCGCGGCCCGCGACGCCGCAGCCGTGATCGGCGACGACCGCTCGGTCTTCTCCGTCGACCTGGCCGGGGCGTATCCCGACGCCGGGCTCGCCGAGTGGCGACGACGCGCCGAGCTCGACCGCGATGCCGCACGCGTCGAGATCGCCGACGACTGGCGGTTCGACGACGGCGCCTCGACCAGCGATGACACGGTGCTGCACCTCGTCGTCGCCGGCGACGTCGACCTCGATACCGGCGCGGCGCTCGTCCGCCCGATCGCCGACGGCCGCGCCGTCCGCGTGCGGTGGCCCGACGACATCGACGCGCGCGCCGAGGTGCGCGATCTCGACGACCCCCTGCTCACCGAGGTGTGGGGACCGCGACTCACGCGGCTCGCCCTGCCCCTGGCATCCCGCACCACGTTCCGGCTCACGGTAGAACTGGACACACCGACCGAGGACACCCCATGACCGACACCACCCCGCACGCGCCCCTGGCCGCAGAGCGTCGCGCCCACATCGTGAGCGCCCTGCGCACCGAGGGAGCCGTGCGCATCTCGCAGCTGACCGAAGACCTCGGTGTGGCCACCGTGACGCTGCGGCGCGACCTCGCCCAGCTCGAGAAGGAGGGGGTGCTGCGCCGCGTGCACGGCGGCGCCGTGCCCGGCGAGACCGCGCCCGCGCGGTCCGCGCACGACGCCGACGGCGCCGACACCGCTGTCGGCTCGATCGCCGTGCTGGTGCCCTCACTGGCCTACTACTGGCCCGGGGTGGTGCGGGGGATGGAAGACGCGGCCGGCCGGCTCGGGTACAAGATGCTGCTGCGCGGCGCCTCGTACGAGCTGCAGGACGAACGCCCCGTGCTCGAGCGCCTCGTGACCGGCGGCGACGTGCGCGGGTTGATCGTCGCGCCCAACACCGACACCGCCCACGCCCGCGACGTCATGGCCTGGCTCGCCGACTGCCCGGTGCCCAGCGTGCTCGTCGAACGTGACGCCGTGCTCGAGCCCGGCGGGACGCCGATGGAGTCGGTCACCACCGATCACGCCCTCGGCGCGCTGTTGGCCGCACGCCACCTCGCCACCCTCGGCCACCGCAAGGTGGGGCTCATCCTGTCGCGCCACTCCCCCACCTCGCGCAAGATCGCGCGCGGCTGGCAGACGGCGTGCGAGGAGCTCGAGCTCACGCCGGCCGATCACTTCGAGCAGACCCTGCCCGACCGCACGAGCCCCGACTTCTCCGCCGTCGTCAACGCCACGCTCGACTCGGCGCTCGCGACCGGGGTGACGGCTCTGCTCGTGCACTCCGACCCCGAGGCGATGGCCTTCGTCGACCTGGCCCTGACCCGCGGCATCTCGGTGCCCGACGACCTGTCGATCATCGCGTACGACGACGAGGTGGCGCAGTTGTTCACCCCCGCTCTCACCGCCGTCAGCCCGCCGCGCGCGAGCGTCGGCGAGGCGGCCGTCGAGCTGCTGGCCCGGCGCATCGCCGAGCCCGACCGTCCCGTGCACCGCGTGCAGCTCAGCCCGCGCCTGAACATCCGCGCCTCGACGGCGGCCCCGCGGTCATGACAGGCCCTGCGGCCCACGACTTCTCGCCGTGGACGTTCCCCGGCGCGGCGTCGCCCGCCGAACGGCGGCGCCAGGGCGCGCACCTCGACGAGCTGCGCACCGCGCACCCGGGGTGGTCGCTCGGCGACGGGGTGTTCGTGTCGGAGCACGCAGGAGTGGATGCCGACGACCTCACCCTCGGCGACCGCTCGTACATCGCGACGGGGGCGTACCTCACCGGGTCGCTGCGGATCGGTGCCGATTGCTCGATCAACCCGTACACGGTCGTGCGCGGCGACGTGCACCTCGGCGATGCGGTGCGCGTGGGGGCGCACACCTCGATCATCGGGTTCAACCACTCGTTCGAGCCGGGGGTGGAGGTCTTCCGCCAACCGTTGACCTCGCGCGGCGTGCGCATCGGCTCCGACGTCTGGATCGGCTCGCACGTCGTGGTGCTCGACGGCGTCTCGGTCGGCGACCACGCGGTGCTCGCGGCGGGGGCGGTCGTGACGAAGGACGTGCCGGCGGGCGCGATCGTGGGCGGCAATCCGGCCCGGCTGCTGCGGTGGCGCGTGCAGCCGGCATCCGCTGCGCCCTCCCTGCACGACGACCTGCGCCGGTTCGCCGACACCGCGCGCGCCGACCTTCCCGCGATCCTCGCGGCGAGCGCGACCGACGACGGTTTCCGCGATCGCGCGGGCGCCGCCTCGTCACTGCGGGCGCTGTGCGACGCGGTCGAACTGAGCGACCTGCTGACGGCGGAGCCTCCGCCGGGCGGCTCGCGCGACGAATGGGTCGAACGCATCGCGGGGCAGCAGCGACCGCACACGGGATTGATGACGGATGCCGCCTCGCTCTGGGACGACCCCGAGGCGGCCTACGGCGTACTCAGCGCGGGGTACGCCCTCGATCTGCTGGGCGCCGGGTTCCGGCATCCGTTCGTCGACGTCGCCGACGACGCGGCTGCCGTCGTCGCGCGACTCGACGACCTGCCGTGGACCGACGATCCCTGGCGGGCCGGCCATCACGTCGACGCGTTCGGCACCGCCCTGCGGTGGAGCCGCCGGCGCGGCGACCCCGTCGCCCCCGGGACGGCGGAGGCCCTCTTCGGGTGGCTCGCGCTGCGCGCGGATCCCGGCACCGGCATGTGGGGCTCCGCCCGGCCCGACGAGGGACTGCGGCTGGTGGTCAACGGCTTCTACCGCGCCTCGCGCGGGACCCTCGCCCAATTCGGCGTCGCGCCCGCCCACCCCGAAGCCGTCATCGACACCGTGCTGCGCCACGCGCGCGATGACCGGTGGATGCGCCCCGACCGCCGCGACGCGTGCACGGTGCTCGACATCGCCCACCCCCTCTGGCTCACCCGGCAGACGGGGTACCGCCGCGCGGAGGTGCGCGAACTGGCGGGCGAGCTGCTGCGTCACGCGCTCACCGGCTGGCGCGAGGGCGCCGGCGCGGCGTTCCGCCTCGACGCCGACGATCCGGGGCTGCAGGGCACCGAGATGTGGCTCACCATCGTCTGGCACCTCGCCGACCTGCTCGAGGCCTCCGACGCCCTGGGCTTTCGCCCGCGCGGGGTGCACCGGCCCGAGCCGGCACCGCTCTGAGGCCCGCGGGAGGTCCCACGGAACCCGCGTCGCCCGGGGCGTCAGCGCGGGCCGGAGCTCGCGCGCACGACCAGCGAGGTGGGGACGAGGGTGCGGGCGTGCTCGCCGCCGGATCCCTCGATGTCGGCGATCAAAGCGCTCATGGCCTCTTCGCCTACCCGCTCGAAACGCTGACGCACGGTGGTCAGCGGGGGCCAGAAGTTCGCGGCCTCGGGCATGTCGTCGAAACCGACCACGCTGACCTCGCCCGGCACGGCTCGACCCGCCTCGTGCAGGGCGCGGATCACCCCGAGCGCCATCTGGTCGTTCGCGGCGAACACCGCCGTCACCTCGGGTCGCTGCGCGAGATCAGCGCCGATGCGATGGCCCGACTCCGCGGTCCAGTCGCCGATGAGCACGTCGGGCACGCGGCATCCGCGTGACTCGAGGGCCGCTCGCCAGGCGACGCGACGACGCTCGGCGGCGAACGATTCGAGCGGGCCCGACACGTGCCAGACGCTCTCGTGGCCCAAGTCGAGCAGGTGCTCGGTGGCCAGCCGGGCGCCTTGCGCCTGGTCGTTGTCGACGACCGCGTAGGGATAGTCGGCGCTGGAGTCGACGACCACGACCGGCAACCCCGAAGGGATCGACAGCTCGTTCTCGCCGAGGCGGTGCGTCTCGATGAGGATCACGATGCCGTCGACGGCGTGTTCGCGCAGGCGCAGGAAGGCCCCCGACACGTCGGACTGCGACGCGGAGTGCAGCGTGATGAGCGTGATGGAGTATCCGGATGCCGCGGCCACCGACGCGAGGGCGTCGAGGGTGCGCGTGTTGCCGTAGGAGCTGAGCGAGAACATGATCACGCCGATGCTGCGGAAGCGCCCGGAGCGCAGCGCCCGCGCCGCGCTGTTGGGGCGGTAGCCGAGGGTCGCCATCGCATCGAGCACGCGCTGCCGGGTGTCGGGGTCGACGTTGGTGCGACCGTTCGCCACGCGCGAGACCGTCTGGCCCGACACGCCCGCGGCCGCAGCCACATCGGCCATCGACACTTCGCGGCGGCGCCCTCGCGCCGGGATCGCGGGCGACGTCGTCGTCGTCTCGCTCATGCGGGCCCCCTCTGGGATGTTGACGTTGACACCCTAGCGCGAACCTGGTTATGTTTACGTCAACATCCGAGCCACCCCGACTCGGATGCGCACCAACGAAGAGGCACCGGACGATGACGACCACCGCGGCACCCCCGCCCGCCCTGCGCACCCCGAAACGCAAGCGGCGCTCCCGTATCGACGACCGCGGCTGGCTGTTCGTGGCACCGTTCGCGCTCGTGTTCGCGCTGGTGTTCCTCGCCCCGCTCGCGTTCTCGATCTACCTCAGCCTGTTCCGCGACCAGCTGATCGGCGGCAACGCCTTCGTCGGCCTCGACAACTACGTCACCGCCCTCGGCGACGAGAAGTTCTGGGACGGCCTGGGGCGCGTGGCGATCTTCCTCGTCGTGCAGGTGCCGGTCATGCTGCTGCTCGCGTTGGCCGCGGCGCTCGCCATCGACAGCGCGCGCCTGCACGCCGCCGGCTTCTACCGCATCGTGATCTTCCTGCCCTACGCCGTGCCCGCCGTCGTGGCGGTGCTGATGTGGGGGTACATCTACGGCGACCAGTTCGGTCTCACCCGCAACCTCAACGACCTGCTCGGCGGCAACGTCGTGCAGCCGTTCGTGCCCGAGTGGATGCTGGTGTCGATCGGCAACATCGTCACCTGGCAGTTCGTCGGCTACAACATGCTGATCTTCTACTCGTCGCTCAAGACGATTCCGAACGAGCTGTACGAAGCGGCATCCATCGACGGTGCCGGAGCGTGGCGCACCATCTTCTCGATCAAGATCCCCGCGGTCCGCGGCGCGATCGTGATCGCGACGATCTTCTCGATCATCGGCAGCTTCCAGCTCTTCAACGAGCCGAACATCCTCAAGCCCCTGGCCCCGAACACGATCTCGACGTTCTTCACGCCGAACATGTACGCGTACAACCTCTCGTTCGCCGGTCAGCAGTACAACTACGCGGCCACGATCGCCATCATCATGGGCATCGTCACGGCCGTCATCGCCTACGTCGTGCAGCTGCGCGGCTCACGTCAGGAGGCGCGATGACCACCGCGACCGCACCCCGCACCGATACCGTCAGCGCGACCGCCCCCGCGGCCCGCCGTCCCCGTGGCTTCGCCCGCAGCTCCACGCCGCGCAGCAAGAAGTCGGTCGTGCTGAGCATCGTGATGGGCCTGTACCTGCTGTACACGCTCGTGCCGCTGGCCTGGCTGCTCATCAACGCCACCAAGACCCAGCCCGACCTGTTCACCACGTTCGGCCTGGGCCCGGGCAACAGCTTCGCCCTGTTCGACAACATCGCCGCGACCCTCACCTACCGCGACGGCATCTTCGTGCGCTGGCTCGGCAACACGCTGCTGTACGTCGTCGTCGGCGCGGGCGGGGCGACCCTGCTGGCCACCCTCGCCGGCTACGGCCTGGCCAAGTACAACTTCCGCGGTCGCAAGGCGGTCTTCGCGGTCGTGCTGGGCGCGATCGCCGTGCCCGGAACCGCGCTGGCGGTGCCGACCTTCCTGCTGTTCAGCCAGCTGGGACTCACCAACACCCCGTGGGCGATCATCATCCCCTCGCTCATCAGCCCGTTCGGGCTCTACCTCATCTGGGTCTACGCCTCGGATGCCATCCCCACCGAACTGCTCGAGGCGGCGCGCATGGACGGCGCGGGTGAGTTCCGCACCTTCTTCACCATCTCGATCCGGCTGCTGACCCCCGGCATCGTCACCGTGCTGCTGTTCGCCGTCGTCGCGACGTGGAACAACTACTTCCTCCCGCTGATCATGCTGAGCGACCCGGCCTGGTACCCGCTGACCGTCGGACTCAACCAGTGGAACGCCCAGGCGACCGGCGTCGGCGCCCAGCCGATCTACAACCTCGTCATCACCGGCGCCCTGCTGTCGATCATCCCGATCGTCGCCGCGTTCCTGGTGCTGCAGCGCTTCTGGCAGTCGGGCCTGAGCGCCGGCAGCGTCAAGCAGTGACCCCCTGACTCCCCTCCCCGCGGCATCCGTTCCGGGTCGCCGCACCTGCACCCGCACCACATCCACAACAACGAAGTAGAGGAATCCGATGACATTCATGCGCAAGGGATCCGCCGCGCGGCGGGCCGTCTTCGCCGTCGCCGCCACCGCCCTGTCGGTGGGCGCGCTCACCGCGTGCTCGGGAGGTGGCGCCGGGGGTGGTGCCGCCGGCTCGGCCGACGACATCGAGAAGGCCCTCGAGGCCGGTGGCGAGATCACGTACTGGTCGTGGACCCCCTCGGCCGAGGCGCAGGTCAAGGCCTTCCAGGAGAAGTACCCCAAGGTCAAGGTCAACCTCGTCAACGCGGGCACCAACACCGACGAGTACACCAAGCTGCAGAACGCCATCAAGGCCGGCTCGGGCGCCCCCGACGTCGTGCAGATCGAGTACTACGCCTTCCCGCAGTTCGCCCTCTCCGACTCGCTGCTCGACCTGTCGTCGTACGGCTTCGGCGACCTCTCGGGCGACTACAGCTCGGGGCCGTGGAACTCGGTGCAGTTCGACGGCAAGATCTACGGCCTCCCGCAGGACTCGGGCCCCATGGCCCTGTTCTACAACAAGGAGGTCTTCGACCAGTTCGGCATCTCCGTGCCCACCACGTGGGACGAGTACTACGCCGCAGCGCAGAAGCTGCACGCCGCCGACCCGTCGAAGTACATCACCTCCGACACCGGCGACTCCGGCTTCGCCACGAGCATGATCTGGCAGGCCGGCGGCACCCCCTTCAAGACCTCCGGCACCGACGTGACCGTCGACCTGCAGGACGAGGGTTCGAAGACCTTCGCCGACAACTGGAACCGTTTCATCGAGGGCGGCCTGCTCGCCGACACCCCCGCGTGGAGCGACGAGTGGTTCAAGGGCCTCGGTGACGGTTCGATCGCGACGCTCATCACGGGCGCGTGGATGCCCGGCTCGCTCGAGGCCTCGGTTCCCGAGGGCTCCGGCAAGTGGGCCGTCGCGCCCATCCCGACCTACGACGGCACGCCCGTCACGGCCGAGAACGGTGGCGGCGGTCAGGCCGTGGTCAAGCAGAGCAAGAACCCCGCTCTCGCGGCCGGCTTCCTGAAGTGGCTGAACAACGACGAAGACAGCATCAAGATCTTCGCGGAGTCGGGCGGCTTCCCCTCCACCACCGCTCAGCTGAGCGACCCGGAGTTCGTCGACCAGGCCTCGGACTACTTCGGCGGACAGAAGATCAACGAGGTGCTCACCCAGGCCTCGAGCGAGGTCCGCGAGGGCTGGAGCTACCTGCCCTTCCAGGTCTACGCGAACAGCATCTTCAGCGACACCGTCGGCCAGGCCTACGCCAACAAGAGCGACTTGAACGCGGGGCTTTCGACCTGGCAGGACCAGCTCGTGCAGTACGGCAACGACCAGGGCTTCTCGGTCAACAAGTAAGTCAGCAGAACACCGGGGCGGGTCGCGTGCACGCATGCGACCCGCCCTTCCCTTCCCCGCAGGAGAGACCCGAATGACCTCCCCCACCCTCATCTCGGTCGACCGCACGGCGCTCGGAGCCGAGGTCCCCCGCCGCCTGTTCGGCTCGTTCGTCGAGCACATGGGTCGCTGCGTCTACGACGGCATCCACTCCCCCGAGCACGCTGCCGCCGACGCGAACGGCTTCCGCGCCGACGTGCTCGAGCTCGTGCGCGAGCTCGGCGCGACCGTCGTGCGTTACCCCGGCGGCAACTTCGTCTCGGGCTACCGGTGGGAAGACGGCGTCGGCCCCCGCGACCAGCGCCCCGTGCGCCTCGAGGCGGCGTGGCACAGCACCGAGACGAACCAGGTCGGCCTGCACGAGTTCGCCGAGTGGGCGGATGCCGCGGGGCTCGAGGTCATGGAGGCCGTCAACCTCGGTACCCGCGGTGTGGCCGAGGCCGCCGACCTGCTCGAGTACGCGAACCACCCCTCCGGCACCGCGCTCAGCGACCGTCGCCGTGAGAACGGCCGCGAAGAGCCCTTCGGCATCCGCCTGTGGTGCCTCGGCAACGAGATGGACGGCCCGTGGCAGATCGGCCACAAGACCGCCGACGAGTACGGCCGCCTCGCCGCCGAGACCGCGCGCATGATGCGCTTCCTCGACCCCTCGATCGAGCTGGTCGCCGCGGGCAGTTCGAACCACGAGATGCCGACGTTCGGCGCGTGGGAGCGCAGCGTGCTGCGCCACACGGCGGGTCTCGTCGACCACATCTCGGTGCACGCGTACTACGAGGAAGACCCCTCCGACCCGGCGAGCTTCCTCGCCAGCGGCGCAGCCCTCGACCGCTACATCGGCGAGGTCGCCGACATCATCGACGAGGTCGGCGCGACCACCCCCGATGGCGGCACGATCGGCATCAGCGTCGACGAGTGGAACGTCTGGAACCAGACCCGCTGGAACGAGGTCGACAAGCCGCGCGTGTTCACCGGCGACTGGCCGATCGCCCCGCGCCTCATCGAAGACGACTACACCGTCACCGACGCGGTCGTCGTCGGCTCCCTGCTCATCACGCTCATCCGCCGCTCCGACCGCGTCTCGATGGCGAACCTCGCGCAGCTGGTCAACGTCATCGCGCCGATCCGCACCGAGCCCGGTGGCGGCGCCGCCTGGCGACAGAGCACGTTCCATCCCTTCGCCCTGACGGCCCCGGCCGCCACCGGTCGGGTCGTGCACCCCCGCGTCGAGGGAGACACGATCGACACCGCCCGCCACGGCACCGTCGACGCGGTCGACGCCGTGGCGACCGTCGACGGCGATGCCGTGTCGGTGTTCCTCGCGCACCGCGCCCTCGACGCCGCGACCTCCGTCGAGCTCGACCTCGGCCGTGTCGCCGACGTCGAGGCGGTCGTGGTCACGATCCCCGAGGGCGGCGACCGCCACACCACCAACTCCGCCGACGGCGAGCCCGTCGCGCCGGCGACCCTCGCGGTCGAGGCCGGCTCCGACGGCATCCTGCGCTTCACCCTCCCCGCCCTCGCCTGGGTGCGCCTGACCGCGCGCCTCATCGACTGACCCGAAAGACACCGTGACGACTTTCTCCATCGGCGAGACCGACTTCCTGCTCGACGGGAAGCCCCACCAGGTCATCTCCGGAACCCTGCACTATTTCCGCATCCACCCCGAGCACTGGGCCGACCGCATCCGCACGGCCAAGGCGATGGGGCTGAACACCATCGAGACCTACGTCGCGTGGAACGCGCACGAGCCGGTCCGCGGCGAGTGGGATGCCACCGGGTGGAACGACCTGGGCCGCTTCCTCGACCTCATCGCCGAAGAGGGCCTGCACGCGATCGTGCGACCCGGCCCCTACATCTGCGCGGAGTGGCACAACGGCGGGCTGCCCGTGTGGCTGACGTCGACGCCGGGCATCGGCATCCGTCGCTCCGAACCGCAGTTCATGGAGGCGGTGTCGGAGTACCTCCGTCGCGTGTACGAGATCGTGGCCCCGCGCCAGATCGACCGAGGCGGCAACGTCGTGCTCGTGCAGATCGAGAACGAATACGGCGCCTACGGCTCCGACAAGGACTACCTGAGCGAGCTCGTGCGGGTGACGAAGGACGCCGGCATCACGGTGCCGCTGACCACCGTCGACCAGCCGATGCCGTGGATGCTCGAGGCCGGCAGCCTGCCCGAACTGCACCTCACCGGCTCGTTCGGCTCACGCAGCGAGGACCGCCTCGCGACCCTCCGAGAGCACCAGAGCACCGGCCCGCTGATGTGCAGCGAGTTCTGGGACGGGTGGTTCGACTGGTGGGGCAGCATCCACCACACGACCGACCCCGCGGCATCCGCCCACGACCTCGACGTGCTGCTCGCCGCGGGCGCCTCGGTGAACATCTACATGGTGCACGGCGGGACGAACTTCGGCACCACGAACGGTGCGAACGACAAGGGCCGCTACGACCCCATCGTCACGTCCTACGACTACGACGCCCCGATCGACGAGTCGGGCCACCCGACGGCGAAGTTCCACGCGTTCCGCGAGGTCATCGCCAAGTACGCGCCCGTGCCCGACCTCGTCCCCGAGCCCCGGCCCGATGCGCCCGTCTTCGAGGTCGCCCTGTCGGGCGAGGGCGAGTGGATGCCGGCAGCCACCGGTCCCGTCTCGCCCGCTCCCGCGACCTTCGAGCAGCTCGCGCACCTCGGGCCCCTCGTGCGCTACGACGTCGACCTGCCCGCGTTCTCGGGCCCCGCGGCGGTGGTGTTCGACGAGGTGCGCGACCTCGCGTGGGTGCACGTCGACGGCACTCCCGTCGGTCGCCTGTCGCGCGCGCTGCACGAGCGTGCGCTGACGATCCCCGCCGGCTCGCGGTTGACGGTGCTCGTGGAGGACCAGGGCCGGGTGAACTACGCCGACCGCCTCGGCGAGGCGAAGGGACTGATCGGCGCAGTCACCCTGAACGGCGAACCGCTCACGGGCTGGACCGCGTCGCCCATCGACCTCGACACCGTCGAAGGCGCCGGCACCGGCTCGATCGGCCGGGCGTTCCTGCGCGGATCGTTCGACCTCGATGCCCCCGCCGACCTGTTCCTCGACACCACGGGGTGGGGCAAGGGCTTCGCCTTCGTCAACGGCTTCTTCCTCGGCCGCTACTGGAACACCGTGCCGCAGAACACGCTGTACGTGCCGGGCCCCGCGACGCGCGCCGGGGCGAACGAGATCGTCGTGCTCGAGCTCGAGCACGCGGTCGAGCCGGTCGCGCGCTTCGTCGCGGAGCCGTCGCTCGGGCAGCTCGAGGAGTAACGCGCCGCGAGAACAGGCGCGTGCGTCGAGAACAGGCCGGTCCCGCGCGGATCGGCCTGTTCTCGTTTCGGCGTCCTGTCCTCGTGACACGGCCCACGCGGAGCACGCCCGAGGAGGAGCACGATGGAGGCATGACGATGGCCCCCTGGCTCCGCTCGCTCCCCTCCCTCACCGGCACCGCTCCGACTCCGGATGCCGAGCCCCTCCCCGACCAGCCGGAGGAGCTGTTCGAGCGGTGGATCCGGCAGGCCGTCGACGCCGGCGTGGCCGAGGCGCACGGTGCCACTCTCGCGACGGTCGATGCCGACGACATCCCGGACGCCCGCACGCTGATCCTGAAAGACCTCGGGCCCGGCGGATGGGCCTTCGCCGGGCCGCGCGCCTCGGCGAAGGCGGCGCAGCTCGCCGCTCATCCCGCGGCGGCGCTGACCTTCTGGTGGCCGGCGGTGCTGCGTTCCGTCCGCGTGCGCGGGCGCGTGGTGGAGGCCTCGGCCGAGGATTCGGCGGCGGATCTCGCCGCACGCTCGGCCGCCGCGCGCGACGGCATCGGCCCGGGCGACTGGGTGCTGTGGCGCCTCGTCGCCGACCGCGTGGAGTTCTGGCAGGGCTCCTCCGACCGCAAGCACCTCCGCACGATCTACCGTCGCACCGACGACGGCTGGCAGCTGACCTCCCCCGAGAGCGAGAACCGATGAGCGACTACGAGATCATTGAGATCGGCGGGCTCGACGCCTGGCGCGACCACTTCGGCGGGTTCGTCCCCGCCCGCTCGCGCGACGGGCGCCGCGTGGTCGACCACGAGTTGACGATGCAGTTCATCGGCATGACGGCGAACGCCCTCGCCCCCGGCGAGGAGGCCGGGTACTGGCACACGCACTCCCGCGTCGAAGAGCTGTACGTGTTCCTCGAGGGCCGCGGCCAGATGGGCCTCGACGACGACGTGGTCGACGTCGGCCCGGGCAGCGTCGTGCGGGTCGGGCAGGACGTCTGGCGCACCTGGCGCGCGCTGCCCGAGAGCGACGGCGAGCTGCGCTGGCTCTGCATCCGTGCGGGCGGCGAGGCCCTCCCCCACATCCCCGACGACAGCACGCGCGACCCCGAGCGGCCGATGCCCTGGGGCCCTTCGGCGTAGAAGATTCCGGATGCCGCGGCGCGCGGCATCCGGAATCACCCTTCGATCGGGAGCGTCACTCCGTCACGGGCACGGGCTCCGCGGCATCCGGAACCTTCGCCGTGAGCGAGGGGCTCGTGAAGCGCGCCCGCCCGATGACCACGGCGGCGGCGACCATGAGCGCAGCGCCCAGCACGTAGGGCGCGGCGTGGGCCACGTGGGCGTAGAGCAGGCCCGCGACGAGTGGGGCGACGGTTCCGACCGCGGCGTTGAGCGACTGCGCGGCTCCGGCGATCCAGCCCTGCTCGTCGTCGCCGACGGCGTTGGAGAGCAGGCCGTCCATCGTGGCCTGGGCTGCACCCTGGCCCGCCGCGAGCGTCAGGGCACCGACGACGAACAGCCACGGCTGGGCGAGCAGCGACGCGACCCCGGCGAGGGCGACGAGTCCGACCGCCTGGGTGACGATGCCGCTGACCACGACGCCCCGCTCGCCGATGCGCGGCAGCAGGAATCCGAGCAGCACGCCCTGGATCGCGATGTCGATGATGCCGACGCACGCGGTGAGCAGGCCGATCGCGGTGGGGTTCCACGAGATGGCGTCGAGGGCGAGCACGCTGAAGTTGTTGACGAAGAACCCGAACGGCAGCCCCACGAGGATCAGGCCGATCATGATCCCGCGCAGCTCGGGCCGGCGGAACACCCCACGGAACACCGCGAACGGGTGCACCGCCCGCAGGTCGAGCGAGGTGATGCGCTTGGCCGGCGCGAGGCTTTCGGGCAGCAGGAGGATGCTGAGGATCGCGACCGTCAGCGCGAGTCCCGCGGTGACGAAGACGGGCAGGTCGACGTCGATCGCGGCGAGGGTGCCGCCGAGGGCCGGGCCGACCATCGTGCCGATGCCGGCGGTCGCTCCGAGCACGCCGAAGCGGCGGGCGCGCTTGTCGGGCGGGGTGATGTCGGCGAGGTAGGCGAAGAGGGCGGGAAGGTCGCCGGCGGTGACGCCCTGCACGATGCGGCCGAGCAGCAGCACCCAGAGCGCCCCGCCGATGCCGAAGAGCAGGAAGCCGAGGGCGGCGCCGAATCCGGCGACGATGATCACCGGTCGGCGACCGAAGCGGTCGGAGATGCGCCCGAGGAAGGGGGCGACGAGGAAGGCGCAGAGCGCGTTGACGGTCTCGAGGATGCCGACCCAGACGGCCAGATCGGCGGGGTTCGACACGTAGCGGAGCACGACGAAGGGCAGCACGGGCAAGACAACGGTCATCCCGGCGGTGGTCAGCGTCGTGATGACGACGAGCATGATCCAGGAGCGGCGACCCTGCTGAGGGGAAGGAGAAAGTGAAGTCACGCCGTAACTGTACTCGTACCAGTTTCGTTGTCAATGCAGTTTCCGATCGGTACCGGTAGACTGCCCCACATGAGCACAGACGTGGGTCGCCGAGAGCGCAAGAAGGCCGCCACCCGCAAGGCCATCTCCGACGCCGCGACGATGCTCTTCGTCGAGCGGGGCTTCGACGAGGTCAGCATCCGCGAGGTCGCCGACGCCGCCGACGTGTCGCCGACCACCGTGTTCGCGCACTTCCCGCAGAAGGAGGCGCTCGTCTTCGACGAAGACGATGCCCAGCGCGACCTGCTCGTGGGCGCCGTGCGCGACCGCGCCCCGGGCACCTCGGTGTCGGACGCCCTGCGCGAGCTCTACCGGCGCGAGCTCATCGGCTTGGCCTTCGACCCCACGGGCGATCACCGCCGGCAGTTCATGAAGCTGATCACCGAGACCCCCGCCCTGCACGATTACGCCTCGCGCATGTGGCTCCGCCACGAGGACGCCCTCGCCCTGGCGATCGCCGAGACGACGGGGAAGAGCGCACCGGATGCCGAGACCCGGGTCTACGCGCGCATGGTGCTGCAGCTGCAGATCCTCGCGTTCGAGCACGACGACGCCGCGGAGACGATCGAGGCGGGCTTCCGCATCCTCGAGCGGGGATGGCGCGAGCCGCGCTGACGCTGGGCCCGGAGGGCGGTTTGGGGCGGATTCCGTCGCTTGGGGCGGACCATTCACGCCCCAAGCTGCAGATCCTGCCCCAAACCCACCACAGCGACCGGCGCGCGACAGCACGGCGGTTTGGGGCGGATTCCGTCGCTTGGGGCGGAGAATTCACGCCCCAACCTGCAGATCCTGCCCCAAACCCACCACAGCGACCGACGCGCGAGAGCACGGCGGTTTGGGGCGGATTCCGTCGCTCGGGGCGGAGAATTCACGCCCCAAGCTGCAGATCTCGCCCCAAACCCGGGATGCGCGACCGACGGCGAGAGCGCGCGCCGGTGCTGTTAGACCGAGGCGCGCCAGACGATCGGGGCGTCGAGCAGAATGCCGCCGGCATCGGCCACACCGCCCGACAGCTGCAGCAGCACGGTCTCGGCGGCCGCGGCACCCAGTCCCTCGGCGGGCTGGTCGACCGTGGTGAGCGGCGGGTCGGTGCGCACCGCCCACGCGCTGTCGTCGAAGCCGACCACGCCGACGTCGTCGGGCACGCGTCGCCCGGCCGCGCGAAGGGCCTGCACGGCGCCGGCGGCCACGGCATCCGAGGCGCCGAACACCGCGTCGATGTCGGGCGCGCGCTCGAGCAGGCGCCGCATGCCGGCCTCGCCGTCGGCGAAGGCATAGAGCGGCACGGGCTCGACCAGTGACTCGTCGAAGTCTTCGCCGAGTGCGTCGCGGAAGCCCGCCAGTCGGTCGCTGCCGGAGTCGCGGTCGAGGGCGGCGGCGATCATGCCGATGCGGCGACGCCCCGACGCACGCACGCGTGCGGTGATCGCGCGCGCGGCGCCGAGGTTGTCGATGCCGACCCAGGGGCGACGGATGCCGGGAGGGTGGCCCACGTAGGCGACGGGGAGTCCGAGGCGCTCGACCACGTCGGTGATGGGGTCGTGGTGACGCGCGGACACGATGACCGCGCCGTCGACGAAGCCGCCGCTGAGGTAGCGCGCGACCCGCTCGGTGTCGCGATCGGTGTCGATCACGAGGCACACCATCTGGTAATCGGCCTTCGACAGCGCGGTGTTGGCACCGAGCAGGATGCCGCCGATGTTGGGGTCTTCGAGGAAGAGCGAGTGCGGCTCGTGCACGATGAAGCCGACGGCCTGCGTGCGCTGGCGCACGAGCGTGCGGGCGGCGTTGTTGGGCACGTACCCGACCTCGCGGATGGCCGTCTGGATGGCCTCGCGGGCGTGCTCCGAGACGTAGCCGCCGTTGAGGACGCGGCTGACCGTGCCCCTCGACACCCCGGCGGCACGGGCCACGTCGTGCACGGTGCTGCGCCGGCGCCCGGGCGGAGGAGGCGTCATGTCGTCAGCCTATCGGGGCGTGCGAGTTGACGATCCACCGCGCTCCGTGTCACTATGTGCACGTTCACACATTAACCGCCCTCGACTCGGGCGCGTGACTGTGTGCACGTTCACAGAACCACGCAAAGGAGCGCCTCCCGGATGCTTGCCGTCGACCATCTGGCCCCGCTCGATCGCGAGAGCGATCGTGCGACCGACCCGACCCGCGCGAGCGACCCGACCCGCGCGGGCGACCGTCTGGCCGAGCTGACCCGCGAGGGTCTCGTCTTCGGCTGCGACTACAACCCCGAGCAGTGGGACCGCGCCGTCTGGGACGACGACATGCGCCTCATGGTCGAAGCGGGCGTCGGGCTCATCGCGATCAACATCTTCGGCTGGTCGTGGATCAACCCCGCGCACGGCGAGTGGGACTTCGCCGAGCTCGACGAGGTCATGGACCTCGCCCACGCCCACGGCATCCGGGTCAACCTCGGCACCGCGACCGCCTCCCCCGCCCCGTGGGTGACCACGCGGCATCCGGAGATCCTCCCCGTGAGCGTCGACGGCACGCGCCGCTACCCCGGCGGACGTCAGGCCTACTGCCCGAGCTCGCCGATCTTCCGCGGGTACGCCGCCGAGCTCAGCCGTCGCGTGGTCGAGCGCTACGCCGGTCACCCCGCCCTCGCGATGTGGCACGTGTCGAACGAGCTCGGCTGCCACAACGCCCTCTGCTACTGCGACGCCAGCGCCACGGCCTTCCGCGAGTGGCTCGAGGCCCGCTACGGCACGATCGCCGCTCTCAACACCGCGTGGGGCACCTCGTTCTGGAGCCAGCGCTACAGCGCGTGGGACCAGATCCTGCCGCCGATGGCCGCGCTCTCGCTGCGCAACCCGGCGCAGCTGCTCGACTTCCAGCGCTTCTCGTCCGACCAGCAGCTCGAGCTGTACCGCGCCGAGGCGCGCGTGATCCGCGAGCTCAGCACCGCTCCGGTCACGACCAACTTCATGGTGACCGCGCACATCCGTGCGCTCGACTACTTCTCGTGGGCCGGCGAGATGGACGTCATCGCCAACGACCACTACCTCGACCGACGCCTTCCCGAACCCCTCGCCGAGCTGTCGTTCGCGGCCGACCTCACGCGCGGTCTCGCCGACGGCGCCCCCTGGCTGCTGATGGAGACCTCCACCGGCGCCGTCAACTGGCAGCCGCACAACCTCGCCAAGGGCGAGGGCGAGCTGCTGCGCAACGTCGTCTCGCACGTGTCGCGCGGCGCCGACGGCATCTGCTTCTTCCAGTGGCGCGCCTCGGCCCAGGGCGCCGAGAAGTTCCACTCGGCCCTGCTCCCCCACGCCGGCACCGACACCGCCCAGTGGCGGAGCGTGCTCGAGGTGGGACGCACCCTGCGCCGGCTGCAGCCGATCGCCGGAACACGAGTGGCCTCGGATGCCGCCGTGCTCTTCGACTGGGAGAGCTGGTGGTCGATCGAGAACGAGGGTCGTCCGAGTGAAGACCTGCGCTACCTCGACCAGGTGCACGCGGCGCACGCGGCCCTCGCCGCGGCCGGCATCTCGACCGACGTCGTCTCGGCCTCCGCCGACCTGTCGGCCTACCGCCTGGTCGTCGTGCCGGCGCTGCACCTCGTGCGCGACGCCGACGCCGACGCGATCGCGCGCTTCGTCGAAGACGGCGGCACCGCCGTGATCACCTTCGCGAGCGGCATCGTCGACCAGGACGACCGCGTGCGCCTCGGCGGCTACCCCGGCGCGTTCCGCGACCTGCTCGGCATCGTGTCGGAGGAGTTCTCGCCCCTCGGCCCCGGCCAGGTCGTCGCCCTCGACGACGGCACGAGCGGCGCCGTCTGGTCGGAGCGCCTGCGCCCCGTCGACGCCGAGGTCGACGCCCGCTTCGTCGACGGTCCCGCCGCGGGCCTGCCCGCCCGCACCCGCCGCCGGGTGGGCGCCGGGTCCGCCTGGTACCTCGCCACCCTCCCCGCCGCCGCGGCCTACCGCGAGCTGCTGTCGCGGGTCGCCCAGGACGCCGGCATCCGCACCGTCGACGCTCTCCCCGGGGTCGAGATCATCCGCCGTGCGAGCGACGACCGCTCGTTCGTCTTCGTCATCAACCACACCACCGAGTCGGTCGAGATCGCAGCGCACGGGCGCGATGCGATGACCGACGAGGCCGTCGACGGCACCGTCGTCGTCGTCGGCGGTGCCGTCCGCATCATCGAGGAGGCCTCGTGACCACCACCGTTTCCGCCCCGCCGCGCGCCGCGCGCGAGAACGCACCGCGGCCGCGACGCCCGCGGGTGCCGTTCAAGAGCGCGATCCTCATCCTGCTCGCCCCCTTCGCGGTGCTGTTCGTGCTGTTCTACGTGCTGCCGATCATCTTCGCGATCGTGCAGTCGCTGCTCGTGGTTCGCCGCGAGGGCACCTTCGGCAAGGCCGAGCTCGTCTTCGGCGGCCTGTCTCAGTACGTGCAGGTGTTCCAGAACGAGGCGTTCTGGTCGTCGATGCTGCGCATGCTCGCCTTCGGCGTCGTGCAGGTGCCGGTCATGCTCGGCCTCGCGCTGATCTTCGCCCTGCTGCTGGACTCGCCGCTACTCAAGGGCAAGCGCTTCTTCCGCCTGGCGTTCTTCGTGCCCTACGCCGTCCCCGGCGTCATCGCCGCGATCATGTGGGGCTCGCTGTTCTCGCCGAACCTCTCGCCCTTCACCGCGCTGACCAAGAACGTCGACTTCCTCGGCGCCGACCTCGTGCTGTGGTCGATCGCGAACGTCGTGACGTGGGTCTACGTGGGCTACAACATGCTGATCATCTACTCGTCGCTGCTGTCGATCCCCAGCGAGATCTACGAGGCCGCCCGCCTCGACGGTGCCGGGCAGTTCCGCATCGCCTGGTCGATCAAGATCCCCCTCGTGCGCCCCGCGATCGTGATGACCGCGATCTTCTCGATCATCGGCACGCTGCAGCTTCTCGCCGAGCCCCAGGTGTTCCGGTCCTTCAGCTCGGCCGTCACCAGCACCTTCACCCCCAACATGACCGTCTACGCCACGGCATCCATCCCCAACGCCAATCTCGCCGCCGCGTTCTCGGTGGTGCTGGCCGTGACCACCTTCGTGCTGTCGTTCGGCTTCATGAAGTGGATGCAGAAGAAGGGCAACGCATGAGCGCCGTCACCACCCCCCGCCCCGCGCGCAGCCCCCGTTCGGGCTCCTCCCGCCCGGCCGGCATCCGCTCGGGCGCCGTGCGCGAACCCCTCGTCTCGCGCACCTCGGCGATGCTCGTCATGGCCGTGTTCACGGTCTACTTCCTGCTGCCGCTGTGGTGGCTTCTGGTGGCCTCGAGCAAGAGCACGGGCGACATCCTCACCACGAACCCGCTGTGGTTCGCCGACATGCGCCTGTTCTCGAACATCGGCGACCTGTTCGCGTACCGCGACGGCATCTTCCTGCGCTGGCTCGGCAACTCCCTGCTGTACGCCGGCCTCGGCGGAGCGGTGGCGACGCTGCTGGCCGCGATGGCGGGCTACGCCCTGGCGAAGTACCGCTTCCCGGGCCGCGAGCTGGTGTTCGACGTCGTGCTCGGCGGCGTGCTGGTGCCGGCGACCGCCCTGGCCCTGCCGCTGTTCCTCATCTTCAGCCAGGTGCAGCTGACCAACACCTTCTGGGCCGTGTTCCTGCCCTCGCTGGTCAGCCCGTTCGGGGTCTACCTCGCACGCATCTTCGCCGCCTCGTCGGTGCCCGACGAACTGCTCGAGGCCAGCCGCCTCGACGGCGCGGGCGAGATCCGCACGTTCTTCACCGTGAGCCTGCGTCTGATGAGCCCCGCGCTGGTCACGATGTTCCTCTTCCAGTTCGTCGCGATCTGGAACAACTTCTTCCTGCCGCTGATCATGCTGCGCAGCGAAGAGCTGTTCCCCGTGGTCTTCGGCCTCTACGGCTGGAACAACCAGCTCAACCAGATCCCCGAGCTCCGCGGACTCGTACTGATCGGCGCCCTGCTGTCGGTCATCCCCCTCATCGTCATCTTCCTGCTCCTCCAGCGCTTCTGGCGCAACGGTCTCGGGACCGGCGCCCTGAAGTAAACCCTCCGGCGGCTCCGGCCGCCCCTCATCCCGGGCGGAATGGCCCGCCCGGGCACCCAGAGAAAGGCATTCCCATGAAGCACAGAATCCTCGCCGCGACCTCGGGCGTCGCGCTGTCGGCTCTGCTCCTGGCCGGTTGCGCCGGCGGCGGAAGCGGCGACGGCGCCGCGGCCGCAGCCGACTGCGTTCCGGCCGACGGACAGGTCACGCTCGAGTTCACCTCGTGGATCCCCGGTATCGAGAAGGTCGTCGATATGTGGAACGCGGAGAACCCCGACATCCAGGTCAAGGTGCAGACCGGCCCCAACGGCAACAGCGGCACCTACCAGAACTTCTTCAACCAGATCGCGGCCGGCAACGCCCCCGACCTCGGCCAGATCGAGTACGACGCCCTGCCGAACTTCCTCGTGCAGGACGGCATCGAGAACATCGCCGGCTGCGCCGACGTGGTCGCCGCGAAGGACCAGTTCGTGCCGTGGGCCTGGAACCAGGTCGCGCTCGGTCAGGACGACGCCGTCTACGGCATCCCCCAGGACATCGGCCCGATGGCGCTGTTCTACCGCAAGGACCTCTTCGAGAAGAATGGCATCGCGATCCCCACCACGTGGGACGAGTACACCGAGGCCGCGAAGAAGATCCGCGCGCTCGGCGGTTACATCACCAACTTCTCGCAGTCCGACATCAACCAGTTCGCCGGCTTCGTCTGGCAGGCCGGCGGACAGTGGTTCGGCAACGACTCCGAGGGCTGGACCGTCTCGCTGACCGACCCCGCCTCGACCAAGGTCGCCGACTACTGGCAGTCGCTGATCGACCAGGACCTCGTCTCGACCTACCCCGCGTGGACCGACGAGTGGAACAACGCCTACAACTCGAGCCAGGTCTGGACCTGGAACTCCGCCGTGTGGGGTGCCAACTCCATCTCGAGCGGCGCTCCCGACACCGCGGGCGGCTGGGCCGTCTCCGACCTGCCGCAGTGGTCGGCCGGTGAGAACGTCGCGGGCAACTGGGGCGGATCGTCGATCGCCGTGCTCAAGGGCAGCGAGCACCCCTACGAGGCGACGAAGTTCGCCCTGTGGCTGAACACCTCGGAAGAGGCGCTCACCGCGCTGAACGAAGAGGCCAACCTCTACCCGGCCACCACCGAGGGCCTCAAGCTCCCCTCGCTGGCCAACGGTGTGGACTTCTACGGCGGCCAGAAGATCTACGACGTCTTCGCGAAGGCGGCCACCGAGGTGAACCCCGACTTCGTGTGGGGCCCGACCATGACCAAGACCTACGCCGATGTCTCCGACGGCTTCAAGGCGGCGGTCAGCGGCAGCGGCACCCTCGCCGACGCGCTGCAGAAGGGTCAGGACTCGACCATCAGCACGCTCGAGTCGCAGTCGATCCCGGTCAAGAAGTAACAGACTCTCCCCACGAGAGACGCCCGCGGATGCTCCGGCATCCGCGGGCGTTCTTCGTTTCCGGATGCCGCGGGCTGCCGGCGGACGCGGTGGTCAGTCGACCGCCGGCACGGCGAGTCCGAGCGACATCTCTTCGGCGACGGCGGCGAGACGCGCATCGAATGTCGCGAGCGGAACGCGATGGTGCACCGCCGCCGCGAGGACGCACGTGTCGGGCATCTTGAGCGCGTGCCGCGCGCGCAGCCGAGCGAGAACGAGCGGTTCGTGGGGACCCATCGGCGCGACGTCCACCCCGAGATCGCGGAGGGCACCCCACAGCTCTTCGTCGCGCCCGACGCGGGCGGCGGCGACCAAAGCCTCCGCCGCGGTCAGGGAGTGCATGAGGAAGGGGCCGGGTTGCTCCGCGAACAGGGTCTTCGCCCGGTCGTGGTGCGCGTCGCCGGGGCTGAACAGGGCGATGACGACCCCGGCGTCGAGCACGATCACTCGGGCCAGTCCGCGCGGAGCTCACGAAGATACCCCTCGGGGTAGATCCCCGCGAACCGCTCGACCACTGCATCCACCGCCCCGCGACGGGCGCGTGCGTTCTGCGCCTGCTCGTCGCGGATCGCCTGGCCGCCCCTCACGACGAGGTGCAGGAGCAGTGCGCTCGGCGACTCGTCCGGCCAGAGCGAACGCGCGATGCGGAGGGCCTCTTCGACGTCGCGCGTGTGCGTCACCTGCGTGCGCAGTCGGGTCGTCGGCATGCGCCGAGTGTACCACCGAGGTGTCCGGTGTACCACCTGGGCGGGTCAGACCGCCGTGCTGCTCTCGCGCACCACCAGCGCCGCGGGCACCGACTCGGCGATCGGCTGCCCGCCCTCGATCGCGGCGATCAGGGCCGCGACCGCGCGACGACCGAGGGCGTCGAAGTCCTGTCGCACAGTGGTCAGCGGTGGGCGGAACTGCGCGGCATCCGCGATGTCGTCGAAGCCGACCACGGCGACGTCGTCGGGCACCCGCCGGCCCGCGTCGGCGAGGGCGCGCAGGGCCCCCAGCGCCATCTGGTCGTTGGCCACGAAGATCGCGGTGGCGCCCGCGAGGGCGGCCGCAGCCGAGTGACCGGATGCCGAGGTCCAGTCGCCCCGGACGGGTGCGGGCACCGTCGCGGCGGCCTCGAGCAGCGCCCCCCGCCATCCGCGCTCGCGCTCCGCCGCGGCGAACGACCCCGCGGGCCCGGCGAGGTGGTGCACCGTGCGATGTCCGAGGCCGAGCAGGTGCGCGGTCGCGGCCCGCGCTCCCCCGGCATGATCGGTCTGCACGATCGAGAAGCGAGCGTCGGGCGGGGAGTCGACGACGACGAGGTGCAGGTCGGCGGGCGGCTCGACGTCGCGCGCGAGCTCGGTCGCCTCGTTGAGCACGACCGCTCCGTCGACACCCTGCGACCGCAGGCGTGCGAAGGCGTCGCGGATGCCGCGTTCGCCGACGGTCACCACGGCGAGGGCGTACTCGCGCTCGGCCGCGGCCTCGGAGATCGCCTGCAGCATGCGCGAGTTGCCGACCGACGCGAGGGTCGACACGACGAGGCCGATCGTGGAGGTCTGCCCGGTGCGCAGGGCGCGCGCGGCCCGGTGCATGCGGTAGCCGAGGTCGGCCATGGCCTTCTCGACGCGCACGCGGGTGGCGGGGTCGACGCGGGGGCTGCCGTTGGCCACGCGTGACACCGTCTGCGCCGAAACCCCGGCCTTTTCGGCCACGTCGGCCATGGATACACGCATCGCGCCCCCTTCATGTTGACGATATCACGCGCCAGATGTAGCGTGTTATCGTGAACACGGAGACCCCCACCGCGATCGAGCTGGGCGCCGGCGTCGTCAAGCGACCGACGCGCCTCGCCGACGGCCGCGACCTGATCTACTTCGACGATCCCGGCACGACGCTCGGCGCCGAGCGCGCGGTCGACGCCCGCACCCTCGACCCGCGGCCCGCCACCGCCACCATGCGTCAAGACGTGCTGACCGGTGACTGGATCACCGTGGCATCCAATCGTCAGAACCGGGCGTTCCTCCCCCCGGCGCACCTCGACCCGCTCTCGCCGCAGACACCGACCAACCCGTCGGAGATCCCCTCGCTCTACGACGTCGCGGTCTTCGAGAACAAGTCGCCCTCGTTCGGCCCCGCTCTCGACGCCGCGGTCGGCGACGCCCCGGCAGCCGTCGATCCCCCGCGCGGCGCCGACGACCTCGAGCACCTCGGCCTCGGCCGCACCCGCACCTCGGTCGGTCGCTGCGAGGTCGTCTGCTTCAGCCCCGAGCACGAGGGGTCGTTCGGTTCGCTGTCGCGCACGCGCGCTCGCACCGTCATCGAGGCGTGGGCCGACCGCACCGCCGCGCTGTCGCAGCTCCCCGGCATCCGTCAGGTGTTCCCCTTCGAGAACCGCGGCAAGGACATCGGCGTCACCCTCCCCCACCCGCACGGCCAGATCTACGCCTACCCCTACGTCACGCCGCGCACGCAGCGCCTGCTCGACACGATCTCGCGCACCTCCGACGATCTGTTCGCCCGCATCCTCGAGTTCGAGCAGGCCGGCGAGCGCGTCGTGCTGCGAGGCGAGCACTGGACGGCGTTCGTGCCGTTCGCCGCCCGCTGGCCCGTCGAGGTGCACGTGCTGCCGCACCGCCACGTCGCCGATCTGTCCGAGACGACCGACGCCGAGCGCGACGAACTCGCGCCGTTCTACCTGCGACTGCTGCGCGGCATCGACGCGCTGTACGACACCCCCACGCCCTACATCGCCGCGTGGCACCAGGCCCCGGTCGACCGCGCGCGTGACGCGATCCGCCTCAACCTGCAGATCACCTCGCCGCGCCGCGCCGCGGACAAGCTGAAGTACCTCGCCGGATCCGAGTCCGCCATGGGCGCCTGGATCGGCGACGTGACCCCCGAGTCGCAGGCCGAGCGCCTGCGCGCCGCCCTCGACACCGTTCCGGAGGTGACGGCATGACCGCCGTCGACGACGCCCGCGCCCTTCTCGCCACCCTGACCGACGCGCCCGTCGCGGGAGTGTGGTCGGCCCCCGGCCGCGCCAACCTCATCGGCGAGCACACCGACTACAACGAGGGCTTCGTCTTCCCCTTCGCGATCGCCCAGCGCACCGCCGCCGCCGTGGCCCTGCGCGACGACGACGTGATCCGCGTGAGCTCGACGTTCGCCGACGCGCCCGTCGAGGTCTCGCTCGCCGAGCTCGACGACCGCATCGCCGCCGGCGGCCTCGACTGGGCCGGGTATCCGCTCGGTGTGGCGTGGGCGTTGCGTCGCGAGGTTCCGGATGCCGTGACCCGCGGCGTCGACATCGCCCTGGCCTCGGAGGTTCCGGTGGGAGCCGGACTGTCGTCGTCGGCGGCGATCGAGGGAGCCGTGGCATCCGCCCTGAACGACGTCTGGGCAACGGGTCTCGACAAGGTCGCCCTCGCCCGCGTCGGCCGCGTCGCCGAGAACGACGCCGTGGGCGCGCCCACCGGGATCATGGACCAGATGGCCTCGATGCTCGGCGTCGCCGACGCCGCGACCTTCCTCGACTGCCGCACGCTCGACACGCGCCCCGTGCCGCTCGGCTTCGCCGACGCCGGTCTGTCGATCCTCGTCGTCGACACCCTCGTCGAGCACGCGCACTCGACCGGCGGGTACCGCGAGCGTCGCGAGGCCTGCGAGCGGGGAGCGGCCGCGTTCGGCGTGGCCTCGCTGCGCGATCTCACCGTCGACGACCTGCCGCGCGCTCAGGAGCTGCTCGACGACGTCACCTTCCGCCGCGTCCGCCACGTGATCACCGAGAACCAGCGCGTGCTCGACACCGTGGCCGCCCTCGACGCCGACGGTCCCTCCACGATCGGCGACCTGCTGGTCGCCTCGCACGTCTCGATGCGCGACGACTTCGAGATCTCGGTGCCCGAGCTCGACCTCGCCGTCGACACGGCGCTGGTGAACGGTGCGCTCGGTGCCCGCATGACCGGCGGCGGCTTCGGCGGGGCGGCCATCGCCCTCATGCCGGTCGGGCTCATCGAGGCGGCGACCGACGCGGTGCACGCCGCGTTCTCGGCATCCGGATACCGCGCCCCGAACGTCTTCACCGTGACCCCCTCGGAGGGCGCCCGCCGCGACGCGTGACCGGCCGGCGGGGCTGCCCGGTCACCGCGTGCACAACTCCGGAGATTCGGCCGCACACCGGCCCATCGGCCTCCCCCGGGCCCGGAACCGACGCGAATCTCCTGAGTTGTGTACCGTCGGCGCCAGCGTCTGCCGCCGACGCGACCTGACGGCGGGCCCACGCGAGACCCGGACCGGCCGCCCGGTCGCCGCGTGCACAACTCCGGAGATTCGGCCGCACACCGGCCCATCCGCCTCCCCCAGGCCCGGAACCGACGCGAATCTCCTGAGTTGTGCACCGCCTGCGGGGGCCCGGGCGTACCCTGCCCGCATGGGCGACGACGAGGTACTGGCCTGGCTGCGCGACAGCGACCCGAGCCTGCGGTGGAAGGTCGAGCGCGACCTTCTCGATGAACCCGAGGCGACTTGGCAGGCCGCCCGCGCCCGTGTCGCCCACGAGGGTTTCGGGGCGCAGCTGCTCGCCGCGCAGGGCGAAGACGGACTCTGGGCGGGCGGCGCGCACTTCCCCGCCGACTTCTCGGAAGATGAGCCGCAGCCCTGGACCGCGACGTCGTGGTCGCTCATGAGTCTTCGGGAATGGGGGGTGGATGCCGATGCCCTCCGCCCCGACACGGCCGGGCTCCTGAAGCGCAACGCCCGCTGGGAGTACGACGACCTCCCCTTCTGGGACGGTGAGGTCGACGCGTGCATCAACGCCTTCACCCTCGCCAGCGGAGCGTGGCTCGGGGCGGACGTCAGCGGCATCCGGGACTGGTTCGTCACGCACCGCCTGCCGGACGGCGGCTGGAACTGCGAGTGGGTGGAGGGCTCGACGAAATCGTCGTTCCACTCGACGCTCAACGCGGTGATCGGGATCCTCGACGACGAGTGGCGCAGCGGCGGCACTCCCGAACTGCACGCCGCCCGCAAGGCCGGTGAGGAGTACCTGCTCGAGCGACGCCTGCTCTACCGGCTCTCCACCGGCGAGCGTCACGTGTGGGCGCACCACCTCGGCTACCCGTTCCGCCACCGGTACAGCGCGCTGCGCGCCCTCGACCACTTCCGCGCCGCCGCTCTGCACGACGGCGAGGCACCCGATCCGCGGTTGTCCGAGGCCGTCGATCGCGTCCGCGCCTCGCGCGACCCCGACGGCACGTGGCACCAGGCGTATCCGATGGACGGCGCCGTGTGGTTCCCGGTCGACGTGCCCGCGGGTGAGCCCTCGCGATGGTTGACGTTCTTCGCGCTGCGCGTGCTGCGCTGGTGGGACGGCGCACGCGCTTCGGCGTGAGGGGTCGTCTTCTGTCGCTTCGGGGAGTGCGGAAGCGACGCTTTTCGACCCCTCACGCGGGATACGCGGCAGGATGAGGGGCATGGATGCCGCTCCGCTCGCGCACACGTCGAAGGGTGAGGTGCGGGGGTTCCGTCGGGGTGGGACGGCCGTGTTCCTCGGCATCCCGTTCGCCCAGGCCCCCGTGGGTGCGCTGCGCTTCGCCGCCCCCGAGCCCGTCGAGGCCTGGGACGGGGTGCGCGAGGCCACGACCTACGGCGCCACGACGCAACGCGGCGACGCCGGCATCACGCTGATCCCCGAGCCGAGCGTGCCGGGCGAGGCCACGCTGAACGTCAACGTCTTCGCTCCCGCCGATGCGGTTCCGGATGCCGCGCTGCCGGTGCTCGTGTGGATCCACGGCGGCGGCTTCGTGTCGGGGTCGCCTGCCAGCCGCTGGTACGACGGCGACGCGTTCGCGCGCGACGGCGTCGTGACGGTCGTGCTCTCGTACCGCCTGGGCTTCGACGGGTTCGGCGCCATCGAGGGCGCACCCGCGAACCGGGGTCTGCGCGATCAGATCGCCGCGCTCGAGTGGGTGCGCGACGAGATCCGCGCGTTCGGCGGCGACCCTGCCCGCGTGACGATCGCGGGGCAGTCCGCGGGCGGCGGGTCGGTGCTCGCGCTGATGGCCAGCCCCGCGGCATCCGGACTCTTCCACGCCGCGATGGCGATCTCGCCCGCCGTGGGCGCCGTCGCGGGATCGACAGCGCGCCGCTTCGCCGACCGGGTGGCGCGGCTGGCCGGGGTCCCGGCCGACCGCGACGGGTTCGCCGGGGTGCCCGAGGAGCGCCTCCTCGCCCTGCAGCGCGCGGCGCAGAAGCCCGAGCGCGGGGCGCGTCTGACCGGGCTCACCGCGCTGCTCGACGACGGGCTGCCCCTGGGACCGGTCATCGACGGCGAACTGCTGCCGGTGGCCCCTCCCGACGCTCTGGCCGGAGGCTCCTCGGCCGAGATCCCGCTGGTGATCGGGTCGACGGACGACGAGTTCACCGGGCTGACCGCCCGGTTTCGGGCGGTGCTGCGCCTGGTGCCGGTTCCGTTCGTATTGGCGGTGCTGGGGCTCGGGCGCTCGCGCCGCCGCGCCTACCTCGAGCGCACGAAACGCCGGGGCGCCGCGGCCGTGCTCGGCGGGTACGCGAGCGATCGCGTGATCCGCGCGACGGTGCTGCGTGCGGCGCGGGCCCGCGCGGAAGCCGCCACCTGGCTCTACCGCTTCGCGTGGCGGTCGCCGTCGCTGGGGATCGCCGGGCATTGCCTCGACGTGCCGTTCTGGTTCGACCACCTGGGCGCAGAGGGAGTCGATCGCATCGCGGGCGGGACTCCCCCGGCGGCTCTGGCCGCCGAAATGCACGCCGCGGCAGTCGCGTTCGCACGCGACGGAGACCCAGGATGGCCGACGTGGGATGCCACGACCCGGCGCGCGCGGGTGTTCGGCACCGCGGCATCCGCCCCCGCCGTCGAGACCGACGCGTACGCCGACGTCGCGCCGCTGGTCTGACCCGCGATCTCCGGCGTGAGGGGTCACTTCGTGTCGCTCAGGCGTCTGCGCGGCGACAGGAAACGCCCCCTCACGCGGGAGGGGGCGACGATCAGAGCTGCGGGATGACCTCGCGCTCGAACAGCGAGATGCCCGAGGTGTCGTACGCGGCCTCGGGGAAGTAGTGGATCGCGTAGCCGAGGCCGTGGTCGGCCCGCTCGCGCAGGCGTTCGACGATCTGCTCGGGCGTGCCGAACGCGTCGGAGGAGCGGTAGTCGGCCTCGATGGCATCCGCCCGCTCGTCGCCCACGTGCGGACGCAGGCGCGCGACGACGGCGGCCAGGCGATCGGAGGCCTCGGCCTCGGTCGCGGCGACGATCGTGTTGAAGTTCGTCGAGCGGGTGATCTCGGACGCGTCGCGGCCGAGGGTCTCGCAGTGCCCGCGCAGCACCTCGGACTTGTGGTCGAACTCCTCGAGCGAGCCGCCGAAGTTGGTGTACGAGGCGTACTTGGCCGCGATCTTGAGCGTGACCTTCTCACCGCCGCCGGCGATCCACAGCGGGATGCCGCCGGGCTGCAGGGGCTTCGGCTGCACGATCGCGCCGTCGACCTCGTAGTACTTCCCCGACAGGGTGGCCTCGCCGGTGGTCCACGCCTGGTGCATGATCTCGACGCCCTCGCGGAGGCGCCCGAGGCGCTCGGCGATGGGCGGGAAGCCGTAGCCGTAGGCCTTCCACTCGTGCTCGTACCAGCCGCCGCCGATGCCCATCTCGGCGCGACCGCCCGAGATCGCATCGACCGTCGCCGCGACCTTCGCGAGGTAGGCAGGGTTGCGGTAGCCCATGCACGTGCACATCTGGCCGAGGCGCACGCGGTCGGTCGCGGCGGCGAAGGCGGCCATGAGCGTCCACGCCTCGTGCGTGGCCTCGCTGCTGGGCACGGGGGTGGTGTGGAAGTGGTCGTAGACCCACAGCGAGGTCCAGGGGCCGTCGTCAGCGCTCTGGGCGAGGGAATTCATCACCCGCCAGTGCTCTGCGGGGTCGATCCCCACGAGGTCGAAGCGCCAGCCCTGCGGAACGAAGATGCCGAAGTCCATGGCCTCACCCTAGGCCCGAGCGACGATCGCGGGGCCGGTCGGAGGCCGAACCCGGGCGGGGCGGGCGAGGTGAGCGACCCCGCCGGGTGAACCGAGGGGCGCCACGACCGGTGGGCCTCCCGCGCGGCGACATCCTGGGGATCATGACGCCGTCCACGTCCGCCCTCGCCCCCGTCATCCTCGCCCTCGTCTGCATCGCCGCTCCCGCACTCGCGACCAGCGGCATCGCCAAGCTCGTCGCCCTCGACGACGCCCCGCGGACGCTCTCGGCACTGCGCCTGCCCCAGAGGGCCGCGCGCGCGAGCGTCGCCGCGGTCTCCGTGGTCGAGATCGTGCTCGGCGTCGCGCTGGCGATCGGCGACGGGTTCGTGCGCGTCGCCGCGGCCGGCGCCGTGGTGGTGCTGCTCGCGGCGTTCACGGTCGTGGTGACGCGTGCGGTCGAGCGCGGGTCGGCGGAGGACTGCGGATGCTTCGGCAGGTGGGCCGATACGCCCGTGTCGGCGGCCCTCGTGCGCCGCAACGGCGTCTTCACGCTGGGCGCGCTGGTGATGGCGGGTGCCGCCTCCGCCGCCTCCGCGGCGGGCGTGCCCTCCGCTGTCACGCTTCTCGTCGTCGCCCCGGTGGCGAGCGCGCTGACCCTCGGCGCGAGCGTGGCACTCGTGGTCGCGGGGTTCGTGGCTGCCCGCGCCGGCCGACGCGGGGGCCTGCCCTCACCCGACATCCTGAACCACCGTCCGCCGTTGCTGCGCGCGGACGGGCTCGTGATCGACGTCGTGACCGAGGCCGTGCGCGGGCGCGCGCAACTGCTGCTGTTCACGCAGCCGCTCTGCGGCAAGTGCGAGCGCGCGGCCGCCGTGCTCGACCGGCACCACGACGCGCTGGCCGGCTTCATGGACGCCCGCATCGTCTACGCGGTGGGGCCGGGGCTCGACTGGAACGCCCCCGCCCGCCAGGCCGACGGCCCCCGCACGGGCGCCGCGCTCGACCTCGGCGGCGCACTCGCGCAAGCGCTCGACCTCGGCTCGCAGCGCCCCGTCGCCGTACTCATCGCCACGAGCGGCCACCCCGTGCTGCCCTACGCCGTGGGCGAGGAAGAGATCGAAGGACTCGTCGACGCGCTCGTGGGCTCGCGGGCCTGAGGGGTCAGTCGCCGAAGGCCGCGAGACGCTTGCGCATCACGACGACCGCGTCGGCGTTGTCGTCGATCAGCACGCTGTCGCGCCCGAGGGGCGCGGCCACCGCACCCAGCGTGCCGCTGCCGGCGAACATGTCGAGCACCCTGTCGCCGGGGCGCGACGAGGCCTGCACCATGCGGCGCAGCACCCCCTCGGGCTTCTGCGTCGGGTAGCCGGTCTTCTCGCGACCCGTGGTCGGCACGATCGTGTGCCACCAGACGTCGGTGGGCATCTTGCCGCGCGCGGCCTTCTCGGCCGTCACGAGCCCCGGGGCCATATACGGCTCGCGGTCGACGGCGTCGGAGTCGAAGAAGTACGCCGACGGGTTCTTGACGTAGACGAGGATCGTCTCGTGCTTGGTGGGCCAGCGGCGCTTGGTCTTGGCGCCGTAGTCGTAGGCCCAGATCAGCTCGTTCAAGAAGTGGTCGCGACCGAACAGCGCATCGCACATGACCTTGGCGTAGTGCACCTCGCGGTAGTCGAGGTGCAGGTAGAGCGTGCCGTCGTCGGCGAGCAGGCGCCAGGCCTCGACGAGCCGCGGCTCGAGGAAGCCCCAGTAGTCGTCGAACCGGTCGTCGTAGGTGCGCAGGTCGCCGCGCAGGCGCGCGTACTCCCGGCCGTGGAAGCCGCGCTGCACCACCGGCGGCGGGGGCGGCTCCTCTTCGGGGAAGTCGAGCATGTTGGGATCGTCGACGGATGCTGCGGTCTCGGGCGCGGCGTCGGGCTCCTCGGCATCCGGAGCCTCTTCGGCCGAGAGCTTGCGCGTCGCCGACTCGACCGCCTTGGAGCGCGTGCGGCCGGTGTTGAACGGCGGGTCGAGGTAGACGAGGGCGAAGCTGCCGTCGGCCAGGCCCGGGGTCACCGCAAGGTTGTCGGCGTGGTGGATCGCGACGCTGCCGGGGGCGGGGGCGTCGGGCAGGGCGTCGACGCTCACGGGACGCGCTGCAGCCACTGCTCGGTCGAGAACTTGGAGGCGACCAGGGCTTCGGCCTCGGCGTACTCCTCCTGGGAGATGTGACCCTCGGTCGCGCCGTAGAGCGTGGTGAAGGTCTGGATGAAGCGGTCGATGACCTCATCGCGCGGCAAACCGGTCTGGCTGCGCAGGGGGTCGACGCGCTTGGCGGCCGAGACGGTGCCCTTGTCGCTGAGCTTCTCGCGGCCGATGCGCAGCACCTCGGTGAGCACCTGGCCGTCCATGTCGTAGCTCAGGGTCGCGTGATGCAGCACTCCGCCGTTGGCGAGGCGCTTTTGCGCTGCGCCGCCAATCTTGCCGTGAGGACCGGCGATGTCGTTGAGCGGCTGGTAGACCGCGTCGATGCCGAGCGAGCGCAGGGCCTGCAGCACCCAGTCGTCGAGGAAGGCGTACGAATCGGCGAAGGTCATGCCCGCCACCAGCGACGCGGGAACGTACAGCGAGTACGTCACGATCGAGTTCGCGGCCATGAGCATGGCGCCCCCGCCCGAGATGCGGCGCACCACGTCGAAGCCGTGCTTCGCGGCGCCTTCGGGGTCGACCTCGTTGCGCAGCGACTGGAACGATCCGATGACGACGGCGTTCTCGTTCCACTCCCACAGGCGCAGCGTCGGCTTGCGCAGCCCCGCACCCACGCGCGCGGTGAGCACCTCATCGAGCGCGAGGTTCATGCGGGGCGAGACGGGGCCGTCGTGCACGACCTCCCACTCGAAGTCGCCCCAGCCGGGGGCCGTGACGAGGGCGCGGCGGATCGCGGTGGCGACCGACTCGGGGGTGAATCCGAGCAGCTGCGCCCCCTCGGGCAGCGCCGCGCGGATCGCCGCGGCGAGCGTGGGGACGTCGGACTCGACCGGCATGCCGTTGACGGCCGCATCGATGTCGTCGAGGGCGTCGTCGGGCTCGAGGAAGAAGTCACCCGCCAGGTGGAAGCCGTGGATGCGGCCCTCGCGCTCTTCGAGGTCGACGACGACCAGTTTTCCGCCGGGGACCTTGTACTCGCCGTGCATGCCTCCAGCCTACGGCGGCGGGGGCCCGACCACGGCGGCGGTCGCCGCGCGGGGCCGGAGCGGGCCGGGCCGGGGCGCCGCCGAGGCACCGCCGGCGAGCGCGAGACTGCATCTCGCTGACGAGTCCGTGTCAGGTTGACGCGGGGATGTCAGCGAGATGCAGTCTCGGGGGTCGAGGCCGCCCGCGGGGCGGCGGGCGCGGCGGAACCGGCGGGCGGGGTGGGGCGGGAGGCGGCCGCGGCGACGGAGCGGCGATGGCGGCGCTCGATCGCCTGGCCGGCGTACGACGCGGCGATGATGAGCGCGGCCCCGAGGTAGCCGGGCAGGCCCACGGCCTCGCCGCCGATCGCGACGCCCACGGCGAGCGCCCACACCGGCTCGGTGCCCATGAGGATGCTCGCGCGGGTCGCCGAGGTGCGCCGCACCGCCCACAGCTGCACCGCGAAGGCGAAGACCGAGCACATCACGCCGAGGAAGACGACGTCGAGCCATCCGGATGCCGTGAGGCCGGCGACCGCGCGCGGCAGCTGCGCGCCGGCCACGGCCGACGAGGTCGCGGCGCACACGAGCATCTGCACGAAGACGACCGCGAGGGTGCTGTCGTGGCGTCCGCGGGTGAGACGCGCGCTCGCGGTGACGTGCACGGCGCGGACGACCGCGGCGGCGATCACGAGCGCGTCGCCGATCGAGGGGGTGCGCAGCCCTCCGCCCGACACCAGCAGGGCGACGCCGACGATCGCGGCGACGGCGGCGACGAAGTACGACCGCGGCAGCCAGGCCCGTGCCGCGACGCTCTCGAGCACGGGGGTGAACACGAGCGCGAGGCTGATGAGAAGGCCTGCGTTCGTCGCCGAGGTGAGGTGCACGCCGGCGGTCTCGAGCCCGATGACCGCCGCCTGCGAGCAGCCCAGGAGGGCGGCGATCGCGAGGCCGCGACCGCGCGGCATCCGTTCTCTCCTCACGAGGCAGATGACGCCGAGGGCGAGCGCGGCGACGAGGAAGCGCAGCGACACCGCCGCGGCGACCCCGGTCTCGGCGGCGAGGTCTTTGGCGGCGAGGAAGCTCGCGCCCCACACCGCGGCGACCGCGATCAGCAGGATGTCGACGAGGAGTTCGGGTGTTCGGCGGGTCACGCCTCCAGCGTGCGGGAGGCCTCCCGGAAGAACAACGTCGAGCTTCTTCATCGTGTCGTAAGTTCGGACTTATGGATGTCGTCCACCTGCGCCTGCTGCGCGAGCTCCGCGACCGTGGGAGCGTGGCCGCCGTCGCTGCCGCCCTGCACGTGTCGCCCTCGGCCGTGTCGCAGCAGCTCGCCGCGCTGCAGGCGCGCGTGAACGTGCCGCTGACCACCCGCAGCGGTCGCGTGCTCGCTCTGACCTCGGCCGGTGAGGCGCTCGCGGCCGCCGGCACCCGCGTCGACGAAGCGCTGACCGAGGCCCGCGAGGCGGTGGGCGCCTTCGTCGAGAGCGCCGACCGCCCCGTGCGCGTGTCGGCGTTCCACAGCGCGGGGCTCGCGCTGTTCGGCCCGCTGCTCCGAGAGCTCGCCGGGACACCGCCCCTGCACCTCGCCGACGCCGACGTGGCGCACCGCGACTTTCCCGGTCTGACCGCCGACCACGACATCGTGCTCGCGCACCGCCTCGCGCACGACGAGCCCTGGCCGGCCGATCGCGTGGTGACGACCCCGCTGCTGACCGAACCGCTCGACGTCGCGCTCCCGGCCACGCATCCCCTCGCCGCGCGCCGCGTGCTGCACGCGGCCGATGTGGCCGACGAGGCCTGGGTGTCGGTGCACGAGGGCTTCCCCCTGGCCGGAGTGCTCGACCACCTCGCCGCCCACGTGGGGCGGCCGCTGCGCATCGCCCACCGCATCAACGAGTTCTCGGTGACGGCCGAGGTCGTGCGCGCGGGCGCCGCGATCGCCATCATGCCGCGCACCACCTCGACCCCCCTCGCCGTCGACGGCCTCGTGCTGCGGCCGCTGGTCGACCTCGACCTCGTGCGCCACGTCGACGCCCTGACCCGCCCCGACGCGCTCGCCTACGCGGCAGTGCGCCGGGTGCTGGCGGCGCTGGTCGCGGTCGCGCGCGCGGCGGAGCGCTCGGGGACGACCGGCGGGATCCCGACCTCCGTCGAGACCGCCGCCCGCTGACGAGTCCGCGGGCGCCAGAACACCGCGCCGTCGGCGGGACGCCGGCCGAACGGCATCCGGAAACGTCCTCGCGAGGAGCGAGGCGTCGGCTCAGGCCGAGAGGAAGGCGGCGGTCAGCGACTCGGGAGACAGGGCGTGCTCGATCGCGAGCATGCTCGCCCCGATCACGGCGGCCTGCTGGGCGGCGACCGACTGCACGATCGAGAGGTACTCGGTGGCCAACGGCGTCGAGCGCGTGTAGACAACCTCGCGCACGCCCGCGATGAGGTGCTCGCCCACCCGGGCCATCGAGCCGCCCACCGCGATCACCGAGGGGTTCATCACGCTGACGCAGGTCGTGAGCACCTCGCCGATGTCGCGGCCCGCCTGGCGCACGGCCTGGATCGCGTCGACGTTGCCGCGCTTGACGAGGTCGACGACGTCGGAGCCGGTGTGCGCCTCGATGCCCTGAGCGCGCAGCGCGCGGGCGATGGCGGGGCCGGATGCCAAGGCCTCGAGGCATCCGCGATTGCCGCACTGGCAGGGGATGTCGGCGCCGCGGGCGACCTGCACGTGACCGATGTCGCCGGCGATGCCCTGCGCCCCGCGCAGGAGACGGGAGTCGGAGATGATGCCGGTGCCGATGCCTGTGGCGACCTTGACGAACATGAGGTGCTCGACCGCGGGCCATGCCGTCGCGCGTTCGCCCAGCGCCGAGATGTTGACGTCGTTGTCGACGAGCACGGGAACCGGCAGGTGCTGGTAGACCCACGCGGGGATGTCGAAGCGGTCCCACCCCGGCATGATCGGCGGGTTCACCGGCTGCCCGGTGGAGTGCTCGACGGGGCCGGGGACGCCGATGCCCATCGCGGCGACGTCGGCGGAGGTGCGCCCGGAGTCGGCGAGCAGCTGCAGCGCCCCCTCGACCAACCAGGTCAGCACGGGAACCGGACCGAGAGCGACGTCGAGGTCGGTCGTCTTCTCGGCCAGCACCGTTCCCGCGAGGTCGGAGATGGCGACGGTGGCGTGCGAGGCGCCGACGTCGGCGGCCACGACCACCTTCGCGGCGGGATTGATCGCGAACTGCGACGGCGGGCGCCCCCCGGTGGAGGCCGCTTCGGCCACGGGGGTGATGAGGCCCATGCGCATGAGCTCGTCGACGCGCACCGCGACGGTCGAGCGGGCGAGACCTGTCGACTTCGCCAGCTCCGCGCGCGTGCGCGGAACCCCGTCTCGCAGCAGCTGGAACAGCTGGCTCACGCCGTTGCCCGTCTGCACCGCATCTGTGGTCATCCTTCTCACGCCCTCAGTACACCATCACCAGACATGCGTTCCATCCATAGGCCGACGGCGGCTGCGCACATTACGCAGCCGCCGCCGGTCGACGTTCGTCAGCCGCGCCCGGGCGGCCTCGAGAAGCGCTGCTGCAGCAGCACCGCGACGACGATGATGACGCCCTTGGCCACGGCCTGCACCGACGACGACAGGTTGTTCTGGATGAAGACGTTGGTGAGGGTGGCGAAGATCAGCACGCCGAACACGGTGCCGGTGATGGTGCCGCGTCCGCCGACGAGCAGGGTGCCGCCCACGACCACCGCGGCGATGACGTCGAGCTCGAGCAGCTGGCCGTTCGTGGAGCTCCCGGCGGTCGTACGGCCCAGGAACATCACCCCGGCGATGCCGGAGGCCAGCCCCGCGAGCACGTAGAGCCACATGACGTGGCGCTTGACGTTGATACCGGCCAGGCGCGCGGCCTCGCGGTTGCCGCCGATCGCGACCGTGCGACGGCCGAAGGTGGTGCGGTTCAGCAGCACCCACCCGAGCACCGCGACGATCGCGAAGATCCAGATCAGCATGTTGACGCCGAGGATGTCGGCGTTCATGAAGGTGATGAAGCTGCGGTCCTCGACCACGAGGGTGCGGCGCTCGGCGAGGATCTCGGCGAGACCGCGGGCCCCGACGAGCATGGCGAGGGTCGCCATGAAGGCGACGACGTTGCCGTAGGCGATGACGATGCCGTTGATGAGGCCGGCGGCCGCCCCCACCGCGAGCGCGAAGATCACGAACACGATCCAGTGCATCGAGTCGGCCAGGTCCTGCACGACGGCGAGGGTGCCGACGACGGATGCCAGGCCCACGACCGACCCGACCGAGAGGTCGATCCCGCCGGCGATGATCACCAGCGTCATGGCGATCGCGACGACCCCGGTGATGGAGGCCTGGCGGAGGATCACGAAGACGTTGTCGACCGTGAGGAAGGTTCCGGGAGCCGTGATGGCGCCGACGATGAGCATCACCACCAGGGCGACGACGAGACCGATGTTGCGGCCGGCGGAGCCGGAGAAGAACGCCCGCACGGGAGAGCCCGCGGACGAGGAGGACGGCGCCTGGCCGGCCTCGGCGGGAACCGTGCGCGCACGGGTCGGGGTGGTCGGCTCGCTCACGCGGCGGATCCTTTCATGACGAGGTCGAGCACACCGTGCTCATCGATCTGGTGGGAGGGGAGCGTGCGGAGGATCCGGCCGTCGGCCACGACGAGCACGACGTCGGCCAGTCCGAGCACCTCTTCGATCTCGCTCGAGACCACGACGACGGCATTGCCGGCGGCGGCGAGGTCGCGGATGAGAGCGTAGATCTCGGCGCGGGCGCCGACGTCGACCCCGCGGGTCGGCTCGTCGAGCAGCAGCACGTTCGTGCCGTGGATGAGCCAGCGCGCGAGCAGGATCTTCTGCTGGTTGCCGCCGGAGAGCGTGCGCGCGGGGCGGTCGGGGTCGGCCGGGCGCAGTTCGAGCGTCTCGAGCTGCTCGCGCGCGGCGCGCCGTGCCGATCGGTCGTCGAGGAACCCGCCCTTCGCGAAGCGCGTCATGGTCGCGAGGGTCGCGTTGACGAAGATCGGCTCGTCGAGCACCAGACCCTGGCTCTTGCGCTCCTCGGGCGAGAGACCGACGCCCGCCTTCACGGCGTCGAACACCGACCCCCGCGTGAGGGTCCGGCCGCGGACGCTCACGCTGCCGCCACTCGAGCGCCGCGCGCCGTAGACCGTCTCGAGGATCTCGGACCGTCCCGAGCCGACCAGGCCCGCGAGCCCCACGACCTCTCCCGCGCGCACCGAGAACGACACATCGGAGAAGACCCCGGCGAGGGCGAGGTCGCTCACCTCGAGCACGACGGGCGCATCGACGGCGACCGGGACGCGCTCGGGGAAGACGTTGGTGATCTCGCGGCCGGTCATCAGACGGATGAGCTCGGAGGTCGGGGTGTCGGCGGCGGGCAGCCCCACCGCGGTGGTGCGCCCGTCTTTGAGCACCGTGATGCGATCGCCGATCGCGCGGATCTCTTCGAGGCGGTGCGTGATGTAGACCACCGCGATGCCCTCCGCGGTGAGTTCGCGCACGACGGCGAAGAGGTTCTTGACCTCTTCGCTGTCGAGGACGGCCGAGGGCTCGTCCATGATGATCAGCTTGATGTCGTGCGACAGCGCGCGCGCCATGCTGACGATCTGCTTGTTGGCGGCGCTCAGCGAGCCGACCTCGGTGTGCGGCGAGAGGCTCGAATGCCCGAGCCGGCGCAGCAGCTCGGTGGTCTGCTTGGCCGCCGCGGAGCGCTTGGTGAACCCTCCGCGCGCGATCTCGTGGCCCAGGAAGATGTTCTCGGCGATGGTCAGGCCGTCGACGACGTCGAGCTCCTGGTACATCGTGGCGATACCGAGGTCGATGGCCGCCTGCGGGTCGGCGATCTCGACGCCCTCGCCCTGCCAGCTGATCTCACCCCCGTCGGGGCGGTGCACGCCGGCGAGCGTCTTGATGAGCGTCGACTTGCCCGCACCGTTCTGGCCGAGCACGCAGTGCACCTCGCCCGCGCGCACCTCGAGGTCGACGCCGCGGAGCGCCTGGACCCCGGAGAAGGACTTCGTCACGCCTCGCACGGCGAGTAATGGCGGTTCATGGTCAACTTTGATCACGCGGCGACCATAACACGCCCGTGATCGCCTGGCGAGGATCGTTATCACGGCGCGAAGGCCGCAATACGCAACGCGAAAACACCCGACGCGGCCCGTCTTTCTGCTTCTGCCATTTAGCAAACAAAAGTTGACTGCTTTCAAAACCTTTCTGCTAGCGTGAGCCGCGTCACCGTGGACACCTCCTCGATTCGGGGCCTGCGATGGCGCCTGCCGCATCACATTTCAAGGAGGAAGTACATGCGCTCACAGCTGAAGTCGCGCTCGCGTCTGGTTCTCACCGGCGTCGCCGTACTCGCATCGGCCACCCTGCTCGCCGGCTGCACCGGCTCGAACGACGACGCCGAGAACATCGTCGACCAGGGCACCACCACCGAAGAGAACGCCGCCACCGGCGACACCGTCACGATCGGTTTCTCGGGCCCCGCCGCCGACCACGGCTGGCTCGGTGCCATCAACTCCGGCGCCCTCGCCGCCGCCGACAGCTTCCCCGACGTCGACCTGCAGGTCGCGGAGGGTACCAACGACGTCAACGCGCAGATCGCCGCGGTCGAGACCTTCATCAACAACAAGGTGGATGCCATCGTGCTGCTGCCCAGCGACGGCGCGGCCCTCACCGAGGTCGCCACCAAGGCGATGGAGGCGGGCATCCCCGTCATCAACGTCGACCGCGAGTTCTCGAGCCCCTTCGCCGCCCGCTCCACCGTGCTCGGCGACAACTACGGCATGGGCGTCAGCGCCGGAACCTACATCTGCGGTCAGCTCAGCGGCCAGAGCGACGCCGTCGTGGCCGAGATCGCCGGTATCGACTCCCTCCCGCTCACGCAGGACCGCTCGGCCGGATTCGCCGACGCCCTCGACGACTGCGGCCTGAAGGTCGGCCCCCGCGTCGCCGCCGACTTCACGGTGCAGGGCGGCGAGTCCGTGACCTCGCAGCTGCTGTCGGCCAACCCCAAGATCGACGCGATCTGGAACCACGACGACGACCAGGGCATCGGCGTGCTGGCGGCCATCACCGCCGCCGGTCGCGACGAGTTCTTCATGGTCGGCGGCGCGGGCAGCCGCAACGCCATGGAGGCGATCCAGGCCGGAGACACTCCCCTGCAGGCCACCGTCATCTACCCGTCGACGCAGGCCGCCGACGGCATCGCGCTGGCCCGCCTCATCGCGCAGGGTAAGACCGCGGGCGACCTCATCACCCCGAGCGTGCCGAATCGCATCGTGCTCGATGCGCCCGTCGTCACCAAGGACAACGTGGCGGACTTCATCGACCTCTCGTTCGAGTCCTGACCACCGTGGGGCGCCCGCGGCAACCGCGGGCGCCCCGCACCCTTTCGCAGAGAGAGACCCTACCGTGACCCAGGACCTTCGCATCGCCATGATCGGCGCGGGATTCATGGGCGCCGCGCACTCCCAGGGATGGCGCGTCGCACCCCGCTTCTTCGACCTCCCCCTCACTCCCCGCATGAGCGTGCTCGTCGGCCGCGACGCCGAGCGCACCCGATCCGCCGCCGACACCTGGGGCTGGGCCGAGAGCTCGATCGACTGGCGCGAGGTGATCGCGCGCGACGACATCGACGTGGTCGACATCGTCACCCCCGGCGACTCGCACGCCGAGATCGCCATCGCCGCCCTCGAAGCCGGAAAGCACGTGCTGTGCGAGAAGCCCCTCGCCAACACCGTCGCCGAGGCGCGGCGCATGGCCGAGGCCGCGGCATCCGCCCGCTCGACAGGCGTGCGCTCGATGGTCGGCTTCACCTACCGCCGCGTTCCCGCGGCCACCTTCGCCCGCGACCTCATCGCCGACGGCCGCCTGGGCGAGATCCGCCAGGTGCGGGCCGAGTACCTGCAGGACTGGCTCAGCGACGCCGAGGCCCCGCTCACGTGGCGCCTGCAGAAGGAACGCGCCGGCTCGGGCGCCCTGGGCGACATCGGCGCCCACGCGATCGACATCGCCGAGTTCATGACCGGACGCCGCCTGACCCGCGTGGCCGGCGTCGTCGAGACGATCGTCTCGGAGCGCCCCGTGCTGGCGGAGCGCTCCGGCCTCTCCGGGTCGGCCGGTGCCGAGCGCGCCGCCGTCACGGTCGACGACGTCGCTCTGTTCCTCGGCCGCTTCGACGGCGGAGCCCTGGCCTCGTTCGAGGCCTCGCGTTTCCGCACCGGGCGCAAGAACGCCCTGCGCGTGGAGATCTCGGGCGCGCTCGGCTCGCTCGCGTTCGATCTCGAGAGCCCCAACGAGCTGCAGTTCTACGACGCGACCGCCCCCGCGACCGAGCAGGGGTTCCGACGCATCCTCGTCACCGAGCCCGAGCACCCCTACATGAGCGCGTGGTGGCCGGCCGGTCACATGATCGGCTACGAGCACGGGTTCTCGCACCAGGCGAAGGACTTCGTCGAGGCCGTCGCGGCCTCCCACGACCCGCGGCCGTCGTTCGCCGACGGCCTGCACGTGCAGCAGGTGCTCGACGCCGTCACACGCAGCTCCGACGCCGACGGCGTCTGGACCGGTGTCGAGGCCGACCCCGCCCCCGCAGACGTTCCCGCCGACGACCGCGCCTTCGCGGCATCCTGACCGAGACCGAGAGGACGAACGCAATGACGCGACCGATCACGCTGTTCACCGGCCAGTGGGCCGACCTGCCGTTCGAGGAGGTGGCGCGCCTCGCCGGAGAGTGGGGCTACAACGGCCTCGAGATCGCCTGCTGGGGCGACCACCTCGACCCGTGGCGCTGGGACGACGAGTCGTACGTGCAGGGCAGGCTCGAGGTGCTCGAGCGCCACGGGCTGAAGGTGTTCGCCATCGCCAACCACCTCAAGGGCCAGGTCGTCTGCGACGATCCGATCGACCAGCGCCACCGCGACATCGTGTCGGACCGCGTGTGGGGCGACGGCGACCCCGAGGGAGTGCGGCAGCGCGCGGCCGAAGAGATGAAGAACACCGCGCGGCTCGCGGCAAAGCTCGGCGTGAAGATCGTGACCGGGTTCACCGGCTCGAGCATCTGGAAGTACGTCGCGATGTTCCCGCCCGCCACCGAAGAGATGGTCGAGGCCGGCTACCGCGACTTCGCGGACCGGTGGAACCCGATCCTCGACGTCTTCGACGAGGTCGGCGTGCGCTTCGCCCACGAGGTGCACCCCTCGGAGATCGCCTACGACTACTGGACCGCGACGCGCGCCCTCGAGGCCATCGGCCATCGCCAGGCGTTCGGGCTCAACTGGGACCCCTCGCACATGGTGTGGCAGGACATCGACCCGGTCGCCTTCCTCTGGGACTTCCGCGACCGCATCATCCACGTGCACTGCAAGGACACGAAGAAGCGCCTCACCAACGGCCGCAACGGCCGGCTGGCCTCGCACCTGCCGTGGGCCGATCCGCGCCGCGGGTGGGACTTCATCTCCACCGGCCACGGCGACGTGCCGTGGGAGGACGCCTTCCGCATGCTCAACGCGATCGGCTACGACGGGCCGCTGTCGGTCGAGTGGGAGGACGCGGGCATGGACCGCCTGGTCGGGGCGCCCGAGGCACTCGGCTTCGTGCGCAAGCTGTCGTCGTACGAGCCCTCGGGGGCGGCGTTCGACGCGGCGTTCAGCACACGCTGAGCGCGGGTCATCGGGGGCGACGAGCCGGAGCGATGACGAGGGGCCGGATGCCGGGGGGCGTCCGGCCCCGTTCCGTTCGGGCGGGAGTCAGCCGCGGGCGGCGAGACTGCAACTCGCTGACAAGAGGGTGTCAGGGTGACGCCGGGTTGTCAGCGAGTTGCAGTCTCGCGGCGTTCGGAGCCCGGGCACGCGTCAGTGAGTCAGACGCGCGACGCGATCCGCTCGTCGAGCCAGGCCAGCAGGTCGGCGCGCACCGCGGCCTGCTCGCGCTCGGCGAAGATCTCGTGCCGCGCCCCCGGGTACACCAGGGTCGTCACGTCGGTCAGGCCCGACCGTTGCCGGTAGGCGTCGGCGAGGCGATGCACGCTGCGCGGGCCACCCACGGTGTCGTCGCGCCCCACCATCAGCAGCATCGGCACGTCGCGGCCGAGGTCGCGCCGCGGGCGCCCCAGCAGCTTCAGCGTCTCGAGGGGGCCGAACAGCCGCGCCAACGGCGTCGATGTGGTCAGCGGATCGGCGACGAAGTCCTTCCCCACCTGTTCGTCGCTGGAGAGCCACTGCATCCCGGAGCCGCCGAGGTGCTTCCACGGGGCGTTGAGGTCGCCCGCGTTCAACGACCCCGGCCAGCGCAGGGCCGAACCGCTCAACACGACCGCGTCATGGGCATCCGGATGCCGATCCAGCAGCATCTGCGCGAGGAACGAGCCCCACGAATGCCCGAGCAGCACGAGAGGCAGGTCGGGGTACTGCTCGCGGATGCGCTGCGAGAGGGTCCACACCGCGTCGCGGGCGGCGCCGAGACCGCCGGGTCCGAGCCGACCGAGCTTGGCGTGATCGCCTCGCCACTGCCCCAGCCCCGTGCGGCCGTGGCCGCGGTGGTCGTCGGCGTAGACGGTGTAGCCCGCTTCGACGAGGGCCTCGATGAGGGCGGTGTAGCGGCCGGCGTGCTCGCCCACCCCGTGCAGCAGCTGCACGACCGCGCGGGGCTCGACCGCCTCGTACACGTCGTAGACGATGCGGATGCCGTAGGCGTCGTCGAACTCTGGCATGGGGGGAGTCTAGGGCTGGGACCGGATTGCACGGACGAGGACTATTCCGTTAGCAAGGCTAATGAGCTAACCTCACCATCACGGATATGAATGATCGCGTCGACGAATCCCCCCTTCCCGACCTGAGTCATGACTTCAGCGCCGCGGCTTCCGAGCTGCGCATGGCGACCTTCCGCCTCGCTCGACGCCTGCGAGCGCAGCGGGCGGTCGACTCCATGAGCGATGGACAGTTCGCCGTCCTCGCCGCACTGACCGTGCACGGCGCGCACACGCTCGGCCAACTGGCCGAGCGTGAGCGCGTCACGGCGCCGTCGATGAACCGCACGGTGTCGCTCCTCGAGGAGGCGGGATACATCACGCGCATCCCCGACGAGGCCGATCGCCGCCGCGTGACGATCGACCTCACCGACTTCGGCCGTCGCATCGTCGACGAGACCGTGCGCCGGCGCGACGCCTTCCTCGAGGAGGCCCTCGCCGAGCTGAGCCCGGAAGAACGCGACGCGCTGGCCCGCGCCACGGTGATCATGAGGAAGGTGGCCGACAGATGAGCACGTCGATGTTCCGGTCGCTGTCGATCTTCAACTACCGCGTCTGGTTCATCGGAGCCCTCGTCTCCAACGTCGGCGCCTGGATGCAGGCCACCGCCCAGAACTGGGTCGTGCTGACGCAGCTGACCGACAACGACGCCGCCGCGATGGGCGTCACGATGGCGCTGCAGTTCGCCCCTCCCCTGCTGCTGGTGAGCGTGACCGGGTGGGTCGCCGACCGGTTCGACCGGCGCAAGCTCATTATGTGCACCCAGAGCGCCCTGCTGCTGCTGGCCGTCACGCTCGGCGTGCTGCTGCTGACCGGCGTGATGACTCTGCCGCTGATGTTCGGCTTCGCTCTCGCCCTCGGCGTGGTCACCGCCTTCGACAACCCCGCCCGACAGGCGTTCGTCTCCGACCTGGTGTCACAGGAGAACGCCTCGAACGCCGTCGCCCTCAACGCCGCGTCGTTCAACATGGCCCGCCTGATCGGGCCGGCCGTCGCGGGCGTCATGATCGTGATCGTCGGCACCGGGTGGGTGTTCCTCGTCAACGCGGTCACCTTCCTCGCCATGCTCGGCGCCCTGCTGATCATGCGGCCGCACGAGCTCGTCGCCCGCCACCGCCGCGGCGGACCGGCGCGCCTGGCCGACGGCTTCCGATACGTCGGGAGACGGCCTGATCTCGTCGTGATCTTCGTGATGGTGTTCCTGCTCGGTGCGTTCGGCATGAACTTCCCGATCTTCGCCTCGACGATGGCCCTCGAATTCGGCCGCGGCGCCGACGGGTTCGGCCTGCTCAGCTCGTTCGTCGCGATCGGCTCGCTCGCCGGAGCCCTGCTCGCCGCGCGTCGCGAGCGCGCCCGCATGCGCGTGGTGATCGTCGGCGCCGGCGGCTTCGCCGTGGCATCCGCCCTCTCGGTCTTCGCCCCGAGCTACGAGGCCTATGCCGCCACCCTGGTGCTCACCGGGTTCTGCGTGGTGACGACGCTGACCACCGCGAACGGCTACGTGCAGACCACGACCGACCCCGTGCTGCGCGGCCGCGTGCTCGCGCTGTACATGGCGATCCTGCTGGGCGGCACGCCCGTGGGCGCCCCCATCGTGGGCGCTGTGGCTGCGCAGTTCGGACCGCGCGTGGCCATCGGGCTCGCCGCGGTCGTCGCTGTGATCGCCTGCGCGATCGGAGTGAGCTGGACGCTCGCGTCGGGGCGCGTGCACCGCCACGAGACGAAGCGGTTCCTGCTCACGGTCGACGAGACCCGGCCGATCCAGACGATCGCGCCCGAGCCCGAGGACTTCAGCGACGAGATCGCTGGCACGACGCCGATCCCGCTGCCGCCCGGCGAGCGCGGTCCGCGCGCGACCCCGCGCCCGCGCCACAGCGCCTGAGCCGGGGCCCGACCTCGATCGAACGGATGCCGCACCCCTCGGCATCCGCCTGGTCGTCGTGCGTGCAAGCCCTTCCCTCGTCCGATATCGCTAGATAAGCTAGCGATATGAACGACACCAAGGATCGGCGCCGCTGGGCGGGGCTCGTCTTCATCAGCATCGCCGTCTCGCTGATCATCGTGGACTCCACGATCGTCAACGTCGCCGTGCCCTCGATCGTCGAAGAGCTCACGATCTCCTCGACCGAGGTGCAGTGGGTACAAGAGGCCTACACCCTCGTGTTCGCCTCGTTCCTGCTCGTCTTCGGCTCGCTCGCCGACCGTTTCGGCAGACGCCGGCTCATGCTGATCGGCGTGGGCATCTTCACCCTCGCCTCGATCGCAGCGGCCCTCGCGCCCACCGGCGGACTGCTCATCGCCTCGCGCCTGGTACAGGGAATCGGCGGAGCGATGATCCTGCCGACGACCCTCTCGATCATCAACGCCACCTTCCGCGGACGCGAGCGCGGCATCGCCTTCGCCGTCTGGGGATCCACCATCGGCGGCATGGCCGCGGTCGGCCCCCTGCTCGGCGGATGGCTGACCACGGCGTTCTCGTGGCGCTGGGCCTTCGGCATCAACATCCCCCTCGGGGTGATCATCGTGATCGGCGTCGCCCTGACCGTCGCCGAATCGCGCAGCGACCGCGTCGAGGCGATCGACGGCGTCGGCGCCCTGCTGTCGGTGCTGACGATGGCCCCGCTCGTGTTCGGCCTCATCGAGGGCCGCACCTACGGATGGTGGACCGTCGACACCGCGCCCGCGATCGGCGACTGGACGTGGCCGCTCTCGCTCTCCCCCGTGCCGATCGCCTTCGCCGTGGCGCTCGTCGCGCTGATCGCCTTCGTCGCGTGGGGCCTGCGGCGCCAACGCGCGGGGCGTTCAACCTTGCTGGCCTTCGGCCTGTTCCGCATCACGTCGTTCCGCAACGGCAACATCGCCGCGGCCGTCGTCTCGCTCGGCGAGTTCGGCATCATCCTCGCCCTGCCCCTGTGGCTGCAGTTCGTCGTCGGCTTCGACGCCCTGCAGACCGGCCTGTTGCTGCTCTCGCTCGCGATCGGCTCGTTCGTCGCGAGCGGCATCGCCGGGGCGCTCAGCGGCAAGGTCACCCCCGTCTGGATCGTGCGCGGCGGCCTGCTCGCCGAGATCATCGGCGTGGCCGGGGTCGCCTTCACCATCTCTCCGGATGCCACATGGGGACCCCTCATCCCCTTCCTCTTCGTCTACGGCGTCGGCGTCGGCCTCGCCACGGCGCAGCTGACCGGCGTGGTGCTGGCCGACGTGCCCCCGGCTGCGAGCGGGCAGGCCTCGGGCACCCAGTCGACCTCGCGTCAGCTGGGCGCGGCTCTCGGGGTGGCGGTGCTGGGCACCGTGCTGTTCTCGACCACCGCGGGGGCGCTGACCGCGCGCCTCGACGATCGCGGCGTGCCCACGGCGCAGAGCGACCAGGTCGTCTCGCAGGTGGTCGACAGTGCCGGTGCGGCGATCGGCGGCCTCGCGGCCTCGCCGCAGACCCAGGACCTCGCGATCGACGCACGTGCCGCCTTCAGCGACGGCACGCGCGCGGCGGCGTTCACCGCGGCGGCATTCCTCACGCTGGGCCTGGCCTCGACCCTGACGCTCGGCGCGGGCGCACGGCGGCGCGAGCCCGAGAAGGAGACGGCTGCGTAGGGGTCCATTCGCTCGAATGGCAACCACGGCGGGTGGCGACTTGTCAAGCCTCCACCCGCTTCTCCTCCACGAGGAGGGGTTTTCCTACTGTGCAGGTGACCATCCGCTCTTGATCTCGTGGGGAGATCCATCATGCCGAAGTTCACACGCCGTTCCTCTCGCATCGCCACCGCGATCGCCCTACCCGCGGCCGTCGTCGCGGCGGGCGTTCTGGTGTCGACGAGTTCGTACGCCGCCTTCTCCGACACCACCTCGAACGAGCAGAACAGCTGGCGCGCCGGCACCGTGCAGCTCGCCGACGACGCCGCGGGACGCACGCTCTTCACCGCGCCCAACGCCAAGCCCGGCGACGGGGGCACGACGTGCATCGCGGTCACCTCGACCGGCACCCTCGCCTCGCAGGTGCGCCTCTACGCCGACGAGGTGACCGGCACCGCCGGCCTCGCCGACCACCTCGCTCTCACCATCGAGCAGGGCACCGGTGGGGGCTACGGCACCTGCACGGGCTTCACCGCGCAGAGCACGGTGTTCGACGGCAGCCTCGCGGGCTTCACTGGAGCGCACTCCTCGTTCGCCACCGGGGCCGCGACCTGGAGCCCGACGGGAGCGGAGGCGGAGTCGCGCACCTTCCGCATCTCGTGGACGCTCGCCGACGACGCGCCGAACAGTGTCCAGGGGGGCACCGCCTCGACCGCGCTCGTCTGGGAAGCCCAGAACAGCTGAGTCGGTGCCCGCGAGTCGCGTGCTGCTCGTCGCGGCGGTGGCGGCGGCCCGAGCGGTGGTGACGCTCGCCCTGGCCCTGGGGTTCTGGGCCGCGGCGCCCGTCGCGCTCGGGTGGCTGCCCACCACCGTGATGACGGCGTCGATGACGCCGGCGATCGAGGTGGGCGACGTCGTGGTGTCGCGCCCGATGCCGCCCGACGCCCTGCTGCCGGGCCGGGTCGTGCTGGCCGACGATCCCGACTGGTCCGACCGGCTGCGGCTGCACCGCATCGCCGGGATCGACGTCGACGGGGCACTGATCACCAAGGGCGACGCCAACCCGTCGGCCGACTCGTCACCCCTGCACCCCGACGCCGTCCGCGGCGTCGGGGTGCTGAGGGTGCCGTGGGTCGGGCTGCCCGTGGTGTGGGTGAAGACCGCCGACGTCGTGCCGCTCGGTGCCGTGACGGTCGGGTTCGCCCTGTGCCTCCTGCTCGCCCTGCGTCGCGGCGACGACGACGACCCCCGGCCGCCTGCCGACCCCGACGAGCCGCACCGCAGCCTTCCGGTGACGCGTCGGAGCCTGCGCGCACAGCGACGACGGGCCCCCGCCCGCGTGCGGATCGGCCGAGCGTTCGGTCTGGCCTCTTCCCTCGCGGTGACCGCGGCTCTCGGCGCGACCCCCGCGTGGGCGGCGCTGGCCGACGTCACCGCAGCGCCCGGGAGCATCGTCGCCGCCACCCTCTCGCCGCCCACGCGACTGGGGTGCGTCAACGACGGCGGCGCCGTCGTCACCTGGGCGTACGACGGCTCGGAGCCGCGCGGCTTCGACCTGCTCGTGAACGGCCGCGTCGTCGCGTCGGGCATCCCGCCGTGGGCGCGGGCCGCCCGCGTCCCCAACGACGGCTCGTACTCGCTGTTCCGCACCGATCGAGTCACCGTGCGCACGACCGCCGGGCAAGCCTGGTCGGCCGAGTCGTCGGCATCCGTCCCCGTCGGCGGGGTGTTCCTCGGCTTCGGCCGCCCCTTCTGCCGCTGACCGCCGGGGCTCCGGCTCAGAGCGTGCGCGCGAACGGGTCGAAGTCGGCCGGCAGCACGGGCACCGGAGCGCCCAATGTGCTCTCGACGGTCACGAAGCCCGCGCCGGCGGCCGATTCCTCGGCCGACAGGAGCACGTCGAGCACGTGATGCCCGAGCTCGCCCGAGGCCACGTGCGGACGCCCTTCGGCGATCGCGCGCACCATGTCGAGCAGACCGAGTCCGCGGCCGACCTCCGCGCCCTGCAGCGGCACCTCGAGGCGCTCCTGCTGGGGACGGAAGTCGTCGAGGAGCACGCCGAGGGGCTCCACGCGCGAGATCTCGCCGACGAAGTGGTTCGGATCGGGCAAGAACATCGACCCCTCGGTTCCGTGCACCTCGAGCACGCCGGCCCGTTCGAGCGCGGAGTCGAAGCTGAACAGCCCCTGCGCCTGTTCTCCCCCCTCGAACGAGGCGATCAGCTGAACGGTGGTGGGAACCTCGACGTCGAAGACCTCGCCCGCTGCCGGCCCCGTGCGGATGCTCCGCTGCACGCGCGGACGCGTGCCGACGGCGGCGACCCGGTCGACCGGGCCGAAGAGGCTGACCAGCGCCGAGACGTAGTACGGCCCCATGTCCAGCAGCGGACCGGCGCCCCGGGCGAAGAGGAACTGCGGTCCCGGATGCCACAGGTCGGGCCCCTGCGTCTGGAACGACGCCTGCGCGAACAGGGGCCGGCCGATCGCGCCGTCGAGGATCGCGCGCTTGGCCGACTGGAAGCCGGGGCCCAGCAGCGTGTCGGGCGCCGAGCCGATGCGCAGGCCCGCGGCATCCGCCTGCCGGAGGAGCTCCGCGGTGCCCTCGCGATCGAGGCCGAGGGGCTTCTCGGTCCATACGTGCTTGCCGGCGGCGATCGCCTTCGACGACACCTCGACGTGCACGGCGGGGATCGTGAGGTTGACGACGACCTGCACGTCGGGGTGGGCGAGAACGTCGTCGGCCGTGCCCCACGCGGGCACGCGGTACTGCGCGGCCTGGGCCCGCGCGCGCTCGGCGATGAGGTCGCCGACGATGAGGACGTCGACGTCGGGGAACGAGGTGAGGTTCTCGAGGTAGGTGTCGCTGATGACACCCGCGCCGATGATGCCGACGCCGACGGGGGCGCTCACGCGGCGAGGCCGTTCTCGAGCAGGAAGGCGTAGCTGGCGGCGACATCGTCGAACACGTCGCCGGGGGCGCGGTCGTACTCGATGACGGCCCAGCGCACCGATTCGGCAGCCCGCATGGCCTCGACGAGGGGCACCTGGCCGTCGCCGGGGTGGCGCTGGTCGAGGGTGCGCGTGACGCCGAGGTCGGCGCCGGGGGCGAAGGGGTTCTCGGCCGGCACGATGCCGTCCTTCACGTGCACGGCCAGCAGGCGCGAGCCCAGGCGGCTCACGAGAGCGGGCACGTCCTGGCCGCCGGTGAGCGCCCAGAACAGGTCGAGCTCGATGGCGACGCGCTCGTCGGTCAGGGCGACGAAGTGCTCGAACGCGCTGCGACCGTCGACGTCGGCGAGAAACTCCTGCGCGTGGTTGTGGTAGCCGACCTGCAGTCCGTAGGTGGCGGCGAGGTCTGCTGCGGCGTTCATGCGCTCGGCGATGTCGGCCACGCCGTCGGCGGTCAGCCAGCGATCGGCGGCGACGAAGGGATCGATCACCGTGCTGATGCCGATCTCGGCCGCGGCCGCGAAGACCGCCTCGGGGGCGGGGGTGGGGATCGACCCGTCGGGCGTCCACAGCTCATCGGACAGCAGGGGTGCGTGCCCGGTAGGCGAGGCCAGGCCGCTCGCGTCGAGCGCGGCGCGGATCTCGGCGGGGCGGCGCACGAAGTCGAACGCCTCGACGTTGCGCAGGCCGATGGCCGCGAGGCGGTCGAGCGACCCCTGCGGGTCGGCGCTGAACTGATCGGCCAGCGTGTACAGCTGAACGGAGGGGGTGGGGAGCAACATCGAACCTTCCTTGCTCGTCGTCGAGATCACCGCGCGAGCGGCTCAGTGGGAACGCTACCAGAAAACCGACCAGTGGATGCTTTCTCTCTCACCCGGCGCTTAGACTGACCCGGTGACCCTCGGCGACGACTCCCCCGGCGATGACGCCCTCGACGACGATCGCCTCGGCCGCTCCGGGGCGTACTCGAAAGGCGTCGCACGCCGGCAGGAGATCCTCAACCGCGCGATCGACGTCTTCGCCGAGCGCGGCGCCGACGGCGCATCGCTGCGCAGCATCGCGCGGGCGCTGGGCGTCTCGCACGCGGCGCTCCTGCACTACTTCGACTCGCGCGAGCAGCTGCTCGTGGCCGTGTACGACCACGCCAACCGGCAACGCCCGCCCGCGCCCGACGCCACGGCGCTGTCGTCGTTGACGGATGCCGCGGAGCACAACACCGCGGTACCGGGGCTGGTCGAGCTCTACACGACCCTCGTCGCGACGTCGTTGAAAGAAGACAGCGCCACCGCGCGCGAGTACTTCACGGCCCGCTTCGCACGCCTGCGCGAAGACCTCGCCGCGCGACTGCGCCAGGAGCAGGCCGACGGCCTCGTGCGCGCCGACTGCGACCCCGACCAGGTCGCCGCCCTCCTCATCGCCGCCTCCGACGGCCTGCAGGTGCAGTGGCTGCTCGACCCGTCGCTGCCGCTCGCCCGATCGCTGGGTGCGCTCGGCGGGCTGCTGGCTCCGCCGCGCTGACTCGAGGTGGCGCGCCGCGCACGCTCCGCGATTCGCGCGGCGGCGCGCTCGGGGCGACGCGGGCTGACGGGCTCCGCGACAGTCGAACCCCGGCCATCCCCGCACACCTTCCGCGATCTGCACAACCTCACCCGCACGCGCCCCCACCGGGCGGAGGATGCGCGGATCGCTGAGGTTCTGCCGCCGCCGCCCGGCGCTTGCGCCGGCACGCCGGCTCCGCGATCCGCTCAACCTCAGCCGCACGCGCCCCCATCGAGCCGAGGATGCGCGGATCGCTGAGGTTCCGCACCCGCCGTCACACCCGCGCGTCGACCGCCTGGTCGGCCACGGGCACCAGTCGCGTCAGCTGCGTCACGTGGCGGGGCTCGAGCTCATCGAGCGACGAGACGCCCAGCAGGGTCATCGTGCGCTCGATCTCGCTGCGCAGGATCGCGATCGTGCGGTCGACGCCCTGACGCCCGCCGGCCATGAGGCCGTACAGGTAGGCGCGGCCGATCAGGGTGAACTTCGCGCCGAGGGCGATGGATGCCACGATGTCGGCGCCGTTCATGATGCCGGTGTCGACCATGACCGTGGCGTCCTTGCCCACCTCGCGCACGACCTTCGGCAGCAGGTGGAAGGGGATGGGCGCGCGGTCGAGCTGGCGGCCGCCGTGGTTGGACAGCACGATGCCGTCGACGCCGAGGTCGACCAGGCGCGCGGCATCCGTCACGTTCTGCACGCCCTTGACGACGATCTTGCCGGGCCACATTCCGCGGATCACGTCGAGGTCGTCGTAGCTGATCGTGGGGTCCATCGCGGCGTTCAGCAGCTCGCCGACCGTGCCGCCGGTGGTGCTGAGCGAGGCGAACTCGAGCTTGGGGGTGGTGAGGAAGTCGATCCACCACCAGGGGCGCGGGATCGCGTTGACGATGGTGCCGACCGTCAGCTGCGGCGGGATCGAGAAGCCGTTGCGCTTGTCACGCAGGCGGGCGCCGGCGATGGGGGTGTCGACGGTGAACTGCAGGGTGTCGAAGCCCGCCTTCGCCGCGCGCTCGACGAGGCCGTACGAGATCGAGCGGTCTTTCATCACATAGAGCTGGAACCAGTTGCGACCGACGGGGTTGGCGGCCTTCACCCCCTCGATCGAGGTGGTGCCGAGGGTCGAGAGCGTGAATGGGATGCCGGCGGCGGCGGCCGCGGAGGCTCCGGCCGTCTCGCCCTCGGTCTGCATGAGACGCGTGAAGCCGGTGGGCGCGATGCCGAAGGGGAGGGCGGAGGGACCGCCGAGGATCTGGCACGAGGTGTCGACGTCGGCGGCGGGGCGCAGGATGTCGGGGTGGAACTCGACGTCCTCGAAGGCGCGGCGGGCCCGGTCGAGCGACAGCTCGCCCTCGGCGGCGCCGTCGGTGTAATCGAACGCGGCCTTGGGCGTGCGGCGCTTGGCGATCGTGCGGAGGTCCGCGATCGTGAGCGCGGCGTCGAGGCGGCGCTTGCGCGCGTCGAGCTCGGGCTTCTTGAACTGCATGAGCTCGAGGAGCTCGCCGACCTTCGGCAGCTGACGCTGAACCATGGGGGATCTCTCTTTCGTGTGGTCTGACCACATCGTACGCCCGCTCCGACAGGGCGGGAAGGGGTTTCAGAAACGCGGTTCGTAGCGCCGCGGAGGAAAGGCCGCGGCCACGCGCGCCCGCAGGTCGGTGAGCGAGGCATCCGCATCGAAAGCGCCGAGCGCCCGCGCCTGCACGAGCACGTTGCCCAGCGCCGTCGCCTCGACGGGACCCGCCAGCACGGGAACCCCCGAGCGGTCGGCCGTCGCCTGGCACAGCAGGGTGTTGAGCGCTCCGCCGCCGACAAGGTGAACGACGTCGATCTCGCGGTCCGCGAGGGCCGCCGCCGCGCGGAGGGTGGTGGCGAACGCCTGCGCGATGCTCTCGACGATGATGCGCGCGAACATCGGGCGTTCCGAGCGACCGGGGGCGTCGCGCCCGAGCAGCGCCGCGATGCGCGTCGGCATGTCGCCGGGAGCCGCGAGCGAGGGGTCGTCGGCGTCGAACAGCCGCGCCGGCACCGAGACCGAGCCCGCCGCCGCCAGCAGCCGACCGAGGTCGACGGGGGCGCCGTCGGCCTCCGACCACGCCCGCACCGTCTCGCTCAGCAGCCAGAGACCGGTGACGTTGTGGAGGAAGCGGATGCGCCCGTCGACGCCGCCCTCGTTGGTGAAGTTGGCCGCGCGGGCGGCATCCGTCACGATCGGCGCCTCGAGCTCCAGACCCACCAGACCCCACGTCCCGCACGAGATGTAGGCCGCGTTGGCCGACGACATCGGCACCGCGACCACGGCCGAGGCGGTGTCGTGCGAGCCGACGGCGACGACAGGCAGTCCGCCGAGGTCGGTGGCGCGGCCCACGGTCTCGCCGGGGTCGACGAGCGGGGGCAGCACGGATGCCGAGATGCCCAACGTCGCGGCGAGCTCGGTGTCCCACTCCCCCGTGTGCACGTCGAGCAGGCCCGTCGTCGAGGCGTTGGTGCGCTCGGCGACGCGGCGACCGGTGAGGCGCTCGGCGAAGAGGTCGGGGATCAGCAGGCTCGCCTCGGCCGCGGCGAGCTGCGCGTCGGCGGCGTACTGGTACACCGTGTTGAAGGGCAGGAACTGCAGGCCGTTGCGGCGGTACAGCTCCTCGAACGGAACGATCGCGTGCACGGCATCCACCCCGCGCGCGGTGCGCTCGTCGCGGTAGTGGAACGGCTCCGCCATGAGCTCGCCGTCGCGCAGCAGACCGTAATCGACCGCCCACGAATCGATGCCGACACTCTCGATCGCCGGTTCGCGGCGCAGCGCCTCGGCCAGGCCCGCGCGCACGTGAGTCCACAGGGCCTCGACGTCCCAGTGCCAGCCGTCCGCGCACTCGACGGGTCCGTTCGCGAAGCGCGCGACCTGCTCGAGCTCGAGCACTCCCTCGCCGACGCGGCCGATCATCACGCGGCCGCTGGTCGCGCCGAGGTCGACGGCCGCGACGGCGCGGACCGGCCGCGAAGCGCCGACCCCGGCCGCGGGCGACGGCTGCAACCCCGCAGCACCCGACCCGGCGTCGCTCATCGCAGGAACGCCGCAGCGACGCCCGAGTCGACGGGGATGTGCAGGCCCGTCGTGCGCGAGAGCTCGGGACCGGTGAGCACGTACACCGCATCGGCGACGTTCTCGGGCACGACCTCGCGCTTGAGGATCGTGCGGTTGGCGTAGAACTGCCCGAGGTCCTTCTCGTCGACGCCGTAGGTGGCGGCGCGGTTGGCGCCCCAGCCCGCGGCGAAGATGCCCGAGCCGCGCACGACGCCGTCGGGGTTGATGCCGTTCACGCGCACGCCGTGCTCGCCCAGCTCGACCGCCAGTAGGCGCACCTGGTGGGCCTGGTCGGCCTTGGTCGCCGAGTAGGCGATGTTGTTGGGGCCGGCGAACACCGAGTTCTTCGACGAGATGTAGATGACGTCGCCACCCATCTTCTGCGCGATGAGAGCCTTCGCCGCCGCCTTCGCGACGAGGAACGAGCCCTTCGCCATGACGTCGTGCTGCAGGTCCCAGTCCTTCTCGGTGGTCTCCAGCAGCGGCTTAGACAGCGACAGCCCCGCGTTGTTCACGACGAGGTCGATGCCGCCGAACGCCAGCACTGTCGCATCGATCGCGGCCTGCACGGCCTCGGCATCCGCGACGTTCGCCGCCACCCCGATCGCGACGTCGGTGCCGCCCAGTTCGGCCGCGGCGGCCTGCGCCTTCTCGAGGTCGAGGTCGGCGACGACGACGCACGCGCCCTCCGCGGCGAGGCGGGTCGCGATGGCCTTGCCGATCCCGGATGCCGCGCCCGTGACGAACGCGATGCGGCCCTGGTGGGTCTTGGGCCGGGGCATCCGCTGCAGCTTGGCCTCTTCGAGCGCCCAGTACTCGATGCGGAACTTCTCGGCATCCGAGATCGGAGAGTATGTCGAGAGGGCCTCGGCTCCGCGCATCACGTTGATGGCGTTGACGTAGAACTCGCCCGCCACGCGCGCCGTCTGCTTGTTGGCGCCGTACGAGAACATGCCCACGCCCGGGATCAACACGATGAGCGGGTCTGCGCCGCGGATCGCGGGGCTCGCTTGCTCGGTTGCTGAGCCTGTCGAAGCATGCGCGTCGTAGTACGCCTGGTAGTCCTCGCGATAGGCGAGGTGCAACTCCTGCAGGCGCGCGATCGCGTCGTCGATCGAGGCGTCGGCGGGCAGGTCGAGGATCAGCGGCTTGACCTTGGTGCGCAGGAAGTGGTCGGGGCAGCTGGTGCCGAGGGCGGCGAGGGCGGGGGCCTTCTCGGATGCCAAGAAGTCGAGCACCGCGGCGGAGTCGGTGTAGTGACCGACCATCGGCTTGTCGGTCGAGGCGAGCCCGCGGATGGTGGGGGCCAGCGCCGCCGCCTTCGCGTGACGCTCGGCCTCGGGCAGGGCCGCGAAGCCCGCGCGCACGCCGCCGAAGGGCTCGGCCGCGCCGTGCTCGTCGATGTAGGCCTGCGCGGTGTCGATGATCCAGAGGCTGTTGCGTTCCGCCTCCTCCGAGGTGTCGCCCCAGGCGGTGATGCCGTGACCGCCGAGGATCGTGCCGATCGCCTGCGGGTTCCGCTCTTTGATTGCGGCGATGTCGAGGCCCAGCTGGAAGCCGGGGCGGCGCCACGGCACCCACACCACCTTGTCGCCGAAGATCTCTGTCGTGAGCTTCTCGCCGTCGGCGGCGGTGGCGATCGCGATGCCGGCGTCGGGGTGCAGGTGGTCGACGTGCGCGGCGTCGACGAGACCGTGCATCGCGGTGTCGATCGAGGGGGCGGCCCCGCCCTTGCCGTGCAGGCAGTAGTCGAAGGCCGCGACCATCTCGTCTTCGCGCTCGATGCCGGGGTACACGTCGACCAGCGCCCGCATGCGGTCGAGGCGCAGCACCGCCAGGCCCTTCTCGGTAAGGGTGCCCAGGTCGCCACCCGAGCCCTTGACCCACAGCAGCTCGACCGGCTGACCGGTGACGGGGTCGATGTCGGCGCCCTTGGCGGAGGTGTTGCCGCCGGCGTAGTTGGTGACCTTCGGGTCGGAGCCGAGGCGGTTGCTGCGCGCGACGAGGTCGGCGGCGGTGGAGCTGGTCATGACGTTCCTCACGGGTGAGAGCGACGGTAAAGGGAACCGGGGCGACGGTGATTCAGGGTCCGCCGCCCCGGCGATCGGGTCGTCGCGCGCATCCGTGCGACGAAAGGGTGAGGGCTCAGGCGCCCCAGCCGGCCTGGGTGCCGCCGACGCGCTCGTCGGCGATGCGGGGCAGGTATCCGGATGCCGCGAACGCGGCCATCGGGTCGGCGGGAAGGCCCCGCGACTCGCGCCACTCCGCGAGGGCCGGACGCACGTCGGTGTAGAAGGCGTCCATCATCACGGCGTTCGCACCGAGCACGTCGTTCGCGTCCTGCGCCGCGGTGAGGGCGTCGCGATCGAGCAGCAGGGCACGCGCGGTCATCTCCTGCACGTTCAGCACCGAGCGGATCTGGCCCGGAATCTTGTCCTCGATGTTGTGGCACTGGTCGAGCATGAACGCCACGTCGGGGTTGTTCAGGCCCCCGCCGCGGACGACCTCGACGAGGATGCGGAACAGCTGGAACGGGTCGGCCGCGCCCACGATGAGGTCGTCGTCGGCGTAGAAGCGCGAGTTGAAGTCGAACGAGCCGAGCTTCCCGAGGCGCAGCAGCTGCATGACGATGAACTCGATGTTGGTGCCGGGCGCGTGGTGGCCGGTGTCGAGGCACACCATCGCCTTCTCTCCCAGCGAGGCCACCTGCGCGTACGAGGTCCCCCAGTCGGGAACATCGGTGTGGTAGAACGACGGCTCGAAGAACTTGTACTCCAGCACGAGGCGCTGGTCGTCGCCGAGGCGTGCGTAGATCTGCTGCAGCGAGTCCTGCAGGCGGTCCTGGCGGCCGCGCATGTCGTTCTGGCCGGGGTAGTTCGAGCCCTCGGCGAGCCAGATCTTCAGGTCGCGCGAGCCCGTGGCATCCATCACGTCGATGCACTCGAGGTGGTGGTCGATCGCCTTGCGCCGGATGCGGTCGTCGTGGTGGGTGAGGGCGCCGAACTTGTAGTCCTCGTCCTGGAAGGTGTTCGAGTTGACGGTGCCCAGCTTCACGCCCAGGTCTTCGGCGTGACGGCGCAGTGCCGAGTAGTCGTCGACGAGGTCCCACGGGATGTGCAGGGCGACGGTGGGGGCGAGCGTGGTCAGGCGGTTGACCTCCGCGGCATCCGCGATCTTCTCGAAGGGGTCGCGCGGGGTGCCCGCGGTGGGGAAGACGCGGAAGCGGGTGCCGGAGTTTCCGAACGCCCACGAGGGCAGTTCGATGGCCTGCGCCGCGAGGGCGTCGAGGATCTGGGGGCTCAGGGTGGTCATGACAGGGTCCTTCCCGCGTCTGCGAGCTGGTCGGCGAGGTGGAAGACCTCGGTGAGCGGTATGGCTGCCTGGTCGGGACGACCGGCGAGGCCGACGAAGTAGGGGGCCATCTCCGCCTCCCACGCGGCGGCGATGGGCGAGGCGGCGAGATAGGCCTGGGCGGCGGCGTCGTCGTCGGTCTCGTAGTAGCCGATCAGGCGCCCCTCCTCGCCGAGGAACAGCGAGTAGTTGCGGCGACCTGCGGCGGCGATCTCGGCGAGCATCTCGGCGCGCACCGGGGTGTGGCGGGCGACGTAGTCGTCGACGAGCTCGGGCCGCACGCGCAGTTCGAAGCAGACGCGGGTGGGGTGGGCGGTCATCGGGTGGAGCTTCCCTTGCTCGAGAATGAATCGTTTCATTGCACTATAGAACCGCCTGGTCGCCGGCGCAACACCTGGCGACCACGCCGGACGTGACGCCGGGCGCCTGCGATATCGTCGACCAGAGCTCGCGGGAAAGGCACGGTCGTCGATGGCGGTCAAGATCAAAGACGTCGCAGCCCACGCCGGCGTCTCGGTGGGCACCGTCTCGAACGTGCTCAACGGCCGCGAGACGGTCTCTCCCGCCGCCGCCGAACGAGTGCGCGCCGCGATCGACGCGCTCGGCTACGTGCGCAACGACGCCGCACGCCAGCTGCGCGCCGGACGCAGCCGCAGCATCGCCCTCATCGTGCTCGACGTCGGCAACCCGTTCTTCGCCGCCGTCGCCCGCGGCGCCGAGGCCCGCGCCGCCGAAGACGGCTACGTCGTGCTGCTCGGCTCCAGCGACGGCGACGCCGACCACGAGCGCTTGTACCTCGACCAGTTCCGCGAGCAGCGCGTCGCCGGCGTCCTGCTCACCCCGGCCGTTCCCGAGGGCGACGTCGTGCAGCACCTCGCGAGCGCTGGCGTTCCGCTCGTGCTGGTCGACGAGCAGACCGATTCGGATGCCGCGTGCACGGTCTCGGTCGACGACGTCGAGGGCGGCCACCTGGCCGTCGCCCACCTGCTGGCGCAGGGGCGCCGCCGCATCGCCGTGGTCGCCGGTCCCTTGACCACCCGTCAGGTGGCCGACCGCCTCGAGGGTGCGCGCCGCGCCGTCGCCGAGGTCGACGGGGCCAGCCTCGAGGTCATCGAGACCGATGCCATGACGGTGCTGGCCGGCCGTGCCGCCGGCGAAGCGCTGCGCGAGCGCGGCGATCACCCCGACGCAGTCTTCGCCGCCAACGACCTGCTCGCCGTCGGCCTGTTGCAGGCGCTGACGATGCTCGGCGGCATCCGCGTTCCCGACGACATCGCGCTCGTCGGCTACGACGACATCGACTTCGCCGCGGCCACGGTCGTGCCCCTCACCTCGGTCCGCCAGCCGGCCGAAGAGCTCGGCGCCACGGCCGTCGACCTGCTGCTGCGCCAGCTCGACGGCGAACTCGACCCGGCCGAGCGGCAGGTGCGCTTCCGCCCCGAGCTCGTGGTGCGGGCCTCGAGCGGCTGACGCGACCGTCGCGGGGTCGCCCTCCGGTACGCGCGACGCGACCGGGGCAGGATCGGCCTGCGTGCGGCGCAACCGGTGACGCGCAGAGGCCCCGACCGTCTCGATGACGGCCGGGGCCCCTGCGTGGCGATCGATCAGAAGTCGAAGTCGCCGATGTTCTCCTTGGTGAAGACGAACGGGTCGCCGAGCAGCACGGTGGCGTCCGCCTCGACCGTGAAGGTGCCGAGCTTGCCGGCCTCGAACGAGTCGCCTTCCTTGCCGGTGATGGTGCCGTCGATGAGGGCCTTGGTGGCGTAGGCGCTCAGGTAGCCGAGGTCGGCCGGGTTCCACAGCGCGAACGAGGTGATCGTGCCGTCCTGAACGTACTCCCGCAGCTGGTTCGGCGTGCCGAGGCCCGTGAGGGCGACCTTGCCCTTGAACTCCGAGGTCGACAGGTAGCGACCGGCGGCGGCGATGCCGACGGTGGTCGGCGACACGATGCCCTTGAGGTTCGGGTAGGTCTGCAGCAGCGCCGCGGTGCGGTCGAACGACGTCTGGTCGTCGTCATCGCCGTACACGACGTCGACGAGCTCGATGTTCGGGTGGTTCGCGGCGAGGTCGCTCTTCATGAGCTCGATCCAGGCGTTCTGGTTCGTGGCGTTGGCTGCGGCGGAGAGGATCGCGACCTGACCGGAGTCGCCGATCTGCTCCGAGATCAGGTCGACCTGCGCCTTGGCGATGCCCTCGGCGGTGGCCTGGTTGATGAAGAGGTCGCGGCACTTCGCGTCGGTGTCGGAGTCGAAGGTGACGACCTTGACCCCGGCGCTGCGCGCCTCGTCGAGCGCGTCGCAGATGGCCGACGGGTCGTTGGCCGAGATGACCAGGCCGCCCACGCCCTGCTGGGCCGCGGTCTGGATGTACTGCACCTGCGACGTCGGGGTCGCCTCGCTCGGGCCGACCTGCTCGAAGGTGCCGCCGAACTCGGTGATGGCCTCTTCGCCGCCCTTGTTCGAGGTCTCGAAGTAGGGGTTGCCCAGGTTCTTGGGCAGGAAGGTGATGGCGAGGTTGCCGCCGTCACCGCCGGCGCTTCCTCCGGCGCTGCCGCCGGAGCAGCCGGTGGCGACGAGCGTGACCGCCAGGGCCAGGGCGGCGGCTGCGGTGCCGACGCGGGTCTTGCGTGTGAATTCGAACATCGTTGTTTCCTTCCAGGGGACAGATGGTGGTGCGAGTGGGGTGCGGGTCAGTCGGTCGACGTCGGGGTGGCGGAGCGCGCGCCCCTCCTGCGGCCGATCGCGGCGGCCCGTCGGGCCTGCAACGCGGCGAGGAGGCTGGCGGACACCACCGAGAGCACGAGCAGCAGTCCGGTGATGACGTTGATGATGTCGCTCGTCACGCCGGCGAGGCGGAGCGCGCTGCCCAGGGTGCCGATGAGCAGCACACCGGCGATGACGCCGTGCAGGGCGCCGCGGCCACCGAAGATCGACACTCCGCCCAGCAGCACGGCGGCGATCACCTGCAGTTCCATGCCCATCGCGTTCTCACCGCGGGCGTTGCTGTAGAGCAGGGTGAAGTACACGCCGGCGAAGCCCGATACGGCTCCGCTCATCACGAAGAGCACGAACTTGGTGCGGCCGACGTCGATGCCCGAGAACTGCGCCGCCTCTTTGTTCAGGCCGATCGCGTACAGCGAGCGACCGAAGGGCGTGAGGTGCAGCAGCACCGCGAACACGATCGCCAGCCCCGCGAACGGGATCATGATGAGCGGCAGCGGCGTGCCGGGGATGTTGGCCTTGGCCAGGTCGGTCCACGTTTCGGGAAACTCCGTGACGGCCTCGGTCCCGAGCAGCCCCACCGCGATTCCGCGGAATAGTGCGAGCGTGCCGATGGTGACGGCGAGCGAGGGCAGGCCGACGACGGTGACGAGGAATCCGTTGACGGCCCCCGCGACGACGCCGACGATGATCGCCGCGAGGCCCGCGAGTTCGAACGGCCACCCCGCCTGGGTGAGAACGCCGACGGTGACGCTCGACAGGCCGACGATGCTCGCGACCGAGAGGTCGATCTCCTCGGTGATGATGATGAGGGTCATCGGCAGCGCGATCAACAGGATCGGTGCGATGTCGCGCAGCAGATAGGTGACCGTCAGGGGGCTGTCGAAGTTGCGGACGGTCGCCAGCGACACGACGATCACCAGCAGCAGGATGCCGATGATCGCGGCCTCACGCGTGAGCACGGCACGGCGCCAGAACGGTCGGGCGTGCGCGCGGTAGGTCCGGGCGCGTTCGTCGACGGTGGTGGAGGTCATCGACCCGTCTCCCTCTCTGCGGTGAGCTTGCGCGACTGGCGGACGGCCAGCACGCGGTCGAGCACGATGGCGCCGAGGATCAGCGCGCCGACCACCGCCCGCTGCCAGAAGTCATCGATGCCGAGGATCGGCAGGGCGCGGTTGATGGTCAGCAGCAGGTAAGCGCCGATGGCCGCGCCCCAGACCGTGCCCACGCCGCCCGAGATGGCGACGCCGCCGATGACGGCCGCGCCGATCGCCTGCAGTTCCCAGCCGAACCCGGCGTTCGAGGCGACGGTGCCATAGCGCGCGGCGTAGAGCACACCGGCCAGGCCCGCCAGGGCCCCGCTGGTGACGAAGGCTCCGATGATGCGGCGGTTGACCTTGAGGCCGTAGAGGTGGGCGGCGGCCGGGTCGGAGCCGATCGCATACAGCTCGCGTCCGCTGCGGAGGTTGCGCAGATACCAGGCGGCGGCGATGAGCACGACGACGGCGAGGATCGTCAGCAGCGGGATGCCGAGCACCTGGCCCGTGCCGAGGTCGCGGAAGCTGCCGGGCAGGTCGGAGGCGTTGACGCGGTTGCTGCCGGCCCACGCGACGTTGATCCCGCGGTAGATGTACATCGTGCCCAGCGTGATGACGAGGGCGGGCACCTTGGCGTAGGCGACGAGGGCACCGTTGACGAAGCCCAGGATGCCGCCGACCACGATGCCGGCGATGAAGACGACGACGAGGGGAATACCCGGCACGTCGATGAACAGCCGACCGGTCAGGTAGGCCGTCAGCCCGACGACCGAACCGACCGAGAGGTCGACGTTGCGCGTGATGATGACGATCGCCTGTCCCACGGCGACCAGCAGCAGCAGCGACGGGGTGAGCAGCAGGTCGCGGAAGCCGTCGGACGAGAACAGGAACGTCGGGTTGTTGAGCGTCGCGACGACGATGATCAGCACCAGAGCGAGCACGATGCCGCTCTCGCGCGCCGTGGCGACGTGCGAGACGAGCTTCGCGGCGGGACTGGTGCCCGGGCGGACAGGGGTGGCGGTGCTCATCGGAGGCCCTCCGCTTCAGGGGTGGACGGGGTGAGCAGCTGACGCGACGCGATCACAGAGAGGCCCCCGCTTCGGCGGTCGCGGCGTACATGACGGCCTCGGGAGTGGCATCCGCTCGCGCGAATTCACCGGTGAGGCGTCCTTCGCGCATGACGAGCACCCGGTCGGCCATGCCGAGCACCTCGGGCAGCTCGCTCGAGATCATGAGGATCGCGAGGCCCTGCTGCGCGAGTTCGGAGAGAAGGCGATGCACCTCGGACTTGGTCCCCACGTCGATCCCGCGGGTGGGCTCGTCGACGATCAGCACCTTGGGCTCGGTGGCGAGCCACTTGCCGATGACGACCTTCTGCTGATTGCCGCCGCTGAGGGTGCCGGTCGTGGCGTCGAGCGCCGCGGTCTTGACCTCGAGGCGACTCGCCCATTCGCGGGCGGCGCGGTTCTCGTCGGCCGCGCGCAGAAGGCCCCAGCGCGACAGCTTGGCCCGGATGGCGAGGGTGATGTTGCGCGAGACGCCCTCGTCGAGCACGAGTCCCTGCTTGCGTCGGTCCTCCGGGACCAGAGCGAGGCCGCGCGCGGTGGCGCGACGCACGTCGCCCTTCGGCAGCACGGCCCCGTTCAGCCGGACGGTGCCCGTTTCGTACGAGTCGACGCCGAAGATCGCTCGGGCGACCTCGCTGCGTCCCGCCCCGACGAGGCCGGCGAGGCCGACGATCTCGCCCGCGCGGAGCGAGAACGACACGTCGCGGAACACGCCCTTGCGCGTGAGCCCGTCGACTTCGAGCACCACGTCTCCGGGAGTGGAGGGGAGCTTGGGGAAGAGCTCGGTGACATCACGGCCGACCATCTGGCGCACGAGGTCGTCGACGGTCGTGTCCGCCAGCGGCGTGGTGTGGACGTACGCCCCGTCGCGCATGACGGTGACGGTGTCGCACAGGGCGAAGACCTCGTCGAAGCGGTGCGAGATGAACAGCAGCGCGCGGCCCTCGTCGCGCAGGCTGCGCGCCACCGCGAACAGCCGCTCGACCTCGACGCCACTGAGGGCCGCCGTCGGCTCGTCCATGATCAACACGCGCGCGTCGAGCGAGATGGCCTTGGCGATCTCGATGATCTGCTGGTCGGCGATCGACAGGCCCTCGGTCACCCGGTCGGGGTCGAGCGCGACGCCGAGACGCTGGAAGATCTGCGTCGCCTCTTCGCGCATGGCCGCACGGTCGATGCGTCCGAGGCGACCGGTGGGCTGGCGCCCCATGAAGATGTTCTCGGTCACCGACAGGTCGGGGAAGAGCGTGGGCTCCTGGTAGATGACGGCGATGCCGGCGGCCTTGGACTGCGCCGTGCTGGCGAAGTCGACGCTCTCGCCGTCGAGAAGGAAGTCGCCGTCGTCGCGGCGGTACAGGCCCGCGATGATCTTGACGAGCGTGGACTTGCCCGCGCCGTTCTCGCCGATCAGGGCGTGGATCGAACCGCGATCGAGCACGAGGCTCCCCGACCGGAGGGCGACCACCGGGCCGAACGACTTCATCACGCGCCGGAGTTCGAGGGCGTGATCGGGCGTGGCGGGTGTCGCGGCCATCGCGTCAGCCATGCTGCCTCCTCGTTGAGGGTGGAGCCGGTTGCCCGGCGCAATCTGAATCGTTTCAGATCGGATGCCAGTCACTGTAGGGTGATGCCGACGACGCGGTCAAGTCAGGATCGTGTCGAGACCGGATCGTGACGGGAGGAGCCGCTGTGACGGTGAGCATCCGCGACGTCGCGACCCTCGCCGGAGTCTCGGTGGGCACGGTGTCGAACGTGCTGAACAGACCGGATGCCGTGTCGGCGGCATCCGTGGAGCGTGTGAACTCCGCCATCGAAACCCTCGGATACGTGCGCAACGACGCCGCCCGCCAGTTGCGCGCCGGCATCAGCACAACGGTCGGTTTCGTCGCCCTCGACGGACGCAATCCGTTCTTCGCCGACGTCGTCGCCGGGGCCGAGAACGAGGCCACCAGCCGGGGACTCGCGCTCCTGCACGGCAACAGCGATGAGGACGCCGCGCGTGAGTCGCTGTACATCGACCTGTTCGAGCAGCAGATGGTGCGCGGCCTGCTGATCGCCCCGTTCGGCGACGTCACCGCGAGATTGAAGCGCCTTCGGGCCCGCGGCATCCCCTCGGTGCTGATCGACAGGTTCTCGGGCGACGGGTCGGTCTCATCGGTGTCGGTCGACAGCGTCGCCGGCGGACGTCTCGCCGCCGAGCACCTGCTCGAGCGCGGGCGCCGGCGCATCGCCTTCGTCGGCGGAGGGTTCGACATCCGCCAGGTGACCGACCGCCTCGCCGGTGCGCGCAGCGCGGTCGACAACAGCGAGCACACCGCCACGCTCGAAGTGGTCCCCACCCACGCGATGACGGTGGAGGAGGGCGTGTCGGCGGGGCGTCGGCTGCTCGCCCGAGAGCGTCGCGATCGCCCCGACGCGGTGTTCGCCGCGAACGACCTTCTCGCCCTCGGCCTGCTGCAGAGCCTGGTCGTCGACGGCCGCATGCTCGTGCCGCACGAGATCGCGGTGGTGGGTTTCGACGACATCTCGTTCGCCGCGGCGGCCGCCGTGCCCCTGACGTCCGTCCGTCAGCCGAGCGCCCTCATCGGCGGTACCGCCATGAGGATCCTGCTCGACGAGGCTCTCGACCCCGACCGCCCGACGCGCCAGACGGTCTTCTCTCCGCAGCTCATCGCGCGGGCGTCGACGAGCGGCGGAATGCCGTGATCCGGGTCGATTCCTGAATCGATTCAAGCCCTTCTGCCCCACGACCACCCGGCGGGCACCGCATCGCGGCACCCACCGGCGGGCGTCAGTGCGCCGGCATCCCCTCGACGCCGTCGACCTGCTTCGCCGTCCGCACGAACGCCGCGAGCACGATCACCGCGAGCGACAGGCACGCCGCGACGAAGAAGGCGGTGTGGATGCCGGAGGCCGTGGCATCCACCATCGACACTCCCTCGTTCGCCACCGCTCCCGCGGCACCGACCGTCATCAACGTCACGAACACCGCGGTGCCGATGGCCCCCGCGAGCTGCTGCACGGTCGACACGATCGCGGATCCGTGCGGGTACAGCGCCGGCGGCAACGAACCGAGGGCCGAGGTCATGAGGGGTGTGAACATGAACGCCAGACCCAGGCTCAACACGCAGTGCACGGCGATGACGAACGCGATCGGCGTGGTCGACGACAGCGTGGCGAAGCCCCACAGGGCGACGCTGGCGACGACGGCGCCCGGGAGCACCAACGGGCGAGCCCCGAAGCGGTCGAAGAGGTTGCCGACGAGGGGCGCCATGAGACCCATGAGCAGACCACCCGGCAGCAGCATGAGCCCGGTGGGCAGGGTGCCGAGACCGAGCACGTTCTGCAGGTAGAGCGGCAGCAGGATGAGCACGCCGAAGAGCGTCGTCATCGCCACGACCACGAGGATCACCGCGACGGTGAAGCTCGAGTGCCGGAACACCCCGAGGTTCAGCAGCACGCGATCGGTCGAGCCGAGGCGCAGCTGCCGCACGACGAAGGCGGCGAGGGCCACGGCTCCGACGACGAGGGGGATCCACACGGGGACGAGCGCGTGACCGCGGGCGGCCTCGCCGATGCTCGAGAGCCCGAAGATCAGGCCGCCGAAGGCGAGGGCCGACAGCACGACCGACACGACGTCGAGGGTCACGCGACGCGTCTCGGTGAGGTTCTGCACCCAGCGCGCGCCGAGGGCGATCGCGATCAGGGCGATCGGGATCATCACGATGAACATCGCGCGCCATGGGAAGACCGACAGGATCAAGCCCGACACGGTCGGGCCGACGGCAGGCGCCACCGAGATGACGATCGAGATGAGCCCCATCATGCGTCCGCGGCGGTTCGCCGGCACGACGTTGAGCACGGTGGTGAACAGCAGCGGGATCATGATCGCGGTGCCCGAGGCCTGCACGATGCGCCCGAGCAGCAGCACCCCGAAGCCCGGGGCGACCGCGGCGATGAGCGTGCCGAGGGTGAACAGCCCCATCGCGGCGAAGAACAATCCGCGCAGCGGGAAGCGCTGGATGAGGAAGCCCGTGGTGGGGATGACGACGGCCATCGTGAGCAGGAACGCGGTGGTGAGCCACTGAGCGGTGGCGGCGGCGATGTCGAGCTCGCGCATGAGCTCGGGCAGAGCGACGCCCATGATCGTCTCGTTGAGGATGACGACGAACGCGGCGACGACGAGCAGGGCGATGACCGCCCCGGGGCGCGCGGCGGGGCGCGACGACGGGGCGGTGGGGAGTGTTCCGGTGGAGACCATGGGCGACCAATCTAAGCAGGCGGGGCCATGTTGGCAGTCACTGCCAATACGACATCGACTACTGTAGCCGATATGACCGTCCCGGATGCACCCGTCGAGGCACTCCGCGACCGACGACGCCGAGAGACGTCGATCGAGATCTGCGCCGCGGCCCTCGACCTCTTCGAAGCCAAAGGCGTGCACGGCACCACGGTCGACGAGATCGCCGCGCGCGCCGGAGTCTCGCCGCGCACCTTCTTCCGCCTGGCGGGCACGAAGGAAGACGCGGTCTTCATCGACGACGGGCGCTTCGCCGACGCCCTGGCCGGAGTCGCCGACGTCGGCGACGACATCCGCGCGCTCCTCTCAGCGCTCCGCGAGGTCTTCGCCCGCGAGCTGGAGCTGCTCGACGCCGACGCACAGGCGCGCGAGCGCTACCTGCGGGTGCGCCGACTCATCGCCCACGAGCCGTCTCTCCTCGGCGCCGCGGTGCGTCGCGAGGTCACCTCGGCCGACCGCTTCGTTCCCGAGCTCGCCAAGCGGATCGGGCTCGTCGAGCTCGACGTGCGCACGGCGCTGGGCATCGCGGGGCTCGAGATGCGCACCACCCTCGACGAGTGGGCGCGCCTGCACGACCAGGGGCAGACGCGAACGCTCGTCGACCTGCACCGCGACGTGCAGAGCAGGCTCACCCGCGCCGCCGGGGCCTAGAGCTCAGGTCTCGGATCGAGCCTCGAGGGCACGGGCCGCGTCTTCCACGGCGGCAGCAACGACAGCCGCAGCCTCGTGCGGGGCGACCGTGACGACGCACTGATGCCCCAGCGACCGTTCCCACTCCGTGGGTGTCGGGAGCTCGACGAAGCTGATGCTCGACGCACTGCATCGACACCGAAAACCGCTTGTACCGCGAGCCGCTCCGCTTCGTCCAGGATGCCCGGGGTCGACTCCATCCCCGCGGGCGCCGAGCGCCGCTCAGCCATGCATGTGCCGCAAGCGTTCCAGGGCGGCACGTGCGGCCGTATTCGGCCGCACGGCACGCGCCAACACGTCTGCGTAGTCCTCGACTTCCACCACGACCATGAGGTTCTCTTTCGCCTGTCCGATCTCCTTCGCGAGCCCGTCGACGGGCCTGCGCGAGACGAGATCGAACAAGGTCTGCGCCTTCGTCGCCACCAGCCCTTGCCCCAGGCTCATGCGCTCGAGAACGAGATCGAGCAGATCGAGAGGACGCGGAACGAGTTGGACCGCTCCCCCCTGATCCAGCTCGACGACAGCGCGCTTCCCCCGGTCCACGGCGACCGTCGCCACGCCGATCGCTCGAGGCAGGACGCCCCAGTGGCGTGCCGCGCTGACGCCCATGAGAGCCGCGGATCGTTCACCGGCGCGGGCCGTGGCGATGGCGAGCGCGGTCGACTCGAGCGACGGCCGCCAGAGACGCCCGTCTTCACCGTCGGGCGGCGCCGTGTAGATGCCGTGTCCCAGGCGCAGCAATGCGCCACGATCGGTGAGACTTTCGACCGCCCGCCACATGTTCTGCACGAACGGGGGAACGTCCTTCAACCGGACCGTTCGCAGCGGAGAAGCGGCGACAGACCGGACGATGTCCACATCTGAGCCCATGAGCACCCCCAACACCCTCAAGTATACGTATGGCGTATATTTCAGGGGCCTGGAGCTCAGGTCTCGCGCGTGATCGTGACCCTCACCTTGAGGTTGCTCTTGCCGGGGCCGGCATAGACGCCGCGCAGCGGCGGCACGTCGTTGTAGTCGCGCCCGCGACCGACGAGCACGTGGCGGTCGCCGATCTCGATGTTGTTCGTGGGGTCGAAGCCCTGCCAGTCGCCCGCGAACCACTCCACCCAGGCGTGCGACTCACCCGTGACGGCTTCGCCCACCTCGGCGGAGGGCTTCGGGTGCAGGTAACCCGAGACGTAGCGCGCCGGGATGCCGACCTCGCGCAGAGCGCCGATCGCGATGTGCGCGATGTCCTGGCACACGCCCTTGCGGGCCTCCCACGCGTCGATGGCCGTGGAGGTCACGCCGGTGACGCCCTGCATGTAGTCGATCGCGTCGCCGATCGCCTCGGCGATCGCGTGGGCCGCGGGACCCGGGCGATCGTGCTGCGCCGCGATCGAGCGGGCGAGCTCGGCCACCTCGGGGTGGGGCGCCGTGCGCCTCGTCTGCGTCAACTGCTCGACGGTCGAGATCGACCGCCCCGCCTCGGCGGCCAGTTGCTCCCAGGTGATGTCGGCGTGCTCGATCGGCCGCGGGCGCACCTCGATGAGCGAGCGCGCCGTGATCGTCAGCGACGAGTGCGGCGACAGCACGTCGAACGCCGCGACGCGCGTGCCGAAGTAGTCGACGTACTGGTTCACCGAGGTCGAGGGCTCGATGTCGAGCGACGAGCTCAGCACGAACTGACTGTCGGTGGAGTGCGGCAGCATGCGCGCCTCGTTGTACGACGCGACGACGTCGCCGGGGTAGACGAACCCGGTCTGGTGCTCGATGCGCAGGCGTTTCACGAGATCTCTCCGATCCACGACGGTTCAGCCTGCGTCGGGAAGAAGCGCGAACGGATCGCCTCCGACGCCTCGCGCGTGACCGTCTGCACGCGCTGCATGTGCTCGGGGAGCTCGGCGAGGATGTCGCTGATCGGGCGGTACTCCAGATCGTTGCGGATCTGCCCGAGGGCGCGCAGCACCGTGTTGGAGTGACCGACGCGGTCGGCGCGCGGGTCGATCGCGCTCATGCAGTCTTCGGCCCGCTGGATCGAGTAGATGATCGAGCGCGGGAAGAGGCGGTCGAGCAGCAGGAACTCCGCGGCGTTGCGGGCACTCGGCATGCCGCGGTAGGTGCGGAGGTACGCCTCGTACGCCCCGCACGAGCGGAGGATCGTGGTCCACGACGGCCCCGATACCTCGGTCAGCGAGCGTGTCGCGAGCAGACGCGCGGTCATGTCGGTGCGCTCGATGCTGCGACCGAGCGTGAAGAACTGCCAGGCCTCGTCGCGGTTGGTCGAGGAGTCGACGATGCCGATCGCGAGCGCCGCGCGCTCACGGGTCCACTGGAAGAACTCGTGCACCTTGTCGGTCTGCAGGCGTCGCGGCATCCGCGCGTTCGTGGTGTTGAGGATCTCCCACAACTCCGTCGACACGATCTCGCGCGCGCGGCGGGCGTTCTCACGCGCGGCGGTGAGCGAGTAGGCGATGCTCGAGGGGTTCATGCGGTCGACGGCGAGACGGGCGAGCACGTCGTCGCGGCGCACGGCTTCGACGTTCTCGGGCAGGGCAGAGCCCATCACGCTGAGAAGCGATCGGCACGCGGTGTCCTCGTCGATCCACGGGTCCTCCAGCAGAAGCTGCAGGTGCACGTCGAGGATGCGGGCGGTTCCGTCGCTGCGCTCGATGTAGCGCCCGATCCAGAACAGGCTCTCTGCGATACGGCTCAGCATCCCGGAACCTCCTCGCCCTGCTCGCGCGCCTGCTGCTGCTGCTCGGCCTGCGGACCGTGCTGCACGCCGGCATCCGCCTGCTGCTGCTGCTCCTGCTGGTCGCGGTCGGGGTGCAGGTCGCGCGGTGCCGTGGCGGGCGTCGGCTGCCCGTCGTAGATGATCGGGATCGCCTCGGTGACCGCGGCCTGGTCGGCGACGAGTCCCGAGACGCCGTTGCCCTGGCCGTACTCGACGTGCGAGGGGGCCGAGCCGCCGACGATCCACGTGTCCTTCGAGCCGCCGCCCTGGCTGGAGTTGACCACGAGCTGACCCTCCGGAAGCGCCACGCGGGTCAGACCGCCGGGCAGCACCCAGATGTCGTCGCCGTCGTTGACCGCGAAGGGACGCAGGTCGGCGTGACGCGGGCGCATCCCGTCTTCGACGAGCGTCGGGATGGTCGAGAGCATGACCACGGGCTGAGCGATCCAGCCGCGGGGGTCGGCCTTGAGCCGCTTGCGCAGGGCGTCGAGCTCGGCGGGAGAGGCGTCGGGACCCACCACGAGCCCCTTGCCGCCCGAGCCGTCGACCGGCTTCACGACGAGTTCGGGCAGGCGGTCGAGCACCTCTTCGAGGGCGCCCGGATCTTCGAGCCGCCAGGTGTCGACGTTCTTCAGGATCGGCTCCTCGGCGAGGTAGTACCGAATCAGATCGGGCACGTACGTGTAGAGCAGCTTGTCGTCGGCGACGCCGTTGCCCACCGCGTTGGCGATGGTGACGTTGCCCAGGCGCGCGGCGAGCATGAGGCCGGGAGCCCCGAGCATCGAGTCGGCGCGGAACTGCAGCGGGTCGAGGAAGTCGTCGTCGACGCGGCGGTAGATCACGTCGACGCGCTGCGGGCCGCGGGTGGTGCGCATGAACACCTTGCCGCCGACGCAGAGCAGGTCGCGTCCCTCGACGAGCTCGACGCCCATCAGGCGCGCGAGCAACGTGTGCTCGAAGTACGCGGAGTTGTAGACACCCGGCGTGAGCACGACGATGTTCGGGTCGTCGATCCCGGGCGGGGCCGAGGCGCGCAGGGCGGCGAGCAACTTGTTGGGGTAGTCGCCGACGGGGCGCACGCGCATCGAGACGAACAGCTCGGGCAGCGTCTGCGCCATGACGCGGCGGTTCGAGATGACGTACGAGACGCCCGAGGGCACGCGCACGTTGTCTTCGAGCACGCGCATCTCGCCGTGCTCGTCGCGGATGAGGTCGATGCCCGACACCTGGATGCGCACGCCGTTGGCGCTGCGGATGCCGGCGGCCTGGCGGTAGAAGTACTGCGACGACGAGATGAGGCCCGCGGGCAGGATGCCGTCGCGCACGCAGTGCTGGTTGCCGTAGGCGTCGTCGAGGAACGCCTCGAGCGCGCGCACGCGCTGCTTGACACCGGCCTCGATGCGCGACCACTCGTCGTACGCGATGACCCGGGGCACGGCATCCAACGGGAACGGTCGTTCCTCGCCCGCGAAGTCGAACGTCACGCCCTGCGCGAGGTACGAACTCGCGAGCGATTCGGTGCGCCCGCGCAGTTCTTCCTGCGTCATCTGTGCGAGCGCTTGGTACAGCTCCCGGTACGCCTCGCGCGAGGGGGCGGCTTCTCCGGGACTCGCCGGAACGCCGAACATCTCGTCGAACGCCGGGATGCCGGATGCGGTCTTGCGCGGCGCCAGCGTGGAGCCGTAACCGTCGAACAGGTCACCCATGCGTCGACCTTACCCAGCGACGTGTTGCGGATACGTTTCCCACCCGCGCTCTCGCGCGCCCGTCGCGCAAGCGGAGCCGGGAACTCGCGCCCCAGGCTCCGTCGTGCGGACGCCGCGGCCGACACACCGGGGCCGGCCGCCCGACCCCCGGCGTGTCGCCGCTGGACTCCGCACGACGGCGCCGCCCGCCGGGGCGGCACCCGTCAGGCGCCGGGGCGCAGCACGACCTTGATGCAGCCGTCTTCCTTCTTCTGGAACGTCTCGTACAGGCCGGGCGCATCTTCCAGCGGGGCGTGGTGCGTGACCAGGTCCATGACCCCGAGCGGATCGGCGGGGTCTTCGACGAGGGGCAGCAGGTCGTCGATCCAGCGCTTGACGTTGCACTGGCCCATGCGCAGGTTCAGCTGCTTGTCGAACATCGTCTTCATGGGCAGCACGTCGGCTTCACCCGCGTAGACGCCGCTCAGCGAGACGGTGCCGCCGCGGCGCACGAGGTCGATCGAGGCGTAGACGGCGGCGAGGCGGTCGAGTCCGGCCTTGTCCATGAGCTTCTGCGCGATCGGGTCGGGCAGAAGGCCCACGGCGCTCTGCGCCAACTTGATCCCGCCGTTTCCGTGCGCCTCCATGCCGACGGCGTCGACCACGGCATCCGCCCCACGACCCTCCGTGAGGTCGAGGAGCTCGTCGACCACCGTGTCGGTGAGGTCGTACGTGAGCACGCCGTGCCGCTCGGCCATGGCGCGACGCTCGGCTTCGGGCTCGATCGCGAGCACGCGGTAGCCGAGGTGCACACCGATGCGGGCCGCGAATTGGCCGACCGGGCCGAGGCCCATCACGGCGAGCGTTCCGCCCTCGGGCACGTTGGCGTACTGCACGCCCTGCCAGGCGGTGGGCACGATGTCGCTGAGGAAGAGGTAGCGGTCGTCGGGCAGGTCGTCGCCGACGCGGATGTGGTTGTAGTCGGCGAGCGGCACGCGCAGGTACTCGGCCTGGCCGCCCGGCACCTGGCCGTAGAGCTTGGTGTAGCCGAACAGGGCGGCGCCGCTGCCGTACTCGCGCACCTGCGTCGTCTCGCACTGCGACTGCAGGCCGCGGCGGCACATGAAGCAGTGCCCGCACGAGATGTTGAAGGGCACGACGATGCGGTCGCCGACGGCGAGGTTCGTTACGGCCGAGCCGACCTCGACCACGACGCCCATCGGCTCGTGTCCGAGAACGTCGCCCTTATCGATGAAGGGCCCGAACAGTTCGTACAGGTGCAGGTCGGAGCCGCAGATCGCCGTCGAGGTGATCTTCACGATCGCGTCCGTCGGTTCGAGGATCTGCGGGTCGGGGACCTCCTCGACGCTCACGTTGCGCTTGCCCTGCCAGGTCAGTGCCTTCATGGTCGTGCCTTTCGTTGCGGGGGAACAGCCAGTCTGCGCGTGCGGCGCCGACGGGCGTGAGGTGGTTGACGAGCCCGGCGCGCAGCCCTAGGCGCCCTCGGCGGCGAGCGGGGGCGCGTCGATCCACGCGTGCACGCGGCGCAGGAACGCGGCATATCCGGCGGGCGTGCGTCCGGTGAAGCGCCCCGAGGTCTCGACCTCGTGCTCGTCGCTCGCCCGCACCCGCGCGCCGATCGCCCGTGCGGCGTCGACGAGGGCGACGTCCTCGTGCAGGGCGAGATCCCGGATGCCGCCGACCTCGAGGTACGTGCGGGCCCGGATGCCGAGGTTCGCGCCGTGGACGTTCCCCGCCGGGCGACCGCGCGGGTGGGTGGCACGCCAGTACGCCGCGTGGCGATCGCTGAGGTCGGCGAAGTCGGGGCGCACCGTACCCAGCACGACGTCGATACCGGCGTCCATGAGGTCGAGCTGATGGGTGAGCCACTCGCGGGGCACCGTGGAGTCGGCATCCGTCATCGCGATCCACGTGCGTTCGGGATCCGCGTCGAGCGCGGCGAGACCGTGGGCCACTCCGACGCGGCGGGCCGTACCGACCACTCGCGACGAGATCTCGACCGCCTCGACCGGCCACCGGCGCACCTGCATCGCGGTGGTGTCGGTGCACGCGTCGAGCACGACGACGATCCGCGCGTCGAGATCGGGCTCACGCTCGCGGGCATGGGCGACGGCGCGGGTGACCGTCGCGAGACACCGCCCGATCAGCGCCTCCTCGTCGTGCGCGGGGATCGCGACCACAACGGCCCTCACGGCACGAGTCCCGCCTCGACGGCCACCGACCGGGCCCCGGAGCGGCCGTAGACCTCGAGCACGAAGTCGTCTTCCTCGTGTCGCACGAGGCGCACGAGGGTCGGCACCGCGGCGAGCGCGGCGTGCACGCTGTCACCGGAGCGCGGGTACTCGGCGACCGGATGCCGCCAGTGGCAGGCGACCAGATGGCCCTGGGGCTCGAGCGCCGACGCCGCCGCGGTCAGTCCGGCCGCGAGGTCGGCGTCGTTCCAGTAGTAGGCCACCTCCGACAGGACGACGAGGTCGAACACCCCGTCGGGCCAGTCGGCGGGGAGCGAGGCGACGCGCAGCTCGACGTTCGCCCGCCCCTCGAGTCGGCGCGCTGCCCGCTCCAGAGCCGCTGGCGACAGGTCGACGGCCAGCACCCGGTCACCGCGGTCGGCGAGCTCCCCCGTCAGCGCGCCGGTCGAGCACCCCGCCTCGAACACCGCGCGGTACCGCCGCCGGGGCAGGGCCGCGAGCAGCACCGCCCGCTTGCGCTGCTCGTACCAGCGCGAGTCGAAGCCCCAGGGGTCGTCGTGGCGGGCGTACATGCCGTCGAAGTACTCGGGGCCGACGCTCGCGGCGGCGGGTTCCGGGGCGAAGAAGACCTCTTCGTCGCGGGTGAAGTGGGCGTGCATGCGCGCGTGGATCATCGGTTCGTCGCCGGGCGCGGCCGACAGGGCCGACAGCTGGCTCTCGTGCGCGCGCAGGGCGCGGGCCTTGGCATCCCGGGCCGCGTCGTCGAGGGCCAGGCGCTCCGCGCGGGCCCAGGGCACGTCGTCGGGACTCCCCCAGTGCCACAGCCAGATCGGGAACGCGCGCGAACGCACGCCCCGCTGCGCGCAGACCTCTTCGACGATCTCGCCCACGACCCGGTGGTCGCGGTGGCCGTCTCCGCGCCAGGACGACAGCACCAGCACGCGGTCGTCGCCGGCGCGGTCGAGCACCTCGTGCAGCGCCGCGGCGATGTCGTCGCGGTGCGCGTCGGTGCCCCCGTCGGGCAGGTCGAGGAACCGCGGCACGCCCGCGACCCCCACCGCCTCGACCGCCACGGCGACCTCGCGCCTGCGCACGAGAGCGAGGGTGGCGGGGCTGTGGGTCGGCGAGTCGGGGTGCGAGCCCTCGCCGTCGGTCACGATCACGATCTCGACGCGGATGCCGCGGGCCGTCGCGCTCGCGAGCAGACCGGCGGCTCCGAGGCTCTCGTCGTCGGGGTGCGCGGCCACGACGATCACCCGGTCGACGTCGAGGTCGAGCGTCACCAGGTCGCGGGCGGCGAGCGCGGCCGCCCAGATCGACTCGTCGGTGCCCGGGTCGCGGTGGTCGAAGCTCACCATGCGCCGTCTCCCGCCGCGACGTCGGCCCCGATGCGGGCGAGGTCGCGCTCCGCGTGATGCTGCCGCACGTACACCTGCAGGTCGGCCACGCGCCGCGCGTGGGACTCGTCGGCGGTCAGCGGCAGCGGGCCCAGGGCGTGCGCGGAGCTCGCGATGACCGTCTCGACCGCGTCGGCCACGACGGTGCGCGCGCGGGCTGCGCGCAGGCCCTGGCCGGCCGCGTCTCCCGCCGCGAAGACGTCCGCCGTCTCGACGAGGGCGGCCCGCGCCGCCCACAGCGCGACGTGGGCGCGGCCGAGGTGCATCGCCGCCACCTGATCCGCCCTCTCCGACCGCGCGGCGTCGCGCAGCGCCGTGCGCAGCGGAACGGCCCCGCCCCACCAGCACGCGGCGACGCCGACGCCGCCGTGCGCGAAGCCGGGGCGCCGCAGGTACCACCCGGGGTCGCCGACGGGCAGCGCGACGGCGCCGTCGACGTCGATCGGCGCACTGACGACCTGCGCGAGCCCGCGGGCATGCCAGGGCCCGGGCCGCGCGGTGACCGCGGGGTCGCGCAGGTCGAGGGCGAAGAGCTGTCGGCGGTCGTCGTCGACCCAGGCCGTGACGAGGGCGTGCGAGAGGTGGGCGGCCAGCGAGCACCACGGCTTCGTGCCGTGCAACGTCCACGCGCCGCCGTCGTTCCGGGCCTCGAGGCGCATGCCCGCGCCTTCCGCGGCGAAGACCCCCCACGTGGCATCCGGATCCACGGCGATCTCGAGACCGGCGGATGCCGCTTCGTCGAGGATCGACAGCGCGTCGAGGTGCGGCTCGAGCACGCGGGCGGCCGCCACATCGCGCGCCGCGACCGAGGCGAGCAGCTCCCACCGGGCGGCGAGCGTCGACGGCAGGCGGACTCCGCTCGCCCATTCCATCGTCGCCGTGATGTCGCGGCCGAGCGCGTGCGTGGCATCCGCCGCGCGCAGCACCTCGCGGACGCCGTCGAGCGCGGCTTCGTCGAGAGAGTCGGAGGAGAAGAGCAGGGGGAACGGGAGGGGGGAACCGTCGGTCACCTCCCGAGCATCCGCCGAGCCACCGTGCGGCACCTAGATGCTTGACACGTGCCGCGTTCGTCCGATGTGTTCGCGCCCGGCCCGCGGGGACGTGGAACGGCGAGGGCGCCGAGGCTGCATCTCGCTGACGAAACGGTGTCGAGCTGCAGCCGACTCGTCAGCGGGATGCCGTCTCAGCGCCCCACCGCGCCCGAGCCGCCCCTCACGCCGGCACCGACGGCCCGAGCACCGCCAGCAGCCGCAGCTTCTCGGCGCTCTCGGTGCCCGGGGCCGCGGTGTAGACGAGCAGCGAATGCGCCGTCTCGGGATCGACGAGGGTCTGGCAGTGCACCTCGATCGTGCCCACGCTCGGGTGCACGAAACGCTTGGTCTCGACGGGGCGCAGGCCCACCTCGTGCCGGTCCCAGAGGTCGCGGAACTCGGCACTGCGCCCGCGCAGGTCGTCGGCGAGGTCGGCCGCGTGCGACTGCGGCCCGCGGCGCCCGACGAGCTCGCGGAGCCCCGCGGCGAACAGCCGGCTGAGAAACGCGTGGTCGCGCGGGTCGTACACCGCACGCGAGGCCGGGTCGGCGAACCATCGGTAGCCGAGGCTGCGGTGCGCGCCGCGGCGCAGGGAGGCGTCGCCGGTCAGCGCCACGCCCAGGCGGGACTGCCGCAGCGTCTCGCCGAGTTCGGTGACGACCTCTGCCGGGGTGTCGTCGAGGCGGTCGAGCACGCGCAGCAGCCCGGGACTGATGTGCTCACCTCCGGTGCCGCGATCGGCGGGTACGTGCCCCACGAGGCGGAACAGGTGGTCGCGTTCGGCGCGCGAGAGGTGCAGGCCCTGGGCGATGGAGGCCAGCATCTGCTCCGACGGCTGTGGTCCGCGCTCGCGCTCCAGCCGGGCGTAGTAGTCGACCGACATGTGGCTGAGCGCGGCCGCCTCCTCGCGGCGCAGGCCCCGGGTGCGCCGACGCGCGCCGCGCGGCAGCCCCACGTCTTCGGGCTGCAGTGCCTCACGGCGGGTGCGCAGGAAATGCGCCAGTGCGACTCGATCGATCACGGTGTCCCCCTCGGCCTCCTGTCTACCCGGCGCTCCCGGGCGGTGCCAGGACGCGTCGATCCCCCCTTTGAGCGGATGCCGTGCCCCGGGCAGCCTCGGATCGCCAGGCCCTGTCACGGCGGCGTCGATCGCGCGACGCTGGGGATACACCGACCAAGGAGACCGACATGGCCCGCAGCGACATCGACATCACCCTCCCCGACCTCACCGGCCGTCGCGTCGTGCTCACCGGCGGAAGCGACGGCATGGGCGTGGTGATGGCGGAGCGCCTCGTCGACGCCGGCGCCGAGCTCGTGCTGCCCGTGCGCAACCGCGCCAAGGGCGAGGGCGTCGTCGCGCGGCTGCGCGAGAAGACCCCCTCCGCGCGGGTCGCGGTGCACGATCTCGACCTGTCGTCACTGGCATCCGTCTCCGCCTTCGGTGAGGCCCTTCGGGCAGAGGGGGCGCCGGTGCACCTGCTGGTCAACAACGCCGGGGTGATGACCCCGCCCTCGCGCCAGGTCACGGCCGACGGCCACGAGCTGCAGTTCGGCACGAACCACCTCGCTCACGTCGCTCTCGTCGGGCACCTCTGGCCGTTGCTGCGGGCCGGGAACGCGCGCATCGTGTCGCAGGTGAGCGTCGCGGCGCGCACGGGTCGCCTCTCCTTCGACGACCTCGACAGCGAGCGCTCGTACGACGGTGCGCGCGCCTACGGCCGCTCGAAGATCGCGCTCGGACTGTTCGCCCGCGCGCTCGACGAGCGGTCGAGGCGCGAGGGATGGGGCGTGCGCAGCGTCGTCTCGCACCCCGGCGTCGCCCCGACCAACCTGCTCGCCGCCCGCCCCGAGCTCGGACGCGACGAAGACACCGTCGGGGTGCGCGTGGTGCGCTGGCTCTCGGCGCGTGGACTGCTGCTCGGCACGGTCGAGACCGCCGCGCTCCCCGCCCTGGCCGCGGCGACGACCGCCTCACCGCGCAGCGACGTGCTCTATGGCCCCACCGGCCTCGGCAACCTGGGCGGCGCCCCGGGGACCCACCCCCTGTACCGGCCGCTGCGCGATCTCGCCGAGACCGATCGCGTCTGGGACGCCTCCCTCCCCCTCGCGGGCGTCGCCGACGCCTGGACCTGACCCGCGCGCAAGAGCCGACTCCGGATGCCGCGGCGCTCCGGAGTCGGCTCTGACGGTGACCCTCAGCCGAGGCGGCGCCGTCTGACGCGGTGCCCGGCGAAGACCCCGACCCCGAGCAGGGCCGCAGCGACGGCCAGGCCACCGAGCGGGCTCTCCGCCCCCGTCGAAGCAAGGGCCGCGGGCGCTGCCGTCCCCACCGCTGCCGCGGAGGCCGTGACGGTGCTCGCCCGGACGGCGGTCGGCGTGGTCGTTTCGGCGGCCGTCGTCGTGCCCGAGCCGCCCGTCGCCGAGATGGCGTTCAACAGACGCACGCGGTCGATCGACACGGGACCGGTGGATGCCGTGCCCGCGACCTCGACCTGGTACCCCGTCACCGCCGTCAGACCGAGACCGTCGTCGGCCGCCCCCTCGGGTTGCTCGCCCGCACGGGAGAAGCCGGCGAAGGGCAGCTCGACCCAGCGCCACCCCGCCTGGTCGTCGACGAACGTCGTCTCGAAACGCTCAGCGGCATCGGGAGCCTGGTACACGCGGATGTAGTCCACCGCGAGCTCCTGCGGGAAGGTGAGGTCGCTCGACAGTGCCCCGCCGAAGTTGCCCCCGACCGCCATGTTCATGAGGAGGAAGAACGGGTGCTCGTACACCCACTCGTTCGGGGCGACGTCCTGGGGCGTCGCGGTGTGGAAGAGGATCCGCTCGCCGCCGTCGCGCTGCACGTACCAGCGGATCTGCCCTTGTTCCCACTCGACCGAGAACGTCAGCCACTGGTTGCTGAGGTCGGTGCCGAAGTCGTGGGTACCGCCGAACGACTGACCACCGGAGTAGCCCGGGCCGTGGATGGTGCCGAAGATCTCGGTGGGGAGCTTGCCGACGTACTCCATGATGTCGATCTCGCCCGTCTGGGGCCATCCGACCTCGCGGAAGTCGTCGCCGAGAGACCAGATCGCGGGCCAGATCCCCGCCTCGCCGTCGGGCATCTTGGCGCGCACCTCGACGCGGCCGTGCTGGAAGGTGTACTTGTCCTCGGTGATCAGTCGCGCCGACGTGTACTTGCACGGTCCGTACCAGCACGACAGGCCCGATGCGGCCGGGTCGTCGACGGCCCTGGTCGTGATGACCATGTTGCCGTTCCCGTCGTGGGCGGCGTTCTCGGTCGAGTCGGTGTAGTACTGCAGCTCGTCGTTGCCCCAGCCCCATCCGCCGGTCTCATAGGTCCAGTAGCGGGGGTCGGCGGGAGTCCCGGCCGCGCCGTCGAACTCGTCCGACCACTGCAGCACCCAGTCCTCGGGGGAGCCCTGCGCGGCGGCGCCCGCTCCGGCACCGTCGTCGAGGCCCACCGTCACCCGGCTGCCGTCACCGCGACCGTCGTACCAGAAGCCCAGTCCGTTCTTCGCGCTCCAGTCCTGGGGCTGGGCGAAGCGGTGGGCGTAGCCGCCCGCGCCGGTCACGTCGAGGACGTTCTCGAAGGAGTCCTGACCCGGGTAGGCGTCGGGGGCGGATGCCGCGATCTCGCGCGTCGCGAGTCCCGCTTCGCCGAGACCGTCCAGGCCGGTGGTGCCGTTCTCGAAGTCGTCGATCAACCCGTCGACGGGGGCGTCGTTGTCGGTGATGCTGACGCGGGCCACCGGAACCGTGCCGAGCTGCGCGTCCACGGCATCCGAGAAGCGCACGAGGAAGGTCTCGTCGACCTCGTCCTTGCCGTCGTCGATCGTGGGGACCGTGATCGTCGCCTCCCGCGAGCCCGCGGGGATGGTCACGGTACCCGACCCCGACACGTAGTCGCGGTCGGGGGTGGCGGGCAGGTCCTCGGTCGAGGTGCGCTCGGTCGCGGCCTCGGTGCGCCAGCTCACCGTCACATCGGTGTCGCTCGTGCGCGAGAGTCGCACGCCGACCTGCGCGTCGGCGCCCTCCTCGACCGTGAAGACGGCGCGCGCCGGGTTCACCGCGATCGGTCGGTTCGGGTCGGCCGTGCCGAAGAGAGTGACGTCGTCGAAACGGAGGTCGGGGGCGACGACCGGCGACGACTGCTCGACGCCGATGCCGAAGCCGTGCACGTCGGTCAGGGTGAGCCCGTCGTCGGGGGCGCCGTTGCCGATGTTCTTGCGGGTGAAGTCGGCGAACGGCAGTTCGATGAACCGCCAGCCCGCCACGTCGTCGACGAACCGGGTCGAGAAACGCTCGGCGTCGTCGACGGTCGAGTCGGGGTTGCGGTTGTCGATCAGGTCGAAGAACAGGGGCGCTCCCGAACCGGTGCCTTTCATCCAGAACCCGACGCCGGTGAAGGCGCTCCAGTCCTGCGGCACCCACGTCTGTCCGTCGGGGGTGAAGGCGTCGACGAGAACCGCCCACGACCGGGTGTCGAAGCCCACGTCGAGCACGTCGTTGTCGGCGGCGGCGGAGGGGCGCTCGGCGTCCGCCACCCGGTCGAAGGTGGGGACGTTGCCCGCACCCTGCGCGGTGAACCATCCGAGGGCGGGCACGGCCGAGGGGTCGCCGCGGCGCAGGTCGGACTCGAAGTCCTCGATCACCCGTCCGGTCGGCGCGGTGCCGCCCTCGTCGGGGTCGGTCGGGTCGGTCGGGTCGGTCGGGTCGGAAGCGCCGGTGTAGAGACCGATCTCGTCGAGCTTGACCGTGGCCGCTCCGCTGTTCGCAGGGAACAGCAGACCGCGCACGAACGAGAGGTCGAGGGTGCCGTCGTTCGGCGCTCCGGCGTCCTGGTGGTCGGTCGCATACGAGAACTGCGAGAACGGGATGCGCACCAGGTGCCATCCCGCGCTGCCGAGCGGGACGACGGTGTCCCAACGGTCGCCGACGGTGGCTGTCGCCGAGGTCGCGTCGACGATCTCGACCTGGATCGACGAGCCGCTGCCGTCGCTGTGCAACCAGAACTGCACGCCGTCGGAGGCGCTCCAGTTCTGCGCGGGGCGGGAGCCGGTGTACTCGAAGCCGATCCCGCCGTAGTGCGGGTCGAGCCCGAGATCGAAGCCGTACGACAGCACAGCGGCGTTCGGTGCGCTCGAGAACGAGGCGAGGCCGGAGTCGGCCAGGCGCTCCACTCCCGCACCGGCGGCGCCCCACTGGACGTGGTCGGAGGTGCCGTCCTCGAAGGAGTACAGCGTGTCGACGGTGTCGTCGTCGGCCTGCGCCGCGGTGGGCGCGAGCCCTGTCGCGACGAAGCCCGTCAGGGCGGCCACGGCGAATCCGCGGCTCCATAGGGGTCTGGGTGTAACGGTCATCCTCGTCCTCATCGATCGGGGGTGGCGGTCCGCGAGTCGGGCTCGCGGGGCGCCCGTGAGAGCGCTCCCAAGACGGTAAGAACCCGCTGTGGGGCGAGTCAACGAACGGCAGGCCTATTCACCCGCGAGACCCAGCCCCCTCACCCGGGGTGATTCCGGTTGGCTGTGAATCCCGCGCGCCCGGAGCCATCGCGTCCGGCGCTCCATAGGCTCCGTGCGTGACCCCCGCATCTTCCCGCCGCCGCGACCTGCCGGCGATCGTCGCGTCGATCGCGGCCACCGTGCTCGGCGCCGGCCTCGGAGAGCTCGCCGCGGCGATCGTCGCGCCCACCGCGAGCCCGTTCGCCGTCATCGGCGGCGGCATGATCGACCTCGCCCCCGCGTGGGCGAAAGACCTGGCCATCGACCTCTTCGGCACGGGCGACAAGGCCGCCCTGCTGGTGGGCATCGCGGTGCTGCTGCTCGTCGTCGCCGGCGCCGCGGGCGTCCTCGAGCGGCGCAAGGCCCCGTGGGGTCGGGTCGCGCTCGTCGCCGTCGGCGTCGTCGGGGCGATCGTGTCGTTCACGCGGGCGGATGCCGGCACCCTCTCCCCCGTGCCGTCGCTGATCGCCGGGGCGGCCGCCGCCCTGGTGGCCGGTGTGCTGATCGCCCGGCTGCGTCGCGGGCGCGCGTCTGCGGCATCCGGTGACGACGACGGCGTCACCCGCCGCGGCGTTCTCGCCCTCTCCGGCGTAGCGGTGCTGGCCGGAGTGATGGCCACCGCCGGGTCGTTCGCGTTGAGCGGGGGCGCCCGGGCCGTCAGCGCGGTGCGGGCCGCGCTGCGCCTGCCGTCGCCCGCCACGACGACGACCGTCCCCGCCGCGGCCGACCTCGGGATCGACGGGCTCGCACCCGTCGTCACGCCCTCAGCCGACTTCTACCGCATCGACACCGCGCTGATCGTGCCCCAGGTCGACCCCGCCACCTGGGCCCTGCGCGTGCACGGCCTCGTCGAACAGGAGGTCGTGCTGCGGTGGGACGACCTGATCGCCCTCCCGCAGAAGGAGACCGTCGCGACCCTCGTGTGCGTCTCCAACGAGGTGGGCGGGTCGCTCATCGGCACCGCGCGCTGGCTCGGCGTTCCGATCCGCGACATCCTCGCGCGAGCGAAGCCGACGGCCGAGGCCGACATGGTGCTCTCGCGATCGGTCGACGGGTTCACGGCATCCAGCCCTCTCGAAGCCCTCACCGACGACCGCGACGCGTTGCTCGCGATCGGCATGAACGGCGAACCGCTGCCGATCGAGCACGGCTTCCCGGTGCGCCTCGTGGTGCCGGGCATGTACGGCTACGTGTCGGCGACGAAATGGGTGAGCGAGCTCGAGGTCACCCGCTTCGACCGCGCCGAGGGGTATTGGACCTCGCGCGGCTGGTCGGAGCGGGGACCCGTGAAGCTGCAGTCGCGCATCGACGTGCCGCGCTCGGGCGCGCAGGTCGCGGCGGGCGAGACCGTCATCGCCGGTGTCGCCTGGCAGACCCACGTCGGCGTCTCGGGCGTCGAGGTGCAGGTCGACGACGGCCCCTGGCAGAAGGCGACGCTGGCGACCGCGATCTCGGCCGACACGTGGGTGCAGTGGAGCCTGCCGTGGAACGCCGCGAGCGGCTCGCACGTCATCCGGTGCCGCGCGGTGTCGGCCACCGGCGAAACCCAGACCTCCGACACGGCCGCGCCCGCTCCCGACGGCGCGACCGGCTGGGACCAGCGCACGGTGTCGGTGGCCTGACCCGGCCCCCGGTCGCGTGAGGGGTCATCTTCGGTCGCGTGCGGCGTCCGGAGGCGACAGGAAACGACCCCTCACGCGGGGAAAGCGCGCTCAGGCCGCGAGCACGTGCCGGATCTGCTCGACAGCCCAGTCGAGCTCGGTCGCACGGATCGTCAGCGGCGGAGCGATGCGGATCGTCTGACCGTGCGTGTCCTTCACGAGCACGCCGCGGGCCAGCAGCTTCTCGGCGACCTCGCGCCCGGTGCCGTACGACGGGTCGATGTCGACCCCGGCCCACAGGCCTGCGATGCGCACAGCGGTGACACCGTGGCCGATGAGCGTCTGCAGAGACGCCTCGAGATGGGCGCCCAGCGCCTTCGCGCGGGTCTGGAACTCTCCGGATACCAGCATCTCGACGACCCGCAGACCCACGGCCGCTGCCAGCGGGTTTCCGCCGAAGGTCGAGCCGTGCTCGCCCGCGTGGATGACGCCGAGCACGTCGTCGTTCGCGACGACGGCCGACACGGGCAGGATGCCGCCGCCGAGCGCCTTGCCGAGCAGGTACACGTCGGGCACGACGCCCTCGCGGTCGCACGCGAAGGTCTCGCCCACGCGTCCGAGACCCGACTGGATCTCGTCGGCGATGAACAGCACGTTGTTCTCGGTGCAGATCTCACGCACGCGCTGCAGGAACCCCTCGGGCGGGATCACGACGCCCGCTTCGCCCTGGATGGGCTCGATCAGCACCGCGGCGGTGTTCTCGTCGATCGCCGCGGCGATGGCATCCGCGTCTCCGTATGGCACGTGCACGAAGCCCGGCGCGTACGGACCGAAGTCGTCGTGCGCCGTGGGGTCGTCGCTGAAGCCGACGATCGTGGTGGTGCGGCCGTGGAAGTTGCCGTTCGCGACGATGATCGTCGCGGCATCGGGGGTGATGCCCTTGGTGCGGTAGCCCCAGGCGCGCGCGACCTTGATGCCGGTCTCGACGGCCTCGGCACCGGTGTTCATCGGCAGCACGGTGTCTTTGCCGCAGAGCTGCGCGAGCGCCGTGGCGAAGGGACCGAGACGGTCGTTGTGGTACGCGCGGCTGGTGAGCGTGAGGCGTTCGAGCTGCTCGCGCGCGGCGGCCAGGATCGCGGGGTGACCGTGTCCGAAGTTCAGCGCGGAGTAGGCCGAGAGCAGGTCGAGGTAGCGCTTGCCCTCGACGTCGGTGACCCACACGCCCTCGGCGCGCGAGACGACGACCGGCAGCGGGTGGTAGTTGTGGGCGAGGTGCGCGCCCTCTTCGGCGATGAGACGTGCGCCGAGGTCGTCGACGGTGGTGCTCATCGCGATCCGCCTCGCAGTTCGAGCGTGCAGCACTTGATGCCGCCGCCGCCGAGCAGCAGCTCGGAGAGGTCGACCATGACGGGGGTGTAGCCGCGCTCGCGCAGCTGCGCCTCGAAGCCGACGGCGCGCGGCGAGATGATGACGTTCTTGCCGTCGCTGGCCGAGTTGAGGCCGAAGACCGCGCCATCGGCATCCGACACCCGGATGGCATCGGGGTAGCGCTCGCGCAGGATCGCCTGGCTCTTCTCGTCGAACGCGGTGGGGAGGTACGCGATGTTGGCCTTCTCCACTCCACCGGGGCCTTCGACGGGGTCGAGCACCGAGATCGCGGTGTCGAGGTGGTAGAACCGCGGGTCGGTCAGCGTCAGCGACACGACCTCGCGCGAGAACACCTCGCCGACCTCGCGGTGGCTGTCTCCGGTCGAGCGGAAGCCCGTGCCGGCGAGGATCGTGTCGCCCACGAGCAGGAAGTCGCCCTCGCCCTCGTTGACCTCGACGGGCTCGGCGACCTCAAAGCCGTTCGCCGCGAACCAGTCGATGAACGCGGGCGCCTCGGCGGCGCGCTCGCGGAAGCGGAACTTCGGGCCGTACGCGATGCCGTCGATCACGAAGCCGCCGTTGGCCGTGTAGACCATGTCGGGCAGGCCCTCGAGCGGGTCGATGAGCTCGATCTCGTGGCCGAGCGCGACGTAGGTGTCGTAGAGCGCCTGCCACTGCTTCACCGCGAGGTCGGTGTCGGTGGGCCGCGAGGGCTCCATCCACGGGTTGATGCTGTAGCTCACCGTGAAGTGCGAGGGGCGGCACATGAGGTACCGGCGGTGCTGCTGCACCCGCTCGGTCGCCGTCGCGGAGGCCACGTTCGATGTGGGCGTGGCGGTGGGGGTAGCGGACATCTCTGCTCCTCGGAGGAAAGGTGCGGCGGACGCTGTCCTGGGGCTCGGTGGCCCTTCGAACCCGGCGGCGCTCACCAGCTTCATGAGGCGCCGTGCGGGGAAAGGTCGGTCCGAGCACGCCGGTGTCATTCTCGCACGCGCGCGCGGAGGGGCGCGAGCGACGCGGCGGCTCGGCCCGGCGGCCGTCGCACGGCGTCATGCACCGCATGCGCCGCACCGCCCCGTGGGAGGATGGCGGCGATGTCTGCCACCCTCGAACATTCCGTCGTCCTCGACGAGGCCGCGGGGGTCGTCCGCATCCTCGATCGGCGCGTCTTCCCCTCCCGGGTGGAGTGGGTGGATGCCGCGACGCCCGACGAGGTCGCCACTGCGATCCGCGACATGGTGACCCAGAGCTCGGGTCCGCTGTACGCCGCGACCGCGGGCATGGCCCTGGCCGCCCTGCAGGCGCGCGAGCTGCCGGTGGGCGAGGCCCGCACCGCTCTCGGCCGCGCGGGTCGGGCGCTCGCGACGGCCCGACCGACCAACGCCCACCCGCGCGACGCCGTGGCCCGCATCCTCGCCGCGGGGCGCGATACCGACGACACCGCCGCCCTGGTCGCCGCCACCGTCGACACCGCCGCCGCCGTCGACCGCGACTACCGCGAGGCGAGCCTGCGCCTGGGCCGCGCGACGCTGTCGCTGCTGCCGGAGTCGCCGCGCATCCTCACCCACTGCTGGGCCGACGCCTACCTGTTCGGACTCGTCGCCGCCGCCCGTGAGGCGGGACGCGAGATCGAGTGGATCGCCACCGAGACCCGTCCCTACCTCCAGGGCGCCCGATTGACGGCGCACTCGCTGCGCGAGCTGGACCAGAAGGTGACGCTCATCACCGACGGCATGGCCGCGGCCGCCCTCGCCTCTCCGCGGGGTGTCGGCTCGGGTCCGATCGACGCGGTCGTCACCGCCGCCGACCGCGTCGCCCTCGACGGCTCGGTGGTCAACAAGGTCGGCACCCTCGCCCACGCCGCCGCGGCGGCGGCGTTCGGCGTCCCCTACTTCGCGATGGTCGAGGCACCCGATCCCGGTGCTCCGACCGGCGCCGACATCGTCATCGAAGACCGCGATCCGCGCGAGGTGCTCGAGGTGCTCGGTCAGCGCACGGCGAGCCCCCTCGTGACCGATGCCTGGTACCCCGCGTTCGACGTCACTCCCCCGCGCCTCGTGACCCGCATCGCCACCAGCCGCGGCACCTTCGAGCCGGCTCGCGTCGGCGACCACTTCAGCGTCGACGCCGACGCGCCCGCGCCGACTCCGGCGGTCGTGCGCCGCCGCGCCCTCGACGAGCCCGCACCCGTCGCCGCGACCGTGCAGCCCGACACGATCGCCTTCCACCCCGTTCCGATCACCCCCACCGAAGAGGCCCCCGAATGACCCGCATCTCCGCCGACGTCGTCGTGCTCGACATCGAGGGCACCACCAGTGCTGCCGGCTTCATCCTCGGCGACCTCTACGACTACGCGCGCCCCCGCCTCGACGAGGTGCTGGGCCGCGACGACGATACCGTGCGCGCGGCGCGGGCCGACGCGATCGTCGAGACGGGGCTGGATGCCGACGCCACCGACGCCGAGATCGCAGAAGCGCTGCGCGGACTCATGGCATCCGACGTCAAATCCACCCCGCTCAAGACGCTGCAGGGCATCATCTGGGCCGAGGGCTTCGCCGCCGGCGAGATCCACTCGCAGTTCTTCGACGACGTGCCCCCGCGCCTGCGCGCCTGGCACGAAGACGGTGTGCGCCTGGCCGTGTACTCGTCGGGCTCGATCGCCTCGCAGGTGCCGTGGTTCCGCCACGCGCCCCAGGGCGATCTGACGGTGCTGGTCGAGGACTTCTTCGACACCGTCAGCGCCGGACCCAAGAAGGAAGCGGCCTCGTACGAGCGCATCTCCGCTGCCCTGGGCGTCGCCCCCGAGCGGGCGCTCTTCCTCACCGACCACCCCGACGAGGTCACCGCCGCGCGCGCCGCCGGGTGGCAGGTCGTCGCCCTCGACCGCGCCGGCGAGCCCTGGGCCGGATCCGCCTTCGGCACCGAGACGGTCGCCTCGTTCGACGAGCTCGAGGTCGCGCGATGACGCTCCCGCACCCCGACCGGGTGCGCGCGGCCGGAGCCGCCCTCGCGGCCGAGGCCTCGCGCTTCTCGGGGTACGGCTGGATGCGCGGCACCTCGGGCAACCTCTCGGTCGTCATCGAGCGCGACCCGCTTGTACTCGCCGTCACCGCCTCGGGCCTCGACAAGTCGGAGCTCACCGATCGCGACGTCGTGCTCATCGACGAGGCAGGCAACGCGCTCGACCCGGACGACACCCGGCCGCCGTCGGCGGAAGCGGGCCTGCACGCCCACATCGCCGCGCGCACGGGTGCGGGCGCGGTCTTCCACGTGCACGCGTTCGACGCCGTGGTCGCCGGTCACCGCTGGCCCGAGGGCGTCGAGATCCGCGACATGGAGATGCTCAAGGGCATCGGCCACCTCGCGCACGGCGAGACCGTCACGGTCCCGGTGATCGCGAACGACCAGGACATGCGGGTCGAGGCCGCCCGCTTCGACGAGGTCTACGTGCCCTCGACGGCCGAGGTGCCCGAGGTGCCCGCGCTCATCGTCGCGAGCCACGGCATGTACGCCTGGGGCGTCGACGTCGCCGCGGCCCGCCGCCACCTCGAGATCGCGGAGTGGCTGCTGCGCTTCGCCGTCGCCACGCGCTGAGCCCGCCTCAGCCCAGCAGCTCGACCGTCAGCGCGGTGAGGGTGCGCGGGTCGCTGTCGTCCAACCGCGCGGTGCCGAGTCGGCGCGCGGCGCGCAGCACGAGGCGGGCGGCCTCCGCCTGCTCGGGCGCGGGCAGGGTGAGGATGTCGGCGACCTTCGAGAATCCCACGATGCGGCGCACGGCCTTCGCGGCGCCGTACACCGCGGCATCCGACCGCACCTGCGCGAGCGTGTGCTCGAGCACCTCGTCGCCGTACACGCGCGGGTCCACCCGGTCGGGCCAGCGGCGGCGGAACTCCGCCTCGAACGCCTCGATCAGCGGCACGGGCAGACGCAGCAGGGTCTCGGCGTCAGCGGTGCGGCCGAGCACGTGTGCGCGGGCGGCGGCGATCACGAGGTTCGCCCACACCGCGCCCAGGTCGAAGCCGGTCGGGCCGTAGGTGCCGAACTCGGAGTCGAACGCGCGCACCGACTCTCCCTCGGCCCGCACGAACACCGACCCGGTGTGCAGGTCGCCGTGCATGAGGCTCTGCGTGCTCTCCTGGAAGCGCTGCTTGGCCAGGCCCATCTCGCGCACGAACGCGCGATCGGCGCGCAGCGCGCGCACGTCGTCGGCGTTCGCGTCGAGCCAGCCGTTGTGCTCGTGGTCGACGTAGGGCTCGGTGAAGACGAGGTCTTCGGTGATCTCGCTGAGCTCGGGGTTGGTCGCCTCGGCGATGCGACGACGTCGCTCGGGCCCCGGCGTGCCGAAGACGCTGGTGGCGAAGCCGACGGCGCCCACGTACTCGCCGAGGTGCGCCGCGGCATAGGGGTGCAGGCGACCGGCATTGAGCTCTCCGCGCCACACGGAGTGGTCGCTGAGGTCTTCGATCGAGAGGGCGAGGTTCTCGGCGTCGAAGCCGTAGAACCCGGGCACGTGCGCGGGGTCGATGCGCTCGTGCGCGCCGAGCACGACGGCTTCGCGGGCCGCGCGCTCGCGGGTGAGCGGCCAGGTCGGGTCGACGCGCACGTGCGGTAGCGACTGCTTGACGACCACGCCGTTGCCGGCGGCATCCTTCACGATGAAGACGAGGTTCAGGTTGCCGTCGCCGACCTCGTCGACCGAGACGATGGATGCCGGATCGACCGGCCCCGCGAGGTGCGGGCGGGCGGCGAGGTAGGCGGCGACGGTGCCGCTGGTCAGCTGATCGGTGACGAGGGTCATGATGCGGTGGTGCTCCCGGCGACGATGGTGGTCTTGCGACGGCGGAACGTGAAGCTGAACAGCAGGGCGACCAGCAGCACGACTCCCTTGCCGAAGTCTTGGATGTAGTACGGCAGCCCCATCATCGAGAACCCCGTGACCATCACGGCGATCAGCACCGCGCCGAGGGCCGTGCCCCACGCGTTCGGGCGACCGATACCGAGCACCGACACCCCCACGAGCGAGACGGCCACGGCGTCGAGCAGCAGGCTGTTGCCGGCCGAGACGTCGCCCTGACCGATGCGGGCGGCCAGCACGAGACCGGCGATCGAGGCGAGGATGCCGCAGCCGATGTAGGCCGCGGCGCGATAGGCACGGACCCGGATGCCGGCGAGCCGGGCGGCCTCGGGGTTCGAGCCCACCGCGGCGAGCGCGCGGCCCCACCGCGTGCGGTCGAGCACGAACCACAGCACGATCGTGAGGCCGAGGAAGAGCAGCACGGGCACCGAGACCGGGCCGATCGCGCCGCGGTCGAACCACAGGAAGTCGGGCGTGAATCTGCCCGGAGCGGTGGTGCCGTCGTCGAGGGTCATCTGCGACGAGATCGATTTGCCGTCGACGATGATGAGCTTGAGCCCCACGACGGTGAACATCGTGGCGAGGGTCGCGAGCAGGTCGGGGATGCGCGCGAACACGATCAGCGCGGCGTTGACCGCGCCGATGAGCGCTCCCGAGACGAGCACGACGCCCACGGCGATCCCGCCGACCTGACCGGCGATGACGAGGGTCCACGCGGCGATCGACACGGCGAACCCGGCGTTGGCGCCGACCGAGAGGTCGAGGCCGCCCACGGTCATCGCGAGGGTCACCCCGAGACCGGCGATGCCGATCGGGGCGATGTACTTCAGCATCCCGAACACGTTCTCGGGGGTCGCGAACGCCGGCTCGGTCAGGGCGAAGAACACGATGAGAAGCACCGTGACGGCGACGAAGCCCCACTTCGCGACGGCGTCGATCGCGCGGGAGCCGAGGCCCGCGCGCACGGGGGCGGCGGTGGACACGCTGGTCATGCGATTTCCTTCCGGTGGCCGGGGTCGTCGAGCAGGGCGGCGACGATGCGCGCGCGGTCGAGGGTTCCGGCGGGGGTGTCGAGCACGATGCGTCCCGAGACGAGCACGACGATGCGGTCGGCGACGTCGAGCACTTCGTCGACGTCGCTCGAGAGCACGACGACGGCGGCGCCCTCGGCGGCCCGCGCGCGGGCGGCGTCGCCGATGCGGCGGCGGGCGCCGATGTCGACGCCGCGGAACGGCTCGTCGAGCACGGCGACCCGCGGACCGGTGCGCAGCCAGCGGCCGACGACGACCTTCTGCTGGTTGCCGCCCGAGAGGTCGTCGACCCGCGCGTCGGCCGAGGGCGCGACCACTCCGTAGGCGTCGATCACCTCGTCAGCGGCGGCGTGCTCGCGGCGCGTGGCCATGACGCCCGCGCGCGACAGGGCGCGCAGCACGGGCAGGCCGACCGTATGCGCGATCGACCAGCCGGGCTGGATGCCCTGGCGCTGACGGTCCTCGGGCACGAGCACCACGCCGGCGGTGATCGCGGCCGCGGGCGAGGTCGGCCGGTAGGTCTCCCCGTCGAGCACGAGGCGCGCGCCGCTCGCGGGACGCACCCCCGCGATGACCTCGGCGAGTTCGGTCTTGCCGGCTCCGAGCAGGCCCAGGATGCCGGTGACCTGGCCTCCCGCGACCGAGAGACTGAGCGGGTCGCTGCCGGGGAGCAACGCGGCCCCCTCGACCGCGAGCACCTCGCCGGTCGCGGGGAGCGGCTCGGTGATGTGCTGCTGCAGTTCGGTGGGGACGCCGAGCATGGCCTCCAGCGCCGCGTGCCAGTCGAAGGGTCGCGTGGCGTCGAGTTCGAGCCGGCCGTCGCGTAGCACCACGATGCGGTCGGCGAGACGCTCGATCTCGCCGAAGCGGTGGCTGACGAACAGGATCGACAGGCCCTCGTCGCGCAGCGTCCGCAGCACCGCGAACAGGCGGTCGGCCTCGGCGGCGGTGAGCGCCGACGTGGGCTCATCGAGGATGAGCAGTCGAGGAGTCGAACGCAGAGCCCGGGCCAGCACGAGCAGCTGGGCGTCGGAGGTGCCCAAGCGGGCGGCATCCGCCCTCAAGACCTCATCCGACCACGACAGCCCCAGGCGTTCGAGGGCCGCCCGCGCGATCCGCTCCGCCTCGGCCCGGCGCACGAGACGGTGACCGCCGGTGGCGAGGTCGGTCAGAGCGAGGTTGTCGGCGACGCTCAGCCCCGGCACGATGCCGTCGGCGATGCGCTGGTGCACCGTCTCGATCCCGGCGCGGCGGGCACGCGCGGGAGACGAGAGCCGCAGGACCTCTCCCCCGACGGCGATGTCGCCCGTGTACCCCGCGTTGGCTCCCGAGACGGCGCCGATGAGGGTGGATTTGCCCGCGCCGTTCGTGCCGAGCAGCGCGGTGATGCTGCCGGGATCGAGGGCGAGCGAGACGCCGCGCAGCACCTGGTTGGTGCCGAAGCGCACGCCGACGCCGCTCAGGCGCACGACCGAGGTGTCGTGCGTCCGAGCGGCGTCGTGGAGGGGTTCGGTCATCCCGAGACCGCGGGCAGCCAGTCGGCCACCACGGTGTCGCCCAGCAGCAGCGACGGCTCGGCCTCGCGCAGCTGCGCGACGTTGGTGATGCCCTTCTCGAGCAGGAAGTCGCGGGTGATCGTGACGGCGGGGAACTGCACGCTCGTCTCGTCGAGCTGACCGGCGAGCTTCAGCGCCAGGGCGCGCACGACGGCGGCGCCCACGGCGGAGGGGTCGGTCGCGCTCGTGGCCACCCAGGGGCTGCCGTCGGCGGTCATGACCTCGATGTCGGCGTTCGAGATGTCGATGCCGTAGACCTTGACCTTGTCCTGCAGGTTGTTCTGCTGCACGGCCTGCACGACGCCCTTGGTGATCTCGTCGTAGGGGGCGAAGATCGCCTGCACGCCGGGGTTCGACTTCAGCGCCGCGTCGATGAGCGGGATGTTGTCGGTCGCGGTCGACTCGGTGACCTTGCCGGTGAAGAAGAGCTGGTCGAGACCGTGCTCCGAGACGACCTCGTCCCACACCTTCTTGCGGCGCTCGAGCGGGGCGAAGCCGTCGGTGCTGGCCAGGCCCACCTTCGCGCCGTCGCCCACGTCGGCGATCATCTGGTCGAGCACGCCCTGCGCCATCGACGCGTCGGACTGCGAGGTCACGATGACGCCGTCGGTGTCCTTGAGGGCGAGGTCGTAGATGATGACCGGGATGCCGGCATCCACCGCTTCGTGCACTCCCGGCTCGATCGTGTCGGTCTGACCGTGGTCGACGATGATCGCGTCGGGCTTCGAGGCGATCGCCTGCTCGAGGTCGGAGGCCTGCTTGGCGTTGTCGTTGCGCGCGTCGAAGACGGTCAGATCGATGTTGGCGGCGGTCGCCTGCGCCTTGACGCCGGCCGTCCACGCGGTGAAGTAGTCGCCGGCTCCCGACTGCTGCACGAGCGCGACCTTCAGCGGCGCCCCGTCGAAGGGCGCGGGCAGGTCGGCGAGCTTCTGCACCGGAGCCGCGGATGCCGCCGGGGTCGAAGTGTTCTGCTGCGCGCAGCCGGTCAGGGCGAGGGCGGCGATGCCGGCGGTCGCGACGAGCGTCGCCCAGCGGTGGGATCGAATGGACACGGGGTCCCCTTCGTCGAGGGAGCGGAGTGGGGGCGCGTCGCGGGCGGGTCCGGGCGGCCGTCGAGCAGTCAAGCAGCAGGCGCGATCGGCCGGTTAGTCGAGGTTGCACTTTGTTACACCCGCGAGGCGGATGAGGCCTCGGGAGTGGGCATTCGGTGCGGATCGGAGACACAATCGAGTCATTCCGCTCATATCGCGTCGAGAGGAGGAGCCGTGACGCTCCTGACCGTCTGGAAAGAGACCGACCCGAGCACGCCCGTGCTCGAGACCACCGACGAAGCCGAGATCCGCGAGGCGCTCGCCGGCCTCGGCGCGCGCTTTTCGCGCTGGGAGGTCAAAGACGTCGCCCCCGGCGCCTCGCAAGGCGAGGTGCTCGCGCTGTACCAGGGCGAGATCGACGAGGTGAAGCAGCGAGAGGGCTACACCCTCGTCGACGTCGTCGCCCTCGACCCCGCGCAGGCGGACTACGACGAGGTGAAGACGCCGTTCCGCGAGAAGTTCCTGTCGGAGCACAAGCACGACGACGACGAAGACCGCTACTTCGCCAAGGGCGCGGGCGTGTTCTACCTGCACGCGAACGAGAAGGTGCACGCCGTGTACTGCGAGGCGGGCGACCTCATCTCGGTGCCGGCCAACACCACGCACTGGTTCGACATGGGCACCTCGCCCCACTACGTCAGCGTGCGCTTCTTCCACGACGACGACGGCTGGGTGGGCCATTTCACCGGCAGCCCCATCGCGGAGTCGTTCGCGAGCTTCGACCAGCTCTCCGCGCGTCGCGCGCAGCTGGTCTGACGCACGCACGAACGCCCGCTCCGCGCGGCTCCCCTCGGGGACTGCGCGGAGCGGGCGTTTCCACGTGCGGGATGTCGCGACCATCCTGGCCCTGCGGCCCCGGTTCGGGGCGGGATTCGCCGTTCGGGGCGTGAATTCTCCGCCCCGAACGACAGAATCCGCCCCGAACCGCTGATGGCGGCGTCGTCAGCCGACGCGGCGCAGCGCCAGTGCTGCCCACGAGATGGGCGGGAGCGTGACGTGCAGGATGCCGTCGGCGAGGCGCGTCTCGAGCGTCGACGGTCCCACCCGCTCGGGGTCGTCGAGCGTGTTGCGGGCGTAGGGGTCGTCGTCGTGCAGCACATGGGCCTCCGTGACCTCGACGTCGCCCAGGCCGCTGACGTCGATCGCGAGCTCGACCGCCTCACCGCGACCGCGATGCACGAGGAAGATCGCGCTCGCGCCCGTCTCGGCGTCATGCGTGGCCACGGCATCCACCGCCGACACCGTGCCGTGCTTCACCGTGTCGATCGTGGGCGCCTCGACCCGCAGACGCACCGCGTCGCCTTGCGCGAGGCGCGACGTGATCGCGAAGGGGAAGAACGTCGTCTGCCGCCACGCGGGCCCGCCCGGTTCGGTCATGATCGGCGCGATCACGTTGACCAGCTGGGCGAGAGAGGCGGATGCCACGCGGTCGGCGTGCGTGAGCAGCGAGATCATGAGGCTGCCGAACACGACGGCGTCCACCGCCGAGTACACGTCTTCGAGCAGACGCGGGGCGACCGGCCAGTTGTCGATCCCGGAGAGCTGATCGACGTCGTGGAAGCGGGTCTGGTACCAGATGTTCCACTCGTCGAACGAGATGTCGATCTTCTTGTCGCTCCCGCGCACGGCTCCGACGTGGTCGGCCGTTGCGACCACCGCCTCGATGAAGCGGTCCATGTCGACGGCCGAGGCGAGGAACGAGTCGATGTCGCCGTCGTGCTCCTGGTAGTACGCGTGGCACGAGATCATGTCGACGTCGTCGTAGGTGTGGGTGAGCACCTCGCGCTCCCACTCGCCGAACGTGGGCATCGCGGCGCCCGACGACCCGCACACGACGAGTTCGATCGAGGGGTCCATCTGCCGCATGCCCTTGGCGGTCTGAGCCGCGAGCTTGCCGTAGTCGTCCGCGGAGCGGTGGCCGAGCTGCCACGGTCCGTCCATCTCGTTGCCGAGGCACCAGACACGCACGTCGAACGGCTCGGTGCGGCCGTTGTCGATGCGCTGCTGCGACAACGCGGTGCCGCCGGGAACGTTGCTGTACTCGAGCAGGTCGAGCGCCTCGAGAACGCCGCGGGTGCCGAGATTGACGGCCAGCATGAGCTCACTGCCCGCCTTGTCGAGCCAGTCGGCGAACTCGTGCAGGCCCACCTCGTTCGTCTCCGTCGAGTGCCACGCGAGGTCGAGACGGCGGGGGCGCTGCTCGCGCGGACCGACGCTGTCCTCCCAGCGGAAGCCCGAGACGAAGTTGCCGCCGGGGTAGCGGATCATCGAGACGCCGAGCTCGCGCACCAGCTCGAGCACGTCGCGGCGGAAGCCCTGCTCGTCGGCCTCGGCATGGCCGGGTTCGTAGATGCCGTCGTAGACGTGGCGGCCGAGGTGCTCGACGAACCCGCCGAACAGACGGCGGCGCACGGCCCCGATCGGGAAGCGGGGGTCGACGGTGAGTCGGGCGGTGGTCATCGTGCTCCTCGGGATGCGTGTGCGGCGAATCGGTCGGCGACGGGGTTACGGCGGCGCGCGAGCCCGTCAGGGGTCTCCACGAGGTCGTGCAGACCCATGGTGAGAAGGTGGGCGGATCGCGGCAGGTCGCTGTGCCGGTAGGTCCACTCGTACATGTCGAACAGGGGCCACCACGTATACCCGACGACGTCGACGCCGTCGGAGCGAAGGCCCTCCACGGCCGCGACCGAGGCATCGAGCCAGTCCAGCCGCGTCCCGACATCGTCAGTCACGCAGGTTTCGGCGAGCATCACCGGAGCCCCGTAGCGCGCGGCGTACGTGCGCAGCATCTCGGTGAGGCCGCCCACACCGTCGTCGCGCGTCGGTCGTGGATCGGCGAAGCCGCCCACGTGGTGCACGCCGGCCTCGAACAGCTCCGTGGAGTGCCGTGGGTAGTAGTTCACCCCCATGACGTCGGGCTGCACGGCGTTCTCGGCGAACCAGGCGAGGGTCTCATCGGCCATGCCGTTGTCGCGGAGGACGGGCAGCAGCGGGTGGTCCTGGCCGACGCGACCGGTGACCAGGTCTTCGACGAGGAAGGCCTGGTGCGCGTACCGGTGAGCGGTGTCGCGGTGCTCGGGCGCATCGATGTCTCCCGCGTACCGCATCGATGCATCGACGTGCACGAAGGTCGCAGCCTCGCCGAGCACCCCCGCGACGGCCTCCTGGGTGAGCACGAAGCCGCGTGCGATCGCCGTAGAGACCTCGACCAGACCCTCTATGCCGGCGCGGTACGGCGGCCAGTAGGCGTATTCGCCGCTGAACAGGGCGTGCAGCATCGGCTCGTTGACCGGGGTGTAGTCGGTGGCGAGATCGCGGTAACGCTCAGCCGCGCGGTGGGCGTACTCGGCGACGAACCGCGGGTAGTCGGGGTGGGTGAACTCTCCCTCGACCCAGGTCGGAGTCCCGTAGTGCAGCAGGTCGACGATGGGGCGGAGTCCCCGTTCGGCGAAGCCGTCGAGCACCCGATCGGTCCACGACCAGTCCCACCGGCCAGGCTCGGGGGAAACTACGTGCCAGGGGATCCCCCAGCGGAGGAACTCGGCGTCCACCGAGACCGCCAGATCGAGGTCGTCGCTCCACCGGTCGTAGTGCTCGGTGAGGGCGTACTCGTCGATCGCGCGCTCCCCGGGCCGCTCCTGCGGCACGAAGGTGTTCTCGATCCCCGCCCCGAAGTGCAGGCGTCCATCGCGGTACCAGGGGGTGCTCGGCATCCGTCGCTCTCTCATTTCAGTCCCGACGTTCCGACGCTCTCGACGAAACGCCTCTGGATCATCAGGAACAGGATGGCCAGTGGCAGCAGCGCGATGAGCGAGCCGGCCATCATCACGCCCTGGGGGATGATGCCGCCCGGGCCCGTCAGCAGTGTCAACCCCGAGGTGACCGTCCCCATCTCGGCGTCGGTGGTGAACACCAGCGGCCAGAGCAGGTCGTTCCAGTTGTTGACGAAGGTGAAGATGCCCAGGGTCAGCAACGCCGGAACGGCGTTGGGCAACACGATGCTGCCGAAGATGCGCAGTTCGCCGGCGCCGTCGATGCGTGCGGCGTTGTCGAGATCGCGCGGCAGCGACAGGAAGAACTGACGCAGGAAGAAGATGCCGAAGGCGTCGGCTGCGCGCGGCGCGATGAGTCCCGCGTAGGAGTTGACCCACCCGAGATCGGACACGAGCTGGTAGATCGGGATGAGCGTCGCCTGGAACGGGATCATGAGGCTCGCGATGATCGCGATGAGCAAGATCTTGTTGCCGCGGAAGTCGAGCCGCGCCAGCGCATAGGCGGCGAGCGAGTCGAACACCAGCGCGAAGGCGGTGACCCCGCCGGCGAAGACGAAGCTGTTCGCGATGAGCCGCGCGAACGGCAGCTCGGTGAAGATGCGCGTGAAGTTGTCGAGCGTCCAGGCTCCCGGCACCAACGTCGGCGGGTAGGCGTTCACCTCCGCCACGGGCTTGAAGGCCGTGAACACGATGATCAGGATTGGCAGCATCAAGGCCAGCGTCGACGCGGCCACCACCACCAGCAGCAGCGCGGAGACCAGGCGGCGGCGACGTCGCTGCGGCGAGACGCGGCGGGAGGGGGCTTCGGATGCCGTGACGGCGGGCGAGGCGGCGAGGGCGGTCATGCGGCGTCCTTCTCTCGACGCGAGAAGAAGAGGAACTGGGTGAGGCTCAGCACCAGGGTGATGAGCAGGAGCACGTACGACAGTGCGGAGGCGAAACCGAGCTCGAGCTTGCGGAAGCCCGACTGGTAGATCTCCATGACGATCGTCTGCGTGCTGCCGTAGGGGCCGCCGCCGGTCATCACGTAGATCTGGTCGAAGGCCTGCAAAGCAGCGATGAGCGCGACGATGACGACGAAGCCCATGGTGTTGCCGAGCATCGGGAAGGTGATGCTGCGGAAGCGCTGCCCCGCGCTCGCTCCGTCGACGCGGGCGGCCTCGTAGAGGCTCGTCGGGATGTCTTGCAGACCGGCGAGGAAGATCACCATGTAGAAGCCGAAGCTCTTCCACACCGCCACCAGCACGACGGCCGGCATGGCGAGGGTCGGGTCTTGCAGCACATTGCCGAGTTGGATGCCGAGACCTCGGAGCCAGTAGTTCAGCAGTCCGATCTGGGGGTCGAGCAGGTACGACCACGCGAAGGCGGCCACCGCGAGAGAGACGATGAACGGGGTGAAGAGCGCAGTACGGAAGACGCCCCGCAGCGGCAGCAGAGGGTTGTTCAGCAGGAGCGCGAAGCCCAGGGCGAGGGCGATCGCGATCGGGGTGAACAGCAGCGCGTACAGCGCGGTGTTACCCATCGCTCGCAGGATGTCCTCGTCGGTGAACACGCGAACGTAGTTCTCGAAACCGACGAACTTCTCGCGGCCGAAGCCGCTGGCATCCGTGAACGACAGTCGCAGCGCCGAGATCATGGGCCACGCGACGAAGACCGTGAGGATGACGATCGCGGGGGTCAGGAAGGCGACGACGGTGAGACGCCGGCGGGGGCTATGCCGGAGGGGTCCGCGACCGCCGATCGGGGCTGGCGGCCGGTAGGCCCCGCGCCGACGGGGCGGCGCGCTCGGGGCGTGAGTGGTCATGGTCGTCCTGTTCGAGAAGCGGAGGTGAGGACACGGAAGGGGCGACGCGGGCACCCCTCCCGTGCGTTGATCACTCGATGGCCTGCTGGATCTTCGTCTGCGCCGTCGAGAGAAGCTCGTCCACGTTCCCGCCGGCGACGGCCTTCTGGGTGAGCTCGTCGATGTCGGAGATGACGTCGGTGCTGTTGACCACGCCCGGCAGCAGCGCGCGACCCGTCGGCGCGATCTCGCTGAGGGCGGCCACGACGGGGTTGGACGAGACGTCGCTGAGCGGGATGTCGGTGCGCAGCGGGGGCCACCCCGACGCCAGCGACCACTTCGTCGCCACGTCCTTCTGGAAGAAGTAGGAGAAGAACGCCTCGGCTCCCGCGCGTTGAGCGTCGTCGGCCGACTCGGTGACACCCATCGCGACACCGATCGCCGAGGCAGCCTGCTCGGCGGGACCGGCCGGGATCGCGGCGATGCCGTAGTCGATGTTGTTGTCCTTGGCGATCGAGGCCATCCAGGGACCGCCCACGTGCATGGCGGCCTTGCCCGAGCTGAACAACTGGTCGGCGGCGATTCCATCGAGGCCGGTGGGAGAGATTTTGTCCTTCGTGATCGCGTCGGTCCAGTACTGGATGGTCTTGGCGTTCTCGGGCGAGTCGATCACGGCCTTGTCACCGTCGACGATCTGCCCCCCACCGCTGAGCAGAAGGCTCTGCCACAGGCCGTTCGCCACGGTCGCGTGGTCGGGGATCGCGACGCCGTACTGCTCGGGCGTGCCGTCGCCGTTCTCGTCGACCGTGAGCTTCTTCGCGTCGGCGACCCAGGCGTCCCACGTCGTGGGGGCCTCCGTGATCCCGGCGGCGGAGAAGAGCGATTTGTTGTAGAACATGGCCAGCGGAACGAAACCGGTGGGAACGCCATACGGGGTCCCACCGACCTTCACCATGTCGACCGCCTGCGGAACGAGGTCGGCGGTGTTGCTATCGGACGAGGCGTAGAAGTCGCTCAGGTCGGCGAATGCGCCGCGGTCGGCGTAGACGGGCATGCGCTCGGCGGGCATGGCGACGATCTGCGGGCCTTCCTTGGAGCTCAGCGCGGGCAGCAGGGTGTCGTCGATGACCGCCCAGGTCTTGGTCTCGGTGGTGATCTTGTACTTCTGCTGCGAGGCGTTGAAGTCGGCGACGATCTGGTCGAGGACCTTGCCGTCGGCTTCGGTGTAGCCGTGCCAGAACGTGATTTCAGCGGGGCCGTCGGAGGCGGGGGCGGACGAGCCTGAGCAACCTGCCAGCAGGAGTGCGACGGCCCCCGCCGTCGCAAGGGCGGGGAGTGCGCGCTTCATCATCTTCGATGCCTTTCATGTGACTGCGTCGTCGTTTCGGCTCGGGTGCCGAGGCTGGTGCGAAACAAATTTACAACGATGGAGGTAAACGTTGTAAATGGATGATCGCCCGACCGTCGGGCGATGTCAAGCGCGAGTTCTCAGCGCGACGTCGATTCCCTCTCGACCAGCCGGAACTCAGCCAGGATCTCCCGCGGCGCATCACCGTCGTCGCCGACGATGCGGTCCACGAGCAGATCGACCGCGACCCGCGCGATCTCGGAACGGCCGGGATCGATCGTCGTCAGAGCCGGCAGCGAGTACCGCGTCTCGTCCAGATCGTCGAAGCCGATCAGGGCGACGTCGTCGGGGATCGTCACTCCGCGCTCGAGCATCACGCGCATCGCCCCCAAGGCGATCGAGTCGTTGAAAGCCACGACCCCGTCGAAGGCGAGCCCGGCGTCGAGCACGGCGCGCATGGCCTCGGCGCCGTCGATGCGGTGCCACCGGTCCACGGGCACGACGAGTGCGGGATCGACGGTCAATCCCGCGGCCTCGATCGCCGCCTCGTATCCGCGCAGACGTAGGCCGGCCGAGCCGACGACCTCGCCCGGGTGCGAGCCCAGGGCCACGATGCGGCTCCGGCCGCCCCGCAGCAGGTGCGCGGTCGCCGCCTGCGCCGCCTCGGTGTTGCGCATCGTCACGTGATCGTGGGCGGAGTGGAAGATGCGCTCCCCCAGCAACACCATGGGCATGCCGACCTCATCGAGCAGCTCCGCGTCGTCTTCACCGAGCGACAGCACCGAGTACAGCACGCCATCGAGTCCCCGGCGGCGCGCGCCCCGCAGTGCGGCGAGCTCGCTTTCGCGATCGGCGTCGAATTGCTCGATGAGCACCGAGAAACCGCGCGCTCGCGCCGCCCGCATCACGTCGTCGGCCAGCTCGGCGAAGTAGGGATTGCGCAGGTCGGGGACGATGAGCCCGATCATGTCGGCACGACCCGAGCGCAGACTACGCGCCGCCTGATTGGGGCGGTATTGCAGCTGATCGATGGCCGCTTCCACCCGCTCGCGTGTGGTCACGCGCACGTGCGGATAGTTGTTGATCACGTTCGACACCGTCTTGATCGACACACCGGCCGCGCGGGCCACGTCGTGCAGCGTCGCAGTCATGGCATCCCCCTTGCTCTGGTCGAGACTCTACAACGTTGCACAAGCGAGCCTTGACGGCGAAGCTCTCCGCCATTTACGGTCGTGCCGTCTCTACAACGTTGTAGTAGCGCGGTCGAGACTCCATCCGCACCGAGCGGGTCGCTGCGCCGACGCGGGCGCGCACCGGCAGCCGCTTCCACCCAGAGGAGCACGAAACATGCCACATCCTTCTTCCCCCGCGCGACGACGATGCGTCTTCTCGCCGCAGCGCTGACCGTCGCGGTCCTCGCCGTCGGCGGGATCGCCGCCGCAGGCCCGGCCGCGGCGGTGACGACCGGCAACGGCTCGGTCGTTTACTCACCCCCTGCGGGTTCGTCCTTCAACCCGGAGGGCGGCACCCCCGCCGGCACGACCTACGCGAAAATCGTCGTCCTGAAAAACAACGGGGCGAACAACGGCACGCAACTCGTCACCTTCGACAAGCTCGTCCTTCAGAACGGGCGACAGGTCTATCCGATCTATCGCAGCACCGACGACGGATCGTCGTGGACGAAGATCGCCGATGTCGACCCGAGCAGCACCTTTCCCGGATACACGCGCACCGCGCAACCGTTCCTCTACGAGCTCCCCCAGGCATCCGGCCCGCTCCCCGCGGGAACGCTCCTTCTGACCGGCATGATCATGCCAGAAGACCGCTCGAGCAGCCGACTGGTCGTCTACAAGAGCGCGGATCGAGGCGCCACCTGGTCGTTCCTGAGCACGATCGATTCCGGCGGCCCCGCCGTGTACGACCCCAGCCCTTCCTCGACGACGACCACCGTTTGGGAGCCCTCCTTCGCGATCGACGGCGGCGGCGGTCTCGTCGCGTACTACTCCGACGAGCGACAGAAGGCGTCCGGTGTCCTCCAGGCTGTGTCCTATCGTCGTTCCACTGACGGCGGCCAGACGTGGGGTGCGCTGTCCAACGTGTCGGCACCGCCGAACCACAGTGACCGCCCCGGAATGATCACCGTCACCAAGCTCCCCGACGGGCGCTACCTCGCCACTTTCGAGGTCGTGAACCGCCCGAGCCAGTCGCAGAACACTGCACCGGTCTACTTCAAGACCTCCGCAGATGGGCTCAACTGGGGCGACACGACCAGCATCGGTGCGCCGATCCGGCTCGCCGACGGCCGCGGCATCGGCTCGTCGCCATATGTGAAGTGGGTGCCGGGCGGAGGCCCGAAGGGCATGGTCATCGTGGCCTCCAAGTGGTCGCTGACCTCGTCGGGCGCCATCGACGGCGGTCAGAACCTTTACGTCAATTACAACCTCGGCGCTGGAGCCTGGGAGCGCCTCCCCATGCCCGTCACGTACGACGCGAGCGACACGCAGGGGGGCAATTTCAGCGGCTTCGCCCAGGGCCTCGACGTCGGCACCGACGGACGCACGCTCTACCAGGCGACCAACGTCGAGAACACCGCAACCGGGCTCAATGACATCCGCGTCGGATCGATCCCGGTCGATGCCCAGCAGTACGAGGCCGAGAAGGCGACGATCACGGACGCGACGATCGTGACGCACGTGCAGGCGTCGAATGGTCGCAAGGTCGGCAACATCAACAACGCGGGGAGCTCGGTGCAGTTCACCGTCCGCGTCCCCGCTGCGGGTTCGTACACGCTGAACGTCCGGTACGACAACGGCAGCGGCAGCACGTCCACCCATGGCGTCAGCGTCAACGGCGGGACCAGTTCGTCGATCTCGTACCCCGCGACCGTCGACTGGGGCCGCTACGCGTGGGCGCAGAAGACCGTGACCCTCAATGCGGGGGTCAACACCGTCCGGTTCGCCAAGGGCACGGGCTTCGCCGAGATCGACACGCTGCACGTGTGGCGCTCGAGCGCGCTCGACCCGCAGTTCCAGGTCGTGAACCGCAACAGCGGGAAGCTCCTCGAGGTGGCGTCGGCTTCCCTCGCCGATGGCGCGGCCGTGGGCCAGTGGGGTCCGACCGAGAACGCTACGCAACGATGGACACTGCGTCCCAACGGAGTCGCCACGCAGCTCGTGAACGTGAACAGCGGCAAACTGCTCGAGATCCCGGGAGCGGCGACCGGCGACGGCGTCGACGCCGCGCAATGGGGCCCCACCGGCAACGCGACGCAGAACTGGAACGCCTCGACCAGCAACGGCTGGTGGACCTTCGCGAATGCGAACAGCGGAAAGATGCTCGAGATCGATGGCTGTTCCACGGCCGATGGCGCCATCGCCCAGCAATGGACGGCCAACGGTCTCACGTGCCAGCAGTGGCGTCTGGTGCGTGAGGGCATTCAGTAACGGCCCGGGCCCGCTCGGTCTGCGCTGTCGCGCGCCGGGCGGGCCCGAACCCGTCAGATCGAGTGCCCCGGACACCCGGGAAAGACTCGCGCGAAGCCCACGAGAACGAGCGCACCGCAGCACGGCGGGATGCGGGGTGAGGAAGTCGTCGGCCGCTCGAACCGTCGGGTTCGGGAGCCACCGCCTCAGATGGCCTCGGCGCTCCACGGGTCGGGCCGACCGAAGCGGAACGCCCCGATCGACACGGCCTGCTCGCGCAGGAAGGGCAGCAGCTCCAGGCGGCCCGCGGTGGTCACCTCGTCGGTGTACAGGGTCAGCGAGACGTCGGGACCCACCGCCTCGGCGACGGCGGAGCGCACGGCCGCCACCGTCGACGCCGGGCCGACCAGCCGCACGCGTGTCGGGCGCGGCGCGGCCTGGAAGGTCTCGAGAGCCTCGCCCTCCGCGGCATCCGGAACCACACCCGACAGCCGCTGCAGCCATTCCTCGTCGCTCTCGACCGACACGGGTACGCCGCTGTCGCCGAGCAGGTGCCGCACCGCGGCGGGCAGCCCCACCGGGGTGCTGAGGCTGTAGGTCGAGCCCGAGCGCACCGCGGCCACGAGCACGCGCAGCACGGCCTGCCACGCGGCGTCGGCCGTGGCGCGGATCGCGACGTCGGTCGGGCGGTAGCGGCGCAGGTTGCGCTCGACGCCGAGGCGCGAGACGTCGCGCACGCGTCCGTACTCGCGGTCCCAGGCGACGGCGTCGCTCAGCGCTCCGCGGCGCAGCCAGTCGAACGCCTCGTACGACAGCGAGGGCTGCGCGGCTTCGATCAGGCCCGTGATGCGGCTGTCGAGCCCGCGCAGGTGCAGGGTCGACGACGCCGCCCCGCCCGACGAGGGCCGCCACGAGCCGAGGGTCATGAGCCGGTTGGGTCCGCCCGACATCGCGCCGCCGCCGACGGTCGACGCGCCCCAGCCGCCGATCGGCTCGCGCTGCACGACGGCACCGGTCGACGGGCGGTTCACGCGCAGCACGGCCGCCTCGACGGTGCCGAGCCACAGTTCGAGGTCGGCGGTGTCGCGGGTGTGCAGTCCGGCGACGAAGCCCGACCCGATCGCGTTCTGCAGCTCGATCGCGCGGGTGACGGTGGGCGCGTGCAGCACGCCGAGCACCGGGGCGGCCACGGCGGCGCGGGTGAGGTGCGATCCGGCGGTCACGCCCGTGCGCACGCCGGGCGACCAGAAGCGTCCGGCGGTCTCGGGGCCGAGGTCGAGTTCGCGCGGCTCGACGAGCCAGTGCTCGCCGTCGCCGAGCACCGTGAGCGCGCGGCGCACCTCGCCACTCGGCTCCTCGACGAGCGGACCGACGTCCGACAGCGGGTCGTCGGCGGGCCCCACCCGCAGCGACAGCACGGCGTCGCGCAGCTGGTCGGCGAAGCGCGTCGAGCGTGCGACGGCTCCGACGAGGATCACCAGCGAGGTCGCGGTCGCCGCCTGCCCCGCACGGGTGAAGGCGCCCGCGACGATGTCGGCGACGGCCTGGTCGATGTCGGCCGAGGGCGCGACGATCGTGGCGTTGCGGCCGGCGGTCAGCGCCTGCATCGGCAGGTCGGGCCGCCACGTCGCGAAGCGCTCGGCGGTCGTGCGGGCTCCCGCGAGCAGCACCCGGTCGATGCCCGGGTGCACGACGAGCGCCCGGCCCGAGGCGTCTTCGTTCAGGTCGACGAAGGCGAGCAGGTCGCGGGGAACCCCGGCGGCCCACAGGGCTTCGGCCACGACCGCGCCGGCGCGGCGGGCGCGGGGCGACGGCGTCAGCAGCACTCCGGAGCCTGCGACGAGGGCGGCGAGGGTCTCGGCGGCGCAGAGGCCGACCGAGGAGTTCCAGCGCGGAGCCACGACGGTGACGCGGTCGGGCACGAAGACGGCGCCGGGCACCCGGTCGAGTTCTTTCGCCGTCGCCGCGGCGTAGGCGGCGGCGTCGACCGCCTGGCTCACCTCGGCGTCGGCCTCGCCCACGAGGGCACCGCTCTCTGCGGCGAGCACCTCGATCAGTTCTGCTCGGCGCTGTGCCAGCGTGCGCGCGGCCCCGCCGATGACGACGGCGCGCTCCGCGGCGGCGAGCGCACCCCACTGTTCGGCGGCCTCGGCGACCCGGGCGATCACGGCGTCGAGTCCGGCTTCGTCGTCGATGCGGCCGGCGGCGGCGGTGGCGTCTCCGGCGGTGGAGCCGGCGACGCGATCGAGCACCGCGAGCGCCCAGTCGCGATCGGCGGCGACGCCCGGATCGGTGTCGGCGACGTTGCGGAACCCGGGGGCTCCCCCGGCGAGCTCCGCGCTCTCGCGCGCCGAGAACACCGCGGTGTCGACGAAGGCCTGCCCGCCGAAGAGCATCTGCTGCACGTCGGGGCCCAGGGCGGAGGTGTCCCCGGATGCCGCGGCCTCACGGGCGATGCCGAGCACCGCCTGCGTCAGCCCGGCCTCTTCCGCGTCGTCGGCAGCGCGTTCGCGCAGGATCGCCTGCTCCTCCGCGAGGTCGCGCTGCGGCGCTCGGGCGGGCGGGGCCGGATCGGCGGCCGCGGCGAGCGCGCGAAGGGCGCGCGCAGCGACACCCCGCGTCTCGGGCGGGTCGATCTCGTCGACGCCGTCCGCGGCGAGGGAGGCCGCGGGCACCGCCGAGGGAAGGGCGGGCGCGGCGGTGACGGCCTCGACGTGCGCGCGGGCCAGGCGAGCGGCGACGTCGTCGAGGTCGTCGGGGTGGGCCGCGGCGACGGCGACCACGTGCGGGGCGTCGGGAGCCCACGATGCCGCTGCGGGCAGTACCAGAAGGGCGTCCGCTCCGGCCTCGTCGACGAGGGCGAGCGCCAGCGCGGCGCGCTCGGGGTCGACGGTGGCGATCTCGAGCGAGAGCCCCTCGCGGCCTCGGTCGGTCAGGGCTTCCCGCAGGGCGCGCACCAGCTGGGCGTCGACGGCGTCGCGGGCGGTGACGGCCGGGGCGAGCCACCCGTGGCGGGCGGCGTCCACGGCATCCGTCGTCTCGATCACCGCGTCGCTCAGCCGCACGGTGAGCGGCGCTCCCCCGGCGCTGACGCGCACGCGCGCCCAGGCGGCGAGTTCGCCGACGGCCGCGAGGCTCTCGGGCACGGCGATCGGCAGGCGGATGCCCGCGCGCAGGCCGCTCAGGCGCGGCTCCTCGAGCACGCGGGTCAGCACGGCGACGGCGAGGTCGAGGTCGCTCCGCCCCTCGACCACGAGCGTGACGTGCGTGTCGGCGGCGGCGGCATCGAGGAACAAGGGCAGCAGCCGTTCGGCCGCGTGCTCGACGTCGGCGTCGAACGCCCACGGCGACGGGTTCGCCACGGCGTCGGCGACCGACAGCGACACCCGGCTCACGTCGTCGCGCTGCACGAGCGAACGGATGCCGTCGAGCCGGCGCCGCGCGGACTGTTCACCGAGCACGGCGGGCCCGACCAGGCGCACCTCGACCGAGGTTCCGTCGGCGGCGAGACCCGCCAGGCCGGCACCCAGACGCTCGGGGCGCGCGTCGAGGGCGAGGCCGGCGAGCAGGTCGCGCAGCGCACGGCGCGCGAGGGGAACGGCCGGGGCGGGGAGCACGGGGGCCACGGCTCCGCCGAGGTGCACGGCTCCGCGCACGAACCACGGCAGCTCGGCGGGGATGTCGGCGGCGAGCCGGTGCAGAGCGGAGGCGGCGGCCGTCGTGCTCTCGGGACGCAGCACGCCGTCGACCGCAGAGGCGACGAAACGCGCCGTCGCGGGGTCGGTGGCCCCGGCGCGGGGCACGAGGGCGGCTGCGCGTGTCGCGGCCCGCGAGGCGAGGTCGGACGAGAGCGCGGGACCGGTGGCGGGCGGGTCGACGGGGCTCATGATCGACAGCCTAAGCACGCCGCGCGCGCTGGCCCGGCGGCCCGCCGAGCGGCGGCGGAACGACCGTGCAGACGGCATCCGCGTGACGCTCCGCGACCCCGGGCCGCCCGCGATCGGCACGGCTTCGCTACTGTCGTCCCGTCCCCGCACCGACGAAGGATCCGCCATGGCTCACACCCTCACCGACATGCCCCTCGAGCTCCTGCGCGCCTACCGCCCCGAGCTCACCGCGCCCGACGACCTCGACGCGTTCTGGGACGAGACCCTCGCCGAGGCCCGCGCCGCCGCCCGACCGAGCACGCTGGTCGACGTCGACGGCCCGCTGCGCGCGCTGCGGGTGCAGGACCTGACGTTCACGGGCTATGCGGGCAACGAGATCCGCGGCTGGGTCGTGCGCCCGCACGGCGACGAGGTTCTCCCCGCGGTCGTGGAGTTCATCGGCTACGGCGGGGGCCGCGGCCTGCCCGGCGAGAAGACCGCCTGGGCCGCCGCCGGCTACGTGCACGTGATCATGGACACCCGCGGGCAGGGCTCGACGTGGAGCGTGGGCGAGACCCCCGACCCGCACGGATCGGCCGCCGCCTTCCCGGGCGTCATGACCCGCGGCATCCGCGACCCGCACGACTACTACTACCGCCGGCTATACACCGACGCGGTGCGCCTGGTCGACGAGGTGCGCACGTTCGCCGGGGTCGATCCCACGCGCATCGCCGTCACCGGCGGCAGCCAGGGCGGCGGGCTCGCGATCGCCGCCGCAGCGCTGGCCGGCGACGCGGTGGCGGCCGTCATGCCCGACGTGCCGTTCCTGTCGGACTTCCCGAGCGCCATCCAGCGCACGCCGTCGGCACCGTTCACCGAGATCACGCGCTACCTGTCCGTGCACCGCGACGCCGCGGCCGACGTGCTGCGCACGCTGTCGTACGTCGACGGCGCGATCCTCGCCCGGCGCATCACCGCGCCCGCGCTGTTCTCGGTCGCCCTCATGGACGACATCGTGCTGCCGTCGGGCGTCTTCGCGGCCTTCCACGCCCTGGCATCCGACGACGCCGCCCTCGAGGAGTACGCCTACAACGGGCACGAGGGTGGCGGCTACCGCCACTGGATGAAGCAGGTGGCCTGGCTCGACGCCCGCTTCGGGCGCTGAGCCGCGGGCTCACTCCCAGACGCTGGGCGCCGGGCGCTTCGTCGACGGCAGGGCGGAGCCCGCGGCCCAGTCGTGCACCCACGACTCGATGTCAGGAAGACCCTCGGGCCGACCCACGGCGGCGAAGAGCTCGTCGTGCGGCACGGTGCCACCGGTTCGGCGCAGGATCCGCGCCCGGATGATCGCGCGGGCGTAGATCTCGCCGCGCACGAGGGCGCGGTGCTCGAGGTACACCGCGCGGTCGTCGTGGCCGATCATGCGCGTCTCGAGGTCGAAGCGCTGACCGAGCTCGAGCGAGCGACGGAAGGTGATCGTCTCAGCGGCGACCACGGCGTACCAGCCCTGCTTCGTCATCGCCTCGACGAGTCCCGATCGCGTCAGCAGGTCCCACCGCCCGAGGTCGAACAGCGACAGGTAGCGCCCGTTGTTCATGTGGCGCAGCAGATCGATGTCGGTGGGCAGCACGCGGATGCGCATGCGCGTCACCGTGCTGGGGTCGATGGGGCCTTCGCGACGGAGGCGACGGCGAGCACGAGCGAGCACCAGCAGGGTGCGCCAGAGGACGTTCACGAGGGGCGAGCGTAGCGATCCGACCACGGATCGACGATTGCCTTGTGCTCAGTCCACAAGTGCCCGGTCCACGCCCCGTACAGATCTCTGCGGTTCCCGCGGCGGGTAGACCCAGGTCACGAGCACGACCGACACGATCATGAGCAGGAACCACGACGAGAGCTTCGATACGTCGACCGGATGCCACTCCCCGACCTGCGACGGGTACAGCCAGGCTCCGGCGTAAGTCGCGATGTTCTCGGCCAGCCAGATGAACACCGCCACCCCCGCGAAGGCCAGGAGGATCGGCATCCGGAACCGCCCGCGGAAGAAGCGGAAATGCATCATCGTGCGACCCCACAACACGACGACGGCGAGGATCAGCACCCAGCGCAGATCGACGATCCAGTGGTGGGTGAAGAAGTTGGCGTAGATCGCCACGGCGACGACCGCCGTGATCCACCTGCGCGGGTAACGCGTGAAGCGGAGGTCGAACAGGCGGTACACGCGCACCATATAGCTGCCGACCGCCGCATACATGAACCCGCTGTACAGCCGCACCCCGCCGAGGCGCAGCACGCCGTCGGCCGCGTACATCCACGACCCGACGTCGGTCTTGAAGAGTTCCATCAGCGTCCCGACGACGTGGAACGTGACGATCACGCGCAGCTCGCGCAGGGTCTCGAGACGTCCGAGCACCATGACGACCTGGATCAGGACGGCCGCGATCGTGAGGGCGTCGTTGCGCGCCAGCGGCGCGTCATCCGGGTACCAGAGCTTCGCCGCGAGCACCACGGCCAGGAACGCGGCGCCGAACACGCACGCCCACGCCTGCTTGAGCACGAAGACGGCGAACTCGACCAGACGCGCTCGGGCACCCAGGGCCGGAGCGGTCGCGAGCAGACGGTTCGCGAGGGCGTCGAGACGCGCCTCGACGGAGGTCAACCGGGGGCGTTCCGACACGGCGGTCATGCTGGCACGCACGTCTGACAAAGTGCCGCTTGTACCGCACGAGACGGGCTCCGGCGGTCGATTTCACCCTGGACGGATGCCGCGCGTAGAGTCGCGCCATGACTGCGGAAATCCGAGCCGACATCGTCGTCCGTCCGGTGCGCGACGTGGATGCCGAGGCCCTGGGCCGCGTGCACGCCACCTGCTGGCACGAGACCTACGACCACCTCATCAGCACCGCCGCCCTCGAGGCCGTGTCGCCTCGTCGCATGGCCGAGCTCTGGACCCACTGGGCCGCTCAGGGCGAGGACTACCGCATGTACGCCGCCCTCGTGAACGGCGAGATCGTCGGGTTCGTCGGCTCCGGCCCCGCACGCGACGACGACGCCCCGCGCGAGCGCGAGCTGTACTTCATCTACCTGCTCGACGCCTACCACGGCACCGGGATCGGCCAGCGCCTGTTCGACGCCGCCGTCGGAGAGGGCGAAGGACTATACCTCTGGGTCGCCGACGACAACCCGCGCGCGCACCGGTTCTACCAGCGCAACGGATTCACGCTCGACGGCGCCTCGCACACCGAGCCGTTCCTCGGTGAGGAGCTCACCGAGGTGCGCTTCGTCCGCTGACGTGCTGCAGATCTGGGCCCTCGACGGCATCCCCGAGATCACCCCGGGCGATGACCTCGTCCAGGCGATCCTCGATGCCGTGGGCGACCCCCTGCGCGACGGCGACATCGTCGTGGTCACCAGCAAGGTCGTGTCGAAGGCCGAGGGGCGCATCATCCGCGCCGACGACCGCGAAGACGCCATCACGCGCGAGACCGTGCGCCTCGTCGCATCCCGCACCTCCCCCACCGGGCACGTGACGCGCATCGTCGAGAATCCGCTCGGCATCGTCTCGGCCGCGGCCGGCGTCGATGCGAGCAACACCCCCGAGGGCACCGTGCTGCTGCTGCCGGTCGACCCCGACGCCTCGGCCCGCGCCCTTGCGACCGGACTGCGCGCCGCGACCGGGGCGCACGTGGGCGTGATCATCACCGACACGCTCGGGCGCGCGTGGCGCGAGGGCCAGACCGATCACGCGATCGGGGCCGGCGGCGTCCACGTGTTCGAAGACCTCCGCGGGACGACGGATGCCGAAGGCCGCCCCCTCGTGGTGACCCTGCCGTGCGTCGCCGACGAGATCGCCGCCGCCACCGACCTGGTCAAGGGCAAGGCCGCGCGGCGCCCCGTCGCGATCGTGCGCGGGCGCGCCGACCTCGTGGGCGACCTCGACCTGCCGGGTGCGCGCTCGATCGTGCGGGATCCGGTGCGCGACATGTTCCGCCAGGGCGCCGACGAAGCGTACGCCGAGGGGTTTGCCGCGGGGCGAGACGCCGCGGGCTGAGCACGACGGGCTGGCGTCGCGGGCTGACGTTTGCGCGTCGGGCTGACGTTGCGCGTCGGGCTGACGTTGCGCGTCGGGCTGGCGTCGCGCGTCGGGCTGCCGGACGCCTCGCCACCGCGGGCGGGGCGGACGGGACCATGTCCCGATATGCGCAGATCGTGTCCCCGTTATGGCTGGCTGGAGCCCTCCGAAGCAGCCAGAAGTGGGACATGCTCCCGCGTCGGGCGGCCAGGGCCGGGAGCTCAGCGGATGCCGCGGGCGCCTCTCCACCGCGGGCGGGGCCGACGGGACCATGTCCCGATATGCGCAGACCGTGTCCCAGTTATGGCTGGGTGGAGCCCTTCGAGGCAGCCAGAAGTGGGACATGCTCCCGCGTCGGGCGGCCGGGGCGCGGAAGCTCAGCGGATGCCGCGAGCCGCAAGGCCCTCGCCGAGGTCATCGGCGTGGCGCAGAGCCGACACCAGCAGCGGCAGCGCACCGCGCCGCAGTGAGGGACGCAGCCCCCGCGCCCGCTGGGCATCGCGCACCTCGGCGGCGAGCCGCGCGATCACGGGGATCGTGGTGATCGTCAGGGTCAGCAGCAGCGCGGCGCGGCCGGGATCGACACCGCACCGCGCGAGAGGAGCGAGTCCCCGCTCGAGGGCGTCGAGCAGCGCCGAGACCGGCGTGCTCACCGGCACGAGATTCACGACCAGCAGCGCTGCCACGACGCGACCGGTGTTCGCCACCGCGGGTTCGAGGCCGAGGAAGATCAGCTGACCGGCGGCGGTGACGACGATGACCCACCGCAGCCCCCACACCGACTCCGCCAAGACGCGCAGGCCCCGCCCGACCCCCATGCCGCTCCCGGCATACAGGACGAGCGGCAGCAACAGCACCATCGCCGTGACCCACGTCGACGGCAGCGCCGCGACCGCCATGGCGACCAGCGCGAGCATCGCGAGCTTCGGACCCGCCGGCATCCGGTGCAGCCATCCCGTCGCGGGGACGTACAGGCTCAGCACGCGAGCGCTTCCTCGTAGGCGTCGACGACGTCGAAGGAGGCACCGGATGCCGCGACCCGGCCGTCCGCGATGAGCACCGCGCTCTCGCAGCGTCGGGCCAGGGCGAGGTCGTGCGTGACCAGTACGAGCGCGTGTCCGGCGTCGGCGAGCAGGTGATCGGCGACGCGGCGCGCGTTGCGCCCGTCGAGCAAGGCCGTCGGCTCGTCGGCGATCACCAGCGCGGGTTCGCGCACGAAGGCACCGCAGAGGGCGAGCAGCTGCTTCTGTCCACCCGACAGATCCTGAGCGGGGCGGTCGCCCAGCCCGTCGAGTCCGAACCGCGCGAGGGCCGCCTCGACGCGGGCGTCACGTTCGCGCCGCGGCAGACGTGCCGCGCGCAACGACAGCGCGACGTCTTCGGCGACGGTGGGCATCATGATCTGGGCGTCGGGATTGCTGAGCACCAGCGCGACCTTCGCGCGGAGCGCGGCGGGATCGCGGTCGGGGTCGCACCCGAGCACGCGCAGGTCTCCCTCCGTGCGCCGCACGAGACCCGCGAGCACCCGGGCGAGCGTCGACTTGCCCGAGCCGTTGTCGCCGATCAGGGCGATCGTGCGCGCCGACAGGTCGAGCGACACGTCACGCAGCACCTCGCGCCCGCCGAGGCGGACGCCCAGCCCCGCGCAGCGGATCACGCTCACGCCGCGACGCCGACCCGACCCCGATCGGGCGCCGCGACCCGCCACGTGCGGCGGAATCCGCGCGGGTAGGCGCGCACGAGTGTCGTCACGACAAGGGTGGCGACGGCGGCCTTGAGCAGGTCGCCCGGCACGAACACGAGGCTCGACAGCGCCGTCTCACCGAGCGGCAGGCGCGTGACGAGACTCTGCACCGGGATGCCGATCGCGTAGATCGCCAGCACGCCCCCGACGATCATGGCCAGCGCCGTGCGCCAGACGACCGGGCGACGAGCGCCCGCGTGCACGACGAGACCGATGACCGCGGCACCCAGGATCCACCCCAGCGCGTAGCCGGCGGTCGGCCCGACGAAAACGCCGAACCCGCCGCGGCCTCCGGCGAGCAACGGCAACCCCACGGCGACGAGCGCCAGCAGCACGGTCACCGAGAGCGCGCCGAGCCACGGCCCGAGCACGGCCCCGGCGAGCATCACGCCCAGGGTCTGCGCCGTGATCGGCACGCCGCCGAACACCGGGAAGCTGCCGGGCAACCCCAGCACGGCGATGAGAGCGGAGAAGACGGCGACGCGGGCGAGGTCGGTGGCGTCGAGGGTGCGAGTCATGAGGAGCCTTCCTGAACAGTGTTCACCTGAACGGCGTTCACTATACTCACACCATGGCTCCCCGAGGACACTCCGCCGACGACGTCGCCCTCACCGCGCTGCGGATCCTCGACGAGCACGGGCTCCCCGACCTGACGATGCGGCGCCTCGCCGCCGCCCTCGAGGTGCAGCCGAGCGCGCTGTACTGGCACTTCCCGAACAAGCAGACACTGCTCGCCGGTCTCTCCGACCGCATCGTCGGGCGCATGGCATCCGGCCCCTCGGTCGACCTCGTGGCGGAAGCCCGCGCCCTGCGCGAGGCCCTCCTGGCGTACCGCGACGGCGCCGAAGTGGTCTCGAGCACCCTGGCGATGGGTCTCGGTTCGACGGTGGCGCACGACCGACTCGCGGCGGCCGTGGTCGCCGACGGGTTCGACGACGAGACCGCCCGCCGGGTCGCCACCACCGTGCTGCACTACGTGCTCGGTTTCGTGTGGCACGAGCAGCAGCGCCTGCAATACGACAGCACAGGAGCTCGCGAGGGCGCCGCGGGCGGACTGGCCGCCGACGACTTCGCCTCGGGGCTCGAGCTCATCGCCGCGGGGTTGCGGGCGCGCGGACGCGTCTGACGTGCCTTCGCTGCGTCGGAGCGGCGGTCTCGACCCGCGCCGGCCTCAGCGCTGCTTGACGTCGCCGAACAACCGCGCGATGGGCACCAGCACCGCCGGCCGCGCCGCCACCCACGCCGCGGCCATCACCACGAGCGAGGCCGCGAAGATCAGCAGACCGGTCGGGTCGCTCGTGTACGCGGCGGGGTCTTCCGAGCCGCGTGCGGCGTACATGTGATTGAGGTTTCGCAGCGCCCCGGTGGCCAGCACGAGGGCGACGTGCACGACGATGAACGCGACGAAGAAGAGCATCGTGGGGAAGTGGACCTTGCGCGCCCACTCGGCCGGATACAGCCTGTCGAGCTTCTCGGCGTTCTTGGGCCACACCCCCGACAGACGCACGCCGCTGATGATCGCGAGGGGCGCGGCGACGAACGTGATGGCGAAGTACGACAGCTGCTGCAGGCTGTTGTAATTCACCCACCCGTTCTCGGTCGGCCAGTCGAGTGAGGCGTATTGCAGGGCAGCCGACAGCGCGTTGGGGAAGACCTCCCACGAGGTCGGCACGATCCGCATCCACTGTCCGGTGACGAATAGCAGCACGACGAAGATCACGCCGTTGGCGATCCACAGGACGTCGAGCGCCTGATGGAACCACAGCGCCAGGCTGATGCGCCGCTTCTTGTTGTTGCGCGGCGACCAGAACGCGGCCGGGCGCTTCTCGCGGCGCACCTGCCAGCCGGTGCGGATGATCAGCAGCAGGAAGAAGCTGTTGAGGAAGTGCGACCAGTTCAGCCAGGCCGGGAGCCCGACCGGCGCCGACTCGGGCAGGTGGTACTCGCCGGGGAACGCCGCGAGGAACTCGCGGCCCGGCCCGATCGCGAGCACGAAGCGCGCGACGAGCACGACGATGCCGACGAGTGCCAGCGCGAAGACGCCGAGCACGGCGGTCGAGCCCAGCAGCTGCACGGGTGAGAAGTCGGCGAGGCGGGTACCTGCTGCTGCCGCACGTGGCGGGGCCGCCGGGGGGCGCTTCTGCGTGAGCGCCGGCGTCGTCGCGCGGTTCCGGGCCGCGGCTCCCGGCCAGACCGTGCGCGGAACGGTGAGGGGCGGGCGCGGGGATGGCGTCGATGGTCGGGCGTCTGCGGCCGGGGCCGGGGTCGCGGACGCCGCCGTCGCGCGAGCGGTCTCGTCGGAACTCGCCGCAGGCACGGCGTCCAGGTCCGCATCGGATCCGCTCACCGTCGCGGTCGCCGGGGTCTCGGCATCCGCACCGGAATCGGATCCGCCCACCGACATCGGACGCTCGGGATCGACCTCTCCGAGCGCGCCGCGATTCTGCGCTTCTCGGGCGGTGTCGGGGTGCTGGATCGAGGGCGGAACGGCGGATGCCGGCGGCCAGGGCTCCCCGCCGGGCTCGCGCGGGAGTCCCCGACGCATGCCGGCCGCTTCCTCGCCCGCGGGGGTCGCGGCATCCGATCCTGGGCCGGAAGCGCTCACCGTCGGGGCCTCGGCGCCGGAACCGCTCGCCGTCGAGGGCGCCGGGTTCCCGGCATCCGCACCCGGGTCGGATCCACCCACCGAGACCGGGCGCGCGGGCTCGGCCAATCCGGTCCCGGGGCGGTTCCCCGGTTCTGCTGCGGCACCAGGACGTCCAGTGGAGGACGGAACGGCGGATGCCGACGGCCACGGCTCCCCGCCGGGCTCGCGCGGCAGTCCGCGACGCACACCGCCCGCCGCGGCCGGCGCGGGAGCGGTCGGTACCTCGGCCTCAGGCGACACGGAAGCGGGCGACGTCTCGGCCTCGGGCGAGGCAGGAGGGGTCGGCGCGGACGCGGGCGCCACAGAGCCGGACGGGTGCACCGGACGCCGATCCCCGGGCGTCTCGGATCCGGATCCGTCGCGCGGGTCCGAATCCGTTGCGGCCAGAGCAGCGTCCGCGCCGTCGGCGTCACCCGCTCCGGGCACGCTCGAGGCCGCGGGCGGCCAGGGCTCCCCGCCGGGGGTGCGCGGCAGCCCGCGTCGCGGGGTGCGGGGTGTGGACGCCATCTACTCTCGGGATTACTTCTTGTGGGCGTTCAGCGCGCTGAGGAGCTGCGGGACGACGGTGAACAGATCTCCGACGATACCGAAGTCGGCGATCTCGAAGATGGGGGCTTCCGGGTTCTTGTCGATCGCGACGATCGTGCGCGCGGTCTGCATGCCCGCGCGGTGCTGGATCGCCCCCGAGATGCCGAGCGCCACGTACAGCCGCGGCGACACCGTCACCCCGGTCTGTCCGACCTGCGCGGCGGCCGGCACGTACCCCGCGTCGACCGCGGCCCGCGAAGCGCCGACCGCCGCACCGAGGGCGTCGGCGAGCTGCTCGACGAGGGCGAAGTCTTCGCGCGAGCCCACTCCGCGACCGCCGGCGACGACCGCCGCGGCCCCGCGCAGTTCGGGACGCGACGAGGCGACAGCGGTCTCGGCGAACCCTTCGACGCGGGCGTGGGGGGTTCCGGATGCCGCGACCTCGAGGCTCTCGACGACGAGCGGTCGCGCATCGAGACGCTCTTCGACGGATCCGGGGCGGAGCGTCGCCGCGAGGGGGCCGAAGGTGGGTGCCCCGTCGACGGTGAAGGCGCCGCCGAACGCCGCGTGATGGGCGACCACGCCGAGGTCGTCGCGGCCGACGCCCACGACGTCTGTCGCGAGGGGCATGCGCAGGCGTGCGGCCAGTCGCGCGAGCGCGTCGCGCGACTCGACCGCGTGCGACGCGAGCACGAGGTCGGGGCTCTCCTTTGCGACCGCCGCGGCGAGCGTGTCGACGACCGGACCGGTCAGGGCATCGGCATCGGTGACGGCCGTGAGCACGCGCGTCGCGCCGAGCTCCGCCGCCTCGGCAGACGCCCGTTCGAGCACATCGGCCGTGGAGGCGATCAGAGCGACGGGGTCTCCGACGGTCGCGGCGGCGGCGAGCAGGCCGGGGGCGGAGGCGGCCAACGCCCCGCCGGGCAGCACCTCGAGCAGCACGAGGGCCGCGGTCATCACGCCACCCCCTCGGCCACGAGGAAGGCTGCGAGCTTCTCGCCCGCATCGCCCTCGTCGACGATCTTCGTGCCGCCCGCGCGCGGTGGCCTCTCGTCGACGGACAGCATGATGTACCGCGCGACGGCGGGATCCTCGACCTCGACGCCGAGTTCGGCGGCATCCACGGTCTCGTACGGCTTCTTCTTGGCCGCCATGATCCCCTTGAAGGTCGTGAACCGCCCCTCGGGCATCGCCTCGGTGATCGACACGACGGCCGGCAGCGCCGCCGAGACACGCATGGTGCCCGCGTCGCTCACGCGGTCGCCGGAGACGGCGTCGTCCGACACCTCGAGGCGCGACAGGGCCGTGAGCTGCGGTACTGCCAGCAGCTCGGCGACCATCGCCGGCAACACGCCCCCTCCCCCGTCGGTCGACAGGTTGCCCGCGATCACCAGGTCGAAACCGGTGCGCCGGATCGCCGCGGCCAGCACCTCGGCGGTGAGCACGAGGTCGGCCCCGCGCAGGGAGTCGTCGACCACGTGCACGGCCGAGGTCGCCCCCATCGCGAGGGCCTTGCGCACGGTCGCCGTGGCCGAGGCGGGCGCCATGGCCACGACGACGACCTCGGTGCCCGCGTGCGCGTCGGCATATGCGAGGGCAGCCTCGACGGCCCGCTCGCCGATCTCGTCGAGCACGGCCGCCGCTCCCGCGCGGTCGGTGAGCCCGGTCTCGAGGTCGAGCCGACGCTCGCCCCAGGTGTCGGGCACTTCTTTGATCAGGACCACGATCTTCATCGACGGGGCTCCTTCGGAGAGAGGGCGGATGCCGCTGCATCGCGGCAGCGTGTGAGTGCGAGGCGCGAACCCCAGGTCCCTGAGCCTGTCGAAGGGAGCGGGACCGGGCGCGAGAGTCCGGACAGGCCCCGCCGCGAAAGCAAGGTCCCTGAGCCTGTCGACGGGACCGGGACCGGGCGCGAGAGTCCGGACAGGCCCCGCCGCGATAGCAAGGTCCCTGAGCCTGTCGACGGGACCGAGACCGGGCGCGAGAGTCCGGATAGGCCCCGCCGCGAAAGCAAGGTCCCTGAGCCTGTCGAAGGGACCAGGGCCGGGCGCGAGAGTCCGGACAGGCCCCGCCGCGAAAGCAAGGTCCCTGAGCCTGTCGAAGGGACCGGGGGCTTCGAGAGGCTCAGCCACCGCTCACGTGAGGTCCCCGACCCGCCCGAGCGGTACCGTGAATCGCGAGGAGGACCGATGACGCGACGACTGCCTGTCGACCCGATCGCCGAGGCGAAGCGCCAGTGGCTCGCGCACGGGTGGGACGACGCCGCCGATGGCATGACCGTGGTGACCTCGGTGATCCGCGCGCACCAGCTGCTGATGGCGGCGATCGACCGCGCGCTCAAGCCCTTCGACCTGTCGTTCTCGCGCTTCGAGATGCTGCGGCTGCTCGCCTTCACGCGCGAGGGGCGGATGCCGATGGCCAGCGCCATCGCGCGCCTGCAGGTGCACCCGACGAGCGTGACCAACACGGTCGAGCGCCTCGCGCGCGACGGGTACGTGACGCGCGAGCCGCATCCGACCGACGGCCGCGCGGCGTTGCTCGCGCTGACCGACGCCGGCCGACGCCGAGTCGACGAAGCCACCGACGCGCTCAACGCCGTGTTCGCCGACCTCGGCCTCGACGACGACGATGCGAGGGCGCTCGTGCGGATCATCGCGCGCTTCCGCAAGGGTGCGGGCGACTTCGCCGACCCCGCCCCGGTGCCCGACCCGCTCTGAGCACTCATCGGTGCGTGAACGACGGCGCGCGCTTCTCGCGGAACGCCGCCATCCCCTCTTTCTGATCGGCCGTGTCGAACAGGGCCGCGAAGGCCTGACGCTCGAACCGCACGCCCTCGGCGAGGGTCGACTCCAGCGCGACGTCGAGGGCCGCCTTCGCCGCGTACAGGGCGGGTAGCGGCTTCTCGGCGATCGTCTGCGCGACCTTCTCGGCCTCGTCGAGCAGCTCGGCCGCGGGCACGATGCGCGAGACGAGTCCCGCGCGCTCGGCCTCGGCGGCGTCGATCATGCGGCCGGTCAGCACGAGCTCGGCCGCCTTGTAATAGCCGAGCGCCCGCACGAGACGCTGCGTGCCGCCCATTCCCGGGATGACGCCCAGCTGCACCTCGGGCTGGCCGAACTTCGCGCGATCCGAGGCCAGGATGACGTCGCACATGAGGGCGAGCTCGCATCCTCCGCCCAGGGCGTAGCCCGACACCGCCGCGATCACGGGGGTGCGCACGGCCGCGAAGCGCGCCCACGCGCCGAAGTGGTCGGTGAGCATCATGTCGAGACCCGACTTCTGCTCCATCTCTTTGATGTCGGCGCCCGCGGCGAAGGCCTTCTCGCTCCCCGTCACAACGATCGCCCCGACACCCTCGTCGACGTCGAAGGCTTCGGCAGCCGCGACGACGTCGAGCATAGACTGCGTGTTCAGCGCGTTCAGCGCCTCGGGCCGGTCGAGGAAGATCCACCCCACGCGGCCTCGCTGCTCGACGCGGATCGTCTCGTATCCGGCATCCGGTTCGGTCATGGTGACTCCCGTCGTCTCGAGTGATGGTCGCAGCGGCTTCTCCCGCCCTCGAATGCTCGCACGCCCCACCGACATCGATCGAGGGTCTTGCCGCACGGCGTCGGCGGCAGCGCTCTTCGCGGCGGCGTCGGCCCGGTTCGGGGCGGATCCTGTCGTTCGGGGCGGGGAATTCACGCCCCAAGCGACGGAATCCGCCCCAAACGGAATAAGGGCCCCCTCACGCCGCGAGGACGCTGCGGCCCACGATGAGCCGCATGATCTCGTTGGTCCCCTCGAGGATCTGGTGCACGCGCAGATCGCGCACGACCTTCTCGATGCCGTAGTCCTGCAGATAGCCGTAGCCGCCGTGCAGCTGGAGCGATTCGTTGGCGACGCGGAAGCCCACGTCGGTCGCGAACCGCTTCGCCATGGCGCACCGGGTCGCGGCATCCGGAGTCTTCGCATCGAGCGCGGTCGCCGCATCGCGCACGAGCAGGCGCGCGGCTTCGAGCTCGGTCGCCATGTCGGCCACCGCGAACACGACCGACTGCTTCTCGGCGAGGGCCTCGCCGAAGGTGAAGCGCTCGTGCACGTACGAGATCGCACGGTCGAGCGCCCAGCGCGCCCCGCCGATCGAGCACGTGGCGATGTTGAGGCGGCCGCCGTTGAGGGCGTTCATCGCGATCGAGAAGCCGCGACCCTCGCCGCCGAGCAGGTTCTCGGCGGGGACCCGCACCTCGTCGAGGATCACGGCGCGAGTGGGCTGAGCGTTCCAGCCCATCTTCTTCTCGTTCGGTCCGAACGACAGCCCTTCGGAGTCGGCGGGCACGATGAAGGCGCTGATGCCGCGCGCTCCGGGCTCCCCCGTGCGGGCCATGACGACGTAGACCGACGCCTCGCCGGCGCCCGAGATGAACTGCTTGACCCCCGTCAGCACGTAAGTGTCGCCGTGGCGGATCGCCGAGGTGGTGATCGCGGCGGCATCCGACCCCGCGCCGGGCTCGGTGAGGCAGTAGGCGCCGAGGTCTTCCATGGCGACAAGCGACGGCAGCCACCGCTCGCGCTGCTCGGCGGTGCCGTAGGTGTCGATCATCCACGCCACCATGTTGTGGATCGTGATGTAGGCCGTCACCGTGGGATCGCCGTAGGCGAGCTCTTCGAAGATCGCCACCGCGTCGGCGCGCGACAACCCGGCGCCGCCCACGTCGTCATTGACGTAGACGCCGCCGAGGCCCAGCTCCCCCGCGCGGCGCAGCACGTCGCGGGGGAAGTGCTTCTCGGCATCCCATTCGAGGGTGTGCGGGGCGAACTCGGTCGCGGCGAAGTCGCGCACGGCGTCGAGGATGGCGTCGCGCTCGTCGGAACTCAGGGTGCCGGTCGACGGGGCGTCGAGCGCGGGAGCAGGGGTGGTGTCCATGCGGCTCTCCTTCGGAAAGCGACGGCGTCGTCGCTCCCGCCAGATTACCTGGACGTCCTACTAATTGGTAGAGGTACCGACTACGAGGCGGAGACCCCGAACAACGCGCCGACCGCGTAGGTCGCGGCGAGCGCGAGCGCCCCGCCGATCACCGTGCGCAGCACCGCTCGACCGCGCCGCGCTCCGCCCAGCACCGCCGCGACGTAGCCCGTGATCGCGAGCGCGATGAGCACCGCGACGAAGGTGAGCGGCACGCGGATCTCGACCGGCGCGAGCAGGATCGTCGCGAGCGGCAGCAGGGCACCGATCGTGAAGGCGACCGCCGAGGCGAAGGCCGCGGCCCACGGGCTCACCACGTCTTCGGCGTCGATGTTGAGCTCGACCGAGAGGTGGGCCTTGAGGGCGTCGGATGCCGTGAGCTCGGTCGCCACGCGCGTCGCGGTGTCGCGCGACAGGCCCTGGGCCTCGTACATGCCCACGAGTTCGGCGAGCTCGGCCTCGGGTTCTTCGGCGAGCTCGCGCTTCTCCTTCTGGATGAGGGCGTGCTCGCTGTCGCGCTGGCTCGAGACCGAGACGTACTCGCCGAGCGCCATCGAGATGGCCCCACCGACGAGAGCGGCGAGACCCGCGATGAGCACGGGACCGGTGTCGCGCGTCGCCCCCGCGACACCGACCACGACCGCGGCCGTCGAGACGATGCCGTCGTTGGCGCCGAGCACCCCGGCGCGCAGCCAGTTGAGTCGTTGGGAGAGTCCCTGGCGGTGCGGCTCGTCGGAGTGAGCCCCGTTCGCTGTCGTCATGCGGTCAGGGTAGACCCGCCCACCGACGGCGGGACGGGCTTGCGCCGCACCGGAGGGGGAGGCGTTCGCCCTTCGTTCACCGGCGGGTCACCGAGCCCCGCGAGGATCGCTGCGTCCGCGCGCCTCCGCCGCGGATCGGTGCGCCCCCGCCACACCGCGCATCGCCTTCTCCCCGTACCCGAGGACACAGCATGCCTTCGCCCCTCCTCCGCCGTGCGGTCGCGTTCAGCGCGACCACCGCGGCCGTGTGCGCACTCGCGCTATCGAGTGCCTCCGCGGCATCCGCCGCCATCGTCCCCGACCCGGTCCGCGACGCTCCCGCCGACAGCGCGGTGAGCCTGCGCCCGCTCGGCAGCTACGAGACCGGGGTGTTCGACCAGTCGGCCGCCGAGATCGTGCACGCCTACAAGAACCGTCTGTTCGTCGTCAACGCGCAGGCCGGCGCCGTCGACGTGCTCGACAACGGCAACCCCGCGGCCCCGACGAAGCTGTACTCGATCACCGGCACCGGCGTCGCCAACTCCCTCGCCGTCCGCGCCGACGGCCTCGGCGTCATCGCGCTCGAAGACGTCGACAAGACCGCGCCCGGTCGCCTGGTGTTCTTCGACGCGGATGCCGCGGAGCCGACGATCCTCGGAGAGGTCACCGTGGGCGCTCTGCCCGACATGGTGTCGATCTCCGACGACGGCACCTCCGCGGTCGTCGCCAACGAGGCGGAGCCCGCCGACGACTTCTCGGTGGACCCCGAGGGTTCGGTCGGCGTCGTCTCGCTGCCCACCGCCAAGGCAGCCCCGGCCCAGAGCGCCGTGCGCACCGCCGGATTCGCCGCGTTCGAGCAGGGCGGGTCGAAGACCCTGGACCCCGCCGTCCGCGTCTTCGGACCCGACGTCGCCGCCCCCGACCAGGGCAGCACCCCGCTCGCCGCGAACCGCGTCAGCCGCAACCTCGAGCCCGAGTTCGTGACGATCGCAGGCTCCACCGCCTTCGTCGCCCTGCAGGAGGCCAACGCCATCGCGGTCGTCGACCTCGCGTCGGCCGAGGTCACCGGCATCCACCCCCTGGGGTTCAAGGACTACGGCGTGCAGACGCTCGACGCCAGCGACCGCGACCCCGAGGACGCCCCCACCTACACCGAGAAGAGCTATCCCGGGCTGTTCGGCATGTACATGCCCGACGGCATCCAGGCCTACGAGGCGAACGGCGAGACCTACCTCGTCACCGCCAACGAGGGCGACGGCCGCGAGTGGGGCGACTTCAACGACACCGCTCGCGTGAAAGACCTCGGCGACGACGGCCTCGCCCCCGTCTGCGCCGACAGCCCACTCGCGGGTTCGCTCGACGACGCCGACCTGGGTCGCCTCAACGTCGCCACCGACATGGGCCTGAACGCCGACGGCACCTGCTACTCCGAGCTGTACACGTTCGGCGGCCGCGGCTTCTCGGTGTGGACCACCGACGGCGAGCAGGTCTTCGACTCCGGCTCCGACTTCGAGCGCATCACGCACGACGCCAACCCCGAGTTCTTCAACTCGAACCACTCCGCCTCGAACCTCGAGGGCCGCAGCGACGACAAGGGCCCCGAGCCCGAGAACCTCGCCATCGGCCAGGTCGACGGACGCACCTACGCCTTCATCGGCCTCGAGCGCGTCGGCGGCGTGATGACCTACGACATCACCGCCCCCTCCGATGCGACCTACGCGGGCTACGTCAACAACCGCGACTTCTCGATCTCGGTCGAAGACCAGCTGACGGGCGACGAGACCGCCGACCGCGAGCTGCTGGCCAAGGCCGGCGACCTCGGCCCCGAGGGCGTCGAGTTCATCGCCGCCGAGAACTCGCCCACCGGTCGCCCGCTCGTGGCCGTCGGCAACGAGGTCTCGGGCACCACGACGGTCTTCTCCGTCGAGAACCCGAACGTGAAGAACATCGACATCCTCACGATCAACGACTTCCACGGCCGCCTCGAGGCGGGATCGCAGGGCGAGGCCGGCGCTGCCGTCATCGCCGGCGCCGTGAAGGCGAAGGAGGCCGCGAACCCGAACACGCTGTTCGTCTCGGCCGGTGACAACATCGGCGCGTCGACGTTCACCTCGCTCATCCAGGACGACTCCCCCACGATCGACACGCTGAAGGCCTTGGGCCTCGACGTCTCGGCCGTCGGCAACCACGAGTTCGACCGCGGCTTCGCCGACCTGACCGATCGCGTGCTCCCCGAGTACGGCGGCGGCGAGTTCGGCCTCGGCGCGAACGTCTACAAGAAGGGCACGAAGGAGCCCGTCCTCGACGAGTACGCGATCAAAGACGTCGACGGCGTGCGCGTGGCCTTCATCGGCACCGTGACCCCCGACACCGCGACCATGGTCGACCCGGCCGGCATCGCCGACCTCGAGTTCGGCGACCAGCTCCAGGCCGCGAACCGCGTGGCCGACGAGATCACAGCCGGCGACCTCGCCGACGTCATCGTGCTGCTCACCCACTCGGGTGCCGCCTCGTCGAACGACTGCGCCGCGCTCGAGGCCGACCAGGCCGGATTCGGCAAGCTGGCCGTGAACGCCTCGCCCGAGATCGACGCGATCGTCTCGGCGCACACGCACCAGACCTACGCCTGCGACGTGCCGGTCGCCGGCACCGACCGCACCCGACCGGTGATCCAGGCCTCGGAGTACGGCAAGGCCATGGGCCAGCTGTCGCTGAGCTGGAACACCCGCACCGACTCCCTGGCATCCGTCTCGGGCACGACGTTCCCCCTCGCGGGAGCGTTCGCTCCGGATGCCGCGATCGAGGCCAAGGTCGCCGAGTACGTCGCACAGGCCGACGTGATCGGAGCGAAGCCGGTCGGCGAGATCAGCGGCGACATCCTGCGCGGTGGCACCCCCTCGGGCTCCGACCGCGGCGTCGAGTCGTCGATGGGCAACTGGGTCGCCGACGTCTACCTGTGGGCGACCTCGCAGAACCCCGCCTACGCCGGCACCACGGCGCAGATCGCGCTGATGAACCCGGGCGGCCTCCGCGCCGACCTGCTGAAGGGCGACGACGGGGTGGTGACCTACAAGGAGGCCGCTCTCGTGCAGCCCTTCGCCAACACCCTGGTGACGGTGACCCTCACGGGTGAGCAGATCCGCGAGATCCTGAACGAGCAGTGGAAGGCCGAGGGCGACCGCCCGAAGCTGCACCTCGGCGTCTCGGACGGCTTCACCTACGAGTACGTGCAGGACGCCGCGAACCCGCGCGTCGGCTCGGTCGTCTCGATGGCCTACCAGGGCCAGCCGATCGCCGACACCGACACGTTCACGGTCGTGACGAACTCGTTCCTCGCCAACGGCGGAGACGGCTTCCCGACCTTCGCCGCCGGCACCGACCGCACCGACACGGGTCAGATCGACCTCGACGCGACCCTGGCGTACTTCGAGGCGACCCCCGTGGTCGACCCCGCTCCGCTCGGCCGCGCGATGCTGTCGACGGGTGAGACGCCCGCGCCCGGTGAGCCGGGTCAGCCCGGCGAGCAGCCCGGCGACCCCGGCACGCAGCCCGGTCAGCCCGGTCAGCCCGGCGCCCAGCCCGGCCAGCCGGCGGGCACTCCCGGCGAGGGACTCGCCAACACCGGCGTCGAGGCACCCTGGGGCATCGCCCTCGCGGGTGGCTTCCTCGTGGTCGCGGGCGGTCTCGCCTTCGCCCTGCGCAAGCGTCGCACCGTCTGACGCCCGACACCGGAACGGCCCTCACCCTCGCGGGTGGGGGCCGTTCCCGTTCGCGTGAGGGGTCGGAAAGTGTCACCTGGATGCGCGCCAGGCGACACTTGTCGACCCCTCACGCGGGCGCGGCGCTCAGGCGCGGAGCACCTGAACGTGCACCCCGGATGCCGCGGACTCGACGCGCCAGACCTGCCCGCTGCCGCGAACGGTCGGGGCCGCCTGCGCCGAGACCACCAGGGCCGTGTCTTCGTCGATCGCCACGCCCTCGGCGACGAGGCCGGCATCGACCGCCGCGACCAGACGCGAGAGGGTGCCCCACTGGGCGGCGTGCACGTCGACGGCGAAGTCGAGGAGTCCGAGACCCGGGCGCACCTCGACCTCGTCGAGCTCTTCGCTCGCGTCCTGCGACACGACCTCGACCCCGCCGACGCGGTATCCGCCGACGAGCGCCGGGGCGGCGGCGATGACCGCACCGGCCGAGAACCCGGCGTAGGGGACCCCCTCCAGGACTCGGTGGATCACGGCATCCCCGATCCGTCCGAAGGCGTTCAGGTATGCCGGGGTGAGGCCACCGCCGACGAACAGCCCGTCGGCGTCCAGCGCCGAGGCTTCGTAGACCTCGCCCTCGACGATCGACTCCACGCGGATCTCCTCCGCCGCGGCGCCGGCCGCCTCGAGCATCGCGGTGAAGCGCGCGACCGACGAGTCGTCGTCGGCCTCGAGGACGAGCAGCAGGGCGATCACGGGGGCGCGATGCGCGGCCCGCTGCCGCGCCTCGGTGACGAACGGACGCAGCAGGTCGCCGCAGCGCGCGAGGTCGCGACCGCCGCCCAGGAGGAAAACACTCATGCGCCCAGTATCCCGGGGCGCGGGCGGACAGCGGTTCCACGCTCGAGGGTTGGGGGTTCCGCCTTCGCCCCTCCCGGCCCGACCGTCCTGCGGACCCCACACCCGACACGCCGCCCCACGGCCCCTCCCGACCGGCGTGTCACCGCCGGCATCCGCACGACGGCACGATCCGGCGAGGTGGGCCGATCCCCTCCCGACCCGACCGTCCTGCGGACCCCGCACCCGACACGCCGCCCCACGGCCCCTCCCGACCGGCGTGTCACCGCCGGCATCCGCACGACGGCACGATCCGGCGAGGCGGCGCGCGGGCGCGACCCCGGTCAGTACCGCCGCAGCAGCGCGGCGAGGGCCTGGCCGCCGCCGATGCACATCGTCACGACCGCGTACTCGAGGTCGCGGCGCTGCAGGTCGAGGGCCGCGCGCACGGTGAGGATCGCGCCCGTCGCCCCGACGGGGTGGCCGAGGGCGATCGCGCCGCCGTAGGGATTCACCTTCTCGGGGTCGAGACCGCCGTCTCGGATGACCGCCACAGCCTGGGCCGCGAAGGCCTCGTTCAGCTCGATCACGTCGACGTCGGCGGGGCTGAGCCCCGTCTGCTCCCACAGTCGCTGCAAGGCCAGGACGGGGGCGTAGCCCATGATCTCGGGGTCGACGCCCGCGGTGGTCACGGCCTCCAGGGTCGCGAGCCCGGTCAGCCCGCGCTCGCGCACGTCGTCCTCGCGCATCAGCACCGTCGCTGCGGCACCGTCGTTGATGCCCGAGGAGTTTCCGGCGGTGACCGACCCGTCCTTCTCGAACGCGGGCCGAAGCCCCGCCAGGGCCTCCATGGTCGTCCCCGGCCGCGGGTGCTCGTCGACCGAGACCTCGACGGGCTTCCGGCCACCGGTGGTCACGGGCACGATCTCTTCCGCGAAGGCCGCGCGCGCGGCATCCGTCGCAGCTCTCCGCTGACTCTCGACGGCGAAGGCGTCCTGCTCCTCGCGCGAGACGGAGTATCGGGATGCCACGACCTCGGCCGTCGTTCCCATGTGCCGGCCACTGAAGGGGTCGGTGAGGATCGCGAGCGTGCCGTCGAGCAGCGTCCGGTCGCCGAGGCGGGAGTTGCCGCGGGCCCCGTACTCGAGGAACGGCGTTCGCGACATGCTCTCGTCGCCACCGGCCACGGCCACGTCGATGCCGCCCCAACGCAGCTCTTGAGCCGCCGACCAGATGGCCTGCAGGCCCGAGCCGCAGAGCCGGTTCACCGTGAAAGCGGGCACGCGCGTGGGCAGTCCCGCGGCGAGCGCGACGCGACGCGCGTTGTAGGCGTCGGGGCCGTTCTGGGCGATGCAGCCCATGACGACCTCGTCGACGTCGTCTTTCGCGACTCCGGCGCGGCGCAAGGCCTCCGACACCGCGACCGCACCGAGCTCGTACGAGTCGACGCCCGACAGGGCACCGCCGAACGACCCGATGGGCGTGCGCGCTCCCGAGACGAGGACGATCTTCGGCGCCGACATCAGCCCGCGGCTTCCTCGGGGCGTTTCTGGGCCTCGAGGTCGTCGGCATCCGGAACGTAGCCCTCGATGTGCCGCTCGTCGGCACCGACGTACTCCGACAGCGGGCGGATCAGCGCGTTCGAGGCCTGCTGCTCACGGATGTGCGCGGTCCAGCCCGTCACGCGCGCAGCGACGAACAGCGGGGTGAAGGTGAGCGTGTCGAAGCCCATCAGGTCGTAGGCGGGGCCCGAGGGGTAGTCGAGGTTGGGGTAGATGCCCTTGCGCTCGACGAACTGCGACTCGAGCGCGTCGTAGAGGGCGGCGACGTCGGGGCGGTCGTAGTGCGCGACCAGGGTGTCGAGCGCGGCCTTCATCGTGGGCACGCGCGAGTCGCCGCGTTTGTAGACGCGATGTCCGAAGCCCATGATCTTGCGCTTCTCGGCGAGGGCGGTGTCGAGCCACGGCCCGACGTTCTCGGCCGAGCCGATCTCGGTGAACACGTGCAGCACCGCCTCGTTGGCGCCGCCGTGCAGCGGGCCCTTGAGGGCGCCGATCGCGCCGACGACGGCGGAGTACAGGTCGCTGAGGGTCGACGCGATCACGCGCGCGGTGAAGGTCGAGGCGTTGAAGGAGTGCTCGGCGTACAGGATCATCGAGCGGTTGAACGCGTCGACGACGACCTCGTCCGCTTCCTCGCCGAAGGTCATCCACAGGAAGTTGGCCGCGTAGTCCAGGTCGTCGCGCGGCTCGATGAGCTCCTCGCCGCGGCGGCGACGCTGGCCGTAGGCCACCACCGCGGGCAGTTGCGCCCACAGACGGATGCTGCGCTCGAGGTTCTCTGCGGGGGTGCCCACGGCATCCATCACGTTCGAGATGCCGGCCGTCTCGCGCGCCCCGATGACGCTGACGGCGGTGCGCGCCTCGTCCATCGGGTGGGCGCTGGTCGGCAGCAGGTCGATCGCGGCGCGGACGTCGTGGCCCAATGCCCGGTGCTCACGCTCGGTGCGGCGCAGGTCGGCGAGCTGCGCGGCATCCGGAAGCTCTCCGTTCCACAGCAGGTACGCCACCGCCTCGAACGACTGCGTGGCCGCGAGCTCCTGCACGGGGTAACCCCGGTAGAGCAGGCTGTTCGTCTCGGGGTTCACCTTGCTGACGGCGGTCTCGTCGACCGTGACCCCGGCGAGGCCCTTCTTGATGTCGGTCATCGTCTCTCCCTTGAGTCGTGTGCGGTGTTCGTACGGGGGCTCATGTCCCGATTTCGGCTGTCTGAGCCGTGTCCAGACGACCACTTTCGGGACATGGTTTGCGCATTTCGGGACATGGTCACCTCACTGCCCGCGCGGGGCCTCAGCGCTCGACGGTGAAGTCGAACACGTCGGCGTCGAAGCGGGTGTAGCCCTCGTAGTCGATGAGGTCGTAGAGGTCGGCGCGGTGCTGCATCTGCCCGAGCTTGTCGCGGAGGTGTCCCTCGGATGCCAGGGCGTCGAGGCCCCGACCCGCTTCGCCCATCGCGAGGCGCAGCAGCGAGACCGGCCAGATGATGAGGTTCACGCCGGCATCGCGCAGCTGCTGCGTCGAGAACAGCTCGCTCTTGCCGAACTCGGTCATGTTCGCGAGGATCGGCACCTCGAGCGCCGAGCGCATCGCTTCGAACTCGCCGAGGTCGCGCATCGCCTCGGGGAAGATCGCGTCGGCGCCCGCGTCGACCAGGGCCTTCGCGCGGTCGATCGCGGCATCGAGCCCCTCCACGGCGCGCACGTCGGTGCGGGCCATGATGAGGAAGTCGGGGTCGCGCCGGGCATCGACCGCCGCGCGGATGCGCTTGATCGCCGTGTCGGCATCGACCACGCTCTTGCCGTCGAGGTGACCGCAGCGCTTCGGGTTGACCTGGTCTTCGATGTGGGTGCCCGCAAGCCCCGCGTCCTCGAGCGTCTGGATCGTGCGCGCGACGTTCATCGGCTCGCCGAACCCGGTGTCGGCGTCGATGATCGCCGGCAGCTCCGTCATGCGGGCGATCTGCTGTCCGCGACCGGCGACCTCGGTGAGCGTCGTGAGTCCGATGTCGGGCAGGCCCAGGTCGGCCGAGATGACAGCGCCCGAGATGTAGACGCCCTCGAAGCCCTTGCGCTCGATGAGTCGAGCCGACAGCGGGTTGAAGGCTCCCGGCATCCGCACGAGTTCTCCGGATGCCAACTTCTCGCGCAACGCGCGACGCTTCTGCTGCGCGGTGGTCTGGGCGTAGAGCATCAGCGACCTCGCTTCGTCGTGTGGATCTCGCGCACCGGCGGCTCGGGCTTCTCGGGGGCGCACCCGCCGCCGCGCATCAGAACAGCCCCTTCGGCGCGGGCGCCAGAGCCAGCACGCCGGGCTTGGCGACGATCGAGAGCTGCATGACCTCGGCCGGGGTCAGCTCGGGCAGGCGCTGCACGAGCTCGAGGAAGCGCTCGATCTCTTCCGGCTGCAGCACGGGCTCGGCGAGCAGACGGAACTTGCGCACGTAGTCCTCGCGGGCGAACGGCCGCGCACCGAGCGGGTGCGCATCGGCGACGGCGATCTCGTCTTCGACGGTCGACCCGTCGGTCAGCGTGATGACGACACGGCCGCCGAACGCCTTCTCCTGAGGGTCTTCGGAGTGGTAGCGGCGCGTCCACTCGGCGTCTTCGGCGGTGGTGACCTTGTGCCACAGCTCGACGGTGTCGGCGCGGCCCGCGCGCTCGGGGGTGTACGAGTCGACGTGGTGCCACGCGCCGTCCTGCAGGGCCACGGCGAAGATGTACGGGATCGAATGGTCGAGCGTCTCGCGCGACGCGGTCGGATCGTACTTCTGCGGGTCGTTCGCCCCGGAACCGATCACGTAGTGCGTGTGGTGGCTGGTGTGCAGCACGACGGATGCCACGTGGGCGGGGTCGCGCAGCTCCGGGCGCTCGGTGCCGAGGCGGCGGGCGAGGTCGATCCAGGCCTGCGCCTGATACTCGGCGGAGTGCTCCTTCGTGTACGAGTCGAGGATGCCGCGCTTGCTCTCGCCCTCGCCGGGCAGGGGCACGTCGTACGAGGCGTCGGGGCCGTCGAGCATCCAGGCGATCACGCCGTCTTCGCCTTCGTAGATCGGCGAGGGGCTCGTCTCGCCGCGCATCGCCCGGTCGACGGCCTCGATCGCCATCTTCCCGGCGAAGGCGGGGGCGTGCGCCTTCCACGTCGAGATCTCGCCCTTGCGCGACTGGCGCGTGGCGGTGGTGACGTGGAGGGCCTGACCGATGGCCTGGTAGATCGTCTCCTGGTCGAGATCGAGCAGGGTGCCGATGCCGGCCGCGGCGGCGGGGCCGAGGTGGGCGACGTGGTCGATCTTGTGCTTATGCAGCGAGATGGCGCGTACGAGATCGATCTGGATCTCGTACGCGGTGGCGAGCGCCCGCACGAGGGCGGCGCCGTCGCGACCGGTGTGCTGGGCGACGGCCAGCACGGGCGGGATGTTGTCGCCGGGGTGCGAGTAGTCCGCGGCGAGGAAGGTGTCGTGGTAGTCGAGCTCGCGCACGGCCACGCCGTTGGCCCAGGCCGCCCACTCGGGGCTCGAGTGCCGTTCGAGGGCGCAGCCGAACACCGTCGAGCCCGCTCCGCCGATCGACACGGCGTGGTCGAGCGCCTGCTGGCGCGCGGCACTCACGGGCTGACGCGTGAGCGAGGCCGCGGCGACCGCGGCGTTGTCGATGAGGCGGTTGACGATCATCTCGGTCACGTCGTCGTCGACGGCGACGGGATCGACGGCGACGCGGGCCAGGGCCCAGGCGAGCTGACCCTCTCGGGCGAGGTTCTCGTCGCTGCGGTGCACGCGCACGTGGTGGGTGATCGTCATGAGTGCTCCTCCGTGAGGGCTTCGAGGATGGTCGACACGGCGTTGTGCAGGTGCACGTGCGTGGCGTGGGCGGCCAGGTCGGGCTCGCCGGCGGCGATCGCTCGCGCGATCAGTTCATGCTCGCTCGCCGAGGCGGTGAGACGTTGGGGGTTGTCGCGGGCCATGCGGCGCACGCGGACGAGATGGGTGCGCACGCTGCGCAGGGCGCCCGCGAGGTAGGCGTTGTCGACGGCGGTGTCGATGGCCGCGTCGAAGCGCGAGATGAGGGAGTAGTAGGTGTCGGCGTCGACGGTGTCGACGTCCGCGAACTCGCGCGCGAGGGCGGCGAAGATGCGACGTTCGGCGCGCACCGCGGCCAGGCGGGCCGCCTCGGTCTCGAGGGCGCGGCGCAACTCGAAGAGTGCGCGGATGTCGTCGACGTCGATGCCGGCGACCACCGTCACGCGCGGCGACGTCTGTACGACGAGACCGTCGGATGCCAGGCGGCGCAGGGCCTCGCGCAGCGGCGTGCGGCTGACGCCCAGACGGGTCGCCTGCTCCACCTCGCCGAGCACCATTCCGGGGCTGAGGGTGCCCGATTGGATCTCGTCGAGGAGGGTCGCGTACGCGCGCTCGCCTGCTCTCATCATGACCTCCGTCGTGTATACATTACGCACCGTTCCGTCGGGCCGCCACCCTCCGGAGGGGGTCCTGCGTATACAGAGACACCCCTTGAAGGGTGACTTCACCCGGCGTATCGTCCGCGACATGAGTACCGCGATCCGCACCGCGGGCCTGCGAAAGCGCTACGGCCGCACGGTGGCTCTGGACGACCTCGACCTCGAGGTCGCCCCCGGCGAGATCCACGGCTTCCTCGGCCCCAACGGAGCGGGCAAGTCGACGACGATCCGCATCCTGCTCGGCCTCGCGCGGGCCGACGACGGCACCGCCGAGGTGCTCGGGGCCGACCCCTGGCACGACGCCGCGTCGCTGCACGCGCGTCTCGCTTACGTGCCCGGCGACGTGACGCTGTGGCCCAACCTCTCGGGCGGAGAGACCATCGACCTGCTCGCACGGCTGCGCGGCTACGGCCGGTCGTCCGCCTACCGTCGCGAGCGCGACCGCCTGCTGCACGCCTTCGCCCTCGATCCCCGCACGAAGGGCCGCGCCTACTCGAAGGGCAACCGCCAGAAGGTCGCCCTCGTCGCCGCCTTCGCGTGCCCGGCCGATCTGCTGCTGCTCGACGAGCCCACGAGCGGCCTCGACCCTCTCATGGAGGTCGTCTTCCAGCAGGAACTCCGCCGCGTGCACGAGCACGGCACCACCGTGCTGCTGTCGAGCCACATCCTCTCCGAGGTCGAGCAGCTGTGCGATCGCGTGAGCCTCGTGCGGGCGGGACGCGTCGCCGAGACCGGAACCCTCGACGACCTGCGTCAGCTCACGCGCACGCAGGTGTCGTTCGCCGACACCGGGGCGGCCCTGCCGCCGCTGCCCGGAGCGCACGACGTCGAGCGCGACCACGGACGCGTGCGCTTCACCGTCGACAGCGACGACGTGGCATCCGTGCTCCCCACCCTCGGCGCGGCGCGCGTCACGGGCCTGCGGGTCGAGCCGCCGTCGCTCGAGGAGCTCTTCCTGCGCCGCTACGGCGAGCGGGTCGACGCAGGCGTGGGCGAATGAACGTCATCGGGCCGCTGCTGCGCGCCCGTCTGCGCCGCGACGCCGTGCAGTTGACGCTGTGGATCGCCTGCACGCTGGCCCTCGCCGCCGCGGCCGTGGTGGGGGTGCGGGGACAGTTCCCCACGGTCGAGGACCGCCAGGGCCTGCTCGCCGCCGCGATCGCCAATCCCGTCATCCTGCTCTTCCGGGGGCTCCCCTCGGGGAGCGACGAGGCGGCGTTCGCGACGTTCCTCATCGCGCCGTTCCTCATGCTGCTGGCCGCGCTCATGAGCACGTTCCTCGCCGTCCGGCACACCCGCGGCGACGAGGAGACGGGCCGAGCCGAGCTGATCGCGGCGACCCCGGCCGGGCGCTCCGCGGCCTTGATCGCGACGGTGTGGCACGGCATCCTGGCCGACGTCGTTCTCGGGGCGCTCGTCGCACTCGCCTTCCTCGGGTTCGGATACCCCGCGCGCGGCAGCCTCGTGCTGGGCCTGTCGGTCACGGCGACCGGACTCGTCTTCTTCGCCGTGGCGCTGGTCGCGGCGCAGGTGGTCCGCACCTCGCGCGTCGCGAACGCCATCGGGGTGTGGGCGGTGCTGATCGGGCTACTGGTCTGCGGTCTCGGCAACGCCCTCGGCACCCCGAGCGCCGATCTGCAGCGGATGCGGAGCGCTCCCCTGGCGTGGATCTCGCCCTACGGCTGGGCCGAGAACGTGCGGGCGTTCGACGCCGACGACGCCCGGCCGTTGCTGCTGTCGCTCGCGCTCACGGTGGTCTGCGCTCTCGTCGCGTTCGCGCTGCACCGCTCGCGCGATCTGGGGGCTTCTCTCCTGCCCGCGCCGCGCGGCGCCGCCGCGGCCGGACGCCTGCTCTCCGGCCCCCTCGGTCTGGCGTGGCGCGAGGGCCGTGGTGCCGTCATCGGCTGGACGGTGGGCGGCCTCGTCGTCGGGCTCCTCGCCACGCGTCTGTCGTCGGTCATCGCGCAGATCGGCGACACGATCCCCTCGGTCCAGGCCGTACTGCAGGCCCTCGCCGCGCAGGGCTCGCTCGCCCAGGGCGCGGTGGAGGTGTTCTTCACCCTCGCCGGGATCCTCGCCGCCTGTGCGGGCGTGCAGATGATCGCGCGCCTGCGTCAGGACGAGGCGGCCGGCCTCGCCGAACCCCTCCTGGCCGCCGCCGTGAGTCGCTCGCGCTGGCTCGGCGCGGGGCTCGCCCTCAGCGCCGCGGCGATCATCGGCGTGCTCGGTGCGGCCGTCGTGGGCGCGGCCGTGGGCCTGGCCACGACCGACGGTGGCGACACCTCGCTGCTGCGCGACGCCGTCGTGAGCGCCGGCGGCCAAGCTCTCGCGGCAGCGGCGATCGCCGTGATCGCGGCCCTCGCGTTCGTCTTCGTGCCGCGTCTCGCGGTGGTCATCGGATGGGCGGTCGTCGGCATCGCCGCGATCGTCGGGCTCTTCGGCCCGCTCCTCGGGTTGCCGGATGCCGTGGTGCGGGCCTCACCGCTGGCATCCGTCCCCGTCGTCAGCGGCGACACGGTCGATCCGCGCGGCGCCGTCGTCTGGGCGATCGTCGTGATCGTGGCGGGCGGAGCGGCCGTGCTCGGCATCCGTCGCCGCGAGGTCGTCGCCGACCGGTGACGCGCGCCGGCACGCGATCAGACGCGACCCCACGACTCCAGGGTGGTGGGGACGGATGCCAGGGTCGCCAGGGCTCCGTCACGATCGGCGCGGGCGAGGGTGAGGCCCGCGACGACGAGGGAGGCGCAGACCGCGGCCAGGGCGTCCACGGCATCCGGAGTCAGATCGGGGCGACGGTCGGCCACGGCGGCGCGGATGGCTCCGCGCATCTCGGCGGCGTAGGACGAGATCGTGGTGCGCACCTCGGCGTCGTCAGTGGCGAGCGACGACGACCCGGCATTCAGCAACAGGCAGCCGAGACGGGCGCGGGGGGTGTCGTGCTCGATGCCCTCGCGCATCTCGGCGATGTACGCCTCGAGCGCGCCGGGGTCTCCCCCGCCCAGGGGCCGCAGGCGCGTGCGCACGACATCGTCGAGGTACGCCGCGAGCACCGCGTCGAAGAGTCCGCGCTTGCTGCCGAAGGCGTTGTAGATGCTCGACCGGGTGAGCCCGGTCGCCTGCTCGAGCTCGGCGATACCGGTCTCGGCGTAGCCGCGGCGCCAGAACACGTCACGCGCGGCGTCGACGACGGTGGAGCGTTCGAAGCTCGGCATCCGTCCCATGTTCTCTCCCTCATCAAGGCGGCTGAGCCTCCCACGGGTGGCTGAGCCTCCCACGGGTGGCTGAGCCTGTCGAAGCCACCGGACCCTTCGACGGGCTCAGGGTCCTCACGGTTTCTCTTTAGCTCTTCCGGGTCTATATTAGACCAGTCGTTACAAAATAACCACAGGAGGCATTCCATGCGCGCAGTCATCCACCACGAGTTCGGCGAGCCCGCCGACGTCCTCGGCGTCGAAGAGGTCGAGACCCCGACCCCCGGCCCCGGCGAGGTGCGGCTGCGCGTGCTGCTGTCGCCCATCCACAACCACGACCTGTGGACCATCCGCGGCACCTACGGCTTCAAGCCCGAGCTGCCCGCCCGCGCCGGCACCGAGGCCGTCGGCGTCATCGAAGAGCTCGGTGAAGGCGTCGAGAACCTGACCGTCGGCCAGCGCGTCGCCACCGGCGGCACCTTCGGCGTCTGGGCCGAGCAGGTCATCACCAAGGCCGCGGGCCTCATCCCCGTCGCCGAGGGCCTGTCCGACGAGGTCGCCTCACAGCTCGTCTCGATGCCATTCAGCGCCATCAGCCTGCTGCACTCGCTCGACCTGAAGGCGGGCGACTGGATCGTGCAGAACACCGCCAACGGCGCGGTCGGCCGCATGGTCGCGCAGATCGCCAAGGCGCGCGGCGTCAACGTCATCGGCCTCGTGCGCCGCGAGAGCGCGGTCGCCGAGCTCGCCGAGCAGGGCATCGACAACGTCGTGTCGACCGATGCCGACGACTGGCGCGACAAGGCCCTCGCCCTCGCCGACGGTGCGCGCATCGTCGCGGGCGTCGACTCGGTCGGCGGACCCGCCGCCGGTCAGGTGCTGTCGCTCCTGAGCGAGAACGGCACGCTCGTGATCTTCGGGTCGATGGGCGCCGGCAAGCTCGAGCTGGGCGCCGGTGACATCATCTTCCGCCAGGCCACCGTGAAGGGCTTCTGGGGCAGCGTCGTCAGCAAGACGATGGATGCCGAGACCCGCGGCGCCCTCTTCGGCGAGCTGTCGCGCTACCTCGCCGACGGCACCCTGACGCTCCCGGTCGCGGCCACCTTCGGTCTCGAGGACGCCCGCGAGGCCGCCCGCGCGAGCGACTCGCCCCGCGTCGGCAAGGTGCTGCTGCGCCCGTGAGGCTGGTCGCGCCGCGCGCCTCGCGGCGCCGGGGGCCCCGCCGCCACCCCTGAGTGTCTAGAACACCCGGACCGTTTTTCGAAACGTCCGGGTGTTCTGGACACTCGCGCGTTGAGCGGGTGCCGCGGCGGTCCCCCGCTGGCGCGAACCCCCGGTTCAGTGTCCGAAACACGCCGCCCCACGCGACGGAATGCGGCGTGTCGTGGACACTCGACGGGACCGCGGGCATCCGCGACGCGTCACGACCCGGGCAGCTCCGCCAGCGCAGCTTCGAGCGCGTCGATCGCGGGGCGTTGGCCCTTCACGAGTGCTTCGCGCGCGGCATCCGGAGCCATCCACTCCGCACGGTCGACCTCGGGGAACGAGGCCGTGCGTCCCGACCGAGGCGGCCAGGCCATCTCGAACTCCCCGAAGGTGAAATTGTCTCCGGATGCCGTGAACCCGGCGCCGTCGCCCACGAAGACGACCACCTTCTTGCCGCTCGAGTACGCGAAGGTGCCGAGCTCGGCCCACTCGACCTCAGGCGGCTCGACGCCGAGCTCCTCGCGGAACTCGCGGCGCGCGGCGTCCAGAGCACCCTCGGATTCGGGGTCGAACTCGCCCTTGGGGATCGACCAGGCGCCGGCGTCCTTTTTGGCCCAGAACGGGCCGCCCATGTGCGCGATGAACACCTGCGGCTCCGGCGTCAGCCGGTACAGCAGCAGTCCCGCACTCCACACGACCATCAGGTGACGGTGGCCGGCACCCGGTTCGCTTCGTCGGCGATGATGTCGGCGCGCTTGCGGAACGTGCGGGCCGAGACGCGGTCGAGGGCGATCTGTCCGCGCATCTTCTCGGCCTTCTCGTACAGCGACGGTCCGCCAAATCCGGTGAGCACCTTCACGAGCACCGGCAGCAGCTCGATCATGAAGAACAGCGCCGCGATCAGGTAGTGCGCCCAGCGGAGCACCGGCTCACGGTCGGAGAGGCGTTCGAGGGCGGTGATCTGGCTCAGCAGACCGACGGCGCCGGCGTTTCCGTCGGCGATCGACGACGCGCGCTGGTTGTACGCGGCGAGCGCCGATTCGTACTGCGCGCGGGCCGCGGGCAGCTGGTCTTCGGCCTGCTGCTTGTTGGCGTCGGCCGACGAAGCCGCGGCCTCGGCACCGGCGGAGTTGGCCGAGGCGAGGGTCGACTGCGCCTGCTGCAGCTGCGTCGACAGCGCGTCGTACGCCGACTGCGCCTGCTGCAGCTGGGCCTGGGCGGCGTCGGAACTTGCGCCGTTGCCGGCGACGCCCGTGCAGCCGGGGACGGTGCCGGCGCCCTGGCCGGTCAGCTCGCACTGGTACACCGCGCGGGCCTGGTCGATCACCGTCTGCTGCGCCGCGAGCTGCTGGGTGAGCTGGTCGACGGTCTGCTGCGCGGCGGCGGATTCGGCCGAGGTCGACGAGGTTCCGGTGACGATGCCGGTCGCGGCCTGATTCTCGAGCGCCGACACCTGTGCGCTGGCGGCGTCGAGGGCCTGCTTCTCGGGGCCGCTGGTCACGGCGTCCTGGTCGCCCAGGGCCTGGGTGATGTTGGTGGCGTTGACCTCGCGCGCGATGTCGTTCTGGAACACCTGCAACACGAGCGGCTCGGCCACCACGATGCCGATGAGCGCGGCCATGATCACGCGGGGCATGGCAAGGCCCAGCAGCCGGAAGATGTTCTTGGTCGAGCGCATCGTCGAGGTGAGGAAGCGGTCGAGGTTGAAGATGATGAGGCCCCAGATGAGGGCCAGGGGGATCGCGAGAAGGATGCTGACGCGCACCCCGGTCAGCAGCGCGAACATCATCGACAGGGCCGACACCAGCGCGGTTCCGGCGAGCACGAGGAACATCTGCACGAAACGCGGCACCTCTTCGGGCACCTCGTCGAGCACGTCGTTGTCGGCACCGCCGAGCACTGCCATGCGACGGATGAGCGACAGGCGCGGCCGCCGCGGGTCGTGCCGACGCAGGCGCGGCTGGCGCGGCTCCGAAGAGACGGGGGCGGATGCCACGGGCTCGAGCTCTCGCTCGGGCTCCTCGTCGGAGATGACCGCGGTCTCGTCGTCGGCGCGGGCGCGCTCGGCGCGGTCGATCACCACGGTGTCGTGGTCGTCGGCGGGGGCGTCGTCGCGGGGGGTCTCGGCCGGCTCGGCGTCGCGTGCGTCGTAAACGAACGGGTCGACGGGCTCGTCGTCGGCGCGCGGCGCACCCCATGGCTCGGACGTGTGGTCCTGGGCCTCGGCGGGGCGGTGGGCCGCGTTCTGCGCGGCGAGGATGTCGTCGAGATACTGCTCGCGTTCCTCGTCCGTCGTGAACTCGATGCGGCCATCGGAGCCGAAGCGGCCCGGCCGGTGAGCGGAAAAGGACATTCGCACAGGGTACGACGCCCACCCTGCTCTCTCCTGAGCGCGGCCTGAGGCGCAGCCGAGCGCCCCTCTTCGCGCAACGGGAGACGGTGAGGCGGAGCCGAAGCCCCGCCCCACCGTCTTGCGCGGGTCAGGCCACGCGCTGCTTCGGCGACACCTCGTAGGTGTTCTCGGGGTCGGAGAACACCGCATCGCCGAGGGCCGAGTCGATCGCGGCGAGGGTGTCGGCATCCAGGGTCACGCCCGAGGCCTTCACGGTGTCGGCGAGCTGCTCGGGTCGCGACGCTCCGACGAGGGCTGCGGAGATGTTGGGGTTCTGCAGCACCCACGCGATCGCGAGCTGGGGCATCGAGAGCCCCGCCTCGTCGGCGATGGGCTTGAGTCGCTGCACGGCCTCGAGGGTGTCGTCGGCGAGGAACCGCTTGATGAACGTGGCCCCGCTCTTCTCGTCGGTCGCGCGCGAGCCCTCGGGCACGGGCTGACCGGGCAGGTACTTGCCGCTCAGCACGCCCTGGGCCATCGGCGACCAGACGATCTGCGAGATGCCGAGCTCTTCGCTCGTGGGCACGACCTTGCCCTCGATCACGCGCCACAGCATCGAGTACTGCGGCTGGTTCGAGATGAGCTGGATGCCGAGCTGCTTCGCGAGCGCGTGTCCGTCGCGCAGCTGTTCGGCCGTCCACTCCGAGACGCCGATGTAGAGCGCCTTGCCCTGGCGCACGATGTCGGCGAACGCCTGGAAGGTCTCTTCGAGCGGCGTCTCGTAGTCGAAGCGGTGCGCCTGGTAGAGGTCGACGTAGTCGGTGCCGAGGCGCTTGAGCGACCCGTTGATCGAGTCCATGATGTGCTTGCGGCTGAGGCCGGTGTCGTTGGGTCCCTTCGGACCGGTCGGGAAGTAGACCTTCGTGAAGATCTCGAGCGACTCGCGCCGCTGCCCCTCGAGAGCCTTGCCGAGGACGGTCTCCGCGGCCGTGTTGGCGTAGGTGTCGGCGGTGTCGAACGTCGTGATGCCCGCGTCGAGGGCGGCGTGCACCGTGGCGATCGCCGCGTCGTCACCGACCTGCGAGCCGTGGGTCACCCAGTTGCCGAGGGTGATCTCCGAGATCTTGAATCCACTGTTGCCGAGATAGCGATAAGCGACCATTCCTCCACGCTAGACCCGGCCACCGACACCGGGGCCGCGGCATCCGGATGTCGGCGTGAGGGGCCGGAGGGTGTCGCCTGTCAGAGAGCGGAGCGACCAATTCCGACCTCTCACGAGGGCGATCGCAGGATGCCGAGCTCCATCGCCCTCGTGACCGCGCGTGTGCGATCCGCGACGTCGAGTTTCGCGTAGGCCTTGAGCAGATGGGTCTTGATCGTCGCCTCGCCGAGGTGGAGACGAGCGCCGATTTCGCGGTTGCTCAGCCCCTGCGCGACGTGGGAGAGCACTTCGACCTCTCGAGGGGTCAGCGTCGGCGCGTCGGGCGCCCGCCCCGCCTGCGCCACCAGCACCCGGGCGACACTCGGCGCGAGAGCGACCTCGCCGGTTGCGACCGCGCGGATACCGGCGAGCAGCTCCGCTTCGGGGGCGGCTTTCAACAGGTATCCGCTTGCACCCGCGGCGATCGCACGCATGATGACGTCGTCGCTCTCATAGGTCGTCAAGACGATGACACGCGTCGCGGGTGCGCTCTCGCGCAGCATCGCGGTCGCCTCGTCGCCGTCGCGGCGCGGCATCCGCATGTCCATCAGCACCACATCGGGACATTCCTTCTCGACGAGGGCCACGACCTCCACCCCGTCGGATGCCGCTCCGACGACGTCGATGCCGTCGGCGGCGTCCAACATGCCGACGAGCCCGGCGCGCACGATCGGGTGGTCGTCCGCGACGACGACGCGGATCACGAGCGCCCCGCCGTCACCGGAACCCCGGCCCGCACGCTCGCCGCCCCGGGGGTGCCGTCGACCTCGAGCGACCCGCCGAGGGCGCTCAGGCGTGCTCGCAACCCCTCGATGCCGAAGCCGTGCGCGCGTGCGGCGGTGTCGAAACCGACGCCGTCGTCGCGCACGGTGACCTCCACGACGCCGCGCCGCTCGGCGAGAGTCACTTCGACGCGACGGGCACCGGAGTGCCGTCTCGCGTTCGACAGGCACTCCTGCGCGCACCGCAGGAGCGCCACCTCCGCCTCGCGATCGAGGGGCGGCACGGCGGAGGTCACGAGCTCGACGTCGAGACCCGTCTCGCGGACGGCCCGCGCGACCACCGTGCGCAATGCTTCGGTCAGTCCGCCGACCCCGACCGAGGCGGGGGCTCCCCCGGCGACCAGCTCTCGGGTCTCGGCGAGCGCTGCCCGGGCGGCCTCCTCGACGAGCTCGAGGGTCGACGGCGACAAGGCTCCCTCGACCAGCTCGCGCCGGGCGCGCTGCGCGAGCATGACCGTCCCGGCGAGGCTCTGCGCGATCGTGTCGTGCATCTCGGCGGCGAGGCGCTCGCGCTCGGCCGTCGCGCCGGCGTCGTGATGCAGAGAGGCGAGTTCGCTCTGCGCTGCCGTCAATTCGGCGACGAGGACGTCGCGTTCGGAGCCGTACCGCGAGATGCCGCTGATCCAGAGACCCAGCACGACGGCGGAAACGAAAGACGCGCCCTGCACGAAGGCCATGACCGCCCACGATCCTCCGCCCGTCCAAGGCAGCAGCGCGGCGAAGATCGACGCGGCGGAGACGAAGCACGCGACCACTGCTATCCGGGTCGACGCGGCCAGCGTCCACAGCAGCGGGAAGACCCAGAACTGCAGCATCGCCAGCCATGGCACGAGGAAGGTCAGCAGGGCGACCGCGAGCACCGTGACCACCATGGTGACCACCTCGAGCGCGCCCATCGTCCCCGCCTCGCGTCGGAGGAGACGGGGCAGCACGAGAAGGATCAACACGGTGTACGCCCCGAGAAGCGTCAGCGCCGCGATGGCAGACGCCCACGGGATGCCGGCGACGATCGCCGACGCGACGACGATGCCGGCGCCCAGGATTCCCGCCGCGAGGAAGGCGACGATCCACCCTCGCGTCGTGGGGAGTCCGGCATCCGCCCCCTCCGAGGCGGCGACGGGGGCGGCGGTGAGTTGCGACATCACGCGTCCTTTCGAATCCACCGGAACGTCAGCCGCACGAGCGCGAGCCCGAGCACCAGCCACAGGCCCGTCACCAGCAGAATCAGCGGGTGATCCCACGAGCCCGACGGCTCGCCCGCCGCGAACCCCTCGGGCAGGAACACCGAGCGGAAGCCCTGCGCGAGCCACTTCAGCGGGAAGACGCTCGCGACGTTCTGCAGCCACTCGGGGAGGGCGGCGAAGTTGATGTAGACGCCCGAGATGAACTGCAGCAGCAGCACGATCGGAATGACGACGCCCGTGGCGCTGCGGCCGGTGCGGGGTAGCGCCGACAGGCCGATGCCCAGGATCGCGCAGGTGGTGACGCCCAGCAGGAACACCCACGCGAAGGTCAACCAGCGCTCCGGGTCGGTCGGCAGCGGCACGCCGAAGAACACCGCGGCCACCACGATCAGCAGTGCCGACTGCAGGAAGCCGGTCACCAGCACCTGCCCGAGCTTGCCGATGAAGTACGACACCGGGCTGAGCGGGGTTCCGCCGAGGCGCTTGAGGGTGCCGTCGCTGCGCTCCATCGCGATGTCGATCGACATGTTCTGCAGGCCCGACAGCAGCACGCCCGCGGCGAGCATCGCGGGGAGGTAGAACTGCGCGGCATCCACCTCGTCTCCGGGCGGACCGAAGGTCTGCGCGTCGAAGGCGACGGCGAAGATCAGCAGGATCATCACGGGGAACAGGAAGGTGAAGAACACCGAGTCGCCCTGGCGGAAGTACGAGCGCACCTCGAAAGCGATGCGCGCGGCACCCAGCCGCAGCACGCGGCTCACGCGAGGCCTCCCGCCGCGGCCGTGCGGCGCGCTTCGTCGCCGAGGAACGAGAGGTAGACGTCTTCGAGACTCGGGCGCACGACCTCGAGCCGCTCGGGTTCGCCGAGGCGGGCGTAGAGCTGGGCGACCAGGGCTCCGGGGTCCTGCGTACGTTGCTCGCGGGTCTCGCCGCCCTCGCGCCACCGCACGAGCGGCACGCGCGCGTCGGGTCCCCCGAGTTCGTCGATTCGACCGACGGATGCCATCTGCCCGCCCACGATGATCGCCGCGCGTTCCGCGAGTTCGGCTGCCTCGTCGAGGTAGTGGGTGGTCAGCAGGATCGTGGTGCCCTCGCGCTGCAGGTCGCGGATGAGATTCCAGAACTGCCGCCTGACCTCGGGGTCGAAGCCGGTCGTGGGCTCGTCGAGGAATAGCAGCTCGGGTCGGCCGACGATACCGAGGGCGACGTCGACGCGACGCCGCTGCCCGCCCGAGAGCTTGCGCACCGAGACCTTGGCCTTCTCGGTCAGACCGACCGACGCGATGACCTCGTCGACGTCGCGCGGCCGCGGGTAGAACGAGGCGAAGTGCGCCAGCAGCTCGCGCACGCTCGCGGTGGGTGCCTCGCCGGTGTTCTGCAGCACGATGCCGAGCCGCGCCTTCCAGTCGAGGCCACCGCGGTGCGGGTCGACGCCGAGCACGCGCACGTCTCCGCTCGTGCGGTCGCGGTAGCCCTCGAGGATCTCGATGACCGTGCTCTTGCCCGCGCCGTTCGGCCCGAGCAGCGCGAACGTCTCACCCCGGCGGATGTCGAACGACACCCCACGCAGCGCTTCGAGACCGCCCTTGTAGGTCTTGCGGAGGTTCTCGACCTCGACGACGTTCTCGCTCATGCCCTCAGTCTGACGGGGCGGGACCGCCACGGGAACGACGAGCCGGTGGAGTCGGCATCCACCGATCGGTGGGCGCGCAGAGACTCCTCAGCCGACCGGCGTGACGGCCGCGGCTGCCTCGTCTTCTTCGGTCGCCACGAGCTGGCCGCACGCTCCGTCGATCTCCTTGCCGCGGGTGTCGCGGAGGGTCGTCGGGATGCCGGCGTCGTTCAGGCGTCGCACGAACTCGTTCTGCACGGGCACCTCCGATGCCGTCCAGATCGAGCCCGGCGTCGGGTTCAGCGGGATCGGGTTGACGTGCACCCAGCCTCGGCCGCGGGCGTTAAGCTTCTCGGCCAGCAGATCGGCACGCCAGGCGTGGTCGTTCATGTCTTTGATCAGGGCGTATTCGATCGAGACGCGGCGCCCGGTCTTGTCGAAGTAGGCGCGCGCGGCATCCAGTGCCTCGTCGACCTTCCAGCGGGAGTTCACCGGGATGAGCTCGTCGCGCAGGTGGTCGTCGGGGGCGTGCAGCGAGAGGGCGAAGGTGACCGGGATGTCCTCGTCGGCGAGCTTCTTGATCGCGGGCACGAGTCCGACGGTCGACACGGTGATGCCGCGGGCGCTCATGCCGAGGCCGTGGTCCTTGTCGACCATCACGCGCACGGCCTGCATCACGCGCGCGTAGTTGGCGAGAGGCTCGCCCATGCCCATGAACACGATGTTCGACACGCGATCGAGCGAGTGGTCGTCGCGCTTCTTTCCGCCCAGGCCGCCGGCGGCGATGAGGGCGTTGGCGCGCACGATCTGCTCGATGATCTCGCCCGCCGACATGTTGCGGGTGAGGCCCGCCTGACCGGTGGCGCAGAACGGGCAGTTCATGCCGCAGCCGGCCTGGCTCGACACGCACAGCGTGATGCGGCCGGGGTAGCGCATGAGCACCGACTCGACGAGGGCGCCGTCGTGCAGCTTCCAGAGGAACTTGATCGTGTCGCCGCGATCGGTCTCGAGTCGCCGCACCTCGGTGAGCAGCGGCGGCAGCATTCCGGCGACGAGTTCTTCGCGACCGGATGCCGGGAGGTCGGTCATGTCGGCGGCATCCGACGTGTAGTGCGTGAAGTAGTGCTTCTCGAGCTGCTTCGCGCGGAAGCCCGGGAGGCCGAGCTCTTTCAGCTTGGCGACGCGCTCGTCCTGTGTGAGGTCGGCGAGGTGCACGGGCGGCTTGCCGCGCTTGGGGCTGGCGAACTGCAGCAGCGGACGACCGGTCTCGTCTTTGGCCTGCTGCCAGCCTTCGGTTTTGGGGCGCACCTGGCGGATGCCGGTGTCGGCCGGGGCACCCGCGGGGCGCACCTGCCGAGGCGTCGTGGTGCGCACGGTGGGCTGTTCGGTCATGGTTTCCAGGGTACCGGGCGCATCTGCGCCGCGGCTGGGCGCGTGTTCCGCTCTCGGGGGGCACGTGAGGGGCCGGGATGCCGGGCGGCGTGGGGTACACCCGGTCCGGCCCCTCACGCGATCGGGTCAGGCGGCGTCGAGGTCCTGCTCGAGCAACGCCTGGAGCTCGTCGGCGACACGGTCGGCCTCGGGCCCGTCGACCTCGAGGGCCACCTCGTCGCCCGTCTTCACGCCCAGCTGCAGCAGCGCGAGGATACTGCGGGCGTCGACGGAGGCGTCGCCGGCGGCGAGGGTGACGGTGTGCTTCGAGGCCGCGGCCGCGCGGGCGAGGGTCGCGGCGGGACGGGAGTGCAGGCCGGAGGACGAGCCGAAGACGGCGGTGCGCTGTGCCATGGGAGACCTTTCGGGGAGTTCAGCTCGACTGGGCGCGAGCGATGTGGAGGGCGAGGTAGCCCACCTCCTCGTCGGAGATGGCCACCTCGTGCTCCTTCAGGACGAACGCGCGGATGCGTTCGGCCGTCGCGACGGCCCGCGGGTGCTTGGCCGTCATGGTCGCGAAGAGCAGGTCTTCGTCGTGACCGGCGAGGCGGTCGCTGAACAACCGCTCCGCGAAGAACTGCAGGTGCGTGAGGAACCGACGGGTGTGGAGGTCGTCGGCATCCAGGGTCACTCCCCCGGCGTGCGTGACGATCGTGGTGATGTCGGACACGAGCCCGACCACCCGCATCGAGTCGACGGCAGGGCGTCCCACCTCCGAGTTGACGAGGTGGAAGGCGATGTTGGCGGCCTCTTCATCGGGAAGCGACACCCCCGTGCGCTCGCGGAGCAGCCCGAGCGCGCGCAGGCCCACCTCGTGTTCACGGGGGTAGACCGTGCGCACCTCCCACGCGAGGCGGTTGGTGACCTGCAGGCCCCGCCGCTGGCGCTCCACCGCGAAGTGCAGGTGATCGGTGAGCGTGAGGTAGATGTGGGCGTCGAGTTCGATGCCCGCTTTCTCGGCATCCATCACGATCGCCCTCGTGAGTTCGACGAAGCCGCCGGGGATCTGGGCGAGCAACTCGACCAGGTTCCGCTGATCGGCGTCGTCGAGCGCGACGAACACCCGGTCCGTCGACCCGGGGGCGACGGTGTCGCCCGGACGCGCGGCGAAACCGATGCCCTTGCCCAACAGCACGCGCTCCACGCCGCGCTCGTCTTCGACGAGCACGACGCTGGAGTTCAGCACCTTCTTGATGATCTGCATGGGTGTCTCCGTCGACCCCGGCGGACGCGCAGCGAGTGCGGTCGTCACGCCAGGTCGGCCCCGTTCGAGGCGATGACCTTCTGGTACCAGAAGAACGAGTCCTTGCGACGTCGTTCGCCCGTGCCGTTGCCGAGGTCGTCCTGGTCGACGTGGATGAAACCGTACCTCTTCGAGATCTGCGACGACGAGGCGCTGATGATGTCGATCGGCGCCCAGCTCGTGTAGCCGCGCAGCTCCACGCCCTCGTCGACGGCGCGGATCATCTCCGCGAAGTGCGACCGGAAGTAGTCGATGCGGTACGGGTCGTGGATGCGGCCGTCTTCCGTGAGCTCATCGCGCATGCCGAGACCGTTCTCGACGATGAACAGCGGCTTGCCGTACCGGTCGTAGAGGTCGATGAGAGAGATGCGCAGGCCCACCGGGTCGATCTGCCACCCCCACTCGCTCGACGGCAGGAACGGGTTCTTCACGCCGAGCACCGTGTTGCCGGGGGTGCGCTCGGCATCCGGACGCACCGACTCCGTGAGCGTCATGTAGTACGAGAACGAGATGTAGTCGACCGGGTGATCGCGCAGCAGCTCGACATCGCCTTCGGCGAAGGGGATCGTGATGCCCTTGGACTCGAGGGCCTTCAGCGCCAGCCGCGGGTACGCCCCTCCGGCCTGCACGTCGGTGCACAGGTAGAGGAGACGCTCCTTGGCCTGGGTCGCCGCGACGTCGTCGGGGTGGCAGGTGTTCGGGTAGGTGGTGAGCATCGTGAGCATGCACCCCATCTCCGACGCGGGCCACATCTCGTGGAGCATCTTCGTCACCGACGCGGATGCCACGAACTGGTGGTGCAGTGCCGTGTAACAGGCCTGCTCCAGCGAGCCCTCGACGGTCTCGTCGATGATGCCGCCCGAGGTGAAGGGGTGACGGATGATCCCGTCGATCTCGTTGAACGACAGCCAGAGGTCGACGAGGTGTCCGAAGCGCTCGAAGCACGTGCGCGAGAACCGCTCGAACAGCGCGATCGTGCCACGGTCGACCCACGCGTTGCTCTTCAGCGCCAGAGCGAGCGGCGGGTCGTAGTGCGACAGGGTCACCAGCGGGCGGATGCCGAGACGGCGCATCTCGGTGAAGAGGTCGAGGTAGAACGCGATGCCCTCCTCGTTCGGCTCGAGCTCCTCGCCGGTCGGGTACAGCCGCGACCAGGCGATCGACAACCGCAGCACCGAGAAGCCCATCTCGGCGAACAACGCCAGGTCTTCGCGGTAGCGGTGGTAGAAGTCGATCCCGCGACGCTTCGGGTAGAAGGCGATGTCGTCGTCGGCCATCGCGGCGGCGATGCTCTCCAGCGTGTGCTGGTGGTGCACCGCGTACTCACGCGGGTCGACGTTCGGGCGGTACTTCGCGACGTCCGAGACCGCGGGACCGCGGCCCCCTTCGTTCCACGCGCCCTCGGCCTGGTTGGCGGCGAGCGCGCCGCCCCAGAGGAATCCGTCAGGCAATCCCATTCGCGGTCTCCTTCGCGTCGGTCGACAGCAGAGCGGCGCCCGCGGCGACGCGTCCGGTGACGAGGGGGGCGACGTCGTACGCGTCGCCGTTGAGCACGACGACGGGCGTCGTGATGTCGAGTCCTGCGGCTTCGATGGCCGCCAGGTCGGCGGTCAGCACGTGCTGTCCGGCTTCGACGCGGTCGCCCTGGGCGACGTGCGCGGTGAAGGGCGCACCCTCGAGGCGGACGGTGTCGAGGCCCACGTGCACGAGCACTTCGAGTCCGTCGTCACCCAGGATGCCGAGCGCATGGCGCGAGGGCAGCAGGCTCGACACCGTGCCGCTGATGGGCGCGCGCACCTCGCCGTCGGTGGGGCGGATCGCGACGCCGGGCCCGAGGATGCCCCCCGAGAACACGGGGTCGTCGACCTCGGCGAGGGCGATGACCTCGCCCGTCATGGGGGCGACGATCCCGCCCGCGACGGGCTCCCCGACAGGGGTCGACGTGCCCGCCTGCTGTTCGAGCAGACGCACGGTGGCCGAGTCGGAGTCCTTCCAGATGACCAGCGAGACGATGAACGAGGTGACCATGGCGACGAGCGCGCCGATCACCGCGTGCAGCAGGTTCCAGGGGTTGGCCATGTCGATGAACATCGAGATGGATGCCGCACCCGGGCTGACCAGCGCGAAGGCCGAGATGGCCGCGATGCCGAGGTACGACCCACCCACGAACGCGCCGATGACGACCGAGATGACCGCGCGACGGTTCTGCAGCGTCACGCCGTACAGGGCCGGTTCGGTGATGCCGAAGAAGGCCGAGATGCCCGAGGAGATCGCGGTGCCGCGGAGGGTCTTGTTCTTCGTACGCACGGCGATCGCGAGGCTGGAGCCGGCCTCGGCGAGGTTGTGGGCGAGAGAGGCGACGAGGTAGAAGCTCTCCTTGCCCGCGGAGGCCATGGTGGCCACCGTCGGCGGGATGAACGCCTTGTGCATGCCGACCGAGACGATGAACGGAAGGGCGGCGGCCATCAGCGCGACGGCGATCCATCCGAGGGTGCCGTACAGCCACAGCATCGCGCCCGTCAGGAGGGTCCCGAGGAAGAAGCCGAGCGGGCCGAGCAGGAAGATCGTGGCGGGCGCCACCACGACGAAGCAGATCAGCGGCACGAGGAACGTGCTGATCACGCTGGGGCTGATGCGGCGAGCGCCGCGTTCGACGACCGCGAGCAGCAGCACCGCGAGGATCGGGGGGAAGACCTGCGCGCTGTAGGCGATCGCGGGCACCGTCAGGCCGAACAGCGCGACGCCGCCCTCCTGGGTGAGAAGGCCGGCGAAGGTCGGGAACACCAGCAGGCCGACGATGCCGAGCGCGAGCGGGATGTTCGTGTCGAGCTTCTTCGCCGCGGTGTAGGTCACCAGCAACGGCAGGAAGAAGAACACCGCGTCGGGGATCGCGGTGAGCACCTGATAGGTCTGATCGGTCGTCTGCAGCCATCCGAGCGCGACGGCGAGGATGAGGAACGACTTGAAGATTCCCGCACCGGCGACGGCGGGGATGATCGGGGTGAAGACGCCGACGACGAAGTCCATGAACACCGACCCGGCGCGCTTGAGCGTCAACTTCGGCTTCGCGGCATCGACTCGCGCTTCGGCGCGGGTGCCGCCACCGGTGCGCAGCTTCTCGATCTCGCGGAAGTAGTTCGCCACTCCCGATCCGACGATCACCTGGGTCTGCGTCCCCAGCACCACGCCGATGACGCCGGGCGTGGCCTTGAGGGCGGCCTCATCGGCCTGCGTGTCGTCGGCGAGCGTGAAGCGGAGGCGGGTCGAGCAGTGGTGGAGCGAGGCCACGTTGACCGCTCCGCCGACGTGCTCGAGGATCGCGCGGGCGCTGTCCTGAGTGGTCATCGAAGTCCTTCCTTGGATCGAAGGACACGCGTCGCGACGTCGACTCCGAAGTCGCCCGGGCAACAAAAAAGGACCCGAAGGCGGTGCTCTCGCACTGCGTTCGGATCCTGCCTGCATGACCAGTCACATGTCCGTCGGCGACTCTACACGACGATCGGCGGATGCCGAATCGGGGAGCTGAGCGCGGGTTCTCGTCGCGTACCGTGGCGGTGTCGTCCGCGCTCTCGAGCTCGACGGCGACTGCTCTCGACGTGGCATCCGCGCCGATCCCCCGACCTGGTCCGCGCCTCGGCGCCGATCGCTGTGGAGTGCACATGACCCGCATCGCCTTCCTCGACGTGGACGGCACGATCCTCGAGCACGGCTCGGTGATCGCCCCCTCGACGGTGGCCGCGGTGCGCCGGGCGCGCGAGAACGGACACCTCGTGTGGCTGTGCACGGGACGCTCGGCCGGCGACATCCATCCCGACGTGCTCGCCATCGGATTCGACGGCGCGATCACGAACGGGGGTGCCTACGCGACGCGTGGCGAGGAACCCCACGACGGTGCGCTGATCGTGGATCACCCGATGCCCCGAGCCGACGTCGAAGCGGTCGAGCGGTACTTCGAGGCCCACGGCATCCACTACTTCTTGCAGACCCACGGGGGCGTATATGCCAGCCCCGGCATGGGACCGGTGATGAGCGCGTACCGCCGCGAGCGGCACGAGAAGCGCGCCGCCGAGCTCGAGGCGCAGGGCCTGCCTCCCGAGCAGCCGCTCTGGCGCGAGCCGCGTCCGGTGTCGGAGGTCGATCGCGACGCCGTCGCCAAGGCCGTGTTCGTCAGCCCGTCCACCGACACCGTGACCCACGCGGCGGCCGAACTCGGCGACGGCTTCCACGTCATCCCCGGGTCGATCCCCTTGCCGGGAGGCTCGAACGGCGAGATCGGTCAGGCCGGGGTCACCAAGGGCTCCGCGATCACCGAGGTGCTCGCCCTGCTCGACATCGATGCGGCGGATGCCATCGGCATCGGCGACAGCTGGAACGACGTCGAGATGTTCGAGGTCGTCGGCACGCCCGTCGCGATGGGCAACGCCGTGCCCGAGCTGCAGCAGCTGGCGGGCCGGGTGACCACCGCGGTGCTCGACGACGGCGTGCACAACGCGTTCGCGGAGCTCGGCCTGCTCTGACCCGGGGTGGCCAGTGAACGCGATGTGAGCAGGAGCTCGATTAGGGGCTTCTAAGTCTGACTCGGCGATGCGCTTCTAAAATCCCCGGTCGCTCAGAGATTGAGCCTGCCCTTCAAGGTACTACTCCACATCTGAACCACTTCGTGATCCTGCGCCTTGAGTAACCTGACATGGGCTAGCCGATTGCGCACAGGGATGAGCTGTTCTTGAAGCTTCCTCCAGATAGCTGACTCGACCCCCAACTGATCAAACTTATTGCCCCGAATTATGTCGACAAGTTCGCCAAGGGTGAGCCACTCGAGAGGGTCGCGCAGGTCCCCGACCGTCTTAGCCGCGGCACTGGAGTCGAGCTGTGCGCGCCGTAGGACTTCGGCGTTCAAGCCACCGAGGCAGTTGGAGCGCCAAGCGTCAGAGAATTTGTCGATCGCAGCAGTCCGAACAGCAGCGCGCAACAAACGTTCTATCAGCCATAGACCCGACACCACGTCCGCGAGCCGGTCCGAAGGGGAAACTGAATGACTGATGTGCTCCGATAGCGCTTCCTTCAGTAGCGAGGTCGACCGCCCAGTCGTGAGGCGAGGTACGCCTGACGAGTCGAGTTTGACCAATCCCGCGCCGCGTAGACCTTCCACCTCACGCGCGGAAAGAAACTGTAGGCCATCCGCGCTTCTGGGATCGACCTCGAAAATGGCATGATCCAGTGCGGTAACGAGACCCTCACCCATTTCTGCCAGCGCTCCGGTCAACATCGCTGCCGTCAACGGACCGCCGAACGAGACTGCCGGCAGGGGCCATCCGGCCGGCGGCGGATCTCCGTCAGCAACCTCCAACTCCTCTCGATCCAGTGGGCTAGAGATGGCGAGCGCCGCATCCTCAAGGACGGAACTTCCGGGCACTGACCGGAAGGCCAAACGCGGGGCCCGTGATACCAGGCAGACCATACGACCGTCGTCTAGTGCCGCCAACGCCGATTCTCGCACCTCGCCCAGAATGTTCTCGTGGGAGGTCGCGCACCGATCTAGATCCGTAATTACCAGAGAAGACTCGGAGGGTAGGTCACTCCAGGCATTCCGATCGTCGATGGATACGTGAACACCCGGCAGGCCATCCAGGATTGCTTCCCTCATGGGCTCAAATAGGCTTCCCATCTGCACGAAAACTAGTCGGTGGCGCCTCATACTCGTGGAGATTGCCGCCGACCTCGTAGCAGAAGCGGCGGCGAGCTTCGAAGTCACAGGAGGCTCAAGACTGTGGCACCTTGATACGAATTACCATCCTTCTCGACGAGGCCGAGACTCATCAGATGACGCAGTTCCATCGGCTGCTCATTAGCGATCTCGCCGAAATCGGATGGGGAATCCAACAATAGATCCAGCATGACGGCTTCGAGGGGGTAGTAGCGCCGAACGTGACTAATCATCTCGTTGATATTCCCCGCAACAGTCCGTTTCCAGTCGTCCAGGTCGCGCAGAACATCAGCTCGAGCGATCCGCCGCTGGAAGACATCGACGGGGAGCTTCTGCACCACCGACGATGCGAGACTGCGATACAGGAACGCATGCCCGCCCGTCGCCTCGAAAAATGTGGCTAGCGCGGGCTCGTCAATGTTTATGCCCATCCTCGCCCCGACAGACGTGGCTAGCTCGTCAGCCTCGGCCCTATCGAACGGAGCCAGGAAGTGTGTTTTGGCCCACGAAAATAGCGGGTTCGGCCGCCCGAATAGACGTCCATTCTCAACGATCGCACTTGTTAGGCCGGAAAGCACGAAAGTGAAGTTTTCGTTTTCCTGGACCAGGCTCCTTAATGCCCCCAAGAACTGGGATACCGATGTCATATCCCCTTCACTGATGTCGATGCGGTCCGAAGGGGTGAGATATTCAATTTCATCGAGAAGTAGAACAAGCGTCACGCTTTCCTTGGCGAGTGAACGCAGCACTGCCTGCATGGCCCGCCGGAAATCTGAAGCGTCCGCGTCTGATGCGAGCTGCCCCAGGGGTCGACTCTTGAGACCGCGGCGCTGCAGAATCTCAAGCAAATCCGCGCGCAAGTCTTTGATCAGACTGGGTATGGGATCAGTAGGAGGTGAGGGCAAGCTCTCAAGATCACGCAAGATAACAAGGCGGTTTTCATTGCCAACGTCGTCCGCGAGCTGGGTTAGCACACTGGTCTTACCCGCCTTTCTCAGCCCGAAAAGGCCGGCAACCCTCTGGTTCTGGACGTCGTCTCGCAGCGCCTGCATGAGTTGACGCCTACCGAAGAAGCGGTCACCCCGGACGGGTGTCGACTCGTAGAACAGGTCACGAGCGTAGATATAGTCACGCAAGAGTGCAACCAGACTAACTGGGTCCGTCGCATCGGCGCTGGTCAGCGGTATAGCTAAAAACCCGCCAGTCGACCAATCGTCGAGCTTCTGTCGCGCCCTCGGATCAGGGGTCCAGACAAATATGACGTCCGGAGTCACGTCTCGGTGGAGCTTTTTGATGGCATCCTTAGCCGCTTTGAGTTCTCGAATTTGCAGATCCGGATACGGACTATAGAAAAACATGACTTCTCGCGTCAGGCCGAACGCGGCTTCAATCGCTCCACTGAACCGCACAAGCGAGATGCGACAATTATGCAATCCACTCACAGTGCATTTTTGTGCATGCACCATCTGAGACCCTAGCTCCCCAAGGGTCTTCCGATGCTGCCGAACGATCGGAAACCGATCTTCAAGTTCGTAGATGTGCTTCTGAAGCTGATCATTCAGCGGCGCAGTAATCGCGCCTGCGCGCCATCCACTATGTGCACTCAAATCTTTGCCCCCATGCTTGCGAGATCGCAACGCGCGCCCCAGCAGAAACAATGTAACCCACTAAAAGCACTTCTCAATCTCAGTCCAGGAAGATGTCGGGGTACATCGCTTCGTCGGGGGTGCCCGGCACCGCCGCGTACCCCGAGAAGTCCGTCACTCCGGCGGCCTGCAGCACGTCTTCGACGATCAGCGTCTGCCCGGTCCGCTCGCGCGCGGGCGCGATGAGCACCTCGTACGCGGCATCCGCATAGATCTCCGGCGTGCGCGAGACGGCCATGAGCCGGTCGCCGCCGATGACGTTCTGCACGGCGGCGGTCGCGATGGTCGTGCGCGGCCAGAGCGTGTTGGCGGCGATGCCGGCCTCGGCGAACTCGGCCGCGAGCCCGAGCGTGGCCATCGTCATGCCGAACTTGGCGAGGCTGTAGCCGGTGTGTGCGCCGAGCCACTTCGGCGTGACGTTCAGCGGCGGCGAGAGCGACAGGATGTGCGGGTTCGCGGCGTCCTTCAGCTGGGGCACCGCGGCGCGCGAGAGCAGGAAGGTGCCGCGCACGTTGACGTCCTGCATGAGGTCGTACTTCTTCGTCGCGAGCTCGATCGAGCCCGACAGGTCGATGACGCTGGCGTTGTTGACGACGATGTCGATGCCGCCGAACTCGCCGACCGTGCGCATCACGGCCTCGGTGATCGAGGCCTCGTCACGCACGTCACCGACGATCGGCAGCGCCTGCCCGCCGGCCGCGCGGATCTCGTCCGCGGCGGTGTGCACCGTGCCGGGGAGCTTCGGGTGCGGGGTGTCGGTCTTGGCCAGCATCGCGATGTTCGCGCCGTCGCGGGCCGCGCGCAGCGCGATCGCGAGGCCGATGCCGCGGCTGCCGCCCGACATGAGGATGGTCTTTCCTGAAAGCGTCACGAGCGTTGTCCTTTCGCGGAGGCGGCGGCGAACGCGGCGACCCGCGCCCGCGCTTCGGCCGTTTCGAAGGCTGCGCCGATGGTGGCGGCTTCGTCGTCGAGGTTCTCGGCGAACGTGCGACCCGCGCCCGCGCGCACGAGGCGCGTCGCCTGCCCGAACGCGGCGCTCGCGCCGTCGAGCCAGAAGCGGGCGACCTCGTTCACGCGCGACACCAGATCTGCGGATGCCGCGACCTCGGCCACCAGACCCCAGTCCAGGGCTTCTGCGGCGGTGAGCATGCGGTCCTGCAGCAGCAGCTGCAGCGCGCGACGCTGGCCGATCGCGGCGGGCAGCAGCGTCGAGACGCCCAGGTCGGGGGTGAGCCCGATGTTCGCGTACCGGCTGACGAAGCGGGCGTTCTCGCTCGCGACGACGTAGTCGGCGGTGAGCATGAGCCCGAGCCCTCCGCCGGCGACGGCGCCCTGCACGGCGGCGACCATCGGCAGGGGCGCCTCCGCGAACGTACGGATGCCGTCGTGGATCGCGTGCGCCGTCTCGGTGACGTCGCTGCCCGCAGCCCCGGTCGTCGACATCGCCACGACATCGCCGCCCGCGCAGAACGCGGGCCCGTTGGCATCCAGGATCACCGCCCGCACCGAGGTGTCGGTGGTGACCTCGATCGCGACCTCGCGCCAGCGGCGGGCCATCGGGAAGTCCATCGCGTTCAGCGATGCGGGCCTGTCGAAGGTGACGCGCGCGAGCCCGTCCTCGACGTGGAGCAGAATGCCGTCGGTCATTTCGGTGCCATTCTGATCGCGCCGTCGAGGCGGATGGTCTCACCGTTGAGGTAGCCGTTGTCGACGATCGCGAGCACGAGGCGCGCGTATTCGTCGGGGGCGCCGAGGCGCGAGGGGTAGGGCACCTGCTGGCCGAGCGAGTCCTGCGCCGCCTGCGGGAGGCCCTTGAGCATCGGCGTCTCCATGATGCCGGGGGCGATGGTGACGACGCGGATGCCGTGGCGGGCGAGCTCCCGCGCCACGGGGAGCGTCATCGCGTGCACGCCGCCCTTGCTCGCGGAGTACGCGGGCTGACCGATCTGCCCGTCGAAGGCCGCGACGCTCGCGGTGTTCACGATGACCCCGCGGTCACCGCCCTCGGCGGGGTCGGTCTTCGCCATGACGGCGGAGGTCTGGGCGATGACGTTGTAGGTGCCGAGGAGGTTGACGCGCACGACGCGTTCGAAGTCGGCGAGCGACGAGGGGTTTCCGTCGCGGTCGAGCACCTTCGCGGGCGGCGCGATGCCGGCGCAGTTCACGACCACCCGCAGGGGCCCCGCGTCGGCGGCGAGGGCGGCGGCCGCGGCCATCTGCTCGGCATCCGTCACGTCGGCGGCGGCGAACGATCCGCCCAGGTCCTCGGCAATCGAGGCCCCCGACGACGAGGGCAGATCGACGATCGTGACGCGGGCTCCCGCGGCGGCCAATCGTCGTGCCGTGGCCAGGCCCAGGCCCGAGGCGCCGCCGGTGACGAGGGCGGAGGCTCCTTCGATGTCCATGCGTTCTCCTTCGAAAGCTGAAACCGAGTTCCACCCTAGCCGGAACTCAGGACCGCGAAACGCCCCGGCCCCATCGCCCCCGCCGCGTACGTCCGGGGCGCGTGCGGATCGCCGCGGTGGCGGCCCCGTCGGCGAGGAGGATGGTCTGCTCGGGCGCCCAGCCGTAGGCGTCGCGCAGGCGCGCACCGAGGGCTTCGACCGGGTCGGCGACGGTCAGTTCGGCCCCCCGCGGCACGTCGGCGGCGTGCGGGTCGAGGTCGTGGGCCGCCGCGCGCAGGTCGACCACGAGGTCGCGCATGCGTTCAGGGCCATAGGCGGCGGATGCCAGGTCCCAGTCGCCCACGACGACCGCCACCCCCGCGGGGCACACCTCGGGCCGCACCTCGGCGCGCGGGCCGGCCCACAGGCGGACGACCGCGACGCCCATCGCCACCACGGCGACGGCCCCGAGGATGGTCGCGGGGCCGAACGAGAAGGCGGTGAGGTACAGGGGGGACTCCCATCCGGCGGCGAGCGCCACCCCGACGCGCGCGAGGCAATAGAGCGCGTACACCGCGTTGGCGAAGGCGATGATGCGCAGCGGACCGAAGGGCTCGACGCGCGAGTGGCTCGCCACCCACGCGCAGGCGGCGCAGGCGGCGGCGAGGGCCACCGCCTTCACCGCCAGCGAGGCGGGCAGGGGGACCGTGGCGGTGACCACGGCCACGATCAGTGCGAGCACGAGGGCGAACGTCGACGCTCGGCGCACCCGGCGTCCGTCGAGTGCACTCACGGCCACGAGCATGAGGGCCGGGGCGAGCACCATGGCGACGTCTCCGAGCACGAGGGTCAGCAGACCGCCGCCCGCACCGTAGATGAAGTACATCGCGCTCGAGCCGACGGCGGTGACCCCGGCCACCGCCGCGTACCGCAGGAACAGCGTCACCCGACCGGGGGTTCCCAGACGCGGAAAGGCCACGAAGCCGACCGCGGTCGCGACCGCGACGCTCACCGCGAGTAGAGCGAACGACAGACCCATGACACCCCCGTCATCATTCTGCCCCCGTCGCGGGCGAACCCCGCAGCGCGGGGCCGGTTCGCGCAGGCGAGTGCGCACCGATCGTCGCGCGTCGGGCCGGCGCGGACCACCGGCCCTAGGCTCGTCGGGTGAGCGAGCCCGGGTTCCGTATCGAGAAGGTCGCCGTCGATGATCCCCGCGCGGTCGCCCTGCGGCGCGTGCTCGATGCCGATCTCGACGAGCGTTACCGCGACGCCGACGCCGACGACACCCCCGAGGTCGCCGCCAAGCGCGAGGCCGCTCTCGCGGTGCACCCCGAAGACGTGGTGGCGACGCTGCTCGCGATCGACGCCGACGACACTCCTCTGGGGCACGTGATCCTGAGACGCCTGGGCGAGGAGTGGGAGCTCAAGCGCCTCATCGTCACCGCCGGCGCCCGCCGCCGAGGGGTCGGCACCGCCCTGACCGAGACGGTCGTCGACCTCGCCCGTCGCGCGGGCGCGCGCCGCGTCATCCTGCAGAGCGGGCGCATGCAGCCCGAGTCGCTGCGCATGTACGCCGCCGCGGGCTTCACCCCGATCCCGGTCTACGAGCCCTACATCGAGACGATGCCGCGCTCGTTGTGCTTCGAGTACGTGTTCTGAGTCGTCGGTAGCCCCGCCGCCGACGCTCACGTCCCCACGACGCGGAACGCGCCCGTCGCCACCGCGGCGGCGAGCGCCAGAGCTCCCAGCGCGAGGGATCCCGCAAGGGCGGCGCCGTCGCGGCCGGACAGCGTCGACGGCCGCGCCCAGGTGCGCTCGACGTCGGCGCCGAACCCGCGCGCCTCCATCGCGGTGGCGAGCTTCGTGCCGCGGCGCACGGCGAACACGAGCAGCACGAACGCCATCGAGAAGAACCGACGGAGCGCCCCGCGGTCGCCGAGCCCCCGCGCTCGGCGGGCGAGGGTCATCGTGCGCCAGTCGTCGACGAACAGCCCCACGGTGCGCGCCCCGGCGAGCACGCCGAGCACGAACCGGCTCGGCAGCTTGGCCACCTGGGCGAGGGCGTCGGCGAGCGCGGTGGGATCGGTGCGGGCGAACAGCAGGATCATCGGTAGCGCGAGCGCGAGCACGCGCAGCAGCACGGCGATCGCGAGCACGATCGAGTCGTCGCTGATCGTGGCGAACAGGAACGAGCCGTAGACGGTGCCGCCGGGGCGGGCGTACAGCAGCATGCTCACCGCCGCGACGGGGGCGAACACCAGCACGGGCAGCATCCGCTTGAGCACCGTCGTCAACGGCAGTCCCGTGAGCGGCACGCACAGCAGCTCGAGCATCAGGGCCGTCGCGGCGCTCACCGCGTCGATCGAGACCAGCAACGGCACGGCGAGCACCACCACGATCGCGACCTTCGTCACGGGGTTCACGCCGTCGAGCCACGCCGTGCGCGCGGGGGCCTCGACCACGACGCTCACGCGGCCTCCCCCAGGCGGATGCGGTGCTGCCCGAGATGGCGCACCACGTCGGCGTCGTGCGTGACGGCGACCACCGCGCGCCCGCGTGCGATCTCGCGTTGCAGCAGGGCGACGAGCTCGGTCCAGCCGCGACGGTCCTGACCGAAGGTCGGCTCGTCGAGCACGATCACTTCGGGCGAGGCGGCGAGCACCGTCGCCACCGATAGGCGCCTCTTCTGGCCGCCCGACAGGGTGAACGGGTTGGCGAGGGCGAGGGGGGCAAGGTCGAGTCGCTCGAGCAGTTCGTCGACGATCTGCTCGACCTGAGCCGCCGGCATCCGGAGCGCTCTCGGCCCCACGGCGAGCTCGTCGCGCAGCGTCGACGCCAGGAACTGGTGCTCGGGCTCCTGGAACACCGTGCCGATGCGCGTGAGCAGTTCGGTGGAGCGCCAGCGGGACGGGCGCCGGATGCCGCGGGCCGCGAGCCCCGCCGCGGCGGTCACCTCTCCGCGGAGTTCGGGCAGGAGCCCCGCGAGGGTGAGCGCGAGCGTCGACTTGCCCGCGCCGTTCGGGCCCGTCACGACGGTGCCCGCGCCGGTGGGGACGATCAGGTTGAGGTCGGACGCGACGACGGTGCCCTTCTCGCGCCCGATGGCCAACGTCTCGGCCGTCAGCACGGCATCCGGATTCGACGAGGGAGCGGCGACCGGAAGCTCCACCGGGCGACCCGGGACCCACACTCCGGCGGCGGCGAGCGCGTCGCCATATTCCGCGAACACGCGATCGGGCGGGCCGTCGGCGATCAGCCCCCCGCCCGGCGCCAGCACCACGACCCGCGTCATGAGGTCGGCCCACACGGCGGTGCGGTGCTCGATCAGCACGAGCGTCGTGCCCTCGCGCGCGATGACGCCCTCGACGGCCGCGCGCACGTCGTCGACGCCGTCGGGGTCGAGGTTGGCGGTCGGCTCGTCGAGCAGCAGCAGTCCGGGGTGCATCGCGAGCACACCCGCGAGCGCGAGGCGCTGTTTCTGCCCGCCCGACAGCGCCTTCGTCGGGCGGTCGAGGGGCACGGTCAGACCGACGGAGGCCAGAGCGTGCGCCACCCGGTGGGGGATGTCGGATGCCGGCACCCCGAGGTTCTCGCACCCGAAGGCCACGTCGTCGCCCACCTTCGACAGCACGATCCCCGCCTCGGGGTCCTGCAGGACCAGGCCGATGCGTCCGCGTTGCCCCTCGGGCGCCCCGCCGTCGACGAGGATGCGCCCGGTCTGCTCCCCCTCGTCACTGCCTCCGAGCAGGCCCGCGAGACCGGCGAGCAGGGTCGACTTGCCCGCACCCGAGGCGCCGAGCAGCAGCACCCGCTCGCCGGGCTCGATGACGAGGTCGATCTCGCGCGTGGCGGGGAGCTTGCGACCGGCGTAGCGCCAGCCCCAGCCTTCGACGTCGACGCGCGCGGGATGCGGCATCAGACGTCGCGGCGGCGTTCCCGCCCGGCGGCGAAGCGGCTCAGCGCACCGGTGGCCGCCAGTGCACGCACGAGCAGCCAGCCGACCAGACCGGCCAGCAGCGCACCCGAAACCACGAGGGTGCCGAGGTAGATGAGGTTGAACTCGACGGTCTTGGCGATGTTCGGCGACGACCCGACGAACAGCTCGTTCAGCCACGCGCCGACGCTCGCGCCGACTCCGGCGAGCATGGCGACCGGCAGGGTGAATCGCAGGTAGAGGAAGGTGAGGAAGATCAGCTCGGCGCCGAGGCCCTGAGCCAGGCCCGACACGATCGTGAGCGGACCCCACACGTTGCCGATGAGGGCCGAGACGACGGCGGCCACGAGCTCGACCAGCAGAGCCGCGCCGGGCTTGCGGATGATCAGCCCGCCGACGACGCCGCCGATCAGCCAGATACCGACCGCGAGGCCCCCGAGACCGGGAGTGACGCCGTCCATGGCGACGAACCAGAGGCCGCCGACGGTGTTCCAGGCCCAGAACACCAGGCCGATCGCGACGCCGAGCACGGCGGCGACGACGATGTCGACGACACGCCACCGCAAGCGGTCCGAGGCGACGACCGTCGAGCGGTTCGCGGGGGCAGACGTGGACGTGTGCATTTCTCTCCTCCCTGCGCCGGCATGATCCGGATCAGGTTCGACGGTCGAAGCGTGGATTCGCTTCCTCTCAGCCCGGCTCACCGGACTCCCGTGGGTTGTGGTGACGAGTATAGGGGCACGCCCGGGGTAGCGTGGGCGGGTGAGCGAGCAGATCCCGGAGTCGCGACGCGCGCCGCGGAACCCGGACGAGCCGCTCGCCGCTCCGGCGGAGTCGGAGCAGACTTCGGATGCCGCTTCCCCGGCCGATCCGCGGGCTGCAGGTGCCGTCGAGGCCGAGGCGTCCGAGGCCGGGGCTCCCGTCACCGCGAGTGCCGCCGACGCCGAGGCACCCCGGACCGGCGCTGCCGCCGTCGCACCGGCCGCCGAGGGCGCCGAAGCCGAGGCGTCCCCAGCCACAACGACGCAGCCGTCACCGGCGGACGCGACGACCCCGCCGCCGACGACCGGCGCCTCGCCCGCGTCGACCGCCGCCACGGCATCCGGAACCTCCACCGTCATCGGAGCGCTCGCGTGGGTCGACCCCCACCAGGCAGCCGCTCCGCGCCCCGCCCCGATCTTCGTCGTCTCCGGATCGACCCTTCGCGCGGGCGATCTGCTGGCCGGAGGGCGTCGGCGCCGCCTGCGTCCAGCCACCGTCGTTCCGCCCATCCTCCTGCTCATGCTGGTCGCGGCATACGTCGCCGCGACCCTGCTCTGGCCGTTGAACGCCGCGGCTCCGACCGTGCGCACCGTCGCCGCGCAGCCGACCGCCGCGCCCACGGCGAACCCCGCGTGGCCGGCGCAGGGCGAAGCGGCGATCGCGCTCGACGGCATGCCCGAAACGCTCTCGACTCCCGCGAACGCCCCCGAGTCGATCGCGAGCATCACGAAGGTCGTCACCGCCCTCGTCGTGCTCGACAAGCTGCCGCTGGCCCCGAGCGAGCAGGGCGGCACGTACGCCTTCACGCAGGCCGACAGCGCCGACTACTGGCAGTACCGGGCGCGCGGCGAATCGTCGCTCGACGTGCCCGTCGGCGGCACGCTCACCCAGTTGCAGATGCTGCAGGGCATGCTCATCGCCTCCGCGAACAACTACGCGCAGCGCCTGTCGAACGATCTCTTCGGATCGGATGCCGCCTTCGCCGCCGCCGCGGAAGAGTACCTCGCCCAGCGCGGCATCGACGGCATCACGATCGTCAACCCGACCGGGATCGAGGCGGGCAACACCGCGACGCCCGCCGCCCTCATCGCCCTCGCCGAGCGCGCTCTCGCCAACCCCGTCATCGCCGAGATCGTGCGCACGCCCGAGCTGACGCTGCCGGGGGCGGGCACCTTCCGCAACGGCAACTCCCTGCTCGAGGATCCCGGCGTGATCGGTGTGAAGACCGGCACCCTCGACGCCTGGAACCTGCTGACGGCGAAAGACATCACCGTCGGCGGCACCACGGTGCGCGCCTACGCCGCCGTGCTCGGCCAGCCCGGGCCCGACAGCCGCAATCAGGCCAGCCGTGATCTGTTCGCGCGCATCGAGCAGGAGCTGCAGCCGAGCCCCTCGCTCACGGCCGGCACGGTCGTCGGCAAGGTCGAGTCGCTGTGGGCCCCCGACGTCGACGTGGTCACCGCCACCGACGCGACCGTCGTGCTCTGGAACGGCGCCGAGGCCAAGACCTCGACCTCGTTCGACCTCGGCGACGCCCGTGAACCCGGCGAGACCGTGGGCTCGCTCACGGCGACGGGTCCCGTCGACGCGGACACCGTCGACGTCGAACTCGCCGGCGAGCTCGACCCGCCGAGCCCGTGGTGGCGGCTCACACACCCCCTCGACCTGTTCGGACTGAACGAATGAAGCTCTCGCTCGACGCGTCGTCGTCGGTCCCGCCGTTCGAGCAGGTGCGGGGCCGGATCATCGCGCAGATCGACGACGGCACGCTCGTCGCGGGAACCCGTCTGCCTCCGGTGCGGACCCTTGCGGGCGAGCTCGACCTCGCCGCCAACACCGTCGCTCGCGCCTACAAAGAACTCGAAGAGGCGGGCTACGTCGAGACCCGCGGCCGCGCGGGAACGTTCGTGAAGGGCGCGGATGCCGCCGCCGCCCGAGGGGCCGCTGCCGCGCGGACCTTTGCCGAGACGGCGCGACGCCTGGGCCTGTCCAGTGCCGAGGCGATCGATCTCGTGCGGGCCGCTCTGCGCGAAGACTGAGGAGCGGTGACGCGGCTCACGGCGGTTTTCGGACGGCTCCGGATGCCGCGGCGAACTTCACCCGCGAGATCACCCGCTTGCCTCTGACCTGGGTTTTTCACGTCTCGTGCTCGCGGATTGCGCCCTCAATGCCCCTGGATCCGCCGAAAGTGGGTCGGATGCGCCGTGATACCCGGACTCAATGTCGGAGGTCGTCGCTAGCATGCGAACATGTCATCGGAGGCCTCGTCGACACCCGCAGGGAACGGCCCGCGCGGCCTGTCCGCGGTGCTCGCCGAGGTCCGCTCCACGGGCGCTGTGCTGGCCGCCGCGGAGGTCGCCCGCACCCGTGCTCTCGCTGAGGCCGGGCACCTGGCCCTCGACGTCCTCGCCGACCAGCGCGCGCCCGCCCGCGCCGCGCAACTGGCCCTGAGGGAGGTGGCGTCCGAGCTCGCCGCGGCCGAGAACCTCTCCGACCGGTCGGTGCAGCGGCAGATGTGTCAGGCGATGACCCTCATCGACGACTACCCCGCCACCCTCGCCGCGTGGGAAGCGGGGGCTCTCACCCGCGCCCACGCCCACGTCATCGCCGACATCGGCTCAGCCCTCCCGCCCGAGAAGAAGGCCGAATTCGACCTTCTCGCCGTCGCCACCGCCGAGGGTCGCAGTCCCGCCCGCCTGCGCAGCCGCCTGGCCGTCCTGGCCGAGAAACTGCACCCCACCACCCTCACCGAACGTCACCAGCGCGGGCGCGACACCCGCTGCGTCCGCCTCGTCACCCAAGCCGACGGCATGTCCGACCTCATCGCAACCCTGCCCACCGTGCTCGCCGTCGGCATCTACGACCGCCTCACGCACCAAGCTCGCGCGCTCCTCGACATCCGGGCCGGCGGCGCGTTCGGACTCGACGGGGGTGACGGGGCCGTCGCGGGTGTCGATACGCCCGGCGACGATGCAGGCGGCACCGCGGCACCCGGCCCGCACCCGGTTTTCGGGTCCGACCACTCCGCTGCCGCGGCGGCTCTCAGTCCCGCCACCATGCTCGCCACCGACCAGCGCACCACCGCGCAACTGCGCGCCGACATCCTCGCCGACCTGCTGCTGGCCGCCGCACCGGAAGCCGACCCCACCCGCACCGACGACGGCCCCGGCACCCTGGGCACCATCCGCGCCCGCGTCCAGATCGTCGTCCCCGCCCTCACCATCCTCAACCCCACCCGAGAAAACGACGACCCCGCCGAACTCATCGGCCACGCCCCCATCGACGCCCACACCGCCCGCACCCTCGCCGAAACCACCCCCACCCCCTGGGACCGCGTCCTCACCCACCCCCTCACCGGAGCAGTCCTGCACACCGACACCTACCACCGCACCACCGCCATCGACCGCCACCTCCGCGCCCGCGACCGCCACTGCCGCTGGCCCGGCTGCACCATCCCCGCCATCCGCTGCGAAGTCGACCACACCCACGACCACGCCAAAGGCGGCCCCACCACCATCACCAACCTCGCCCACCTCTGCCAACGCCACCACACCCAAAAGCAGTTCACCCGCTGGCAGGTTCGACAACTCCCCGGCGGAATCCTCGAATGGACCTCCCCCACCGGCCGCACCTACACCGACGAACCCCTCCCCTACTCCCCCGCCGTCCGCTTCACCCCCGACGACCCACCCCCACCCGACCCCGACGACAACGGCACACCCCCACCCTTCTGACACACGCACCACCCTGCACCCACGCCTCCCTGCGCGCGCTCCTCCCCGCGCGCGCTCCTCCCTCCCCGCACGCCTCGCAGACGCGCCCGCATCGAACACACGCACGCGCCTCGAGCAGGCGCACCCGCGCCCGCGCCGATGCGCTCGCCTCGAGCAGACGCGCCCGCGCCCGCGCCGATCGACACCCAACCTTCTGACGCGCGCCGCACCCGCACCCGCACCCGGCAGGCGCACCCACGCCCTCGGCGACTCATCCCCACACCCCGGGCGCGCACCGCCCTGCACCCGCGCCCGTCAGGCCTGCCCGCGTTGTGGAGACGCACTCGCGCTCGGTGCAGGCGCGCGTCCCCGTGTCGGCGGTCCGCGGTCGGCATCAGCACCCGCGCTGAGCAGCCGCGCGCGCCTCGAGCAGACGCACCCGCCTTGAGCAGGCGCGCTCACGCCGAGTGCGAGCGCACGGGCATCTCCGCATCGGCGGTCGGAAACGACAGCCGGGCCACGCGAACGACGAACTGCCCAGGCCGCATCACCCGGTCAAGGCTGGGGCGGCAGAGCCTCGGAATCGATCCAGCGCGACAGCGTCGCCGCGGCATCCGCTCCCCCGGCGCGCTCGACGGCGCGACGGAAGTCGTCGGTGGTGACGAGGGCGTGGCGGTGCTCGGCGGTCCACGACCGCAGCAGGTCGAAGAAGGCGGCGTCGCCCAGCTGACGGCGCACCGCGTGAAGGGTGAGCGCCCCGCGCTTGTAGACCCGATCGTCGAACATGTCGTCGGGCCCGGGATCCACCAGCAGCAGATCGCGCGGTTTCGCCGCCAGGCGCGCGTAGTACTCGCCCACGCAGGTCTGCACGGTCGGTCCGCCCGAGTGCTCCGACCACAGCCACTCCGCGTAGCAGGCGAAGCCCTCGTTGAGCCAGATGTCGCTCCAGCGCGCCAGCCCCACGCTGTTTCCGAACCACTGGTGCGCGAGCTCGTGCGCGACGAGGCGCTGGGCGGCGGGAACGAGGTGGTTCATTCCGAAGACGGCGAGACCCTGGGCCTCGAGGGGGATCTCGAGCTCGTCGGCCGTCACCACCAGCGTGCACGCGGGCTGGGGGTACGGCCCGAACAGGGTGTCGAAGAGCCGCAGCATCTCGGGCACCGGCGCGAAGGCGCGATCGACGGCAGCGGTGAGGGAGGGCGGCGCGCTCACCGTCACGGCGGGAACGACCCCGGTGCCGGAGCCCGCGAGCGGGCGCGTGCGATAGCGCCCCACGTGCACGGCGGCGAGGTAGGTGGCGGTCGGCACGTCGGAGACGAACGTCGTGGTCACCCGACCTCCTCGACGCGAGCTGACGCCCTCGACTCCCGTGGCGACCGCGGTGTAGCCGTCGTCGACGGTGATCTCGATCCGCATCGCAGCCCGGTTGTCGGGCCGGTCGTTGCAGGGGAACCACGTGGGGGCTCCGACGGGCTGCCCCGCCACGAGGGCGCCATCGGTGAGCTCCTCCCACCCGACCGCGCCCCACCGCGACCGCCGCGGCGCGGGCGCACCCGCGTACGCCACTTCGATCTCGAACGCCTCCCCGGCGCTGAGTCCCCGCGCCGGCGTCACCCGGAGCACGCGGGGCCCCGGAGTGAAGCGCACCGCCTCTCCATTGACCTTCACCCGCGTGGTGCGGAGTCCGACCAAATCGAGCGCGAACGAGGTCACGGGTTGGCGGGCGACCGCGGAGATGGTGGCCACCCCGTCGAGGCGGTTCGTGCGAACGCGGTATCCGAGTACCAGGTCGTACGACGTCACGTCGTACGAGAGATCGCCACTCTGCGGGGCGTAGGCGTCGGCGCTCACGAGGTCGACTGGTAGGCGCGCACCTTGACCGCGCGCCAGGGGCCGATGGGGTTGCCGCTCCACCGCGAACCGACGGGCACCGTCTCTCCGCGCATGACGAGCGACGCGGGTCCGACCGTGGCGTGCGCCCCGAGGGTCGAGGCGGGCAGCACGACGCTGTGGGGGCCGAGCGTGGAACCCGGTTCCAACTCGACGGTGTCCATGCTCATGATTCGATCATGGAACAGATGCGTCTGAACCACGCATCCGCGGTTGACGGTTGACGCGTCGCCCAAAGTGACCAGGTCGGGCTCGGGCAGCCAGTAGCTGTCGCACCACACGCCCCGGCCGATCTTGGCACCGAGGGTGCGCAGCCACACGGCGAGCGCGGGCGTCCCCGCGGCCGCGCGGGCGAACCAGGGAGCGGCGACCATCTCGGTGAAGGTGTCCGACACCTCGGTGCGCCAGACGAAACTCGACCACAGCGGCTGCTCGCCCGCCCGGATGACGCCGACGATCGCCCACTTGGCCGCGGTCGACACCCCGGCGGCCACGGCTCCCGCGGCCAGCAGCACGACGCCCGAGAGCAGCAGCGTCCCCACCGGACCGACCGTGTCCCACAGCGCGGCGAGCGCGAACAGCACGCCCAACCCGATGGCGCAGGTGACGACGACGGGCACGAAGCGGCACAGCTCCCACAGCGTGCGCGCGAGCCGCAGACCGGCGGTGGGCCGGTACGTGCGCGACTCGTCTCCCTCCGCCGACAGGCGACGCAGGCGCACGGCGGGTGAACCGAGCCACGACGACCCCGCCTTCGCCTTGGGCGGGGCGGCCGAGAGCACCGCGACCAGTCCGTCGCGAGGCACGCGGTGGCCGGGGGCTGCCATACCGGAGTTGCCGAGGAAGGCGCGCTTGCCGATGCGCACGGGGCCGATGCGCATCCATCCGCCGTGCAGCTCGTACGAGGCGATCATCGTGTCGTCGGCGAGGAACGCGCCGTCTTCGATGCGCGCCATCGACGGAATGAGCAGCACGGTCGAGGCCTCGACGTCGCGACCCACGCGCGCGCCCAGCATGCGCAGCCATATCGGCGTGAACAGCGACGAGTACAGCGGGAAGAGGATCGTGCGCGCGGCGTCGAGCAGTCGCTCGATCGTCCACGCCTGCCAGGCGACGCGGCTGCGCACCGGGTGGGGGCCCTCGACGAGCCCGATCGACAACAGGCGCACGAGCAGCACGACGGATGCCGCGAACACGAGCCCCGTCACGGCCACGGCCGGAACGAGCCAGGCGAACGCCGCCCCGACGGCCTGCGCGAGATCCGCGCTGCCGCGCAGCCCCTGGGCGAGCACGAGTCCTCCGACGGTGAAAGCGGCGAGCGGCAGCAGAGCGAGCACGACGGCCGACACCGCGTACGCCCACAACCATCGCGTGGGGGCGGCGGGCCGCTCGCGCGGCCAGTCCCGTGCGATCCCGCCCACCCGTTCGGCGGGCGAGCCGGCCCACGACTGGTCGGCCTTGACCCGACCGAACACCGCGGAGCCCGGCGCGATCTCGGCCCGTCGACCGATGCGGGTGCCGGGCGCGAGAGTAGATCGCGCGCCGACCGTCGCCCCGGCCCCGATGCGCACCTGGCCGATGCGCACGAGGTCGCCGTCGATCCAGTACCCGGTCAGATCGACCTCCGGCTCGATCGAGGCGCCGTCGCCGATCACGAGCATCCCCGTCACGGGCGGCAGGGCGTGCAGGTCCACGTCGCGGCCGATGCGCGCCCCCAGGGCCCGCGCGTAGTACGACACCCACGGCGCTCCGGCCAGGCCGACGGCATCCACCTGGTCGGCGATCTGCTCCGCCAGCCACAGGCGGATGTGCACCCCGCCGCCGCACGGATAGTCGCCGGGGCGCACCCCGGCCAGCAGGAGGCGAGCGGATGCCACGGCGATGGCCATGCGCCCGAACGGGGTCGAGAAGATCAGCAGGCCGATGCCGAGCACGGGCCAGGAAACGGAGGGCAGCACCTCGAAGCCGGGCACGGTCTGCAAGATCGCGGATGCCGTGAGCAAGTACAGCACCCAGCGCACGCCCGACAGGATGAACAGCGGCGCTCCGAGCAGCGTCTGCACCCACTGGGTCGATCGCGGGGTGGGCGCGGCCCGATGGAACGACGCGGGCGCCTCGTCCTTGAGCTGCGGACCGAGGGCCTTCGCCATCGCGCCCAGGCGCGGCACGTCGTAGATGTCGGCGACCGAGAACTCCGGCACGCGCGCGCGGATGCGCGAGACCAGCTGCGCGGCGGCGAGCGAGCCGCCTCCGAGGTCGAAGAAGTCGGTCTTGCGGTCGGTGACGGGCAGCCCCAGCACGGCCTGCCACTGCTCGGCCAACCACGCCTCGTCGGCGGAGAAGTCGGTGGCCGCGGGCGTCTCGACGCCGGGCAACGGCCACGGCAGCGCGGCGCGGTCGACCTTTCCGGAGGTGCGTACCGGCAGGGCGTCGACGACGCCGAGCAGGGGGATGGTCGCCGCGGGCAGCCGCTCGGCCAGCGCCGTCCGCGCGGCGGACCGATCGAGCTCCATCCCCTCCTCCATGACGAGGTAACCCACGAGCACCGGCACCCCGGCCTCGGTGGTGCGCACCGCGACCGTCGCGGCGCTGACATCGGGCAGGTCCTGCAGCGCCGACTCGACCTCGCCGAGCTCGATGCGTCGACCGCCGACCTTCACCTGGTCGTCGGCGCGCCCCTGGAACACCAGGCCCGCCGGGTCGAAGCGCACGAGGTCACCCGATCGGTAGGCCCGCTCCCATCCCAACGTCGGCATCGGCGCGTACTTCTCCGCGTCCTTCGCGGGGTCGAGGTAGCGGGCGAGGCCCACGCCGCCGATGATGAGCTCTCCCACCTCGCCCTCGCCGACCGGCAGGCCCTCGGCGTCGACCACCGCGAGCGACCAGCCGTCGAGCGGCAGGCCGATGCGCACGGGGAGCGATCCGTCCAGCAGCGCCGCGCACGCGACGACGGTGGCCTCGGTGGGGCCGTAGGTGTTCCACACCTCGCGCCCCTCCGCGACGAGTCGCGCCGCCAGTTCAGGCGGGCACGCCTCACCACCGAAGATCAGCAGGCGCACGTTCTCGATCGAATCCGCCGGCCACATCGCCGCGAGCGTCGGCACCGTCGACACGACGGTGATGCTCTGGCGCAGCAGCCACGGGGCGAGGTCTTCCCCCGAGCGCACGAGCGAGCGCGGCGCCGGCACGAGGCACGCGCCGTGCCCCCAGGCCAGCCACATCTCCTCGCACGAGGCGTCGAAGGCGACGCTCAGTCCGGCGAGCACCCGGTCGCCCGGACCCAACGGGTCGCCCTGCAGGAAGATGCGTCCCTCCGCCTCGACGAACGCCGCCGCCGACCGGTGCGAGACGGCGACTCCCTTGGGCACCCCGGTGGAGCCGGAGGTGAAGATGATCCACGCGTCGTCGTCGACGCCCGGGGGCGTGAGCACGGGGACCGCGTTGGTGCTCGGGTGGGGCGCGTCGCCCTCGTACAGGCGCACGAGGTCGGCATCCGGATCGCTTGCGACGAACTCCCCGTCACCCGCCACGATGCCTTTCACCCCCGCCTCGCCGAACACCAGGCGCGCGCGCTCGTCGGGGTCGTCGGCGTCGACGGGCACGTAGGCCGCCCCGGCCGCCATCACCGCGAGGATCGACACGTACAGCTCCTTCGAGCCCGACGGCATCCGCACGCCCACGCGGTCTCCGCGGCGCACCCCGGCGGCGTGCAGCGCCGCGGCCGTGCGCCACACGCGCGCCAGCAGTTCGCGGTAGCTCAGCGCGCCCGATCCGTCGTCGATCGCCGAGGCTTCCGGATGCCGCGACGCGACGTCGCTGAGGAGGTCGATCAACGTGCGGGCGGGGGCAGCGGCGTCCGTTCGATCGAGCGGGGCCTGTGCGGCGAAGGCGGGTGTCGTCACGGGCGAACAGTACAACGCCCAGGAAAACGCCCCGGAACGGCGTACCCGGTTCACCTCCCGTTCACCCGCACAACGCAGTCTGTTAGCAGTCGCTGTTTACCGTGCCGGAGAGCCCTGCACCGGGTTTCCAGTTCCCGACATCCGAAGGATTCACACAGTGAAGATCTCCCGCCTCGCCCAGCTGGGCACCGTGGCCGCCGTGGCCTCTCTCGCGCTCGCCGGTTGCGCCGGCCCCTCGGCCTCCGGTGGCGACGCCGCCGGCGCCTCGGCCTCCCCCTCCGACTCCGGCGTGGCATTCACGGTCGACACCGCCCTCACGGGCACCATCACGTCGGGCGGCTCGAGCGCTCAGTCGAACGCGCAGGCCGCGTGGACCGCCGCGTACAACGCCCAGGCCAAGGGTGTCACGATCAACTACGACAAGTCGCAGGGCTCCGGCGGCGGTGTCACCAACTTCCTGAGCGGCGCCTACGACTTCGCCGGCTCCGACGCTCCCCTCACCGCCGACCAGACCACCCAGTCGAAGGCGCTGTGCACCGAGGGTGGCGTGAACATCCCCATCTACCTCGATGGCGTCGCGATCATCTTCAACATCCCCGGCGTCACCGACCTCAAGCTCTCGGGCGAGACCATCGCGAAGATCTTCGCGCTGCAGATTACCGACTGGTCCGACCCGGCCATCACGGCCGACAACGGCACCGCGCTCGCCGCCGGCCCCATCACCACCGTCGCGCGCTCGGACGGCTCGGGCACGACCACGAACTTCACCAACTACCTCGCCGCGACCCAGTCGTCGGTGTGGACCTCCCCGGCCGGTAAGGACTGGCCGATCGAGGGCAACGTGTCGAAGCAGAAGGGTGGCTCGGGCGTCGTCGAGGCCGTCAAGGCCGGCACGGGCACCATCGGCTACGCCGACCACTCGGCCATCGGCGACCTGAACGCGGCGTCGATCGTCCAGGACGGCACGGCCATCGCGTACAGCGGCGAGGCCGTCTCGAAGACCTTCGACCTCGCGGCCGTCGAGGCCAGCAACGGTGTGACGGGTGACCTGTCGAAGAAGTTCGACTACTCGAAGCTCACCGCCGAGACCTACCCGATCCCGCTCGTGTCGTACGCGATCACCTGCACCTCGTTCAAGGACGCCAAGCAGGCCGAGCTCGTGAAGTCGTACCTCGGCTTCATCACCAGCACCCTCGGCCAGCAGGTCGCCGCCAAGAACGCCGGCTCGGCTCCGCTGCCCGAGTCGGTCCTCGAGGCTGCGCAGGAGACCCTCTCGGCCATCAAGTAAAGATCTCGTCGGACTCGGCCCGGCTCGCATCCACTGCGGGCCGGGCCGGGCTGATCGGAACGGTCGACCACCGTCGAACGCTCCGCTGAGCCGAAATCCTCAGAGAACACCCGATCGAGGAGAACCCATGACCCGTGCCGAGCGTGAGGTCCCCCGTGACTGACACCGTCACCGAACCCGAGACCTCGCCCGCCTCCCCGCCGCCGTCGCAGCCTCGCTCGAGCATCGTCGGCAAACGTCGCGTCGGCGACTCCGTCTTCCTCGGTCTGTCGACCACCGCCGCGGTGTCGATCATGATCATCCTCGCCGGCGTCGCGATCTTCCTGATCCTGCGCGGCCTCCCCGCCATCACCGGCAACTGGACCGAGGGCGATCTCGCCGGCTACCAGAACGGCCAGTGGACCAACTTCTGGCAGTACGTCGGCCCGCTGCTGTTCGGCAGCATCTGGGCGGCGCTCATCGCCATGATCATCGGCGCTCCGGTCGCGATCGGCATCGCGCTGTTCATCTCGCACTACGCCCCGCGCCGCATCGCCGGATTCCTGGGCTACATCGTCGACCTGCTGGCCGCGGTCCCCTCGATCGTCTTCGGCCTCTGGGGCATCATCGTCATGCGCCCCCTGCTGCTGCCGGTCGGCGAGTTTCTCAACCAGTACCTCGGCTGGATCCCGCTGTTCCAGGGTCCGGTCTCGTCCACCGGCTCGACGATGCTCACCGGTGGCGTGGTGCTCGCCGTGATGATCCTCCCGATCGTCACCTCGATCACCCGCGAGGTGTTCCTGCAGACCCCGCGCCTGCACGAAGAGGCGGCCCTCGCCCTCGGCGCGACGCGGTGGGAGATGATCCGCCTGTCGGTCTTCCCCTACGCCCGCAGCGGCATGGTCTCGGCCACGCTGCTCGGCCTGGGTCGCGCGCTCGGCGAGACCATGGCCATCGCGCTGATCGTGTCACCCAGCCTCATCTACTCGGTGCTCCTGCTCACCGACGGGTACAACTCGCAGACCATCGCCGCCAACATCGCGCTGAACTTCCCCATCGCAACCGACCTGCAGCGCTCGGCGCTGATCGGCACGGGCCTGATGCTGTTCGTCGTGTCGCTCGCGGTCAACATGTTCGCCCGCTACATCATCGGTGCGACCGGACCCGGGTCCAAGGGCCGCAAGAAGGGCAAGCGTTCATGACCGTCTCGGCCCCCTCCGCTCCCCTGGCGCTGACCAGCGGGCAGCTCCCCCGCTACATCGAGCCGATGATGCTCGTGGGCGTCGCGATCGTCGTCGCCGGCGTGCAGCTGCTGCTCGGCGGCTTCAACATCGCGACCTGGCTGATCCTCTCGGCGATCATCTACCTCATCGCGATCGGCGTCGGCTCCACCATCGTCGAGAACCGCCGCAAGGCGGTCGACCGGGTGGTGCGCGGCCTCGTCACCGTCGCGTTCCTGCTGGCCGTGGCCCCGCTAATCTCGACCCTCTGGACCGTCGTCTCCAAGGGCCTGGCGGTCGTCAACTGGAACTTCATCACCCAGACCGGCGGATCCACGTTCGACCCGAACACCCTCGAGGTCGTCGCCACGGCAGGTGCGTGGCAGGCCATCGCCGGAACGCTGATCATCACGGGTATCGCCGCGCTCATCTCCGTGCCGATCGGCATCCTCGCCGCGGTCTACCTCGTCGAGTACGCGCAGCCGAACAACCCGCTGCGTCGCGCCATCACCTTCCTCGTCGACGTGATGACGGGCATCCCCTCGATCGTCGCCGGTCTGTTCGCGTTCTCGCTGTTCAGCCTGGTCATCGGTCCGAAGGCGTTCAGCGGCTTCTCGGCATCCATCGCCCTCTGCGTGCTGATGATCCCCATCGTCATCCGCTCGACCGAAGAGATGCTGCGCCTGGTCCCCGCCGACCTGCGCGAGGCGTCCCTCGCCCTGGGCGTGCCGCGGTCGGCGACGATCATCAAGGTCGTGCTGCGCACCGCGGCATCCGGAATCATCACCGGCGTCGTGCTCGCCGTGGCCCGCGTGGTGGGTGAGACCGCGCCGATCTTCATCGCCGCCAGCTTCACCGACAACTTCAACGCCAACCCCTTCGACGGCCCCATGCAGACGCTCCCCGTCATGGCGTACACCGCGTACAGCTTCCCCGGGCAGGACATCGACGCGTCGCAGGCCAACGCCTGGGGTGCCGCCTTCCTGCTCGTCGTCCTCGTCGTCATCTTCAACCTGATCGCCCGTATCGTGGCGGCGGTGTTCGCGCCCAAGGCGCGCTGAGCCCAGAAAGGCACTCACTCGTGTCCAAGAGCATCGAGGTCCAGGACCTCAACGTCTACTACAGCGACTTCCTCGCGGTCGAGGGCGTCTCGATCGACATCGAGCCCCGCTCGGTCACCGCGTTCATCGGTCCCTCGGGCTGCGGCAAGTCCACGTTCCTGCGCACGCTGAACCGCATGCACGAGGTCATCCCCGGCGGTCACGTCAAGGGCCGCGTGCTCATCGACGGCGACGACCTCTACGGTCCCGGCGTCGACCCCGTGCTCGTGCGTCGTCACGTCGGCATGGTCTTCCAGCGCCCCAACCCGTTCCCGACCATGTCGATCCGCGAGAACGTGCTGGCCGGCGCGAAGCTCAACGACAAGCGCATGTCACGCAGCGACGCCGACGCCCTCGTCGAGAAGTCGCTGCAGGGCGCCAACCTCTGGAACGAGGTCAAGGACCGCCTCGACAAGCCCGGCGGCGGCCTCTCGGGCGGTCAGCAGCAGCGTCTGTGCATCGCGCGCGCCATCGCCGTCTCGCCCGACGTGCTGCTGATGGACGAGCCCTGCTCGGCCCTCGACCCCATCTCGACGTTCGCGATCGAGGAGCTGATCGGCGAGCTGAAGAGCGAGTACACCATCGTGATCGTGACGCACAACATGCAGCAGGCCTCGCGCGTGAGCGACAAGACGGCGTTCTTCAACATCGCCGGCACCGGCAAGCCCGGAAAGCTCATCGAGTACAACGACACCGCCTCGATCTTCACCGCGCCCAGCGTCCAGGCGACCGAGGACTACGTCTCGGGTCGCTTCGGATAAGCACCCCGCGCACCGCGAAGGCCCCGCTCCGGCGGGGCCTTCGTCGTTCACGCCTCAGTCCCGCGGGCTCAGTCGCGCGGGCTCAGTCGCGCGGGCTCAGCAGGTAGGCGTTCAGCTCGTCGGTGAACGCGCGGTCGACCGGAACCGACGTGCCGTCGACGGAGCGGATCGGGGCGGCGAGCCGCACGCTCGACAGTAGCCACGCGGCATCCGCCGTCGTGAGATCGGTCACCGGGACCGTCTCGTACGCCGTCGAGAAGCCGCGCGCCTCGAGGAACGAGAACAGACTCAGCTGGGTCGTGCCGTGCAGGATGCCGGCGGCGGGCGACGGGGTCGCGAAGCGATCTCCGACGCGCAGGACGACGGATGCCGTGGGAGCCTCGAGCACGAATTCGTCGGTCGTGACGAAGACGGCGTCGTCGGCTCCGCGCCGTTGGGCCTCGCGGATGGCCGCCATGTTCACGCCGTACGACAGCGTCTTGGCACCCAGCTGCAGCCACGGCGCGTGCGCGGGGGCGTCGAGGGCGTAGCCGCGGTCGAGGGTGACGACGTCGACACCCTCGCTCCGGGAGCGGAAGTTGTCGGGCGCCGTGGCGAGGGTGATCCACGCGGTCGGGGTCGGGCCCTGCTCCACTCCGCGGCTCAGGACGAGCTTCATGACGTACTCGCCCGAGCCCGCCTCGGTCGCGACGCGGGCGATCGCCGCCCGCCACTGCGCGGGGTTCGGCGCGGGCAGCTCGCAGAGCTCGGCGGAGCGCGCGAGGCGGGCCAGGTGCGGGCCCACCTCCTGCACGTGCCCGTCGACGACGCCGAGCGACTCGAAGATCCCGTCGCCGCGCTGGGCGCTCAGCTCTCCGAGCGGAAGGACGGGCCCGTCGGGGTCGACGACGCGGAAGGTCGCGTCCCAGTCCTCTCGGGTGTCGTCGGATGCCGCGGGGTCGAGCAGAAGAGCGGAACGCCAAGCCATACCGCGAGCCTAGACGCGGGAAACGACACGCCCGGGGCTTGTCCACGGGGCTGTCGGAGGGAATGCCACCGCGCCGGTCTTGTTACACTCTTCATGCCGGGCCGCAGTAACCCCGGGCTCCATCTTCTGCCGCTCTGAGCGGCCTTGCGCCGAGAGGCGTTCTGCGGTCCGGCACTTTTCTTTTCCGCGGTGTGTTCTCCCGCGGAGCGCTCACGTCAACGCGTCGCGGCGCCAGAGAGCGGCGGATGCCGAGAGATCTTCGGCGTAGGTCGCCAGCCGCAGGGCGCGCGTGGTCAGGGCACTCGCCCGCTCCGACTCGGTGTTCTCGTAGTCGTCGGCGAGGTGGGTCGAGCCCGCCGCCTGCACCCGGCAGAACGCCGCCGCGCGATCGAGGGCGACGGCGAAGTCCCCCTCGAATAGACCGCGCAGGATGGTGTCGATGAGCGCCACGAGCTCTTCGGGTCCGGCGGGAGCCGGGGCCCCGGCCACCACGGCATCCACCGTCGCCATCTCGACCCGGCCGCGCTCGTACAGCAGGGCGGCGGTCGGGGCGTCGTCGTGGATCATGAGCTGCAGCAGGTAGAGCCGCCACAGTGCCCCGGGAAGCGACCGCGCGGGCGAGCGCGACCACAGCTCGGCGATGTCGTCGATGCCGTGGTCGTCGGTGAAGGCGACGAGACGTTCGACTACGTCGATGCTGGGGTCGGCCCGCACCCGGGACAGCAGCGCCTGAGCGGTGCTGTGCGCGACGCGCGACACCTCGGCGGGGTCCTCGGCGGAGAACAGGCGGTCGAAGAGCTCGGCGGGGCGCCGGACCGGCTTGTGGAACTCGCGGGGGGAATCGCTCATGCATCCAGGCTAGAGCGTCGGCCCCGGAGGCCGGGCCGGGCTCAGGCGGGGCGAGTCACGCCGTGGCGACAGCGAGCACGGGGGCCGAGCTCGGCGTGCCGTCGGGCGAACCGCCGGCGGGTTCGACGGTCACGGCGATGACGTCACCGCTGTGCATCTCGCCCGTGAGCTGGGCCGTGGCGTTGCCGTCGGCATCCGGCTCGAAGATCCCGGCCGGGATCGCGATCTGGTCCTCACCGCGGACGAACCACAGTTCGTAGGTCTTGCCGTCGGGCAGCGCCGGCATGCCGTCGGCGACGAGCACGCTCTTGCCGCTCGAGGGCGACCAGTGGGCCGTGGCGACCGTGCCGTCGGGCATGGTGGCCGAGGCCGACTGCGCGTCGGGCGCGTCTTCGATCTGCTGGAGGGCCACGACCGCGGCGGGCGGGGCGAACAGCTGACTGACGGTGACGGCGCCGAAACCGAGGACGAGGACGGCGGCGAACGACGCGGCAAGCGCGAACCAGCGGCGGGCACCCCAGCCGGAGGCCGACGACGCGCCGACCGTGACAGCCTCGCGCTCGGGCTCGATGACGGCGGGCCCGGCCGCGGCGTAATCCTCGTCGTCGACGACGGATTCGTTCGGAGATGTGGATACCGCTGAGTCCTGCGGGAGCTCGGAGATGCGGGCGAACAGCGACGCACGCACGGACGGCGGGGGCTCGACGGGCTCGACGGAGTCGCCGATCGCGGCGACCGCATCGACGGCGTGGCGCACGTGGTGGTCCCAGTTCGGGTTCCCCGCGAGAGCCTCCTGGTACGCGCGCTCATCAGCCTCGGAGAGCGCGTTGAGCGCGTGTCCGACGGCGAGGTCGGCGAAGTCCCTCTCGTTCACTTGTCCACCCCCATTTCCATCCTCAAGCGCGACAGGCCGTCGCGCATCCTGGTCTTGATCGTGCCGAGCGGTGCCCCGACGAGGGTTGCGATCTCACTTTGGCTGTACCCACCGAAATAGGCCAGCGTGAGTGCTTCCTTCTGTGCTTCGGGAAGCGCCGCCAGTGCATCGACGACGCGCCGCCCTTCTATTTTCATCTCTACTTTTTCCGATACGGCGTCGTAAGCGACATCCATATCGCGGAATCCTGCGCGCACATCGCGATCCACGCTCGACTGCGATGACCGCACGCGGTCCACCGCTCGACGGTGCGCGATCGTGAGAACCCACGATCTTCCTTGCCCTCTGTTCGGAGTGAAGCGCGCAGCGGATTGCCAGATTTCGAGGAAGACCTCCTGCAGAACCTCTTCACTCTGCGACCGGTCGACGAGCACGCGCAGGATGAGACCGAACACGCGAGGGGACAGCGTGTCGTAGAGCTCGGCGAAAGCGGAGCGGTCGCCGTCGGCCACGCGCTGCAGCAAGGCACCGACGTGATCGGCAGGCGCAGGCCCCTCATCGGGGAGGTCGAAGCCGTCGATCACCATGCGTCCCATCATTGCGTACGTCTCCGCGTGGGCACGCGTGCGTGCGCGCGCGTCGCGCGTGAGCTAGCGCCCGCGGCCTTCCCGCCCCCTTCTCCGGCGCGAAGCGAACTCGTCCAAAAATATTATCGGGAATATTTTAAACCCTCTGATCTGGTATTTATCGTCGCCCGGATGCCGTTACGCCGGGCGAATCGCAACATTCCGCAATCCGATGCGACGGGGGTCCCGAATGCCCTGTGTAAGCCGCTCCACGGCGAACCGCCCCTCGCACCGGGGTGTCCCTGACGGGTCGCAGACGCGATCCGGACGATTTCGGAGGAATGTCATGCTCACCAACAAGAAGCCCGTTATTGCTGGTCTCGCCCTCGTTCTGGGCTCGGCCTTCGCACTCACCGCCTGCTCGGGCGGCTCCACCGCCGGCGGCTCCACCACCGACGAGTCCTCGTCGATGCCGTCGATGTCCGCATCGCCGTCGATGTCGGCTTCGTCCAGCGCCATGGACCCGGCCTCCAACCTCGTGGGCCCCGGTTGCGCCGACTACGCCGCCGCCGTTCCGTCCGGTGCCGGCTCGGTCGAGGGCATGGCCGCTGACCCGGTCGCCGTCGCCGCGTCGAACAACCCGCTGCTCAAGACGCTCACCGCAGCCGTCTCGGGCCAGCTGAACCCCGACGTGAACCTGGTCGACACCCTGAACGGCAGCGAGTTCACCGTCTTCGCCCCCGTCGACGACGCGTTCGCCAAGATCGACGCCGCGACCATCGACTCGCTGAAGACCGACTCGGCCACCCTGACCAAGATCCTCACGTACCACGTGGTCCCCGGCCAGCTCTCGCCCAGCGAGATCGACGGCACCCACACCACCGTCGAGGGCCAGGACGTGACCGTCGCCGGCTCGGGTGACGCGATCACCGTCAACGGCTCGACCAACGTCATCTGCGGTGGCGTCCAGACGGCCAACGCCACGGTGTACCTCATCGACTCGGTGCTGATGCCCCCGATGTAAGTCCTCGGACGCGCGGCGACGCGCATCCGACCGATCACTGAGTGATCGATCCTGACGGCGAGCGCCGGACCCCAGGCGAGGGGGTCCGGCGCTCGCTTTCGTTCGTCACGAACCCAGGACGCGGACGATCTCGTCTTGCACGAGCCGTGCCGCGACGGGGCCGGCGTTCATGAACCAGGGGTCGAAGTCGACGATCGTCGTCTTCCCGTCTGCGACGGCGGAGAGCGTCGACCACAGCGGGGCGTCCTCGATGAACGAGACACCCTGCCCTGTTCCCCCGTAGAACACGTGATCGGCGTCGGCGAGGTCGATCTGCTCGGCGCTGATCTCCTGCGACGTCTCGTCGAACCGCTGCGACTCCGGGCGTCCGAGACCGAGGTCTTGAGCGATCCCGCCCGCGAACGAGGGCACGCCCATGATGCGCGTGCGATCGCCGGTCGACTGCAGGAACGACACCGTCGGCTCCTCTACGGCGTGCGTCGCGGCGAAGTCCGCGCTGTCGCTCTGCAGCGCATCCAGCACACCGCGAGCCGCTCCCTCGTCGCCCAGGGCGTCGGCGATCAGCAGGAAGTCGCTCTTCCAGTTCACTCCGTTGCCCTTCGTCACCACCGTCGGCGCGATCGCCGACAGTGCGTCGTAGAGCGCCTCGCCGCGTGTCGAGTTGATGAGGATGAGGTCGGGCGCCGCCTGCGCGATGGCCTCGAGGTCGGGCTCGGTGCGTTCTCCGATGTCGGTCATCGCGTCGAGCGACGCCGCGTCGTCGGCGAACGCGTCGCGCAGGTACTGCGGGACGAGCCCGCTGTTCTCGGCCCGGGTCGCGGCAACGGGGACGTCGCCGAGCGCGAGCACCGCATCGAGCTGCCCCGTCGAGACCACCGCGATGCGCGTCGGCGCGGCCGGGACCTCGGTGACCCCCTCGAAGTGCGTCACCTCGCGGGGGAAGACGCCGTCGGCCTCGTCGGAACCCATGCCCGGCTCGAGATCGCGCGAGACGACCCACTCTCCGGTCGCCGCGGCTTCGGCATCCACCTTCGAGGTGGGGGCGGCAGGGCCGGCGCAGCCCGCGAGAGCGACGACGGCCACGGCACCGAGAGCGGCGACGAGGGGACGGAAACGGTGGCGGGAAGACAGGGAACGAAAAGCAGTCACAGGGTTAGGTTATCCTTACCTTTGTGCTCGACATCCACCCGGCCGTGTCTGCGGATGCCGACTCCCCGGCGCGCCTGCGTCGCCGCTCGCGAGCGCGCATCGCCGTCGTCACGCTGGGCCTCACCGTCGTCTTGATGGGCGTGATCGTGGCGAGTCTCGCCGTCGGATCACGGCCACTCTCGCCGCCCGACGTCGTCTCGGCGCTGTTCTCGAATCGCACGGATGCCGCGGGCGTCATCGTGCACCAGCTGCGCCTGCCGCGCACGATCACCGCCGTGTTCGCGGGCGCGTGCCTCGGCGTGGCCGGGGTGCTCATGCAGGCGCTCACCCGCAACCCGCTCGCCGACCCCGGACTTCTCGGGGTGAACGCGGGCGCCGCCCTCGGCGTCGTCGTCGCGATCGCCGTGTTCGGCATCGGGACCGCGAGCGGCTACGTCTGGTTCGCCTTCGCGGGGGCAGCCGGCTCGGCCGTGCTCGTCACCCTCGCCGCCCGACCCGGGCGACGCACCGACACCGTCGGGCTCGTGCTCGCGGGGGTCGCCCTCAGTGCCTGCCTCGGCGCGCTCGTCCGCATCATCACGCTCGCGGACGACGACACGTTCGAGTCGTTCCGCTTCTGGGCGGTCGGTTCGTTCGAGCGACGCGATCCCGGCGTCGCCGCGCAGCTGCTCCCGTTCGCCGTCGTGGGCATCGTGCTGGCGGTCGTCGTCGCGCGCGGCCTCGATCAGCTGCGTCTCGGTGACGACCTCGCCCGAGCACTCGGCGTTTCCCCGCTCCCGGTGATCCTCGGCGCGGGTGCCGCGATCACCATCCTCTGCGCGGCGGCCACCTCCGCGGCCGGCCCCCTCGCGTTCATCGGACTGCTGGTCGCGCACCTCGTCCGCGGATCGGCGAGCGGTGGCCTTCGCTCCTCACTCCCCCTCGCGGCGGTCGGCGGCGCCACCCTGACGCTCGCGAGCGACGTCGTCGGTCGCGTCATCGCGCTTCCCGGCGAGGTGGAGGCGGGGATCGTCGCCGCCTTCGTCGGCGCGCCCCTGCTGCTGTGGCTGATCTTGCGGAAGACGACGTGACCGCGCTCGTGCGACGCCGCTCCCGCCGTCCCGTCATCGCCCTCGGCGTGACGCTGGTCGTCGCCGCGGTGGCGGCAGTGGTCGGGCTGACGACGGGTTCGTTCCAGGCGTCGGTGGGAGACGTGGCATCCGCCCTCTCCGGCACGGGCGATGCGCGCACCTCGCTCGTCGTGCTGGGCCTGCGGGTTCCCCGGATCTCGGCCGCGCTCGCGATCGGTGCCGCCCTCGGGCTCGCCGGGGCGGTGTTTCAGACCCTCGCCCGCAATCCGCTCGCGAGCCCCGACATCGTCGGCTTCAGCGCCGGCTCGGCCACCGGGGCGTTGATCGGGCTGACCCTCATCGCTCCCACCGCCTCGCCGGCGGCCGGTGCGTGGATGGGCGGGCTGCTCACGGTCGTGGTCGTCATGATGATCGCCCGGCGGGTCGGGATCTCGCGCGAGAAGACGATCCTCGCGGGGATCGCGCTCAGCATGCTGCTCTCGGCCGTCAACGACTACCTGCTCACACGTGCGCCGCTCGAGATCGCGCGCAACGCGACGCAGTGGCTCTTCGGCAGTCTCGTGGCCGCTTCGGCATCCGACGTCGCCCTGCTCCTCGCCTCGCTGATCGTGCTGTCGACGGTGCTGGTCGTCGTGCACCGCGAGGTCCGCGCGCTCGAACTGGGCGACGACACCGCCCGCTCGCTGGGTGTGCGCACGGGCCGCGCCAAGCTGGTGCTCATCGTCGTGGCCGCGCTGCTGACCGGCACGGCCACCGCCGTCGCGGGACCGATCGGCTTCGTCGCCCTCGCCGCACCCCAGCTGGCGAGGAGGGTGATGGGCACCAGCGGCATCCCCCTCGTCGGGTCGGCCGCGATCGGCGCGACGGTGCTGCTCATCGCCGACGTCGTGGCGCAGCGGGCGCTCGCTCCCCTGCAGATCCCGGTCGGGCTCGTCACGGGCGTGGTGGGCGGGGCGTACCTGTTCTGGATCGTGGCGCGCACGCGCCGGTGAACACGCGGGCCCGTTCGCGCCCGGTACGCTGGAGACATCAGGGCCTGTAGCTCAGTTGGCAGAGCATCGGACTTTTAATCCGCGGGTCGAGGGTTCGAGCCCCTCCGGGCCCACTCTCTCCCTCTCGGAGCACTACGCCGTCGGACCGGACGCGACGCTCTCCGCCGCCGTCGCGCGCTTGCGCCGCCAGAGGTGCGTTCATCCCCCCGCTCTGCGCCCACGACGCACCCGCTCGACGGTCTCGGCGGCTGCGACACCGGCGAGAAGGATCGCGGCCGCGATCGACAATCCGAGCGCGTCGAGGACAGGCAAGAGAAGGGCCATCCCCGCAAGCACGGCCAGACCGACGAGGCCGAACAGCTGAGCTCTCGGCCACCGCCGTTCGAGGGTGCGCCGGAACAGCACGGTGCCCGCGAGGAAGAGGAGGGGCCCGCCGACGATGACGATGGTCGCGGCGGCACTTCGCTGGTCGGGATGCGAAAGCATTTCCTTGTCGCCCACACTCAGCAACACGATCCCGCCGATGATCGGAAGGTGCACCCAGGTGTACGCCGTGCGAGCGAGTCGGCCTGGTTCGTCTGACGCCTCGATCGCCTCAGCGCCGACGCGCTCGCCGTGATCGAAGTAGATCCACCACGCCGCCGCGGCGGCGACGAACGCGGTCACCAGCGACGCCACCGATGACGCGGACGACTCCTTCTCGACGAAGGCGAGGCCGGTGACGAGCAATCCCTCGCCGACCGCGATGAGCACGAAGAGCGCCGTGCGTTCGGCGATGTGGGGGCCGGACAGATCCCACGACTGCAGCCGCACTTTTCCTCGACCCGGTATCGGGTACCCCAGGATCGTGCCGAGCAGTTCGAGAGCGAGCGCCGCGGTCCACAACGGCAGCTGCCCGGCAGGGGGCAGCACGGCACCGACGATCCAGAGGGCGCCGCCGACGACGGTCCATCCGAGGATCAGAGCGAAATCGTGCGCCACCCGCCGGTCGTGACGAACGGTCGCCCACACGATGAACCCCGTGCGCCCGATCTGCAGGACGACGTACGCCACGGCGAACGCCCACGCTCGATCACCGAAGGCCTCCGCGATCGAGACGCTCATCACGAGCGCGACGAACCCCAGAGCGACGACCACTCCGCGCACGGGAAGCTTCACGGGGTCGAGCCAATTGGTCACCCAGGTGGTCGACACCCACGCCCACCACAGCGCGCACACCATGATGACGCCCTCGAACGCGCCGAGCGGAGTCTGGTTCTCGAAGAGGTAGGCGGACAACTGCGTCAGCGCGAGAACGAACATCAAGTCGAAGAACAGCTCGACGTACGTCACCCGGTCCGCGCGCGAGGAGTCCGTGGGGCGCAACACGTCGCGGGCCATCCCGAATGCCATGCCTCATCCTGGCACCGACGCGTCGGGTCACGACGGCGAACCGCTCACCGACCCGAGCCGGCCGTCAGCCGATCAGCTCGACCCCGAACTCCGCCACCACGGCGCGCATCTCGGCGAGGTAGCGCTGCGCCTGCTCGGTGAGGGGGATGGCCGTGCGACCGATCCAGCCGATCTCGATGCGCTCGTCGACCTCGAGGGGCACGGCGACGATCTCGGGGTCGAGGTCGTCGCTGATGATGCCGGTCGAGATCGTGTAGCCGTCGAGGCCGATCATGAGGTTGAAGATCGTGGCGCGGTCCGAGACGCGGATCTCCTGGCGGCTCGACAGGGTCGAGAGGATCTCCTCGGCGAAGTAGAACGAGTTGTTCGCGCCCTGGTCGAAGGTCAGGCGCGGCAGGTCGGCGAGGTCGTCGAGACTCGCGCGCTCGCGACCGGCGAGAGGATTCCGCCGCGAGACGAAGATGTGCGGTTCGGCGCGGAAGAGCGGATGGAAGGCGAGTCCCGAGTCCCGCAGCAGCTTGTCGAGCACGTTGCGGTTGAAGTCGTTGCGGAAGAGCACGCCGATCTCACTGCGCAGGGTGCGCACGTCTTCGATGATGTCGAAGGTGCGGGTCTCGCGCAGGGAGAACTCGTACTCCGCGGCATCCGTCGCCTTCACCATCCGCACGAACGCGTCGACGACGAACGAGTAGTGCTGCGCCGAGACGCCGAGCAGGCGACGCGAAGGCGGGCGCCCCAGGTAGCGCTGCTCGAGCAGCTCGGCCTGCTCGACGACCTGGCGGGCGTAGCCGAGGAACTCCACACCGTCGACGGTCAGCGTGACCCCGCGCGCGGAGCGGGTGAGCAGGTCGCGACCGACGCGCGTCTCGAGGTCGCGCATCGCCGCCGACATCGTGGGTTGCGCGACGAACAGCAGGTCGGCCGCCGCGCTGATCGAGCCCTCGGCCGCGACCTCGATGAAGTACTGCAGCTGCTGCAGGGTGATGCCGCTCGATCGCCTAGCCATAGTCGAAGGCTATACCTCTGCATAGTTCAACGGAATTACCCGATGACTCCGGTCGAAGCGCACGATGAAAACACGATCACCGCACGGCCCACCCGGCCCTTCTCGATTGGCTTGCCATGGCGAACGACATCACGTTCCGCATCTCCACCACCCGCTTCGACGAGGACTACGCGCCGTCGAGCAGCTCGCGGATCACCACCAACTTCGCCAACCTCGCCCGGGGCGAGCACCGCCAGCAGAACCTGCGCAACGCCCTCGCGATGATCGACCGCCGCGTGAACGACCTCGTCGGCGGCGGCGCGGATACGTACAGCGTCGAGCTCGACATCGTCTCGGCCCACCTGCAGTTCGACGACGACGCCGGCGCCGACCGCGAGTTCCCGCTGCTGGAGGTGCTCGACATCCACGTCGTCGACACCACCACCGGCGAGCGCCACCAGGGCATCGTCGGCAACAACTTCTCGTCGTACCTGCGCGACTACGACTTCAGTGTGCTGCTGCCGGCGGCCAACGCGGACGGCGGACCCTTCACTCTGCCCGAGGACTTCGGCATCCTGCACGGGAAGCTCTTCCAGCACTTCCTGGGCTCCACCGCCTACCGCGAGCGCTACGCGCAGTCGCCCGTCGTGTGCATCAGCGTCTCGACGAGCCGCACCTACCGCCGCACCGGCGTCGAGCACCCCGTGCTCGGCTTCGAGTACGAGCAGGACAGCTTCAGCCTCACCGACGAGTACTTCGGCAAGATGGGCCTGCAGGTGCGCTACTTCATGCCGCACGGCAGCGTCGCTCCCCTGGCGTTCTACTTCGAGGGCGACCTGCTCGCCGACTACACCGACCTACAGCTGGCCGGCACGATCGCCACGATGGAGACGTTCCAGAAGATCTACCGCCCCGAGATCTACAACGCCCACTTCCCGGCCGGCGAGGTCTTCCGTCCGACCCTCGAGCACGGCGACTTCACGCGCACCGATATCGCCTACGACCGCGAGGAGCGCAGCCGCCTCGGCATCACCCAGGGCCGCTACACCGAGGAGCACTTCGTGACGCCGCACCGCGCGGTGCTCGACGCCTGGCTCGTCGCCGACGCCCTCCCGACCCGATGACTTCCCCGGAGACCCCCACCGTGAACGCGCTCATCCCCACCGCCCTCGTCGGCAGCCTCCCCAAGCCCTCGTGGCTCGCCCGCCCCGAGGTGCTCTGGTCGCCCTGGGAGCTCGAGGGCGACACCCTCGCCGAGGGCCAGCACGACGCCCTGCGCGCCGCCGTCCAGGAGCAGGAGCGCCGCGGCATCGACATCGTCAGCGACGGTGAGCAGACGCGTCAGCACTTCGTCACGACCTTCATCGAGCACCTCGAGGGCGTCGACTTCGAGAACCGAGAGACGGTGCGCATCCGCGACCGCTACGACGCGAGCGTTCCCACCGTCGTCGGCGCGGTCGGCCGTCGCCAGCCGGTGTTCGTCGCGGATGCCGCTTTCCTGCGGCAGCAGACGGATCGCCCGATCAAGTGGGCCCTTCCCGGCCCGATGACCATGATCGACACCCTCGCCGATCGCCACTACCGCAGCCGAGAGAAGCTCGCCTGGGAGTTCGCGACCATCCTCAACCAGGAGGCCAAGGAGCTCGAGGCGGTGGGCGTCGACATCATCCAGTTCGACGAGCCCGCGTTCAACGTCTTCTTCGACGAGACGAAGGATTGGGGCATCGCCGCCCTCGAGCGCGCGGTCGAGGGCCTGCGCGCCGAGACGGCCGTGCACATCTGCTACGGCTACGGCATCAAGGCCAACACCGATTGGAAGGCCACGCTCGGCGCGGAGTGGCGCCAGTACGAGCAGTCGTTCCCGCTGCTGCAGAGCTCGAGTATCGACATCGTGTCGCTCGAGAGCCACAATTCGCACGTGCCGATCGATGTGATCGAGCTCATCCGCGGCAAGAAGGTCATGCTCGGCGCCGTCGACGTGGCCGACCACGACATCGAGACGCCCGACGAGGTCGCCGACACCCTGCGGCGCGCCCTGGAGTTCGTCGACGCCGACATGCTGATCGCGAGCTCGAACTGCGGCATGGCCCCCCTGCCGCGCCAGGTCGCGTTCGACAAGATGAGCGCGCTCTCCGCCGGCGCCCGCATCCTGCGCGACGAACTGGCGCGCGTCCCGGCCTGACGCGCGAGCGGGGTCATCCGTGGCAGAGTCGGTCCATGCCCATCGCTGCCGATGACCCCCGCCTGACCTCCGCCCTCTCCGCGTCGACCGCACGGTACGACGACGTCCCGTTCGCGCGGGCGGGTGCCAGCGGCATCCGTCTGCCCCGTATCTCTCTCGGTCTGTGGCAGAACTTCGGCAGCGGCCGCACGCTCGACTCGCAGCGCGAGATCCTCCTGCACGCGTTCGACCGCGGGGTCGTGCACGTCGACCTCGCCAACAACTACGGCCCGCCCTACGGCGCCGCCGAGTCGACGTTCGGCACCGTTCTCGACAGCCACCTGCGCCCCTACCGCGACGAGCTGTTCCTCTCGACGAAGGCCGGCTACGACATGTGGCCCGGCCCCTACGGCGACGGCGGATCCCGCAAGTACCTGATGCGCTCCCTCGAGCAGAGCCTCACCCGCATGCGCACCGACTACGTCGACGTGTTCTACTCGCACCGCGTCGACCCCGAGACGCCCATCGAAGAGACGGTCACCGCCCTCGCCGACATCGTGCGCAGCGGCAAGGCGCTCTACGTCGGCATCTCGAACTACCCCGCCGACCTCACCCGCCGCGCGTACGAGCTGCTCGCCGCCGAGGGCGTGCGCCTGTTCGTGCACCAGCCGCGGTACTCGCTGTTCGACCGCACGCCCGAGGCCGACCTGTTCCCGACGCTGCGCGACCTCGGCGTCGGCAGCGCGGTGTTCTCGCCGCTGGCTCAGGGTCTGCTGACGGCCAAGTACCTCGACGGCACCGTTCCGGCCGACTCGCGCGCCGCCGACAGCCGCTTCCTCGACGGCAGCGCCCTCACCGACGACTACCTCGAGCGCATCCGCGGCATCGAGGGCGTCGCCCGCGAGGCGGGACTGTCGATCCCGCAACTGGCGGTGGCGTGGGTACTGCGCGACCCCGTGGTCACCACCGCGATCATCGGCGCCTCGCGTCCGAGCCAGGTCGACGACGCGGTGCACGCGAGCAAGGCCACGCTCTCCGACGACGTGATCGCCGCCCTGGAGCCGTTCGCCGCCCCCGTGGGCGCCGCCGTCCGCTGAGCGCAGGCATATCGCCCGCGGTGACGCAAGCGGCACGGCATCCGCTGCTCGATCGTGTGGGGTGGACACCTCACGACGCGAGCAGAGGAGTCACCATGGGAGTCGGACGTTGGATCGGGACCGGAGCGGTCGCCCTCGCGGGCGCCGTCATCGCCCGCACGGCCATCGGGCGCACCGCCGCCGCGGGGACCGTCGCCTACCGGGTCTGGAAGGACCCGAAGGTGCAGAAGATCCGCCGCAAGGTGATCGCGAAGATGAGCAAACAGCGCGGCGTCCGCACGAACACGCGCTGAGTTCTCCCGGCGTTCACGCGACCCTCGTACCCTCCGGGTGAGGAGGTCGACGGATGCCGAAGAACGTGCGGTCCCGCATCGCCGTCGTCGCTGCTGCGGCGGCGGCGATCGCCGTTCTCGGCGGGGGCGTGCTGATGTTCGGCCTCATGGCCGATGAGACGCGCTTCCCCCGCTCCGACCCCGCCTTCGACGCGTTGAGCGCGCAGGTCGGCTCGATTCCCGGGGTGACGGACGTGCAGAGCGAACGCTGGGTCGAGGCGCCGTTGTTCGTCCAGCCGCACGCGTCCCTCTCGGTGACCGTCTCCGATGACGACCTCGACGAAGTCTGGCGCCTGGCGTGCGCGTCGGAGTATTCGGATGCCGTGTCGTGGGGTTTCGACGTGGTCACCGTCGCCGACACGCGCGTCTCCTTCGCGGGCGAGGCCGACGACGGGTGTCCCGACGTCGGGTTCGATCCCGCCCCGGTCGTGACCGAGATCGGCCGACTCGCGCCCGGGGAGACCGTGCAGGCTGCGATCTGGGACGGTGCGCGCCTGGGGATCTCGACGATCGACGGCCGCGAGATGGCGGACCGCCTTCTCCCCCTCGTCGCCGGCGCCGACGCGCTGCGGACGGCCGCGGGCGTCGGCCCCGGCACTCCCGTGGAGGTGAGCGGCCCGCAGCTGGGCGTCGTCGTCGGCCCCGGCGAGGCGCAGCGCTATCACGACCTGCTCGCCCGGCTCATCGACACCTATGGAGCCACGGCGCTCTTCCTCGGCGGCGGGGGAACCCCCATCGACGGGGCCGAGAAGGTGCAGCTCACCGCCCCCGCCGAACACCACGCGGCGATCGAACGCGAGATCGCCGCCTCGGGTCTCCCGATCGCCGACCTGCCGGTGGCGTTCCTCTCCTGATCGGGCGACCGGTCGATCCGATCAGCGGCGCGCGGTCTCCTCGCCGAGCGGAAGCGGCGAGAGCGGCTTCGTCTCGGCGAAGGCGAACGTGGTGTCGATCGAGGCCAGCGACGGGATCGCGCGCAGGTGCTCCCGCAGCAGGCGCTCGTACTCCGCGAAGCTCGGCGTGACGATCCGCACGAGGTAGTCCCAGTCACCCGCCAGCAGGTGCGCCTCGACGATGTGCGGGATCGCGCGCAGGCGCTGCTCCACGGCATCCACCGTCGCCCCCTCGTGCGTCGCCAGGCGTAGTCGCACGAACGCGGTGATGCTCAGCCCGACGACCTTTGGGGCGACGACGGCGCGATAGCCCTCGATGACCCCCTGCTGTTCGAGGTGGCGCACGCGCCGCAGGCACGGCGAGGGCGAGAGGCCGACACGATCGGCCAGCTCCTGGTTCGTGAGACGGCCGTTCTGCTGCAACTCGTGCAGGATCCGCTTGTCGATGCCATCGAGAGCCGTCATACGGCAGATTCTGCCAAGATCAACGATTCACGGGCAACTTTCGCAATCGCCTGCCACCGGCGAATCCCTACGCTCAGCGGGTGACCACGTTCGCCCTGCCGCGCCGCCCCGCGCTCGCTCGCTCCACCGTGATCGGCCTCGCGGCCGTGGCCGCGGTCGTCGCGCTCTGGTCGTCGTTCGCCCTGTCGGCGCGGGCCCTCGAGGGAGCCGGACTGACGATGGCGGATGCCGCGATCGTGCGTTTCGCAGTGCCCGCGCTCGTGCTGTCGCCCTGGATCTCCCGCACCTTTCGCGCGCTCCGCCGGGAGCGGGCGCTCATCGTCGCGCTGGTCCTGCTCGCCGGACTCCCCCACTACCTGCTGTTCGCGTGGGGCGCCCACCTCACCTCCGCCGCGCTGACCGGCCTGCTGGTGCCCGGGACGGTGCCCCTCTTCGTCACGCTCCTGCTCTTCGCGCGCAGCCGGCGCGGCATCCCCCGCCGTCGAGCCCTCGCCCTCGCCGCCATCGTCGCGGGCGTCGCCGCCAGCGCGGTCTTCACCGGCGGATCGGCCGGCCCCGGCGGCATCGCCGTGCTGCTGGCCGCGGGGTTCGTGTGGGCGGCGTACACGGTGGGCCTCGCTCGCACGCGCCTCGACCCCGTCGGGGTGATCGTCGTCGTCTCGCTCGCTTCACTCCTCGGTGCCGCGGTGCTCGCCGCAACCGGCGCCCTGCCGTCGCACCTGTTCTCGGGCTCCATCGACCTGGGAGCCCTCGGCGGCTACGCCCTCGTGCAGGGCATCGGGACCGGCCTGCTGTCGACCGCCTGCTACGTCGTGGCGGTGAAGAACCTCGGCAGCAGCATCCCCGCGGCGGCCGGCGCGCTCAGCCCCGTGCTCACCGCGGTCGTGGCGGCCCCCCTGCTCGGCGAGCCGGTCACGGCCGGACTGGCCCTCGCCCTGGCCCTCATCGCGTCGGGCGTCGCCCTCTTCGCACTCACCCCCACGGCATCCGTTTCCCCTTCCGCTCCGAATGAGGTGTGAGGCCTCGTCACGCGTGCGCGACGGCCGGAGATGAGGGATGCCATGACCACCGACACCACGGCGAAGACCGACCGGAAGACGTCGGTGCGCCGCCCCCACGCCTGGATCTGGGCCGCACTCGCCGGAATCGTATCGGCGGCAGCACTGCTGGCGGTCGCCGAGGCCCTTGCGGCACTGGTCGCCCGCTCGGCGAGCCCGATCCTCGCGGTCGGCTCGTTCATCGTCGACATCGTCCCGCGCCCCCTGAAGGAGCTCGCGATCACCCTGTTCGGCGAGAGCGACAAGATCGCCCTGCTCGCCGGCGTCGGACTCGGTGCCGCCGTCGCGGCCGCCGTCGCCGGTGTCCTCGAATACCGCTTCCGCTTCGTCGGGGTCGTGCTGCTCGGCATCGGCGGAATCCTCGCCACCGCCGCCATCGTCACGCGCACCGGCGCCGGCGCCCTCAGCTGGCTCCCCCCGGTCGCCGGCACCATCGCCGGCGTCCTCGTGCTGATGCTGGCCATGGTCCGCCTGCGTCGCTGGGTGGCGGCCGCCACCGCGCAGAACGTCGAGGCCACGGGCACCGACCGCCGCCACTTCCTGCTCTTCACCGGCCTCACCGCCGTCGGCGCCGTCGTCGTCGGAGTGGGCGCACGTGTGCTGAACGCGGCGACCTCGTCGGTCGCCGCCGCTCGCGACGCCCTGCGTCTGCCGGCCGCGCGGTCGACCGTCACCGTCCCCGCGGACGCCAACTGGGAGATCGACGGCCTCAGCCCGATCATCACCCCCAACGCCGACTTCTACCGCGTCGACACGGCGCTGAGCGTTCCCAACGTCGACCCCACCACGTGGCGCCTGTCGATCGAGGGAATGGTCGACAACCCCATCGAGCTCAGCTTCGACGACCTCGTCAACATGGGCCTCGACGAGTACGGCGTGACCCTCACCTGCGTGTCGAACGAGGTCGGCGGAGACCTCGTCGGCAACGCGATCTGGACGGGGCTGCCGATCCGCGACGTGCTGCGGATGGCGGGTGTGCAGGCGGATGCCGACATGGTGCTCTCCGAGAGCGTGGACGGCTTCACGGCATCCACTCCCCTCTCCTCGCTCACCGACGACAACCTCGACGCGATCTTCGCGGTGGCCATGAACGGCGAACCGCTGCCCTTCGAGCACGGGTTCCCCGTGCGCATGGTCGTTCCGGGTCTGTACGGCTACGTCTCGGCGACGAAGTGGGTCACCAAGCTCACCGTGACCCGCTTCGACAAGGACGAGGCGTACTGGACCCCTCGCGGGTACGCCGCGCAGGCGCCGATCAAGATGTCGTCGCGCGTGGACACCCCCAAGATCGGCACGCCGATCGCCGCCGGACCCGTGGTCGTGGCCGGAATGGCCTGGGCCCAGCCGATCGGCGTCGAAAAGGTTGAGGTCAGCATCGACAACGGCGAGTGGCAGCAGACGCAGCTCTCGACGCCCATCAACGCCCAATCGTGGGTGCAGTGGAAGTTCGACTGGACCGCCGAGGCCGGCACGCACTACATCGCGGTCCGGGCCACCGACGCGCAGGGCAACGTGCAGATCCAGGACCAGGCGCCCATCGCCCCCGACGGCTCGAGCGGCTGGCAGCGCACCCTCGTCACCGTCTCGTGACACGGGAGCGGACCGGTTCGGCGAATGTCAATCGCTGTCGGTCCGCCCCACCGGGGGGCCATGATCGAGGCATGGCTTCAGCGAGTATCCCGACCCGCGCCCGTGCCGTCCGATGAGCAGCGTGCCCGAAGAACCCCCGACTCCGCCCGTCGCGCCCGGGGTCGACCCGGCGCACCCGTTGACGAGCATCCGGCGCTCGATCCCTCAGGACTGGGACGAGCAGGTCGACCTCTTCGCGATCGTCAAGCTCGACAGCGGCGGGTTCGTCCGCGGCTGGAACCTCGGCGCGGAGCGCATCAAGGGCTACAGCGAAGACGAGATCCTCGGATCGCACTTCTCGCGCTTCTACCGTGAAGAAGACCGCCGACGCGGGGTTCCCGACTCACTGCTGGCCGCCGCGCAGCGCGACGGTCACGTCGAAGACACCGGCTGGCGCCTGCGCAGCGACGGCTCGGAGTTCTGGGCCCGCGTCACGATCTCGGCGATCCGCAACGACCAGGGCCAGGTGCTCGGGTTCGTCAAGATCGTGCGCGACCTGACGGGCGAGAAGCAGGCCGCCGACGAGCGGGTCGCCCTGCAGCGCACCTTCGCGCACGACCTGCTCTCCCCCGTGACGGCGCTGCGCGGCTACCTCGACCTGATCGGCGAGGAGATCGGCGACGACAATCGCCTGCTGCAGCGGGCCGGCGAGGCGAGCGACCACATGGTCGCGATGGCCGAGGCGCTCATGGCCAACGTCAACCCGGAGTCGACGCGCGGTCGCCACCGCGCCACCATGGATCTCGTCGCCCGGGGCGCCGTCGCGCTGGTTCTCCCGGGCGCCGCGTCCGAGCGCGTCGTCTATGCGCAGATGGACCCCGTTCCGGTCTGCGGAGACGTCCTGGGTCTGCGCCGCGCCATCGCGAACGTGCTCGAGAATGCGGCCAAGTACTCCGACGACGAGATCGAGATCTCGGTGTTCGAGACCGACGAGGGTGCCGCCGTGCGCGTGCGCGACACCGGCCGCGGCATCCACCCCGACGATCTCTCGGTGATCACGAACGACGGCGAACGCGGCCGCTACGCCGCGAAGGGCGACGGCGGTCAGGGTATCGGGCTCGCCAGCGTGCAACGCGTGGCCAATGCCAACGGCGGTCGACTGCGCCTCGTCAGCGCACCCGGCGAGGGCACCACGGTGACCCTCTCGATCCCCCGCACCGACGACGACGACCCGACCGGGTGCGTGTAGCCGAGCTCACTCCGCCGAGTGGGTCAGCCGCGCACCGGCTGCCTCGAGCTCGGCGAGAGCGGTGGCGCTGGAGTCGGCGTGCACCCCCGCGATCAGGTCGGTGAACACCCGCACCCCCCGACCGGCCGCCAGCGCGTCGAGGGTCGAGGCCCGCACGCAGTAGTCCGTCGCGATCCCCACCAGATCGATGTCGCGGATGCCGTGGGCCTCGAGGATCTGCGCGGCGGTCTCGCCCTCGTCGGACACTCCCTCGAAAAGCGAGTAGGCGGGCTTGCCCTGCCCCTTCTTGAGGTGGTGCGTGACCCGCGAGGTGTCGAAGAACTCGTCGTAGTCGGCGCCAGGGGTGCCACCGACGCAGTGCACGGGCCACGAGTCGACGAGGTCGGGGGTCGACGAGAAGTGCCCGCCGTTGTCGTCATCGCCGTGATGCCAGTCGCGGGAGGCGACGATCACGGCGTACTCCCCCGCGTGACGCTCGAGGAAGCGCGAGATGCGCTCGGCGACCGCATCCCCTCCCTCGACGCCCAAAGCGCCGTGCTCGGTGAAGTCGTTCTGGACGTCGACGATGAACAAGGCCCGGGTCATGCCTCGAGCCTAGGCGCGTCGGCATCCGCCCGCTCCTGCCGGCCGAGCTTCGAGGGCCACCAGATGCGTCGACCGAGGTCGTACGCGAGGGCGGGCACGAGCAACGAGCGCACCACGAAGGTGTCGAGCAGCACACCGAAGGCGACGATGAAGGCGATCTGCGCGAGGAAGAGGATCGGGATGACGCCGAGCGCCGCGAACGTGGCGGCCAGCACGAGTCCCGCCGAGGTGATGACGCCGCCGGTGGCGACCAGGCCGCGCAGGATGCCCGCGCGGGTGCCGTACGCGAGCGACTCCTCCCGCACGCGCGACATCAGGAAGATGTTGTAATCCACCCCGAGCGCGACGAGGAAGACGAAGCCGTACAGGGGGACGGCGGGGTCGGCGCCCGGGAAGCCGAAGAGGCCATCGAAGACCAGCGCACTGACGCCGAGGGCGGCGCCGAACGACACCACCACGGTTCCCATCAGCAGCAGCGGAGCCACGATCGAGCGCAGCAGCGCCATCAGGATGAGCAGGATCACCACGAGGACGATCGGGATGATCAGCGAACGGTCGCGGATGGACGTGTCGATGGAGTCGATGTCGGTGGCCGTGACGCCGCCGACCAGGGCGGTGCCCTCACCGAGCCGGTCGGTGAGATCGACGCGCAGCTGCCGCACCGCCTCGTCGGCGGCGGGTGAATCCGCGGTGTCCGAGAGCGTCGCCGCGAGCAGTACGTCGCCGTTCGAGACGGTGGGCGCGGGGGCGGGCGTGCCGGGAGGCCCGAACGCCGTGGTCTGCAGGGCGCCGTCGACGACGCTCACCGGCGACTGGCCGCCGGGCGCGTCGCCGCTGAGCACGGCCACCGCGTCGACGCCTGTCGCTCCATCGAGCACCTCGACGGCCTGAGCCGCCTGCACTTCGGGGACCAGCACGTACGCGGGGCTCCCCGACCCACCCGGGAAGTGCTCGGCGAGCGCGGCCTGACCGTCGCGCGCCTCGGACGCCCCCAGCACCAGGTCGCTCGCGGGCACGCCGTCGGCGCGCAGCTGCGTCACCCCGACGCACGCGGCCAGGAGCACGAGCGTGCACACGATCCAGACGGGGCGGGCCCGACGCGCGACGAAACGCGCCTGCCGCGGCCACAGGCCCTTGGCGGGCTGCGTGAGGTCGTCGGGCAGGGCGGTGCTGCCCGGCTTGGGCAAGAAGGGCCAGAACGCCGCACGCCCCACCAGGGCGAGCAGGGCCGGAAGGAAGGTCAGCGCCGACAGCACCGCGAAGGCGATGCCGATCGAGGCGATCGGACCGAGGGCCCGGTTCGTCGCGAGATCCGACAGGAGCAGGCAGAGCAGGCCCGCGATGACCGTGCCACCCGAGGCCAGGATGGGCTCGAACGCACCGCGCCAGGCACGGGTCGTGGCATCCCACCTCTTGCGGCCTTCCCCGATTGCCTCGCGGAAGCGGGCCGTGTACAGGAGCGCGTAGTCGGTCGCGGCACCGATCACGAGGATGAACAGGATGCCCTGCACCTGGCCGTTGAGCACCACGATGCCCGCGAAGGCGAGCCACCAGACGGTCAACAGCGCCACGCACAGCGCGAACACCGAGGTCAGCAGCACAAGCACCGGCAGCAGCGGCGAGCGGTAGACGATCACGAGGATGACGAAGACCGCGATCAACGCGACACCGAGCAGCAGTCCGTCGATGCCGAGGAAGCCCTTGGCGAGATCGGCGGTGAAGCCGGCGGGACCCGTGACCCACACGTCGATGCCCGCGGGCACCTCGGCGGACACCTTCTCGCGCACCTGCTCAACGACGTCGCGCACCTCGCCCGAGCTGTCGATGGGCACGAAGATCTGCGCGGCCTGCCCGTCGTCCGAGACCACGGGTGGCGACGCCTCCCCGCTGACGCCGTCGAGACCCGCGATGTCGGTGGCGAGCGTCTGCAGGTCGGTCACCTGCTCATCGGTCAGGGCACTGCCGTCGGCGGACGAGGCAACGACGATGGCCGGAATCGTGTCACTGCCCACGAAATCGGTCAGGCGCTCGCTGACCCGGGTGGCATCCGCCGACTGGGGCAGGAACGACGACTGGTCGTTGGTGGCGACCTGGTCGACCTTGCCGAAGAACGGTCCACCGATCGAGCCGCCCACGACCCAGAGGAGCACGAGAAGGCTCGGGATGCCGATGCGCAGCCAGCGCGACACCGTCGGTCGATCGTCGAGGCGGCGTGAACGGCGGCGGGCGGGCGCGGGAGCGTCGGGCATATTGCTAGCTTATCTAGCGATATGGTCCGTTCGTCAAGTCCGACCTTCGCAGGCTGCGCGGGAGCCGGGCATGGATCACCCGCGCGCGAACAACAGCACGATCGAGATCACGAACGCGATGGTGCCGAGCGAGAGCACCCCGGCGGCCAGCAACGAGACGAACCGTACGAGCGGCGACGACTTCGTCAAACGCATGCGGTGCGCACTCCCCCGGCGATAGAAGATGTCGGTCATGTCCGCGGCGCCGACCTTCGCGTCGTCGTGCGCGGACAGCGGCGCCTCGTTGACCCCGCCGTCGTCGTCGAACCACCGCACGACGCGCCCACCCTCGACGTGCTCCACCACGGCGCGTGCGGGCATCCACGTGCCGTCGGCGAGGAAGAGGAACACCGCCGCGAAGGCGAGGAGCAGACCTCCGCCGAGGCCCACCCACGTGAAGATCTCGATGACGGCATCGAGGGCGTTCGACACGGGGGCTCCTGCGGGGTAGCGGGCGGAAAGACGCCGTCGCGCGAGCGCGGAACGAGGCGCCCCTCAGCCTATCGGGCGCCGTCACCGGCCCCCGGCTCGTCGCGCGGGATACAAAAAGGCCCCCACCCGGTGGAAGCGGGTGAGGGCCTTCGGAGCCGCCTAAGGGAATCGAACCCTTGACCTATTCATTACGAGTGAATCGCTCTGCCGTCTGAGCTAAGGCGGCACGTGCGCGCTGTCGCGTGCACGATCATCGATCTTACATGCTCCAGCGGGCCTCGCGGTACGCGGGTCAGTAGTCCCCGGTCGCCGAGCGGTCCGCGAGGATGTCGCGGCTCGACGACAGACCGAGGCGCGTGGCCCCCGCCGCGATCATCTCTTCGGCGGCGGCGCGGGTGCGCACGCCGCCGGAGGCCTTGACCTCGGCGCGATCGCCGACGGTGCGCTTCATGAGCTCGACCGCGTGGACGCTGGCGCCGCCGGCCGGGTGGAAGCCGGTGGAGGTCTTGACGAAGTCGGCACCGGCGGCGACCGCCGCCTCGCACACGGCGACGATGGCCTCGTCGCTGAGCGCTGCGGACTCGATGATGACCTTCAGCACGGTGGGCGCGGGAGCAGCCGTGCGCACGGCGCGGATCTCGGCCTCGACCACGTCGTACGAGCCCGCGATGGCCGCACCCACGTCGATGACCATGTCGATCTCGTCAGCGCCCTGCGCGACCGAGAGGGCGGCCTCGGCGGCCTTGACTTCGGCGTGGTGCTTGCCGCTCGGGAAGCCGCAGACGACGGCGAGCTTGAGCCCTGCGGGCAGGTCGACGGGCAGGAACGACGGCGAGATGCACACGCTGTAGGTTCCGAGCTCGGCACCCTCGGCGATGAGGCGCTCGACGTCGGCGCGGGTGGCCTCGGGCTTGAGCAGCGTGTGGTCGATGTAGCTCGCCAGGTCGGCGATGGGCGCGGTCATAGGGGTCTCCTCGAGATGTGACATGACAAGCCTAGGCGGGTGGGGGTCGCGACGCTGTGCCGCTACTCGCAGCGGAGTCCCACCGCGGGGACGGTGCCGTCGACGAGGTAGTCGTCGACGGCCGAGTTCACGCAGTCGTTGCCCTTGTTGTAGGCGAGGTGTCCCTCGCCCACGTAGGTGACGAGAACGCCCTGCGAGAGCTGCTCCGCGAGCGCCTGCGCCTCGGTGTAGGGCGTGGCCGGGTCACCGGTGGTACCCAGCACCACGATGGGCGGGGAGCCCGGCGCCGTGATCTTCTCGCGGACGCCGGTCGGCGGCGCGGGCCAGGCGGCGCACGCGTCGGGCCCGATCCAGTACGGAGCGACGACGGGAGCCTTCTGTTCGAGCTCGGCCAGCAGCTGCGGGTCGTCTTCGTCGCCTTCGTCGGGATAGTCGACGCAGTTGTAGGCGCGCAGCGCCTGCATCGTGTTGTCCTGGTACGTGCCGTCGACGCGTCCGTTGTAGAAGTCGGCGAGCTGGAAGGCCACCGTGGCGTCGCCGTTCTGCACGTCGGCGAGCGCCTGCCGCAGGTAGGGCCAGTTCTGATCGCTGTACAGCGCCGCCACGATCGAAGTTACGAGCGTGTCGGCCCCGAGCTGTCGCCCGTCGCCGGCGGTGAGCGGGCGCGCATCGACGCGGGACAGCAGGGACGACAGGTCGTTCATCGCGTCGTCGACCGAGCCGGTGAACGGGCACTCCGACGAGGTGAGGCAATCGGCCATGAAGGCGCGGAGGGCGTTCTCGAACCCGACCGCCTGGGCGATTCCGCTCGCGCTGGACGGAAGGCTCGGGTCGATCCCGCCGTCGAGCACCATGCGTCCGACCCGCTCAGGGAACAGGCCCGCGTACGTGGTACCGAGGAACGAGCCGTACGAGAACCCGAGGTAGTTGAGCTTCTCGTCGCCGAGCACCGCGCGCAGCAGGTCCATGTCGCGCGCGGCGTTCGCAGTCGAGACGTACGGCAGGATGCCGTCGCTGTTGTCGGCGCACGCCTGGGCGAAGTCGGCCTGACGCTTCTCGAGCGCGGCGTTGCGCTCGTCGCTCCCCCGCTCACCGGGCGGGATGTCGTACAGGAAGGCGTCCATGCCGGCCGCGTCGTAGCAGGTGACGGGCGCGGACTGCCCGACTCCGCGCGGGTCGAACCCGATGACGTCGTAGTCGCGCGTCAGCGTCTCGTCCGCCACGAGCGAGAGGGAGTCGCGCACGGTGTCGACGCCGCTCACGCCCGGGCCACCCGGGTTCGTCAAGAGCGACCCGAGAGGTTGACCCGACGTCGCGCGGTGGCGGATGACGGCCAGCTGCAGCTCGCCCGCCGAGGGGTCGGCGTAGTCGCGTGGCGCCGTGACGTTCGTGCAGTCGAAGCCGGCGGATCCGCAGGGCTGCCAATCGAGCGTCTGACCGTAGTACGGCAGCAGCGAGGAGTCGATGCCCTCGGTCTGAGGCGTGGGCGACGGACCGTCGACGGGGGCCGTGGGCGGGATCTGCGCGTAGAGGCACCCGCTCAGAACGAGGGCGAGGCCGGCGAGACCCGCCGCGGCAGCGGTGATGCGCCTGCGCAGGCTCACGGGGTCGATCCGTTGGCGACGGTGATCATGAGACTCTCCAACGCCAGCACCGGGGCGGCGTTCTGCTCGAGGTTGCGGCGAGTGACCGAGATGCGGTCGAGCACGCCGAGGGTGCGGGCGGGCGACCACTCGCTCGCGAGGGCGCGGAGCGCGTCGATGCGCTCGCTGTTGACGAGGTCGCCCTCGCGGCCGTACTGGATCATCACCACGTCGCGGAACAACGACTGCAGGTCGGTGAGCACGCGGTCGATCCCGTCGCGCAGGCTGCGCGTGGCGCGACGCTTCTGATCGTCTTCAAGCGCGTTGACCTGCCCGCGCACCGAGGGCGGCACGGCGACCCCCTCGGCCACTCCGAGCATGCGCAGCAGAGAGCGACGCTCTTCTTCGTCGCGGGTCGCGGTGAGCGCCTTGGCGTCGTCGGTCGCCAGTCGCACGATGCGGCTCGCCACGTCGACGGCGTCGCCGATTCCCCGCACCGCGAGCACCGCGGCGAGCGTCTCGGCCCGCCGGGCGCGGGCGTCGTCGTCGGTGGCCAGGCGCTGCGCCATGCCGATGTGGCGTTGCGCGTGCCGGGCGGACTCCTCTGCGACCTCGGGGGTCACTCCGGTGCGTTCGACGATGAGCGCCGCGACGTCGGCGACGCTGGGCTCGGCCAGTCGCAGCACGCGGACGCGCGAGCGGATGGTCGGCAGCAGGTCGGCGTCGCTGGGTGCGCACAGCACCCAGACGGTCTTCTCGGGCGGCTCTTCGAGCGCCTTCAACAGCACGTTCGAGGTGCGCTCCGACATGCGGTCGGCGTCTTCGACGACGATCACGCGGTGTCGCCCGAGCGAGGGGGCGAACGAGGCGCGCTCGACGAGACGGCGGGCCTCGTCGATGCGGATCACGACCTGCTCGGTGCGCAGCGCGGTGAGGTCGGGATGGGTGCGCGCGAGCACCTGCCGCTGGGCCTGCTCGTCGCCGGGGTCGGCGATCAGCGCGGCGGCGAAGGCGTAGGCGAGGGTCGAGCGACCCGACCCGGGCGGACCGGTGATGAGCCACGCGTGGGCGAGGGCGGAGGGGTCGGATGCCGCGGTGCGCAAGCTCGCGACCGCTTCGTCTTGCCCCCACACGGCGTCCCACGGGAAGGGCGCCGGACCGGCGGTCCGGGACGACGGCTCGATCACGACGGACATGGGCCCAGCCTATCCGGGGGGTCGGACACCGCCGTCGGTGCGCGGCTGTGCATCCCCTGGTGACCCGCGGTCAGCCCACAGTCGTCGGCCGACGGCCTCGCGTACGCGCGCCGCCAGCTCGTCGGCCGGGCGAGCGGCGTCGAGCACCAGGAAGCGCTCCGGCTCGTCTGCGGCGAGCGCGAGGAACCCCGCTCGCACGCGGGCGTGGAACTCGCTCTTCTCGGCCTCGAGGCGGTCGAACGGCTTGTCGTCGGCGTCGAGGCGCGCTCGCGCCGCCGCGGGATCGAGGTCGAGCAGCACGGTCAGGTCGGGCAGCAGCCCTTCGGCCGCCCACAGCGACAGCGCGCGGACGTCGTCGGCGTCGAGCACCCGCCCCGCGCCCTGGTAGGCGACGGAGGAGTCGAGGTAGCGGTCTTGGATGACCACGTCGCCCCTCGCGATCGCGGGCCGCACGAGGGTCTCGACGTGGTGCGCGCGGTCGGCGGCGTAGAGCAGGGCTTCGGCGCGGGAAGCGACGTGACCGCGGTGATGCAGCACGATGTCGCGGATGCGGACGCCCACCTCGGTCCCCCCGGGCTCGCGCGTGCGCACGACCTGTCGGCCCTGGTCGGTGAGCCACTCCTCGAGCAGCGACGCCTGCGTGGTCTTGCCCGCGCCGTCGCCGCCCTCGAACGTCACGAACAGGCCGGGCCCACCGGCCGCCGCGGCCCGAGGGACCTGCAGCGGCCGGGTGGTGTCGCCGGTCACGACTTCTTCGCCGGCGCCTTGCGCGTGGTCGTCGCCGTGGCGGCGGTCGTCTTCGCCGCCGTCGTCTTGGCCGCGGTGGTCTTCGCCACCGTGGTCTTCGCCGCCGTGGTCTTCGCCGCCGTGGTCTTCGCCGCCGTCGTCTTGGTCGCCGTGGTCTTCTTCGCGGCGGTCGTCTTCGCGGCCGTGGTCTTCGCGGCCGTGGTCTTCGCGGCCGTGGTCTTGGCCGCGGCGGTCTTGGCGGCCGGCGCCTTGCGTGCCGCAGTCGCCCGCTTCGGCGCCGGTCCCTTCGCGCGCTTGTCGGCGATCAGCTCGACGGCGCGCTCGAAGGTGATCTCCATCGCGTTCTCGCCACGCGGCACCGTGGCGTTGGTCTCGCCGTCGGTGACGTACGGACCGAAGCGACCGTCCTTCAGCTTGAGCGGCTTGCCGCTGACCGGGTCGGCGTCGAACTCCTTCAAGGCGCTCGAGGCGCGGCGAGCGCCGTACTTGGGCTCGGCGTACTTGGCCAGCGCCTCCTCGAGGGTGATGTCGAAGATCTGCTTCTCGTCGTCGAGCGACCGAGAATCGGTGCCCTTCTTCAGATACGGACCGAACCGACCGTTCTGCGCGGTGATCTCCTCGCCCGACGTCGGGTCGGCGCCCACGACGCGCGGCAGCGAGAGCAACTGCAGGGCGGTGTCCAGCTCGATCGTGTCGACCGACATCGAGCGGAACAGCGAGGCAGTGCGGGGCTTGGGGGCCGCGTCCTTCTTCGTCGCGCGCTTCTTCGGCTGCTCGACGACCTCACCCGTGGCCTGGTCGACCTCCTCGGGCTCCTCGGCGTCGACCTCTTGCACGTAGGGACCGAAGCGGCCGTCCTTGACGACGACGAGCTTGCCGTTCTCGGGGTTCTCGCCCAGCACGCGGTCGCCCGCGACCGGAGCGTCGATGAGCTCCTGCGCCTTCTGGGGCGTGAGCTCGTCGGGAGCGAGGTCTTCGGGGATGTTGACGATGCGCGGCTTGGCGTCGGCGTCGGCCGTCGGGTCGGTGACCTCGAGGTAAGGACCGTACTTGCCGAAGCGCAGGGTCGCGGTGTCGGTGATGCGCGTGGAGTTGAGCTCGCGCGCGTCGATCTCGCCGAGGTTGTCGACGATGTGACGCAGGCCCACCTGCTTGTCGGAGCCGAAGTAGAACGACTTCAGCCACTCGGTGCGGCGCTGCTCGCCGCGGGCGATGGCGTCGAGGTCGTCTTCGAGGGCAGCGGTGAAGTCGTAGTCGACGAGGTCGGCGAAGTGCTCTTCGAGCAGTCGCACGACGCTGAACGCGAGCCAGCTCGGCACGAGCGCCTGACCCCGCTTGGTGACGTATCCGCGGTCGAGGATGACGCCGATGATGCTGGCGAAGGTCGACGGGCGTCCGATCCCCTTCTCTTCGAGGGCCTTCACCAGGCTCGCCTCGGTGTAGCGCGGCTTCGGCGAGGTGCTGTGCCCCTTGGGCTCCACGTCGCTGACGACGAGCTCGTCGCCGACGGCCACCGCGGGCAGCGACTGGTCGGCGTCGTCGTCGTTGCGCTTCTCGTCGGCGCCTTCCTCGTAGGCCTCGAGGAAGCCCTTGAAGGTGTAGACGGTGCCGGATGCCGTGAACTCGGCCGTCTGCGCGCCGGCCTGCACCGTGAGCGTGACGGTCGTCGTCTCGTACTTGGCATCCGCCATCTGGCTGGCGACGGTGCGCTTCCAGATGAGGTCGTAGAGCTTCTGCTCGTCGCGGTCGAGCGACGAAGCGAGCGACGCCGGCGTGCGGAAGGTCTCACCCGAGGGACGGATCGCCTCGTGCGCCTCCTGCGCGTTCTTCGACTTGCTCTTGTACATGCGGGGGTTGGCGGGAACGGCCTTGTCACCGTAGAGCGCCACGGCCTGCGCACGGGCGGCCGAGATGGCCTGGCCCGACAGCGCGACCGAGTCGGTACGCATATAGGTGATGAAGCCCTTCTCGTAGAGCCGCTGCGCGACGCCCATGGCGTGCTTGGCGCTCATCGAGAGCTTGCGACCGGCCTCCTGCTGCATCGTGGAGGTGGTGAACGGGGCGCGCGGGCTGCGGGTGCCGGGCTTCGCCTCGACCTTGGCGACCGTCGCGCGACCGGCGGCGGTGATCGCCTCGGCCAGGGACCGGGCCTGCTCTTCACCGAGCACGACGACGGCCTTCTTCAGCTGTCCGTTGTCGTCGTAGTCGCCACCGCGGGCGATGGGAGCGCCGTCGAGACGATTCAGGCGCGTGCGGAACGACGACCCCGCCTGCGAGGCGAGCGCTTCGACGTCCCAGTACGACGCCGACACGAACGCCATGCGCTCGCGCTCGCGCTCGACGACCATGCGGGTGGCGGCGGACTGCACGCGGCCGGCGCTGAGGGCGGTGCCCTCGCGACCCGAGCCGACCTTGCGCCAAAGGACCGGCGAGACGTCCCAGCCGTAGAGGCGGTCGAGGACGCGGCGGGTCTCCTGCGCGTCGACGAGCGAGACGTCGAGCTCACGCGTGTGTTCGGCCGCTTCTTTGATGGCGTCCTTGGTGATCTCGTGGAAGATCATGCGACGCACGGGAACCTTGGGCTTGAGGACCTCGAGCAGGTGCCACGCGATGGCTTCGCCTTCGCGGTCACCATCAGTGGCGAGCAGGACTTCGTCGGCCGTCTTGAGCGCGCGCTTCAGCTCGGCGACGGTCTTCGTCTTGCGATCGTTGACCACGTAGAAGGGGTCGAAGTCGTTCTCGACGTCGATGGAGTACTTGCCGTACGCCGCCTTCTTGTCAACCGGGATCTCCTTCTTCGACGCGAGGTCGCGGATGTGACCGACCGAGCTGAGCACCTCGTAGTCGTCGCCGAGGTATCCCTGGATCGACTTCATCTTCGTCGGGGACTCGACGATGACGAGCTTCTTTCCGTTTGCCACTGGGGTCCTTTCTTCGATGCACACCATACACACGCCTCCCTGTTCGGGTTCCGGGAGGTCTCACGGGCTCACCGGCTTGGGGGTCCGGCTCGCGAGCGCGCATCGAGGGAGATTCCACCGTACGCCCCGCCGACGGTGACGGTGGCGACGAGGCCCGCGACATCGCACTCTCGCAGGGTCGCTCCGCCGGCCGCGGCGATGCGTCCCGCTTCGTCGCACGGGGAGCCCGTCACCGCTCCGCTCGCCGCGTCCGCCGCGGCGAGCGCGGCCGCATCGGCCGTCCCCGCGAGGCGCGACGCGGCGATCGCGGCCCCGCCGACGCAGCCGAGGCCGACGGCCAGCGCCGCCACGACGGCGACCACCCCCACCGTCGCCGTCGCGCCGGCCATCAGTGCCCGCCGTCCAGGGCGCACGCCCGGGCGGCGACGGGAGGGAGAGGAAGGTGCAGCGGCACGGGGGCTGAAGCCTCGACGCATACCAGGTCGTCCGAACGCTGCACCGTGGCCGTGGCCCCGATCTCGGCGACCCGCGCGAGCCCGCTCTCGTCGCCGCGGCCGAGGAGCCGTGCCGCCTCGGTGGCGGCGTGCTGCACGCGGATGGTCGCCGCCGCCGTGCTCAGCGCACCGACCGCCAGGGCGAGCACGACCAGGACGGCGGGCAGGGCGACGGCGAACTCGGCCGTGACCGACCCCCGTTCACCGAGCCGTCGGCCGGGCTCACCTCTCGACGCGCCCGCCACCGCGATGCGAGTACACCCGCTGCGCGACCAGGGCATCGTCATTGCACCGTCAGGGCGCGGCGCACCAGGTCGGTGAGGATGCCGCGCACCTCGTCGCTGCGCATGATGACGACGAGCAATCCCGCGAAGGCGACGGCGGCCATCGTGGCGACCGCGTACTCGGCCGTCGCCGCCCCCCGTTCGTCGAGGAAGAGCGCACCCGCCCGCGCCGACGTGAGGGAGGGAAACGGGAGCAAGGAAGAACCCGAGTCGCGATGAGGGAAGAGAGGCATGTCGTTCTCCAGGGGTAGAGGTGGGGAGGGGATGACTCCGCGGGCCGACGGCGAGCGGAGGGCGCGGTCGCGCCGGATCGCGGGTCAGGGGAAGGCGTTCGATCGGACGATGCCGAGCACCAGCGGGACGACGGCGAGGAGGAGGAACGCGGGAAGGGTGCAGACGGCGAGCGGAAGCAGCAGCCGCGTCGACAGCCGCGCTGCGGCCGTTCGCCCCTCGGTGCGCGCGCGGTGGCGGGCGAGCCACGCGTCGCCGCGGAGCAGCTCGACGGCGGGGACACCCGCCCGGGTCGCCAGATCGAGCGTCCGCTGCACGGCCGCTGTCGCCTGATCGTCCTCCCCGACGTCGGCGAGGCCGCCCATAAGCGCGCTCGCGCGGTCGACCGACACTCCCGCCGACAGCGCGACGGCCCACAGCTCGGGCTCCAGACCCGGAATGCGTGCGGCCGGGCGAGCTCGGCGCGCGAGCGCTCTCGTCCAGAGTCGCGCCCCGACCATGAGGAGGCCCCCGATGACCAGGCACGGCGGTCCGAGGGGATCGGTGACGAGGATGCTCACGGGGTCGAACCCCATCGCGTACCCCATCGGCACCCCGAGCACCGGCAACCAGCCGAGCAGCCGGGCGGTCGAGGTGGGCTCGGCCAGCGCGACGGCCACATCGGCCGACACCTCCGAGACATCGCGCAGCGCCACGACGGCCCCGCGCAGCGTCTCGGCAAAGGGAGCTCCGGTCTCGACCGCGACGCTCCAGATCGCCCCGACCCCGATCCACCAGCCGCCCTCGGCGACCAGCACGGGTCCGACGTCGACGCCGCGTCGCGCGGCATCCGCTGCGGCGTTCACGACGGCACCGCCTCCGGCTGCGAGGTGCGACCACGCCGCCACCGGTGCAGCGCCCCCGGCCATGAGCGTCGCCAACCGCGCGACGGTCTCGATCGCGTCGTCGTCGCCCGCGGCCGGACGGGCGGAGGGCCGTGTCACTCCCACTCCCGCGCCTCGATCAGCAGTCGACCGTCGCGAATCGCGGGTCGCCCCCATGCCGCGACACGGCGGCGCCCGGCGACACGCTCCACGTGCACGATCGCCGCAATCGCCCCCGCCGTCTGCCGTGCCACCGCCCCGGCATCCATCCCCGCGAGAGCGCCCAGGGCCTCGAGCCGGGGCGCGACGTCGACGAGGCTGTTGGCATGGAGCGTGCCGGCTCCCCCGTCGTGGCCGGTGTTCAACGCGAGCAGCAGCTCGCGCACCTCTTCGCCGCGCACCTCGCCGATCACGAGCCGGTCGGGCCTCATGCGCAGCGCCTCGCGCACGAGACGCGACACGGGGATGCCTCCGACGCCTTCGATGTTGGCCTGGCGCGCTTCGAGAGCGACGTGATGGGGGTGCGCTGGTCGCAGCTCGGCGACCTCCTCGATCGTCACGATCCGTTCGGTGTCGGCAACGCAGCCCAGGAGAGCGGCGAGGAGAGTGGTCTTCCCGGCCCCCGTCGCGCCGACGATCAGCAGGTTGTCGCGCCGAGCGACGAGTCCCTCGAGCCGGCCCCTCTGCGCGGCGTCGAACATGCCGGCACCTTCGAGCCTCGCCATGTCGGGTGCGGACCACACCGGCACGCGCACCGAGATGCACGTCCCGGTCGCGGCGACGGGCGCGAGCACCGCGTGCACGCGCACCCCTCGCGCCCACCTCACATCGACGCAGGGAGAGGCGTCGTCGAGGTGCCGCCCTCCGCGCGCGATGAGGCGGACGGCGAGTCGTCGCACCTCCGCCTCGCTGGCCCGCCACGACGGCACGCGGACGATGCCGTCTCCGCGGTCGACGAAGAGGCCCCGTTCGCCGTTGACGAAGAGATCGGTGACAGTGGGGTCGTCGAGGAACGGGCGGAGGAACGCCAGCGCCGCGTCGTCGCGATCCGCGTCCGTCGCGTCGACGACGGACGGAGCGGGGAGGGAGGGAATCGACATGACGACGACCGTAGGGACCGGTCGACCGCGCCCGCTGACCGGATCGGTCGATCGGTGGAGAGACGGAGCGATGAGTCATCTGGGGAGGAACCCCGCGCCTCGTCGCGCGGGAGGACCGTCCGAAAATGAAGGGGGCGGCATCCCTACAGTGGGGGGCGAGGGATGCCGCCACGCGCCGGGGAAAATTGGGGGGCTCCCCCGACGCGGTGCCGGAAGCGATGTTCGGGCGGTAGACAGCGTACGCGCGCCGGAGGGCGCCACCAACTTTCCAGACGTATGCAACGCGATATATCAGTTGTTTCCCTGCTGCGCCGACCGATCACCGCGATGCCAACTATCGGAGGTGGCCCGTGTCGGAGGGTGTCGCTAGCGTGACCGACGTGACGACGCTGCGCATGGGCGCCGGCGTCCGTGAACGCGAAGGAGCGCCGCGATGAGCAGCCAGATCGACCACCTCCTCAACGAGACCCGCCGTTTCGCCCCGTCGGCCGCATTCGCCGACGCCGCGATCGGCGACCGGGCGCTCTACGAGCGCGCCGCCGCCGACCGCGAGGGCTTCTGGGCCGACCAGGCGCGGGAGCTGCATTGGCACACGCCCTTCACGAAGGTGCTCGACTGGTCGAATCCGCCCTTCGCCGAGTGGTTCGCCGACGGCGAGCTCAACGTCGCCTACAACTGCCTCGACCGCCACGTCGACGCCGGCAACGGCGACCGGATCGCCTTGCGTTGGGAGGGCGAGCCGGGAGACACCCGCAACGTGACGTACGCCGAACTCACCGACGAGGTGAAGCGTCTGGCGAACGTGCTCACCGATCTCGGCGTCGAGAAGGGCGACCGCGTCGCGCTGTACCTGCCGATGATCCCCGAGGCGATCTCGTCGATGCTCGCGGTCGCCCGCATCGGCGCGGTGCACTCCGTCGTCTTCGGCGGATTCTCGGCCGACAGCCTGCGCGCGCGCATCGACGACGCGGGGGCGAAGGTCGTCATCACGGCCGACGGCGGCTGGCGCAAGGGAAAGGTGTCACCGCTCAAGCCCGCGGTCGACCAGGCCCTGGCCGATCGCAACGGGTCGGGCGTCCAAGAGACGGTCGAGCACGTCGTCGTGGTCAAGCGCGGCGGCAACGAGGTCGAGTGGACCGATGAGCGCGACCTGTGGTGGCATGACGTCGTGCCCCAGGCATCCGGCGAGCACGAGGCCGAGGCCTTCCCGTCCGAGACCCCGCTGTTCATCCTCTACACCTCCGGCACGACGGGAAAGCCCAAGGGCATCCTGCACACCTCGGGCGGATACCTGACGCAGGCGGCGTTCACGAACCGGGTGGTGCACGACGTCCACCCCGAGACCGACGTGTACTGGTGCACCGCCGACATCGGCTGGATCACCGGGCACACCTACGTCACCTACGGTCCCCTCGCCAACGGCGCCACACAGCTCCTCTACGAAGGCACCCCCGACACCCCGCACCCGGGTCGCTGGTGGGAGCTCATCGAGAAGCACAAGGTGTCGATCTTCTACACCGCGCCGACGGCGATCCGTTCCTTCATGAAGATCGGTCGCGACGTGCCGCAGAAGTTCGATCTGTCGTCGCTGCGCCTGCTCGGCTCGGTCGGTGAGCCCATCAACCCCGAGGCGTGGGTCTGGTACCGAGAGATCATCGGCGCCGACGAGACGCCGATCGTCGACACCTGGTGGCAGACCGAGACCGGCGCCATCATGATCTCCGCGCTGCCGGGCGTCACCGAGACGAAGCCGGGCTCGGCGCAGGTGCCCGTGCCCGGCATCTCGATCGCCGTCGTCGACGACGCGGGCGAACCGGTCGGCAACGGCAGCGGAGGACTCCTCGTGGTCACCGAACCCTGGCCGAGCATGCTGCGCGGCATCTGGGGCGACCCCGACCGCTACCGCGAGACGTACTGGGAGAAGTTCGCCGACAAGGGCTACTACTTCGCCGGCGACGGCGCCCGCCTCGACGACGACGGCGACGTGTGGCTGCTCGGCCGCGTCGACGACGTCATGAACGTCTCGGGGCACCGCCTCTCGACCGCCGAGATCGAGTCGGCCCTGGTCGGTCACGAGGGCGTCGCCGAGGCGGCCGTGGTCGGCGCGAGCGACGAGACCACGGGTCAGGCGGTCGTCGCCTTCGTCATCATCAAGAGCCGCTACCTCAAGCAGAACCCCGTCGAGGGGCTCGGCGACGAGCTGCGCAAGTGGGTCGGCCAGCAGATCGGCCCGATCGCCCGCCCGCGCGACGTCTACATCGTGGGAGAACTGCCCAAGACGCGCTCGGGCAAGATCATGCGCCGCCTCCTCCGCGACGTCGCCGAAGGCCGCGAGGTCGGCGACACCACGACCCTCGCCGACACCGCCGTCATGAGCGTCATCAGCGCCCAGGTGAAGTGAGGAAGATCCCGGATGCCGTGATCCATGGCATCCGGGATCTTCAACGTTCGAAAAGCACGGGGAGCGGCCGTCGAGCTAGGTACTGTGGTGTCGGGAATCGACATTCGAGGGGGACGAGGATGGCGGATCGCATCCGGATCGATTTTGGCCGCGTCAGCCAGACCGTCGAGACGCTTCGCAGCGCGTCGTCACGCATGGGCGCAGAACTCGATCAGCTGGACGCACAGCTCGCTGCCATGGAGAGTGGTTGGCAGGGCGAGGCGCGTGAGGCGTACTCCCTCGCGCGGACGCGGTGGGAAGAGCAGATGCGCGCCATGCAGGCTCTGCTCGACGGCTGCGCCGAAGTGCTCCTACGGACCGGGACGGCGATCGCCGACGCCGAGTCGGCGCTCGCACGTTCATTCTGACCGCCTTCCCCCTCCTCCCGCGAGTGGCTGCACCCGCAATCGGTCGCGGCGATGGGTTGCGCACGTAGACTGCGACCGTGATTTTCGGCAAGCGTAAGCGCGAGGAGGCTCTGCGCGAACGGGCCCAGCTCCGAGCGGAGATGGAGGGCAGCGGGTGGGCCTGGTTCGCCAGCCAGCCCGCACCTCCGTACGAGCTGCGCGAGGCAGCTCTGCGCGGCATCCGCCGCAACGACATCTGGACGGTTGCGGTGATCGACGTCGCCGAGGGGTCCGTCGCCGGGCACCGCTGTCGCGCGGGCCGCCTGATCGGGTACGAATACGGCACGACGAACAGCGGCATTCCGCACGGAGATCGGCGGGAGACGAACGCGGTGTGGATCGATCTGCCTGCGCCTCTCCCCGAAATCAGACTGGTCGACGCTGCATCGACGCAGAAGGACTACGGGCTCCCACTTCCGCCGCTGGGTCCCGGGCGCACGGCTGACGGCCGTTGGACCGTCGAGGGATTCGTGCCTTCCTTCGCCGAGGACCTTCTGACACCGCAGACCCTCGATGTGCTCGCAGAGATGGTTTCCGTGAGCGCCGTGGTCATTCGCGCCGGCGTCGTGCTCGCCTACGGCTTCGAGCCCTACGACGCAGGCCACATCCGCAGCGTCGCGACGACGCTTGCGGGCGTGATCGAATCCGTCCCCGAACGCGCATGGGGTCGCGCCGATCCCCTGGTCGCGGGCACGGGGGTCTTCCCGCGTCGTCTCGAGGGTGGTGCCGGACTCTCCCTCGGCCAGCGCCTCATCCGCCCGGACTGGAAGGGGTACGGCCTCGAGGGCAAGGTGCCATGGCAGGAGGCGCCCGACGCTCAGAAGCACGTCACGATGTCGCGCCAACAAGCCATCGACGTCTGGGACGTTCCACCCGGCACGCCGACTGGTGTGTATGTGGGCACGCGGTCGGGAGGCTCGCACCTTCCGACGGTCGCGTCCACGATGGGCGGCGAGCGGTAGACGACGGCGCGCCACCGCGCGATGTCACTGCTGGCGCGCAGCTTCCGTATCATCCAGGGCTGCCAGAGGGCCCCGCAATCCACCCGTGACCTCTGCCACGAGTGCAGCAGAAGCCTCGGAGTGGCCGGTCTCGTCGACCGCAGCGATCAAATTGCCCTCCAGATCGAGCAGCGCCTCGCGGATCGTCGTCGAGACGAGCCGTCCCAGGACCTGTGGGCCCAGCGCGGCTCCTCGCGGCGTGATCTGCAGATCGGTCAGAAGGCCCCGGGCCGACACCGTCGCCGTGACTTCGCCGAGGTAGGACGAGGCTGTGCCCCGCGCCGCGTCCATCGCCCGCTGAGCGGCCAGGATCTCTTCTCCGCGTGCGCGCGCAGCGGCGTACTGCGCCTCACGCAGGGCGAGGCGCTCCCGCGTGGGCTGCGGTACCCCTGAGGAGTCGCCGGGGCCGCTCACGACTCGGCCCCCGCTTCGGTGGACTTCGTGATGCCGCTGTTGATGCCCTTCACGGCGTTGACGAGATCGACGGACTGGACGCTGACCAACACGTCGACCTTTCTGTCGAGGGTGCCTTTGATGGTGCCCGCGTTGATCTCGAACTTGCGTCCGAACTGCGTGAACGTCTCGACGATGTCCTGTATTCGGCGCATGACCTCCTGGATCTTCTCCACCCATCGCGCGACCTGGGGTACGCGTTGGGCGATCTTCGCGCTGCACTGGGCGACGACGGCCGGCAGGCCGACGCCCACGGTCGCCATGGCGATGACGACCGCCTGGATGAGCTGACCGACCAGATCAGCGATGATGCCCTTCACGATCTCGTACACGACTTGCACGACGGAAGCCGCGAGACGCAGTCCGTTGGCGTTGCTGTGGGCGGCGTCGGCCAACGAGCGCATGAGGGTCGTCAAGCCGTTGGCGACGGTCTCGTAGCCGGTGGCCGCCGCGCCCTCCCACGACTCGCGCAACCCGGCGAGCGCGCGGTCGCGATCGTCGGCGATCGCGGTGAGCGCCTCCCCCACGTTGTCCCAGGTCCCGCCGAGCGCACGCACCATCTCCGGACTCCCGGTGAGGAGTTCGAGTTCTTCATGCAGCGGGCTCATGTAGTCGAGGAGGAACGCCGCGCACGACGATACGAGCGTGGCAATGGGGTTCGCGATGACGCCGACGACGTCGAGAGCCGATCCGGCGACGTCGATCACGCCCGAGGTGATATTGCCGTTACCGAAGTCGCGAACACTGTCGGCGATTCCTCCCGCGATGGGAATCGCCCCGAGGATGGCTTCCCCGCTCGCTCCGCTCTCATAGGTGGGCGCGACGAGCAGGGACATCAGATGACCTTCGCGATCTCGGAGGCGAGCACGTCGTCGAGGAGGGCGTAGGCGCTCCCCGCTGCTGAGACGGCGGTCGCCTCTGCGGACAAAGCGAGCTTGAGTGCGCCCAGCCCCGCAACCGTGGTCGCTTGCTGCGTGCCGACGACGGGTACGAGGAAAGAGCACAGCAGCCCGAAAGCCTCGGGCGAGAGAGAGACCGCTTGCAGCGCCGCAACCGCCGCCGCGTCGAACCTCTCCGCCGAACCGTGAAGAGCGGACGCGTGCGCGTGCAACGCGTCGGCCTGGACATCGAGATCTGTCATCAGCGATTCTCCTCGTCTGTGATCCCGTCGACCGCTTGAACACGACGGAAAAGCTCGTCCAACTGCGCCGAGAAGTCAACGGTCTGCTGGGGGAGGTAAGGCTGCAGGATGGCCGCCTGCAAAGGCTCGGCCTGACGCTTGACGTCGTCGATCGCACGCTCCGTCGCAGTGAGGATCGCCTCCGCGATCGAGCGACCATCCGAGCGAGAGACCCCGGCGGACAGAGTCACCCCCGTCACGATGCCCTGGTGATCGACCGTCACCGTCGCCTCGTCATCTTCGCTGCTTCCCACCCCGGTGAGAGCGGCGAGCTCCCCCGACAGGTTCTCCGCGACGTCGGATAGCTCCTTGGCTTTTTCCAACTGACCGGCGATCGCGATCAGCATCTGCGCGGCGTCGTTCATTCGAGCCCTCCCCCCGGTTATTGGCTCGGCCCGATGCTATCGAACCTCATGCCGCGCACGGGGAGGGTCCGGCTCACCGGCGTCGGGCGTCGACCACTTCCTGCGCCCGTGCGACGACGAACGCCAGGAGGGCGCGCACGGCCGGGAAGATGCCCGCCACCCAGATGACGGATGCCACCGCGTCGCCGACGTAGTGCACGCCGATGTACACCACCGACAGCATCATCGCCGCGACCAGCACGACGCCCACTCCGATCGCTAGGGCGCGCCAGCGGGTCGCCCACGACACGCAGATCAGCGCCGCGGCGAAAGCGGCGACGAACGCGACGTGGCCGCTCGGGAACGACGGGTCGGCCGTCGTCCCGACGGCGTTCACCACCTGCTCCGACAGGCCGGGGCGAGGCCGCTCGACGACGAGCTTGATCGCTTCGGCCGAGCCCCAGGTGAGCGCGATCGTCCCGACGAACGCGAGGGCCGCCTGCCACCGACGCGTGGCGAAGCCGACGACCGCCGTCGCCACGACCATGATCCCGGCCGCCGAGACCGGTTTGACCGCACGATAAAACCCCTCCGCGATTGCACCGAGGGCACCGAGGTGCGAGCGGTGCACGACACGGGAGAGCCCGACGTCGAGCGGCACGAGCCGCAGGAGGAAGCCGACAGCGACGAGCACGAGCACGGTCGCCACGGCGGTGAGCACCAGCCGACGCGGGTGGGCGGCGGGGGCCAGGAAGGGGTTCGAGGCGGCGGCGGACGACGCGCCCGGCACGACGGAGGTGGTCATGAGCACGAATGATCCTCCCCGCCACTTCAGAATCCGCCGTGACCGGCGACCGGCGGCACGACGAAGGGGGCGCCCCGACACGCGGGACGCCCCCTTCGATCCGGATGCCGAGGAGTCGGCATCCGGAATTCCGCTCACGCGACCGAGAAGACCACCTCGACCTCGACGGGGCTGTCGAGCGGGAGCACCGGCACTCCCACCGCGGAGCGCGCGTGCGCCCCGGCCTCGCCGAAGACTTCGCCGAGGAACTCGCTCGCACCGTTGATGACGCCGGGCTGCCCGGTGAATTCGGGGACGGATGCCACGAAGCCGGTCAACTTCAGCACACCGGTGAGGTTGTCGACGCCTCCCACGAGCGCGGCGGCCGCCGCGATGGCGTTCAGCGCGCACTGACGGGCGTAGGTCTTGGCATCCGCGGGGCTGACGAGCCCGTCGGTCTCGCCGACCTTGCCGGTGGCGGGGAGTGCACCCTGCACCATCGGAAGCTGGCCCGAGGTGTAGACGAGGTCGCCGTGGCGCTTCGCCGGGATGTACGACGCCACGGGCGGCACGACCGCGGGCACCTCGACGCCCAGAGCGGCCAGACGCTCCGAGACGGTCACTGCTGCCCCTCGAACTGCTTGGCGGCGGTCTCGGCGGCACCGAGACCCGCGTTCGCTGCGCCTCCGCCCGTGGGGCGCTTGAGGTAGGCGACGAGTCCGCCCTCGGGGCCGGTCACCACCTGCACGAGCTCCCAGCCCTGCTTGCCCCAGTTGTTGAGGATCGCGGCGGTGTTGTGGATCAGCAGCGGCGTGGTGAGGTACTCCCACGTGATCATCTCGGGCTCCCGGAGGTTGCTCGGAGCGCGCAGCATCTGCGCGCGGGGGCGGACGCGTACGCGCGCAGGGCTCACCTTCGAGGCATCGCCCAGCAACGTCGCTTATCCTCAAGCCTATGCCCGAGAACAAACGAACGGCTAGCGGTGCCCTCGGCGGCATCGTCGGCCTCGTCGGCCTGAGCGCGGTCGCCGGACTCCTCGTCACCGCTGCCGTGACGCCCGCCATCGCCGTTTCCGGCGCGGCGGCCTCCAGCGCCATCACGATCTTCGACAACATGCCGAGCTACCTGCAGCCCGACGAGCTGATGCAGCCGACGACGCTGATGGCCGGCGACCAGGTCCTGGCCAAGTTCTACGACCAGAACCGCTCCCCGGTCACCTTCGACCAAGTCAACCCGGTCATGTACGACGCGATCCTCTCCTCCGAGGACCCGCGCTACTACCAGCACGGTGGTGTCGACCTCATCGGTACGACCCGTGCACTGCTCAGCAACGCCTCGGGCGGCGAGACGCAGGGTGGATCCTCGATCAGCCAGCAGTACGTCAAGAACGTGCTCGTGCAGCGTTGCGAGCGCGACGCCCGCGCGATCCCCGCCGTGGAGGCGACGGACAGCACCCCGGCGGTCGAAGCCAAGAGCCGCGACGAAGTTCTGCAGGCGTGCGCGCTCGAGGCCATCCAGTCGGACGGTGCCGCGGGCTACCAGCGCAAGCTGCAGGAGATGCGCTACGCGGTGCAGCTCGAGAAGGAGTACACGAAGGATCAGATCCTCCTCGGGTACCTCAACATCGCCAACTTCGGCGGAACCACGTACGGCATCGACGCCGCCGCGCGGTACTACTTCAACACCCCCGCCGCGAACCTGACCGTCGGACAGTCCGCGATCCTCGCCGGCATGGTGCAGAACCCCAACCGCTTCCGCATCGACCTGCCCACCGGCAGCATCAGCGACGGCGAGACCGCCTACAACAAGGCTCCCGACGGCTCGATCGACGACGTCGACCAGGGCACCATCCAGGCGCTGTACACGCTGCGCGACAACGGCGAGATCACGCAGGACCAGCTGGTCGCCGCCGCCGACGGCTACAGCGAGACCAAGGGCCGCCAGCTCTACGTGCTGAGCCGCATGGAGGCCGACGGCAAGATCACCCACGAGCAGTACGTGTCGTTCGCGATCGAGCCGATCACCCCGGCGATCACCCCGACGACCCAGGGCTGCGCCGCCTCGGCCGCCCCGTACTTCTGCCAGTACGTGGTCTCGACGATCCTGAACTCCCCCGCGTTCGGCGAGGGAACCGACGACCGCGTCAACGCGCTGCGTCAGGACGGTCTGACGATCCAGACGACGCTCGACTGGAACGTGCAGAACGCCGCTCAAGAGACCATGAGCGAGAACGCGCCGACCAACCTCGACCCGGCCCGCTACGACAACCTGAAGTTCGGTGCCACCGCCGTCAGCCTCGAGGCCAAGACCGGTCGCCTGCTCGCCCTCGCGCAGAACACGAAGTTCACGCAGGATCCGACCCTCGCCGACTCCGACCCCTCGTACAGCTCGATCGTCTTCGCCGGCGATTCCGACAACGGCGGATCGATCGGTTTCAGCGCCGGATCGACGTTCAAGCTGTTCACCCTCATCGACTGGCTCGAGAAGGGGCACTCGCTCAACGAGACGCTGAACGGTCGCCTGCAGCCCGTCCCCAACATGAAGAACTCGTGCCAGGGTCCGTGGGTCAACACCACGAAGTACACGATCAACAACTTCAACGAGAGCCGCGGCTACGTGGGAACGCCGATGATGTTCACGCGCGACTCGCTGAACACGGGCTACCTCGCCATGGCCGCCGAGCTCGACCTCTGCGACATCGCCAACGTCGTGAAGAAGATGGGCGTGAAGACGGGCGACGGCAAGGAGATCTTGATGGCGAACGCCAACGAGGTCATCGGTAGCGACAACATCTCGCCGATCGCCATGGCCGGCGCCTTCTCGACGGTCGCCAACGGCGGCACGCGCTGCCCCGCGAAGGTCATCGACAAGGTGACCGCGGCCGACGGCTCCGAGCGCCCCATCCCCGACCAGCAGTGCGAGACCGCACTGACGCCCGAGATCGCGGCGACCGCCGCGTACGCCCTCCAGGGCGTCATGCAGGGTGGCGGAACGGGTTCGCAGGCCAACCCCGGCGACGGCACCCCCGTGCTCGGTAAGACCGGTACGCACGAGGCCCACGAGACCTGGATGATCGAGTCGTCGACCAACGTCACGACCGCGGTCTGGGTCGGCAACTGGGACGGCGGCACCGTCAGCCTCTTCCAGAAGTTCGCCAACGGCCTGCAGCTCAGCGACATGCGCTACCGACTCGCACGTGACGTGCAGCGCGCGGCCGACGACGTCTACGGCGGCGACCGCTTCCCCGACCCCGCGAGCAACCTGCTGCGCACGCAGCAGCGCGACCTCCCGAACGTGGTCGGCCAGAGCATCGACAGCGCGACCTCGACGTTGCAGAACGCCGGCTTCCGCGTGACGGTCGGAGACCCGATCGATTCCGAGCTCGGCGGCGACCGCGTGGCCGCGCAGAACCCCGGTGGCGGCTCCGCCCCCGCCGGTTCGCAGATCACCCTGAGCCCCGGCAACGGAAAGGGCGGCACCGTCCCCGACGTGATCGGCCGCAGCATCAACGCCGCGCAGAACGATCTCAAGAACGCCGGTTTCACCAACTTCTCGATCGGCGACTGCAAGAAGAGCGACAAGGCCCCCGACGGCGGCCAGGTCACCGCCAGCAACCCCGCCGGCGGCACCGCGGCCAACAAGGACACCCCGGTCGTGCTGAACGTCAGCGCGAAGGACTGCCCGTGAGCCGCGCCTCCCGCGTCGCCGCCCTCGCGCCCCTCGGGGTCGCGGGGGCGGCCGCTGTCGGGGCGGCCGTCTGGGGCATGGGCGTCGAGCGCTACCTGTTCACGGTGCGCTACCACGCCCTGCGCGTGCTTCCGAAGGGCGCGGAACCGATCCGCGTCCTGCACGTCTCCGACGCGCACATGGCGCCCTGGCAGCACCGCAAGCAGGAGTGGATGGCGCGCCTGGCCGACCTTTCGCCCGACCTCGTCGTGAACACGGGAGACAATCTCGGTCATCGCGATGGGCTCACCGGCATCCGGACCGCCTTCGCCGCCCTGCGCGGCGTCCCCGGACTCGTCGTGCACGGCTCGAACGACTACCAGGAACCCGCGCCGCGCAATCCGCTGCGCTACTTCCTCGGACCGTCCGGGCACGTTCCGGCTCACAAGCACCTCGACATCGATGCCCTCGATCGGTTCTTCACCGCCGACCTCGGGTGGAAGGTCCTCGACGACACGGCCGTCTCGCTCGAGGTGAAGGGCACGCGGATCACGGCCTTCGGCGTGAACGACGCGCACCGCAACTGGGATCGGCCCGAGCTCATCCCCCCGGTCGTCTCGAGACTGGATGCCGGCGACCTCACCCTCGGTGTGATGCACGCCCCCTACCGGCGCACCCTCGACGCCTTCACCTCGTTCGGCGCCGACGTGCTACTGGCCGGGCACACCCACGGCGGACAGGTGCGCATCCCCTTCAGCAGCAAGGCGCTGGTGTCGAACTGCGACCTGCCCCTCGACCAGGCGCGCGGTCTGAGCGAGTGGACGCACGACGGGCGAACGGTGCCGTTGAACGTCAGCGCGGGTCTCGGACACTCCATCTACGCCCCCGTGCGCTTCGCGTGCCGGCCGGAGGCCACTCTGCTGACGCTGCTGCCTCGCTGACCGCTTCTGCACAGCACCAGAACGGACCGATCCCTCCACGGATCGGTCCGTTCTCGCATCGGCGGCGATCGCCCCTCACGCAAGATCGAGTCTCTTCCAATCGAAGGGACTCGCATGCAGCACTCACCACCTCCGTCACGGCGCCGTCGGGCGGCGTTCGCCGCCGCCGTCGCCGTACTTCTCGGCGCCGTCGGCTTCGCGCCCGCCGCGCACGCCGCCGACCAGGGCACCGGTTTCGGCACCTGGGCGCCGTTGTCGTCCACGGGTTGGCACGGATCGATGCGCGTCGGCGACGTGCACACGTACTGCATCCACCCGGGGCTTCCGGTGGCGACCGGTGACACGACCGACCACGGCGAATCCTCCGACGTGAACGGCCTCAGCCCCCAGCAGCTGGTCTCGATCAACCACCTCGTCGGCACCTACGGTCAGACCGACGACCCGGTGCAGGCGGCGAGTGTCGGCTGGGCGGTCAAGGCGATCGTCGACCGCGACACCACCCTGCATTCGTGGGGCTACACCGGCGACGATCTGCGCGGCGCCATCGACCACATCATGCGGCGGGCCAGCCCCGAGAACAACGTCGCGGTCCAGAACCTCGCTCGGACCTACCTCGCTGAGGCCGAGGCGATGGCGGTCCCGCGCGTCGGCGGAACGCTGACCCTCACCACGCAGGCAGACGACCCCACGCGCGGCACGGTGACCGCCGACGTCGACCCCACGGCGTCGGGCACGCTGCGGCTCGAGAACGCCGTGTTCGCCGACACGGGCGCCGCGGAGCGATCGGGGGTCGTGGGAGGCATCGTCTACCCGATCTCCGCCCCGGTTCCCGCCGCGAACGACGGACGACCCTATGCGGTCCGCGCGACGGGGACGTTCACCGTCGAGACCGCCGCGATCCGTTCGTACACCACCCCCGATCAGCAGCAATCAGCCGGGCCCGCACGCCCCACGACCTTCGAGCTGACCGCCGAAGACGCCACCACGCGCCCCGTGCGCTTCGCGCCGCACATCTCCACCTCGGCGCACCTGCAGGACGGACGATTCGTCGACGAGGTCGCCGTCGAGAGCGACGAGCCGTGGCCGCGTCTCGAGGACGGCTCGTTCGTCGTCATCTCGGCCACGGCCGACGTGTTCGCGACCAGCTCGTTCCCGGCCGAATCCGACGAGATCCCCGCGGGGCTGGACCCCGTCGCGCACCTCGAGCTCCGCACCGATCCGGCCACGGGAGGCGGCGTCTACCGGGTGCAGAGCGACCCCCTTCCCGGCCCCGGCGTGTACACCGCCGTCTGGCGCATCGATCGCGGCGCCCAGGATGCCGAGACCATGGAGCACCTCTCTCCCGGCTTCGTCTTCGTCGAGAGGTTCGCCTCCTCCTCGCAGACGACGCAGTGGGGGGATCCTCCCCCGGTGCGGGTCGACCCGACCCCCGCGGCGAGCACACCGCCGCCCGTGACGTCGAGTCCGCCCGCGTCGACTCCGGCCGCCCTCGCCGCGACCGGGATGTCGGCGGCGGCGATCGGAGGAACCGGCGGGATCGCGGCCGTCGTCCTGGCGATGGGGATCGCCGCGTGGGGCATCGCGCGGAGACGAGGCACTCCGCGCACCTGATCCCGCACGAACGGCCTCGATCATGACGCGCCCGGGTCCTGCCGTGGTTCGGAGCATCCGCTTCGACAGGGTAGACTTTTCAAGTTGCAACGGGGTGTGGCGCAGCTTGGTAGCGCGCGTCGTTCGGGACGACGAGGCCGCAGGTTCAAATCCTGTCACCCCGACCACAACACAGAAGGCCCTCCGCGGGATCGCGGGGGGCCTTCTTCCTGTCCGGCGGATGGATGCGCCGCTCCGTCGGCTCGCGGGTCACCGCGCCGGAGGCGGCGAATTGCTCGTGGTCACGAAGATCGGCGACGTCGAGACCTCCTGCGTCGAAGACGCCGCGGTACCGGTGACCGCGGCCAGGCGCGCCCCGTCGACGCTCGTGACCGTCAGGTACGCCTTGCCCGTCGCCGGAAGCGTCACCGACGTCGTCGAGGTGTCCGCCGACGACCGGGTCGTGCGCCACATCACCCGCGTGGTGACCCCCTTGTCGTTCGAGAACACGTACGACTGCACGTCGCCGGCGAGCGTGTCCGTGCGCACGTAGCGGAAGCCGTCGAGTTGCGACCGCAGGACGTAGAACGCGATCGCGGCCTTCTTCGGCTGGAACCCCTTGACGTTGTCGGTCGCCTGACGGAACAGGCCGAAGTTGTACTCCGTCTCGGTCGGGCCGTAATCGAGCGCCTGGTACCAGTTGACGAGAGCGATCTGCGGGCTCGCCTGCGGCGCGATGAAACTGTAGACGAGCCGGTCGGCCTGCTGTTCCTCGGTCCCGACCTTCGCGGGGTTGCCCTTCTGCTCGGTGGAGATCGACCACCCGACCTCCGTCATGTACAGCGGCTTGCCGACACCTCGATTGTTCTTCTTGATCAACCGCGTGATCTCGTCGGCGACCTCGCCCAGGCGCTGCGGCGTGAGCCCGTAGGGGTGGTACGAGAAGGCGTCGCCGTAGGCGACTCCCCCCGCCGAGAAGAAGTCGCGCCACCAATCGAGGCTGACACCCGCGAGTCCCCCCGCGACGATGACGACATCCGGATGCCGCGACTTCACGAACGGATAGACGATCTTCGCGATGTCGAGATAGCACGCCGCCGTCGCGCCGCAGGCGCTGTTGTTCGTGCCGTTGAACTCGTTGAGCATCTCGACGGTGGTGACGTGGGGGTGCGCGGTGAGGAATGCGTCGATGTACTTCGCGTACGCGCGGATCGCCTCGGGCGACGACGGGAGGCGGCCCCCGTCGTACAGGGGATTGCCGCTGCCGGCCGTCCAGACGAGCGACATGTCGTTCTGATCATCCTCGTCGAGCGTGCGCTGGATCGACGGCGGGGTCGAGTATTCGCCGGCCGACAGCTCGAACTGGCTCCAGTACACCGAGTCGCGTCGCGACGAGAAGCCGAGTCCCTTCAGCATCGGGATCAGACGGTCCATGTTGACGCTGTAGACGCTGTTCGGGTGCGCGCTCAGGGTCTGCACGCTGTAGTAGCGATCGTCCGCGGGGGCGGGGCCGGTGACCCCGAACGCGGCGGTGACGTCTCCATCGGACGGCGAGGAGAGGGTCACCGTGTAGTAGCCGGTCGGCACCCGCTGCGCGACGTCGATGGTGAGGGATCCGTCGTCGGGCTCGGCGGTGCCGGAGACCACCTCGTGACCACCCTCGTCGGCCACGCTCCACGTCACGCTCGCGCTCGCCCCCGACACGGCGAACGACACCGCCCCCGGGTCGGAGAAGATGAGCGTCGGGTTCTCGAGGACGAGATGCGAAGACGAACTCACCCGCTGGACTGCGAAGGTCAGGACGAGGGCGGCGACGACCACGGCCGCTACGACGAGAACGATCGTGGTCGCCCACGCTGCGCGTCGGGTTCTCATCCGTTGCATCCTTCGCGGGCTCCGTCGGGCACGTCAGCTCATCGTAATCGCGCGACGAGTCGGCGCCGTCCCCCGCGTCGCGCGCACCGACCCGCGGTCGCGACAACGAAAGCGCCCCCGACGCCTTCCGAAACGGGAAGGCGCCGGGGGCGCTGGCTCATCGACCTCAGCGGGCCGAGCGGCTCTCCTTGCGGAAGCCGAGGGCACCGAAGCCCGCGAGCAGGAGTGCCGCAGCACCCCACGCGAAGGGAGCCACGTCGCCCATACCGGTCACAGCGAGGCCGCCACCGTTACCGCCGTTGCCCGCGCCACCGTTGCCGGATCCACCGTTGCCGTTGCCGCCCGGAGCGGGGGTGCCGCTCGGGGAGGGCGACGGCGCCGGAACGGCTGCGACGGCGAAGCTGACCGTCGCGGTGCTGGAGACACCCTCGACGGTCTGGGTCGCGACGACCGCGTAGGAGCCCTCACCGAGGGCGGCGGGCAGCACGATCGACCAGGTGCCGTCTTCGTCGACAGTGGTCTCGCCGACCTTGGCGTCGTTGATCGTCACGACGACCTTCGCACCGGCGACACCGGTGCCCGAGACCGAGGTGGGAACGGCCGCGCCGCTGTAGGTGGCGCCGTCCTGGATGCCCGAGATGGTCGGAGCCGACGGAGCGACCGTGAACGACGAGGTGGCCTCGGCGGAGGTCTGCCCGTCACGCGCCTGAACGGCGGTGACGGAGTAGGTGCCGATGCCGAGGTCGGTCTTGACCGACCACTGTCCGCTGGCCGAGACCTTCGCGGTGCCGGTGGCGTCGCCGCCCAGCGTCACCGTGGCGCCGGCGAGGCCGGTGCCCGAGATGGCGGTGAGCTCGTTCTCGACGATCGAGCCGTCGACGGGCGAGACGATGACCGGGGCCTCGGCCTTGACGACGACCGAGGCGTCGACCTCGGCCGAGGTGTTGTAGCCGTTGACGGCCTGCAGCGAGAAGTCGTAGTCGCCCAGCTTGTCGGGGGCGGGGAAGCTCCAGTTGCCGGAACCGTCGGTGGTCGCCTCGAAGGCGTCGCCCGCGGCGGGGGTGACCTTCACGGTCGAACCGGCGGGCGCGGTGCCCGAGATCGTGCCGCCCACGGCGACCGATCCGCCGTCGGCGGGGGTCGTGAGAACGGGAGCGTCGATCTTCAGCGCCACGGTGTAACCACCGGTGCGCTCGAGTCCGGCCTGGAGGTCGGCGGCCCAGAGGAAGGCACCCGTGGGGTCTCCACCCGAGACGACGCCCACGGCGGTCGAGCCCTGGAACACCGAGCCGCCGGAGTCACCGCTGAGGACGGTGCCGGGGGCACCCTCGACCGCGAATCCGTAGACCCAACGGGCATCGCCCGCCTCTTCTTCCACCTGCACCCAGCCCTCGGCCGTGACGGTGCCGCTGGTGAGCCCCGTCGTGCGACCCGACTTGGACGCCGGCTTGTCGAGCTGGGCCTTGCCCACCGCGCGCACGTCGGTGGTCGACTTCGACAGATCGCTCGGCGTCGACCAGTCGGTGATCTCGGGGAGCAGATCGAGCGTGACGTTGGTCACGTCGATGGTCGCGATGTCGACCGACGAGGCGTTTCCGTTCGCGCCCTCGCTGTTGCCCGGGCCGCCGAACTGCGAGAAGCCGAGGGTTCCGAGCGGAGCACCGATCGCGGGCTGGGTGCCGCCGGCGGCCTCGTCGCGGGAGGGGACGGTGAGGAAGCTCTGCGTGAGAGTGCCGTCGGCGTTGCAGTGGCCGGCGGTGATGACGGCGGGGTCGCCCTCGGGGGTCCACCCGCTGAAGCCGACCGAGCACAGGGCGCCCGAGGTGTCGTCGATGGGCGAGACGTAGCCCGCACCGCCGACGACGTCGGTGGCGGCCAGGGCCGAGATCTTGCCGATGTTCTTCACCACGACGTTCGAGGTGGAGTCGACGAAGGCCTTGGCGGTGCCCTCGAGCTCGGCCTCGTCGGTCGAGGTGAAGATCACGACGTTGCCGGAGCCGTCTTTCGCGACGCCCTCGACCTGGTCGTTCTCGGTCATCAGCTTCTTCGCCGTGGAATCGAACTGGGGTCCCGAGGTCGGGGCGGTGGACTCCGCCTCACCGGCGAAGGCGACAGCCGGGGCCAGGAGTCCGGAGGCGGTAAGCGCCAGAGCGGCGGACGCACCGGCCCACCCCAAGCGCTTCATGTTTCGTGTCATCGTCTCTCTCACGTGTCTCGTCGGAAGACGCACGGCGAGCAGGACGGGAACCGCGATCGGGCCCCCACCCACCTCTCAGCGTCGCGCCTACCCTACGACAACCTGAACGTTCGTTATGAAGTTGTTTTCGCTTTCCGTCATTCATGAGAGGACTCTCATGCTTCCCCGGGATCGTGCGGCTGCGTCTCCTGTCTGCAGCCGACGCCGTGGAGCACTTCGGGATCGAACCACCCGCGGCGGAACGCCTTCCCGTGGGGGACGCCGCCTCTTCACCCGCAGCCTCGCCTGAGGGGCCGTCGGGAGATCCGCGGCCTCCCGCCTAGAATCGACACGACCCCGCGCCGCATCTGTAGGCGTGCGCGCAACGACCACCTGATGCCAGGAGCACCCGTGCCCGACACCACGCCCCGCCTCGTCGCGTTCGATCTCGACGACACCCTCGCCCCGTCGAAGTCGCAGATCGACCCCCGCATCGGCGAGCTCCTGCTCGCCCTCGCGGCCCGCGTCGAGGTGGCGATCATCTCCGGAGGCCAGTTGCAGCAGTTCCGCACCCAGGTGGTCGAGCGTCTGCCGCACGCCGACGCGGCGCTCCTGTCGCACTTCCACCTCATGCCGACCTGCGGCACGCAGTACTACCGCCTGAACGCCGAGGGCATCGAGACGGTGTACGCCCACTCGCTCACCGACGACGAGAAGCAGCGCGCCCTCTCCGCAGTGCGCGAAGAGGCCGAGCGCCTGGGTCTGTGGGAGGCCGAGCCCTGGGGCGACATCCTCGAGGACCGCGGCTCGCAGATCACGTTCTCGGCTCTCGGCCAGTCGGCGCCGCTCGAGGCGAAGATGGCGTGGGACCCCACGGGCGAGAAGAAGAACAACCTGCGCGAGGCCGTCGCCGCCCGCATTCCCGACCTCGAGGTGCGCTCGGGCGGGTCGACCTCGGTCGACATCACCCACCGCGGGATCGACAAGGCCTACGGCATGGGCAAGCTCGCGGAGGCGACCGGCATCTCCCTCGACGACATGCTGTTCGTCGGCGACCGCCTCGACCCCGACGGCAACGACTACCCCGTGCTCGCCATGGGCGTCGAGTGCCAGGCCGTGCACGGCTGGGAGGACACCGCAGCGTTCCTCGACGAGCTCGTCCCCACGCTGCCCGAGCGCGCCGAGAGCTGAGCCCCGAGGGCCGGGCCATCCGCCCGCGCTGACGCCGACCCGCGCTCGAGTGCGGGCGGCGCCCGCCCGTCAGAGGATCTGACCGATGGGCTCGCGCTTCTCGGCCTGGAACCGGTCTTCGGTGCGCCCGTAGGCCCAGTATCCCGACAACGACACCTGCGACCGCTCGAGCTGCCACTGCCCGAACACGATGTCGCGCAGGGCCTTCATCGCCTCGCGCTCCCCATGGGCGAACACCTGCCCGCGTCCGGGGAGCGGATGCCACTGCGAAACGGCCTCCGCGAGCACCGGCGTCGCGCCGGCGGGGGCGTCTCCCCGGTGCACCCAGGTGAGGGCGATGCCCTCGGGCGCCCGCAGGGTCACCTGCTCGTCGGGGCTCTGCACCTCGAGGAACGCCGCCCCCACGGCATCCGGAGCCAGAGCCTCCAGCGCCGCCCCGATCGCCGGCAGGGCCGACTCGTCGCCGGCCAGGAGGTGCCAGTCCGCTGTCGAGTCGGGGGCGTATCCCCCGCCGGGCGACGAGACGACCAGGCGCTCCCCCGGCTCGGCTCGGGCGGCCCAGGGGCCGGCGAGTCCCTCGTCGCCGTGCACGACGAAGTCGATCGTGAGCTCGTCGCCGTCGACCGCCCGCACCGTGTACGTGCGCGTGACGGGGAGGTCATCGGGGGCCAGCGTCTCGCGCAGCGCCGCCAGGTCGTACGGCGGCTCGAGACCCAACTCGGGCTTGGCGAAGGTGATCTTGACGTAGGCGTCGGTGTGCGGGCTCTCGCGGAACGCGGTGAGGTCGGTACCGCGCGCACGGATGCGCACGAGGTGCGGGCTCAGACGCTCACGGGAGACGACGGACAGCACGTGCTGCGGACGCGGCGGGCGCGCGGGGCGATCGGACACGGTTCTCCTTCTCAAGACGGGTGCGGACGCCCGTCGACGGCTCAGACGGGCGTAGACGACCTGTCGGCGGTCACGGCGACACGCGCCGCGTCGGCGACGGCGGCGTCGGCGGGGTCGGACGGGCTCAGAGCCTGCGCCACCTCGGTGTAGTAGTCGGCGATGTGCCGGCGGATGCAGTCCCGCGCCTCGGCGGCGTCTCCGCGTTCGACGGCGTCGACGATCCGCCGATGCTCGCGCCGCAGCCGCTGCGCGGTGCTCGCCCAGTCGTCGAGCCGCAAGGCCCCGGCTCGCGTGTAGGCCTCGATCGAACTGCGGAGTCCGGCCATCATGGCCGAGACGACGGCGTTGCCCGACGCCTCGGCGAGGGCCTGATGGAACCGCGCGTCGAGAGCGAGGAACTCATCGGATGCCAGGTCGTCGGCATCCATCGCGTCGAGCACCTCGACGGTGTCGGTGAGGTCGGCCTCCGCGCCGGCGAGGCGTTCGGCGACGTCGCACTCGAGCACGATGCGCGTGCGCACCACGTCGCCCAGCGGGAAGCCGTTGGCGGCGACCTGCAGGCGCAGGAAGGCGGCGAGGCCCCCGCGCGGGGTCGTGACGATCATCGCGCCCGCCGTCGGACCGGATCCCGTCGCGGTGCGCACCACGCCGAGCACCTCGAGCACGCGTACCGCTTCGCGCACGCTCGAGCGCCCGACGCCCAGCTGGGTCGCGAGCTCGCGTTCGGGCGTCAATCGATCGCCGGGGGCGAGCCGGCCCTCGCGGAGGTCGCCCTCGATCCGCTCGAGCACCACCTGCCAGGCGCGTGGAGCGCTGTTCGGCATGGCATCCTCCGTCTGCGCGGACCTCACGGTGTGACCCGACCACATCACCCTACGCGCGTGTCCGCGCGGCGACAGGGGGTTCAGGCGTCGGCGGCCATGCGGTATCCCTCGGGGTTCGTCGTCTGCCAGTTCCAGTAGTCGCGGCACGCGTCGTCGATCTCGAGTCGCGTGCGCCAGCCGAGCACCTCGCCGGCCTTGGTGGGGTCGCAGTAGGTCGCGGCGACATCCCCCGGGCGGCGGTCGAGGATCTTCTTGGGCAGTTCGTGCCCCACGGCCTTCTCGAACGAGGCGATGAGCTCGAGCACGCTGACCGGACGACCGGTGCCGAGATTGAACACCGCGTGACCCGGCTGCGCCTGCTCGAGAGCGGCGACGTGACCCTCGGCGAGGTCGACGACGTGGATGTAGTCGCGCAGACCCGTGCCGTCGGGGGTGTCGTAGTCGGAGCCGAAGACGCCGATCTCGTCGAGCGAGCCGATCGCCACGCGCGAGACGTACGGCATGAGGTTGTTGGGGATGCCGGCGGGGTCTTCACCGATGAGACCCGACGGGTGCGCGCCGACCGGGTTGAAATAGCGCAGCACCGTCACGTTGAGATCGGGGTTCACCCGCGCGACGTCGGCGAGCACGACCTCGTTCATGCGCTTGGACTTGCTGTAGGCGTTCGAGAGGTCGACGCTCGTGGTCGACTCCTCGGTGAAGGGCAGGTCGGCCGGGTCGGAGTACACCGTGCCGGTGCTCGAGAAGACGAAGCTCCGGATGCCGCGGGCGATACCGACCCGCAGCAGAGCGAACGTGGTGTCGAGGTTGTTGGAGTAGTACTCGAGGGGCTTCTGCGTCGACTCGCCCACGGCCTTGAACGCGGCGAGGTGGATGATCGCGTCGATCGGTCCGTGGTCGTCGAAGGCGGAGGCGACGACGGCTTCGTCGGCGGCGTCGCCGATGATCAGCGGCGCGGGCTTGCCGGTGATCTTCTCGACCCGCTCGGCGGCGACGGCGTGCGTCCCCGACAGGTCGTCGAGCAGGACGACGTCATGACCGGCTTCGAGCAGGGCGACGGCCGTGTGGGTTCCGATGTAACCGGCACCGCCGGCCAGGAGTACGCGCATGCCTCCAGGCTATCGGTCGACTCCGACGCCGATCGTCACGCTCGCGCTCGCGGCGGCCCTCAGCGGCCGTCGAGCCGCCCGCCCGACTCGCGCAGGTAGCAGGCCGCGCACATCGACTCGTAGGTGACTTCGCCCGCGATCTGCCCCTCGTCGATCGCGACCTGGTCGCCATCGAAGACGAACCTTCCGCCGACGAGACGCGCGTTGAAGATCGCCTTGCGGCCGCAGCGGCAGATGGTCTTGAGCTCTTCGAGGCTGTGGGCGATCTCCATCAAACGGGCCGATCCCGGGAAGGCCTCGGTGCGGAAATCGGTGCGGATGCCGTACGCGAGCACGGGGATGCCGTCGAGCACCGCGATGCGCAGCAGGTCGTCGACCTGCGCCGGGGTGAAGAACTGCGCCTCATCGACGAGCAGGCACGCGACGGGCGCGTGCCCCGCCGCAGCATGGAACACCTCGCGCAGGTCGTCGGCGGGCGCCACGAGGAAGTCGACCGAACGCTTCACACCGAGTCGGCTGTCGATCTGGTCGGCGCCCTTGGTGTCGATCTCGGGCTTGGCCAGCAGCACGCGCTGACCGCGCTCCTCGTAGTTGTACGCCGCTTGGAGCAGGGCCGTCGACTTGCCGGAGTTCATCGCCCCGTAGCGGAAGTACAGCTTCGCCACGAGCGCCTCAGGGGTTGATCGAGAGGGCCTGCGCCGTGGCGTCCAGCTCTCGACGGGCGACGTCGGGTCGCGTGTTCAGCGACTCCCCGTAGCTGGGGATGAGCTCGCGCAGACGCGGCTCCCACGCGGCCATGCGCTCGGGGAAGCACGTCTTGATCAGGCCGAGCATGATCGACACGGCCGTCGAGGCGCCCGGCGAGGCGCCGAGGAGACCGGCGATGGAGTGGTCGGCCGAGGTGACGACCTCGGTGCCGAACTGCAGGACGCCGCCCTTGTCCTTATCGCGCTTCATCACCTGGGCGCGCTGACCGGCGTCGAGCAGCTCCCAGTCGTCGTCCTTCGCGGTGGGCATGAACTCGCGGAGGCTGTCGACCTTCTTCGCGTGCGTCTTGAGCAGCTCGCTCACGAGGTACTTGATGAGGCCCGGGTTGTCGACGGCGACCTTGAGCATGGGTCCGATGTTGTGCGGACGAACCTGCGTGACGATGTCGAGCATCGAGCCGTTCTTGAGGAACTTCGGGCTGAAGGTCGCGAACGGTCCGAACAGCAGAGCCGACTCCCCGTCGACGACACGCGTGTCGAGGTGCGGCACCGACATGGGAGGCGCGCCCACCGAAGCCTGCGAGTAGACCTTGGCGCGGTGCTTCGAGACGATGTCGGGGTTCGAGGTCTTCAACCACTGCCCGCCGATCGGGAAGACGCCGTAGCCCTTGATCTCGGGGATACCCGAGCGCTGGAGCAGCTTCAGCGCCCATCCGCCTGCACCCACGAAGACGAACTTCGCGTTGATGGAGCCCGGGGTGCCGCCGATGACGTGGCGGTACGAGACCTCCCAGGTGCCGTCCTTCTTCTTTTTGAGCTTCTTGACGTCGTGGTTGGTGGCGACCTCGACGCCCTTCTCGCTCAGGTTCGCGAAGAGCTGGCGCGTGAGCGAGCCGAAGTCGACGTCGGTGCCGGCGGGCACGCGGGTGGCGGCGAAGGGCTCGCCCTTGCGACGCTTCTGCATCAGCAGCGGAGCCCACTGGTTGATGACGCGGGAGTCCTCGCTGTACTCGATGCCGGCGAACAGCGGCTGCTGCTTGAGCACCTCGTAGCGGCGACGCAGGTACGCCACGTCTTTCTCGCCGCGCACGAAGGTCATGTGCGGGGTCGCGTTGATGAACGTCGACGGCTCGTCGAGCACGCCCTCGGCCACGAGCGTCGACCAGAGCTGGCGGCTCTGCTGAAACTGCTCGTTGATCGCGACGGCCTTCGACGGGTCGAGCGCTCCGTCTTTGCTGTCGGGCATGTAGTTGAGCTCGCACAGCGCCGCGTGGCCCGTGCCGGCGTTGTTCCAGGCGTTGGAGCTCTCCTGCGCGACGTCGCTGAGGCGCTCCAGCACCGCGATCTTCAGATCGGGCTGGAGGTCTTTGAGCAGCGTGCCGAGAGTGGCGGACATGATGCCGCCACCGATGAGGAGAACATCGACGTTTTCAGTCACCCGTCGATTCTAGGTGCGGGCCGTGAGGTGTCTCGACATCGAGAGATCGGTCGGTTCGATGTCGAGACACCTGACACCCGGCATCCGGATGCCGTGTCCTCAGGCGGTCGCGAGACGCTTCTGGGCGACGAGCTCGGCGATCTGCACCGCGTTCAGCGCCGCGCCCTTGCGCAGGTTGTCGTTGCTGATGAACAGTACGAGGCCCTTGCCCTCGGGGGCGGACTGGTCGGCGCGGATGCGGCCGACGTAGCTGGGGTCGGTGCCGGCGGCCTGCAGCGGAGTGGGCACCTCTTCGAGGCGCACGCCGGGGGCGTCGGAGAGCAGCTCGCGGGCGCGCTCGGGCGAGAGGTCGCGCGCGAACTCGGCGTTGATGCTGAGCGAGTGACCCGTGAAGACGGGGACGCGCACGCAGGTGCCGGCGACGCGCAGCTCGGGCAGCTCGAGGATCTTGCGGCTCTCGTTGCGCAGCTTCTTCTCTTCGTCGGTCTCGTTGAGGCCGTCGTCGACCAGGTTGCCCGCAAAGGGGATGACGTCGAACGCGATCGGGGCGACGTACTTCTCGGGTGCGGGGAAGTCGAGGGCCGAACCGTCGCGCACGAGACGCTCGACGCCGCCCTGCGCGAGCACTCCCTCGACCTGGCCCAGGAGCTCCTGGGCACCGGCTAGGCCGGACCCCGAGACGGCCTGGTAGGTGCTGACGATGAGGCGCTCGAGGCCCGCCTCGGTGTCGAGCACCTTCAGCACCGGCATGGCGGCCATGGTCGTGCAGTTGGGGTTGGCGACGATGCCCTTGACGGCCTCGTCGATCGCGTGCGGGTTGACCTCGCTGACGACCAGCGGCACCTCGGGGTCCATGCGCCAGGCGCTGGAGTTGTCGATGACGAGCGCGCCCGCCTCGGCGAAGCGCGGCGCGTGGGCCCGCGAACCGGTGGCGCCGGCGGAGAAGAGGGCGACCTCGACCCCCGCGGGATCGGCCGTGGCGACGTCTTCGACGACGACGGAGTGACCGCCGAAGTCGATCGAGGTGCCGGCGGAGCGAGCGGTGGCGAACAGCCGCAGCTCGCGGATGGGGAACGAGCGCTCGGCGAGGATCTCGAGCATGACGGTGCCGACCTGGCCGGTGGCGCCGACGACGGCGAGGGAGATTCCGGAATCGGAGATGCGGGTCATGCGAGTGTCCTTGCGTTCGGGATTTCGATGATCTTACCGGCAGGCGCAGACGGCTCTTCGCGAACCCGTTACACCGCGGAAACAGCGCGCTCTATATTGTGTTCACGATGAACACTTATGACGGATCCTCCCCCGTGCGGATCGCCGTTCTGCAGGCCCGCGGAGAGCCCGGCGACGTGCCCCGCAACCTCGAGCGCATCGCCCGGGCCGCACGCGAGGCGCGGAAGGGCGGAGCCGAGATCCTGGTCACCCCCGAGATGTTCGCGACCGGCTACAACATCGGTCCGCGACTCGGCGAGGTCGTGACCGATGACCTCGTCGACCGCCTGCGCGAGGTCGCCGTCCGGGCCGGCATCGCCCTCGTCGTGGGCACCGGCCTGCGCCGCCCCGACGGCATCGCGAACGCCGTGCTCGTGATCGACGCCGAGGGCACGGTGCTCGCGCGGTACGACAAGACGCATCTCTTCGGCGACCTCGACCGTTCGCTCTTCGTCGCGGGCGAGACGCTCGGTCCCCTCCTCACCTGGCGGGGCCTTCGCCTCGGTCTGCTCATCTGCTACGACGTGGAGTTCCCCGAGAACGTCCGAGCCCTCGCCGTGGCCGGCGCCGATCTGATCCTCGTGCCGACGGCCCAGATGGAGCCCTACGCCTTCATCGCGGAGCACCTCATCCGCGTGCGCGCGTGGGAGAGCCAGGTCGCGATCGCCTACGCCAACCGCGTCGGGTCGGAGGGCGATCTGAGCTACGTCGGGCGCAGCAGCGTCGTGGGTGCCGACGGCGTCGTTCTGGCCGCCGCGGGCCCCGACCGCGACGAACTGCTGCTCGCGACGGTCGACCCCGCCGCGATCGAGCGCTCCCGCGCCGCGAACCCCTACCTGCGCGACCGGCGTCCCGACCTCACCTCCGCTCCCTCCCCGCAGACCGCCCCCCGGCAGCCCGACCCCGTCACCCGCAACGAAAGGCCGCCCGCATGACCCCCACTCCCCCGACAACCCCCGGCGTGAAGCGACTCTCGGGTCGACTCGGCACCGGCTCGATCGTCTTCATGGTGATCGCCGCCGCCGCTCCCCTCACCGTCATCGGCGGCAACGTGCCGATCGCGGTCGGCTCGGGCAACGGCGCCGGCGCCCCGGTCGGCTTCCTGCTGGCCGCGCTCGTGCTGCTCGTCTTCGCCGTCGGCTTCGTCACGATGACGCCCTACGTCCGCGATGCCGGAGCGTTCTTCTCGTACGCCTCGGCGGGGCTCGGCCCGCGCGCGGGACTGGCCGCCGCCTTCGTCGCCCTCGTGGCCTACACCGCCATCCAGGTCGGCGTGTACGGCTTCCTCGGGTGGGCGCTCGGAGATCTCGTGACGTTCTTCGGGGGGCCGACCCTGCACTGGGGCGTCTACGCCTTCGTCGCGCTGATCCTCGTCGCCGTGCTCGGCTACCGACACATCGAACTGTCGTCGCGCGTGCTGGGGATCGCCCTGGTCGCCGAGATCACCGTGGTCGTCGTGCTCGACGTCGTCATCTTCTCGACCGGTGGCGCCGAGGGGATCGCGTGGTCGACGTTCTCGGCCGAGAACGTCTTCAGCCCCGGCCTCGCCATCTCGGTGCTGTTCGCGCTCACCGGGTTCATCGGGTTCGAGGCGACGGCCGTCTTCCGCGACGAGGCGCGCGACCCCGCCCGCACGATCCCCCGCGCCACCTACCTGGCCGTCATCATCATCGGCGTCTTCTACGCCGTGTCGTGCTGGGCGCTGATCACGGGCGCGGGCACCGACGGCGCGGTCGCTCTCGCGAAGGCGACGCTGGCGGGCGACGCGAACATGCTGATGGACCTCACCGGTCGCTACCTCGGCCCGATCTTCCAGGACATCACGCAGGTGCTTTTGGTGACGAGCCTGTTCGCCTGCGTGCTGTCGTTCCACAACATCATCGCGCGCTACCAGTTCACCCTCGCCGGTCGCGGCGCACTCCCCCGGCGCCTCGGCGTCGTGCACGGGCGCCACGAATCGCCCGCGTTCTCGTCGATGGTGCAGACGATCACCGCCGCGGTCATCGTGGGTGCGTTCGCGCTGTTCGACGTCGAACCCCTGGTCGGCGTCTTCGGCTCGATGGCCGGGGTCGCCACGGTCGGCATGGTGCTGCTCATGCTGCTCACCTCGGTGGCCGTGCTGGTCTTCTTCTCGCGCAACGCCCAGGTGCGCCGCGCCCTCATCGGCCGCGCGGTGGTCGCCCCGATCGCCGCGGTGATCGGCCTGGCGCTCTCGCTCTGGCTGGTGCTGTCGAACTTCACGCTGGTGACCGGAGGAAGCGTCGCCCTGTCGATCGTGCTCGCTCTGCTCCCGGTGGCCGCGGGTGTGGTCGGTGCGGCGTGGGGCGGGCGACGCCGTATCGGGGAGATCCAGGTACCGGATGCCACGCCCACCGCCGCGATCGCCGTCGCCCGCGCGCAGGATGACATGATCGACGGATGACGACGGAGAGTGCCGATGCCGCCGCGGCCCCGGCACTCTCGTCGATCGTCCCGCTCTCGGCATCCGACGCCGTCCGCGCCCGACTGTGCCTCGCGATCGAACTGGGCCTGCTGCCGCCCGGTGCCCACCTGCCCTCGGATCACCGCGCGGCGGACGCGTTCGGAGTCAGCACGGCGACCGTGCGCCGGGTGTTCGAGACCCTGACCGAGGAGGGACTGCTCGAGCGGCGCCGCGGCCGCAACGGCGGCACGTTCGTCTCGGCCCACGCCGACATCTCGCGCTGGGCGAACGACCCGGCCGTGGTCCGACTGCGCGGCGAGACCCCGACGGTGCGGGTCCTCATCGCCCAGCGCGCGCTGATCGAGTCGTCCCTCGCCGCCGAGGCGGCCTGGCACCGCGACGACCCGACCGCGATCGCCCACCTGAATGCGGCTCGGCAGGCGAGCGCCGACGCGTCCGCCGCGGACGACTGGTCGCAGTTCCACGAGGCAGACGTGCGGTTCCACCGCGCGATGGCCGCGGCGGCGCTCCAGGACTGGGCCCTCGAGACGCACCGCACGACCGCCGACGCGCTCTACGGCTACTTCGTGCCGTACCCGATCGAGTACCTCCGCGGCAGTAACGACGAGCACCTTGCGATCCTCGCCGCCGTCGAAGCCGGCGATGCCGAGCGCGCGGCGGCTCTCGCGCGCGAGCACGTGCTCGAGCTGCGCGCGTCGATGTTCATCTCGGCGCGACCCAGCGGCATCCGCTCGTCGTGAGCGTCGACCGCCGCGGATGAGCCGGGCGGATCAGCGACCGGTGCCGGCGTGGACCGTGGCCTCGGCGTCGCCGTCGAGACCGTACGCGGTGTGCACGAGGCGGGCGGCCTCGGCGAGGTCGACGCCGCGCACCACGACCGAGATGCGGATCTCGGAGGTCGAGATCATCTCGATGTTGACGCCCGCCAGGCTCAGCGCCTCGAACAGCGTCGCCGAGACGCCCGAGTGCGTGCGCATGCCCGCGCCGACGACCGAGAGCTTGCCGATCTGATCGTCGTGCACGAGGCTCTGGAACCCGACCTCGGACTGCTCGCCCGCGAGGGCCTTGAGCGCGACGGAGGCGTCGGTCTTGGGCAGCGTGAACGAGATGTCGGTGCGACCGGTCGCCGCCGCCGAGACGTTCTGCACGATCATGTCGACGTTGGCACCGGACTTGGCGACGATCTTGAAGATGTCGGCGGCCTTGCCGGGCACGTCGGGCACGCCGATGACGGTGATCTTGGCCTGGCTGAGGTCGGTGGCGACGCCGGCGACGATGGGCTCTTCCATGGTGGCTCCCTCGGGGACGAGCGGGTACTTCTTCGACGGGTCGAGCACCCAGGTGCCCTCGTTCGGGCTGAACGTGGACCGGGCGTGGATCAGCACGCCGTGGCGCCGCGCGTACTCGACCGCGCGAATGTAGAGGACCTTGGCACCGTTGGCGGCGAGCTCGAGCATCTCTTCGCTGCCGACGCGGTCGAGCTTGCGCGCGAGAGGCACGACGCGCGGGTCGGCGGTGAAGATGCCGTCGACGTCGCTGTAGATCTCGCAGACGTCGGCCTTCAGCGCCGCGGCGAGCGCGACGGCGGTCGTGTCGGATCCGCCGCGACCGAGCGTGGTGATGTCGCGGGTGTCGCGGTTGAATCCCTGGAAGCCGGCGACGATGACGATCGCGCCCTCGTCGAGCGCCTCGCGGAGTCGGATGGGCGTGACGTCGACGATGCGGGCCGCGCCGTGCGTGGCATCCGTGATCATGCCCGCCTGGCTGCCGGTGAACGAACGCGCCTCGAAGCCCATCGAGTGGATGGCCATGGCTAGCAGCGCCATCGAGATGCGCTCTCCGCTGGACAGCAGCATGTCGAGCTCGCGCGGCGCGGGGATCGGCGCGACCTGACCGGCGAGGTCGAGGAGCTCGTCGGTGGTGTCGCCCATGGCGCTGACGGCGACGACGACCTCGTGGCCGGCGCGACGCGTGTCGACGATGCGCTTGGCGACCCGCTTGATGCTCTCGGCGTCGGCGACGGACGAGCCGCCGTACTTCTGGACGATCAGAGCCATGAGGAGAACTCCCGGAGGGGTCGTGCGTCGGGATGCCACGACGCCGGCGCTGGTGTCGCGCCCGAGGATCATCCTAAAGGCGCGCGCATACCGCCCCCGTCATGCACGTACTGTCATGCGAGCGCCCAGCCGCCCGCGGATAGGATCGACGGGTTCCACCCCCTCCCCCCTGGAGCGATCGGATGCCGCTCACCCCCGGCCACTGGCTGTCGTCGCTGCGCCGTCTCGTGCACACCGACGACGCGTCGTCGTCGCCCGACACGACCCTGCTGCCCGTCATCGACGAGGCGCTGTCGACGCGCATCCTCGACCTCGCGATCCGCATCGGCGAGACGATGCTGGTCGTCGGCGCGCCCGCCAACGAGGTGACGCTCACGATCGTGCGCGTGTGCGGGGCGTACGGACTCGACCCCGTGCACGTCGACGTGACCTACAACTCGATCACCATCGCGCACAGCCGGCCGGGGGCGACCCATCCGACGACCCTGCTGCGCGTCGTGCGCGGCTCGGTACCCGACCACGCGAAGCTGCAGCGCCTGCAGGCCCTCGTCGAGGAGATCGCGAACGGCCTGGCCCTCGACGACGCCATCTCGCGCTGCCGCGCCATCCGGCGCCTGCCGTTCCGCTACCGCCCCGCGATCGTCATCGTCTCGCAAGCCTCGCTCGCGGCCGGCGTCGCCATCATGTTCGGTGCGAACTGGCTCGCCCTCGTGCTGTCGTTCATCGCCGCGGCGCTCGCGGCGACCACGCAGCACATCATGGCCCGTGCCCGCGTGCCCTACTTCTTCGCCCAGATCGCGGGCGGCTTCGTGCTCACCGTCGTCGCGGCGCTCTCCCCCCTGCTGCGTTACACGGGCCTCGACGCGGCCGCGGCGATCAGACCGTCGGTGATCGTGGCATCCGGGATCGTGCTGATGCTCGCGGGACTCACCGTCGTCGGCGCGGCCCAAGACGCGATCGACGGCTTCGCCCTCACCGCCACGGGCCGCATTCTCGAGCTGACGACGCAGACGCTCGGCGTGGTACTCGGAATCCTCGCCGGTCTCGAGACCGTGCGCGTGATCGGTCTCGGCATGTCGCCGCCGTCCACGGCTCTGCCGCTCGGACCCGTCGCCCTGCAGTTCGTGGGCGCCGCCGTCATCGCCATCGCGGTAGCGGTGTACAACGGCGCCGGCGCACGCATCGTCGTGGTCAGCGCGGCGCTCAGCCTCGTCGCCTGGGCCGGGTACGTCGCGGCGACCGGGGTCGGCTTCGAGGTCGCGGCCGCGAGCGGCGTGGGCGCCTTCGTCGGCAGCTTCGCCGGCATCGTGGTCGCCTACCGCCTGCACGTGCCGTCGGTCGCGATCACGACCGCGGCGATCCTGCCACTCGTGCCCGGTGCCGCGGTGTTCCGCGGACTGCTCGGCGTGGTCGAGTCGGGCGACGACCCCACCGTGCTCATGACCGGCGTGACCACCCTCGCGGGGGCGGCCACCATCGGCATCGCGTTGGCCGTCGGCGCCTCGCTCGGCATCTACCTCGGCCAGCCGGTGCGCGCGACGCTGACCAGCGTCACCCGGGTGCGGGCGCGCGTGCGGCGGTAGTCGCGGGCGGCCGGCGCGGACTTTCCGAGGCCGAGGTCAGAGCGCGCGGCGGCCCTCGAAGGCGCGACCCAAGGTGACCTCGTCGGCGTATTCGAGGTCTCCGCCGACGGGGAGACCGGATGCCAGGCGGGTGACGCGGATCTCGAGCGTGTGCAGCAGCCGGCTGAGGTAGGTCGCGGTCGCCTCGCCCTCGAGGTTGGGGTTGGTCGCGAGGATGACCTCTTGCACCGTGCCGTCGGCGAGGCGCTGCATGAGCTGGGTGACGCGCAGGTCGTCGGGACCGATGCCGGCGATCGGGCTGATCGCCCCGCCGAGCACGTGGTACAGACCGCGGAACTCGCGGGTGCGCTCGATCGCGGCCACGTCTTTCGCGTCTTCGACGACGCAGATCAGGGTGGCGTTGCGACGGGGGTCGCGGCAGATGGAGCAGCGCTCCTGCTCGGTGACGTTGCCGCAGATCTCGCAGAACTTGACCTTGTCGCGGATCTCGCCGAGCAGAGTCGACAGTCGCGAGACGTCGAACGACGGCGACTGCAGGATGTGGAACGCGATGCGCTGGGCCGACTTCGGGCCGATGCCCGGCAAGCGGCCGAACTCGTCGATGAGGTCTTGGACGATTCCGTCGTACATCAGTTGAACCTCGTCGGGGGCTCGTAGGGTTCGTCACGCACGTAGGTGGCGCCGAGCATCTGTCGCACGACCGCCTCGCCGTAGCGCTGCACGCCGCCGCCAAGCGGGGGCATGCGCGGAACGACGACCGGCGGCAGCGGGGCCTCGGTCTCGTCGGCGGGCGGGATCACGTCGTCGTCGTCGACCTCTTCGGGGGCCGGGACCGACCGGGCCACGTCACGGGGCGGGAGCACGACACCCTCGCGCACGGGGGTGGCCGGTGCGATGCCCGCGGAGGCCTCGTCGGGTTCGTCGTCGACCGCCAGGGCGGTCGGAGCGCGGAACGCCGACGGCGCGGCGCCGTCGGAGGCCGGGATGGGCGCCACGGCCCACTCGGTCACCGACGAGGCGTACGGGGCCGACGAGGTCGCGGCGCGCGGCGCGGGGGGCTGCTGCCCGCTCGGTCGCGTCGCCTGCGGGCCGGCGGGCGCCGGGCCGGCCGGTCCGCGCGGAGCGCCGCCCTGGC
>NZ_JAWDIU010000005.1:0-306490 GCF_032464975.1 Microbacterium algihabitans
CGGAAGCTAAGCCTCTCAGCGCCGATGGTACTGCAGGGGGGACCCTGTGGGAGAGTAGGACACCGCCGGACTTCCTTTAAGTCGAAATGGCCACCCAAAGCTGGGTGGCCATTTCGCATTTACAGGCGTGCTCACACGCCCGCACTCGGCATGACGCCGTCGCACCCCCACCGACCGGAGGGGATGCGACGGCGTTTCGTCGTCTCCGGGCCGGGTAGGGTCGAGAACGTGAGCGGGTTCTCGGGGCACGTACCGGGCAGCCGCGAGTACCGACGTCTTCTCATCGGTCTTTTCTTCGGCGGAGTCGCGACCTTCGCGCAGCTGTACGCCACCCAGGCGGTCCTTCCCGCCATCGCCACCGACATCGGCGGCGGCCCCGCGGCGGCCGCGCTGACCGTGTCGGCGTCGACGCTGGGTCTCGCGGCGGCCGTCATCCCGTGGTCGATCGTCGCGGATCGCATCGGTCGGGTCCCCGCCATGACGATTGGCCTCCTCGTCGCCACCGTTTTGGGGGCGCTCACGCCGTTCGCCGGTGACATGGGTGTGCTGCTGGCGCTCCGCCTCCTCGAGGGAGCGGCGCTCGGCGCCGTCCCCGCCGTCGCGCTCGCCTACCTCAGTGAAGAGGTGTCGCCGCGCCACGTGGCCGCGGCCGCAGGCTCCTACATCGCGGGAACGACGGTCGGCGGATTGTCGGGACGCGTCTTCTCGGGCTGGATCGGCGAACTCGCCGGGTGGCGGTGGGGAGTGGCATCCGTCGTCGTGCTCTGCGTGCTCGCGGCCGTACTGTTCCTCGGCCTCGTTCCGAAGGCACGCGGGTTCGTCCCCGGCCGCGCCCGGCGGGAGCGGGGGCCGACGATCCGCGCACGGCTGGCCTCCAACCTGCGATCGCCCGTGCAACTCGCGCTCTATGCGCAGGGCTTCCTTCTGATGGGGGCCTTCGTCGCGGTCTACAACTACCTCGGCTTCCATCTGACGGCTCCGCCGTTCGCCCTCGCGCCGGCGCTCGTGACCCTGCTGTTCCTCGCCTACCTCGCCGGCACGGCGTCATCGCCGCGCGCGGGAGCATTGGCGGTTCGGCACGGCCGGCTCCCCGTGCTGCTCTGGAGCATTGGGGTGATGAGCGCCGGCGCCGCACTGATGTTCGTGCCGACGCTCATCGCCGTGGTCCCCGGCCTGCTGCTGTTCACCGCCGGCTTCTTCGGCGCCCACGCCGTGGCATCCGGATGGACACCCGTCGCCGCCGAGCCGAGCGCGCGCGCCCAGGCGTCGTCTCTGTACTACCTCGGCTACTACGCCGGCTCCAGCGTGTTCGGCTGGGCGCTGGGACTGCTGTTCGGCTCGCTCGGGTGGGCGCCGTTCGTCGGAGCGGTCCTGGTGATGTGCGGTGCGGCGTTCGTGCTCGCGGTGGCGGCTCTGCGGGCGCCGCGCGGCGCCGCGTGACCCACGGATTCACCGACACACCGATGGGCGAGGTCAATGGCCACCTTCGATGTCGGGGGAACCGACTAGCGTCGATAGTGACGTGAGAGGGAGGTCGCGCGTGGATGACGCCGACGAGCGGAGCATGGCGGATGACGCCGTGGTCGATGCGGATCACTTCGACGCGGAGCGTGTCGAGGCTGACGACGTGGCGGAGGCCACGACCGAGATCAGTTACGACGAGCAGCGCTATCCGGCGCGGCCGCGGCGCCTTCGCCCGCGGGATCAGTTCCGCGGTGGCACGTTGCGCCGCTTCCTCACGGATCCGCGCAACGCCAACGGCGGCAACCCCTCCTACGTGGAGTGGCTGGTCCGCCAGTCGATGCTGAAGGATGCCGACGTGTTGAGCCGGCAGCTGTCGGGTCAGCCGTCGATGTGGCGCAACCCGTACGCCCGGCCCGATGCGCGCCGCGCCATCGAGTCGACCGACGTCTGGTTCACGGCCTACCCCATCTCGCTGATCACGCGCCCGGGGGAGTCGTTCCTCGAAGCACTCGGTGACGAGGCGCTGTGGGAGGCCTTCGAGTGGGTCGGGATCAACGGCATCCACACGGGTCCGGTCAAGCGCGCCGGCGGCATCACGGGCTGGCAGGAGACGCCCAGCGTCGATGGCCACTTCGACCGCATCAGCACGCAGATCGACCCCGAGTTCGGTGACGAGAACGCCTTCCGCCGCGTCGCCGACGTGGCGGAGTCGCACGGCGGCAGCGTCATCGACGACATCGTGCCCGGTCACACGGGCAAGGGCGCCGACTTCCGCCTCGCCGAGATGGCGTACAAGGACTACCCGGGCATCTACCACATGGTCGAGATCCCGCGTGAGGACTGGGACCTGCTGCCCGAGGTCCCCGCCGGTCGCGACTCGGTCAACCTCGACTCCGAGACCGAGCGCGAACTCAGCGCCCGTGGCTACATCATCGGCGAGCTGCAGCGCGTGATCTTCTACACCCCCGGCGTGAAAGAGACCAACTGGAGCACCACCGCTCCGGTCGTGGGAACCGACGGCCTCGAGCGCCGATGGGTCTACCTGCATTACTTCAAGGAGGGACAGCCCTCCATCAACTGGCTCGACCCCACGTTCGCGGGCATGCGCCTCGTCATCGGCGATGCCCTGCACTCGCTGGGCGACCTCGGCACGAGCGCCCTGCGTCTCGACGCGAACGGCTTCCTCGGGGTCGAGAAGAGCGCGGAAGGACTTCCGGCGTGGTCGGAAGGACACCCGCTCTCGCACGCGGCGAACCACATCATCGCGGGCATGGTCCGCAAGGTGGGCGGGTTCACCTTCCAGGAGCTCAACCTCACGATGGAGGACATCCGCGACACCGGCGCGGTGGGAGCCGACCTCTCCTACGACTTCGTGACCCGGCCCGGATACCACCACGCGCTCGCGACGGCGAACACCGAGTTCCTCCGTCTCGCGTTGAACACGGCTCTCGAGACGGGCGTGGAGCCGGTGCAGCTCGTGCACGGTCTGCAGAACCACGACGAGCTGACCTACGAGCTCGTGCACTGGGCGACCACGCACCGCGACACCCTCTACCCCTTCCGCCACGAGGAGTACAGCGGCGGAGAGATCGCCGAGATGGTGCGCGCCGACCTCACCGAGAAGCTGACGGTCGAGGCCGACTACAACCTCGTCTTCACGCAGAACGGCATCGCCTGCACCTCGGCCTCGCTGATCGCGGCCACCCAGGGCAAGGCGACCCTCGACGACATCACCGAAGCCGACATCCCGGCGATCCGCGACGCGCACCTGCTTCTCGCGAAGTACAACTCGTGGCAGCCCGGTGTGTTCGCCCTCTCGGGGTGGGACCTCACCGGGTCGCTGACGCTCCCCGCCGACGACGTGCGGCACCTGATCTCGTCGGGCGACACCCGGTGGATCGAGCGCGGAGGGCACGATCTGCTCGACGTCGCGCCCGAGGCGTCGTCGTCGATGTCGGGGATCCCGCGCGCGCGGTCGCTGTACGGCTCGCTCGGCACCCAGCAGAACGACCCCGAGTCGTTCCTCTCGGGGCTGCGCGAGGTTCTCCGCATCCGCAGCGAGAACGGCATCGCCGTCGCGTCGCAGGTCGACATCCCGCAGGTCGGTCACCCGAGCATGCTCGTCATGGTGCACCGCCTCGACGGGGGCGACCGTCGCGACGACACGGCGCCTCTGCAGATCACGGTGCTGAACTTCTCGAACGAGACGATCGAGGGCACCGTGCGCTCGGAGTGGCTCGTGCCGCAGAGCACCGCTGTCGACGCCTCCACCGGCGAGACGGTCGGTCGGGTCGACGAGCTGCAGAGTTTCTCGCTCGAGCTCGGACCCTACGCGGGCCTCTTCCTGCTGCTCGAGGCGCCGACCGTCGAGGACTGACGTCTGCGGGCGGCCGCCACCGGTGACGGACGGCGGCCGCCCGCGATGTCGGAGGCCGCGCGTAGCCTGACGCCGTGCCCCCCTCTCCTCCCTGTCTCGTCGTCGGTTGCGTCGGCGTCGTCGAGCCCGACGCGCCCATTGCGCTGTGCGCCTGGCACCTCGCGGTGAGTTCGGACTGGTCGGCCGCCCGCGAGGGCGTCACCGACGTCCTCCCCACCCCGTGCCTCGTGTGCGGATCGCGTCTCGGCGTCCGTTGGCCGTCGGGATGGCTGTGCGCGGTGTGCGAGTGGCGGCACGGAGAACCGCTCGACGACGAACTCCCCCCTCCGCGGGTCGACGTCGTCTACTACCTGCGTTTCGACGACCGCGTGAAGATCGGCACCACGGCCCACCCGCGTCGCCGCCTCGCTGCGATCTGGCACGACGAGCTCCTCGCGTTCGAGCCGGGCGACCGGCTCGTCGAGCGCCGGCGACACGCGCTGTTCGCCGACGAGCGGTTCGGGCGGACCGAGTGGTTCCGCCGCAGTCCCGCGCTCGACGCGCACATCGCCGGCCTCGCCGCGGGTGTCGACGACCCGTGGGCGCGGTACGCGCGCTGGGTGAGCGAGGCCCTCGCGCGGCGCGGTTGAGGATGCGGGCGCAAGCCCTGTCTCGGCCGTGTCGCGCCCCGTAGCGTGGGCGCACACCCGCAGAAAGGCGACCAGCATGGGCTTCCTCGATCGACTCTTCGGTTCCGGTGACGACTCCGGACGCGCCGATGTCCCTCCCGCGCCCCGCGGGACCGCGAGCGAGCTGCGCGACACCGATGGCCGGTACGCGCCGCCCCCGCCGCAGGCTCAGGCCGTGCAGGGCGCCGCGCCCGCGGCATCCGGATCATCCGCCGACGAGCAGGCGATCGAGCGATACCGCTATCTGCTGCGCACCGCTCCGCCCGAGACCGTCGAGCAGGTGCACGCCGAGGCGTTCGGCAAGCTCTCCCCGGAGCAGCGCCGGCAGGTGCTGCAGGAGCTGTCGTCGGGGCTCGACCCCGCGGAGCGACCCCGCACCGACGACCCCGACGCGCTGGCGCGAGCCGCCACCCGCGCCGAGTACCGGCAGCCGGGCTTCATGGAGCGCACGTTCGCCGGCCGTTCGTTCTCGAACGGCCCCGGTTTCGGCTCGATGCTCGGCGCCTCGATGCTCGGCACGATCGGCGGATACGTCGTCGGGTCCGCGTTGGTCGGAGCCCTCTTCGATCCCGGGTACGACGCGGGGTACGCCGACGGTGCAGCGGCCGATGACGCCGCGGGCGACGCGGGCGCGGCCGATGCCTCGGCGACGGATGCCGGGGGAGCGGATGCCGGTGGCGACATCGGCGGTGGATTCGGCGGCGACGCCGGCGGCGGGTTCGGTGGCGACTTCGGCGGCGGCGATTTCGGTGGGGGCGACTTCGGCTTCTGAGCCGGCCGGCGGGACCGAGACGGCGCCTCACCGGAGGGTCCGCGCGAGAAACCGCTCCCACCTCCCGCGGCGGCGCCTGGGAGAACGCTATGGTCGAGGCCATGGCGCCCTTCAACCCGAGCGAAGGTCTCGGCCTGCGGCGCAGCATCGTCTCGAACCAATCGCTGCTCGCCGCAGCGGCCACGATCGGCGTGATCGTGTCGATCGTGCTCGGACAGGTGCGCGATCCGGCGTTGTTCTTCGTCGGGGCGGCCGTCGTCTACGCGGGCACGATCGCGGCCGTGCTGGTGCGCTGGGAGACGCTGCCGCGCTGGGCGCTCCTGCTCCTGCCCGGCGCCGACGTGGTCGTCATCGCCGTGATGCGCGAGAGCGCCCCCGTCGCCGGCCTCGGGCTGCTGTGGGCGTTCCCGGCGCTATGGATCGGCGGGTCGTTCGGACTGCGGGGAGTGGTCGGGGTCTCGAGCGTCGTCAGCATCCTGCTGCTGCACCAGACCATCACCGACAACGAGCAGCGCTTCGCGTCGTCGACGTTCATCCTGCCGTTCATCATCGCGGCGCTGTCGTCGATGGCCCACCTCACTGCGCGCCGGGCGAGAGCGCAACGCGCCCTTCTCGAGAAGCAGTCGGCCGAGCTGCGTCGCGCCGTCGAGCGGGCGCAACGGCAGGAAGACCTCGTGACGGAGGTGCTGGATGCCGTCGACTTCGGTGTGACGCGCATCACCGCGACGGGCGAGTTCGCCGTGACGAACACCGCGCACGGGCTGCTGCTCAACACGACCGACGCCTTCGGGCACGAGATCGCCGTCTTCGCCGCGGACGGCTCGACGGCCATCGCCGCCTCGGCGAGCCCGCTCGCCCGCGCGCGCGCCGGCGAGGTGTTCGAGAGCGAGATGGTCTGGTACGGGCTCCCGGGTGAGGACCGGCGCGCCCTCAGCGTGACCGCGCGCCGCCTCCCCGCCCCCGGCGGGGTGGACGCCGGGGGAGTGGTCGTCTCGCGCGATGTCACCGTCGAGGAGCAGGCCCGCCGTGCGCGCGAGGACCTCGTCGCGAGCGTCTCGCACGAACTCCGCACCCCGCTGACCTCGATCATCGGCTACCTCGACCTGGTGCTCGACGACGACACCCTCGGCGACGCTGCGCGCGACCGGCTCGAGATCGCGGAGCGGAACGCCTCCCGACTGCTCGAACTGGTCGCCGACATCCTCTCGCAGTCCACGGCCTCGGGCGGGGGGAGTGCCATCGAACTGGACCGCAGCCCCACCGACATCGCCGCGCTGGTCCGCGCCGCGATCGAGTCGATCGAACCGCGGGCCCGAGATCACGGCATCCGGATCCTCACCGGTGAGATGGCCCCGATCCGCGCCGTCGTCGATGCCCGACGCGTGCGTCAGATCGTCGACAACCTGCTCTCGAACGCCGTCAAGTACATCCCCCGCGGCGCCTCGATCACCGTGACGGTCACCGCCGACGTGCAGTCGCTGTCGATCGTGGTCGCGGACGACGGCCCGGGGATCTCACCGAGCGAGCAGGCGCGCCTGTTCGAAAGATTCTTCCGCGGAGACGCCGTACGCAAGACCTCGACGCACGGCAGCGGCCTCGGGCTCGCCATCAGTCGCGACCTCGCGCGCGCGCACGGCGGGGAGATCACCGTGCGCACCGCCTCGGGCGAAGGCGCCACATTCACCGTGCGGCTGCCGCGCGACCCGAAGGAGGGCGCATGAACCTCGACCTGCTGAGCCTGCAGACCGCCGCATCGGTGGTGATCGTCGTGTCGGCCGTGATGTACCTGCTCGACACGCTCATGCTCAAGGACGGCCTGCCCGGCCGGCTCTGGGCCAGTGCGTATCTGGCGGGCACGTTCTCGGCCCTCTGCTACCTGGGCTGGCTCCTGCTGCCCGACGTCTTCCTCACGATCGCGCTCGGCAACGGCGCCTTCGTCGCGGCGACCGGTTTCATCTGGCTCGGGTGCGTCGCCTTCAACAGGCGCTCGGTGCGCATTCCCGCGCTGATCGTCGTGGCCGTCGGGCTGATCGTCGTCGTCGCGGCCCTCGCCGCGGGTCCCGACGGCGGGGACTGGGCCGGAGCGGTGGCGCTGTTCCTCGGCAACGCCGCCCTCGCTGTGGCCGGTGCCGTCGAAACCCGTCGCGGCGCGATCCGACGCCGGTGGAGCTCCACCGGGTTGACGCTGGTCCTGGGGATCGAGGCGGTGTGGTTCGTGGTCCGCACGGTCGTCTTCCTCAGCGTGGGTCCCGACAGCGAGCTGTTCCGGACGGTCTTCGACACGCGGGTGTCGTCGCTTCTCACGATCACGCTGGTGATCGCGGCGGTCGTGGTGACCTCGGCTCTGCGGGCCAACGAGTCCGCCCTGCGCGGGCCGGGCACGGCGAAGTCGTTGTCGGTGGATGCCGACGGCGTGCTGTTCCGCGAATCGTTCGAGGCGACGATGACCATCGTCTGCGCGCGCGCCGAGAGCGCCGATGAGGGCGTCGGCCTGATCGGCGTGCGCATCGACGACCTGCGGCGCGTCGCCGTGGCCTTCGGGCCCGACGAGGCGGACTCGATCGCGGGGGAGTTCCGCGCGTCGGTGCGTCGTCACGCGCCCACCATGGCCCTCGTGGGAGAGGTCGATGCCGCCGGGGTCGCGGTGGCGTTCACCACGACGGCGACCACCGATGTGAGGCGGATCGCGCGCATCCTGCACGAGCGGGTCGTCGCCGACCTCGCCCGTCTCGGGCCGTCGGTGGTTCCGGTGGTGGGCACCGGCATGGCGCTCACCGCCGACCACGGGTTCGACGCCGCCGCGCTCATCGCGCGCGCGGACGAGGCTGCCGCGCAGGCCGCCGTGACCGGCGCGCAGCCCTTCGGGGTGGTCTGAGCGCTCAGGCGGAGGCGGCGAGGAGCGATTCGACGCGCTGGCGGAGCTCGCGTGGGCGGAACGGCTTGGTGAGGTAGTCGTCGGCGCCGGCCTCGCGTCCGGCGCGCTGCTCGGCATCGTCGGCACGGGCGCTGACCATCAGGATGCGCGTCGTGCTGAACGCGCGGATGCGCCGAGCGGTCTCGAACCCGTCGATGCCGGGCATGCTCACGTCGAGAGTGACCACGGACGGATCGTGTCGACGGACCAGCTCGATCCCGTCGAGTCCGGTCGCGGCGGCGTGCACGACGAACCCGGCTCCCTCGAGCACCGTCGACACGAGAAGACGGATGTCGAGGTCGTCTTCGATGACGACCGTGGTGCGCGTGGCGGACATGGCGGAGCTTTCAGGGCCGAGCGGGCGGCGGCCTTCTCGAATGCTAGACGACGCGGCGGATCGCCGCTGGGGGGTGGCGCGTGTGGCATCCTCGTCGGGTGCCTCTTCTCGCGCTGACCGGCGGCATCGCCTCGGGCAAGTCGACCATCGCCTCTCTCCTCGCTGCCCACGGTGCCGTCGTGGTCGACGCCGACGCCATCGTGCGCGAGGTCCAGGCTCCGGGATCCCCGGTGCTCGCCGCGATCGAGCGCGAGTTCGGGGCCGAGGTCATCCGCCCCGACGGAGCGCTGGATCGCGCTGCCCTCGGCGCGCGCGTGTTCGAGCATCCCGAGCGGCTCGCGGCGTTGAACGCCCTCGTGCATCCCGCGGTCCGCGGCGAGTCGGAGCGCCGGTTCCAGGAGGCGTTCGCCGCGGATCCCGCTGCGGTGGTGGTCTACGACGTGCCCTTGCTCGCGGAGGCGCGCGGCGGCGACGCGTGGGATCTCGTCGTGGTCGCCCACGCCCCGGCCGAGCAGCGGGTGCACCGCCTCGTGCACGAGCGCGGGATGACGGATGCCGACGCCCGAGCCCGCATCGGCTCGCAGGTCGGCGACGACGAGCGTCTCGCGCTGGCCGACGTGGTGATCGACACGGCGACGACGATGGACGACACCCGCGCGCAGGTCGACCGGCTCTGGGAACGGATCACCGCCGGCTGAGACCGCACGCCGGTGCGTTCCGGCTGTCGCGCTCGCGCTGGGCGAACGCAAGCCGACCCCGATGTCGGAGGTCCCGCCTACGCTGGAATCATGCAGGCCACGCGTTCCGTCCGTCCCTTCGAGGTCATCAGCGAGTACACCCCGTCCGGCGATCAGCCGCAGGCGATCGCCGAGCTCGCCGGGCGCATCAATGCGGGTGAGACCGACGTCGTGCTGCTCGGTGCCACGGGTACCGGAAAGTCGGCGACGACGGCCTGGCTCGTCGAGCAGGTGCAGCGGCCGACCCTCGTGCTCGCCCATAACAAGACCCTCGCGGCGCAGCTCGCGAACGAGTTCCGCGAGCTCATGCCCAACAACGCGGTCGAGTACTTCGTGTCGTACTACGACTACTACCAGCCCGAGGCCTACGTGCCCCAGACGGACACCTTCATCGAGAAGGACAGCTCGATCAACGCCGAGGTCGAGCGCCTGCGCCACTCGACCACGAACTCGCTGCTCTCGCGCCGCGACGTGGTCGTGGTCTCGACCGTGTCGTGCATCTACGGTCTCGGCGCGCCCGAAGAGTACCTGCGCGCGATGGTCGCGCTGCAGGTGGGGGAGCGCTACGACCGCGACGCGCTCATCCGCAAGTTCATCTCCATGCAGTACAACCGCAACGACGTCGATTTCTCGCGGGGCAACTTCCGCGTGCGCGGCGACACGATCGAGATCATCCCGGTGTACGAGGAGTACGCCATCCGCATCGAGATGTTCGGCGACGAGATCGAGGCGCTGTACACACTGCATCCGCTCACGGGCGACGTGATCGAGAAGATGGCCTCGGTGCCGATCTTTCCGGCGTCGCACTACGTCGCGGGCACCGAGACCGTGCAGCGCGCGATCGGCACGATCGAACACGAGCTCGAGGAGCGCCTCAAAGAGTTCGAGATGCAGGGCAAGCTCCTCGAGGCCCAGCGACTGCGCATGCGCACGTCGTTCGACCTCGAGATGCTGCAGCAGCTCGGCTTCTGCTCGGGCATCGAGAACTACTCCCGGCACATGGACGGCCGCATGCCCGGCGATCCGCCGCACACTCTGCTCGACTTCTTCCCCGACGACTTCCTCCTCGTCATCGACGAGTCGCACGTGACGGTGCCGCAGATCGGTGCCATGTACGAGGGCGACGCGTCGCGCAAGCGCACGCTCGTCGAGCACGGCTTCCGCCTGCCCAGCGCCATGGACAACCGCCCGCTGCGGTGGGACGAATTCAAGGAGCGCGTCGGGCAGACGGTCTACCTGTCGGCGACCCCGGGACGCTACGAGATGGGCATCGCCGACGGCGTGGTCGAGCAGATCATCCGCCCCACCGGACTCGTCGACCCCGAGATCATCGTGAAGCCCTCGAAGGGGCAGATCGACGACCTGCTCGAAGAGATCCGCATCCGCGTCGAGAAAGACGAACGCGTGCTGGTCACCACCCTGACCAAGAAGATGGCCGAGGAGCTCACCGACTTCCTCGGTGAGCACGGGGTGCGCGTGCGCTACCTGCACTCCGACGTCGACACGCTCCGCCGCGTCGAGCTGCTCACCGAGCTGCGCGCCGGCGTGTACGACGTGCTGGTGGGCATCAACCTGCTCCGCGAGGGTCTCGACCTCCCCGAGGTCTCGCTCGTCGCGATCCTCGACGCCGACAAGGAGGGATTCCTGCGCAGCGGCACGTCCCTCATCCAGACCATCGGCCGTGCCGCCCGAAACGTGTCGGGCGAGGTGCACATGTACGCCGACAAGATGACCGACTCGATGGCGAAGGCCATCGAAGAGACCGAGCGTCGCCGAGAGAAGCAGATCGCCTACAACACCGAGCACGGCATCGACCCGCAGCCGCTGCGCAAGAAGATCGCCGACATCACCGAGGTGCTGAACCGCGAGGCCTCCGACACGAAGAAGCTGCTGGCACGCAACGACAAGGCGGGTAAGGGCAAGTCGCCCACACCGTCTCTGCGCCGGACCGGGATCGCGGCCGAGGGTGCCGACCAGCTCGAGTCGACGATCGCTGACCTGACCCAGCAGATGCTGGCGGCCGCGTCGGAGCTGAAGTTCGAGCTCGCCGGACGCCTTCGCGACGAGGTGCAGGACATGAAGAAGGAGCTGCGCGCCATGGAGCGCGCGGGTCACGCCTGAGACCGGGAGGGTCGTCATGCAGCAGCGCGTCACGCTCGTCACTCTCGGAGTGGCCGATCTCGATCGCGCTGTCGCGTTCTACCGCGCGCTCGGGTGGCGGGAGCACCGTTCGTCGGTCGCCGGCGAGGTGGCGTTCTTCGACACCGGCGGCCAGGTGCTCGCGCTGTGGGGTCGCGCAGAGCTCGCCGCGGACTCGGGAGTCGAGGACGGCGGAGGATGGGGCGGAGTGACCTTGGCCCACAACGTCGATGACGTCGCCGAGGTCGATGCCATTCTGGCCGACGCCGAAGCGGCCGGGGCGCGACTCGCGCGGACAGGCGCGGAGACGCCGTGGGGTGGCTATTCCGGGGTGTTCGTCGATCCCGACGGGCACCCGTGGGAGATCGCCGTCAATCCCGGCTGGCCCTTGGACGAGCAGGGCAGGCCCGACCTCGACTGAACGGGCCGCCGTCGGCTGGACGCTGAGCGTCGCGTGCGGCGCCGGAAGTGTGCGCTGAGCGCAGCGCCGAAGCCCTGCGGCCTGCGCGCGGAGCGCCGCGGTGGCTCTCCGGTCTGTGCGCTGAGCGCCGCGCCGTTGCCCGCGGACCCGTGCGCTGAGCGCAGCACCGAGGTCCTCGGGGCAACCGGTGGTGCCGTCGGACGGGTGTTCCTGCGCGTCAGCCCACCGGCGCTGGGTGGCTCAGGGGCAGTGCAGCAGGGGCTTGGGTCCCGACCGGTCGACGCTGTGCTCGGTCATCGCGTGACCGCACAGCGGGCAGGGGCGTCCCGTTCGCACGGGTTCGGGCGTGGTCTCGTACGGGCCGACCGACGCCGGCCCGGCGACGCGGATGAGTCGCGTGTTGAGGTACTGGTACCAGCCCCCGGCCTCGCGGACGCGCTCGCGCAGCGGCGGGCGTTCCGGATCCTTTCGTGTCATGATCATTAGTGTACTAAGTATTTGGGAGGGTGCGTGGACGATCCACTGAAGCTCGAGAACCAGGTGTGCTTCGCGCTCGTCACGGCCGCGCGCAACGTGGTGTCGATCTACCGGCCGGTGCTCGAGCGGCTGGGGCTCACCCACCCGCAGTACCTCGTGATGCTCGCTCTCTGGGAGCAGGCGCCGCGCTCCCTGGGTGCCCTGGCCGGAGAGCTCGCCATGGAACCCGCGACACTCTCGCCGCTGGTCAAGCGCCTGGAGGCGCAAGGGCGGGTGGTGCGCTCCCGTCGCGCCGACGACGAGCGCGTGCTCGACATCGACCTGACCGACGAGGGCCGGGCGCTGCGTGAGGCGGCTCTCGAGGTCCCAGGCGAGATCATGGAGCGCGTGGGCGTCGACGAGCGCGCGCTGCGGGCGCTGCGCGACGGGCTCGCCCCCTTCGCGGCGGATCCGAGGCCGTGATCGGAGGGCTCGCACCTTCGCACATTCGTGCGCCCGGGGCGAACCCGGGGCCGATGTCGGAGGTCCGACCTAGACTTAACAGGTGCCCATCGTTCCCGTCTCCTCGCCCTCCTCTGCGGCGAATTCCGGCTCCAGCGGAAAGCTGAGTGTCCGGGGTGCCCGCGTCCACAACCTGAAGAACGTCGACCTCGACATCCCGCGCGACTCCCTCGTCGTCTTCACGGGGCTGTCGGGTTCGGGCAAGTCGAGCCTCGCGTTCGACACGATCTTCGCCGAGGGCCAGCGTCGGTACGTGGAGTCGCTGAGCGCTTACGCGCGTCAGTTCCTCGGCCAGGTCGACCGCCCCGACGTCGACTTCATCGAGGGGCTCAGCCCCGCGGTGTCGATCGACCAGAAGTCGACCAACCGCAACCCTCGGTCCACGGTGGGCACCATCACCGAGATCCACGACTACATGCGTCTGCTCTGGGCGCGCATCGGCGTGCCGCACTGCCCCGACTGCGGCGCGCGCATCCAGCGTCAGACGGTGCAGCAGATCGCCGACCAGCTCATGGAGCTGCCCGAGCGCACGCGCTACCAGATCGTCGCCCCCGTCGTCACGCAGAAGAAGGGCGAGTTCGTCGATCTCTTCAAAGAACTGAGCGCCAAGGGCTACGCCCGCGCGGTGGTCGACGGTGAGCTCGTGCAGCTGTCGGAGCCCCCGACGCTGAAGAAGAGCTACAAGCACGACATCGCCGTGGTGGTCGACCGGCTGGTGGCATCCGGAGACAACCTCAGCCGCGTCACCGACTCCGTCGAGACGGCGATGGGCCTCGCCGGCGGCATCATGCAGGTCAACTACGTCGACGAAGAGGGCGACGACGCGTGGCAGTCGTTCTCCGAGAAGCTCGCGTGCCCCAACGGGCACCCGCTGCAGCTGACCGAGATCGAGCCCCGCACGTTCTCGTTCAACGCGCCGTTCGGCGCCTGCCCCGTCTGCTCCGGTCTCGGCACCCGCATGTCGGTCGACGTCGACCTCATGCTCGGCGACGAGGAGCTCTCGATCCGCGAGGGCGCGATCCTGCCCTGGACCACGCAGGGCAAGGGACTGTTCCAGTACTACGAGCGCCTCCTCGAGGGTCTTGCCCGCGACCTGGACTTCTCGCTCGACACCCCGTGGAAAGACCTCTCGCACGACGTCCAGCAGGCGGTGCTGCGCGGTGAGAACTACAAGGTCACCGTCAAGTGGAAGAACCGCTACGGCCGCGAGATGCGCTACGCCTCGGGCTTCGAGGGCGTCGTCCCCTACATCGAGCGCCAGTACCTGCAGGCCGAGTCCGACACGCAGCGCCAGCGCTGGTCGGAGTACCTGCGCGAGGTGCCCTGCGCCGTGTGCGACGGCGATCGTCTGAAGCCCGAGGTGCTCGCCGTGCTCGTCGACGACACCTCGATCGCCGCGGCCTCGCGCATGAGCCTGGCCGACGCGCGCGAGTTCTTCTCGAACCTCACGCTCACCGACCGCGAAGCGACCATCGCCGCGGCGGTGCTGCGCGAGATCCGCGCGCGACTCGACTTCCTGCTGCAGGTCGGACTCAACTACCTCAGCCTCGGTCGCGCGGCGGGCACGCTCTCGGGCGGTGAGGCGCAGCGCATCCGCCTGGCCACGCAGATCGGTTCCGGACTCACGGGCGTGCTCTACGTGCTCGACGAGCCGTCGATCGGCCTGCACCAGCGCGACAACCGCCGTCTCATCCAGACCCTCGAGACGCTGCGCGACCTCGGCAACACCCTCATCGTCGTCGAGCACGACGAAGAAACCATCCACGCCGCCGACTGGGTCGTCGACATCGGACCCCGCGCCGGCGTCGACGGCGGCAACGTCGTGCACTCCGGTCCGCTGGCCGGGCTCCTCGACGACGAGGCCTCGCTCACCGGCGCCTACCTCTCGGGTCGCCGCTCGATCGAGGCACCCAAGAAGCGCCGCAAGATCGACAAGAAGCGCCAGGTCAGCGTGGTCGGTGCGCGCGAGAACAACCTGCAGAACGTCACCGCCGACTTCCCGCTCGGCGTGCTCACCGCCGTCACCGGCGTGAGCGGTTCGGGCAAGTCGACCCTGGTCAACGGCATCCTGTACGAAGTCCTCGCGTCGAAGCTCAACGGCGCGCGGCGCGTGCCGGGCAAGCACACCCGCGTCACGGGGCTCGACAACCTCGACAAGGTCGTGCACGTCGACCAGGCGCCCATCGGCCGCACCCCGCGCTCGAATCCCGCGACCTACACCGGAGTGTTCGACCGCATCCGCAGCCTCTTCGCCGAGACGCCCGAGGCCAAGGTCCGCGGCTACCAGGCCGGGCGCTTCAGCTTCAACGTCAAGGGCGGACGCTGCGAGGCCTGCTCGGGCGACGGCACGCTGAAGATCGAGATGAACTTCCTGCCCGACGTCTACGTCGACTGCGAGGTCTGCCACGGCAAGCGGTACAACCGCGACACCCTGTCGGTGCACTACAAGGGCAAGAACATCGCCGAGGTGCTCGAGATGCCCATCTCCGAGGCCGCCGAGTTCTTCGAGCCGATCCAGGCGATCCACCGCTACCTCAAGACCCTCGTCGACGTGGGCCTCGGCTACGTGCGCCTGGGCCAGTCCGCGACCACGCTGTCGGGCGGCGAGGCGCAGCGCGTCAAGCTCGCGACCGAGCTCCAGCGCCGCAGCAACGGCCGATCGATCTACGTGCTCGACGAGCCCACGACCGGTCTGCACTTCGAAGACGTCTCGCTGCTGCTCAAGGTGCTCAACGGTCTCGTCGACAAGGGCAACACGGTCATCGTGATCGAGCACAATCTCGACGTGATCAAGAGCTCCGACTGGGTCATCGACCTCGGGCCCGAGGGCGGCGCGGGCGGCGGCACGATCGTCGCGACGGGCACCCCCGAGCAGGTCGCCAAGGTGCCCGAGAGCCACACGGGCGCGTTCCTCGCCGAGCTGCTCGAGACGGGTCGCACGGGCGCGCAGCGCAACACCGCGACGGACGCCGGAAGCGCCGAGCGGGAGCTCGTGGGCGCGGCGGGCTGAGCCGTGGCATCCCGAGAACGGATGTCGCAGCTTTCGTACCGACCGAAGGCCGGAGAGATCCCCACCAACCCGGGGGTCTACCGGTTTCGTGACGCCGACGGGCGCGTGCTGTACGTCGGCAAGGCGAAGAACCTGCGCGCGCGTCTGTCGAACTACTTCGCTCCGCTGCACTCGCTGCACGAGCGCACGCGCCGCATGGTCACGACGGCCGCGAGCGTGGAGTGGACGGTCGTGCCGAGCGACATCGACTCGCTGCAGCTGGAGTACATGTGGATCAAGGAGTTCGATCCGCCCTTCAACGTCCGCTACAAAGACGACAAGTCGTACCCCTTCATGGCGATCACCCTCGCCGACGAGGCGCCGCGGGTCATCGTCACGCGCAACCCGAAGATCCGGGGGGCGAAGTACTTCGGGCCGTACCCCAAGGTCTGGGCGGTGCACGACACCATCGACCTGATGATCAAGGTCTTCCCGATCCGCACGTGCAGCGACTCGTCGTACAAGAAGGCGATGGCATCCGGACGACCGTGTTTCCCGGGCCAGATCGGTCGCTGCGGCGGCCCCTGCTCGATGAAGGTGACGATCGAGGAGCACCGCGCGATCGTCAATGACTTCGTCTCGTTCATGTCGGGCGGCGACCAGCGCTTCGCACGCGAGCTCACGGCCCGCATGAAAGAGGCCTCGGCGGCGATGGACTACGAGTCGGCCGCGCACTACCGCGACCGCCTGCAGGCCATCGACGCGGTGCTCGGCAAGAGCGCCCTCGTGCTGGCCTCCGACACGGATGCCGACCTCTTCGGCATCGCGGAGGACGAGCTCGCCGCGACCGTCCAGCACTTCGTCGTGCGCGGCGGGCGCGTGCGCGGTGTGCGGGCGACGACGATCGAGAAGGAGATCGACATCTCCGGCGCCGAGCTCGTCGATCAGGTGCTGCAGCGCACCTACGGCGACGCGGATGCCACCGACATCCCGCGTCAGGTGCTCGTTCCCGAGCTGCCCGACGACGCCGAACAGCTCGAGGACTGGCTGCGCGAGCGTCGCGGCCGGCCCGTGACGCTGCAGGTGGCCCAGCGCGGACGCAAGGCCGACCTGCTGAAGACCGCGACGCTCAACGCCCAGCAGGCCCTCATGCTGCACAAGACCCGCCGCACGAGCGACTACGTGGCGCGGTCGCAGGCCTTGACCGACCTGCAGGAGGCCCTCGGCATGACCGAGGCGCCCCTGCGCATCGAGTGCTTCGACATCTCGCACCTCGCGGGCACCAACGTCGTGGCATCCATGGTCGTCTTCGAAGACGGGCTCCCGCGCAAAGACCAGTACCGCTCGTTCGGGGTCGCCGAGACCACCGACGACACCGACTCGATGTACCAGGTGCTCACGCGGCGCCTCGCCTACCTCGACAGGCCCGACGAGATCGAGCCCGAGACGATGGGCGGAGCGATCGTCACCGCCCCCGACTCGGCGGAGGCGACGGCCGACGGCGAGGTCGTCACGGCGCGCAAGCGCCCGCGCTTCGCCTATCGCCCGCAGCTGCTCGTGGTCGACGGCGGTCAGCCGCAGGTCGCCGCGGCCGCCCGCGCCCTCGCCGACGTCGGTCACGAGGAGATCGCGCTGTGCGGCATCGCGAAGCGCCTCGAAGAGGTCTGGCTGCCGGGGGAGGAGTACCCCGTGATCCTGCCGCGCACCTCCGAGGCCCTGTACCTGCTGCAGCGCCTGCGCGACGAGGCCCACCGCTTCGCGATCGTGCATCAGCGCAAGCGCCGCAAGCGCGACATCACGAGCGTCCTCGCCGAGGTCCCCGGCCTGGGCGACTCGCGGATCAAGGCGCTGCTGCGGCATTTCGGCTCGGTGTCGGCGCTGAAGAACGCCACACCCGACGAGATCATGGAGCTCCCGGGCATCGGACCGACCCTCGCCGAGAACATCCACACCCATCTGGCTCGGTAGGCTGGAACGACACGACGGGAGGCGGTCACCCATGGAACCGGCACGAGACGAGCCAGGTGAGGTGCTGATCGTCACGGGCATGTCGGGCGCCGGGCGATCGACCGTCGCGAACTCGCTCGAAGACCTCGACTGGTATGTGGTCGACAATCTACCCCCGCGCATGCTGCGGCCCCTGCTCGAGCTCACCGAACTCGCGGGCGGTGCCGTGCCCCGCGTGGCCGTGGTCGTCGACGTGCGCGGGCGCACGCTGTTCGGCGACCTCCCCGAGGCGATGCGCACCCTACAGGCCGGTCGGCAGGTGCGCGTGGTGTTCCTCGACGCCTCCGACGCCGTGCTCGTGCGGCGCTTCGAGGCGGTCCGCCGCCCGCACCCCCTGCAGCACGACGGCACGATCCTCGACGGCATCCGGCGCGAGCGCGAGCGTCTGGCCCCGGTGCGCGAGGCCGCCGACGTGGTCATCGACACCTCGGCCCTCAACGTGCACCAGCTGTCGCTGCGCACCGTCGAGCTGTTCGGCGAAGAGGGCGCGGCGCGTCACACCGTCACCCTCATGAGCTTCGGGTTCAAGTACGGGTTGCCGCCCGACGTCGACCTGGTCGCCGACATGCGATTCCTGCCGAACCCGTTCTGGAACGACGAGCTGCGCCCGCTCACCGGTGAGGATCCCCGCGTGCGGGAATATGTGCTGGGCCAGCAGGGCGCCGAGGAGTTCCTGGGGTCGTACGCGGCGGCGCTGCGCCCCGTGCTCGAGGGATATCAACGCGAGAACAAGCGTCATTCCGTGGTGGCCGTGGGCTGCACGGGGGGTAAGCACAGATCGGTGGTGATGGCGCGCGAGCTCGCTGCACGTCTGGCCGATGTGCCCGGGGTGGCCGTGCGGGTGGCTCACCGCGACCTCGGTCGCGAGTAGGCTGTAACGTCGTCCCCGCCGCCCCCCCCACCCGAGGAGAACCGTGCCCCTGACCGCCGACGTGAAGGCCGAGCTCATCACCGTCCGTGACCCGCGCCCGACCGCGCGCGTCGCCGAGCTCACGGCCCTCCTGCGCTTCTCCGGGGGTCTGCACTCCATCGCCAACCGCGTCGCCGTGGAGGCCGAACTCGACTCCGACGTGCTCGCGCGCCGTGTCGCCCGCGACCTCATGGAGCTCTACGGCGTGCGCCCCGAGCTGCATCACGTGCAGGGCTCCGGCGGACGCACGGGCGGGCTGTTCGCGGTGCGGGTCATCGAAGCCGGCGAAACCCTCGCGCGCCAGACGGGTCTTCTCGACCAGCGCCGTCGCCCCGTGCGCGGCCTGCCGAACAAGCTCACGACCGGCTCGCGTTCCGATCTGAGCGCGATCTGGCGCGGCGCGTTTCTGGCCGCCGGAACCCTCAGCGACCCGGGCCGCTCCGCAGCTCTCGAGATCTCGTGCCCCTCGTCGGAGGCCGCGATGGCCCTCGTCGGCGCCGGGCACCGCATCGGCATCCCGGCCAAGGCCCGCGAGGTGCGCGGAGTGCCGCGCGTCGTCGTGCGCGACGGCGAGGCGATCCGCGGCGCGCTCTACGAGATGGGCGCACGTCGCACCGCGGGGGAGTGGGACCAGATGCGCCAGCGCCGCGAGGTCCGCGCGGGGGTCAACCGCCTCGTGAACTTCGACGACGCGAATCTGCGGCGTTCCGCCCAGGCGGCCGTCGCCGCGTGCGCCCGCGTCGAACGCGCGCTCGAGATCCTGGGCGACGAGGTTCCCCCGCACCTGCAGCAGGCGGGCGAGCTGCGCCTCGCCCACCGCGATGCGAGCCTCGACGAGCTCGGCCACCACGCCGACCCGCCCCTCACGAAGGACGCCGTCGCCGGTCGCATCCGCCGCCTGCTCGCGATGGCCGACAAGAAGGCCGAAGTCGACGGGGTCCCGGGCACCGAGGCCGCCGTGCCCGTCGGCGCCGACGACTGACCCGGATCAGACCTGCCGAAGTCGACGGGATCCCGGGCACCGAGGCCGCCGTGCCCGTCGGCGCCGACGACGGAGAGAAGATCTCCCCGGATGCCGTGAGCTCACGGCATCCGCGCGTTCGCGCTGACACCGGTTCCGCGGCATCCGCCCCCGATGGTCCTGCCGTCGTCAGGGTCTCGCGACCTCCGGCCAGCCCCTCGCGACGCGCCCGGGCCGTCTACTCTCCGTCATTCGGGGAAGCAACCCTGGGGGTGCGGCGTTGACCCTCAATAGGATGAAGACGTCACCCTCGCTGCTCGATTCCTCGACCGTCGTCTCGGCACGTCGTCTCGGCAAGTCGTCTCGATACAGAGGTCTGGGGCAGCGCCCGATTCGGAAGTAGAGAACATGGCGAAGTACACGCTGCCCGAACTGCCCTACGACTACTCGGCGCTGGAGCCGCACATCAGCGCGACGATCATGGAGCTGCATCACAGCAAGCACCACCAGACCTACGTCAACGGCGCCAACACCACTCTCGACCTTCTCGCCGAAGCGCGCGAGAAGAACGATTTCGCCAACATCAACCGCCTGCAGAAGGACCTCGCGTTCAACCTCGGCGGCCACACGAACCACTCGATCTTCTGGACGAACCTCTCGCCCAACGGTGGCGACAAGCCCACCGGCGACCTCGAGTCGGCCATCGACGACCAGTTCGGTTCGTTCGACGCGTTCCGCGCGCAGTTCACCGCCGCCGCCCTCGGCGTGCAGGGTTCGGGCTGGGCGGGTCTGTTCTGGGACTCGATCGGCGAGAACCTCGTCATCCAGCAGTTCTTCGACCAGCAGGGCCAGATCGTCGCGGGCACCGTGCCGATCCTCCTGCTCGACGTCTGGGAGCACGCGTACTACCTCGACTACAAGAACGTGCGCGCCGACTACGTGAAGGCGTTCTGGAACATCGCCAACTGGGCCGACGCCCAGGACCGCTTCGCGGCCGCCCGAGAGAAGACCGCGGGTCTGCTGGTACTGTCGTAAATGGTGCGGCGTCCCGGTGGGGCACCCCACCGGGACGCCGTTGTCCGCCAGCGAACACCGCAATCACGCGCTTCTCGCGCACAACTGATTCAGGAGATATTCCGTGACCGTCAAGATCGGAATCAACGGCTTCGGCCGTATCGGACGCAACTACCTCCGCGCGGCTCTCGCGCAGGGTGCCGACCTCGAAATCGTGGCGGTGAACGACCTCACCGACAACAAGTCGCTGGCGCACCTCCTCAAGTACGACTCCGTCGGCGGCGTGCTGACCGAGGACGTCTCGTACACCGCTGACTCCATCACGGTCGGCGACAAGACCATCAAGGTCTTCGAAGAGCGCGACCCCGCCAACCTCCCCTGGGGCGAGCTGGGCGTCGACATCGTCATCGAGTCGACCGGTCGCTTCACCAAGGCCGAAGACGCCAAGAAGCACATCACCGGTGGTGCCAAGAAGGTCCTCATCTCGGCTCCCGCCACGGGCGACGACGCGACCATCGTCATGGGCGTCAACGAAGAGACCTACAACCCCGAGACCGACGTCATCATCTCGAACGCGTCGTGCACCACGAACTGCCTGGCGCCCCTCGCCCAGGTGTTCAACGAGGCCTTCGGCATCGAGCGCGGCTTCATGATGACCGCTCACGCCTACACCGCCGACCAGAACCTGCAGGACGGCCCGCACAGCGACCTCCGTCGCGCGCGCGGTGCGGCGATCAACATCGTCCCCGCCTCGACCGGTGCCGCCAAGGCCATCGGCCTGGTGCTGCCCGAGCTCAACGGCAAGCTCAGCGGCTCGTCGTACCGCGTTCCGGTTCCCACCGGCTCGATCGTCGACCTCACGATCGTCACGCCCACCGAGGGTCTGACCGTCGACCAGGTCAACGAGGTCTACAAGAAGGCCGCTGCCGAGGGTCGCCTCAACGGCATCCTGCAGTACACCGAAGACCCGATCGTCTCGAGCGACATCCAGGGCAACCCGCACTCGTCGATCTTCGACGCCGAGCTGACCAACGTCAGCGGCAACCTCGTCAAGGTCTCGTCGTGGTACGACAACGAGTGGGGCTACTCGAACCGTCTCGTCGACTTGACCGAGTACGTCGCCGAGCGTCTCTGACCCTCCATGGCTCTGCGCACCCTCGATTCGCTGGGGTCGCTGGCCGGCACGCGCGTCATCGTCCGTTGTGATCTCAATGTCCCTCTCAAGGACGGGATCATCACGGACGATGGCCGCGTGCGCGCGTCGCTGCCGACCCTCAACGCACTGATCAACGCCGGCGCGCGTGTGATCGTGTGCTCGCACCTGGGCCGCCCCGACGGGGCCCCCGACCCGAAGTACTCCCTCGAGCCGGTCGCGCAGCGCCTGTCCGAGCTTCTCGGCCAGCCTGTCGCGTTCGCGCGCGACACGGTGGGCGAGTCGGCTCGGGATGCCGTCGCCTCGCTCGAGAACGGTGAGGTCGCCGTCATCGAGAACCTCCGCTTCAACGCGGGGGAGACCTCGAAGGACGAGTCCGAGCGTCAGGCCTTCGCCCGTGAGCTCGCCGGTCTCGGCGACGCCCTCGTGTCGGACGGCTTCGGTGTCGTGCACCGCAAGCAGGCGAGCGTCTACGACCTCGCCCAGCTCGTGCCCTCGGCCGCCGGTCTTCTCATCCAGAAGGAACTCGAGGTCCTCGACCGTCTCACCGAGAACCCCGAGCGCCCCTACACGGTCGTTCTCGGCGGCTCGAAGGTCAGCGACAAGCTGGGCGTCATCGAGCACCTGCTGCCGCGCGTGGACAAGCTCCTCGTCGGTGGCGGCATGATGTTCACTTTCCTCGTCGCCGAAGGGCACAAGGTCGGCGCGAGCCTGCTCGAGCAGGACCAGATCGACACCGTGAAGGGCTACATCGCTTCGGCGAAGGAGCGCGGCGTCGAGATCGTGCTGCCGGTGGACGCCGTCGTCGCAGCCTCGTTCTCGGCGGACGCCGACCACGTGGTCGCCGACGCGGACGCCCTCGAAGACACCGCTTTCGGTGCGTCCGGTCTCGGCCTCGACATCGGACCCCGCACGGCGGAGATCTTCGCCGAGGCCGTGCGCGGCTCGCGGACCGTCTTCTGGAACGGCCCGATGGGCGTGTTCGAGATGAAGGCGTTCGAAGCCGGCACTAAGACCGTCGCCCAGGCGCTCACCGAGGTCGACGGCCTCAGCGTCGTCGGCGGCGGAGACTCCGCGGCGGCCGTGCGTCAGCTCGGCTTCGCCGACGAGGCGTTCGGTCACATCTCCACGGGTGGCGGCGCCAGCCTGGAGTTCCTCGAAGGTAAGAAGCTCCCCGGACTGGAGGTCCTCGGATGGCAGTGACCAGAACCCCCCTCATCGCCGGCAACTGGAAGATGAACCTCGACCACCTGCAGGCGGTCGCGTTCGTCCAGAAGCTGCATTGGACGCTGAAGGAAGCCAAGCACGAGAACGGCAGTGTCGAGGTCGCGGTGTTCCCGCCCTACACCGACCTGCGCACCGTGCAGACGCTGCTCGACGCCGACAAGATCGAGTTCGCCCTCGGCGGTCAGGACCTCTCGGCCCACGACTCCGGCGCGTACACCGGTGAGATCTCCGGCCAGTTCCTGGCCAAGCTCGACGCGAAGTACGTGATCATCGGGCACTCCGAGCGTCGCCAGTTTCACCACGAGACCGACGACGTCATCGCGGCGAAGACCCAGGCGGCCCTCCGCCACGGTCTCGTCCCGGTGATCTGCGTCGGTGAGACCTCGGAAGACCTCGAGAAGTTCGGCGCGAGCGCCGTTCCCGTGGGTCAGCTCGAGGTCGCTCTCGAGGGCGTGTCCTCCGACGCCGACATCGTCGTGGCGTACGAGCCGGTCTGGGCCATCGGCTCGGGTCAGGCCGCGACGCCCAATCAGGCCCAGGAGGTCTGCGCGAAGCTCCGCGCGGTCGTCGCCGACAAGCTCGGTGCGGATGCCGCAGCGCGCACCCGCGTGCTCTACGGCGGATCGGTGAAGTCGGGCAACATCGCCGGCTTCATGCGCGAGCCCGATGTCGACGGTGCCCTGGTGGGTGGCGCGAGCCTCGTCGTCGACGAGTTCGCGGCGATCATCCGCTTCCAGAAGCACGTCGGCGTCTGACGCCTTCTCCCGGGTGCCCGCGGCTCACCGCCGCGGGCATCCGTGCGTCTGAGACGCGTCCCCGTATACTTGACGCTTGTGCGGTCGACTGGCCGCTCGCGAAAGGCTTTTGACAGTGCAGATTCTCGAGTTCGTCCTGCAGGTGCTCCTGGGCATCACCAGCCTCCTGCTGACCCTGCTCATCCTGCTTCACAAGGGTCGCGGTGGCGGTCTGTCCGACATGTTCGGCGGCGGCATGAGCTCCGCCCTCGGTTCGTCGGGCCTGGCTGAACGCAACCTCAACCGATTCACGATCGTGCTGGCGCTGGTGTGGTTCGTCACCATCGTCGGTCTCGGTCTCCTCACCAAATTCGCGGAGATCTGACATGGCCACTGGCGGCAATGCCATCCGTGGCTCGCGCGTCGGCGCGGGCCCCATGGGCGAGCAGGATCACGGCTTCCACGCGGATCGCGTGGCCGTGTCGTACTGGGACGCCCTCGGCAACGAGACGGTGCGCTACTTCGCCGCCGGCATTCCCGACGATGAGATCCCCGAGACGATCGACTCCCCGCACTCCGGCCTTCCCGCCGGGCGCGACAAGGCCAACCCGCCGGCGCTCGCCAAGGCGGAGCCCTACAAGACGCACCTCGCGTACGTGAAGGAGCGCCGCTCCGACGAAGAGGCGGCCTCGCTCCTCGACGACGCGCTGCAGCAGCTGCGCGACCGTCGCGGACAGTGACCCGACGCGCCTGATCTCACAGAAGGGCCGGATGCCATGGCATCCGGCCCTTCTGCTTTCTCGGCGTCCGGCGAGCAGACGCCCTCGTGCACGGCATCCGCTCAGCGGACGGGGGAATCCGTGACGATCCTGGTCCACGGTCCGTCGGGCACGTCGGCGTCGTCGACGAAGGCCCAGTCGACCGTGTCGTCGTCGCCGTCGAGCTCCGCGAAGCCGAGGCAGCCGTTCAGAGCGGGCGACACGTCGAGGCCCGCGCCGTTGTAGCGGGCGTTCGCGGGGCGCCGGTCGTCGGCGCCGAAGACGTAGGCGGCGTCTCGGTACTCGCCGGGGCCGGCGTCTTCGATCTGGCCGTAGCAGGTGCGGTCGCCCTTGCGCAGGACCACCCAGCGATTCTTCATCAGGCTCTGCGTCGGATCGTCGGCGATGGCCGCATACGGCCCGCTGTCCGCCCACGGGACCACCTCTCCCCGGGTCGCGAAGCCCTCGTCGTCGTTGACGTCGTCGAAGGGCAGGTCGAGGTAGAACGGGTTCTCGCGCGGTGTCATGCGCGTGGGGAAGTAGTCGTCGGCCGCGGTGCGGGCCTCGGTGCGGCACGAGTCGCCGTCGACGACGCCGTCGCATCCGCCGTACGACCCCAGCCAGTCGGAGTCGTAGGTCGAGATGCGCTGGCTGCCATCAGAGGCGTTCGGGTCGAAGACCTCACCTACCCAGAACGTCGTCGAGACGATGTCGGTGTGCCAGGGGTATCCCGTCTGCGGACGGTCGGGCTGCGCGGGGGTGCACGCCGTCACGCCGACGACGGCGAGCACCGCCAGGGCGACCGCCGTGGCGGGGCGGTGCCGGCGCGGCATCCGGGATCGTCGTCCCACCCCGCCGACGGCGGCGACCACCGCGGGGGTGATCGCCGCCGTCCGGCGAGGGGGTCGCGTCATCCGCTGAGGTCGCTCTCGGTCGGGTGCACGGTCTCGATCGGGCCCTGCGGGGTGCCCGGAGTGGTCTTCGCGAGCGGAGCGGTCTTCGTCAGGGCGGTCACCGGCGGAGCACTCGCGCTGTCGTACAGACCGAGGTCGTCGGTGCGCAGCGTTCCGTTGCCGAAGATGTTCAGGGCGAAGCTGATGCCGTTGTAGCCGGCGGGGATCGCCGCGGTCGTCCAGTCGGCCTCGGTCCACGCCGTCGCCGAGGCGAACCAGGGGCTCGAGGTCCAGTACGACCACGTGCCCGTCGTCGAACGCAGATAGACCGCGAACTGCGTCGGTCCGCTGGCTTGATACCACTCGCGCAGCGCGTAGGTGCGCCCCGGTGTCACCGTCGGCGAACACTGGCCGAGATCGAACTGCGGCAGGAGTTTCGCGTCGCCGTCGACGTAGTCGCTCATCGTGATCCCGCTGGCGATGTTGCCCGTGTGCGCGGGGGAGCCGGTGCTGAAGCCGGCGGTGTTGCTGCCGTAGCCCCCGCGCATCCAGCAGTCGGGGGCGCCGGTCTCCATGCTCGGGTTGACGATGCCGTTGGTCGATCCGGTCGCCGCCGGCACGGAGGGGCCGTTCACGACGGGCTTCGTGGTGCCTCCGACGACGCTGCCGATGGTCTTGACGACGGTGCCCGCCGCCTGCCGGGTCTTGAGCCACGACAGGAACTGGCTGAACACCGAGGTGGAGATCGCCAGATCGTCGCACGCGTCGTCGCAGACGTGATGGAACGTGAACTGCACCCATCCGCCGCCGTTCTTCTCGGCGTTCGTCACGCCCTGTTGCAGGTCGGCGAGCGTCCACGTCGAGTCGACCTGGTCGAGAGCGGCGAGGGCGTAGGGATCGGCGGGCGGGATGCTCTCGGCGTACCCGCAGTCGGAGCAGCCGAAGCGGCTCTTGATGTCGCCCAGCAGGCGGCCGCTGTTGTACCCGCACGCCGCGACGGCCTTCTCGACGTCGGCGTTCGCGTCGGCGAAGGGATAGGCGAAACTGCGGACGTTGAAGCCCCACGAGGTGAGGTTCTTGCGATCCTGGCAGATCTGGCGCGTGGCCTCGTCGAGGCTGACCGCGGTCAGATCGGCGTGGTTGACGGTGTGCCCGCCGATCTCCATGCCGGCGTTCTTGAGGTTCGTCAGGTCGGTGCGGGTCATGTAGGTCGACGCGCCGATGTAGCCGGAGGGGATGTAGAAGGTCGCCTTCATGCCGTTGGCCTGGAGCGCGGGCAGCGCTTTCAGCTGATCGGCGTTGCCGTCGTCGAACGTGAGGCTGACGACGGTGCGGGTGGCCGCCTCGGCGGGGGCGGGGGCGAGCGCGACGGAGCCCGCCACCGCCACCCCGAGGGTCGCGAGCACCGCGAGGGCGCGCACCCACGGTCGGCGTGGAGACGTGGGTGGGCGCCGCCGGGCGATACGGAGGTCTCGTCGGGTCATGGAGGACTGCCTTTCGTGCGGGGCGAGGTGGGGGGAGGAAGGCTCAGGACACCGTCACCGACTTGGCCAGGTTGCGGGGCTTGTCGACGTCGCGATGCAGGCGCAGGGCGAGTTCGCGGGCGAACATCTGCAGGGGCACGACGGTCTCGAGCGGCCCCCACGACGGCCCGGTGCGGGGGAGGTGGAGGGGGAGTCCGCCCACGCGGAGGATGCGTTCACCGAGCCGGATGACGCGGCCCCCGCGCGCCGTCACCTCGGCGATGTCGACCTCGAGGCGCGGGTCGCCGTCGTCGACGATGAACACCGGAGTGCCGGCATCCACCAGGGCCAACGGCCCGTGCTTGAGCTCACCCGCCGGCTGGTGCTCGGCCCAGCGGTACGACAGTTCCTTCAGCTTGAGCGCGCCCTCCGCGGCGTAGACGAGTCCGGCGCCGCGGCCGAGGAAGAGGAAGCCCGACGCCCGGGCGAACTCGGCCGCGAGGGTCGCGGCAGGGCCCCGCCACGTGTCGCGCGCCGTCGACAGCGCCTCGGGGGTCGCGGTGAGGGCACGGACGTCGGCGTCGAGCAGGGTGGCATCCGCCCGATGCGAGACGGTCAGCCCCGACAGCGCGACGCAGACACCCGTGAGCACCTGCGCGACGAAGGTCTTCGTCGCCGCGACCCCGATCTCGGGACCGGCGAGGCAGTCGATCACGGCGTCGGCGCGCCGGGCCAGGGACGACGAGGGGTTGTTGGTGAGGGCCAGCACCGTGCCGTGCTCGGCAGGAAGCCCCTGCAGGGCCCGCAGCACGTCGGCGGTCTCTCCGGACTGACTGATGGCGATCACCAGCGTGCGGGGCTCCCACACCTCGTGCGCGGCTTCGCTGGCGACGAGGGCGCGCGTGGGCAGACCGCCGACGCGCGAGAAGACGCCCGCGATCGCGCGCCCCGCGTGCAGCGAGGTACCGCAGCCGATGATGGCGACGCGGTCGATCTCGTCGAGGGGCGGCAGGCCGAGCCCGCGCCACAGCAGTCCGTCGGTGATCGCGGGGGCGAGGGCGTCGACCACGCGCTGGGCGACCAGCGGCTGCTCGTCGATCTCGTTGCCCATGTGGTCGCGGTGACGCCCCTTGGTCGACAGCAGGGCCGTCTTCGGCACGGGCCAGAGGCCCCGCGGACGACAGCTGCCGCCCGCGCGATGCCACCGCATGCCCTCGGCCGACACCTCGACGACGTCGTCGTCTTCGAGCACGCGGAAGGCCGACACGACCGGCGTGATCGCCCCGACGTCGCTGGCGAAGTACGCCCCCTCGTCGCCCTCGGCGAACACGAGGGGAGAGCCGTGCGCGGTCGCGGCCAGAGCGCCCGTGCGGGTGTCGAGGGCGACGACGGCCCACGTTCCCTCGAGACGCGTGACCGCGTCGGCGAGCGCGTCGCCGAGGCCGACACCCGGGCGGTGGGCCTGCTCGACGAGGTGCACGATGACCTCGCTGTCGACCTCGCTGGCGAAGCGGTGCCCCGCCGCGATCAGGTGGGCCCGCAGCACGTCGGCGTTCTCGACGATGCCGTTGTGCACGATGAACAGTTGCCCGCCGCAGTCCTCGATCGGATGGGCGTTCGACTCGGTCACCCCACCGTGCGTGGCCCAGCGGGTGTGGCCGATCGCCGCGGTCGTGGCATCCGCCGCCCTCTCGCCCACGGGCTCCGCGAGCGCCGCGACGCCGTCGAGCGTGCGCAGGTGCACGCGGGTCCCGTCGGGGTGACGTGCGGCGACGCCGGCCGAGTCGTAGCCGCGATACTCGAGCCGCTCGAGAGCGGCGCGCGCCCGCGACGCGGCGGCGGACGGGCCGCGGTACGCGGTGATGCCGCACATCAGACCACGCCCCGGAACGTCCCTGCGCCGGCCAGGGGCATGGCATCCGACCCCAGCCTCTCGCGGGCGAGCAGATCGGCGGCGACGCGCATGATCGTCGAGGTGAGGGAGGTGTGCGGCTCGTAGCCCACCAGGTCGTGGGCCTTGGTGTTGTCGGGCACCCGCCGGCGCATGTCTTCGAACCCGGCGGCGTAGGCCTGCTCGTAGGGCACGAGCGCGATCTCGCTGCGACTGTCGAGGGTCTCGATGATCTCGCGCGCCAGATCGAGGATCGAGATCTCGCGCGCCCCGCCGAGGTTGTAGGCCTGCCCACGCGCCCGCGGGTCGCGCTCGATCTGCACCATCGCAGGGACGACGTCTTCGACGGCCGAGAAGCACCGCGTCTGCAGGCCGTCGCCGAACACCGTCAGCGGGTGCCCGCGCAGCGCCTGGCCCACGAGGTTGGGCAGCACCATGCCGTAGCGCCCGGTCTGGCGCGGACCGACGGTGTTGAACAGGCGCACGATCGCGACGTCGAGACCCTCCTGGTCGCAGTACGCCTTCGCGAACGCCTCGTCGATGCCTTTGGCTCCGGCATAGGTCCAGCGCGACAGCAGCGGGTCGCCGAGGATGCGGTCGGAGTCCTCGCGCAGTCGGTCGGCGGTGTTCTTGCCGTAGACCTCGCTCGTGGACACCAGAAGGACCGAGGCCTGATGCTCGATCGCGGCGGTCAGCACGTTCTCGGTGCCGTGGATGTTGATGCGCAGGCCCCGCAACGGCTGCTCGACGATGAGCTTGACGCCCACCGCAGCGGCCAGGTGGAACACGCGATCGCAGCCGCGGATGGCGGTGTCGACGGTCTTGGCGTTGAGGATCGAGCCGTGGATCATCTCGAGCCGCGGGTCGTGGGCCACCCCCGCGAGGTTGCGCGCCGACCCAGTGGACAGGTCGTCGAGCACGACGACCTCGTCGCCGCGATCGAGCAGGTGTTCGACGAGGTGGCTGCCGACGAAGCCGGCGCCGCCGGTGACGAGTGTCTTCATGTGCGATCCTCCGGATGCGGGGTAGACCGGAACGCCGCTCACAGGAGCACCCGCCCGGCGATGTCGGAGCTGCGGTAAGTGCCGTCGACGACGACCGCGTCGCCGTCGAGCCACGCCAGGTCGGCGTCGTGGTGGCGGGTGTGCACGAGCACGATGTCGGGGTGGAACGCCGCCGGATCGGGCAGCGAGTCGCGCTCGCGACCGGAATCGAGGTGGATGTGCGGGGCGTGCGTGTCGACGTACTGCACCTCGGCGCCGACGTCGATGAGGTGGTCGATGATCTCGAGGGCGGGGGACTCGCGCAGGTCGGCGACGTCGGGCTTGTAGGTGACGCCGACGACGAGCACGCGGGCGCCGAGCGTGCCCTTGCCGGCGCGACCGAGCACGTCTCGGATGCGGTCGACCACCCGGCGCGGACGCGCGGCGATGCGCGTCATCGCCTCGGTGATGACCCCCGCGTCGACGTGCAGCGCCTTGAGCTGCCAGAGCAGGTAGTGCGGATCGCACGGGATGCAGTGGCCGCCGACCCCGGGACCGGGGTAGAACGCCATGAAGCCGTAGGGCTTGGTGCTCGCGGCCTCGATCACCTCGGTGACGGGCACGTCGAGGGCCCCGCAGATGTCGGCGAACTCGTTGGCGAGGGCGATGTTGACGGCGCGGAAGGTGTTCTCGAGCAGCTTCGTCATCTCGGCGGTGGCCAGGCTCGACACCCGGTGCACCCGCGCGGCGTAGCGGGCGAGCAGGCGCGCGCCCTCCTCCTCGCACTGCGGGGTGGCGCCGCCCACGACGCGGGGGACGACCTCTTGCGCGAAGCCGATGTTGCCGGGGTCGATGCGCTCGGCGCTGAAGGTGACGAACACGTCGCGGCCGATCTCGAACCCGCGCTCGCGCAGGGGAGCCTCGACGAGGTCGTGCGTGCAGCCGACGTAGGTGGTCGAGGTGAGCATGACGAGCTGACCGGGGCGGGCGGCGGCGACGACGGTGGCGCATGCCGCCCGCAGCGGGGCGAGGTCGGGGACCTGCTGGTGGTCGACCGGAGTCGGTACGCACACGATGATGGCGGCGGCCCGCGAGAGCTCGGCGGTGTCGCTGGTGAGGCGGAACGCCGCGGGCGTCCGCAGCGCCGTGTCGAGGCGTTCGCGGTCGGTGTCGATGAGGTCGGCGCCGCGCGCGGCGATGGTGCGCAGCCGGCGGGGCGAGACGTCGAGCGCCAGGACCCGCGAGCCGCTGGCGTGGTAGGCCAGGGCCGTCGGGAGTCCGACGTAGCCGAGCCCCACGATCGCGACGTCGAAGTCGAACGCCGGCGAGGGCGGGGTGAGCGGGGCGGTGTCGTGAGTACGCGGCTGAGACGGGGCGAGTTCGTCAGCGCGGACGTCGATCGTGGACATCTTCATCCTCCAACAGCGGGTCCGAGAGGACGGCGGGGGAAATGCGGCGCCCCCTCGGACGAATCGGGTGGTGCGTCAGCTGGCGAGGTGGTATCGGAGCTGATCCGCGGTTCACAGTGCTGCGCCGGGCACGGGCGGGTCAAGGAACCCGGGGCGATCATGCGGGGTCCCGCGGACCGCAACCGGATATGCGGGAAACCGCAACAGCGACTGCGGGCCGACGCGGTCGCAGCGGGGCCCTGCTCGCGTACGGTCGGGCTCGACACGGCATCCGCTCGCTCGTCTCGTACACGCGATCCGGATGCCGCCGCCGCCCCGCGACCCGAAACCGCGACCCGAAACCCTCGCCCCGAAGACCCGAAGAGGTGGGATGCCATGACCTCCGCTCTCGTCGTGCTCGTCGCCGTCTGCACGGTGGGCGTGTCCACGCTCGTCTGGGGCCTGGCGGCGCTCTGCCGGCTCGTCGCGGAACGACGGCCAGCGGCAACCCTGCTGACGCCGTCGATGTACTACCGCCCCGCCGACGTCGCCGTGCTCATCGCGGCGCACAACGAGGAGCTCGTCATCGCCGACGCCGTGCTCGCGGCCCGTCGACTGGTGCCGGAGGGGAACGTCTTCGTCGTCTCCGACGGCTCGAGCGATGCCACCGTCGCCCGCGCGCGCGACGCGGGGGCCGTGGCGTGGGACTTGCGGCCCAACCGCGGCAAGGCCGGGGCGATCCGCGCCGGACTCGAGCACTTCCGCATCGCCGAGCGCTTCGCCCTGCTGCTGCTGCTCGACGCCGACTCCCGCCCACGCCCCGACTACCTGCGCACGGCCCTGCCGCAGTTCACCGACGACGGCGTCGTGGCCGTCGCGGGGCGGGCGACGACGTCGACGGAGGCCCCTGCCACGCGCATGGGGCGCTTCCTCACCGCGTACCGCGAGCGCACCTACGTGTGCACGCAGTACCTGCACAAGTTCGGCCAGGCGGCGCAGGGGGCGGATGCCGTGGCGATCGTCCCCGGCTTCGCGAGCCTGTACCGCACGGATGTGCTCGACCGCATCGACATCGACGCGCCCGGGTTGTCGATCGAGGACTTCAACATGACCTTCGAGGTGCACGCCAAGAAGCTCGGACGCATCGCCTTCCACCCGGAGTGCGCGATCGCCGAGACCCAGGATCCCGACGTGCTGCGCGACTATTCATCGCAGGTGCGGCGGTGGAGCCTCGGCTTCTGGCAGACGGTGCGCCGGCACGGTCCTCACCGCGGGGTCTTCTGGGCCTCGGTCGGTCTCTTCGCCCTCGAGACGGTGGTGTCGAGCCTCGTGCTCGTGGCCATGCTGCCGGTGCTGCTCGTCGCGACCGCGGCGGCGCTGGTGGGCGCGCTCGGCAGCGGGGAGGTCGCCGCCACGGCCGCCGACGTCGCCGCCGTGCTGCCGGTGGGCCCGCTCCTGCTGGGGTTCCTGCTCGTCGACCTCACGATGAGCGCCTTCGTCTGCCTGATGTCGGGAACCCGGCCGCGCGTGGCGATGCTGCTGTACCCGCTCATGCGGGTCTGGGACGCGGCCCTGTGCCTGCGCGCGCTCACCGCGGCGCTCGGGCGACCTTCCGACGGTCGCTGGCGCAGTCCCGACCGACGCCCCGCCGCGGTCCCGGCGGCGACGGCGCGGCTCGCGCTCCGCGCAGATGCGCGATCGGCTGCACACGCGAGGTGATTCCGAGCCGTGCAGGTGCGGTGATTCCCGCATGCGGGGGCCAGCGCTCAGCCCGACGCTCCGTCCACGCGCGCGACCGCCCGTGCACGCGAGGTGACCTCGAGGGTGCAGAACCTCCCGCTCAGCCCACCGCGCCGTGCAAGTGCGCGATCAGCTGCACGCGCGAGGTGATCCCGAGCTTGCGGTAGATCCCGGTCAGGCGCAGTTCGACGGTGCGCAGCGAGATGTACAGGGCTGCGGCGATCTCGCGATTGCGCAGGCCGCGCTCCACGAGAGCGACGATGTCCTGTTCGTTCGGCGAGAGCGCGCCGGTGTCGAGCGACCCCTCGGACGCCGGGGTGAGGGCGCGGATCGCGCCCGTGGGGTCGTCGGGCAGGCAGCGCAGCCGCGCGAGACGCAGGTTCTCGCGCTCGAAGGGGGCGTCGTCGGGCCGGAAGAGGGCGGCGACCTCGGAGAACGCGGCGGCCCCCTCGTGCGCCGAGCGGCACACGGCGCGGGCGCGGGCGAGCGCGAGCTGCGTCCACCGCCGGGGAGAGGCGGCGGCGAGCCGCTCGAGGCGGTCGAGTTCGTGCAGGGCCTCGGCGCGGCGTCCGGCGAGCCACAGGGCCTCGACGAGATCGGCGGCGATGCGCATGACGGCGGGGTCGGCGTCGGGGGCCGTCGCCTGCGCGGTGCGGAGCTGGTCGACGGCATCCGCGGGTCGTCCCTCTCGGAGGGCGAGCAGTCCGTCGATGGCGCAGAACCACGGCAGCAGCGCCGTCGCGCGCTCGCGACGCGCACGCTCGCGTCCCTGGCGGACGAGCTCGGCGGTACGCGAGGGTGGAGTCTCCAGGAGCGCCGCCGCGGCGAGGATGAGCGTGCTCGCCGCGTCGGGCCGACGACCGGGCAGCCATTCGTGCTGCCAGGCCGTGACCGCCTCGCGCGCGGCGGTCGGGTCGCCGGCGCGCACCTCGGCGGTGACCAGCTGACGCAGGAGGTGCTCGCGCCACAGCGGAGCGAGCCGCGGCCGGCGGTCGAGCTGGGCGCGGATCGTCTGTCGCGCCGACGCGTAATCCTCGCGCAGCAGCTGCACGCCGGCGGTGAGGATCGCCTCGTCGGCGGGGGATTCGCCCGCCTCGATGAGGTGCACGGGGGACACCTCCGGGCAGTGGCCGCCCAACTCGCGCGTCATGTGCGCCAGCAGCGCCGTGCGGGTGGAGGCGACGCCGATCTCCACGGCGGTCGAGATCCGCTCGGCGGCCAGGTGCACCTCTCCGCGGTGCAGGTGCAGGGCCGCGCTCTCGCAGAGGAGTCTCTCGGATGCCGCGGCCTCGGCGCCGACGCCGGGTGCGACGTGCGTCAGGACGCTGTCGTCGACGACGTGGTCGACCACCGAGAGCGCGCGCAGCCGCGCCATCGCCCCGCGGGCGCGCGTGTCGGGGTCTGAACTCGCCCCGGCGCGGCGCAGGTAGTGCTGCCCGAGCTCGTCGTGCCCGCCGAACACGAGGGCCTCGCCGAGGTCGACGAGACGCCTCGAACGCAGGGCCTCGTCGATGTCACCGGCCAGCGCCCGCTCGGCGAACTCGACGGCCGCCATCGCCTCGCCCTCGCGGGCCAGCAGGACGGCTCCCGCGAGGAGGGGCTCGCGGTCGGCGTGCGGCTCGAGGAAGCTGCCGTGCCACCCGCGGATGGCGGGGTACGCCCCCGCGTGGTCGTCGGCTGCGCGCGCGTGCAGGCGCCGCCGGTCGTCGGCTCCGAGGCCGGCGTGGCGGCGCAGGCGGCGCGCCGGGTCGGCGATGCGGGCGAGCTGGCCGCGGACGACGACGAGTCCCTCCTCCACGAGGTCGTCGACGTCAGCGCCGCTCTCACGCGCTGCGCGCCGCAGACGATCGGTGCCGTACACCGGTCCGACCGCGAGCAGGTCGAGAAGCTCGCCCCACCGCGGATCCAACGCCCGGACCTCGCGCCGCTGCCGGCGGCTGGGGGCCTGATCGCTCAGGCGCAGCGGCACGTTCAGCGGCTCGTCGCCGGTCGCCTCCGCGGCGCTCAGGCGGAGTCCCGCGAGCACGCCCGGATCACCCGCCGACAGCTCGGCGACGATGCGCAGCACGGCGGGTGCCGAGGCGTCGCCGAGAGCGGAGCGGGCGAGATCCACCGATTCGTCGAACGACAGCCGACGGATGCGCGTCTGCATCATGCCCGCGAAGTCGTGGCGCTCCTCCAGGGTCCCGCTCGTGGCCAGCACGCTCACGCCCGTGCCGCGGAGGCGCCCGAACACGTACGACAGCACCGTGATGCTCGCGCTGTCCATGTCGTCGAGGTCGTCGATCACCACGACGCACGCTCCGCCGCGCACGAGGTGCAGGGTGCGGCTGACTTCCTCGGCGATGAGGTGCTCGGGCCAGTCGCGACCGCGAGCCAGCACGCCGTCGACAGCCGCCCGGCGTCCGTCGTCGAGGGCGGCGGCCACCGCGGTGAGGCCCGACAGCGGCCACATGCGCTCGTTCGGGCTGACGGTGACCAGCACGGCCCCGTGTCGAGCGGCGAGCTCACGTGCCAGGGCCGTCTTGCCCGACCCGCTCTCGCCGACGAACAGGCCCGCGGATCCACTGCCCGACCCGACCAGGTCCGACGCGACCCGTACTTCTCGCTCACGTCCAATAAATGGCATCCGAACGCTCCTCGCGCGAATCAGGATGCCCCCCACCCGAATCGTACGAGCACGGGCCGCCCACGACAAGAGACGTCAGCCGCGAGTACACCGAGCAAGAAGCAGAGACCGGATGCCATGGCATCCGGTCTCTGCAGAAGGGTCGAGGCTCAGTACTCGCGGTCGATGAGCTGCGGGGGCACCTGATCGGCGGCGACCTCGTCGACGAAGAACGCCGTGCGACGGCGGCCCTTCGCCCCGGCGGCCGGGACGCTCTGGTAGCTCGCGCCCGCGAGGGCGAGACCGAGGGCGGCGGCCTTGTCGGCTCCCGCCACGACCATCCAGACGCGCTTCGACGAGTTGATGACCGGCCGCGTCAGCGAGACGCGGTCGCTCGGCGGCTTGGGGGAGTTGCGCACCGGCACGGTTGCGCGGTCGGTGACCGAGATCTCCGGCCGGTCGGGGAACAGCGACGCGATGTGCGCATCGGGACCCACGCCCAGGAAGCAGATGTCGAACGACGGCCAGGGGCCGGTCTCGCTGCGGTCCGAGGGGGCGAACTGCGCGAGCTCGTCGGCGTAGGCGATCGCGGCGGCATCGAGGTCGAGCCCGTCGTCGGTCGAGGCGACGACGTGGATGTTCTCGGCCGGGATGTCGAGGTGGTCGAGGAACGCCTCGCGGGCCTGCTTCTCGTTGCGGTCGTCGGAGTCGCGCGGCACGAACCGCTCGTCACCGAACCAGAAGTGCACGAGCGACCAGTCGATCTCGCCGACCCGCTCGTCCTTCGCCGCGGTGCGCAGCACGGCTCCGCCCATCGTGCCACCGGTGAGGCAGACGTGCATGCGCTTGCCTTCGGCGACGCGCTTCACGACGCGGTTCATGAACCGCGTCGCGACGTACGACGCCAGGGCGTCGGCGTCCGCCTTGATGATGACCTGCTTGACGGCGCCGTTCTCGGTCACGATGCACTCCGCTCGCTCGCGGCGAGGAGCAGGTCGTGACCCTCGGTGATGACCCGCCCGTACAGCAGGTCGGGGTCGAGGCGGCGCAGTTCTTCGGCGAGGCACTCGCGCAGCGTGCGGCGCGGGAACGCCAGATCGTGCGTGGGCTGACCGGGCTGCGTCAGCACCGCGACACCGGACTCGGGCCGCTCGAGGAGCGTGTCGCCGCTCGGACGGGTGAGGCGCACCGACTTGATGCCGCTGGCCCACTCGTCGGCGGGCAGGTAGGCGTAGTCGACGGGCGCGTCGAGCTTCATGCCGAGCCAGGCCGCCAGCAGGGCGGTCGACGGGGAATCCGCCGCACCGCGCACCTCGATCGCGGTGACCGGCTCGAACGGCGGCTGGTCGAGGACCGCGGCCAGCTGTTCGCGCCAGCGCGTCACGCGGGTCCACGAGAAGTCGGTGTCGCCGGGCGCGTAGTGCTCGCCGAGCTGCGCGACCCACGCCGCCGGATCGGCCTGCGACGAGGCATCCGTGATGCGACGCTGCGCGATGCGACCGATCGCGGAGGTCGACGGGGTCTCGGGAGCCTCGGCGGGCCACCACGCCACGACGGGGGCGTCGGGCAGGAGGAGTCCGGTCACGAGGCTCTCGGCGTTGGATCCCGCGGGGCCGTGTGCGCGCAGCACCACGACCTCGCTCGCGCCGGCGTCGCCGCCCACGCGGATCTGCGCGTCGAGACGCGGCTCCTCGTCGCTGTCGCCGAGGGAGACCGCGATCACCCGCATGGGGTGCTCGCGCGAGGCGTCGTTCGCGGCGGCGATGACCTCTTCTTCGGCGCCGTGGTGCGTGACGATGATGAGCGTCAGCACGCGACCGAGGGCGACGGCGCCGCCCTCTTCGCGCACGCTGACGAGACTCTTCGAGATCGCGCTGACGGTGGTGTCGGGCAGATCGATGATCACGGGCGCCTCCAGGTGCGGCCGTCGCGGGCGAGGAGTTCGTCGGCGGATGCCGGCCCCCACGACCCGGGCGAATACTGTTCGAGCGGACCGCCCTGAGCGGCCCAGAACTCCTCGATGGGATCGAGGATCTTCCAGCTGAGCTCGACCTCCTCGTGACGCGGGAACAGCGGCGGGTCGCCGAGCAGCACGTCGAGGATGAGGCGCTCATAGGCCTCGGGGCTTGCCTCGGTGAAGGCGTGCCCGTAGCCGAAGTCCATGGTGACGTCGCGCACCTGCGTGCCGTCGCCGGGGACCTTCGAGCCGAAGCGGATCGTGACGCCCTCGTCGGGCTGCACGCGGATGACCAGGGCGTTCTGACCGAGCTCCTGCGTCTGGCTGTGCGAGAACAGCTGCTGGGGAGCGCGCTTGAATACCACGGCGACCTCGGTCACGCGTCGTCCGAGCCGCTTTCCGCTGCGCACGTAGAACGGAACGCCCGACCAGCGGCGCGTGTTGATCTCGAGCTTGATGGCCGCGTACGTCTCGGTGACCGAGTCGGGGTTCATCCCGTCGTCTTCGAGGAAGCCGAGCACCTTCTCTCCGCCCTGCCATCCGCCGGCGTACTGCCCGCGGGCGGTGGCCTCGGCGAGGTTCTCGGGCAGGCGCACCGCCGCGAGGACCTTTTCCTTCTCGGCGCGCAGGTCGGCGGCGTTGAAGCTGATCGGCTCCTCCATCGCGGTCAACGCGAGCAGCTGCAGGAGGTGGTTCTGGATGACGTCGCGCGCCGCACCGATGCCGTCGTAGTACCCGGCGCGACCGCCCACGCCGATGTCCTCGGCCATGGTGATCTGCACGTGGTCGACGTAGTTGCGGTTCCAGATCGGCTCGTACAGCTCGTTCGCGAAGCGCAGCGCGAGGATGTTCTGCACCGTCTCTTTGCCGAGGTAGTGGTCGATGCGGAAGATCGAGTCGGCGGGGAACGCGCTCTCGACGACCTCGTTCAACTCGCGAGCGGATGCCAGGTCGTGACCGAACGGCTTCTCGATGACGACGCGTCGCCAGCCGTTGACGCCGTCGGCCTTGTCGCCCACGAGTCCCGACGCCTTCAGCTGCGTGGTGACGAGGGGGAAGGCCTTCGGCGGGATCGACAGGTAGTAGGCGTGGTTGCCCATGGTGCCGCGCTCGACGTCGAGCTTGTCGACGGTCTCGCGCAGGCGCGCGAACGCCTCGGGGTCGTCGAACTCGCCCTGCACGAAGCGGATGCCCTCGAGGAGCTCCTTCCACGTCTCCTCGCGGAACTCCGTGCGCGCGTGCTGCTTGACCGACTCGTACACGACCTTCGCGAAGTCCTGGTCCTCCCAGTCGCGGCGGGCGAAGCCCACGAGCGCGAAGCCGGGAGGGAGCAGGCCGCGGTTGGCGAGGTCGTAGACCGCCGGCATGAGCTTCTTGCGCGAGAGGTCGCCGGTGACGCCGAAGATCACGAGGGCGCTGGGCCCGGCGATCCGGTTCAGTCGGCGATCCTCGGGATCGCGGAGGGGATTGTGACCCGGTGTGATCTCTACGACCATGCTTACTGTGCCGCCTCGAAGAGTGAGAGGACTTCGACCTGCGGGTCGGTCAGCGTCAGCGTGACGACGGGACGGCCGTGGCCCTCCGCCAACACGCTCGCGTCGCCCGCGGCCTGTGCCTGGATGAGTTGTCCGAACGTGAACGGTCGCCCCGGGATCTCGAGGTCGACGTCGGTGCGTTCGATGATCTGGAGGAACACGCCGTTGGCGGGTCCGCCCTTGTGGTACTGCCCGGTGGAGTGCAGGAAGCGCGGTCCCCACCCGAAGGTCGTCGGCCGGCCGGAGTCGGCGGCGACGAGTTCGCGCAACCCCGCGAGCTGCGCGAGGTCGAGTCGGTTCACGTACGCCTGCACGCTGACGTAGCCGTCTGCGGGCACCGTGCGCCAGAGCGCGTCGAGCACGCCCGCGATGGTGCCGTCGGCGGCCAGGGCCGGGTCGGACACGCGCACCTCGACGCCGTCGACGACGAACGCCGGGGCGGTGGGGGCGGGCTGCGCGCCGAGCAGACCGCGCGTCGCCTCCTTCGCCGATTCGACGTCGGGCTGGTCGAAGGGGTCGATCCCGAGCAGGCGACCGGCGATCGCGGTGGCGTACTCCCACACGACGAACTGCGCACCGAGCGAGCCGCTCACGAGCACCTCGCCGGTGTGGCGGTCGAACAGGTGGAAGGCGTCCGCGTCGTCGACGAAGCGCACGACCTGCAGGTCGTCGGGCGTCGACTCGAGCTCGGGCGAGACCGGGAGCAGGACGACGGGCAGGATGCCGGTGCCCTGTTTGCCGGTGGACTCGGCGATCAGCTGCTCGATCCAGTCGGGCAGGCCGATCAGGTGGCTGCCGTCGGTGACGAGGCCGAGCTTGTCGCGGCGCAACTCTCCGCCACCCGCGATGGCCGCGGCCAGCACGAGCGCCGGGTTCTCGGGGGAGTCGATCGCGACCTCGAGCAGCGTGGCGTCCGCCTCGTCGAGCAGGTCGTCGATGTCGACTCCGGCGAGGCCGGCCGGCACGAGGCCGAAGGCGGTGAGCGCGGAGTAGCGACCGCCGACCGTGGGGTCGGCGGTGAAGACGCGGTAGCCGTCGGCGCGAGCCGACTGCTCGAGCGGCGAACCGGGGTCGGTGACCACGACGATGCGCTGCACCGGGTCGATGCCGAGGTCGCGGAAGGCGGCCTCGAACGCACGCTTCGCGGAGTCGGTCTCGATGGTCGAGCCCGACTTGCTCGACACGACGAGCACGGTCTTCTCGAGCCCGCCGGACTCGGCATCGCCGTCGATCGCGGCGAGCACCTGGCCCGGAGCGGTCGAGTCGAGGATGACGAGCGGCACACCGGCCGACTGCGCGATGACCTCGGGGGCGAGCGAGGATCCGCCCATGCCCGCCAGCACGACGCGGGTCACGCCCTGCGCGACGAGCTCGTCGCGCAGGGCCGTGATCTCGGGCACGAGGGGGCGCGAGACGGTGACCGCCCGCACCCACCCCAACCGACGCGACGCCTCGTCTTCGGCGGCCGTGCCCCGCAGTGTGGGGTCGGACGCCGTGATCCCCGACGCGATGAGCGAGCCGGTGAGTCCCGGCAGCTCGGCGTCGACGACCGACTTGACGTGGCCGGTGACCTTGACGGCGAAGCTCACTTCGCGGCCTGGGCGCTTCCGGCCTGCAGAGCGGTCTTGACGGTGTCCTGCAGCTCGTGCCACGAGGCGATGAACTTCTCGACACCCTCGTCTTCGAGCACCTGCGTCGCGTCGGCGACGTCGACGCCGGCCGCGGCCAGGCGGTCGAACACGTCGTGCGCGTCGGCGTAGGCACCGGTCACGGTGTCGCCCTCGATCACGCCATGGTCGAAGGTGGCCTCGAGCGTCTTCTCCGGCATCGTGTTCACGGTGCCGGGGGCGACGAGCTCGGTGACGTAGAGCGTGTCGGGCAGCGCCGGGTCTTTGACGCCGGTCGAGGCCCAGAGCGGACGCTGCACCGTGGCGCCGGCATCCAGCAACTTCTTTGCGCGGTCTTCCGAGAACTTCTTCTCGTACAGCTCGTAGGCCAGGCGCGCGTTGGCGATGCCGGCCTTGCCCTTGAGCGCGGCTGCTTCGTCGGTGCCGATGGCGGCCAGACGCTTGTCGATCTCGGTGTCGACGCGCGACACGAAGAACGACGCCACCGACTGCAGGGTCGAGACGTCGTGGCCGGCGGCCTGCGCCTTCTCGACACCGGCGAGGTAGGCGTCGATGACCTCTTCGTAGCGCTCGAGGCTGAAGATGAGCGTGACGTTGACCGAGATGCCGGCGCCGATGACCTCGGTGATGGCGGGCAGGCCCGCCTTGGTCGCGGGGATCTTGATCAGCACGTTCTTGCGGTCGACGCGGGCCGAGAGGTCCTTCGCCTGCGCGACGGTGCCCTCGGTGTCGTGGGCGAGGTCGGGGGAGACCTCGATCGACACGCGACCGTCGACGCCGTTGGTGGCGTCGAAGACCGGGGTGAAGATGTCGCACGCGTCGCGCACGTCGTCGGTGGTGATCGAGAAGATCGCCTCGTCGACGCTGGCGTCGGCGGCCGCAAGCTCCTTGACCTGACCCTCGTACGCCTCGCCCTTCGAGAGGGCGCCGGCGAAGATGGTCGGGTTCGTGGTGACACCCGAGACGTTGCGCGACTCGATGAGCTCGGCGAGGTTGCCGGACTGGATGCGCTGACGCGACAGGTCGTCGAGCCAGATGCTGACGCCCTGGGCGGCGAGGTCGGCGGTGGGAGTGCTCATGATTCTGGTTCTCCTCTGATTACTTCTTCGCGGCGGCCAGCGACTCGCGCGCGGCCTCGACGACGTGCTCGGTGGTGATGCCGAACTTCTGGAACAGGGTCTTGTAGTCGGCCGACGCACCGAAGTGGTCGATCGCGACCGAGCGGCCTGCGTCGCCGACGATGCCCGCCCAGCTCAGGGCGGAGCCGGCCTCGACCGACACGCGCGCCTTCACCGACGACGGCAGCACCGACTCGCGGTAGGCCTCGTCCTGCTCGGCGAACCACTCGAGCGAGGGAGCCGACACGACGCGGGCGTGCACGCCCTCGGCGGCGAGCTTCTCGCGGGCCTCGACGGCCAGCTGCACCTCGGAGCCGGTGGCGATGAGGATCACGTCGGGCTCGCCGTTCGCGGCCTCGGCCAGCACGTACGCACCCTTGACGGCGTTCGCCGCGGAGGCGAACTCGTCGCCGGACGCCTCGCCCTCGCCGCGGGCGAAGACGGGGATGTTCTGGCGGGTGAGGGCGATGCCGGCAGGGCCGGCGGTGCGACGCAGCATCTCGAGCCACACGACCGAGGTCTCGTTGGCATCCGCCGGACGCACGAGGGCGAAGTTCGGGATGGCGCGGAGCGTCGCGAGCTGCTCGATCGGCTGGTGCGTGGGGCCGTCCTCACCGAGGGCGACGGAGTCGTGCGTCCAGACGAAGATCGTGGGGATGTTCATCAGGGCGGCCAGACGCACCGGCGGGCGCATGTAGTCGCTGAAGATGAGGAAGGTGCCGCCGAACGGACGCGTGGGACCGTGCAGCACGATGCCGTTGAGGATCGCGCCCATGGCGTGCTCGCGGATGCCGAAGTGCAGAACGCGGCCGTAGGGGTCGCCCGACCACTCGTGCGTCGACCACGACGAGGGGATGAACGACTTGGCATCCTTGATCGTGGTGAGGTTCGACTCGGCGAGGTCGGCCGAACCGCCCCAGAGCTCGGGGAGCTCGGCGGCGAGGGCGTTGATCACCGTGCCGCTGGCGGCACGCGTCGAGACGTCTTTGCCGGCCTCGAAGGCGGGCAGCGCGTCGGCGATGTCGCCGGGCAGCTCGCGGGCCTGCAGGCGGTCCCACAGCTGCTTGCGCTCGGGGTGGGCCTCGGCCCACGCGTCGAACTTCTCCTGCCAGGCGGCCTTCTCGGCCTCGCCGCGCTCGACGAGCTGGCGCGTGTGCGAGAGAACGTCGTCGGCGACGGCGAAGTGCTGCTCGGGGTCGAAGCCGAGCACCTCCTTCGTGGCCTTCAGCTCGTCGGCGCCGAGGGCGGAGCCGTGGATCTTGCCGGAGTTCTGCTTGCCGGGCGAGGGCCAGCCGATGATCGTCTTGAGGATGATGAGCGAGGGCTTGCTCGTCTCGCCCTTGGCGGCCTCGATCGCGGAGTGCAGTTCGGCGACGTCTTCGACGTACTGGCCGGTCTTCTTCCAGTCGACCGTCTGCACGTGCCAGCCGTAGGCCTCGTAGCGCTTCTGGACGTCTTCCGTGAAGGCGACGTTGGTGTCGTCTTCGATCGAGATCTGGTTGGAGTCGTAGATCGCGATGAGGTTGCCGAGCTCCTGGTGGCCGGCGAGCGAGGAGGCCTCGCTGGTCACGCCCTCCTGGAGGTCGCCGTCACCGGCGATCACGTAGACGAAGTGGTCGAACGGGCTCTCGCCGGCGGGGGTCTCGGCGTCGAAGAGGCCGCGCTCGTAGCGGGCGGCGTAGGCGAAGCCGACGGACGAGGCCAGGCCCTGGCCGAGCGGTCCGGTCGTGATCTCGACGCCGTCGGTGTGGCCGTACTCGGGGTGGCCGGGGGTCAGGGAGCCCCAGGTGCGCAGCTCCTCGAGGTCCTTCTTCTCGAGGCCGAAGCCGCCGAGGTAGAGCTGCACGTACTGCGTGAGCGAGGAGTGTCCGGCGGAGAGGATGAAGCGGTCGCGGCCGGGCCAGTGCGTGTCGGCCGGGTCGTGGCGCAGCACCCGCTGGTAGAGCAGGTAGGCGGCGGGGGCCAGCGACATGGCCGTCCCCGGGTGGCCGTTGCCCACCTTCTCGACGGCGTCCGCCGCCAGGATGCGTGCGGTGTCCACCGCGCGCCGATCGATGTCATCCCATTCGAAGTCCGACAACAGGGTCGCCTTTCTCGATACTGCGCCCGGTTCACGATCCGACGTCGCGCTCACCACCGTAGGAGTGGGAGTGGGGTGGGGTGTCGGCGCGGGGCGCGCGTTCACTGGCCAGCATAGCGAGATCGCCCGTCGCGGTTGCCGTCTGTGACGGGGGTCGACAGGCGGCCGGACCTGTGGTGGGGATGGCTTAGAATCGTTGAGGTTCTATACGCGCTTACCCCGGGGGACGATGGACATCTCGACGACGTCGCACGTCATTGCGACGACCGATCGCCGCTCCGTCGGACGCACTCTCCGGGCCTACGTCGCTCTGACGAAGCCCCGCGTCCTCGAGCTTCTGCTGGTCACCACCGTGCCGGTGATGATCCTCGCGCAGCAGGGTCTGCCCAACCTGTGGCTCATCTTCGCCACGGTCATCGGCGGCTCCCTCAGTGCAGGCTCGGCCGCGGCGTTCAACATGTACCTCGACCGCGACATCGACGCGCACATGCAGCGCACGGTCAACCGCCCCCTCGTCACGGGCGAGGTCTCACCGCGCGGCGCGCTGACGTTCGCGTGGACGCTCGCGGCGGTCTCGACGATCTGGTTGTGGGCCTTCACCAACCTGCTCGCCGCCGCCCTGTCGGCGACCGCGATCTTCTTCTACGTCGTGATCTACACAATGATCCTCAAGCGCCGCACCGAGCAGAACATCGTGTGGGGCGGCATCGCGGGCTGCTTCCCGGTGCTGATCGGCTGGTCGGCGGTCACCGGTTCACTGTCGCTCGTGCCGTTCATCCTGTTCGCGCTGGTGTTCCTGTGGACGCCGCCGCACTACTGGCCGCTGTCGATGAAATACGCGGCCCAGTACGACGAGGTCGACGTGCCGATGCTCGGCGCCACGCGCAGCGGCTCGCAGGTCGGCCTGCAGGTCATCCTGTACGCGTGGGCGACCGTCGCGTGCTCGCTGCTGCTCATCCCCGTCGCGCCGATGGGCCTGGTGTACACCGTCTCGGCCCTCGTCTTCGGCGGTTGGTTCATCTACGAGTCGCACCGCCTCTACTCCCGCGCCGTGCGCGGGGGCGAGCCGCGGCCGATGCGCGTGTTCCACGCCTCGATCACCTACCTGACGCTGCTGTTCGTGGCCATCGCGGTCGACCCGCTGCTGCCCTTCTGATCCGTCCCGTCGACGCCCGTCCCGTTCGCGGGGCGGGCGTTCGCGTTTCCGGATGCCGTGAGCTCGAGGGGCCGCGAGGCGTGGCCCGGCTCCGCAGTGTGCGTGACCCGACTCCGCGGCATCCGCCCCTTGGACCTGCTCCACCCGCCCGCCCGCCCGCGCCGCTCGCCCTGAGCCCCGCCCACGCGCGAGAACGCCCGCCCCCAGGAGGGGAGCGGGCGTTCTCGGTCTCGCAGGATCAGCGACGCGCGGCGTCGTCCCCCGTGTCGAGCTTGGGGGCGTCGTGGTTCGCTGCGGCGGCGGCCTGCGGGGGAGCGGTCGCGGTCGAGGGGGTCTCGATGTCAGCATCCTCCACCGCGAGGGGGGTGGCGGTGGTGGCCGGGGCGAATGGAGCGACGGGGGCAGCGCTCTCGGCGACGGTCTCGTCGTCGCTGTTCCAGTCGATGGTCTCGATCGCGACGTCGGGGCGACGGGTCAGCGTGGCGGCAGCACCGAGCGCCAGCGCCAGAGCGATGCCGATCGCGCCGGCGCCGAGCACCGCGGCGCCCACGACGACCCACGACTGGCCGACGTAGACCTGCACGACCGTGGCGTTGGGATCGTTGAGCACCTGCTCCATCGCGTCGATCCCGTTCAGGACGATCGCGAGTCCGCCGGCGACGGCGGCCAGGGATGCGACGACGAGCACCCAGAACGGGATGCTGGTCACCAAGCGGGGACGGGTCTTCATGGGGAGTACTCCTTGTCGTTCCGACAGGGGGTGTCGGGTACGGGTCCCGAAGCGGGGGACGACGGGACGGCGGACACCGAAGTGCCACGGTCAACCATGACCCACCCGTCGGTGCGCGAGATAGGGGTCGCCGATGAATGGCCTATGAGCGTATAAGGGTCGGTGCGCCCGGGTGACGCCTCGCGATGGGCCGGGTTCCCGGCATCCGGAACGCCCCGCCCGTGCGGTTCGAGAGCGTCAGCTGCGGGCGGATGCCGTGGAGCGACGCGCGGCGGGCGCCTCGACGACGGCGGGGCGCTTCAGGCGCAGTACGACGACGGTCATCGTCGCGGCGGCGAGGGCCGCGAGCACCATGTGGGTGCCCACGGCGATCTCGGGCAGGCCGTTGCGGGCCTGGTACAGCCCGACGGCGATCTGCACGAGCTCGACGGCCAGCAGCGCGACGGCCCAGCGGCGGACGTCGAGGCGCAGGCGCCAGGCGAGCACGACGATCGCGAGCGTCAGCACGAACAGGGCGTATCCGGGCCACGAGTGCACGTGCTCGAGCACCTCGGCGTCGAAGCCGTTGCGGCCCGCGGCGGCGTCTCCGGAGTGGGGGCCGGCGCCGGTGGTGAGCACGCCGAACACGATCGTGAGGGCGAGCACGCCGGTGGCGGCGTGCACGAGGGCGGCGAAGCCGCGCGGCACGGCGAGGGCGCGGGGGCCGGCCGGCTGGTTCATGAAGACGAGGAATGCCGCGCACACCGCCACGATCGACACCGAGGCGATGTAGTGGAAGCCGACGATGAAGGGGTTCAGGCCGGTGAGCACCGTGATGCCGCCCACGACCGCCTGCGCGACGATCCCGACGAGCACGATGAGCGAGAGCACGAACAGCACCCGGCGCTCGTGACGCATGCGCCACACCAGCACGACGACGGCGAGGGCCAGGATGCCGACGAGCCCGGTCAGGGTGCGGTTGCCGAACTCGATGATGCCGTGGATGCCCATCTCGGGGGTGTTGACGAGGGAGTCGGGGGTGCAGCGCGGCCACGTGGGGCAGCCCAGGCCCGACCCCGTCAGACGCACCGCGCCGCCGGTGCCGATGATGAGCACCTCGGCCACGAACGACAGCCACGCGAAGACGCGCACGCGGGCGTCGACCTCGGTCGGCAGCCACGCGACGATGCGGCGCAGAGGGACCGGCACGCGGGACGCGGCGGCGTCGGTCGAAGCGGTGGGGGACGAGGCGGAGGGCATGCGTACGGCTTCCTGGCGTCGAAGTGCTCCGGGCCGTCGGGAGAGCGGGGGTGCCATGCCGGGAGCGGGTGTTGCCTGTAGAATCGAAGGGTCCGGGTGCAGCGCTCGCGCGAACCGCACCCACGACAGTCTAGGCGCGCAGCCAGCGCCTTCGAGCGGGCCCACCAGCGACATTCCTGGGACTTCGACCGGAGTCCGGAATGTCGGGGCGGATGACACCGTTGTGGCCCGAGAAGGAGAGTGATCACCATGTCCGATGTCCTCATCGACCGACCAGAGCTCGAAAGTCTGGGGCAATACGAGTTCGGCTGGCACGACACCGACGCGGCGGGTGCCCTCGCCCAGCGCGGCATCAACGAAGACGTCGTGCGCGGCATCTCGGCCCTGAAGTCCGAGCCCGAATGGATGCTCAAGACGCGTCTCAAGGGCTACCAGCTCTTCGGCAAGAAGCCCATGCCCACGTGGGGTGCCGATCTGTCGGAGATCGACTTCGACAACATCAAGTACTTCGTGCGCTCGACCGAGAAGCAGGCGCAGACCTGGGAAGACCTCCCGGAAGAGATCCGCAACACCTACGAAAAGCTGGGCATCCCCGAGGCCGAGCGCCAGCGCCTCGTCGCCGGCGTCGCCGCGCAGTACGAGTCCGAGGTGGTCTACCACCAGATCCGCGAAGACCTCGAGCAGCAGGGTGTCATCTTCATGGACACCGACACCGCTCTGCGCGAGCACCCCGAGTTCTTCGAGGAGTACTTCGGCACCGTCATCCCCGCCGGTGACAACAAGTTCGCGGCGCTGAACACGGCCGTCTGGTCGGGCGGCTCGTTCGTCTACGTCCCCAAGGGCGTGCACGTCGAGATCCCGCTGCAGGCGTACTTCCGCATCAACACCGAGAACATGGGTCAGTTCGAGCGGACGCTGATCATCGCCGACGAGGACAGCTACGTCCACTACATCGAAGGCTGCACCGCTCCGATCTACAAGAGCGACTCGCTGCACTCGGCCGTGGTCGAGATCATCGTGAAGAAGAACGCCCGCGTTCGCTACACGACGATCCAGAACTGGTCGAACAACGTGTACAACCTCGTCACCAAGCGTGCCGTCGCCCACGAGGGCGCGACCATGGAATGGGTCGACGGCAACATCGGCTCCAAGGTGACGATGAAGTACCCCTCCATCTACCTGATGGGCGAGCACGCCAAGGGCGAGACCCTCTCGGTGGCCTTCGCCGGTCCCGGTCAGCACCAGGACGCCGGCGCGAAGATGATCCACATGGCGCCGTACACGCAGTCGTCGATCGTCTCGAAGTCGATCGCCCGCGGTGGCGGTCGTGCCGGATACCGAGGCGAGGTGCGGGTGGACGCCAACGCGCACCACTCCGCCAACACCGTGCGCTGCGATGCGCTGCTGGTCGACTCGATCTCGCGCAGCGACACGTACCCCGCGATCGACATCCGCGTCGATGACGTGCAGCTCGGTCACGAGGCCACGGTCTCGAAGGTCAGCGAAGAGCAGCTGTTCTACCTGCAGTCGCGCGGCATGCCCGAAGACGAGGCCATGGCCATGATCGTTCGCGGGTTCATCGAGCCCATCGCGCGGGAGCTCCCCATGGAGTACGCGCTCGAACTCAACAAGCTCATCGAAATGGGCATGGAAGGATCCGTAGGCTAAATGACGACTGCGACCGAATCACCCGCAGCCGCCGAGGGTCACATCGACCCGGCAGCCCTCGTGGCATCCGTCGTTCCGGTGCAGACGCGCTCGGAGCGTCTGACCTCGTTCGACCCGGCCGACTTCGGCACCCCCACGGGGCGCGAGGTCAACTGGAAGCTCAGCCCGATCGCGCGCCTGGCTCCGCTGTTCGTCGACGAGGCAGGCCCCACCGGCGTCATCACCGTCGACGTGCAGGCGCCGGATGCCGTGGAGCAGCTGCGCCTCGCGGCCGGCGACGCGCCGCGCGGTGAGCACTTCCGCCCCGAAGACCTGCCCGCGGCCCTCGCCTGGACCCACGAGACCGAGGCTCCGCTGCTGCGGATCCCCGCGAGCGTCGAGCTCGACGAGCCCGTCGTTGTGCGCCTGACCGGCACGGGCGGCCTCGCGCACGCCCACGTCGTGATCGACGCGCAGCCCAACTCGCGCGGCACCGTGGTGCTGCGTCACGAGGGCACCGCCGACCACGCCCAGAACGTCGAGATCATCGTGCGCGACGGTGCCGACCTCACGGTCGTGTCGGTGCAGCGCTGGAACGACGATGCCGTGCACGCGGCATCGCACCAGGCCCGCGTCGACCGCGACGCCAAGCTCACGCACGTCGTGGTGAGCTTCGGCGGCGGCGTCGTGCGCGTGAACCCGTCGGTCGAGCTCTCGGGCCCCGGCGCCGAGGGGCGTCTGTACGGCCTGTCGTTCGCCGACGCCGGTCAGCACCTCGAGTCGCAGGTCTACCTGCACCACAAGGGTCCGCACACCGTCGGCGACGTGCTCTACAAGGGTGCGCTGCAGGGCCAGAGCGCGCGCAGCGTCTGGATCGGCGACGTGCTCATCGGACCGGATGCCACGGGCACCGACTCGTACGAGGCCAACCGCAACCTCGTGCTCACCGACGGCGCCCGCGCCGACTCGATCCCGAACCTCGAGATCGAGACCGGCGACATCCAGGGCGCCGGCCACGCCAGCGCCACGGGTCGCTTCGACGACGAGCAGCTGTTCTACCTGCAGGCTCGAGGCATCACCGAAGACGAGGCCCGTCGCCTCGTCGTGCTCGGCTTCCTCACCGAGATCGTGCAGCGCATCGGCATCCCCGAGCTCGAGACCGAGCTCATCGAGGCCATCGAGCACGAGCTGGCCGAAGGGGCCGCCGCGTGAGCGCCTCGCGCGCCTGCGCCCTGAGTGAGCTCGTGCAGGACGAAGCCCGCCGCGTCGAGATCGACGGCGTCGCCATGGCCGTCGTGCTCGACGGCAACGGCGAGGTCCACGCGATCGGCGACGTCTGCACCCACGGCGACATCTCGCTGTCGGACGGCTTCGTCGAGGGCGAGACGCTGGAGTGCTGGGCGCACGGCTCGGCGTTCTCGCTGAAGACCGGTCGCCCCCTGAACCTCCCGGCCTACGAGCCGGTCCCCGTGTACGAGGTCGTGATCGACGGAGACGACGTGCTCATCGATCCCGCCGTCACCAAGGCGACGGCCTGAGCGCCGCTCACGACAACGCCCACGACCTGAAGACTTACGAGTAAGGAACACCATGTCTGTCCTCGAGATCCGCGACCTCCACGTGACGGTCGAGACGGAGAACGGTACGACCCCGATCCTCAACGGCGTGACGCTGACCATGCGCACCGGTGAGACCCACGCCATCATGGGCCCCAACGGCTCCGGCAAGTCGACCCTGGCGTACACGATCGCCGGTCACCCCAAGTACACCGTGACGAGCGGCTCGATCACGCTCGACGGCGAAGACGTGCTCGCGATGAGTGTCGACGAGCGCGCCCGCGCGGGCCTCTTCCTCGCCATGCAGTACCCGGTCGAGATTCCCGGCGTCACCGTGACGAACTTCCTCCGCACCGCCAAGACGGCCATCGACGGCGAGGCTCCGGCCATCCGCTCGTGGACGAAGGACGTCAAGGGCGCCATGGAGAACCTCCGCATGGACCCGAAGTTCGCCGCGCGCAACGTCAACGAGGGCTTCTCGGGTGGCGAGAAGAAGCGCCACGAGATCCTCCAGCTCGAGCTGCTCAAGCCGAAGATCGCGGTGCTCGACGAGACCGACTCCGGCCTCGACGTCGACGCGCTGAAGATCGTGTCGGAGGGCGTCAACCGCGCCAAGGAGCAGACCGACCTCGGTGTGCTGCTGATCACGCACTACACCCGCATCCTCCGCTACATCCGCCCCGACTTCGTGCACGTCGTCGTCAAGGGCCGGATCGTCGAAGAGGGCGGCTCCGAGCTCGCCGACCGACTCGAAGAAGAGGGTTACGACCGCTTCCTCGCGGCCGGTACCCCGATCGACGCGTAGGATCGTTACATGACCGCAACCCTCGCTCCCGAGAAGTACGACGAGGTCACCGAGGCTCTCAAAGACGTCATGGACCCCGAACTGGGGATCAACGTCGTCGACCTCGGCCTCATCTACGATCTCGCGTGGGACGACGAGAACGACGCGCTCGTCATCCACATGACCCTCACCTCGGCCGGTTGCCCGCTGACCGATGTGCTCGAAGAGCAGACGGCCCAGGCCCTCGACAACGTCGTGGATCGCTTCCGCATCAACTGGGTGTGGATGCCGCCGTGGGGCCCCGAGCGGATCACCGACGACGGCCGCGACATGATGCGCGCCCTCGGCTTCGCGATCTGAACGCAGGATCCGAATCCGACCGCTCGAGAGACCTGCGCCCTCGGCTTCGCGATCTGAACGCAGGATCCGAATCCGACCGCTCGAGAGACCTGCGCCCTCGGCTTCGCGATCTGAACGAAGAACTCACGCGAACGCCCATCCCTCACGGGGTGGGCGTTCGTGGTTTCCGGATGCCGAGGTCCCGGCGCTTCGCGGGCGTCGAGCACCGCGACGAACGCAGGCCCGCGCCCGTGTGTCTTCCTCTGACGCGCCGGGTTCCGCGGCATCCGGTGCCCTGATTAGGCTTTCCGGATGAGCGTCACCCCGTTGCAGGCCCTGCCTCTCGACCTTCTGCGTCAGCGCTCCAGCACCAAGTGGCGCTCGTACGACGACGACGTGATCCCGATGTTCGTCGCCGAGACCGACTTCCCGCTCGCACCGGCGATCACCGCGGCTCTTCATCGCGCCGTCGAGATCGGCGACACCGGGTACACCCCGCCGCGGCCCGGCATCGACGTCGACTTCGCCGCGTACGCCCAGCGGATGTGGGGCTGGACGATCGGCCCGTCGAGGATCCGGTGGACCGGCGACGTGATGATGGGCGTCGTCGAGGTGCTGCGGGCCGTGACCTCGCCCGGTGATCGCGTGATCGTGACGCCGCCGGTGTACCCGCCGTTCTACGACACCGTCGAGGAGGCGGGGGCCGTCGTCGAACGCGTGCCCCTGATCGACGACGGCGAGAGGTGGAGTCTCGACCTGGCCGGCATCGAGCGCGCGTTCTCGCGGGGGGCGCGGGCGATCCTGCTCTGCAATCCGCACAACCCGACCGGCACTGTGCACTCGCGCGAGTCTCTCGCCGACCTCGCCCGCCTGGCCGAGCGGTACGGGGCGAGCGTCGTGAGCGACGAGATCCACGCTCCGCTCACGCACGCCCCCGCGGTGTTCACGCCGTTCTTGGATGCCGCGCCCGAGGCCGCCGCGGTCGGCTATGCCGTGACGAGCGCGAGCAAGACCTACAACCTCGCCGGTCTCAAGTGCGCGGTCATCGTCACCGGCTCGGAGGAGACGGCCGCGGTCGTGCGGTCACTGCCGTGGGAGGTGGAGTGGCGCGCGGGTCTGTTCGGCGTGATCGCCAATCGCGCGGCCTTCGCGGCCGAGAGCGACGGCTGGCTCGCATCGCTCCTGGTCGCGCTCGACGACAACCGCCGTCTGCTCGCCGAGCTGCTCGCCGAGCACCTCCCGCTGGCGCGCTACCGTCTGCCCGACGCGGGCTTCCTCGCCTGGGTCGACGTGTCGGCGTACGGGTGGGGTGACAACCCGTCGCCGCACATCCGCCGCGAGGCGAAGGTCGCGTTGCACCACGGACCGCTGTTCGGAGAGCAGGGCATCGGCCACGTGCGCATCAACGTCGGGTGCGCGCCCGAGGTGCTGCGCGAGGCGATCACGCGCATCGGCGCGCTGGCTCGACAAGGATGAGCGGTCGGCGCGTCGAGAGAACGCGGGGCGCGACCGAGGGGTGACACCGGGTCACGGCATCCGGAATCAGACCTCGGCTCGTCCGGTGCGCCAGTAGCCCATGAACGCGACCGCGCGACGGTCGACTCCGCGCTCGGTGACGAGGTGGCGTCGGAGGGTCTTGATCGCCGAGGCCTCGCCGGCGAGCCAGGCGTACAGCGGCGCCTTCTTCAGCGCGGCTCCGCCCTTGGCGGTGCGCGGGACCTCCCACAGCATGCCCTCGTCGATGTCGACCTCTTCGACCTCGTCGCCGTGGCCGTCGGGGGTGAGGGCGAACGCGGCGTCGCGCGTGGCCGTGACGAGGTGCGCGTGGCGGTCGCCCGCGGACCGCGCGGCCAGACGGAAGTCGAATCCCGGATGCCGGGGGAGATAGGAGCAGTCCTCGGGGGTGGGGACCTCGAGCACGACGGTTCCGGTGGCCTCCGGGGGGAGCTGCTCGAGGATGACGGCGATCGCGGGGGCGGCGGTCTCGTCGCCCGCCAGGAGGTAGTCGCCGGTCTGCGCGGGCGGGACGAAGTCGACGCCGAAGCTCACGTCGGTGAGCGCGACCGTGGGGGCGAAGATGAGCACCTCGTCGCCCGGCCGTGCGTTCTCGATCCACGCCGATGCCGGGCCGAGCACCTCGTGGGCGACCATGTCGATGTCGACCTCCCGCTCGGCGCGACGCACGGCGCGGGTCGTGTAGGTGCGGAACGGCGGGCGCGCATCATTGGGAAGCTCGCGCCACGCCGTCCACCAGTCGCCGCCGGTCGGCATCGTGTCGAGATCGGCCGTGGCGGTGGGGAAGACGATCTTCACGCGCTGATCGAAACCGGGGTCGCCGTATTCGTGCAGGTCATCGCCGACGAACGTGAAGCGGCGGAAGCTCGGGGTCAGGTCGGTGATGCGGGCGACGCGGACGCGGAAGAACCGCGAAGTCTCAAGAGGGGACGACATCGTGGGACTCCCGGGTGGTGGCGACGGACGGCGTGCGGACGCTGACGTGGTGGCGTCCGCGCGGAAGGACGAGGGGGGTTCCCGACACGGGGTCGGGCACGACCAGAGCGTCGAGCCCGAACACCTCGGCGATGAGCTCGCTGGTCATGACGGCGCTCGGGTCGCCGGCGGCCACGACGCGTCCGTCGCGCAGGGCCACGAGATGGTCGGCGTAGCGGGCCGCCATGTTCATGTCGTGCAGCACCATGACGGTGGTCGTTCCCCGGTCGCGGTTGAGGTCGGTGAGCAGGTCGAGCACATCGACCTGATGGGCGACGTCGAGGAAGGTGGTCGGCTCGTCGAGCAGCAGAATGTCGGTCTCCTGAGCGAGCGCCATGGCGATCCACACGCGTTGCCGCTGGCCGCCCGACAGCTCGTCGACCGCGCGGTCGGCGAGGTCGCTGATCCCCGTGGCGGCGAGCGCCTCGGCCACGACCTCGTAATCGCGGGCGCTCCAGCGGGCGAGGGCACGCTGGTGCGGGTGGCGACCACGGCCGACGAGGTCGGCGACGGCGATGCCCTCGGGAGCGATGGGGCTCTGCGGAAGCAGCCCCAGGATGCGCGCTACCTCTTTCGTGGGCCGCTCGTGCAGCGCCTTGCCGTCGAGGATCACGCGACCGGCCTTCGGCGGGAGCAGGCGAGCGAGCGCGCGCAGCAGCGTCGATTTGCCGCACCCGTTCGCGCCGACGATCGCGGTGATCCGCCCGGCGGGGAGCACGAGATCGAGGTCGTCGACGATGGTGCGGTCGGCGTAGGCGAGGGTGAGACCCTCGGCCGACAGAGTGCGGTTCGCGGTCATAGCGAGCCTCCGGAGCGATTGGTCCTGATGAGCAGGTAGATGAGATACGGCGCGCCGAGCACGCCCGTGACGACACCCACCGGGTAGCGGTTGTCGAAGGCGAACTGGCCGACGAGGTCGGACAACATGACCAGCAGGGCACCGACGAGCCCGGCCGGCACCAGGAGGGATCCGCCGGGGCCGATGAGGCGCGCAGCGATCGGACCGGCCATGAAGGCCACGAAGGCGATGGGCCCGGCACCGGCCGTCGCCACGGCCAGCAGCACGACCGCCCCGACGATCAGGAGCAGACGCGTGCGTTCCACACGGACGCCGAGACCCGCGGCGGAGTCGTCGCCGAGGCGGAGGACCGAGAGCGAGCGGGTGTTGCCGATCATGAGCGGGACGATGACGACGACCGCGAGGGCCAGGGGGAGCACCCGACCCCAGGAGGCGTTGTTGAGGCTCCCCGTCAGCCACTGCATCGCCGTCTGGAGGTCCCAGTTGGCGGCGCGGCTCAGCATGTACGTCGTGACGCTGTCGAGCATGGCGGCGACGCCGATGCCGATGAGCACGAGTCGCGTGCCGGTGAAGGCGCCTTTTCGCGAGAGCAGGTAGATCGCGCCGGCGGTGGCGAGGGCGCCGACGAGGGCGAAGGTCGAGACGAGGGCGTCCGACAGCGAGAAGCCGATGATCGCGATGACGGCGGCCGCGCTCGCCCCGGAGGAGATGCCGATGATGTCGGGGGAGGCGAGAGGGTTGCGCAGCATCGTCTGGAACGTGACTCCGGCCATGCCGAAGGCGAGTCCCGACAGCAGGCCCAGGCTCGCGCGCGGCAGGCGCAGCTCGCCGATGGTGAACGAGGCGCCCGGGACCGTCTGGCCCAGCAGGACGCGGAATACCTGATCGGGGGTGTAGAAGGTGTTGCCGACCATGAGCGTCACCGCGAAGACGACGACGACGGCGACGGCGAGCACGGTGGTCACGCCGATCCGGCGCCGGGTGCGGGCTCGGCGTCCGCGGGCGAGGGCGCCGACCGCGGCCGGGCGCTGCAGGACGATGCTCACAGTTCACGCACCTTCTGCCGGCGGACGATCCAGATGAAGAAGGGGGCGCCGATGAGGGCGGTGAGGATGCCCACCTCGATCTCGGTGGGGCGCGCGACGAGGCGACCGACGACGTCGGCTCCCACGAGGAGCATCGCGCCTCCGAGCGCCGAGAACGGCACGAGCCACCGGTGATCGGTCCCGATGAGCAGTCGGCAGATGTGCGGGATGACGAGACCGACGAACGCGATGGGGCCGGCGACGGCGGTGGCGGCGCCCACCAGCACGACCGCACCCGCGGAGGCGATGAGGCGCGTGCGTCCGACGTGCTCGCCGAGCCCGGTCGCGACGTCGTCGCCGAGGGCGAGGGAGTTCATGCCGCGTGAGCAGAGGATGCACACGAGGGCTCCGGCGGCGAGCACCGGCAGCACGATCTGCACACGGTCCCACGTGGCACCGCCGATGCCACCGATCTGCCAGAAGCGGAACACCTCAAGAAGGTCGACGCGCGGCAGCAGGATCGCGCTCGACAGTGAGCCGAACGCGGCGGTGGTGGCCGCCCCGGCGAGGGCGAGCTTGAGGGGAGTGGCGCCGCCGCGCCCAAGCGAGCCGACCGTGTAGACGAACACCGCGGCCACGGCCGCTCCCACGACGGCGAATCCCATGTATCCGAGCGAGCTCGACAGGCCGAAGAACGCGATGCCCGTGACGACGGCCAGCGACGCTCCGGCGGAGACGCCGAGGATGCCGGGGTCGGCGAGCGGGTTGCGGGTGACCGCCTGCATGGTGAGCCCGGCCATCGCGAGGGCTGCCCCGACGAGCAGCCCGAGCACCGTGCGCGGAATGCGGGTGGCGACCACTGCCTCACCGACCCCGGTGCCCCCCGAGAACGCCGAGAAGATCTCGCCGATCGACACGTCACGCGTGCCGAAGGCGATGGATGCCGCGCACATCACGACCACGCCCACCGTGAGCGCCAGCAGCCAGCCGAGTCGACGGCCCGTCGATCGCCGCAGATCAGCGGTGTCGGGTGGGGCGTCGGCGACGGCGGTGCGGGAGTTCACGGTGGGCGCGATTCGAGGTGTCCGGGGGCGGGGATCAGCCGAGGGCGGCGGTCAGCACGTCGAGGTACTTCGACAGGCCCCAGCTCACCGAGAGGGGAGAGGGGTTCGCCGAGGCCGCGAGAGGCGTGCCGTCTTCGAGCACCGCGACGTGGCCGGCGGCCACGGCGGGGATCTTCGACAGGAGCGGGTCGGCCTGGAGCTGCGCGAGGGTCGAGCCGTCGGTGTTGCCGTAGGTGATCCACAGCCCCACATCGTTGAAGACGTCGGCCTGCTCCGAGGAGATGTCGCTGTAGAACGCGTCGATCTCGCTCGAGGTCTTGGTCACCTGCTCGGGCTCGGGCATGCCGAACTCGTGCAGGTACCCCGCGCGGGGGTCGTGCGAGGTGTAGTAGGTGATGGTGCTGAGGTCGGTGGGGTCGGTGAACGCGAACAGGGGCGCGACCTCGGCGAGAGCGGGGTGGGCGTCGAAGGCCGCCTGCGACTCGGTCTTGATCTGCTCGATGAGGGCCTCACCCTCGCTCTCGAGACCGAGGGCCTTGGAGTTGAGCTGGATCATCTGGTCGAGGGTGGTGCCCCACGCGGCGTCGGGGTAGGCGACGACGGGCGCGATCTTCGACAGCGTGTCGTAGTCCTCCTGCGTGAGTCCCGAGTAGGCGGCGAGGATGACGTCGGGCTGCGTGTCGGCCACGGCCTCGAAGTCGATGCCGTCGGTCTCGTCGAAGAGCACGGGGGTCTCACCGCCGAGCTCGGTCAGCTTGTCTCCGACCCAGGGGAGGATGCCGTCTCCGTCGTCGTCGCCCCACGTGGCCTTCGCCATGCCGACCGGCACGATGCCGAGAGCGAGGGGGACCTCCTGGTTCGACCACGCGACGGTGGCCACGCGCTCGGGCTTTTTCTCGATGACCGCTTGGCCAAGAGCGCTGTCGACGGTGACGGGGAAGACGTCGTCGGAGCCTTGCGCCGCCTCGTCTCCGGGGGCGGCCGAGGTGCCGGCGCAGCCGGTGAGGACGAGGGCGGAACCGACGGCGAGTGCCGCCAGTGCGCGGAATCGGGACACGAAGAGCCTCCTGCGTGTTAGGTAAGGATAGGCTTAGTTTAGGTCAGGGGTCGGGTGAGAATGCAAACCCGGACGCCGCCGGACCCGGGCCTTCATCTCGACGCCGAGACAACGGCATCCGGGATGTTCGTCGACCCTCGCGCCCACCTCCCGTGGGCGGGAGCGGGCTCGGGGGATTCGGCTGTCGGCGGGCATGCAGGGGCGCGTCTTATACTGGGTGGCTGGCCATGTCGGCCTGCTTCCCCATCCCCGAAGAACGGACGTTCGCTGTGCTCGCCGTGCACGACCTCGAGATCCGCGTGGGTGCCCGTGTGCTCATGTCAGACGTGGCGTTCCGCGTCTCCGACGGCGACAAGATCGGCCTCGTCGGACGCAACGGCGCCGGAAAGACCACCCTCACCAAGGTGCTCGCCGGCGACCTGCTGCCCTCCAACGGGGGCGTCGACCGCTCCGGTGAGCTCGGCTATCTGCCCCAGGATCCCCGCTCGGGCGATCCCGAGATGCTCGCACGCACGCGCATCCTCGACGCCCGCGGGCTGGGCTCGCTCGCCCTCGGCATGCACGAGGCGTCGATGGCGATGGGCGACGACGACCCCGCCGTCGCGGCGAAGGCGATGAAGAAGTACGGCCGCCTCACCGAGGAGTTCGAGTCGGCCGGCGGATACGCGGCCGAGGCGGAAGCGGCGTCGATCGCGCACAACCTGTCGCTTCCCGACCGCATCCTCGACCAGCCGCTGAAGACCCTCTCGGGTGGTCAGCGTCGCCGTATCGAGCTCGCGCGCATCCTCTTCTCCGACGCGCAGACGATGATCCTCGACGAGCCGACCAACCACCTCGACGCCGACAGCGTCGTCTGGCTGCGCGAGTTCCTCAAGGGCTACAAGGGCGGGCTCATCGTGATCTCGCACGACGTCGAGCTCGTGGGCGAGACCGTCAACCGCGTGTTCTACCTCGACGCGAACCGCCAGGTCATCGACGTCTACAACATGAATTGGAAGAACTACCTGCGCCAGCGGGTGGCCGACGAGGAGCGCCGCAAGAAGGAGCGCGTCAACGTCGAGAAGAAGGCCACGGCGCTGCAGCTGCAGGCCGCGCGCTTCGGTGCGAAGGCTTCGAAGGCCGCGGCCGCCCACCAGATGGTCGCCCGCGCCGAGAAGATGCTGTCGGGCCTCGATGACGTGCGTCAGGACGAGCGCGTCGCCAAGCTCCGTTTCCCGAAGCCCGCACCGTGCGGCAAGACTCCGCTGATGGCATCCGGTCTGTCGAAGTCGTACGGCTCGCTCGAGATCTTCACCGACGTCGACCTCGCGATCGACCGCGGGTCGCGCGTGGTCATCCTCGGCCTCAACGGTGCCGGAAAGACGACGCTGCTGCGCATCCTCGCCGGCGTCGACCAGCCCGACACCGGACAGCTCGAGCCCGGTCACGGCCTGAAGATCGGGTACTACGCGCAGGAGCACGAGAACCTCGACGTCGATCGCTCGGTGCTCGAGAACATGATGTCGTCGGCGCCGCACATCACCGCGACCGAGGCCCGCAAGGTGCTCGGCTCGTTCCTGTTCGTCGGCGACGACGTGCTCAAGCCCGCCGGTGTGCTCTCGGGTGGCGAGAAGACGCGTCTGTCTCTCGCGACGCTCGTGGTGTCGTCGGCGAACATGCTGCTGCTCGACGAGCCCACGAACAACCTCGACCCCGCCTCGCGCGAAGAGATCCTCGGCGCCCTGTCGCACTACGAGGGTGCCGTCGTGCTCGTCTCGCACGACGAGGGTGCGGTCGAGGCGCTCAACCCCGAGCGCGTGCTGATCCTGCCCGACGGTGTCGAAGACATCTGGGGCCGCGATTACGCGGATCTGATCACTCTGGCGTAACAGCCCGCGGCGCTTCGCGCGTTCGTTCCGGATGCCGCGGGGGCGGGCTCTCGTTCAGCGCTGGTCGAGCAGCGCGTCTTCGTCGTCGGCGTCGCGATCCTTCGGGCGCTTTCGTGCGCGGTGGAGGGCGACGGGGTCGACGCGGCGCTTCTCGGTCGTGACGCTCTCGGGCTCGGGGGTCGCCTCGATGAGCTCGTCACCCTCTTCGTCCGCGTCTTCCGCTTCTTCGCGGCGCAGCTTGCGTTCGTTGACCATCACATAGGTGATGAAGCCGAAGCCCATGACGGCGAAGAGGATCCACTGCACCGCGTACGACAGGTACGGGCCGGGGTCGTTGCTGGGCGGATCCACCGTGTTCGGCGCGGTCTGCGGCGCGGGCGTCTCCGACATGAGCAGTCCATACGCGCCCGGTTCGAGGGGGCCGGTCTGCTCGGCGACGAGGCCCAGGTTGATCGTCGGCACCTGACCCGGATCGGCGCTGCGACCGGAGGTGGGCGCGGCCTCTTCGGGGCGGAGGCGCACCTCGACGGTCACCTGACCCGACGGCGGATCGGGGATGACATCGGGGACGGACTGCTGGTTGCCCGGCGGCAGCCATCCGCGATCCACGAGGAAGGTGCGTCCGTCGTCGAGGCGGAACGGTACGAGCTGCTCGAACGCGGCCGAGCCGCCGTGCGCGCGGTTGCGCACGAGCAGCTGTTCGTCGGTGAGGTACTCGCCCTGCATGCGCACGGGGCGCCACTCGTCGGAGGGCGTCAGCTGCGCCCCGGGGGCGAGCAGATCCCCGAGGGCGACGGGCGGGGCGTCGTAGTTGTTCGCGACGAGCTCGAGCTGCTCGCTGCGCTCGGCGTTGCGGGAGAACTGCCAGTTCGAGAGGAATCCGCAGGCGATCGCGAAGAGGATGGCCACGCCGACGTACATCGCCCACCGGGCGGCGGCGGGGGTCTCGCGGCGGCTCATGAGCGGTGTCCTCGGTGAACGGCGGCGTCGTCACGGACGATCCGGATGCCGCGGAAGCTCGACGACCGGCTCACGATCGACGACCCGGCACCGTGTCGCGCTGCGTCGTCGAATGCTCCGGTCACGTCTTCCAGGGTACGTCGGTCGGCGCGGCGCTCACGCCGGTTCGTTCGACAGGGCCTCCACCCGCACGGGGAAGTCGCGGGCGCTCAGGAACTCGCGCAGGTACGACACGTGTGCATCGCACGCGACCCAGGTCTTGCGGCGGTCGGCGGAGTGGATGCGCGGGTTGCGCCAGTGCACAGCCCAGACGGCGTCGTCGCGGCATCCGGCTCGGGAGCATTCGACGCGCGCGCTTCCCGCTGACGTCGACGCCGTCACGGGCGGTCGTCGCGCGGGGGATCCTGACGCGGGGTCTCGGCGATGCGGATGACCATCGGACCCTCGGCGGGGGCCACGGTCGCCGTGGGCGTCACCGGGGCTTCGATCGCGCGCTCGGGGTTGATGACGGTCCGGTTGGAGGCGTCCTGGCCGACGTTGGCGACGATCACGGCGAGGTAGGGGAGGAAGATCGCCCCGGCGGCGAAGACGAAGGTGTACCAGCCGTACGGGGTGATGACCGCCATGGCGATGAAGCACGCGATACGGATACCCATCATCACCATGTACTTGGCGAAACGGGTGTCGGCGTCATCCCGGGGAGCCTGGGGAAGCGACGTCGCGGATTGGGCTCGATGCGATGTCTTCACAGTGGTCTCAGGGTACGCCCGCAGGAATGTCATGGGGCGGGGTTGCGGTGCCGGTTGTTCGACGTCATAACAAGCCGCCGAACGCCTTGCGTCCGGCGGCTCGTCGTGCGCGACGGGGGCGTCAGACGCCGTAGCCCGAGCTGGTCGAGTTCGCGGTCGAGGCGATCAGGATCGAGATGCCGATGACGAACAGGACGATCAGGCCGAGGCTGATGTAGCCGATCAGCAGACCGGCGAGGGCCATGCCGTGGCCGCGCTCTCCGGTGGTCTTGATCTGCTTGAGCGAGATGTGGCCCATGATCACGCCGGCGATCTGTCCGATCACGGGCAGGAACATGATGAAACCGACGAGCGAGGCGATCAGCGACAGGATCGCGAGCAGGTTGGTCTTCGGCGGGGCGGTGTAGCCGTACTGCTGTCCGTAGGCCTGCTGTCCGTACGCCTGCTGTCCGTATGCCTGTCCGTAGGCGGGCTGCCCGTAGGCCTGCTGGCCGTACGCCGTCTGGCCGTAGCCCTGCTGGTCGGAGGCCGGAGCTGCGGGGGCGGAGCCGTAGGCGGATGCCGCGGCGTCGGGCGCGGGAGCGTCGTAGGCCGAGCCGTAGGGCGGCGCGGGAGGTGCCGACGGGGCATCGGGGGCCCCGTACGGCGGAGCCGGGGGAGCCCCGTAGGCGGGCGCGTCGGGAGTGGTGTTTCCGGATGCCGCGTGTCCGGAGCCCGTGTTTTCGGAGGCCGTGGTCCCGGATGCCGCGGCGTCGCCGGTTCCGCTCGCGGTGGCGCTCGTGGAGTCGGTGTCGCTCTGCGGGGCGTAGGGCGACGCGGAGGGGGCGTCGTTCGAGGGCGAGGCGCCGTCAGTGTATCCGGGCTGGTTCGGATCGGTCGTGCGGTCGTCGCTCACGGGAGTCCCTTTCATTGCGGTCTTCACCAGCGTTCCAGCGCGTCTCCACCCGTGTCAAACGACTGAGTCTGGAACGGCTGAGTCGGGAACGGCTGGGCGGCGAGATGTCGGGCGGGCTGTCGTTGCTTCGGTGTGCTCGCGGTGTCCCGGCCCGGTCGTCGGTAGGCTGGGCCGGTTCCGTCACCCGCAAGCGCAGGAGTCTCACCATGTCTCAGGACCGCGTCGTCGTCGTCACCGGAGGAAACCGGGGGATCGGTCGGGCCATCGCCGAGCGCTTCGTCGCGGAGGGCTGGAAGGTCGCCGTCACCGCCCGTTCGGGCGAAGGCCCCGAGGGAACACTGACCGTGCGCGCCGACGTGACCGATGCCGCTGCTGTCGACGCGGCGTTCTCGCAGGTCGAGGCTGAGCTCGGACCGATCGCCGTCGTCGTCGCCAACGCCGGAGTGACCAAGGACACCCTGCTGCTGCGCATGAGCGAGGACGACTTCGACAGCGTGGTCAACACCAACCTCGGCGGCGCGTTCCGCGTCGTCAAGCGCGCCTCGAAGGGCATGCTCAAAGCGCGGTGGGGTCGCGTCATCCTCATCTCGAGCGTGGTGGGCCTCTACGGTTCGGCCGGACAGATCAACTACGCGGCGTCCAAGAGCGCCCTCGTCGGTTTCGCCCGTTCGCTCACGCGCGAGCTGGGCGGTCGCGGCATCACGGCCAACGTCGTGGCTCCCGGGTTCATCGAGACCGACATGACGGCTGAGCTCCCCGCCGACACGCAGGCGGAGTACAAGAAGAACATCCCCGCCGGTCGTTTCGCTTCGCCTGATGAGGTCGCGGGCGTCGTCACCTGGCTCGCCGGAGATAACGCCGCCTACATCTCGGGCGCGGTCATCCCGGTCGACGGTGGCCTCGGCATGGGGCACTGACCCCGACGCCCGCGAGCGTCGGTCACTGAACCCGGCGCCCCAGAGCGTCGGTCATCAACCCCGGCGCCCCAGAGCCTCGGTCAATAACCCCGGCGCCCCAGAGCGTCGGTCACCAACCCCGACGCCCCAGATTGTCGGTCATTGACCCGGCGCCCCAGAGCGTGGGTCACCAACCCCGGCGCCCTACAGCGACGGCGCGGGCCACCAAACCCGGCGCGGCTGGAAGGACGCTCGTTCGATCGGCTTCTCGAGCCGCTGTGCCTCTCAGCGCACGGCGGCGACCAGCTTCTCGGCGAACTTCTCGGGTTGCGAGAACTGTGGCCAATGGCCCGACCCGAGTCGCACGACCTCGACGTCGCGGATCTTGCCGAACTCATCGGCGTAGTCACCCCAGTCGGCGAGCACGCGGGGCAGTGACTCGGCGTCGAGCTGACCTGAGAGCACCGTCACAGGGACTTCGAAGCGTCGTTCGTCGCCGAGAGTGATGGGCGAGGTCGGCACGCGACCCGGTACGTCGACGACCTGCGTCGCCGTGCGGGTGCGCGTCTCTTCGTCGATGTCGGCGGTGTCGTCGGCGTCGAAGAACTCCCACCCGGGGAAGTGCACCACGCCGTCTTCGACGGGGAACTCCGAGATCATCGCGCCGGGGTGGGGCACGATCGTGTCGACGAGGACGACCCGCGCGACACGGTCCGGGCGTCGGTCGGCCGCGCCCCAGACGACGTTGCCCCCGCCCGAGTGTCCGACGAGCACGACGCGCTGGTCCAGACGGTCGATCTCGGTGACGACGGCGTCGACCCAGTCGTCGATCACGAGGTCGCCGACGGCGGGGCCGGGCATGCTCAGGGCGTGCGGGCGATGCCCTGCCGCCTCGAGAGCGGGAACGATGTCGTCCCACGACGACGCGGTGAGCCAGAGTCCGGGTACGAGGATGACGTCCATATTGCGAGCGTAGGACGGGGTTCCGACATCGGCGAGTGCATCTGATAAAGAGCAGATCAGGCGTCGGTTCGACCGCTCCTGCCGTCCGCGCGACCCGAGAGCCCCACGGCATCCGCCCGCTCTGGGATTCGCGCGGGATCCCTGCGTCAGCGGGGGAGGAGGGCGATGACCTGCACCAGATCCACGTCGCCCACGACCAGATCGGCCCGCTCGCGTACGGCGGGCTTCGCGTTGAACGCCAGACCGAGGCCGGCCGTCTTCATCATCTCGAGGTCGTTCGCGCCGTCGCCGATCGCGAACGTCGACCGCAGGGGGACGCCGTTCTCGTCGGCCCAGCGGCGGAGCGTGCCGGCCTTGGCCGTGGCATCCACGATCTCTCCGTCGACCTCGCCGGTGAGGCGGCCGTCGTCGGCGACGAGCCGGTTCGCGCGCCAGACGTCGACCCCCAGGTCGGGCGCGATGGTGTCGAGCACTTCGTGGAAGCCTCCGGAGACGACTCCGACGATCCCTCCGCGTTCGTGCACCGCGGCGATGAGCTCGCGCACGCCGGGAGTCGGCTCGATGCGTGCGATCGCGCGAGCGAAGGCCTCGGTCGAGACGCCCGCGAGGGCTTCGACGCGTGAGCGCAGGCTCGTGGCGAAGTCGACCTCGCCGCGCATGGCCGCCTCGGTCGCCGCAGCGACCTCGGCACCGCGGCCGGCTTCGTCGGCGAGGAGTTCGATGACCTCGTTGCGGATCAGGGTGGAGTCGGCATCGAGCACGACGAGGAAACGAGCGGGCGCAGGCACGCGCTCGACCCTAGCGGGTGAGTCGGGGGTCGCGAGGTCCACGACCGGTCGCATCTGCGCAACTGCGCTCTCGTCGCACGGCGTCATGCGCGGGGGCGATGTCGGAGCCCCCGCGTAGGCTTTTCGCACCGCCGACTCCTGAGAAGGGACCCCTCATGGCCGATGTCGAAAGCTTCACCCTCGACCACACCGCCGTTCTGGCGCCGTACGTCCGCCTGATCGGCACCGAGTCGGGGCCGCGCGGTGACGTCATCTCCAACTTCGATCTGCGTCTCGTGCAGCCCAACGAGCAGGAGATCCCGACGGCCGGACTCCACACGATCGAGCACCTGCTCGCGAGCCTCGTACGCGACCGCATCGACGGCCTCATCGACATCTCGCCGTTCGGATGCCGCACCGGTTTCCACGTCATCATGTGGGGCGAGCCCGACGTGGCCGCCCTGGTCGATGCGATCAGCGATTCGCTGCGCGCCATCGTCGACGACGTGCAGTGGGACGACGTGCCCGGAACCGACGCGTTCAGCTGCGGCAACTACCGCGATCACAGCCTGCACACGGCCAGGGAATGGTCGAAGGTCGTGCTCGAGAAGGGCATCTCGCGCGACGCATTCGAGCGCGTGGGCGTCTGACGCGGAGCTGAACGGGTAGCGGGCAGGCCGAGTCTCGCGCGACGCGTTCGAGCGAGTGGGCGTCTGACGCTGAGCGGAACGGGTACCTGGCAGGCCGAGTCTCGCGCGACGCGTTCGAGCGCGTGGGCGTCTGACGCTGAGCTGAACGGGTAGCGGGCAGGCCGAGTCTCGCGCGACGCGTTCGAGCGAGTGGGCGTCCGACGCTGAGCTGAACGGGTACCCGGCAGGCCGAGTCTCGCGCGACGCATTCAAGCGCGTGGGCTTCTGACGCGGAGCGGCAAGCTCCTCACCTCCTACCGCTACGAACGCGAGGGGGCGGCGACCTTCGCGGTCACCGCCCCCTCTTCGCATCCGGAGCTTCTCGGCATCCGGAACCGCGTTTCACGACTAGGCGTGGACGTGCACGTCCTTGCCGACGACGGTGATGCCCGTCTCGGTGACGGTGAAACCGCGGGCCAGGTCGCGCTCGCGATCGACGCCGATGGTCGCCCCGGGCTCGAGCACCACGTTCTTGTCGAGGATCGCGCGGTGGATCCGCGCTCCCGCACCCACCTGGACGCTGTCGAACAGCACCGAGTCGGTGATCGTCGATCCGCCGCCCGCGAGGGCCCACGGGCCGACGACGCTGCGCTCGAGGTGGGTTCCCGACAGCACCGAGCCCAGCGACACGATCGAGTCGATCGCGTTGCCGATGCGCCCGACCGAGTCGCGCACGAACTTCGCCGGAGGGGCGTTGAAGGTCTGCGAGAAGATCGGCCAGTCGTTGTTGTACAGGTTGAAGATCGGCAGGGTCGAGATCAGATCCATGTGCGCGTCGTAGAACGACTCGATCGTGCCGACGTCGCGCCAGTACGACCGGTCGCGGGGCGTGGACCCGGGCACGTCGTTGCGCTGGAAGTCGTAGACGGCCGCCTCGCCGCGGTCGACGAAGTAGGGGACGATGTCGCCGCCCATGTCGTGGGCCGAGGTCGGCAGCTCGCCGTCGTGCGTGACGGCGTCGACGAGGGCGTCGGCGTCGAAAATGTAGTTGCCCATCGAAGCGAGCACCTCGTGCGGCGAGTCGGCGAGGCCTGCCGGGCTCTGCGGCTTCTCGAGGAACGCGCGGATCTTCGTCGGGTCGCTGGGGTCGGTGTCGATGACGCCGAACTGGTTCGCGAGCGAGATCGGCTGACGGATGCCGGCGACGGTGGCCTTCGCGTCCGAGGCGATGTGGGCGTCGAGCATCTGCTTGAAGTCCATGCGGTACACGTGGTCGGCACCGATGACGACGACGATGTCGGGCTTCTCATCGCGGATGAGGTTCATCGACTGCAGGATCGCGTCGGCCGAGCCCGAGAACCAGCGCTTGCCCAGTCGCTGCTGCGCGGGGACCGAGGCGACGTACGAGCCGAGCATCGGCGACATGCGCCACGTCTGAGAGATATGACGGTCGAGGCTGTGCGACTTGTACTGCGTGAGCACGACCAACTGCCGCAGCCCCGAGTTGATGAGATTCGAGATGGCGAAGTCGATCAGGCGGTACTGGCCGCCGAACGGAACGGCGGGTTTGGCGCGATCGGCCGTGAGGGGCATGAGTCGCTTTCCCTCGCCGCCGGCGAGGATGATTCCGAAGACCTTCGGCGCTGCAGGCATGGCACCACACTAAGGGGCGGATGCGGCTGCGGAAACACGTCTGCGGCGCGCCTTTCGCTGTACTACGGTTCGTGTCATGCGCGTCGACATCGTGACCAAGGAGTACCCGCCGGAGATCTACGGCGGAGCCGGAGTCCACGCCACCGAGCTCGTCAAGGCGCTGCGCGCCGAGGGCACCGAGGTGCAGGTCCGCGCGTTCGGCGCCGACCGTGACGAAGCCGACGTGACCTCATACGGTGTGCCCGCAGAGCTCGCCTCCGCCAACGGCGCGATCCAGACGCTCGGCACCGATCTCGAGATCGTGTCCGACATCGCCGGCGCCGACGTCGTGCACTCGCACACCTGGTACGCGAACTTCGCCGGGCACCTGGCATCCCTGCTCCACGGCATCCCGCACGTCGTGACCGCGCACAGCCTCGAACCGCTGCGCCCCTGGAAGGCCGAGCAGCTCGGGGGCGGCTACGCCGTCTCGAGCTACATCGAGAAGACCGCCTACGAGGGTGCCGCCGCGGTCGTCGCGGTGAGCTCCGGCATGCGCGACGACATCCTGCGCAGCTACCCCTCGCTCGATCCCGCCAAGGTGCGGGTCATCTACAACGGCATCGACACCGAATCGTGGCATCCGGTGTCGGATGACGCGTTCCTGGCGTCGCAGGGGATCGATCCGTCGCGCCCCTCGGTCGTCTTCGTCGGTCGCATCACCCGCCAGAAGGGCTTGCCCTACCTGCTGCGCGCGGCGGAGCAGCTGCCGCCCGAGGTGCAGCTCATCCTGTGCGCCGGCGCCCCCGACACCCCGCAGATCATGGCCGAGGTGCAGGAGCTGGTCCGGGGGCTCCAGGCCACCCGCGACGGGGTCGTGTGGATCGAGAAGCTGCTGCCGCGCAACGAGCTCAGCGCGATCCTCACCTCGGCGACGACGTTCGTCTGTCCCTCGGTGTACGAGCCGCTGGGCATCGTGAACCTCGAGGCCATGGCGTGTGGCGCAGCGGTCGTCGGGACGGCGACCGGAGGCATCCCCGAGGTCGTCGTCGACGGCGTGACCGGGCGTCTCGTGCCGATCGAGCAGGTGCAGGACGGGACCGGAACGCCCGTCGATCCCGAGCGGTTCGTCGACGATCTCGCCCGCGTGCTGACGGAGGTCGTGACGGATGCCGATACCGCCCGGGCCTACGGAGAAGCCGGTCGCACGCGAGCCGTCGAGGACTTCAGCTGGGCGGCCATCGCGGAGACCACCGCGGCGCTCTACGCGGAGGTCGCGGGGAAGTAGGCGGCCGCGGTCGCGATGTGCGGCACGACGACCGGGGACGTCTCGGAAATCGCCGCGCGCGACGGGCGCGGGGGCGCTCCGGCACTCTCCACAGGGGCCGCGTGGCATCCGGGAGCCCCTGTCTCGGACAGTAGGCTAGAGCCATGCCCCAGGTGCTCGAGTTCTCCGACGTCGTCGTCCGCCGGAACGCGCGGGACATCGTGTCCCACCTCGATTGGGAGGTGTCGGACGACCAGCGTTGGGTCGTGCTCGGGCCGAACGGCGCGGGCAAGACGACGGTGCTCCAGCTCGCCGACACCCTGCTGCACCCCACGTCGGGTTCGGTGACGATCCTCGGGGAGCGTCTCGGTCGCACCGACGTGTTCGAGTTGCGTCCGCGCATCGGTTTCGCCTCGTCGGCGATGGCGCGTCGCGTGCCGCCGGAAGAGACCGTGCTCGACGTCGTGCTCACGGCCGCGTTCTCGGTCGTGGGTCGCTGGCGCGAAGACTACGACGACATCGACGAGCGTCGTGCACTGCGCGTGCTCGCCGAGTGGAAGCTCGACCACCTCGCCGACCGCACCTTCGGCACCCTCAGCGACGGCGAGCAGAAGCGCGTGCAGATCGCTCGAGCGGTCATGACCGACCCCGAGCTGCTGCTGCTCGACGAGCCCACCGCGAGCCTCGACCTGGGTGCGCGCGAAGAGCTGCTCACCCTGCTGTCGGGCTACGCGCAGGCGCCGACCACGCCCGCCATGGTGATGGTCACGCACCACGTGGAGGAGATCCCGGTCGGTTTCACGCACGTGCTGCTGCTGCGCGACGGCGAGGTCGTGGCGTCCGGTCCTCTCGAGGAGGCCCTCACGGCCGAGAACCTCACGAAGACGTTCGGGCTCGAGATCTCGCTGTCGCGCGAGGCCGGGCGCTACGCGGCGCGGGCGGTCTGAGAGTTCGGATCCGGGTGTTTCTCGCGCTCGACTCCGTCTGTCGGTCGGGCTCGAGATCTCGCTGACGCGCGAGGCCGGGCGCTACGCGGCGCGGGCGGTCTGAGAGTTCGGATCCGGGTGTTTCTCGCGCTCGACTCCGTCTGTCGGTCGGGCTCGAGATCTCGCTGTCGCGCGAGGCCGGGCGCTACGCGGCGCGGGCGGTCTGAGAGTTCGGATCCGGGTGTTTCTCGCGCTCGACTCCGTCTGTCGGTCGGGCTCGAGATCTCGCTGACGCGCGAGGCCGGGCGCTACGCGGCGCGGGCGGTCTGAGAGTTCGGATCCGGGTGTCGGCTGAACCGGCGCCCTCGTGTCAGGGCACTGCTCGGGCCTGATAGACTCTGACGTTGGTGCCTTCGGCGCCGCAGACTTTGACGTCCTGGCAGAATCCAGGACACCACTTCTCAAAGGACCTCCCATGCAGACTGACATTCACCCCACGTACAAGGCCGTCGTCTTCCGCGACCTCGGTTCGGGCGACACCTTCCTCACCCGTTCGACCGTCTCGAGCGACAAGACGATCGAGCTCGACGGCGTGGAGTACCCCGTCATCGACGTGGAGATCTCGTCCGCTTCGCACCCCTTCTACACGGGTAAGCAGCGCATCATGGACTCCGCCGGTCGCGTCGAGAAGTTCAACCAGCGCTTCAAGAACTTCGGCGGTCGTTGATCCGCAGCGGTTCTCGCAGCGAAAGCCCCTCGTCCTTCGGGATGGGGGGCTTTCGCTTTTCCGAATTGGTTGCGTGGGGTGCGTCGGTGCGTGGGGTGCGTCGGGCGGCGGGCTCGGCTGCGGAGTGCAGCGGACGGCGCGGTGTCGCGCGGTCTCGCATCCTTCAGGGTCGTTCTGGCGACGAGCGCCGGTCACGACGAACTGCGCCCGCTGCCCCGTCGTCGCGTGTGTGTCCACGCGAATGCGTGCCTGCCCTCAGACCCTCGACGTGAGCTTTCCCGCCTTCTCGTGTCCTCCGAGGTCGTCGCGGCGGTCGCGCCACATGCGCTGCTCGGCGCGCGCCTCGGCGACGACGGCAAGGTCGATGGCGGCGACCGCGACCCCCTCACGACCTTCGACGTGCGCGATGCGGCGACCGAGCGGATCGAACACGGCCGAACCGCCGATGAAGTCGCTGGGCGCGCCCACGAGTCCGCTGAAGACGACGTACATGCCGTTGTCGAGGGCTCGCGAGGCGTAGTGCAGGTCGCGTCGCCGCTCGCCCCCGGGGAAGTACGCGCCGCTGTTCACGTACACGAGAGCACCGGATGCCGCGGCGGCGGCCGCATGCTCGGGAAAATTCGCGTCGTAACAGACCGACAACGCCACGCGGACGCCCTGCACCTCGAACGAGAAGCCCCGCTCGCCGGCGTCGAAGATCTCGCGCTCGGGGGCGTGGAGGTGCTGTTTGGCGTAGGCGGCGAACGGTGGACGTCCGGGAGTGAACACCACGTCGGTGAGGGTCCGTCTGCCGCTCGACTGCAGGGCGGTGTTCACGATGGCGATGACGCCGGTCTCGTCGACGATGCGTCGGAGAGGATCCTGCCACTGCAGGTCGTGGAGGTCGGGAAGGGGCGCCGCGAAGACCTCGTCGGCGTAGCCGGTGAGGAACGCTTCCGGGAACACCACGACATCGGCATCCGCCTCCGCCGCCGCGGCGATGAGGTGCGCCGCTCGCGAGACGTTGTGGAGCAGGGCTCCGGGTCGGGCTTCGGCCTGCACGGTGGCGATGCGGAAGGTCACCGGATCAGTGTGGCAGGGCGTGGGGCAGGCGCGCGTGGTCGGGAGTGTGGGGTGGGCGGGTGTGGTCGGAAGTGTGGGGCTGGGCGTGTGGCTGGAGGGGGGTGGTGGGGCGGGTGGTCGGTGTCTGCGCCGGGCTGGTTTGCTGGAGCGATGAAGTTGCAGCGGTGCCGGACGGCGGAGGAGATCGCGGAGATCGAGGTCTTTCTGCGCGAGGCGGATCTGACCGTGGCCGGCCTCGACGCGCCGACGGTGCGCCTGTGGGTGGAGCGCGAGGGCGTCGGTGGGAAGAGGGCCGGTGGGGACGGTGCCTGTGGCGTCGGTGCTGGTCGGGTTGAGGCCGGTGATGGTGGTGCCGAAGGGCGTGGCGCTGGTCGGGGTGGTGCTCTTGGTGTTGGTGCCGATGAGGTTCGCGCTGGTCGGGCTGATGTTCCTCGGGCTGGCGCCGATACGGCTGACGCCGCTCGGGCTGGCGCCGATACGGCTGACGCCGCTCGGGCTGGCGCCGATACGGCTGACGCCGCTCGGGCTGGCGCCGATACGGCTGACGCCGCTCGGGCTGGCGCCGGTCGGATCATCGGCAGCACGGGATGGGAAGTCAGCGCTGACGGGCGGCATGTGTTGATCCGGAGCGTCGCGGTCGCGCCCGAGCGACGATCGCTGGGCCACGGTCGCGCCTTGGCCGTCTTCGCTCTCGAGCGAGCAGCCGCCGAGGGTGCGCATACGGCCTGGCTCTTCAGCCGTCGGTCGGGAGGGTTCTGGCAGAGCCTCGGGTTCGTGCCCGCGGATCGGGACGAGCTTGCGGGCGTTCTCGCGAATACGCATCAGGTGCGGATGTTCCGTCGTACGGGGCAGCTGGAGCGGGAAGTGGCGTGGAGGCGGGCGCTGCAGGCGGAGTGAGTCGAGCTGGCGGGTTCGTGTGCTCCACAGTGTGGGCTCGCTCCTGTGGACTTGACCGGGCGGGCTCGGACGCAGGGGACACGACCGCGGGCATGAGCTTTCCCCGGATGCGCGCGCGAGTTCTAGAACGGCGGCGGATCCGCGTCGAAGGTCTCGCCCCGCGGCGAACGCCATGTCAGGTCACCGTCGGGCGAGGCGGACGGCTCCCACAGCGTTTCGTGTCGGAGTCGATGGTGATGGCGGCACTTCGGGTCGAGGTTGTCTTCGTCGGTCGTTCCGCCTTCGACCCACGCCGTGCGGTGATCGATGTCGCATTCGCGGGCGGCCCGATTGCATCCGGGGAAGACGCACGTCGGATGCGTCACGCCGAGCCAACGACGAAGCGCGAGCGGAACTCGATAGGTCTTGCGGTCGAGAGCGAGGGGCGCGCCGGTCACGGGGTCGGTGAGCAGACGGATCCACGAGGTCGCATTGCCGGCGAGGCGACGGGCCGTGTCGAGATCGATGGGGCCGTAGCCCTCCAGCGTGGCGGGTTCGGCGGATGCGCCGAGCAGCGTCAGGGCGGGGACGGTGACGATCACCGTTGCGGAGGGCGTGGAACGCGGTGCGGCCGAGGCGGGTGGCGAAGCGGCTTGGGGAGAAGCGGCCGGGGGCGCAGCGACGTGCGGCGGAGTGACCGGGGGCACAGCGACGTGCGGCGGAGCGACCGGGGGGGGAATCGAACGAGGGTGCATCGATCGTAGGTGAATCGATCGGCGGCGGAGCGACCTGCGGCGGAGCGACCGCGGGCTGAGTCGACATCGATGCCCCTGCCGGCGGTGAGTCCGAGGTGGCGGCTTCCACTCGTGCCGGCTCGGGGGCGCCGGAGGGCACCGTCGCGACGAGATCGGCCAGAGCATCAGCACGCAGCTGCGCGACAGTCCGATCTTCGTCCGGGAGGGCGCGGAGAGAGCGAGCCACTCCGTCGAGGCGCGACATCACGGCACGAGCCCGATCGGCAGGGAGGAGGGCGCTCAGCGAGGCCATGCCGTCGAGCTCGGCGGACATCCAGACGCCGCGATCTGCCGCCGCGCGACGATGACGCTCTTCGAGGGACTCCGCGTGGACGCGCTCGCGGATGACGCGCGCCGCGACGGCGAACTTCGCGGGTGTGAGCACCACGGCTCGCTCGCACACCTGCTCATCGAATCGTTGCAACGGCTCGGGCTCGTCGGGCAGGGACGACGCCAGTCGAGCGACCTCGACCGCGTGGCGCTCCGAGATGCGCCCCTCGCTGAACTCTTGCCAGACCGCAGGGGTGCGCTCGTCGAGGGTGCGGGCGTGCGCCGCGCGCGTGCGGACGGTCTGCTCGGACAGGCGGAGACGCACGGCGATTTCGGCGACGGCGGCGCGTTCGGCCATGTCCGCGCGATCGCGGCGGACGGCGCGGATGGTGCGCCGACGTGCGTCGCTCCATGAGGGGTCACGGGTCGGATCGGGTCCCGCCCACGGAGTGGGGTCTTCGGCAGCCGCCTGCAGGATGGACGCGATGAGTCGGTACTCCTCCGCGGTCGCCCGTTGGCGCACCCGCGCGACGGCTTTCAGCCGATGGAGAGGGGCGTCGACGTCGCCGTCATCGGCATCCGCCGACAGGAACTCGTCGAACGGATCGACGGCGTTCTGCGGGGCGGTCTCGCTGGACGTTTCGCGGGGGACTTCCGACGGTGCTCCCGCGATATCCGCCCACTCGGACGCGGGCGAGTCGCCGACGAGGAGCGGAATGACCACGCCGTTCACGGCGCAGGGGGCGTCGTCGTCGGCATCCGCCCGCCACTCGACCTCGGGCACTGCGCTGAGTGCGTCGGACTGGTGCGTGGGCTGATCGTACGGCCACCAGTCGACGTCTGCGGACTCGCGTATCGCCGCCCATCGGGCCTCGATCTCGAGCTCGTCGTCGCTGGGCCAGGGCGCGCCGTCGGTCTCGCGGAACACCGGTCGCGGCCGGTCTTCGGAAGGGGCGGTGCTGGTCATGGGAGAACGGTATCGGGGACCTCCGACATTGGGTTCGTGGTCGGGAGAAGTCCAGGCCACGGGCGGGATCGGGGACGGGGACTGCAGTTCGCACCGGCCCTGAGGGCCAGGCTGAATCGGTGGCAGGACCGCTCGGCAGGATCGGACCGGCAGGGGAGATCGAGGGGCGGGCCGGCCCCACGCTGTCGACCGGGGAGTCGAGTCGAGATCGCGCAGTGGGGCTGCGCGGCGCTGTCGACCGGGGAGTCGAGTCGAGATCGCGTTGTGGGGCTGCCCGGCGCTGTCGACCGGGGAGCCGAGTCGAGATCACGCAGTGGGGCTGCCCGGCGCTGTCGACCGGGGAGCCGAACCGGGGTGGCGGCTCTGCGAGACGCCGTCGACCGGGGGCACCGGCCGAGATCACGGTCCTGACCGCTCACGGGAACACTGACGCGTCATCGAGCGGGGAAGCCGTGGCGAGGTCGCAACTGGTCCCGCTCAGCGGATCAGGCAACCGCTCGCGACGCAGAAAACCTCGCTAGCACCACTCAGCGGATCGGCCACGCTCCGTCGACCGGGGGAGCCGTGGCATCCAGTCGCCCGATCTTGATGAAGTACTCGGTGAGGCTCGCCGCCTGCGCCCGGGCCCACCCGATCTGGTGGGTGTGGAGTTCGTCGAGGGTGGACGGCATCCAGGGGCCGAACTTCTCGGCCAGCGCGAGGGCGAGCCGACCCGCCGCGACGGCATCGGCACAGGCCTCGTGCGCCGACTCGAGCGGCACGGAATAGTGCTCGGCGACGACCGACAGCGTGCGCTTTCCGCGCCGATACCGGTCGTACGTCTTGTCGACGACGAGCGGATCGATCACCGGCGACGGAGCGGCGATGGCCTCGACGCCGTGCCGGATCGCCTCGTTCTTCAACAGCGAGAAGTCGAACGGCGCGTTGTAGGCCACGACCGGGATCCCCGCCGCGAACAGCGCCGACAGCGCTTCGACGACCTCGCCGACCACGCGGGGCGCCGGAGCGCCCTCGGCCCGGGCGCGTTCCGTGCTGATGCCGTGGATCGCGGCCGCCCCGGCCGGGATCTCCACACCCGGATCGGCCAGCCAGTCGCGGGCGTCGACGACGTGTCCGTCGACGTCGAGAACGCCGACGTGCGCGGTGACGATGCGGTCGTTCTCGACGTCGATCCCGGTGGTCTCGAGATCGAACACGCCGATGAGGCGCGCCCACTCGGGCGTCTGAAACAAAGGAAGCGGCTCGGCCTGCCACGTGGTCATGCGCCCACGGTAGAGCGGGGTTCCGACATGGGCGGCCAGGCGCGCAGGCACCGGGGTCGACGGGGGAGGACCGGGGCGGATGCCGCGGCTCGGCCGGGGGCCGGATTCGCGCTCGCGCGGGGAGCGGAGGGGCTCCGTCGCGGCGCCCGGATGCCCGAACGTGGGGGCGCGGGTCGGACGCGTTCGCGCGGGGAGCGGAGGGGCTCCGTCGCGGCGCCCGGATGCCCGAACGTGGGGGCGCGGGTCGGACGCGTTCGCGCGGGGCGCGGAGGGGCTCCGTCGCAGCGCCCAGGTCGATGTCGGAACCCCCTCCTAGACTCGACCCATGCCGAATCCGTACGCCGAACTGCTCGCCGCGATCCCCGTGACGCGACGCGAGGCGCACGTGCTCGGTGGCACGACCGCGTACTGGGTCTACGGCGACGATTCCGCAGCGACCACGATCGTCGCGGTGCACGGCTTCCGCGGCGAGCACCACGGGCTCGATCCCGTCGTGGCGCACCTTCCCGGCATCCGGGTCATCTCGCCCGATCTTCCCGGGTTCGGCGAGACGGCCCCTCTCGTCGGACACCCGCACGACCTCGACACCTACGCCGCGTGGCTGCGCGCTTTCGTCGAAGACGTCGCTCCGGATGCCGTGATCCTCGGCCACTCGTTCGGCTCGATCGTGTCGTCGGCCGCTGTCGCCGGAGGGCTGTCGACGCCCAGACTGATCCTCGTCAACCCGATCGGTGCACCCGCGCTCGAGGGGCCGCGAGGGATTCTGACCCGCCTCGCCGTGTTCTATTACCTGGCCGGGGCGAAGCTTCCTCGCGCGATCGGCGAGGGGCTTCTGCGCAACGGACTCATCGTCCGCGTCATGAGCAACGCCATGGCGAAGACACGCGACCCGCAACTGCGGCGGTTCGTTCACGAGCAGCACGACGAATACTTCTCGCGGTTCGCCGACCGCGATGTGCTGCACGAGGCCTTCGTGACGAGCGTGTCGCACGACGTGCGCGAGTTCGCGCCGCGCATCGCTCAACCCACGCTGCTCATCGCCGCGCAGAAAGACGACATCACGCCGATCGAAGCGGAACGTCACCTCGCGACGCTGTTCCCGCGGGCCGAGCTCGTCGAGATCCCCGACGTCGGACACCTCATCCATTACGAGACGCCTCAGGCTGCGGCGGCGGCGATCCGGGGGTTCGTGGACGCGGAGTGAGTGGGGGCTCGTGCTGAGCGAAGGTGCCGAGCCAGGCTGGAGACATCGGGCTCGGCTCGAGCGGGCTCGCTACCGCACCATGCGCAGTTCGACGATGCCGCCGATGTGGGCATCCTCTAACGACACCCCGTCTTCGCGGAAGCCATGCCGTTCGTAGAACGCCCGCGCGCGCTGATTCGCGCTCGCGACCCACAACTGAGCGGGACGGTCGGCGATGGCCCCCGTGAGCAGGGCGTGACCGACACCGGTGCCGTGCTCTGAAGCCAGCAGGTAGATCGCGAAGAGGGTGAGATCGCGCGTCGGCTCGAATCCCTTCGTCGCGTCGGCGCCCTTCGACGCCCCGGCGAGGGCGAACCCGACGATCCGCGCGTCGCGTTCGGCGACCACGATGGTCAGCGGGGGCGCGTCGGCGCCGAGCATGAACGCCCACGCCCCACGCCGCCGCTCGAGGGCGGTGTCGTCGAACATCTCATCGGGCATGAGACCCGTGTAGGTCTCACACCACGTCTCGACATGAACGGCGGCGATCGCGTCCGCGTCGTCGAGGGTGGCTGGGCGGACCGTCGCGGTGCTGCTCATGCCTCGACCGTAGACGAGAGCGCGAGACGGCCGAGCGCCGACGGCGTCGAGACGGAGCGCCCGAGGGAAGGTCGGGCGGGTTCTCGGCATCCGCCCACGAAACGCGCATCACGGGTCGGCGATCCATACGGCGAACGTGGGTCCGCACGCGATCGCGATCAGTGCGGCGCGTCACCCCCCCCCCCCCGGGCAGGTGTCATCGCCGCAGAAGAGGGGAAGATCCCCGCCCCGCGGTCAGGCCGGAGCCTCGGCCTTGCGGCGACGGTACGCGTTGACGTTCATACGGTTGCCGCAATTGCCGGCGTCGCAGTAGCGCTTCGAGCCGTTCTTCGAGAAGTCGACGTAGACGCCCGCGCAGTCGTCGGCGTCGCACACGCGAACGCGCGCGTATTCGTCCGCACGGATGACGTCGACGAATGCCAACGCCGACTCGACGAGGATGCGCGTCGCCAACGGATCGGCCGGATCGCTCGCGTGGATGTGCCAGTCGAGCCCGTCGTGCCGCACCAACTGCGGGAGCGCCCGCCCGTCGGCGAGCATGGCGTTCACGAGGGGCACCGCCCCGTCGCGATCCGTGCTCCACAGCTCGAGAAGACGGGGGCGGATGCCACGGACCGCCGCGAGTTCGCGCGCATCGCGCGTGCGCGACCCGGTGTAGCCGTGACGCTCGGTGAAGGCCTCGAGGGCCTCGACCTCCTCGAGGGTGTCGACGCCGCTGACGTCGGTCTGCGGCAGGGTGTTGACCAGCTCGACGGCAGCGCGCAGCACCAGTTCGGTGTCACGGATGAAGACCATGTTGACTCCTGACAGGCGCGGGTCGTACTGTCACGAGTGTAAACGTTCTTCACTCCTGACAGCAGGCTCGCATGACCACGTCGTCCGTCACCCTTCCGCGCCCCACCCGACACGGCTCCGGAGCCGTCACCGGGCTCGTGATCGCCGTCGCCTCGGCCCTCGCGTTCTCGTCGAGCGGTCCGTTCGTGAAGCCCCTGCTCGACGGGGGCTGGTCGCTCGGGGCGGTCCTGCTCGTGCGGATGGGGGTCGCGGCGCTCCTGCTGTCGCCCGCGCTGATCCTCGCGATCCGCCGGCAGCGTGGCTTCATCCGCCGACACGGACTGCTCATCCTCGCCTTCGGCCTCACGGCCGTGGCCGGATGCCAGCTGTTCTACTTCGCCGCGATGCAGCGGATGCCGGTGGCCGTCGCCCTGCTCATCCAGTACATCGCGCCGGTGCTGCTCGTGCTCGCGGTCTGGGTGCGCACCCGCACGGCTCCCTCGAAGGCGGTGCTGATCGGCTCCGTCGTGGCGATGGTCGGCCTCGTGCTCGTGGTCGACATCAGCGGGGCGCGCTTCGACCTGCTGGGGACGATCTTCGCGCTGTGCGCCGCCGTGTGCGCGGCCGCCTACTTCGTCATCGCCGGGCGCGCGGGCGACGACCTCCCGCCCCTCGCTCTCGCCGCGGGAGGCCTGATCACCGGAACCGTGCTGATGGGCATCCTCGTCGCCACCGGGATCCTGCCCTTCGCCGCACCCTCGATCACGGTGTCGCTCGCGGGGCTCGAGGTTCCCGGCATCCTGCCCCTGCTCTGGGTGGGCGGCGTCGCCACCACTGTCGGGTACGCCCTCGGGGTGATCGCGGTGCCGCTCATCGGCTCGCGCCTCGCGTCATTCGTCGGGCTCAGCGAGGTGCTGTTCGCTCTCGGGTTCGCCTGGCTGCTGCTCGGCGAGACGCCCGCTCCCGTGCAGTTCGTCGGCGGTGCGCTGATCCTCGTCGGCGTCGTGCTCGTGCGGCTCGACGCCGGCGGCGCGGTCGAGGAGAAGACCGAGACGGCAAGCATCCCGGTGGTGCCCGCGCCGTAGGCCGGCGCGGGTTCCGGTCCCTTCGACAGGCTCAGGGACCTTCGGTTCGGAGGTGGCTGAGCCTGTCGAAGCCACCGGTCTTTCAGGGGTTCCGGTCCCTTCGACAGGCTCAGGGACCTCGCGGGCTAGTTCTCCTCGCGTGCCAGCTGCATCAGCGGGCCCACGCGGTAGCCGATCACCTCGCCCATCACCAGCGAGGTCTCGGTGCGCTCGACGCCCTCGATCGCGAGGATGCGCGCATCGGTGTCGAACAGGTGCTGGGTGTCACGGCACGCGACGCGCACGAGCAGGTCGACCTGACCGCTCAGCCCGTGCGCCTGCAGCACTTCGGGAACCTTGGCGAGTTCTTCGCGGATGATCGGCAGCTCGGCCTGGCGCACAGTCACCTGCAGGAACGCCTCGATCGGAAAGCCCAGCGCCTCCGCCGACAACGTCCGCTCGTACGACAGGAACACCCCACCGCGTTCGAGGCGGCTCATGCGCGCCTGAACGGTGTTGCGCGAGAGGCCGAGCTTCTCGGCGAGCGCGACGACGGTGGCGCGCGGATCGGCGGACAGGGCGCGGAGGAGGTCGAGGTCGACCGCGTCGAGCTTGCTCATGCTGCGAAACATTAGCAGCGCCGGGGCCGTCTGCAATGGGCACAGTGCTCAATATGACGACGAGGTCTTGAGCGGGGTGCATTCCGCGCGTACGGTCGGCCACGTCGGCGCTGTTGCCGACACCCGGATCGCCCCGGCTCTCACGAGGAGCCACGGGCCGCACCTGGAGGGATGACGATGACGTACACCCAGACGCGAGACTCTTCGATCGGAAGAGCCGACGACCACGACCCCCAGGACGACGTCGACGACGTCCTCCGCCTGCTCGAGCCGGACGGCACTCGTATCGCCGACGCCGAGCTCGATCCCTGGATCGCCGACCTCTCGCCGCACGAGCTGCGCTCCCTCCACCGCGACATGGTGCTCACCCGTCGCCTCGACGCCGAGGGCGTCGCGCTGCAGCGCCAGGGTCAGCTCGCCCTGTGGGCGCCCTGCCGCGGCCAGGAGGCCGTGCAGGTCGGCACCGTCCACGCCATGGCTCCCGGCGACTTCGCCTTCCCCAGCTACCGCGAGCACGGCGTGCTGCTCGCCCGCGGCGCCAAGCCCGAGGGCTACGTGCTCGCCTGGCGCGGCGAAGAGCACTCCGCCTACGACCACGCGTCGATCAACGTCGCCCCGCCCCAGATCATCATCGGCGCGCACTCGCTGCACGCGACGGGCTGGGCCATGGGTGCGCAGCGCGACGGCTCGACCGATGTGGCCGTGGCGTATTTCGGCGACGGTGCCACCAGCCAGGGCGACGTCAACGAGGCGATGGTGTTCGCCTCGTCGTACGGCGCCCCCGTGGTGTTCGTGTGCTCGAACAACCAGTGGGCCATCTCCGAGCCCGTCACCGTGCAGGCCAAGTACCCCATCGCGGGCCGAGCGCCGGGCTTCGGCATCCCGAGCCTCCGCATCGACGGCAACGACGCCATCGCCTGCGTCGCCGCCATGCGCTGGGCCCTCGACCGTGCCCGCCGCGGCGAAGGGCCCTCGTTCATCGAGGCCGTGACCTACCGCATGGGTCCGCACACCACGAGCGACGACCCCACCCGCTACCGCGACGCCGACGAGGTGGAGCGGTGGGCCGGTCGCGACCCGATCGCCCGGCTCGAGGCCTACCTGCGGGCCGAGGGCATGCTCGACGACTCCGGCATGGATGAGGTCGCCCGGGCCGCCGACGCCCTCGCCGCCGACGTGCGCGCCGCGTGCATCGGAGCGACCACGCGTGCGCCCGAGACCATGTTCGACCACGTGTACGCGGAACCGCATGCCGGAGTCGAAAGGCAGAAGGCCGAGTACATGGAATACCTCGCGGGGTTCGAGCAGGAGGGCACGCGATGACTTCCCTGACCCTCGGTTCCGCGATCAACGCGGCAGTGCCCGAAGCTCCCCACGGCGACGAGAAGGAGATGTCGCGATGACTTCCCTGACCCTCGGTTCCGCGATCAACGCGGCAGTGCCCGAAGCTCCTCACGGCGACGAGAAGGAGATGTCGCGATGACTTCCCTGACCCTCGGTTCCGCGATCAACGCGGGCCTGTCGAAGGCACTCGAGAGCGACGACAAAGTCCTGCTCATGGGCGAGGACATCGGCAAGCTCGGCGGCGTCTTCCGCGTCACCGACGGCCTGCAGAAGCGCTTCGGTGCGCAGCGCGTCGTCGACACCCCGCTCGCAGAGGCCGGCATCGTCGGCACCGCGGTGGGCCTCGCCCTGCGCGGCTATCGGCCCGTCGTCGAGATCCAGTTCGACGGCTTCGTCTACCCGGCGTTCGACCAGATCGTCTGCCAGGTCGCGAAGCTGCACTACCGCAGCAACGGTCGCATCCGGATGCCGCTGGTCATCCGCATCCCGTGGGCCGGAGGCGTCGGCGCGGCCGAGCACCACTCCGAGTCGCCCGAGGCGTACTTCGTGCACACCGCCGGACTCCGCGTGATCGCCGCCTCGAACCCGCAGGACGCCTACGTCATGCTGCAGCAGGCGATCGCCTCCGACGACCCGGTGATCTTCTTCGAGCCCAAGCGCCTGTACCACTCCAAGGGCGAGGTCGATCTCGACGCCGACCTCGCCGACGCCCCGCCGATGCACCTCGCGCGCGTCGCCCGCGAGGGCACGGATGCCACGATCGTCACCTACGGCGCCCAGGTGCGAACCGCCCTCGACGCCGCCGTCGCCGCCGAAGACGACGGGATCTCGCTCGAGGTCATCGACCTGCGCTCGCTCTCGCCGATCGACATGAACACGGTTGCGGCATCCGTCCGCAAGACCGGACGCGTCGTCGTCACGCACGAGGCCGCGCGCGAAGCGGGAGTCGGCGCGGAGCTCATCGCGAGCATCACCGAGGAGTGCTTCCACTACCTCGAGACGCCGCCGCGGCGCGTCACCGGGCACGACATCCCCTATCCGCCGTCGAAGCTCGAGAAGCACCACGTGCCCGATCTGGACCGGATCCTGCACGCGGTGGATCTGGTGCTGGAGCGCAGTGCGGGCTCTTCGCCCACCGGCGGCGCATCCGCCGCGACCGTCGAGGGAGGCGTTCGATGATCGCGGAGCGCAGTGCTGCAGGGCGGATCGCGGGCACGATCGAAGGAGGCGTTCGATGATCGCGGAGTTCTTGCTTCCCGACCTCGGCGAGGGGCTTCCCGAGGCCGAGATCGTGCAGTGGCACGTGGCCGAGGGTGACACCGTCACCCTCAACCAGACGATCGCCGAGGTCGAAACGGCGAAGGCGATCGTCGAGATCCCCTCGCCGTACGCCGGCACCGTGCAGGGTCTGCACGCCGCGGCCGGAGACGTCGTCGAGGTCGGCTCACCCCTGGTGTCGTTCGACCTCGGCGGGACGGATGCCGGCACCCCGGCGGCCCCTCCTGCTGAGGCGACTCGAGAGGCCGGGGCCGGCCTCGCCGTCGAGACGGTCACCGAGGCACCGCTCGATGCCCCCGCCGACGACATCGCCGCCCGCGCGACCCCGAACCTCGTCGGGTACGGCGCCGCCCCGGCATCCGGCAACCGTCCGAAGCGACGCGCGCGCGGCGGTGGGACCGCGGTGATCGACTCCGACCACGCCGTGCGCGAGGCCGCTCCCCACGACGTCGTCAAGACCGGTCCGATCGACCTGCCCCTCGAGCGTCCGCGCTCGACCCCGCCGGTGCGCAAGCTCGCGAAAGACCTCGGGGTCGACCTCGTGTTGGTCGCCGCAGCCCACCCGGGTGAGATGGTCACGCGCGGCCACGTCGAGGAGTTCGCTGCGCGCACTCCGGCGATGCCCGAGGTCGCGGCATCCGCCCCCGCGCACCCCGGTGGGACGGTGGCGCGCGGCCAGGTGGGCGAGGTCACGGCATCCGCCCCCGCTTCGATGTCGACGGTCCCCCCGACCGGCCGGTCCGGCGACCGGGTGACACGCACGCCGATCCGCGGAGTGCGCAAGCACACGGCCGCGGCGATGGTGCAGAGCGCGTTCACGGCTCCGCACGCGACGACGTTCCTCACCCTCGACGTCACCGCGACCACCGAACTGCTCGCGTCGCTCAAGACCGACCGCGCGCTCGACGGGCACCGCATCGGCGTGCTCGCGATCGTCGCGAAGGCCGTGTGCCTGGCGCTCGGGCGGACTCCCGCGCTCAACGCCAAGTGGGATGAAGCGGCGGGTGAGATCGTCGAGCACCACTACGTCAACCTGGGGATCGCCGCCGCGACCGACCGCGGTCTCGTGGTTCCCGTGATTCCGGATGCCGACCGGCTCGACCTCGTCGACCTCGCCGACGCGATTGCCGAGCTCGCCGCGACGGCCCGCGCCGGACGCACCGCTCCGGCCGCGATGACCGGCGGGACGTTCTCGATCACCAACGTCGGCGTGTTCGGAGTGGATGCCGGAACGCCCATCCTGAATCCCGGCGAAGCGGGCATCCTCGCGGTCGGCGCCCTGCGGCGCACGCCGTGGGAGCATCACGGCGAGATCGCCCTGCGCGACGTGCTCACCCTCAGCCTCTCGTTCGACCACCGGCTGGTCGACGGGGCCGAGGCGGCGCGATTCCTCACCGACGTCGCCGGCGTGTTGCGCGAGCCCGGGAGGGCGATGCTGCTGCGCTGAGCGACCCGCGGCGGCGCGGTCGTCGCGCGGTGCATCGACGGGGTGCCGGGGGAGTGGTCGCCCTCGGCACCTTCCGGTTTTGAGGGGTGCCAGGCGGGCGCGCCTCGCCGGGCGCCGGCTGCGGGGCGGATGGCGGGGACTCAGGCCGTCAGCGCCGCCAGCGCCATGCGGGTCAAAGTGGGGCGCACGCGAGCCGCGGGCACTCCGCGCACGCTGTGCGGGGTCGAGTTGATCAGACCGAAGCACGCCAGGGCTCGCACGCGGCGCTCGGCGGGGGACTCGGCATCCGGGAGCGCTGTGGCGAGCGCCTCCGTCCACACCGCAACGTAGGCGTTCTGCAGATTGCGCACCGTGCGGCGGTCGTCGGGGGAGAGGCGATCCAGGTCGCGGTCCTGCACGCGGATCACATCGGCCTCGGCGAGCGCGAACGCGACGTGGAAGTCGACGAGCGCGCGGAGCGTGGTGTCGGCGGGCGCCGCCGTCGTGCGGAGATCAGCCGCGACACGCGGCTTTGGGGCTGCGAGAGACGGCGCGTCGGCGCCGCGATCCGCAGGACGGTCGGGGGCGGATGCCGTGTGTGCAGGATCGCGGAGGGATTCGGCCCCACGGGAGGTGGGGGCCGGGTCTGCGGTTGTGTGCGCGACGGAGGACCCGGCAACCCGGCGCCCGCCCTCGAGCAACCGCTCGCTGACGTCGACGAGGATCGCGCCCAGCAACGCCTGCTTGCCCGCGACGTGGCGATAGACGGCCGGGCCGCTCACTCCGGCGGCTTCGCCGATGTCGCCGAGGGTCACGCCGTCGAACCCGCGCTCGGCGAACAGGCGGGCGGCGGCGGCGAGCAGGGCCGCGCGGCGGTCGGCCTTGGCGCGGTCGCGGGCGGTGCCGGAAGCGGGGTCAGGCGTCGGGCCCGTCGCGCGGTCGCGTGCCGCGCCGGAGGCGTCGTCCGGCGAGACGTCGACGCGAGCGGGGGCGACCGCGGTCACCGCGTCAGCGCGCGTCTCGCCGTCGGCCCCTGAAGGCTCGTCGTTTGCTCTTGTCATCGGCATCCGTTCGGGCTAGCCTGGAATCTCAGTTAGCCAACATTAACTGAAAACCCCTCCGGCGGAAACGACCCCGACCGGAACGACGGTGCCGTCGACGATGCGGCCCCGAGACGGAGCCGCCATGAGCACAGCACCGGTCACCGCGCCAGCGCCCGAGACGTCACCGAACGCCGCGCCCGCCACCCCCGCGCCGCCCACCCAGCGCGACCTCGCGGAACAGCTGCGCGCAACCCTCGCCACGGCCGCCCGCGGTGGATCCGACGCCGCGCGAGAGCGTCACACCGCCCGCGGCAAGCTCCTCGCCCGCGACCGCATCGACCGCCTTCTGGATGAGGGCAGCCCCTTCCTCGAGGTCGCGCCCCTCGCCGCCCACGGCCTCTACGACGGCGGGGCTCCCGGGGCCGGGGTCGTCGCCGGGATCGGCCTCGTGCACGGGCGCCACGTGATGGTCGTCGCCAACGACGCCACCGTGAAGGGCGGGGCGTACTTCCCCCTGACGGTGAAGAAGCACCTGCGCGCGCAGGAGATCGCTCTCGACAACCGCCTGCCGTGCATCTACCTCGTCGACTCGGGCGGGGCGTTCCTGCCGATGCAGGACGAGGTGTTCCCCGACCGCGAGCACTTCGGCCGCATCTTCCGCAACCAGGCGCAGCTGTCGGCCCGCGGCATCCCGCAGATCGCCGCCGTCATGGGTTCGTGCACCGCGGGTGGAGCCTACGTCCCCGCGATGAGCGACGAGAGCGTGATCGTGCGCAACCAGGGCACGGTGTTCCTCGGCGGACCACCCCTGGTCAAGGCCGCGATCGGCGAAGACGTCACCGCCGAACAGCTCGGCGGCGGCGACCTGCACGCCCGCCGCTCGGGAGTCGTCGACCACCTCGCCGACGACGACGAGCACGCGCTCGAGATCGTCCGCGACATCGTCGCGACCCTTCCGCAGACGCCCGCGCCGGTCTGGCAGGTCGAGGCGCCGAACGATCCCGCTCGGGATCCGCAGGAGCTCTACGACATCGTCCCCGCCGACGTCACGCAGCCCGTCGACATGCGCGCCATCATCGACACCCTCGTCGACGCCGGCACCCTGCACGAGTTCAAGGCGCTGTACGGAGAGAGCGTCATCACGACCTTCGCGCGCCTGCACGGGCACCCGGTCGCGATCATCGCGAACGACGGCGTTCTCTTCAGCGAGTCGGCGCTCAAGGCCGCGCACTTCATCGAGCTCGCCGATCAGCGCGGCATCCCCCTGCTCTTCCTGCAGAACATCACCGGGTTCATGGTGGGGCGGGATGCCGAGGCCGGAGGCATCGCGAAAGACGGCGCCAAGATGGTCACCGCCGTCGCGACCACCCGCGTCCCCAAGCTCACGGTCCTCGTCGGCGGTTCATACGGCGCCGGCAACTACGCCATGTGCGGCCGCGCGTACGACCCGCGGTTCCTCTGGACCTGGCCCTCGAGCCGCATCTCGGTCATGGGCGGGGCGCAAGCGGCATCCGTTCTCTCGACCGTCACGCGCGATCAGCGCGCCGCGCGCGGTGAGGAGTGGACGGATGCCGACGACCAGGCCTTCCAGAAACCCATCCGCGACCGTTACGAAGAGCAGGGCAGCCCGTACTACGCCACCGCCCGGCTCTGGGACGACGGCGTGATGGACCCCGCCGACACCCGCACGATGCTCGGGCTCGCGCTCGACGTCGTCAGCCGCGTGCCGCTGGCTGACCGGGGCTTCGGCCTCTTCCGGATGTGAACATGACCATTCGCCCCTTCTCCACCGTTCTCGTCGCCAACCGCGGCGAGATCGCGCGCCGGGTGTTCCGGACGCTGCGGCGTCTCGGCATCCGTTCGGTCGCCGTCTTCACCGACGCGGATGCCGACGCGCCCCACACCCGCGAAGCCGACCACGCTGTGCGCGTGCCCTCGTACCTCGACGTCGACGCGGTGGTCGCCGCCGCGGTGTCGTCCGGGGCGGATGCCGTGCACCCGGGCTACGGGTTCCTCAGCGAGAACGCCGGCTTCGCCCGCGCGTGCGCCGCGGCGGGGATCGTCTTCGTCGGCCCCGGAGTCGAGGCGCTCGAGGTGATGGGCGACAAGATCCGCGCCAAGGAGCACGTCGCGGCCCACGACGTGCCGACCGTGCCGGGGTTCTCGGCGACCGGTCTCTCCGACGCCGAGATCGCCGCCGAAGCCGATCGCGCCGGATACCCCCTGCTCGTGAAGCCCTCCGCCGGCGGGGGCGGCAAGGGTATGACCGTCGCCACCGGGCCCGACGACCTCGCCGACGCCCTCGCGACCGCACGACGGGTCGCCGCCGCGGCCTTCGGCGACGACACCCTGCTGCTCGAGCGGCTGCTGGAGCGCCCGCGCCACATCGAGGTGCAGGTGCTCGCCGACGCGCACGGCACGACCCTCTCGCTCGGCGAGCGCGAGTGCACCCTGCAGCGGCGGCACCAGAAGGTGATCGAAGAGGCCCCCTCACCCGTCGTGGATGCCGAGACGCGCACCCGCCTGGGCGAGGCCGCCGTCGCCGCCGCCCGCAGCGTCGGCTACCTCGGCGCGGGCACCGTGGAGTTCCTCGTCGCGGGCGACCGGCTCGACGAGCCGTTCTTCATCGAGATGAACACGCGCCTGCAGGTCGAGCACCCCGTGACCGAGATGGTCACCGGCATCGACCTCGTCGAGCAGCAGCTGCGGGTCGCGGCGGGCTTCGCGCTCGAGCTCGGCGAGATCCGCCTCGACGGACACGCGATCGAGGCACGCGTGTACGCCGAGACCCCGGCCCGCGGATACCTCCCCGCGACCGGGACCGTGGGCCTGTGGCATCCGGGATCCGCCCGCGTCGACAGCGCCGTCGAGACGGGCAGTGTCATCAGCTCGTTGTACGACCCGATGATCGTCAAGGTCATCGCGCACGGACCCGACCGCGAGACCGCCCTCGCGCGACTCGACGCCGCCCTCGCCGACACGATCGTGCTCGGCGTCGACACGAACATCGCGGATCTGCGGGCTCTGCTCGCCGATCCCGCCGTGCGCGCGGGAGACCTCGACACGGGGCTGCTCGATCGGCGCGGGACTCCGGAGGCTCCGGAACCGTCGCCGGCCGCGCTCGCCGCCGTGGCGCAGAGAGTCGCGGATGCCGGGAACCCGGCTGACGGCTCGGTCTGGGGACGCGTGGGGGCCTGGCGTGCCGGCGGAGCGGTGGCTGCGCGCACGGTGTCGCTGGAAGACGACGCCGGGCAGGTGCACGCTGTCGCGCCGGGTACCGCTGGAGAGGCGGTCGTGACGGGCGGACCGGTCGAGTACTGGGTGCACGCCGACGGGGGAGCGCACCGGTTGCGAGTGGTGTCGCGGCGAGATGCCACGGAGCGTCGCCGCGTCGCCGCGGGCCGCGCGCCCGGGGCCGTCGCCCCCGACCTCGTCGCTCCGCTCCCCGGCACCGTGGTCGCCGTGCACGTCGCCGACGGAGACGCCGTCGACGCGGGCGCCCGGCTCGCCACCATCGAGGCGATGAAGATGGAGCACACGGTCGTGAGCCCGCACGCGGGGACGGTGCGCCTGCGCACGGCGGCCGGCGCGCAGGTCGCGCGAGACGCGGTTGTCGCGACGGTGACGCCCGTAACGCCGGTCCCTGAGCGTGTCGAAGGGCCCGGGACCCGCAGTGCTCTCGCGCCGGGGGCTTCGACAGGCTCAGCCACCGCCGCTACCGAGGTCCCTGAGCTTGTCGAAGGGTCCGGGACCCGCAGTGCTCTCGCGCCGGGGGCTTCGACAGGCTCAGCCACCGCCGCTACCGAGGTCCCTGAGCTTGTCGAAGGGTCCGGGACCCGCAGTGCTCTCGCGCCGGGGGCTTCGACAGGCTCAGCCACCGCCGCTACCGAGGTCCCTGAGCTTGTCGAAGGGCCCGGGACCCGCAGTGCTCTCGCGCCGGGGGCTTCGACAGGCTCAGCCACCGCCGCTACCGAGGTCCCTGAGCTTGTCGAAGGGTCCGGGACCCGCAGTGCCGTCTCAGTCACCTCACCCTCCTCCCACCCCGAACCGCACGGTTCCGCCGGCATCCCGGCATCCGCCCCCATCCCTTCCCACAAGGAGTCCCTCTCGTGAGCATCGACAGCCAGCAGGCCTTCACCGACGACGAGCGCGAACTGAGCGCGATGGTGCGCGAGTTCGCCGACGAGGTGATCGCGCCGCGCTCGTACGAAGCCGACCGCGCCCACATGCTGCCCCTCGACCTCGTCGAGCAGATGGGCGACCTGGGGCTCTTCGGCCTGCCGTTCCCCGAAGAGGTCGGCGGACAGGGCGGCGACTACGCGAGCCTGTGCGTCGCGATCGAGGGCGTCGCGCGCGTCGACCAGTCGATGGCCATCACCCTCGAAGCCGGAGTCGGCCTGGGTGCCATGCCGATCTACCGCTACGGCACCGACGCGCAGAAGGCGGAGTACCTGCCCGACCTCGTCGCCGGTCGCGCGCTCGCCGGATTCGGACTCACCGAGGCGGAGGCCGGCAGCGACGCCGGCGCCACCCGCACGACTGCGCGGCTCGAGGGCGGTGAATGGGTGATCGATGGGACGAAGCAGTTCATCACCAACTCCGGCACCGACATTACCCGCTTCGTGACCGTCACCGCGGTCACCGGGCGCACCGATGCGGGCCGCCCCGAGATCTCGACGATCATCGTGCCCAACGGCACGCCGGGCTTCACCGTGGGTCCCGCGTACGACAAGGTCGGCTGGAACGCCTCGGACACGCATCCGCTCACCTTCGACGGCGTGCGGGTTCCCGAGGCGAACCTGCTCGGTGAGCGCGGGCACGGGTTCAAGAACTTCCTCCGCACGCTCGACGAGGGCCGCGTCGCGATCGCCGCGCTCGCCACCGGAGCCGCCGAGGGCTGCCTCGAAGCCGCCGTCGACTACGCCCGCAGCCGCACCGTCTTCGGCGAGCGCCTGTCGACGCGCCAGAACATGCAGTTCCTGCTCGCGCGCATGCACGCCCGCGTGCACACCGCCCGCCTCGCGTGGGTGCACGCCGCGCGCCTGTGCGACGCCGGAAAGCCGTTCACCGTCGACGCCGCCGTCGCCAAGATGACCGCGAGCGATGCCGCCATGGCGAACGCGCGGGATGCGACACAGGTGTTCGGTGGCAACGGGTTCATCAACGAGTATTCCGTGGCGCGCCACTACCGCGACTCCAAGATCCTCGAGATCGGCGAGGGAACGACCGAGGTGCAGCTCATGGTGATCTCGCGTGCGCTGGGGCTCACGGGTACCGTGGCGGCATGATCGAGCAGCGCGGCCTGTATCTGGAGGAGTTCGTCGTCGGTGAGAGGTACGCGCACCGGCCCGGGCGGACGGTGACGGATGCCGACAACGTGGTGTTCACGACCCTGACGATGAATCCGCAGGCGCTGCACCTCGATGCGGCGTACGCGGCGACCCAGCCGTTCGGGCGTCCGCTGGTGAATTCGATGTGGACGCTGTCGACCCTCGTGGGCCTGTCGGTGGGACAGCTCACCCAGGGCACGCTCGTCGCGCAGCTCGGGCTGACCGACGTGAGCTTCCCGGCCCCGCTGTTCGTCGGCGACACCCTGATCGCCGAGACCGAGATCGTCTCGGTACGGCCGTCGGCGTCGCGCCCCGGACAGGGGATCGTCGTGATGGAGCACACCGGACGCTCGCAGAACGACGAGGTGGTCGCCACCGCGACCCGCACGGTGCTGGTGTGGGCGCAGGAGGCGGCGGCGTGAGTTTCGCGCTCGGGCCCGCACTCCTGTTCGTGCCCGGCGACCGCCCGGAGCGGCTGTCGAAGGCGCTCGAGAGGGCGGATGCCGCGATCCTCGACCTCGAAGACGCCGTGGCCCCGGATGCCAAGGCCGACGCCCGCGCGCAGCTGATCGCCGCCGATCCCGACCCCGACCGCGTGATCGTGCGGGTCAACGGACCCGAGACGCCCGACTTCGCGCTCGACCTCGATGCCCTCGCGCGGACGCGCGTGCGGCGCGTGATGGTCGCGAAGGCCGAGGACCCGGCATCCCTCGCCCCTCTCGAGGAGTACGAGGTCATCGCCCTGTGCGAGACGGCGCGCGGAGTGGTCGCCGCCGAGCAGATCGCCGCGCTCCCGCAGGTCGTCGCCCTCATGTGGGGTGCCGAAGACCTCGTGGCGAGCCTCGGCGGAACCTCGAGCCGCCACGACGACGGCTCGTACCGCGACATCGCTCGACTCGCGCGGGCCCGGGTGCTGCTCGCCGCCGGGGCGTTCGGCAAGAGGGCGATCGACGCCGTGCACGTCGACATCGCCGACCTGGACGGGCTCTCGGACGAGGCGCGGGATGCGGTGGCATCCGGATTCACGGCCACCGCGTGCATCCACCCCGGGCAGGTCGCGACGATCCGCGAGGCGTACGCCCCGCCCCCCGAGCAGGTCGAGTGGGCGCGCGGAGTGCTCGCCGCGGCCGAGGGGGAGCGGGGAGTGTTCCGCCACGAGGGGCGCATGATCGACGAGCCGATCCTGCGCCACGCCCGCTCGCTTATCGCGCGGGCGGGGTGAGCGGGTGAGGTGGCTGAGCGTGTCGAAGCCGCCGGGGTCAGCGATCGGGGTTCGCGCGAGTGAGGTGGCTGAGCTTGTCGAAGCCACCGGGGTCAGCGATCGGGGTTCGCGCGTGGGAGGTGGCTGAGCTTGTCGAAGCCACCGGGGTCAGCGACCGGGGTTCGCGCGAGTGAGGTGGCTGAGCGTGTCGAAGCCACCGGGGTCAGCGACCGGGGTTCGCGCGAGTGAGGTGGCTGAGCGTGTCGAAGCCACCGGGGTCAGCGACCGGGTTTCGCGCGTGGGAGGTGGCTGAGCGTGTCGAAGCCACCGGGTGTCTGCGGGTTCCGGGTGTCCGCGGTCTCCGGTCCCTTCGACAGGCTCAGGGACCTGGGGTCCTGGGTCTGCGCGTTCCGGTCCCTTCGACAGGCTCAGGGACGTGGGGTCCTGGGTCTGCGCGTTCCGGTCCCTTCGACAGGCTCAGGGACCTGGGGTCCTGGGTCTGCGCGTTCCGGTCCCTCCGACAGGCTCAGGGACCTGGGGTCCGGGGTGTCCGCGGGTTCCGGTCCCTTCGACAGGCTCAGGGACCTGGGCTCGGGTCAGCTCGCGACGCCGGCGTAGGCCAGCATCTCCCAACGGTCGCCATCGAGGCGGAACGTCGTCGCCGAGCAGTTCGGCAGGCGCTCGCCCTCGCGGGGGAACTCGCCGTCGGTGGCGAACATGATGACCTCGCGGATGAGCGCCCCGTGCGCGACGGCGATCACGTCGACGCCGTCGGGGGCGGATGCCACGGCCTCGGCGAGCGCGGCCAGCGCACGCTCGCGCACGACCGGCCAGGTCTCGGCGCCGGGCACATCGGCCGCGTGCCACGGGCCGTAGGTGTCGTAGAAGGTGGGCGCGTCCATGCCCTCGGCCTCGCCGTAGGAGCGCTCCTGCAGGCCGGGGAAGCGGTGCGAGACCTCGGTGCCGAGGGCGGCGGCGATGATGTCGGCCGTCTCGGCGGCACGGCCCAGGTCGCTCGAGACGACGACGACCTCACGGCCGGCGTACTCCGCGGCGAGGGTGTCGGCGATGCCACGGGCCTGCAGACGACCCGTGTCGTTCAGGGGGATGTCGGTCGACCCCTGGATGCGCCCCTCGTAGTTCCACGCCGTCTCGCCATGCCGCACCAGAGTCAGAATCGTCACGGTTCGAGCCTAACCGGCGCGGGATGACCGGATGCCGAGAGGCGTCGGGCCGTCAGAGCAGTCCGGGCAGCCGCTCGGCGAAGGCCTTCAGCACGTCGCTCGTGCCGCCGCGGACGTCGCCGGAGTCAGAGCAGTCCGGGCAGCCGCTCGGCGAAGGCCTTCAGCACGTCGCTCGTGCCACCGTCGATCTTCACGGCCGCGCGCTGATCGGCGCGCGTGGCTCCACGGTTGACGATCACGACCGGAAGACGCTTGCGCCGTGCCCGCTCGACGAGCCGGATACCGGAGTTGACCACCAGCGACGACCCCGCCACGACGAGCGCGTCGCTGGCGTGCACCAGCTGCTCGGCCTCGCGGAACTTCTCGACCGGGATGTACTCGCCGAAGAACACGACGTCGGGCTTGAGAGTGCCCCCGCACACCGAGCACACGGGAACGACGAAGCCGTCGGCGCTCGCCGGGGTGACATCGCCGTCGGGGCCGAGCTCGACGTTCTCGGGGAGGGAGATCCAGGGGTTGTCGGCCTCGACGCGTTCGGCCAGATCGCGGCGGTCGAATACCTGCCCGCACTGCAGGCACCCGACGCGGCGCATCGTGCCGTGCAGCTCGACGACGCGTCCGCTGCCGGCGCGCACGTGAAGTCCGTCGACGTTCTGCGTGATCACGCCGTTGGCGACACCCGCCGTCTCGAGCGCGGCGAGCGCGCGATGGCCGTCGTTCGGCTCGGCGGCGGCGAACACCTTCCAGCCGAGGTGGCTGCCCACCCAGTACCGACGACGCGCATCGGCGTTCGAGAGGAACTGCTGCGCCGTCATCGGCGTGCGCGTGGGAGCACCCTTGCCGCGATAGTCGGGGATCCCCGAATCGGTCGACACCCCCGCGCCCGTCAGCACGGCCACGCGACGGCCCGCCAGAACCTCGACGGCACGATCGACGGATGCCGAGAACTCGGCATCCTGCACCGTGTCGGTCATGCGCACCTCCGTCGTATCGAGTCTATGGCGGGCCGCCGACCCCGGCTCGCGCGGGGAGGGGTCGGTGTGGGTGCCCGGGGCGTGGCATCCGGATCACCGCTCGTCGAGCGCGGCACCCCCGAGCCGCAGACCCGTGCCCGCGCGGGGAGGGGTCGGTGGGTGCCCGGGGCGTGGCATCCGGATCATCGCTCGTCGAGCGCGGCACCCCCGAGCCGCAGACCCGGACCCGCGCGGGGAGGGGCCGGTGGGTGCCCCGGTCGTGGCATCCGGATCACCGCTCGTCGAGCGCGGCACCCCCGAGCCGCGCGCTCGCCCACGGATACTGGGGCCATGACCCCCCTGTCGCCTCCGGCCATGCTCGATGTCACCTGTCTCCGCCGCGTGCGGCCGTGGGGAGCGGATGCCGTCGACATCGACATCGCCGACGGTCGCATGACCGCCATCCGGCCCGCGGCCATCGATCCGATCGGTGTGCGCGAGTTCGACGGGCGGGGGCTCCTCGCCCTCCCGGGCATCGTGAACGCGCACGCGCACCTCGACAAGTCGTGGTGGGGCCTGCCGTGGCAGTCGTACGGGGGAGAGGGCGGCACCGACGGGCGCATCCGCCACGAGCGCGCTCAGCGCGATGCCCTCGGCATCCCGTCGATCGAACGCTCGGCCGTCGTGCTGCGCGAACTCGTGCGTCACGGCACCACGGCGATCCGCTCGCACGTCGACGTCGACCTCGGCGTGGGCCTGCGCGGCATCGAGGCGGTCGAACAGGCGGTCGCGCGATACGAGGGCGCCCTCGACGTGCAGATCGTCGCGTTCCCCCAAGACGGGATTTTGCGCCGCCCGGGTGTGCTCGACCTGCTGCGAGAGGCCGCGGGGCGAGACGGCGTCAACTGGGTGGGCGGGCTCGACCCCGCCACGATCGACCGCGACCCCGTGGGCCAGATCGACGCCCTCGTCGCGCTCGCCGCCGACACGGGCGTCGGCATCGACATCCACCTGCACGACCCCGCCGAGCTCGGGGCGTTCCAGATCGAGCTCCTCATCGAACGCACTCAGCGGCACGGACTCGGCGGACGCGTGAACATCGCGCACGGATTCGCCGTCGCCGACCTCGCGCCCGCCCGCCGTCGCGACCTCCTCGCGGCGATGGGCGAGGCGGGAGTCAGCATGACCACCGTCGCGCCCTTGCGCAACACGCAGCTGCCCCTCGCCGAACTCGACGCGGCCGGAGTCGCGCTGGGGCTCGGCACCGACGGCATCCGCGATCTGTGGAGCCCCTACGGCACCGGAGACACGCTCGGCATCGCCTGGCAGTACGCCCGCGCCGGGGGACTCGTGCGCGACGACGACCTGCTGCGCGTGGTGAAGCTGGCCACGAGCGCGGGAGCGTGGGCGGTCGGCCGCGACGTGCACGACCTCGTCGAGGGCGCTCGCGCCGACATCGTGCTGGTGGATGCCGAGAACCCCATGGACGCTCTCGTGCGCCAACCCGAGCGGGCCCTGGTGATCGCGGGAGGCCGCGCACTGCACGTCGCGTGACGCGCGGCGCGCCCCCCCCCCCCCCCCGGGGGGTTGAGGGTCCACGGCACGCCGTATGCAACGGACGGGGGCGGGGTGTTGTGGACACTCAACGCGCGGGCGGGGCGTGCGGGGCGTGCTGGGAGGATGGGGGAATGCCCGTGATCCCGCTCGACTCCGCCGACGACCCGCGCCTCGCCGACTATCGCGACCTCACCGACGTCTCGCTGCGCCGGGTGAGCGAGCCCGCGGGTGGGCTGTACATCGCCGAGTCCGCCAAGGTGCTCGACCGCGCGCTGCGTGCCGGGCACCGCCCGCGATCGGTGCTCGTGCAGGAGAAGTTCCTCGCCGACGCGCTCGCCCTGGTCGGCGACGACGCCGAGGTCTACGTGGTCGCGGCCGAGATCGCCGAGCAGGTGACCGGGTACACCGTGCACCGCGGGCTCCTCGCCTCGATGCATCGCCCCGCCCTGGCATCCGTCGCAGAGATCGTGCGCGACGCGCGGCTCGTCGTCGTGCTCGAAGACATCGTCGACCACACCAACATCGGTGCGGCGTTCCGCTCCGCAGCCGCCCTCGGCGCCGACGCGGTGCTCGTCACGCCGCGCTGCGCCGACCCGCTCTACCGGCGGAGCGTCCGCGTGAGCATGGGCACCGTCTTCCAGGTGCCGTGGACGCGCCTGCCCGAATGGTCGGATGCCGCGCCCCTTCTGCACGACGCCGGATTCCACCTCGCGGCCCTCGCCCTGTCGGACGACGCCGTCACCCTCGACGCCTTCTCGGCCGCCGGGCACGAACGCGTCGCCCTGCTGATGGGATCCGAGGGAGACGGACTCAGCCGTCACGCGCTCGCCGCGGCCGACACCGTCGTGACGATCCCGATGGCCGGGGGAGTGGACTCGCTCAACGTCGCAGCTGCCAGCGCGGTGGCGCTGTGGGAGCTCGGGCGGGGGCGGCGGGTTTGAGACGGAGACCCGCCTAGAGCGGCTCAGCCGGTCGGGTCGTCGAACCCGCCGTCGCGCATCCGGCGCTCCGACGCCGCGGCTGCGCTGACGCGCTGATCGGGGTCGGCCTCGAGCGTGGCGAGTAGTTCGTCGGGCAGGTCGCTCTCACCCACGAGGAACCACCGCTCGACGATGCTCCCCTCGGATGCCACGCGGAGGTCGCGCACATCGTCTCGCGGCAGCCCCTCGGGCGGGGAGTCGGCACGCTCGATCGCGAGGTGCAGGTGCGCGGGCACCTCACCCGCAACCGCGGGCGCGGTGAACAGCTCGACGACGACGCCCTGCCCGTGCCAGAGAAGCCAGTCGATCTGGTCGTCGTCCCACCGCGGGTCGTCGGTGGTCCAGCCCGACCAGTCGGGGCCCTCGGTCTCGAAGGCCCACCGCTGCGGCTCGGCGTTCAGCGTCGCGGCGATCGCGAGGGCGTCTCGACGCACATCGAGCAGGTCGCCGTCGCGGAACACCGACAGGTTCGGCGGCCAGGCCGACGACACGACGTCCCATCCGTCGGCGCTGAAGCGACCGCTTTCGACCTCGGGAGCCCAGCCGGCGTCGGCGAGAGCCTCGGCGAGCGCGTCGGCGTCGCGCAGCAGCGTGTCGGCATCAGCCGCCTGCAGGAGAGCGCCCACCGCGTCGGGAAGAGTGCGCACGGGGGTCAGACCTGCGTCTCGCGGGGGCCCGCGGCATCCGGACCCGGGGCGAGAGTCACGATCGGGAGCGGCTCGGGTCGCTTGGCCCGGATGTGATCGCCCGACGACTGGTGACGCAGGCGCCGCAGCACCCACGGCACGAGGTATTCGCGCGCCCACACGAAGTCTTTCTCGCGGGCGGCGCGCCAGGTGGTGATGGCCATGGTCTCGGCCTTCATCGGCTCGAGGTCGTTCGGCACGTTGAGCGCCCGCAACACCATGCGGGCGACCTCGTGGTGACCGAGGGAGTTGTAGTGCAGGCGGTCGTCGTCGAAGAAGCGCATGTCCTGCACCTCTTTCAGACCCCATTGGTCGGCGACGACGCAGTCGTAACGGTCGGCGATCGAGCGGATGTTCTCGTTGTAGATCGCGACCTTGCCCCGGATGCCGCGGAACACCGGCGTGAACTCGGTGTCGATCGCGGTGAACACGACGACGGTCGCCCCGCTGGTGCTGAGGCGCGCGATGGCGTCTTCGAACTGCCGTGATACCGCGTCGGGATCGCTGCCCGGCCGGATGACGTCGTTTCCGCCCGCCGAGATGGTGATGAGGTCGGGCTTGAGCGCGAGTGCGGGCTCGATCTGGTCGGCCACGATCTGCGCGATGAGCTTCCCGCGCACGGCGAGGTTGGCGTAGGCGAAGTCGTCGACCTGCGCGCCGAGCACCTCGGCGACGCGATCAGCCCAGCCGCGATGGCCGCCGTCGGGCAGCGGATCGCCGATGCCCTCGGTGAACGAGTCGCCCAGGGCGACGAAGCGGCGCCACGGGTGGGGGCCGGGATTGTCGGGCGTGGGCGAGGTGCGGGGCGAGTGCGGATCGAGTGTCATCGAAACCTCCGCCTTCCACGGTACCCCCGGCCTCCGACACTGCGAGCGAGCGGTGCGTGCCCCGGGCGCCCCGTCGGCCCGCCCCGGCGCCGCCCGCCGCCCGCGCCGACGTCCACAACGCAGGAGTTTCCGACGCGCCCGACCCGGCCATGCAGAGAAACTGGCCACGACACGGGGCGGATGCCTCAATTCCTGCGTTCTGCCCGCCCGGCGACCTCCGACCGACGCACAGGCGGCGGGCCGCCATCCGCGCCCCGCGACGGGGAGCGCGGGAGTGACCTATCGTGGATGTTCGCGCTCGCGAGGGATGGAGGTTCGATGCTGGAAGAAGAAGCCCGCACCTCGGCCCTCCCGCACACGAGCCCCGCCGCCGAAACGGCGACTCCCCGCATCGCCTCTCCCGGCCCGGTCGCGAGTCCCGGTCCGGTCGCGAGTCCCGGTCCGGTCGCAAGTCCTGGCCCCGTCGCAACCCCCGGCCCGATCGCCAGCCCCGGCCCGGTCGCAACCCCCGCCCCGGCCACCCTCGGCGCCCCCGCGCCTCCTAGAACGACTCCGGATGCCGCGTCCCCGGCATCCGCCCCCGAAGCCCCCACATCCCCCGACGCCCCCGTCGACCCGGCGCACGCCACCGCACCCGTCGCCGACGCCCCCGCGCCCGGGGCGATCGCCGACCCGCAGATCGATGGATCGCTCGACGGCACCGAGCCGCATTTCGGTTCGTTCGCCGCCGAGCACCTGTCTCCGTCGTTCCCGCAGCGCGCCCCGTGGGGAACCGCGCAGCGCTTGCGCGCATGGCAGGCCGAAGCGCTGGATCAATACTTCGGCTCCGACGGGCCCGACGGCGTCGGCAAGGGTCCCCGCGACTTCCTCGCGGCGGCCACCCCCGGCGCCGGTAAGACGACATTCGCCCTCCGCCTCGCCTCCGAGCTCATGCGTCGTCGCGTGATCGACCGCATCGTCGTCGTCGCTCCCACCGAACACTTGAAGACCCAGTGGGCGGAAGCGGCGGCACGCGTCGGCATCCGTCTCGATCCCTTCTTCTCCAATCGGCACGCCACACCCTCGCGGCAGTACCACGGCGTCGCGGTGACCTACGCGCAGGTCGCGGTGAAGGCCGAGGTGCACCAGCGCCTGACGATGGATGCCCGGACTCTCGTGATCCTCGACGAGGTGCACCACGGCGGTGACGCCCTCAGCTGGGGAGACGCCCTCCGCGAGGCCTACAACCGCGCCACGCGCCGCCTGCTGCTGTCGGGAACCCCGTTCCGCAGCGACACCGCGCCGATCCCGTTCGTGGAGTACCACCCGAACTCGAAGGGCATCCGCCTCTCGCGCACCGACTACGCCTACGGCTACCGCCGCGCCCTCGACGACGGCGTCGTGCGCCCCGTCTTCTTCCTCGTCTACGCCGGTCAGATGCGCTGGCGCACCAAGGCGGGCGAGGAGATGGAGGCCCAGCTCGGGCAAGACAACACCAAGGACATCACCTCGCAGGCCTGGCGCACCGCGCTCGACCCGAACGGCGACTGGATCCCCGCGGTGCTCCGCTCCGCCGATCGCCGCCTCACCGAGGTGCGCGAGACGGTTCCGGATGCCGGTGGCCTGGTCATCGCGACGGATCAGACCGCCGCGCGCGCCTACGCCGCCATCCTCGAAGACATCAGCGGCGAGAAGGTCACCGTCGTGCTCTCCGACGAGGCGGAGGCCTCGGGACGCATCGAGACGTTCTCGAAGGGGACGACGCGCTGGATGGTCGCCGTGCGCATGGTGTCGGAGGGCGTCGACGTGCCGCGCCTCGCCGTCGGCGTATACGCTACGAGCGCCTCGACCCCGCTGTTCTTCGCGCAGGCGATCGGCCGCTTCGTGCGCGCGCGTCGTCGCGGTGAGACCGCGAGCGTCTTTTTGCCGAACGTCCCGCAACTGCTCGCCCTCGCCGGCGAGATGGAGGCGCAGCGCGACCACGCCCTCGACCGCGACAGCGACGCGGAAGACCAGTGGAACGCCGAAGAAGACATGATGGATGCCGCCGAGCGCGAGGACAAAGCCTCCGACGCGCTCGAGCAGGAATTCGAGTACCAGGCGCTCGGCTCGCTCGCGCACTTCGATCGCGTGCTGTTCGACGGGCAGGAGTTCGGGCAGCTCGCGGTCCCGGGAACCATCGAGGAGGAGGAGTTCCTCGGCATCCCGGGCCTTCTCGAGCCCGAGCAGGTGCACGAGGTGCTCATGTCGCGCGCGACGCGGCAGTCGCGCCACCGTTCGACCCGCGAGGCGACCGAGAAGGAGAGCGGTGTCGAGCCGGCCTCGGTCGACGACGGCGGGCTCCCCGCCCCTCTCCACCGCACGCTCAAGGAGCAGCGTCAGCTGCTCAACACCATGGTCGGGCTGTACGCCCGCCAGACCGGCGAGCCGCACGGCCTCGTGCACGCAGAGCTCCGCCGCATCTGCGGAGGCCCCGCCGTCTCGCACGCCACCGTCGCTCAGCTGCAGGCGCGCATCGACGTGCTGCGCCGGCGCGTGCACTCCTGATCCGGGCGGGTTGCGGTCTCGTTCGGGCTGCGGGTCGGCGTGGGCCGCCCGCGCGCTCCGCGTCGCGAAACTGCATCTCGCTGACATTCCGGTGACAGGCTGCAACCGACTCGTCAGCGAACTGCAGTTTCAAGGCCACAGAGGGCCCGACGCCGTTGCCCGAGCGATGCGCCTCGCCGCCGGCCGCGTCACCCGACCTCGGCCCCGCGACCCCGCTTTTCGCGACCCCGAAATGCTGGCATGGGCCCCTCGGCATCCGCGTCTTTCCGGGCTTCGGGGAGCCGAAATGCTGTCAGTATCGACCGACGCGCCCGGGGGCCCGGATCGCCCTCATTACGGTGGGGGACGACCTGAAGGAGCCCCGTGACGAACCTCGCCACACCCACCGCCCGCGATCGCCGCCGCTGGGCGCGCTATCTCGTCGACGAACGCGCCGAAGCGCGCGTGTACCGCGAGCTCGCGTCGCGCCGCACCGGCGAGGAGCGCGACATCCTGCTCGAGCTCGCCGAAGCCGAAGGCCGACACGAGCAGCACTGGATCGACCTCCTCGGCGAGACGCCGAAGCGCCTGCCGTCGCCCGGCATCGGAACACGCCTGCTCTCCTGGATGGCCCGCCGGTTCGGCTCGATCTTCGTGCTCGCCCTCGCGCAGAACGCCGAAGCGCGCTCGCCCTATGCCGACGAGCCCTACGCCACGGCCGCGATGGCCGCCGACGAGCGCGTGCACCACGAGGTCGTCCGCGGACTCGCCGCGCGCGGCCGCCGCCGACTGTCGGGAACCTTCCGCGCCGCCGTGTTCGGCGCCAACGACGGACTCGTCTCGAACCTCGCCCTCGTGATGGGCGTCGGGGCGACCGGCGTCGCGCCGAGCTTCGTGCTCTTCAGCGGAATCGCCGGTCTGCTCGCCGGCGCCCTGTCGATGGGCGCGGGGGAGTTCGTCTCGGTGCGCTCGCAGCGCGAACTGCTCGAGGCCACCGAAGAGAGCGACTTCGCCGACTCGGCCCTGCCCCACCTCGACCTCGACGCCAACGAGCTCGCCCTGGTCTACCGCACGCGCGGAATGGATCCGGATGCCGCGTTCGACAAGGCCCGCGAGGTCGTCACCGCCGCGCAGGCGGGCTCCGCACCGGTCGCCGCCGCCCCGGGCGAGAACTCGCACGACGTGGTCGGCAGCGCCTGGGGAGCGGCCCTGTCGAGCTTCCTGTTCTTCGCCTCGGGCGCGATTATCCCGGTGCTGCCGTGGATCTTCGGCATGGCCGGCTTCCCGGCCGTCGCCCTCGCGCTGGGGCTCGTCGGCATCGCGCTGCTCGGCACGGGCGCCATGGTCGGCCTGCTCTCGGGTGCGTCGCCGCTGAAGCGGGGTCTGCGCCAGCTCGCGATCGGCTTCGGCGCCGCCGCCGTCACCTACGTGCTGGGCCTGCTGTTCGGGGTGTCCGCGGCCTGACGCCGGGCGTGGCGCTGCCCTCGGGCAGCGCCACCCGCGCTCAGGCTCGGCTCGCCGCGGTCACCCGCGCGGCCTCGCGCACCGCCGAGACGTTCTTGCGCCCGGCACGCGACCCGGCCAGCTTCGCGGCGATGTGCTCGCTCACCGTGACCGGCTCGTACAGCGCGGGAGCCTCGGTGGTGACGAAGTGCGGAAGGGGGCCCACCACGGCATCCGCGTTGCCGTCGTGGAAGAACGCCGCCGAACGCCGCCGCTCGATCGTGCCGTCGATCACCGGCGGCTTCACCCGGTGCAGGGTCGACAGCCACTTGTCGTTGGTGAGTCGCGCGGCGACGTCGCCGAGGTTGACCAGCAGCGCGCCATCGGCGGGCGCGACGTCGTTCCACGAACCGTCGAGCCCGAGCACCTGCAGGCCCGCCACCTGATCGGCCCACAGCACCGTGACGAGTCCGAAGTCGGTGTGCTCGCCCATGCCCGTCAACTCGGCGCCGAGCTCGATCGACCCCGGCGGCAGGGCGTAGTTGTTCATCCGCAGCACGTCGATGGAGTGGTCGGTGAGCCCGTCGAAGAAGTCGTCGCGCACGCGCAACGCCGCCGCGAAGATGCGGGTGAGCGTGTGGGCGACCCGTCGCGCCTCGTCGTAGTACGTGCGAACGGCCGGCTCGAACAGCGCCGTCTCGGCGGGCCACGTGTTCGTCGCGTAATCGTCGGGCGACACCGACGCCCCCGGATACTCCTGCCACGACGTGCCGACGTTGAACGCCTCGAAGAAGTCGTTCATGCGCGTCACCGGATCCACCCCGAGGCTGTAGCTGAGCGACTCGCTCTTGGGCGGGCTGTACCCGCGGTTCTCGCCCGCCGGTCGCACGTACGCCTTCTTCGCCTCGAGCGGGAGGCCGAAGAACTCGTCCAGTGCGTCCTCGAGGTCGTGCATCACGGCATCCGGAACCCCGTGCCCCACGATCTGCATGAATCCCACGGTGCGGCACGCGTGGTCGACCGCCGCGACCACCGCCGCGCGGGCATGGTCAGGACCGGGACCCACCCACGCCGAGATGTCGATCGTGGGCACGTGGAAAGAAGCCATGGCCCGACGCTAAGCGCGCGATGTCACATCTGTGTTTCCGCAGCGTCACGGGATCGGGGACGGGGGTTCCGGATGCCGTGGGGGTGGGAGAGCGGATGGCGCCGCTGGCCACCGGGCAGGGTAGTCGCCGACGCCCGCCATGGCTACGGGCTCGGCGACGGAGCGTTTCGGGCGCACTGTCGGCCACCGACCCCCTTGGAGGAAACATGTATTTTCACCTGCAGGAATTCATCAACGACATCGCTCAGGACGAGCCGGATCCGGCCGCCGCGAACGCTCTCCAAGAAGGGCTCGGCGGGCAGTTCGGCGAGATGCGCACCATGATGCAGTACCTCTTCCAAAGCATGAACTTCCGCGGTCCGTCGGGAAAGGCCTACAAGGACCTCATCCAGGGGATCGGTACGGAGGAGATCAGCCACGTCGAGTTGATCGGCACCACGATCTCTCGCCTTCTCGACGGTTCGCCCGGCTACCACGGCACGCCCGCCGACCCCGTCGACCAGCCCGGGGCGGGCGGAGCCACCCCGCTGAGCATCGCCGTGGACCACGGGAACATCCACCACTACCTGGTCGGAGCGCAGGGCGCGCTTCCGGTCGACTCCGTCGGCAACCCCTGGTCGGGGAGCTACGTGTACAACTCGGGCAATCTCGTCCTCGACCTGCTGTACAACCTGATGCTCGAATCGACCGGCCGTCTGCAGAAGTGCCGCCTCTACGAGATGACCGACAACAAGATGGCGCGCGGCACGATCTCGTACCTGATCGTCCGCGATCAGGCTCACGAGAACGCCTACGCCAAGGCGCTCGAGACGCTCGGGGTGAATTGGCGCACTTCGCTGCCGATCCCGAAGACCAACGCCGAGCAGTTCCCGGAGGTCAAGCGGCTGGTCGATCTGGGACTCCAGAGCAAGCAGTACTCGTTCGACCTCGGCAACCAGTCCGAAGCCGGCAAGATCTTCCAGGGCGCCTCGCCCTCGAATGACGGGACGCAGCTGGACGCCAGCGAGCAGGCTCCCGCGGGAGCGCCGATGACGATCTCGCCCGAACGCCTCGAGGAGTTCTCGCCCGGAGCCGACGCCGACCTGCGTGAGCTGATCGAGGCCACCGCCGCGATGGAGATGGCCGACATCGACGCGACCTTCGGGCGCATGGCCTGAGCCGAGCGGAGCCTCTCGGGCGCCAGGGGTCCAACCCCGCACGGGTCCAAGCCCCACCCTGTCGCAGAAATGAGAAAGACCCCCCGGGATGAACCCGGGGGGTCTTTCTCGTGTGTGCGCGAGGGGGGACTTGAACCCCCACGCCCGTTAAAGGGCACTAGCACCTCAAGCTAGCGCGTCTACCTATTCCGCCACCCGCGCATCTGGGTGATTTGTCGCTTTCGCAACGAGGAACGACATTACCATGCCCGGGGCCGCGCCTCGAACCGGTGCAGCAGCCCGGGCGCGTCCTGCGCGCCGGCGGAGCGCGTCGCGGGGCGTCACGCGTCGGGGGAGCGGCCCCGCCGCAGGTACCGTAGTGGCCATGCCCAAGGTCGTCCCCTACCTGCCCGAGGTCGCGCACGTCGCATCCGAGCTCATCCGGTTCGACACCTCCAACTACGGCGGAGGCCGGGCGAACGGCGAACGCGAGGCCGCCGAGTACGTCGGGGCCTACCTCGAGGACCTCGGCCTCGAAACCGAGTACTACGAGCCGATCGAGCGCCGCACCAACGTGTGCGCGCGCATCCCGGGGCGCAACCGCGACAAGCCGGCCCTCGTACTGCACGGGCATCTCGACGTCGTGCCCGCCGTCGCCGAGGACTGGAGCGTCGACCCGTTCGCGGGAGAGATCCGCGACGGCGTGCTGTGGGGCCGCGGCGCGGTCGACATGAAGGACATGGACGCCATGATCCTCACCGCCGTGGCCGAGCTCGTGCGCGCGGGGGAGCAGCCCGAGCGCGACATCATCGTGACCTTCTTCGCCGACGAGGAGAACGGCGGGGTCGAAGGGTCGGCCCTCGTCATCCGCGACCGCCCCGAGTGGTTCGCTGGCGCGACCGAGGCCATCAGCGAGGTCGGGGGCTACTCGATCGCCGTCGGCGGTCGTCGCGCCTACCTGCTGCAGGTCGGCGAGAAGGCCCTCGTCTGGCTCAAGCTCGTCGCCCGCGGTCGCGCCGGCCACGGCAGCGGCCTGCACCCCGACAACGCCGTGACGAAGCTCGCCGAGGCCGTCGCCGCCCTCGGCCGCACCGAGTGGCCCATTCGCCTCACCGACACGACCTCCCAGCTGCTGGCGGGCCTCGCCGACATCACCGGTGATGACGCCGGCGACCCCGACGCCCTCGCGTTGCGCACGGGCGCGGCATCCGCGTTCATCCGCTCGACGCTGCGGACCACCACCAACCCCACGGGACTCACCGCGGGCTACAAGCACAACGTCATCCCCGACCGCGCCGAGGCACTCATCGACGTGCGCGTGCTGCCGGGGACCGAAGAGGCCGCCCTCACCGACATCCGCCGCATCGTCGGACCCGACGTCGACATCGAGATCGTGCACCAGGACATCGGGCTCGAGGTGCCGTTCTCGGGCGACCTCGTCGACGCCATGGTCGCCCAGCTCGGCCGACACGACCCGGGCGTGCCCGTGCTGCCGTACCTGATGGGAGGCGGCACCGACAACAAGGCGCTGTCGGCCCTCGGCATCGCCGGCTACGGATTCGCGCCGCTGCGACTCCCCGCCGATCTCGACTTCACCGGGATGTTCCACGGTGTCGACGAGCGCGTCCCCGTCGACGCGCTCGAGTTCGGTCGACGAGTTCTCGCCGACCTCCTCCGAACGTACTGAAGGACCGAATGCACATCTTCGAGGTGATCATCCTCGGGCTCGTCCAGGGCCTGACCGAGTTCCTCCCCATCTCCTCCAGTGCGCACCTGCGCATCGTGGGCGAGTTCCTCCCGTCGCAGACCGACCCGGGTGCGACCTTCACCGCCATCACCCAGATCGGCACCGAGCTCGCCGTGCTGATCTACTTCCGCAAGAAGATCGTCCGCGTGATCTCGCGGTGGTTCGGCTCGCTCACCGGCAAGGTGCCGCGCAACGACCCCGACGCCCGCATGGGCTGGCTCGTCATCATCGGCACGATCCCCATCGCCCTTCTGGGTGTGCTGCTGCAGAGCCTCATCCGCGACAACTTCCGGAGCCTGTGGATCACGGCCATCGTGCTCATCGTCTTCGGCATCCTGCTCGGTCTCGCCGACCACTACGGAAAGCGTCGCCGAGACCTCGACGACCTCACCTACCCGCACGGCATCGCCTACGGCTTCGCCCAGGCCCTCGCGCTCGTGCCCGGCGTCTCGCGCTCGGGTGCCACCACGACGCTCGGCCGCGCGCTCGGATACAAGCGCACCGCCGCGGCGGAGTACTCGTTCCTGCTCGCCGTGCCCGCGGTGTTCGCCAGCGGTCTGTTCGAGCTCTACAAGAGCTTCGACGAGGGCACGGGCCCGTACACGCTCGGCGAGACGGCCATTGCGACGATCATCGCGTTCGTCGTGGGCTACGTCGTGATCGCGTTCCTCATGCAGTACCTCAAGCGCGGCAGCTTCCTGCCGTTCGTGATCTACCGCGTCGCCCTCGGCGTGCTGATCATGGTGCTGCTGGTGCTCGGCGTCATCCCCGCGGAGTCGACGATCATCGCCAGTTGATCCCGGATGCCACGACGGCGCCGTCCCGATCGGGGCGGCGCCGTCGTCGTGTGCGGTGGAGGGGTCCCTGAAAGGATCAGCCACCTTGCAACGCGAGGTCCCTGAGCTTGTCGAAGGGCCGGGACCAGGCGTTCAGCGGCCGGGCGGCGCAGTGGGGTCCGGTGGCTTCGACAGGCTCAGCCACCTTGCAACGCGAGGTCCCTGAGCTTGTCGAAGGGCCGGGGCCCGTTGGTCAGCGGCCGGGCGGCGCAGTGGGGTCCGGTGGCTTCGACAGGCTCAGCCACCTTGCAACGCGAGGTCCCTGAGCTTGTCGAAGGGCCGGGACCCGGCGGTCAGTGGCCGGGCGGCGCGGTGGGGTGCGGTGGCTTCGACAGGCTCAGCCACCTTGCAACGCGAGGTCCCTGAGCTTGTCGAAGGGCCGGGACCCGGCGGTCAGCGACGCGGCGGGTCGTCGCGGCCGGGCTTCGTCGGGCCGTCGCCGCCCCGACGCAGGTACCGCTCGAACTCCTGGGCGATCGCGTCTCCCGAGGCCTCGGGGGAGTCCCACGTGTCGCGGGTCTGCTCGAGCTGGTGGATGTACTCCGTCATCTCCTCGTCGTCCGCGGCGGCGGCGTCGATCGAGGCCTCCCACGCGCGCGACTCGACCTCGAGGTCGCCGCGCGGCACGGTGATGCCGGTGACGGCCTCGAGCTTCTCGAGAAGGGCGAGGGTGGCCTTGGGCGACGGGGTGTGACCGGCGACGTAGTGCGGCACGCTCGCCCAAAGGCTGGCGGTGGGAATGCCCACGGTCTCGGAGACGACGCCGATGGCGCTCAGGATGCCGACCGGTCCCTCGTACAGGCTCCGCTCGAGTCCGAGCTCCTGGCGGACCACCTCGTTGTCGCTGCCGGCGAAGACCGAGATGGGCCGGGTGTGCGGCACGTCGGACATCATCGAGCCCAGCGCGACGAAGCCGGTGACGTCTTCGCGCAGCGCGACGTCGATGAACTCGGCGGCGAAGGCCTGCCACGCGCGGGCGGGCTCCACTCCCACGAGCAGCCAGATCTCGGCGTCGTCGGAGCGCTCGACGGGGCGCAGCAGTTTCGCCTCGGGCCAGGTCAGGGTGCGACGCCCCTCGGCGTCGAGTCCGACCTGCGGGCGCGTGTACTGGTAGTCGAAGTAGAGCTCGGGGTCGACCGTGTGCACGACCTCGTACTCGGCATCCGCCCGCAGCATCGCGGCGGCGGCCGACGCGGCTTCTCCGGCGTCGTTCCAGCCGTCGAAAGCGGCGACGATGATCCGGCGACCCAGTGCGTCCACGCAACCTCCTCTGCCCCGTCGGGGCTGACTTCCAGAATAGGCGTACGGGCGAGACCGCGGCCGGAGGGTCCGACCGCTGAAGCGCCGACGGTGGTGGGGAGCGGGTGCGGGCGCGACACCCGCGCTCGATACGATGGAACGATGACTTCTCCCGCCCTCGCCGCGGTCCTATGGGACATGGACGGCACGCTCGTCGACACCGAGCCGTACTGGATGGCCGCGGAGACCCCGCTCGTGGAGCGCTTCGGCGGCACGTGGTCGCACGAACAGGCCCTCGGCATGGTCGGCCTCGCGCTCGAAGACTCGGCCGGGCTCCTGCAGAACGCCGGCGTGCCGTGGAGCGTCGACGAGATCATCGCGTACCTGACCGACGAGGTGCTGCGCCAGCTCGCGACCGTCGGCGTGCCGTTCCGCCCGGGCGCGTACGAGCTGCTCGCCGACCTGCGCGCGGCGGGTGTGAAGACCGGTTTGGTGACCATGTCGATGCGCCGCATGGCGCTGACGGTCGCCGACCTGATCGACTTCCCGGCGTTCGACGTCGTGGTCGCCGGCGACGACGTCGAACGTCCCAAGCCCTTCCCCGACCCCTACCTGCAGGCGGCCGCGGCGCTCGGCGTCGACATCGCCGACACCGTCGCGATCGAGGACTCGCCCAACGGGCTGCGCTCGGCCATCGCCAGCGGGGCCGTGAGCCTCGGCGTGCCGCACATGGTGTCGCTCGAGGGCGTCGGCGCCGCGCAGCTGTGGCCCAGCCTCTCCGGACGCACCGCCTCCGACCTCCGCGCGCTGCACGCCGCGCACACCCCCATCCACCCCGACGAGACGCGGATCACCCGATGAGCGAGACCCCCCACCTGAGCGGCCCCTTCCGGGTCGGCGACCGGGTGCAGCTGACCGGCCCCAAGGGTCGCATGCACACCATCACCCTGCGCGAGGCGGGCGAGCTGCACACCCACAACGGCGTGCTGAAGCACGAGCTGCTCGTCGGCCAGCCCGACGGCAGCGTCGTCACCAACAGCGCAGGCCACGACTACCTCGCCGTGCGCCCGCTCCTGCGCGACTTCGTGATGTCGATGCCGCGCGGAGCGGCGATCGTCTACCCCAAGGACGCCGCGCAGATCCTCGCGCAGGCCGACATCTTCCCCGGGGCCACGGTCGTCGAGGCCGGCGTCGGCTCCGGCGCCCTCTCGCTGTGGCTGCTGCGCGCGATCGGACCGGCCGGCCGTCTGCTGTCGTTCGAGCGCCGCGAGGAGTTCGCCGAGGTCGCCCGCGCCAACGTCGAGACGTTCCACGGTGAGGCCCCCGCCACGTGGGAGGTCGTCGTGGGCGATCTGGTGCAGAGCCTTCCGGATGCCGTGGAGCCGGCATCCGTCGATCGCGTCGTGCTCGACATGCTCGCCCCGTGGGAGTGCATCGACGCCGTCGCCGACGCGCTCACCCCCGGCGGCGTCGTGCTCTGCTACATCGCCACCGCCACGCAGCTCAGCCGCGTGGCCGAGTACATCCGCGCGACGGGGCTGTTCACCGAGCCGGATGCCAGCGAGACGATGGTGCGCGGCTGGCACGTCGAGGGTCTCGCGGTGCGCCCTGATCACCGCATGGTCGCGCACACGGGCTTCCTCATCACGGCGCGCCGTCTCGCACCCGGAGCGATCCCGCCCGAGGTCAAGCGCCGCGCGTCGAAGTCGAGCTACGGCGACGACGACGTGGAGCTGTGGACCCCCGGCGCGGTGGGCGATCGCGAGATCACCGACAAGAACCTGCGCAAGCGCGTGCGCGAGGCGCAGAAGTCGGCCGAGGGCGTGCGGCAGTCCGTCGCGGGGGCTGCGTCGGAGGACACAGGTTCGACCGCCTAAACTGTTCCGGTGCGCAGACTCCCCGCTCTCGTTGCCGTGACCGCCCTGGCCGGAATGGGCCTCGTCGGGTGCTCGGCATCCGCCGCCTCGTCGTGCCCGACCCCCACCGACAGCTCGATCGCCGCGGTGGTCGACGCCAGTGGCGACTTCGGCTCCGCGCCCACCGTCTCGGTGCGCTCGCCCTTCGTCCCCTCGCAGGCCGGGACGCAGACCCTCATCGAGGGTGACGGTCAGCGCATCACCGCCGACGACCAGTTGGCGTTCGTCGACGTGACCGTGCTCGACGCGACCACGGGCTCGCAGGTCATCGCGACGCAGTACCCGTCCGACGTGGCCTCGGCGACCCCGATCGTGCGTCTCACGCAGGCGATCCCCTCGCTCACCCCGATGCTGCACTGCGTGGCCGAGGGCTCGCGCGTGGCCGTGGCCCTCCCCGGCGACCAGCTCGGCGCGCAGGGTGCGCAGGCGCTCGGCATCGACGAGGGCGACAGCGCGATCTTCGTCTTCGACGTGCGCAAGGTGTTCCTCCCGGCTGCGAACGGCGCCGACCAGTACAACGCCGACTCGGGCATGCCCTCGGTCGTGCGCGCACCCGACGGCACGCCCGGTGTGGTCATGCCCGCCGGAGACGCGCCCACCCAGGAGCGCTCGCAGACGATCGAGAAGGGCGACGGCGAGACCGTCACCGCCGACTCCTCGGTGATCATCCACCTGCAGGGTGTCGCGTGGGGCGCCAAGACGACGTTCGCGTCGACCTGGAAGAACGGCGCGCCCGGACAGGCGAAGGTCTCGGGCCTGCCGCCGGCGCTCGCGAGCGCCCTCGAGGGGCAGACCGTCGGCTCCCAGGTGCTCGTCGTCGTCCCCGCCGATCAGACCGACCAGGACCAGCAGATCCTCAAGGCGCCGGCCGGTAGCGCGCTGGTCTACGTGGTCGACATCCTCGGCACCGTCGGCTGAGCCCGACGATCCGCCTGCCGCGGCACCGCGGCGGGCCGCGCAACCGCGCCTAGGATGGGCGAGTGTCCGCCACTGCGTCTCGTAGCGCTCCCGAAGAGCGCCTGGTGAACCTCGTGGTCGCGCTCATGGCGACCGAGCAGGGGCTCACCAAGGACACGATCCTGTCGTCGGTCACCGGCTACCGAGAGCAGCTCGAGGCCGGAGCCTCCAAAGACGCGCTCGAGAAGATGTTCGAGCGCGATAAAGAGAACCTCCGCGGACTCGGCGTGCCGATCGAGACGATCGGCAACCGCGCCGACCCCGACGACCTGCGCGAGGCGCGCTACCGCGTGCCCACGGCGGAGTACGCGCTCCCCGACGACATCGTGTTCAGTCCGGCCGAGGTCGCGCTGCTCAACATCGCCGGCGGCGTGTGGGGGAGCGAATCACTCTCGGCCGACGCGCGCAGCGGCCTGCGCAAGATCCGCGCGCTCGGCATCGTCGTCGACGAGCCGATCATCGGCTACGCCCCGCGCATCCGCGTGCGCGACGCCTCGTTCCCGACGCTGCAGCGCGCGATCGAGCAGAACCGCGTCGTGACCTTCACCTACCTGCGCCCGGGCGAGGCGCAGCCGCGCGAGCGGCGCATCCGCCCCCTCGCCTTGGTCGAGTACGAGGCGCGCTGGCACGTGTACGGGTTCGACCTCAACATGGACGCCGATCGCACGTTCCTGCTCTCGCGGATCGTCGGCGACGTGACCGTGCGCCGCGAGAAGTTCGCCCCCGAGCTGCTCGCGGGCGCGGGCGAGCGCGCGGTGGCGGGGCTCCGTGCGGTCGCCGCCCGTCAGCGGGCCCTGCTGGAGGTGCACCCAGGCACCGAGGCCTCGCTGCGTCTCGCGCGTCGGGCCCAGGAGGCGCCGCAGGACGCCCCGCAGGGGATCGTCGTGCCCTACGTCGACCTGCACGTCTTCGCCGACGAACTCGCCTCGTACGGACCCGAGGTGCGCGTGGTCGAGCCCGCCGACCTGCGGGCCGAGGTCATCCGCCGCCTCGAGGCGACCGTCGTGCTGCACGGGGGCGCCGCGTGATCCCCGAACGCCCCGTCGCCGCCCTCGACCGGGCGGCCCTGCTGCTGCAGCTCGTGCCCTACCTGCTCGGCAAGGGCGAAGTTCCCGTGGCCGAGGCCGCGGCCGACTTCGACGTGACCCCCGACGAGATGCGCGCGATGGTCGAGCGGCTCACCGTGATCGGTCTTCCCGGAGAACGCGGCTACTGGCAGCTGCCGCACGACCTGTTCGACATCGACTGGGATCTGCTCGACCGCGACGACGTCATCGCCATCACCAACACCGTGGGCCTCGAACGGTCGCCGCGGCTGACCGCGCGCGAAGCCGCTGCTCTGCTCGCCGGGCTCCAGCTCGCCCGCAGCCTGCCGGGCTTCGGCGACAGCGAACTCGTCACGGCGCTGCTCGCCAAGCTCGCGCGAGGGGCCGCCACCGCACCGCCGCCGGTGATCGTGGCGCCCGGCCCGGTCGACGGCGTGCGCGACGTGGTCGACCGCGCGCTGCGCGCCCGCGTGGCCGTCACCTTCACCTACCGCGCGCCGGGCGCCGAGCCGACCACCCGCACGGTGGATCCGATCAAGGTGCACATCGCGAACGACCAGTGGTACCTGCAGGGCTGGGACCACCTTCGGAAGGCGGTGCGCACGTTCCACCTCGACCGCGTGAGCGCGCCGAGCGTGACCGACACCCCGGCGATCCACGGAGCCGACCCGGTGCCCGAGCTGTTCGCCCCAAGCGACGACGAGGTGGTCGCGCGTTTCCGCTTCCCCCGCGCGGTCGCGCCGTTGCTGGCCGACTACCTCGAGCGCGCCGAGGTCGACGACGATCATGACGGCACCGCCGTGGCATCCCTCCGCCTCGCCGACGAGCAGAGCCTCAAACGCCTCGCCGCCCGCCGCGGGGGAGAGGTCGAACTGCTCGAACCGGCCGGGGCACGTCGTGCCGCGGCCGCCTGGGCGGCGGCCGGACTGGCGCAGTACCGCTGATCGCGGCCGTTTTCCGCCCGCGCGCCGTGGCTGAAGCCCGCCGCAACCACGCGGGTTAGACTGAAGCTCCGCACGAACGAGTCGAGGAGTCCTCATGTTGCAAGGTCTGACCGGATGGCACCTGCTCGCCGTTCTCGCTGTGATCCTCCTTCTTTTCGGTGCCGCCAAGCTGCCGGCGCTCGCGAAGAGCATGGGCCAGTCGGCCCGCGTGTTCAAGAGCGAGATGAAAGAGATGAAGCGCGACGACGAGGTCGCTGCCGCCCCCGAAGCCCCGCGCGCCACCGACGCCGGCACTGCGCCGTCTGTCGCCCCCGAGCCGCGCAGGTCGACCGACCCCACCGTCTAACCCGTGGTGACGGCAGGTCCGCCGCGCATCGACGTGCCCGAAGGGCCGCGGCGCGACAAGCGCATGTCGATCGGGGCGCACCTGGTCGAGCTGCGCAAGCGGCTCATGATCGCCGCGCTGGCGCTCGTCGTCGGCATGGTGGTGGCTTTCGTCATCACCGACCCGATCATCCACCTCATCACCGAGCCGATCCGCGTGATCGCTGAGAGGCGTGGCGACGACTTCTCGGCGCTGAACTTCACCTCGGTGACCTCGGCGTTCGATCTGCGCATGCGCATCGCCTTCACGATCGGCATCTTCCTCTCGGCGCCGGTCTGGCTCTGGCAGATCTGGGCGTTCATCATGCCCGGGCTCACGCGCAAAGAGATCCGCTACACGGTCGGGTTCGTGGCATCCGCCGTCCCGCTCTTCTTCGTGGGCTGCTGGGTGGGCCTGCTGATCGTCCCGCACGTGATCGAGCTCATGTGGGGCTTCACCCCCGAGGGCGGCGTCAATTTCTACAACGCCGTCGATTACTACGACTTCGTGTTCAAGCTGTTGATCGTGGTGGGCGTCGCGTTCGTGCTGCCGGTGTTCCTCGTCGCCCTCAACGTGGCCGGCGTCATGAGCGGCAAGGCGATCCTCAAGGGCTGGCGCGTGGCCATCCTCATCGCCACCCTGTTCTCGGCCCTCGCCACCCCCGCGGCCGACATCATCAGCATGTTCCTGCTCGCCGGCATCCTCACCGTGCTGTTCTTCGCGGCCGCCGGCGTCTCGATGCTGTTCGACCGGCGCAAGGCCCGCCGACTCGCCGCGGCGGAGATGCCGTCGGGGCCTCTCGCGTGAGTTCGCCGAGTCCGGCCGAGCGTTTCGCGCGCGCCTCCGCCCGTTCCACGCACCCGCACACGGCGGATTTCGCCGAGATGCAGCGCTTCGAGCTCGATGATTTCCAGATCGCCGGATGCCACGCCCTCGAGGATGGCCGGAGCGTGCTGGTGGCCGCTCCCACCGGTGCCGGCAAGACGATCGTCGGCGAATTCGCGATCCACCTCGCGATGCTCGAGCCCGGCGACAAGGCGTTCTACACCACGCCCATCAAGGCGTTGTCGAACCAGAAGTTCCACGAGCTGCAGGAGATCTACGGCGACGACGAGGTCGGCCTGCTCACCGGCGACACCAACATCAACGCCTCGGCGCGCATCGTCGTGATGACCACCGAAGTGCTGCGCAACATGCTCTACGCCGACTCCCCGGCGCTGCGCGGACTGCGGTTCGTCGTGATGGACGAGGTGCACTACCTCGCCGACCGCTTCCGCGGGGCGGTGTGGGAGGAAGTGATCATCCACCTCCCGCCGTCGGTCAAGCTCGTGTCGCTGTCGGCGACCGTGTCGAACGCCGAGGAGTTCGGCGACTGGCTCGACACCGTGCGGGGCGACACCGAGGTGATTGTGTCGGAGACCCGGCCGGTGCCGCTCGAGCAGCATGTGCTCGTGCGCGGCGATCTGCTGCCGCTGTTCGACGACCGGGCCGGAGTCGCCACCGCGCAGGTCAACCAGGAGCTGCTGCGCATCCGGGGCGGCAATGCCGGCGGATACGAGAACAACCGGCGCGCGCAGGAGTACCGCTCGCAGCGTCACGCGGGCGGCCCGCGCCATGCGCACCAGCGGCGCGGCGGGCACAAGCCGCTGCGCGCTCAGCAGGGCCCGCGCATCGAGCGCATCGACCGACCCGAGGTCGTCGAGCTGCTGCAGCGCAACCACCTGCTGCCCGCGATCTTCTTCATCTTCAGCCGGGCCGGCTGCGACGCCGCCGTGCAGCAGCTGCGCCGGGCGAACGTGCGGCTGACCTCCGCCGAGGAGCGCGTCGAGATCCGCCAGATCGTCGACGAGCTGACCTTCACCCTCAAAGACGAAGACCTCGCCGTGCTGCACTTCTGGGAGTGGCGGGAGAACCTCGAGCGCGGCGTCGCCGCGCACCACGCCGGTCTGCTGCCGGCGTTCAAAGAGGTCGTCGAAGAGCTGTTCCGCCGCAAGCTCGTCAAGGTCGTCTTCGCGACCGAGACGCTCGCGCTCGGCATCAACATGCCGGCGCGCACCGTCGTTCTCGAGAAGCTCGAGAAGTTCAACGGCGAAGCGCGCGTCGCGATCACGTCGGGGGAGTACACGCAGCTGACCGGTCGCGCCGGTCGCCGCGGCATCGACGTCGAGGGCCACGCCGTCGTGCAGTTCACCGAGGGGCTCGACCCGCAGTCGGTCGCCGCCCTCGCCTCGCGCCGTACGTACCCGCTCAACTCGAGCTTCCGGCCGACGTACAACATGGCCGTGAACCTCATCGACCAGTTCGGTCGGGCGCGGGCGCGCGAGATCCTCGAGTCGTCGTTCGCGCAGTTCCAGGCCGACCGCTCGGTGGTGGGCCTCGCCCGCCAGGTGAAGGAGGCCGAGGAATCGCTCGCCGGCTACGAGAAGGCGATGACGTGCGACCGCGGCGACTTCCGCGAGTACTCCACCATCCGGCGCGAGCTGAGCGATCTCGAGAAGATCAATCGACGGGATGCCACGGCGCCGCGCCGTCTGCGCGATGAGCGGCAGCAGCAGATCCAGTCGCTGCGCAAGCGCATGCAGCGGCACCCGTGCCAGTCGTGCCCCGACCGCGAGGCCCACGCCCGGTGGGCGGAGCGTTACTGGAAGCTGAAGCGCAGCACCGACAAGACCCGTCAGCAGATCGACCAGCGCACCGGCACCGTTGCGCGCGTGTTCGACCGCGTGGTCGAGGTGCTCGCGGCGCTGGAGTACGTGGCGATCGAAGACGACGGTGCCACCGTGCTGACGCGTGCCGGGCGCACGATGCGCCGCATCTACGGAGAGCGCGACCTGCTCGTGGCCGAGTCGCTGCGCCAGAGGCTGTGGGAGGGGCTGGACGCCCCGTCGCTCGCTGCCCTCGCCTGCTGCCTCGTGTACGAGCCGCGGCGCGACGAGGCGGGTCCGGGCGAGCGCGGTCTGCCGCGCGGTGCCTTCCGCGGGGCCCTGGACGCCACGCAGACGCTCTGGCAGGAGCTCGACGACCTCGAACGCGACCACCGGCTGCCGGGCTCGGAGTCGCCCGCCTCCGGCCTCGCGCCGGCGATGCACGCGTGGGCGAAGGGCCTCCCGCTCGACAGCGTCCTGACCCTCGCCGACATGGCCGCCGGAGACTTCGTGCGCTGGGCGAAGCAGACGATCGACCTGCTCGATCAGATCTCGCTCGTGGCCGAGCCCAAGCTGGCCGGAACGGCTCGCACCGCGCTCGACGCCGTGCGCCGCGGCATCGTCGCCTACACGTCGGCATGAGCGCCGCATCGACGACCACCGCCGCCGCGGTGGCCCCGACCCGGGCGCCGTTGGTGCGGCTCGCGTTCGCGGCGCCGCTGTCGGTCGTCGCCGGCCTCCTGCTCGTCACCGCCTTCCCCGCCCTGGCATGGTGGCCGATGGCCTTCCCCGCCGTCGTGCTCGCCCTCGTCGTGCTGATCGGGCGCCGCTTCTGGTCGGCCGTGCTGATCGGCTTCCTCTTCGGGGCGGCGTTCTTCTCGGTCAACCTGCTGTTCACGGCGCGTTACCTCGGCCCGATCCCGTGGCTCGCCCTGTCGGTGCTCGAGTCGCTGCTGACGGCGGTGCTCGCGGCGCCGATCGCCCTCGCGTACCGGTGGCTGCCGCGGGTGGTCCCGGGGCGTGTGGGGCGCCTGCTGCTGCTCCCGGCGCTCGTCGCGGGGCTGTGGACCCTGCGCGAGCAGATCGTGGGCTCGTGGCCCTACGGCGGATTCCCCTGGGGGCGCATCGGCGTCTCGCAGGTCAACGGACCGTTCGCCGAGGTCGCGTCGTGGGTGGGCATGTCGGGGCTGTCGTTCCTCGTCGTGCTCGCGTGCGCGATGCTCATCGAGGTCGTGCGGGGCGGGCGCGTGCGTCGCGCGGTGCGCGCAATCCCGGTCGCGGCGCTCCTAGCCGTGCTGGTCGTGCTGCCGCAGTTCCCCACGACCGCCGCGGGGTCGCTGCGCGTGGGATCGGTGCAGGGCAACGGCCCGGCGGGCTACTTCGACCAGCGCGCGCGCAACGCCGTGCTGAACGCCCAGCTCGCGGCATCCGCCCCCCTCTTCGGTGAAGACATGGACGTCGTGCTGTGGCCGGAGGGCGGGGTCGACTCCGACCCGACCGCGAACGCGCAGACCTCCGCGGCGCTGTCCGAGCTGTCGCGGCGCCTCGACGCGCCGCTGCTGGTCTCGGCGGTGACCGAGCGCGGATCGGAGTTGTTCAACTCCTCGCTGCTGTGGACCGCCGACGGGCAGACCGGTGAGACCTACGACAAGCGGCATCCGGTGCCCTTCGGCGAGTACGTGCCCGACCGCGCGTTCTGGGAGCCCTTCGCGCCCGACCTCATCGGCCTCATCGGGCGCGAGTACACGCCCGGCACCGCGCGCCCGCTCGTCGATCTGAACGGCATCGGCGTGGGCCTCGCGATCTGCTTCGACGTCATCTACGACGACGTCGTGTGGGACGGTGCGAACGAGGGCGCCGAGGTCTACATGTTCCAGACGAACAACGCCGACTTCCGCGGCACCGACGAGAACCTGCAGCAGCTGGCCTTCGCGCAGATGCGCGCGATCGAGACCGGGCGCTCGGTGGTCAATCTCTCGACCGTCGGCACGAGCCAGGTGATCGCCCCCGACGGGGCGACCCTCGACGCCCTGCCCATCGACACCGCCGGGCACATGCTCACCGAGGTGCCGCTGCGCACCGGCCTCACCCCCGCGGTCGTCATCGGTCCCGCCGTGAAGATCGTGATCGGGTGGGGGAGCATCGTCGCGTTGCTCGCGGCGGGTCTCGTGGTCGCGGTGCGCCGCCGTCGCCCGCAGGCCTGAGCAGCGGCTGGCGGCGGGCCTGGTCGCCGCGGTGCGGCGCCGTCGCCCGCGGGCCTGAACAGCACGCATCCGAGAACGACGTCGGGCGTCGTCGCCGCGGCGGGTGCGATGCCGCCATCGCGCAACGACGAAGACGCCGGCCCCCGAGGGGACCGGCGTCTGAATCTTCGTCGCGCAGCGGGTTACGCGCTGAGCTTCTCGTTGCCTGCGCCACGACGGGCGCGCACGAAGGCGAGGCGCTCTTCGAGCAGCTCCTCGAGCTCGGGCAGCGTACGACGCTCCAGGAGCATGTCCCAGTGCGTGCGGGCGGCCTTGTCGCCCGAGTGGTCGACGGTCGCGATGTTGTCGCCGACACGCAGGAGCGCCTCGGCGCCGCATGTGCGGCATTCCCAGGCGTCGGGAACCTCGGCGTCAGCCGCGAAGGTCAGGACGGTCTCGCGTCCGCAGGTGCTGCAGACATAGGTGTGTTGTGCACGGTCGTGGAACACGACGCCGTCTTCGCTCTGGAGGCTCTGGGCGCCGAGTCGGATGCCGCGGAGACTGCGGTCTGCCATTTTGTGGTCCTCTCGTCGGTCCCCATGTATAACGTTCGCACCTGTGCGCTTTATTCGAAGAGCGGGCGTCGTGGCAGCTTTCACAGAGGATGCTCAGACAGTCGCCGTTCCCCGTTCGTTCACCAACGCCAGAGCAGCGTCGGCGCGGTCGGTCACGAGGCCGTCGACACCCGCGTCGAGCAGCCGCGCCATGTCGGACTCGTCGTTGACCGTCCACACGTGCACCTCGACGCCGGCCGCATGCGCGTCGCGCAGCAGACCCGGCGTCACGAGCCGCAGCGGCCCCTGTTTCTCGGGGATCTGCAGGGCGTCGACATCGGCCAGCAGCGCCCGTACACGGCGGGTCTGGTGCAGTGCGCGCGCCGCGACCAGACGCGCGATCGTCGCCGAACCGGGGGAGGTGGCCGGGCGCTGGGCGGCTCCGGCCGTGGCCGCGGCGCGCAGTGCCTCAAGGCGTCGCTCGTCGGAGAAGCTGGTCACCAGAACGCGCTCCGTGTGAGGGGCGACGAGTCGACCGACGCCCTCGGCCGCGGCCGCAGCCTTCACGTCGAGGTTGAACCTCACCTCGGGGAACGCCTCGAGCGCCTGCGCGAGGGTGATCAAGCCGCCGCGGTCGGCCATCAGCTCTTCGAGCTCGTGCACGCGCACGTCGGCGATCGCCCGCGGGTCGCCCGCGACGCGCTGCAGGTCGTCGTCGTGGAACAGCACGACCACGCCATCCGCGGTCAGGTGGCAGTCCGACTCGACGTACACCGCGCCGGCGGCGTGGGCCTCGGCCACCGCCGCGAAGGAGTTCTCGGCGATGCCGAGGGTCGCGGCATCCGGAGTCACGAGGCCCCGATGGGCCAGCACGTGCGGAGCGTCGGGGGAGAGGTAGGGATGCCGCGTCATCAGGGTGCGGAGGGGCGCGGTGCGACCGCGGGGGAGTCGCCGTCACCGGTGCGCGAGGCGAACGCCCCCGAGATGCCCTTCAGGGCCTCGGTGAACTCGCTCGGGATGATCCACAGCTTGCTCGAGGCGCTGTCGCTGATCTTCGGCAGCGTCTGCAGGTACTGGTAGGCGAGCAGCTTGTCGTCGGGCCGACCCTCGTGGATCGCCGTGAACACCGAGTGGATGGCCTCGGCCTCGCCCTGCGCGCGCAGGACCGCGGCCTGCTTGTCGCCCTCGGCCTCGAGGATCGCGGCTTGACGCCGGCCCTCGGCTTCGAGGATCTGGGACTGCTTCGAGCCCTCGGCGGTCAGGATCGCGGCACGGCGGTCGCGTTCGGCCCTCATCTGCTTCTCCATCGAGTCCTGGATCGAGAGGGGAGGATCGATCGCCTTGAGCTCGACGCGTCCTACCCGGATGCCCCATTTTCCCGTGGCTTCGTCGAGGACCACGCGCAACTGGCCGTTGATGTTGTCGCGGCTGGTCAACGCCTGCTCGAGGTTGAGGCCACCCACGACGTTGCGCAGCGTCGTGGTCGTCAGCTGCTCGACCGCGCCGAGGTAGTTGGCGATCTCGTAGGTCGCCGCGCGTGCATCGGTGACCTGGAAGTAGACGACCGTGTCGATCGAGACGACCAGGTTGTCTTCGGTGATCACCGGCTGCGGCGGGAACGAGACGACCTGCTCGCGCATGTCGAGCAGCGGCCGCACGCGGTCGACGAGGGGGACGACGAGGTTCAGGCCGGGCGAGAGCGTCTTGTGGTACTTGCCGAGGCGCTCGACCACCCCCGCGCGGGCCTGCGGGATGATGCGGATCGAGCGGAACAGCACCACGATGACGAAGACCGCCACCACGATCGCGAGCACCCAGCCGATCGTGACGGGGATGAGAGTGTCGATGTTCATCGCGGCCTCCTAGTCGCTGGCGGTGTCGTGGGCGCGCTGCTGTGTGGGGCGCACGACGGCGGTGGCGCCGTCGATGCGGACGACCTCGACGCGCGTGGCGGGGTCGATCCGGGTGTCGGTCTCGGCCCGCGCGGTCCAGACGTCGCCGTTGGCGAGCTTGACCTGCCCCGCGACCGACGGCGACATGCGCGAGAGCACGAGACCCTCGAGGCCGAGCAGGGCCTCGACGTTGGACGGGCGGGTGTCGGCGCCGCGGTGCAGGCGTCGCAGCAGCGGCGGACGCAGGAACGTCAGCAGCGAACCGGCGGCGAGGGCGGCCAGAATCACCTGGAGCCACAGCGGTGCGCCCACCAGGTCGGCGGCCAGACCCACCACGCTGCCCACGGACAGCATGAGGAACGTCAGCTCACCGGTGAGCATCTCGACGACCAGGAAGACCAGGATCAACACGAGCCACCCGATCCAGGCCCACGTGTCGAAAGCGGAGAGAACGTCCATGTCGCACCTCCTGAGGCTGAACGTAGCACCGGGGTACGACACCGGGGCCGCTTCTCAACCACCCCACAGACTGCGTCACCCGAGACGGTGGCGAGGCGGTCGGTAGGCTGGGGAGTCGATCTTTCGAATCGTCAGGAGTACTTCCGTGTCTCAGACCCTCCCGTCCGGCTCGCTGAGCGGCAAGACCGCCCTCGTCACCGGTTCGTCGCGCGGCATCGGCGCCGACACCGTCCGCTACTTCGCCGAGGCCGGCGCGAACGTCGTCATCAACTTTCGCAACAAGGCGCCCCGCGCCGAGAAGCTCGCCACGCAGCTGCGCGAGCTCGGCGTCGAGGCCCTGGTGGTCGGCGCCGACCTCACCGATCCCGAGTCGGTGAAGGCCATGTTCGACGAGGTCGAGCGCACCTTCGGCGGCCTCGACATCCTCGTGCTCAACGCCTCGGGCGGCATGGAGTCGGGCATGGCCGAGGACTACGCGCTGCTGCTCAACCGCGACGCGCAGGTCAATGTGCTCGAGACGGCCCTGCCGCTGTTGAAGGACGACGCGCGCGTGGTCTTCGTCACCAGCCACCAGGCGCACTTCATCCGCACCACGCCGACCATGCCCGAGTACGAGCCGGTCGCCCTGTCGAAGCGCGCCGGCGAAGACGCCCTGCGCGAGAAGATCCCCGCCCTCGAAGAGCGAGGCATCGGCTTCACCGTGGTCTCGGGCGACATGATCGAGGGCACCATCACGGCCACCCTGCTCGAGCGCGCGAACCCCGGCGCCATCTCGGCCCGCCGCGAAGACGCCGGCAAGCTCTACAACGTGTCGGAGTTCGCCGCCGAGGTGGCCCGCGCCGCGGTCGACCCGGTGCCCGCCGACAACACCCGCCTCGTGGGAGACACGGGTTCGTTCGGAGGCGAGTGAGCATGCGGCCGACCGACATCGAGACACTGATCGGGGTCGGTCGGCCCACGATCGCCGCCTCCGGGGCCTTCGCGGTCTTCGCGACCTCGCGCCCCGACCTCGCCGCCGACCGCACGGTCGGGCAGCTCTGGCGGGTCGACCTGCCCGCCGGCTCGCCCCGCCGTCTGACGCGCGGTGTCGCCGACACGGCTCCGCGCCTGTCGCCCGACGACGCGACGATCGCTTTCCTGCGCGCCGACGACAAGGGCCGCGCGCAGGTCTTCGTGGTCGCCGCGTCCGGGGGCGAGCCCGTGCAGGTCACCGATCAGCCCGGGGGAGTGACCGCTCTGGCGTTCTCGCCCGACGGCAGCCGCCTCGCCTTCACCGCGCGCGTGCCCGAACCCGGCCGCTACGGCACGGTGGAGGGGCGGGATGCCGCGGCCGAGCCGCCGCGCCGCATCACCGGCATCCGCTGGCACGCCAATGGGCTGGGCTACCTTGATCGTCCCGCGCAGCTGTTCGTCGTCGACGTGCCCGCGACCGACGCGGAGCCGTTCTACTTGCCCGCGCCGGCCCTCGAGACGCCCGAGAAGCGCATCGTGCCCGAGCCCGCCGCCCAGCTCACCCACGGCGAGACGAGCTGGGGAGGCGTGGCGTGGAGCGCCGACGGCGCGGAGCTGTTGAGCGTTCCCGACGTCATCGAGACCGCGCGGCGCGACCTGCGCGACCGGGTGGTCGCCGTGGCCGTCGACAGCGGAGAGCAGCGCGAGGTGCTTGGCACGGCCGAGAACCTGTCGGTGTCGGAGGTGTCGGTCGCTCCGGACGGAGCGGTGTTCCTCCTTGCGCACGACGTGGGCGAGAGCGGGGCCGATTTCGTGGCACCGGGCGTCGCCCTGTTCGCCCTCGAGCCCGACGGACCCCATGCGCTGACGGATGCCGAGTCGATCGACCTCGGCGAGGTGGGGAGCCACCTCTCATTCGACGGCGACGACGTGCTCGTGCAGGACCGCACCCGCGGTCGGGTCCGCCTGCTGCGCGTCACGCGCACCGGCGCGGTGACCGAGGTGCTGGGCGGAGACCTCGAGGTGAACGGCCACGCCGTCGCGCACGGCCGGGTCGTGGCATCCGTCGCCTCTCCCGAATCAGCGGGCGAGCTGGTGCTGCTCGAGGGACGCGAGGTGCGGGCGCTGACGCACTTCGGCGCGCGCGCCGCCGAACGCGGTGTCGTCGTGCCCGTCGAGCACGAGATCACCGGCCGCGACGGCTCGCCCGTGCACGGGTGGGTCGCCGTTCCCGAGGGCGAGGGGCCGTTCCCCGTGATCCTGCAGATCCACGGCGGGCCCTACGCCGCGTACGGCGTGCACCTGTTCGACGAGACGCAGGTGCTCGTCGACGCCGGATACGCCGTCGTCTACAGCAACCCCCGCGGCAGCGCCGGCTACGGTCGCGCGCACGGTCGCGCGATCCGCCGCCGCATGGGAACGCTCGACTTCTTCGACGTCATGGACTTCTTCGACGGCGTGATCGCGGCCGAGTCGCGCCTCGACGCGGACCGCGTCGGGGTCATGGGCGGCTCGTACGGCGGATACCTCACCGCCTGGATCATCGCGCACGAGCACCGCTTCGCGGCCTCGATCGTCGAGCGCGGCTTCCTCGACCCGGCGGCCTTCCCGGGCTCGAGCGACATCGGAACGTTCTTCGGAGACGAGTACGTCGGCACCGATCCGCAGCTCGTCGCGGCGCAGAGCCCCATGGCCGTGGTCGACCGGGTGCGCACGCCCACGCTGGTGCTGCACTCCGAGCTCGACTACCGCTGCCCGCTCGACCAGGCGACGCGCTACTACGCGGCGCTGAAGCGCAACGGCGTCGACGCCGAGATGCTCGTCTTCCCCGGCGAAGACCACGAGCTCACGCGCTCCGGTCGTCCGCAGCACCGCGTGCAGCGTTTCGATGCGGTGCTCGACTGGTGGCGGCGGTACCTGCCGGTCGCGTGAGTCGGGAAGGGCCCGGATGCCATGGCATCCGGGCCCTCGTCGTTCCGCGTCAGACCGCTTTGCCGAACTGGATCGCCCGGACGATCTGGAAGATGCCGAGCACGATCAGCGAGAAGCCGATGAGGATGAACAGCGTGACGGCGCCGAGCAGCGGCGAGAACAGCAGCACGATGCCGGCGACGATGCTGATGATCGCGAAGAAGATCGTCCACGCCCGGGCCTTCGACTGGTGGCTCGCGGTGGTGAGCGAGACGACGCCCTCGATGATCCACAGGATGCCGACGAGCGTGCCGATGAAGACGCCGAGCCACGCAGTGGTCGCGGGGAGGTTCGCGAACGAGAAGATGCCGGCGACGATGAACAGGACGCCGAGCACGATGTAGCCGATGCGCGCCCAGCCCGAGCGCCAGAACAGGCCGATTCCGATGTTCACGAGGCCCGCGATGATGACGTAGACGGCGATGATGCCGACGGCCACCTGGGCGGTGCGACCCGGCCAGATGAGGATGATCAGGCCGATCACGAGCGAGAGGGCTCCGCTGACGGCGAGCGCGGTGCGCACGGCTCCGACGGCGGGGTTGGTCGTTGACGAGGGCGACATGGCGAGCCTTTCTGTGCGAACGCTGGGAACAGTGCTCACCTTAGACCCGGAGGTGAAACGTCGCGGGTCGGGCGACGCACGCCGTCACGCTCCGCGCGGCCGTCAGGCGGGGGAGTGCTCGAGCAGCAGCGCGACCGCGAACAGCACCGGCAGGCAGCCGATGGTCGAGATGAACACGACGTCGCGTGAGAGGATCTCGCCCACCCCGTACCGCTGGGCGAAGTTGAACACGTTCTGCGCGGTCGGCAGCGCCGCGAGCACCACGATGATGAACACCTGGTCGGCCGGGAGGCCGAACAGCGTCGCGACGAGCCACGCCAGCGCGGGCATCGCCACGAGTTTGAGAGCCGACGCGATGACGACGTCGACGCGACGCCCCGGTTCGGTGAGCACCCGCTGGCCGTACAGCGACATGCCGTACGACATCAGCAGCACCGGCACGCACGCACCGGCGATCAACTGGAGCGGGTCGAAGACGATCGGCGGCAGGTCGATGCCCAGCAGCGCCACCAGCACGCCGAGGGCCGAGCCGATGAGCATCGGGTTCTTCGCCGTCTGCAGCAGGATGCGTCCGATGTTGCGCGAGCCAGACGTCGCGGCATCCAGGATCGACAGGGCGATCGGCATGAGGATCAGCAGCTGGAACAGGATCACGGGCGCGGAGTAGGCCGCGTTGCCGAGCATGTAGAGCGAGATCGGGATGCCGATGTTGTTGCTGTTGACCTGCCCGGCCGACAGGGCGCCGATCACGGTCTCGCCCACGGGCCGGCGCAGGATCAGCGCGGACACCAGGACCGAGACCAGGATGACGCCCGCCGCGGTGATCATCGACACCGGAAGCAGCGCCGAGAACAGCGTCGCCACATCAGCCTTCGCCAGCACCGTGAACAGCAGGAACGGCGACAGCACGAAGAACGTCAGGCGGCTCAGCACATGGCGCGCGTGGGGGCCGAGCAGGTCGATGCGGGCGATGATGTAGCCCACCACCACGGCGAGGCCGACGACCGCGAAGCCGGTGAAGATCCCGCTCATGCGCCCGGCCGTTTCGGGGGAGCGCTGCGGGGAGTCATCGGTTCGAGCGTAGCGGGGGAGAAGGGGTGGGAATGACGGGGGCGGATGCCCCCGGGGGCGGCGCCGGTGATCGCGGCGCAAGGGCGCGCTGTGAAACGGTGCGATCTGCGATGGTGGGCGAACGGTATCGCCGTGAATGGGCTGAACCGAAGACGGGAGTGATGGTGCGCCGGAGATGGCACGAGATGAACGCGGCGCGGCGGATCACCCTGGTCGTCTACAGCGTCGTCGGTGTCGTGCTGCTGGCTAGCGGACTATGGGCGCTTCTGACCGACCAGCGTGGGGCCGCGCTGTGGGGTCTGGGCCTGTCGTCCTGGGCGCTCGCGTACCTCTTCGTCGACAATCGACTCAAGCGCGCCTCGCACCGGAACGCCAGCGAGAGCGGGCGCTGACGCCGGGCTACGACGCCGAGTGCTGCGGCTGCGGCCGGCGCAGGATCCAGTCGAGCGTCGAATGCCAGGTCTGGCGCAGGGGACGACCCCGCCGCCACTCGCGCCAGGTGAGCAGCAGGATGATCAGGTCGAAGACCGTGAGCAGCACGAGCCCGATGCTGGGTGACACGAACAGCTCGTACACCTGGTAGACGAGGAAGGCGCCGATCGCGGCGATCGCCCACGGGTACACCCGCCGAGTGCCGAGCATCAGGGCGACGACGATGGCCAGCTTCACGACGCCGTGCAACAGCAGGTACACGGCGAGGAAGACCACGGTGCCCGATCCGAGCTGCGTGATGCTGTGCAGCAGCGCGTTGGCGAGGACGTCGTTCGGCTCCCGCGCGAGCTCGTGCGCCGTCAGCCGTTGCGCGACGTGCAGCAGTTGACTGGGGGTCGTCACCAGCAGCACGATCGCGCCGACCAGTTCGACCAGACCGTCGAGGCCCTTCAGGGCGACGCCGATGAGGAAGACGAGATCCATCACCCGTTCGCGCACGTGCGGCCCTCTCCGGCCGGAGGTGACGGCGGTCGCCGTCAGCGCCGAGTGTAGGCCTGAGAGGGAGGAGCGGAGAGGGCGAGCGCGCAAGACCCGGCCGGTCCATATCTCCGCGGTCTAGCGTCCGCAGAATGACGACCTACGCCCCGAACCTCACCGAGATCCTCGACCGCGAACCCCTCCCGGCATCCGGGATCGAATCGGGTGACGTCGACTACGAAGCCGACGGCGTCGCCTACCGCGGATACCTGGCGCACCCGGCAGGGGAGGGGCGCCACCCGGGGATCCTGGTCGTGCACGACTGGCTCGGTGTGACCGACTACGTGCGCATGCGCTGCGACATGCTCGCTCGCCTCGGCTACACGGCCTTCGCGGCGGACGTCTACGGCGCCGACGTGCGACCGGCTCCCGAGGATGCGGCCGGTGTGGCCGGCGGCTTCTACCAGGATCGCCCGCTGTGGAGGAAGCGTCTGACCGAGGCCTTCGCCTCCCTGCGCGCGCAGCCGTCGGTCGACGCCGACCGCACCGCGGCGATCGGATACTGCTTCGGCGGGTCGTCGGTGCTCGAGTTCGCCCGCACGGGCGCCGACGTCGACGCGGTCGTGAGCTTCCACGGCGGCCTGCTCACCGGCCCCGAGGGCGAGGCGGAGCAGATCACCGCGAAGCTGCTCGTGCTGCACGGCGCCGCCGATCCGGTCGCGCCCGACGACGCGATGCTCGCCTTCGAGAACGACCTGCGAACGGCGCCGTCTGTCGACTGGCAGCTCGTGTCGTACGCGAATGCGATGCACGCCTTCACGCTTCCGGATGCCGATGCCCCCGAGCACGGCGCACAGTTTCAGGCGACCGCCGAGCGGCGCAGCTGGGCCGCGATGAAGGCGTTCCTCGCGGAGGTGTTCGAACCCCGGGCGTGACGGGATTCGCCCGCCATGGTTCGCCGGAGCGGTCCGTGGCGGGCGAGTCGGGACGTGCCGGCGTCAGGCGGCGCGCGACGCGGCGAGGGTGCGCCCGGCGGTGACGGCGGCCTGCTCGGCATCCGTCTTCAGTCCTGCCGCCACGTCGGCGAACGCGTCGAGCGCGGGATTCACCCCGACGAGGGTGAAGGGGCGGTGCACGACGGTGAGGTCGAGTCCCCACACGTCTGCGAAGACGCGGCGGAGCCAGCCGGTCGAGTGGTCCCAGCCCTCTTTCGGGCTTCCGGGCTCGTAGTTGCCGCCGAGCACCGTGACGAGGGTGGCGGGCTTGCCGCGGAGCGCGGTGCCCTGCGGGTCGATGCGCGGGTCGGTGTAGGCGAGGTCGAACCAGGTCTTCACGTGCTGCGAGACGCCGTAGTTGTACAGCGGAACGGTGAAGAGCAGGGCATCGGCGTCGATCAGCTCGTCGGCGAGGCGGGTGCGCAGCGCGATGGCCTCGCGCTGGCCGTCGGTGTGCTGGTCGGCGGGGGTGAAGCCCGAGGTCACCGCGTCGCGCCAGGCGGTGGCGGGCATCGGGTCGGCGGCGACATCGCGGCGGACGACCGCCGTCGACGGGTGCGCGGCGAGCCATTCGGCCTCGACGAGGTCGCCGAGCTCGCGGCTGGCAGAGGTGGCGGGCAGGATGCTGGCATCGAGACGGAACAAGGTCATGCGCTTCTCCGATCAGAGTGACTATGGAAAACAAAGTGGCTTCGGGAAAGCTAGCACACGTAGGATGGGGTCATGGCCGAAGAACATGACGCGCGACAGTGCGACGCCGCTGTCTCGCACGCGTTCTCCGTTCTCGGCAAGCGGTGGAACGGAATGATCCTCGACGTGCTCGGCCAGGGGGAGTTGTCGTTCTCCGGGCTGCGGCGAGCAGTCGGCGGCATCAGCGACGCCGTGCTGTCGGATCGCCTGACCGAACTCGCCGATACCGGCCTGGTCGACCGCCGCGTCGACGCCGGGCCGCCCGTGGCCGTGACGTATGCGCTGACGGATGCCGGATGCCGACTGGTTCCGATCCTGGGTCAGCTCGGCGAGTGGGCCGAAGGCAACCTGACGCGGCGCTGACGAGGTCGACGGGGCCGTGCGCGCACGGGTCGTCCGGCGGGATGTCCGGCCGCGGCGCGAAGACGGCCTCACCCGGGTGCGATCGAGGCAGAATGAGGCTTCGGGCAAACCGAACGCACGTGTGTGTCGAATGCCCGGTGAGCGATGACGCCACGAAAGGACGACATGCGACTTGCAACGGCCCTGCGACGGTTCGAGCTGGACACCCGCCCGATCCACCCCGAGACGAGACGAGCACTGGACCGCCGGTGGGCGGAGCTCCCTCCTCACGCGCAGACCCCGGGTCAACTTCTCGGTCGCAGCGCCGTCGGCTGCGAGGGGACGCACGGCGTCTTCCCCAAGTGCAACCTCACGTGCTCGCCGTGCTACCACTCGGCGGACGCCAACAAGGTGCGCATCGACGGCGAACACACCGTCGACAACGTCATCCGGCAGATGGACTTCCTGCGCGAGGTCCGCGGTCCGCGCGCGCACGCGCAGCTCATCGGCGGTGAGGTCAGCCTGCTGAGCGCCGAGGATCACGCGCGTTCGCTCCTGGCCATGCGAGCCGTCGGGCGCGAACCCATGTCGATGACCCATGGCGATTTCGATTACGACTACCTGCTCGATGTCGTGCTCGACGCCGACGGCAAGTCCCGCTTCGACAAGGTGTCGTTCGCTGCGCATTTCGACTCGCTCATGCGCGGGCGCCGCGGTGCCGTTCGCCCGCACAGCGAGGCCGAGCTGAACCCCTTCCGCGAGGCATTCGCCCGCATGTTCGTCGATCTCAAGCGCGACCACGGGGTCAGCAGCTATCTCGCGCACAACATGACGGTCACTCCCTCGAACGTCGCCGAGGTCGAGGAGGTCACTCGCGACGTCCTCGAGATGCCGTTCGACATGATGTCGTTCCAGCCCGCGGCCTTCATCGGCGATGATCGCCGCTGGCGCGAAGACTTCGGCGAGGTCACGATCGACGCGGTGTGGGAGCGCATCGAGGCCGGAGCGGGACAGAAACTGCCCTGGCAAGCCACGCAGTTCGGTGACCCGCGGTGCAATCGCTCGAGCGTCGGCGTGCGCGTCGGGAAGACCTTCGCCCCCGTGCTCGACCCCGACGACGCCAAGGACATCGCCGCGCGCGATCGGTTCCTCTCCCACTTCGGTGGGATGATCTTCGGCGGCATCCCCCGTCACGTCCTCGTGATCAAGGTCGTGCGCGCTCTCGCCGCACACCCGGGCGACATCCCTCCGCTCCTCGGCCTGATGAGTCGCGTGCTGCGTCGGGCGGGAGGCGTGCGCAAGGTCGCGGCGGCCGCGCGTCGGGGCAAGGTGTCGTTCAAGACGTTCGTGATTCACAACTTCATGGATGCCGAGCAGGTCGCCCCCGCCTGGAAGATGATGGAAGAGGGCGTCGTCGCCGACGATCCGCTGCTGCGCGAAACCCAGGAGCGCCTCGGGGCGTGCATGTACGCCATGTCCCACCCCGAGGACGGCCGCCTCGTTCCCGCCTGCGTGCAGCACTCGGTGCTCGACCCGCAGGAGAACGTCGAGCTGCGGCGCATCCTGCCGTTGCCGACCGTGCGTCCCGGCGCGACCGTCACCGCTCGTCCCTCCGGGCTCACCGCCGTGCGCGAGACCGGCACGCGGGTCGTCTGAGGCGCCCCGGCGTCCTCAGCGGGCGACGACGTGGGCGAGGGCTTCCGGCACCGACAGTACGACCTCGTCGCCGGGGCTCAGCGGCGACATCGACGGCACCTCGGCGTGCAGTTCGACGCCACCCGCTCCGACCGTCAGTTCACTTCGGGCACCCGTCGGACGCCGCACGAGGACGATCCCGACGATGCGGAGCGAAGCCGCATCCGCGTGCTCGTCGACCCGCACGTCCTCCTGTCGGAAGAGGAGGGTCGCAGGGCCCTCGTCGACCCCGGCGGCGGCGATCTCGCCGAGCACACTGCGGTGGACGCCGTTGCGCACTCGACCGGGGACGGCGTTGCGTCCGCCCATCAGCTCGGCGGCGCGCACGCTCCCGGGCCGTCGATAGGCGTCGGCGACGGTGCCCTCGTGCAGCAGTCGTCCGTGCTCGACCAGAGCGATGCGATCGGCCACGCGCGCGGCTTCGTCGCGATCGTGCGTGACGAGCAGGATCGTGGGCGCGACATCGGCGCGCACCGCTTCGAGAAGTTCGTGCATGTCGGCTCGAAGGGCCGGGTCGAGGGCACTGAACGGCTCGTCGAGCAGCAGCACGGCCGGCTCGGCGGCGAGAGCACGGGCGATCGCGACGCGTTGCTCCTGCCCGCCCGATAGCTCGCCGACGCGGCGACGGCCGTAACCCGTCAGTCGCACCGTGTCGAGGTAGCGTTCGGCTCGCTCGCGGGCGCGGGCCCGTGGCATTCCGGCGACGCGGTCCGAGAAGGCGACATTGTCGAGAACCGACAGGTGCGGGAACAGCAGCGATCGTTGGAACACCATCCCCACGCCGCGACGTTCGGCGGCGACGGCGGCGACGTCACGTCCCGCGATCGACACGCTGCCCTGGTCGGGGGTCTCGAGCCCCGCGATGACGCGGAGCAGGGTGGACTTGCCCGACCCGCTGGGGCCGAGCACGGCCGTGCAGGTGCCCGCGGTGACCGTCAGTGAAAGGTCGTCGAGGGCCGGGTTCGGAGACGCGGCGAAGGTCTTGGTCAGGCCCGTCAGGACCAGGTCGGTGCTCATGCCACCATCTCTTTCACGGGAAGGGCTCGACGCCGACGCCCGAAGGCCAGCACACCGAGCAGGAGGAGAACGGGCGGAGCGACCGCCGACAGCGACATCAGCGAGACGGCGGCGTCGTTACCCAGGCCAGCAGCCGCCGAGGCGACGACGAGCGGCAGAGTGACGACCTCTCCGCCTCCGACGATGAGGGTGACGATGTAGTCGCTCCACGCGACGAGGAACGCCAGGAACGCGGCCCGAGCGAGGGCGGGCGCGATGAGGGGCAGCTGCACACGGCGGAAGACCTGCAGCCGCCCGGCGCCGAGCAACCGCGCCTCCTCCTCGTACGAGCGGTCGTACGCGCCGTACGCGGTGCGCATCACGAAGGCCGTGTAGGGCAGGGCCATGACCGTGAGCACCATCGCGACGCCGATCACAGAGGGCACATGCGCGCGCAGCAGCACGACGTTGACGCCGAGCACGGCCGCGAACGGTGGAAGGGCGATGGGGGCGAGCAGCAGCACCGAGACGGCACGCGCTGCGGGAACGGCACCGAAGGTGAGCGCTCGAGCAGCGAGGGCGCCGATCGCGGTGGCCGCGATGGCCACGACGACGCCGAGCACGAGCGAGCGGCCGAGGGCGGGGAGTGCGCCGAAGGCGATCGCCGCATCGACCGAGCGCACCCCCACGGCCGTCGGCAGGGGGGCGGGGACACTCCAGCTGTCGGCGAACGACCACAGCAGGAGGGGCAGGAGGGGCAGCGCGAACCACACCACGAGCGCGACGGCGAGCGCGCGGCGCACCACCTTCCCGGCGCCGCGCGATCGGGTCAGAGGGCTGTCCACCGAGGTCATCGCCACGTCGCCGTCCGCCGGAGCGCGGCGAAGGTGAGGGCGACCGCGCCGAGCGCCAGCACGCAGGTGACCAGCGCGACCGCCGCGGCCTCGTTCCGCGCATCGAGGGACACCCCCTGGAACAGCCGAACCGCCAGGACGGGTAGCGGTTCGGGGGAGGTGCGGCCCAGCAACCAGAGGACCTCGTACGAGCCCAGCGCGTAGACGAAGCTGATCGCCGCTCCGATGACGATCGTGGGCGCCGTCAGCGGCAGCAGCACATGGCGGAACCGCTGTGCACGTCCCGCGCCCAGGAGCGCTGCGGTCTCGTCGTACGTCTGGATGCGGGTGGCGAGCGTTCCCGTGACGATGAGGGCGATGAACGCCGATTCCTTCCACGCCAGTTCGACGATCGCCGCGCCCCACAGCGGACCGCCGACCCAGGGCGCCCAGTCGTCGGGGGAGATTCCCAACAGGCGCGGGAGCACACCGGCATCCGACAGCAGCAGGCCCACGGTCGCAGCGGCGATGAGGTGGGGGATCGTCACGGTCAAGGTGCCCAACGTCGCCACGGCCCGGCTGCTGCGGGTGCGCGACACGATGACCACGGCGGCCGTCGTGCCGACGACGACCGCGACCGCCGTGGCGACGACGGCGACGCTCAGCGAGACCCCGATCGCCGCGAAGAGCTCACCGGGACGCGCGGTGAACGCCCCCGTCCCCGGCCTCGGCCGACCGACCACCGGCAGCAGGCCGAAGGCCTGAAGGGCCGTCGCTCCCACGCCACCGCCCACCACGACGAGGGCGAGGGCGACCGCGGGCAGCACCAGGACCGCCCCGAGCAGTTTCTCGCGGGTCGAGCCGGTGCGCCGGGCGACGGGCGCCCAGGTCACCGGGGCAGCACGTTCTGCCGCCAGCCGTCGTCGAGAGCCGGGACCCATTCGGCGGCGAGCTCGCCGTGGGCGTTGCGCGAGAGCTCGTCGTAGGGCGGCACGACCGGCGAGGTCGGCAGCGCATCGAAGAGTTCCCGATCCTCGGCCGACAAAGCGTCCAGATCGAGGACCGGGAACTGCCCCCACACCTCGGGCTCGGCCTTCTTCGCCTGCTGCTCGGGAGACAGCGCGACGTTCGCCACGACCATCGCGCCCGCCGCGGCGTCGGAGTTGACGGGCAGTCCGAGGAAGCTGGCGTTGCCGACGGTGCCGTCCTCGAGTGTCAGGACCTTGGTCTGAGCGGGATAGGTTCCGTCCGCCACGAGAGCGGTGAGGGTGGCCGGGCCGTACGTCATGGTCATGTCGATCTGACGGTCCGCGAAGAGCTGCCCGAGCTCCGTCTCGTTCGCGGGATAGGTGTCGCCCCCGCGCCACAGGTGGGGGGCGAGCTCGTCGAGGCGGTTCCACAGCGCGGGCGTGAGCTCGTCGTAGGCGTCTTGCGAGAACGCGGTGGGCGCCTCGTCTGCCCCGCCGGAAACGCTCGCGAGCGCCTCGCGGACGAACACCGAGCCGGTGAAATCGGGCGGCGCCGGGTAGGTGAAGCGCCCGGGGTGAGCGTCGGCCCAGTCGAGCACACCCGCGAGGGTGGTCGGCGGATCGGCGATCGCTTCGGCGTTGTAGGCCAGCGTGAACTGCGCCTTGTGCCACGGTGCCTCGCAGCCGTCGACCGGCGTGCCGAAGTCGGATTGCAGCAGAGGGTCGTCGGCGCCGGTGCCCGCCATCGACGGGAGCAGGCCGGTCCAGCCGCAGCGCCACGCTCCGGCCTCTTTGCCCGTGCGGAAGTTGTCGCCGTTGATCCACACGAGGTCGACGCTGCCGTCGTCGCGGCCGGCCTGGAGCTCGGTGAACACGCGGTTGAGCGCGTCGCGCGTGTCGGTGACCGGAACGCGCTCGAGGGTCACCCCGTATTCGGCGACCGCGGGGGTCAGCACATCGTCGACGTAGGCGTTGCCCTGATCGTCACCGCCGTACATCCACAACTGCACGGTCTGGCCCCGGGCGGCCGAGAGAACGGCATCCCAGTCGGAGAACTCCGCCGTTTCGGGGGCGGCGGGTGCGGCGCACCCGGCGAGGGCGAAGAGGGCGGATGCCGTGGCCACGGTCATCGCGGCGAGTCGACGTCGGTGTCGAAGGGGGGTCATGAGGCTCCTCGGTCGGGACCGGCGACCGCAGGTCGCGTGCGGCTTTAGGGTATGGGGTAGCGGAGGGTGATCGATGCAACCGAGCGGAACAGACGTGCCGGCGCGCGGGGCGAAGCGCCGACCCGTCCTCCGGTTGGTGCTTCTCTTCGTGTTCGTCGCCGTCGTCGCAACGGTTGGGTTCGTCTTCATGCCGCACGACGTCGGGGAGATCCGCGCCTGGTCGAGCCAGGCCGGGTGGGCGGGCGCGGTGCTCTTCACCGTGCTCTACGCTGCGTTGACGCTCAGTCCGGCCCCGAAGAACGTCCTGGGAATCGCGGCCGGACTGGTCTGGGGCTTCCCCGTCGCCTTCGCGATGGTCTACGTGGGCGCGTTGCTGGGGGCCGCGGCGTCGTTCCTGATCGGGCGAGCGCTGGGCCGCGAGGCCGTAGAACGTTTCACGGGTGCGCGGGTGGCCCGCCTCGACGCCGCGATCGGCCGACGCGGACTCGTCGCCGTCTTGAGTGCACGGCTCATTCCGGTCATTCCGTTCACCCTCATCAACTACGGCGCGGGCCTGACCTCGGTTCGTCGGCGCGACTACGCGATCGGCACCGCGGTGGGCATTCTTCCGGGATCCGCCGCGTATGTCGCCCTCGGTGCGTTCGGTTGGGAGCTCGGTCCCGAGTTCTGGGTCGCGCTGGCCGCCGTCGGCGTGTTGCTGGCGGGAGGACTCGTCGTGGGGGCCGTCGTTCGGCGTCGCCGCAGCGCCGGAGCGCCCGATGCTTGACCGCACCATGCGCGCCGCGCTCTCCGCTCCGTTGGAGGCCGCAGCGGCGGCCCTCGATCGTCCGGGCATCACGCCCGATCGGCTGACGGTCGCGGGGCTCGTCCTCGCCCTCATCTCAGCGGGGGCCGCAGCGGCGCAGTGGTGGGGGGCGGCGGTTGTGCTGTGGCTGCTCTCTCGCGTCGCGGACGGGCTCGACGGCACCCTCGCGCGCCGGCGCCGCGCCCGAGGCCGGGGGAGTGAGAGCCACGCCGGGGGATTCCTCGATATCGCCGCCGACTTCATCGCCTACGGAGTGGGCGTCTTCGGCGTCGCGTGGGGGGCGACGGCGGCGTACGGGGCGCCGTGGTGGCCGTTCCTGCTCGTGCTGGTCGCGTACTACGTCAACGGCACCGCCTTCCTGGCGTTCTCGTCGATCGCCGAACGCACCGGTCGTCAGCTGGACGATGGCCGATCCCTGTCGTTCCTCGGACGCATCGCGGAAGGCACCGAGACGATCATCGTGCACTCCCTCTGGCTCATCCTGCCGTTCTGGGCGTGGCAGATCGCCTTGGTGTGGAGCCTGTTCGTCGGGATCAGCGCCGCGCAACGCGTCGTGACCGGCTACCGCCTGCTGCGGTGACGATCGCCGATCAGGTGCGCCGCCGCCGTACGCGACGGAGCAGTCGGATCACCGCGGCCACCGCCCCGTGGCGCAAGGCGCTCTGCGCATCGCGAACGGCCGCGTTCCAGCCCGCGTCGGAGTAGGTCGGGTAGGCGTGCATGACGCCTGCGAGTGCGCGCACCGTGAGGCCGAGCGACACCGCCGTCGACAGCTCGCCCAGCGATTCGCCGGCCCTCGGTCCAACGATCGTGGCGCCGACCACGCGTCCCTTCCGGTCGACGGCGAGACGGGTGAAGCCGGCGGTGAGGTTTTCGGCGATCGCTCGGTCGAGGTCGTCGTGCCCGGTCTCGACCACGCGCAGCCCCGCGCTTTCGCCGACTGCGGTCGACACTCCCACCGCGGCGACCTCGGGGGAGGTGAACGTGACGCGCGGGACATCGTCGAGACGGATGCGTCGCGTCAAGCCGAGCACGGCATTTGTCGCGGCGACGCTGGCGAACATCCCCGCCGTGTGGGTGAAGCGCGGCAGGGGAGTGGCGTCACCGGCGGCGCGGATGCGCGGGTTGCTCGTGGCGAGAGTGCGATCGACCCGGATCGCTCCCGAGTCGTCGACCTCGACGCCCGCGGCATCCAGGCCCAATCCGGTGGTGTCGACGCGGCGTCCGAGCGCGGCCAGCACGCGGTCGGCGATCACGGTGGTGCCGTCGCTGAGACGGGCAAGCGTCCGTCCCCCCGTGTGCTCGGCCGTCTCGACGGTCGTGCCGACGCGCACCTCGACACCGTCGGCCCGGAGAGCGGCCATCACGAGAGCACTCGCCGCGGGATCCTCCTTCGGCAGCACGCGCTCCCCCCGGTGGACGAGGGTGACCCGGCTCCCCAGACGCGCCATCGCCTGGGCGATCTCGCATCCGACGGCGCCCGCACCGATGACCATCAACGTCTCGGGGAGCTCCGTGAGATCCCACAACGTCTCGTTGGTGAGCACGTCGTCGATCCCCGGCGGAACCATCGGAGAACTGCCGGTGGCGATGAGCGCGTCTCGGAAGCGGATGCCGACACCCTCGACCACCACCGACCGATGTCCGTCGAACCGAGCGCGGCCGCGCAGAGTGTGCACGCCCGTCTTTGCAAGCGTCTCGGGGGAGTCGACGGGTTCGATCTCGGCGATCACCTGCTTCACGTGCGCCATCACCGCGGGGAAGTCGACACGCACCTCGCCCGCGTGCACGCCCAGTCGCGCGGCCGCTCGCGCATCGTGCGCCGCGTCGGCGGCCGCGATGAGCGCCTTGGAGGGCACGCAGCCCGTGTAGAGGCACTCCCCGCCGAAGCCGGATGCCTCGATCAGCAGCACCCGCGCCCCGAGCGCCGCCGCGGTGCGGGCTCCCACCAGACCGGCGCTGCCCGCGCCCACGACGACGAGATCCCACTCGACGCGGCCCGCCTCCGCCGAGGTCAGCGGGCGGGCACGTCGAGGGGGCGAAGAGGTCATGCTCGAAGCCTAGGGTGGGGGAGAGAGGGGGGGCGATGACGACACCACTGCGTCGCTACGGCGTGGGCGCTCGATGGTACGACGTGCTGTCGGGGGAGCGATGGGTGTACGGGGCGGGCCGTGAGGCCGGCATCCGCCTTCTGGACCTTCACCCCGGAGACGTCGTGATCGACCTCGGATGCGGCACGGGTCTGAACTTCGCCGGTCTCGTGGCCGCCGTCGGGCCGACGGGTCGCGTGATCGGCATCGATCGCAGCGCCGACATGCTGGCCGTCGCGCGCCGTCGTGTCTCCGCCGCGGGGTGGGACGCGGTCGTGACGCTCCTGGCAGCCGACGCCGCCACCGTCGACCCCCGCGAGATCCTCGCCGCGACCGGCGGACGGGGAGCGGATGCCGTGTTCTCCACCTATGCGCTCAGCGTGATCCCGCAACGAGATGAGGCGTGGCGTCGCGCGTGCGCCGCCGTGCGGCCGGGCGGACGCGCCGGCATCGTCGACATGCAGCGACCGCGGGGCCGGTGGCGACCGCTCGATCCCCTCGCTCTTCTCGCCTGCGCGACCGGGGGTGCCGACATCGACGCGCACCCGTGGCATCTGCTCGAACGCGACGCGGCCGACCCGCGCGAAATCGGCAGGGCCGAGCGCAAGGGCGGTCATCTGGTGGCCGTGGCCGCCGACCTCGCCGACCGGGTCACCCTCGGCGCGGATTCGGCGTGAGGGGCCCGTCATGAACCCGCCGTCGTCTTCGTCGGGGCCTCGGGTCGCGGCGTCGGGCTCCGGTGCCGTCATCGTGGCCCAGCTCCTTCTGCGGACCGCCTCGGCCGCCGGGGCGCTCGCGCTGGGGTCGTACTTCGTCGATCTCTCGCGGCAGGGCACGTCGGTGGGGGCACTGCTGCTGGGAATTCTGTCGGCCGTCAGCTTTCTGGCGGAGCTCGTGCTCGCGCCGGTCGCCGGATCGGCGAGCGATCGGCGCGGGCGCCGGGTCTTCCTCATCGCAGCTCCGCTCCTCGCGGCCGGCGGCGTCCTGTTGACCCCCGGAGCCTCGGTGCTGGCGGCGGTTCCCCCGCTCGCGCTGGTCGTGGTGATCGTCGGCAGCTCGCGACTGCTCGACGGCGCGGGCGCCGCGATCTCGGCCCCCGCGACACTCGGGCTTCTGGCTGACGCCACCGACGGCGACCGGCGGCGTCGCGGGCGGCTGACGAGCCTCTACGAATTGTCCTCGTCGGGCGGAATCGCCCTCGGAGCCGTGGCGGGCCCGTTGCTCTACGGCGCGCTCGGTCTCTGGACGTTCGTCGCCCTGGCCGTCGTGTACGTCGCGACCGCCATTCTCGTCTTCGCTCGTGTTCGTCCCGCGGCCGCGCTCACGCAACCCGCCGCGCGCGTCTCGCTCCGCGAACGGGTGGGGGTCCTGGCCCAGCCTCGGCTCCTCGCGTTCCTTCCGGCATGGATCGCCGTGAACGCGATCCTCGGAACGTGGGTCACCTCGCAGATCACGTTCGTCCTCGCCGGAGACGTCACCGTCGACGACCAGCTGTTCCCCGGGGCGTTCCGCGGCGATGAGGCGGGACTATCCGCCGTCTTGGGCGTCTACGTGCTGTTCTTCAGCGCCTGCATCGTGTTCTGGGCATTCTTCATCGGCCGGTTCCCGACGCTTCCCGTGTTGTTCGTCACGGTGGCCGGAGCCATGCTGGCATCCTTCGGATTGCTCCTCGCCAATCACGGAGCGTCCCTCGTGGTCGTCCTTCCGATGGTCGCGGTGGGGGTGTTCCTCGAGGCCGGATTCACGCCCGCCGCCCTCATCCATCTCAGTGAGATCTCGGCGGATCATCGCGACGATCGTGGTCTCATCATGGGCGCGTACTCGGTCGTCGTGGGAGCGGGCTACCTTCTCGGCAACGTGCTCGGGGGAGTTTTCGCCGAGTGGCTGCTCTTCGACGGGCTCGCGCTGCTCACCATCGGCCTCGCCGGTGTCGCCCTGCTCTCCGTCGTCGGCATGTCGATGACCGAGGCGGCGCTGCGTCGACGAGAGCGAGCCATACCCGGCTGAGATGGTGAGCCGCGGGCTGGTCGAGCCGACGCGTCGTCGAGATCAGCCTGGGATGATGCCGACCGCCGGTGTCATGCCACCGCCCCCACGCCCAGGCCGGCGTGTCCGTGAAGGATGCGACGCAGCTCTCTCAGGGCGGTTCGCGTGCGGGATTTCACCGTCCCCAGGGGCTGGCCGAGGCGGGCCGCGATCTGCGACTGCGTGAGGCCGGCGGTGTAGGCCAGCTCCACACAGAGCCGCTGATCGGGGGAGAGCTGAGCCAGAGCGGCGTGAAGGTGCGCGCGTTCGAGGTAGTGGTCGACGGCATCCGAGGCCACGTCGGCCTCCCAGACGAGAGCTCTCGATCCCACGTGCCGGTCCCGGTCGTGAGACGCCTGCGTCGCCCTCACGCAGTCGACGGCTCGGCGATACGCGATCGTGCTGATCCACGCCTGCAGGCTGCCCTTCGAGGCGACGAATCTCGACGCGTTCTGCCAGACGTAGACGTACACCTCTTGGAGCACCTCTTCGGCCAGAGCGCGATTCACGACCACCCGGAGCACCACTCCGAACACCCGGGCGGAGGTGAGGTCGTACAGCTGGGCGAACGCTGCGTGATCGCCCTCTGCGACGGCGGCCGCCAGAGCGCTCAGGGTGTCGACGGCGTGATCGTCGACGTCATCGGTGTGCGGAGCGCGAGCGGCCATGAGGTGATGGTGACAGATGATCTCAGCGGTGAAACAGCACTTGCTTGCGCCGTTGGAATATGCATCTGAATGAAGTCTGGTTCACCTGGGTCGGAGTCGACTGCAGCGGTCGGTCGCCGTCGTTTTAGGTGCGCCGATAATGCACATTATGTCAGTTTCCAAACGGAGGTCATGCCTGCGATCTCCCCCGCGGCGCGTACTGCGGTCTCCCGAGACCCGACGTACGCTGGGCGCATGCCCGACGACGACGATGCGACCCAGGAGGAACGCGCGCTGCGCGCCCTGGCGAACATCCACGCGGGCGCCGACATCACCGACGAGGCGATGCGCCTGTCGAACGACTACACCGATCGGCAGACGCGCCGCGTCAAGGCGTGGTTCGCCCGCATCACCGGTCGCGGCTGAGCGGCAACCTGCCGCCCCGAGTAGCCTCGGTCGCGATGAAAGGCGGCACCCCATGAGCTCCACCATCGCGATCGACCTCGCCGGCAGGACGGCGGTCGTCACCGGATCCACGCAGGGCATCGGTCTCGCCATCGCGCGTCGTCTGCACGAGGCGGGAGCCGACGTGGTCGTCAACGGACGCACCCCGCAGCGGGTCGACGAGGTCGTGGCGACGATGGGTGCGGGCGTCCGCGGAATCGCGGCCGACGTGACCACGCCCGAGGGGGCGGCCACGCTCGCCGAGGAGGCGGGGGCGGTCGACATCCTCGTGAACAACCTCGGCATCTTCGGGTCGACCCCGGCGCTGGAGATCACCGACGAGCAGTGGGGCCGTTTCCTCGACACCAACGTCGTGTCCGCTGCACGGCTCATCCGTCTGATGCTCCCGGGCATGATAAAGCGCGGCTGGGGCCGGGTGCTGAACATCGCCAGCGACTCCGCCGTCGTCATCCCTGAGGAGATGATCCACTACGGCGCCTCCAAGAGCGCGCTGCTCGCGGTGTCGCGCGGCTTCGCCAAAGCGGCTGCCGGCACGGGGGTCACCGTCAACTCGGTCATCGCCGGCCCCACCCACACGGAGGGCGTCGAAGGCTTCGTCTACGAACTCGTCGACGAAAACCTGCCGTGGGACGAGGCGCAACGCGAGTTCATGAAGACCGCGCGGCCGCAGTCCCTCGTCCAGCGGCTCATCGAGCCCGAGGAGATCGCGAACATGGTCGTCTACCTCGCCTCTCCCCTGGCCTCGGCGACCACGGGCGGTGCCCTGCGGGTCGACGGTGGCTACGTCGACAGCATCCTGCCCTGACGGGGAACCGATGAAGGCGGAGTCCGGCGGACGCCGAGTGCGGGGGGAAGCGACGGCGGAGCCGACCTGAAGATCGGTCTCAGCGACATCGACGAGCCATCCCCTCCGCACGCGCATCTTTCGCTGCGCGGGCTCGGCGAGACATGCGCGACGGCGTCAGCGGGGCCCGGCGGGTCGTGGCGCGCAGCCCGTCACTCCCCCGGTCGCACCCATCCCGCCGTCACGCCGAGCACGCGCGAGCCGTCGAGATCGGCGAGCGAGAGCCCCGCGAAGCTGACCGCGGCGTCCGACGTCTGCCACCGGAAGCGAGGAGCTGAGGTCGTTGCGGCTTCAACGACCGTCTTCGCGGCATCTTCCGCCGACTGCGCCGACGCGAACGAGGTCGCCGCGCGGTCGAGGTAGGCCTGCTGCTGCACCGCGTACGGGCCGGCGGGTGCGCGGTGCACCGAGTCGGTGAACGACGAGGCGACCGCGGCGGGCTCGACGATGGCCACGTCGATGCCGAACGGCGCCACGACCGGGGTGAGCGACTGCATGAGACCTTCGACGGCGAACTTCGCCCCACAGTAGGCGTCGGCGAAAGGCTGGCCCACGGCTCCCCCGACGCTGGTGACGGTCACGATGCGTCCGTTCCCCCGCTCGCGCATGCCGGGCAGGACGAGACGGGTCAGGCGCGCGACCGAGAGGTAGTTCGTCTCGAGCTGGTCCTGAAGGTCGTGGTCGCTGAGCTGCTCGAGGGTGCCGACCGCACCTCGTCCGGCGTTGTTGACGAGGATGTCGACGGGACCCGCCGCCTCCACGAGGGCGCGAGCCGCCTCGGCATCCGTCACATCCAAGGCCCGGATGTCGAGGTCGACACCGGCCTCGGATGCCGAGGATCGCAGCGCCTCAGCACGCGCGGTGTCGCGCACGGTGGCGATCACCGACACCCCCGATCGGGCGAGTCCGATGGCCGTGTGCAGGCCGATGCCGCTGGTGGTTCCGGTGACGATCGCGAGAGTCATGGGCTCAGTCTGCTCCTCGAACCCATGGGCGCGGTGTGCGGGAGTCGTCCAGCCGGGGCTGCCAGGGTTGCCGGGTGACCGACGATCCTGCCTCGCCGCCGCATGCCGCATCCGTCAGTCGGTCGCGACGTCTCGTCATCCTCGTCGCCGCGGTACTGCTCGTGGTGTCGATCGGCGTCATCGTGGGGGTGCGGGCCGTGTCGGGGCAGGGCGACGACACGACCGAGGTGCTGGTCGGATCGTGGGACGGCCGGCAGATCACGTTCGTGTCGGTCCTGGCATCCACCGTCGTCTTCTTCGTGCTCGTCTGCGCGATCCCCGCGCGGCGGTGGTGGTTGGCGGTGTTCCTGCCCCTGCGATTCCTGGCGTTCTGCGCGATCCTGCCCGCAGGTTTTCTGGCAGCCGTCGTTTCGGAGAACACGATCGTGCCGTTGATGGCGAACGGGTGCTCGACGGGGTACGTCGTGCGCGAGAGTACGCCGTGGCGGCACACCACGATCGATATCCTCCGCCCGGACGGTTTCGTGGCCACCGCTGTCGACAGTGAGCTTCGCCGCGGTGGGGAGCATCCCTTCGCCGAGGGTGACTACCGCGTCGACATGGACGGCGACACCCTTCGGGTTCGGACCTACCCGTCGGGCACTCCGTCCTTCGCGCTCCCCGTCGTGCTCGACATGGGCGAACAATGCGGCCCCACCTTCGGTCGCGAATCGCCGTCGACCGCCCCGCCCACGACCGCTCCTCCCCTCCCCGACTCCGACGAAGGCCCCGCGCCGGCTCCGGTGTCGGACTCGCGCGATGACATCGCGCGCATGGTGCAACTGACGATCGACGCCGCCGAGGCCCCGGTGACGGATACCGAGGGGGTGCCGGTGACCGCGCCCGCGGCATCCGACCTCCCGTGCGACGGAACGACCGCGTACGACCTCGCCATCCGCACCGATGACAACGCCGCTTCCTACGCGGCGATCCTCGACGCGTGGACCGCCGAGGGCTACGCGGAGGACCGCGCGATGCAGGAAGACCTGCGGGACAACGGCGTCGTACGTCTTTCGGCCCGCGATCGCTCGAGCATCGACGGGCTGATGCACTTCTCGCTGACCGCGGACTGCCGCGTGCCCTGAGCGCTCAGCCGGCGGGGGTCAGCTCGACCCAGCCGCCGCCGAACTTCGCCTGACGGTTGTCGCCCGACGAAGTGCCGGTGAGCCGTCGGCGCACCCACGGCGCGACGTGCTCGCGGTAGTAGGCGGTGCCTTTCAGCCGCTCGATCTCGGGGATCTCGCGCAGGTGCCACCAGTCCGTCGGCGGGGTCAGACCGATCGACGAGATGACGCGCGCGGCGACGCGGTGGTGCCCGCGCGCGTTCATGTGCAGGCGGTCGACCGACCAGAACTCCCCGCCCGCGAGCTCGCGGTCGAACCAGTTGTAGGCCGTGATGACGTCGGGGCGTGAGGCGAGTCGATCTTCGACCGCGTGCGACAGTCTGTCGCCGCGCGCCTGCACGATCCGGCCGAGCGGCAGGCCCGCCGAGGGGTTCGCGCCCGAGAGCACGATCAGCTGCACGCCCTCTTCGTCGCAGCGGCGCACGACGTGGTCGAAGACGTCGACGATGCGCTCGATCCCCGTGCGCGGGCGCAGCATGTCGTTGCCGCCGCCGTTGAACGACAGGTGCGTGGGCTTCAACGCCAACGCCGGTTCGAGCTGCTGGTCGACGATGGGTTCGACGAGCTTGCCGCGAATGGCGAGGTTGGCGTACTCGATCGGCTCGCCCGCGGCATCGGCCCACCCCTGCGCGGCGAGGTCGGCCCACCCTCGCACGGTGCCGTCGGGCAGTTCGTCGCCGACTCCTTCGGTGAACGAATCGCCGATCGCGACGTAGCGCACGGATGCCATGGCTCGAGCCTACGCGGGCGCGTGGTGCTGGCCGTCGCTCGCCACACTCACCGGTTCGGGGCGCATCCCGTCGCTTGGGGCGAAGTTTCTGCGCCCCAATCAGCGATATCCGCCCCAAACCCCTGAGACGGTCTTACGCCAGAGCGCGCCCTCGCTGCTCGCGCAGGAACAGCGCCGCCACCACCGCCACGGCGAAGAACCCGGCGAACACGACGAAGAGCAGGGGCGCTCCCCCGATGCCCAGCAGCGGGGGCACGGCCAGCGGCGCGAGAATCGACGCGATGCGACCGATGCCCGCGGCCCAGCCCGAGCCGGTCGCCCGCAGCGGCGTGGGGTAGGTCTCGGGCGTCGCGGCGTACAGGGCGCCCCACGCGCCGAGGTTGAAAAACGACAGCGCCATGCCGGCGGCGATCACGGAGACCTCTCCCGATGCCGTGCCGAAGAACACCGCCGACACCGCCGACCCGGCGAGGAACACCGCGAGCGTCGGGCGGCGCCCCCATGCCTCGATGAGCCACGCGGCGACCGCGTAGCCCGGCAGCTGGGCGAGCGTGATGATGAGGGTGAAGCCGAAGGAACGGACGAGGTCGTAACCCTGGCTCACGAGGATCGTGGGGATCCAGATGAACGCGCCGTAGTACGAGAAGTTGACGCAGAACCACAGCACCCACAGGCTCGCCGTGCGTATCCGCAGCGCCGGGGCCCACAGGGCACTCACCCGCGGACGCGGAGCGGGGACGGATGCCGTGACCCCCTCGGCCGAGGGCTCGAGCGACACGCGGCCGGCGGCGGCCTCGAGGTCGCGCACGATCGCGACCGCTTCGGTGTTGCGGCCGCGCGACGCCAGCCACCGGGGCGACTCGGGCAGGCCCCAGCGCACGACGAGGGCGTAGACCGCCGGGATCGCGCCGAGCGCGAACGCCCAGCGCCAGCCGTCGGCCGACGACGGCACGACGAGGTAGCCGATGAGCGCGGCCGCGGTCCAGCCGACCGCCCAGAACGCCTCGAGGAGGACGATCAGGCGCCCGCGCATGCGGGCCGGGGCGAATTCGCTCACGTAGGTCGAGGCGACGGGCAGCTCGGCGCCCAGGCCGAGGCCGACGACGAAGCGCAGCACCAGCAGGGCGGCGAGACCGCCGACCAGCGCGCTCGCCCCCGTCGCGACGCCGTAGATCAGCAGGGTGAGGGCGAAGACGTGGCGCCGGCCGAACCGATCGGCGAGAAGGCCGCCGAGGCTCGCACCGATCGCCATCCCCGCGAAGCCCGCGGACGCGATCCACGAGGCCTCACTCGGCGCCAGCTTCCACTGCACGCTGAGGGCGGCGATGACGAACGAGATGAGCCCGACGTCCATGGCGTCGAGGGCCCACCCCAGCCCCGACCCACCCAGGATCCGCCCGTGCCGCCGCGTGAACGGCAGAGCATCGAGGCGTTCGGACACCCGGATGGTGTCGGTGGCGGTGCTCACCGGATGCCGAAGGCGCCGGCGGGCGTCTGGGCCGGGGTGTCGGCGAGCATGTCGTGAACGAGGGGCAGCACCTTCGTACCGTACAGCTCGATGCTCGACATCAGCTTGTCGTGCGAGATGGAGCCGCTGGCGAACTTGAGCTGGAAGCGCGAGTTGCCGAGGGCCCGCACGGTGGTGGCGATCTTCGTGGCGACCGTCTCGGGCGAACCGATGTACATCGACCCCTCGGGCCCGACGTCGTGCTGGAAGCGCATGCGGTTGTACTCGGGCCAGCCGCGCTCGCGTCCGATCGTGTTGTTGAGCTCGGCGACGCCTTCGAACGCCTCTTCCCACGCCTGCTGGTCGGTCTCGGCGACGTGGCCGGGCGAGTGCACCGAGATGGGCATCTGCGGCTTTCCGAGCTCGTCGAGCGACCGGCGGTACAGGTCGGCGTAGGGGCGGAAGCGCGCGGCCGATCCGCCGATGATCGCGAGGACCAGTCCGTAGCCGTAGCGCGCCGTGCGCACGACCGACTCGGGAGAGCCGCCGACGCCGACCCACGCCTTCAGGCCGTTCTCGGTCTTGGGGTACACGTCGGCATCCTGCAGCGCGGCGCGCGTGCGACCCGACCAGGTGACGGGCTTCTCGTCGCGCAGCAGCGAGAACAGCTCGAGCTTCTCTTCGAAGAGCTGCTCGTAGTCGGCGAGGTCGTAGCCGAACAGCGGGAACGACTCGATGAACGAGCCGCGCCCGAGGATGACCTCGGCCCGGCCGTTCGAGACGGCGTCCAGCGTCGCGAAGCGCTCGTACACGCGCACCGGGTCGTCGCTCGAGAGCACCGTCACGGCGCTGCCGAGGTGGATGTTCTCGGTGCGGGCGGCCGCGGCGGCCAGCACCATTTCGGGGCTCGTGACCGCGAAGTCCTTGCGGTGGTGCTCCCCCACGCCGAAGAACGACAGCCCGACCTGGTCGGCCAGCACCGCCTGTTCCACGACGTTGCGGATGGTCTGCGCGTCGGATTGCAGCGACCCGTCGGGGCCGCGCGAGATGTCTCCGAAGGTGTCGAGGCCGAGCTCGAGGGGGCGAACGTCCATGAGGTCTCCTTGCATTCGGATGAATGAACTTTACGCGGGCGCCGGGTATTCCCCGAAACCGGCGAGGGGCGCCACCGTGGTGACGCCCCTCGAGGAGATCAAGCGGAGGCCAGAGCCGCGCGCAGCGTGTCGAGCCCCACGCCGCCGATGTCGAGCGCGCGCGTGTGGAACTGCTTCATCGAGAAGTCGGCGCCGTGGCGCTCCTGCTCCTCGTCGCGCACCTGCTCCCAGATGCGCTGGCCGACCTTGTACGACGGCGCCTGTCCGGGCCAGCCGAGGTAGCGGTTGACCTCGAAGCGCACGAACTCCTCGCTCATGTTGACGTTCTTCAGCATGAACGCGAGCGCGTAGTCGTGGTCCCAGGTGCCGGTGCCGTCGAGGCGGGGCTTCTGCAGGTGCACGCCGATGTCGAGCACGACGCGCGCAGCGCGCATGCGCTGGCCGTCGAGCATGCCCAGGCGGTCGGCCGGGTCGTCGAGGTAGCCGAGCTGCTCCATGAGGCGCTCGGCGTAGAGTGCCCAGCCTTCGGCGTGGCCGCTCGTGCCGGCGAGCAGGCGGCGCCACGAGTTGAGCTCGGCGCGGTTGTGTACGGCCTGGGCGATTTGCAGGTGGTGGCCCGGAACGCCCTCGTGGTAGACCGTCGTCAGCTCGCGCCAGGTGTCGAACGTGTCGACGCCCTCGGGCACCGACCACCACATGCGACCCGGGCGCGAGAAGTCGTCGGTGGGGCCGGTGTAGTAGATGCCGCCTTCGTTGGTCGGGGCGATCATGCACTCGAGGTGGCGGATCGGCTCGGCGATGTCGAAGTGCGTGCGGCCGAGCTCTTCGACGGCCTTGTCGCTCGTGCGCTGCATCCACTCCCGCAGGGCCTTGGTGCCGCGGAGCTTGCGCGACTCGTCCTTCTCGAGGAACGCCACCGCCTCTTCCACCGTGGAGCCCGGCAGGATCTCGTTCGCGATGGCCTCCTGCTCGGCGACCATGCGCGCGAGCTCTTCGACACCCCACTCGTACGTCTCGTCGAGGTCGACCTCCGCGCCGAGGAAGTGACGCGACTGCAGGGCGTACACCTCGCGACCGACGGCGTCGACCTCTCCCGCGGCCGGCGCGAGCTCCTTCGACAGGAACGATGCGAGGCTGTCGTAGGCCACCCGCGCCGCGTTGGAGTTCGCGGCGAGGTCGCGCGCGAGCGACGCCGGAAGCTGCCCCTCCTCGGGGGCGGCGTCTCCGACGAACTCGGCGAAGAAGCCCGTGTCGGAGGTGTAGCGAGCGATCTGGGTCACGACCTCGCTCACCTGGCGGCGCGCCGGGACGACGCCCTCGGCGATGCCCTGACGCAGCGTCGCGACGTAGCCGTCGATGGCCGCCGGCAGCGCCTTCATGCGGTCGGAGATCGTCGACCAGTCGTCGACCGTCGCGGTGGGCATGAGGTCGAAGGTCGAGCGGATGTCTTGCGCGGGCGAGGCGATGACGTTCAGGTCGCGCAGGTGGGTCTTGGCCTCGTGCTGCTCGATCATGAGGTCGAGCTCACGCACGAGGTCCATCTTGGTGACCGTGTCGATCGCGTCGGTCGCCTCCGCCGCCTCGAGCGCGGACTTCGTCGAGCGCGCCTCCGACACGAGGGCTTCCGCGCCCGCGGGGCTGTAGTCGCCGAAGCGACCGTTGTGCTCGAAGCGGCCGATGTAGGTCGCGAGCGTCGGGTCCTTCTCCGCCAGGGTGTCGACCCACGCGTCCGCGATCGTGTCGATCGGCGTGGGGGTGCGTTGTGCGTCAGTCATCTTCCGAGCCTAGGCAAGGCGCGCCGCGCGCGCACGCCCCCTCGGGCGGTTCCGGATGCCAGCGCTCGCCCCACCCGCACGTGTCGGCCACGTCGCGGTGGACCGTTCCGGATGCGGCGCCCCGGTGCGACCACGCGCAGCGCGGCCCCGCGTCGCCGGCGGTTCCGGATGCCGCGCCCCGGGCTCAGCGGCGGGGCGCGGCAACCGCGGGTGCTAGTGCCCGGCCTCGTCCCAATCGCCGCCGCGGCCGATCTGCACGTCGAGCGGAACCGACAGGTCGGCGGCGTCGGCCATGCGCGCGCGCACGATCTTCTCGACGTCGTCCCACTCCCCCGCCGCGACTTCGACCACGAGTTCGTCGTGGATCTGCAGCAGCACGCGCGAGCGCAGGTCGGCGTCGGCGAGATCGCGCTGGATATGGAACAGCGCAACCTTCATGATGTCGGCGGCGCTGCCCTGGATCGGGGCGTTGAGCGCGGCGCGCTCGGCGTTCTCGCGCAGCACGCGGTTCATGCTCGTGAGGTCGGGGAACGGCCGGCGTCGACCGAAGATCGTCTCGGTGTAGCCGTCTTGGCGGGCCTGCTCGACCGACCCGCGCAGGTAGTCGCGCACGGCGCCGAAGCGGGCGAAGTACTCGAGCATGAGCTTCTTGGCCTCGGACTGCTCGATGCGCAGCTGCTTCGACAGCCCGAACGCCGACAGGCCGTAGACCAGGCCGTACGACATCGCCTTGACCTTCGTGCGCATGGCCGGGGTGACCTCGGCCGGCTCGACGCCGAAGACGCGCGCGCCGACGAAGCGGTGCAGGTCTTCGCCCGAGTTGAAGGCCTCGATGAGCCCGGGGTCGCCCGACAGGTGCGCCATGATGCGCATCTCGATCTGCGAGTAGTCGGCGGTGAGGAGCGTCTCGTAGCCCTCGCCCACGACGAACGCCGCGCGGATGCGACGGCTCTCCTCGGTGCGGATCGGGATGTTCTGCAGGTTCGGGTCGGTGCTCGACAGGCGCCCGGTCTGGCTGCCGGTCTGCACGTAGGTGGTGTGAATGCGCCCGTCGGCACCGGTGGCCGTATCGAGCGCATCGATGATCTGCTTCAGCTTCGTCGCCTCGCGGTGGCGCAGCAGCAGGTCGAGGAAGGGATGCGGCGCGCTCTCTTGCAGGTCGGCGAGGGCCGCGGCATCCGTCGTGTATCCGCTCTTGGTCTTGCGGGTCTTCGGCAGCTGCAGCTCGTCGAACAGCACCTCCTGCAGCTGCTTCGGCGAACCGAGGTTGACCTCGTGACCGATCGCGGCGTAGGCGTCGCGCGCGAGCGCATCGGCGCGGGCGCCGAGCTCGGTCGAGAAGCTCGAGAGCTTCTCGTGCGAGACCGCGACACCGGCGAGCTCCATGTCGGCGAGGGCGGTGAGCGTGGGCAGTTCGATGTCGTCGAGCACGCTCGCGACCGTCTCGGGCATGTCGGCGCGCTGCGCCTCGGCGACGCGGCGCGTGAACCACGACAGCTGGCTGGGGGTCGCGCCCTCGGTCTCGGGAACCAACTGCGTCGGGTCGGCGACCGGCAGCTTCTCGTCGAGCATGCGCTCCACGAGGTCGCCGAGCGTCTTGTCGGGGAAGCTCGGGCGCACGAGCCACCCGGCGAGGATCACGTCGAACGCCACGCCGGCCACCGTCACGCCGTCGCGGGCGAGCGCCTTGATCTGGGGCTTCGCGTCGGCGAAGACCTTGGGGGCGTCGGATGCCAGCCACTCGGCCAGCGCGTCGCGCACCGCCGGCGTCCACTCGGCCTCGACCGCGGCGTCGGCCGAGGCGAGTCCGATCGCGGTGGGCGCGCCGTCGGCCAGCGTCACGGTGACCCCGACCTCGCCGGTGGCCGCCGCGGCCCACTCCGCGAGGGCAGCGGCATCGAGCTGCGCGGGCGTCGGAGCGGTCGCGGTGGGACGCTGCTCTTCGACGATGCCCGCGTCGCCGCCGAGCGCGTCGAACACGCGCGGCAACAGCGTGCGAAACTCGAGGCGAGCGAAGATGTCGCGGACGGCCTGGGCGTCGAGCGGGTGCATCTTCAGCTCGCCGGGGCCGACGGGGAGCTCGACGTCGCGCAGCAGACGGTTGAGCGAGCGGTTGCGGCGCACGCCGTCGATGTGCTCGCGCAGGTTGTTGCCCACCACGCCGGTGATCTTGTCGGCGTTCTCGAGCAGGGCATCGAGTGAGCCCCACTGGGTCAGCCACTTCACGGCGGTCTTCTCGCCGACCTTGGGCACGCCCGGCAGGTTGTCGCTCGTCTCGCCGACGAGGGCGGCGATCTCGGGGTACTGCGCGGGCGGCAGGCCGTACTTCTCGATGACGGCCTCGGTGTCGTAGCGCTTGAGCTGCGAGACGCCCTGCACATTGGGGTACAGCAGCGTGACGTCGTCGGTCACGAGCTGGATCGTGTCGCGATCACCCGAGCAGATCAGCACCGTGAAGCCCTGCTCCTCGCCCTGGGTGGCGAGGGTCGCGAGGATGTCGTCGGCCTCGAAATCCTCCTTGGTCAGCACCGGAACGCCCATCGCGCGCAGGCAGTCCTGCAGCAGCGGGATCTGCCCCTTGAACTCCGCGGGCGACTCGCTGCGGTTCGCCTTGTACTCGGCGTACTCGCGCGTGCGGAACGACTGCCGCGACGTGTCGAACGCCACGGCGAGATGAGTGGGCTTCTCGGCCTTCACGAGGTTCACGAACATCGACAGGAACCCGTAGATGCCGTTGGTGTGCTGGCCGTCCTTCGTCGAGAAGTTGTCGACCGGCAACGCGTAGAACGCCCGATAGGCCAGCGAGTGGCCGTCGACGACGAGGAGAGTAGGCTTTTCGGCATCCGTCACCCCTCCAGCGTAACGAGAACCACGGACACTCCCCCGGCCCGGCCCGATCGAAGGCGATGATGACCTCCACGACCCCTGACACGTCCGCCGGCCTCGACTGGGCGAAGCAGCGCGGAATGGGCGCCCTCGCCGAGAAGATGGGCATCGAATGGGTCGAGTTCACCGTCGACCGCTGCGTCGCCACCATGCCCGTCGAGGGCAACACCCAGCCCGTCGGCCTGCTGCACGGCGGGGCATACGTGGTGCTCGGCGAATCGCTCGGCTCGATGGCGGCGAACCTCTTCGCCGGTTCGGGGCGTCTGGCGGTCGGCATCGACATCAACGCCACGCACACCCGCTCGGCCACCTCGGGCATCGTCACGGGCGTCTGCACCCCGATCCACCTCGGCCGCTCGCTCACCGTGCACGAGATCGCGGTGTCCGACGAGCAGGGCCGCCGATGCTCGACGATCCGCATCACGAACCTCATCAAGGACGCCCCCGCGCGCTGATGGCGGGTGGAGGGCCCTGAGACTGTCGAAGGGTCGGGGTTTTGCGAGTGTCCGGTGGCTTCGACGGGCTCAGCCACCTGTGTCGCGAGGGCCCGCGCGTGACCGGTGGCTTCGACAGGCTCAGCCACCTGGTGCCGCGGATCACCGGGGCGAAACGACGAATGGATGCCACCGAAGTGGCATCCATTCCGTGTCAGAGAGCGTCAGGCCTTCTTGGGGGCCAGCTGCTCGATGATCGCCTTGGCGACGTCCTGCATGGTGAGGCGGCGGTCCATCGACGCCTTCTGGATCCAGCGGAAGGCCTCGGGCTCGCTCAGGCCCATCTTCTCGTTGAGCAGGCCCTTGGCCCGGTCGACGAGCTTGCGGGTCTCGAAGCGCTCGACCATGTCGGCGACCTCGGCCTCGAGCGTGATGATCTGCTCGTAGCGGGCCAGCGCGATCTCGATCGCCGGCAGCAGGTCGTTGGGCGTGAAGGGCTTGACCACGTAGGCCAGGGCGCCGGCCTCGCTCGCGCGCTCGACCAGCTCTTTCTGGCTGAACGCGGTGAGCAGCACCACGGGGGCGATGTGGTTCTTGCTGAGCTTCTCGGCGGCGCTGATGCCGTCGAGCTGCGGCATCTTGACGTCCATGATGACGAGGTCGGGGCGCAGTTCGGTGGCCAGCTGGACGGCGGTCTCGCCGTCGCCCGCTTCGCCCACGACGTCGTAGCCGTTGTCGCGGAGGATCTCGACGATGTCGAGGCGGATGAGCGACTCGTCTTCCGCGACGACGACGCGGCGGGGTGCGGTCGGGGCGGTAGCCGGAGCGGCTTCTTGATCAGTCACGGGACCATCCTAGAACGACGAATGCGGACAACCCCGGTCTCGACCGGGATGTGGGAAAGCGTGCCGGTGGTGGGACTCGAACCCACATGTCTTGCGACAAAGCATTTTGAGTGCTCCGCGTCTGCCATTCCGCCACACCGGCAGGTGTTGCGTTCCCAACTTACCGGGGGGAACGCGACGACGCGCGCCGGAGAACCGGCGCGCGTCGTCGGAGGGTCAGACCTCCTGGTAACCGGGAGCCGCACCGTGCACGGCGTCGCCCACGCGGTGCACGCGCAGGTCGTTGGTCGAGCCCGCGATTCCGGGAGGGGAACCCGAGATCACGACCACCTTGTCGCCGACCTTGGCCAGGTCGTGCGAGAGCAGGTAGTCGTCGACCTGCAGGAACATCTTGTCGGTGTGCGACACGTGCTCGACCAGGGTCGAGCGCACGCCCCACGTCAGCGCCAGGCGGCGGCGGATGCCGGGCTCGGGCGTGAACGCGATCATGGGGATCGTCGAACGCAGGCGCGACATGCGACGGGCCGAGTCGCCCGACTCGGTGAAGACGCAGAGGTACTTGGCCTCGACGAAGTCGGCGACCTCGACGGCGGCGAGGGTGATGGCGCCACCCTGCGTGCGGGGCTTGTTGGTCAGGGGCGCGATGCGCTCCAGGCCGTGCTCCTCGGTCGACTCGACGATGCGGGCCATCGTCTCGACGACGACGACCGGGTAGTCGCCGACGCTGGTCTCGCCCGAGAGCATCACGGCATCCGCGCCATCGAGCACGGCGTTGGCGACGTCGCTGGTCTCGGCGCGCGTGGGCACCGGGCTGTTGATCATCGACTCGAGCATCTGCGTCGCCACGATGACGGGCTTGGCCATGCGACGGGCGAGCTCGACCGCGCGCTTCTGCACGATCGGCACGGCCTCGAGCGGCAGCTCGACGCCGAGGTCGCCGCGGGCGACCATGATGCCGTCGAAGGCGTCGATGATCTCTTCGAGGTTGTCGACCGCCTGCGGCTTCTCGATCTTGGCGATGACGGGCACGTAGCGTCCCTCTTCGGCCATGATCTCGTGCACGCGCTCGATGTCCTTCGCGTCGCGCACGAACGACAGCGCGATGAGGTCGGCACCGGCGTTCAGACCCCAGCGGAGGTCGGCTTCGTCCTTCTCGCTCAGGGCGGGGACGTTGACGGCGACGCCGGGCAGGTTGATGCCCTTGTTGTTCGAGACCGGACCGCCCACGACGACGCGGGTGGTGACGACGGTGCCGTCGGTCTCGACGACCTCGACGCGCACCTTTCCGTCATCGATCAGCAGGAAGTCGCCGGGGCGGACGTCCTGGGGCAGACCCTTGAAGGTCGTGCCGACGATCTCTTTTGTGCCGAGGATGTCTTCGACGGTGATCTTGAAGATGTCGCCGGGCAGCAGGTCGTGGGGACCGTTCTCGAACTTGCCGAGGCGGATCTTCGGACCCTGCAGGTCGACGAGGGCGGCGACCGGGCGACCGGCGTCCTCCGCGGCCTTGCGCACATTGGCGAAGTTGGCGTCGTGCACGGAGTAATCTCCGTGGCTCAAGTTGAGGCGGGCGACGTCCACCCCGGCGTCGATGATGGCGCGAACCATCTCATACGACGACGTGGCGGGCCCGAGTGTTGCGACGATCTTGGCGCGTCTCATCCGTTTTCAAGCTCCGTGAGGATTTTCGGGAAGTGGCCGATCGGCCCTTGCCAGCTTAGGCGGGCAGGAGGCCGATGGCGACATCGGTCGGGCGCACCGGTGCGGGCAGCACCGTTTCGCCCATGAGGAACGTGTCGACCTCCGCGGCCGCGGCGCGACCCTCGGCGATGGCCCACACGATGAGGGACTGACCGCGACCCGCGTCGCCGGCCACGAACACGCCGGGCGTGGTGGTGGCGTACGTCGCGTCGCGCTCGAGGTTGCCGCGGTTCGTGAACTGCGTGCCGAGCTGCTGCTCGAGCGCCTCGCGCTCGGGGCCGGTGAAGCCCATGGCGATCAGCACGAGGTCGGCGGGGATCTCGCGCTCGGTGCCGCTCTTGGGCACGCGACGACCGTCGAGGTACTCGGTCTCGGCGACGCGCAGCGCGCGCACCTCGCCCGCGGCGTTGCCGAGGAACTCCACGGTGGAGGCGAGGAAGGTGCGCTCCCCGCCCTCTTCGTGAGCGGATGCCATCTCGAACAGGTTCGGCATCATCGGCCACGGCTGCTCGGCCGGGCGCTCCGACGGGGGCTGCTTGCCGATCGCGAGGTTGGTCACGCTCAGCGCGCCCTGACGGTGCGCGGTGCCGATGCAGTCGGCGCCGGTGTCGCCACCGCCGATGACCACGACGTGCTTGCCCTCGGCGGTGATCTGGTGCGGCACCTGGTCGCCCGCGACGGCCTTGTTGCCCTCGATGAGGTACTCCATCGCGTAGTGCACGCCGTCGAGGTCGCGGCCCGGGATCGCGAGGTCGCGCGGCACCGTGGAGCCGGTGGCCACCACGACCGCGTCGTAGCGCGCCCGCAGGTCGCTCCACGAGATGTCCTTGCCGATCTCGACGCCCGCGCGGAAACGCGTGCCCTCGGCCTGCATCTGGCGCAGGCGCAGCTCGAGGTGGCGCTTCTCCATCTTGAAGTCGGGGATGCCGTAGCGCAGCAGACCACCGATCCGGTCGTCGCGCTCGAACACCGCGACCGTGTGCCCGGCGCGCGTGAGCTGCTGGGCGGCGGCAAGTCCGGCGGGGCCGGAGCCGACGACGGCGACCGTCTTGCCGGTCAGGCGCTCGGGCGGCTCGGGCTCGACCCAGCCGTTGCCGAACGCCTCGTCGATGATCGAGACCTCGACCTGCTTGATCGTGACGGCCGGCTGGTTGATGCCGAGCACGCACGAGCTCTCGCAGGGCGCGGGGCACAGGCGACCGGTGAACTCCGGGAAGTTGTTGGTCGCGTGAAGGCGCTCGATGGCCGCACGGCCCTCGCCGCGCCACGTGAGGTCGTTCCACTCGGGGATCAGGTTCCCGAGCGGGCAGCCCTTGTGGCAGAACGGGATGCCGCAGTCCATGCAGCGACCGGCCTGGCGCTTGATGACGGCCGAATCACCCGGCTCGTACACCTCTTTCCAGTCCATGATGCGGACCGGAACGGGACGACGCTTCGGAAGCTCGCGCTCCGTGGTCTTGAGAAAACCTTTCGGGTCAGCCACCCGTCACCTCCAGAATGCGCTTCCAGACGACGTCGCCGTCGGGGTCGAGCCCCTCCGACACCGCCTCCTGGCGGGTCTGCAGCACGGCGGCGTAGTCGCGTGGCAGCACCCGGACGAAGTTGTCCACCTCGGTCTCGAACTCGTCGAGCAGACGACGGGCGAGGGTGGAATCGGTCTCCGCGACGTGCTTTTGGAGCAGGTCGCGCAGGATCTCGGCATCCCCCGCTCCGAGGGAACCGAGTTCGAGCTCACCGGATGCCATGGCCTCGCGGTTCACGAGGTCGCGGTCGAGCTTGTAGACGTAGGCCTGGCCGCCCGACATGCCGGCGCCGAGGTTGCGGCCCGTGGCGCCGAGGATCACGGCGAGACCACCGGTCATGTACTCGAGCGCGTGGTCGCCCACGCCCTCGACGACCGCGGTCGCACCCGAGTTGCGCACGAGGAAGCGCTCGCCTACGACGCCGTTGAGGAACATCTGCCCCTGCGTGGCGCCGTAGCCGATGACGTTTCCGGCGATGACGTTCTCGGACGCGGCGAAGGTCGAACCGCGCGGCGGGCGCACGACGATCGTGCCGCCCGACAGGCCCTTGCCGACGTAGTCGTTCGAGTCGCCCTCGAGGCGCAGCGTGATGCCGGCGGGCATGAACGCACCGAACGACTGTCCGGCCGAGCCGGTCAGGCGCACGTCGATCGAGTTCTCGGGCAGTCCGTGCTCGCCCCGCGCCTTGGTGACGTGGTGGCCGAGCATGGTCCCCACCGCGCGGGCCGTGTTGCGGATCGGCAGGTCGATCGTGAGCTGACCGCCGTGCGCGATGACGTCCTGCGCGCGCTCGATGAGCTGCACGTCGAAGTGCTCCTCGAGCTCGTGGTCCTGGTTGCGCGCGTGGCGGCGGGGCTCGTCGTCGGCGAAGCGGGGTCCTTCGAGGATCGGCGCGAGGTTGAGGCCGCGCGCCTTCCAATGCTGGATCGCCTCGTTGGCATCCAAGAGCTCCGAACGACCCACGATCTCGTCGATCGAGCGGTAGCCGAGGGCGGCGAGGTACTCGCGCACCTCCTGGGCGATGAACTCCATGAAGTTGACGACGTACTCGGCCTTGCCGGTGAAGCGCTCGCGCAGCACGGGGTTCTGCGTCGCGACGCCCACGGGGCAGGTGTCGAGGTGGCACACGCGCATCATGATGCAGCCCGAGACCACCAGCGGAGCGGTGGCGAAGCCGAACTCCTCGGCACCGAGCAGGGCCCCGATGATGACGTCGCGACCGGTCTTCATCTGACCGTCGACCTGCACGACGACGCGGTCGCGCATGCCGTTGAGCATGAGCGTCTGCTGCGTCTCGGCCAGGCCCAGCTCCCAGGGGGTGCCGGCGTGCTTGAGCGAGTTCATGGGGCTCGCGCCCGTGCCGCCGTCCTGACCGGAAACCAGGATGACGTCGCTCAGCGCCTTGGCGACACCCGCCGCGACCGCACCGATACCCGACTGGCTGACCAGCTTGGTGTGGATGCGGGCCGAGGGGTTGGCGCGCTTGAGGTCGAAGATGAGCTGCTTGAGGTCTTCGATCGAGTAGATGTCGTGGTGCGGCGGGGGCGAGATGAGCCCGACGCCCGCGGTCGCGTGGCGCGTGCGCGCCACCCACGGGTACACCTTGGTCGGCGGCAGCTGACCGCCCTCGCCGGGCTTGGCGCCCTGCGCGAGCTTGATCTGGATGTCGTCGGCCTTCGTCAGGTAGAGGCTCGTCACCCCGAAGCGACCGGATGCCACCTGCTTGATGGCACTGCGACGCTCGGGGTCGAGCAGACGGTCGACGTCTTCTCCGCCCTCACCGGTGTTCGACTTGCCGCCGATGCGGTTCATCGCGACGGCGAGCACCTCGTGCGCCTCTTTCGAGATCGAGCCGTAGCTCATCGCGCCGGTGGAGAAACGCTTGACGATCGCCGAGACGGGCTCGACCTCGTCGATCGGCACGGCCGGCCGCAGGCCCGTGCGCAGGCCGAACAGACCGCGCAGGGTCTTCAGCTCGTGCGCCTGGTCGTCGATCAGGTGCGTGTACTCGCGGAAGATGTCGTACCGGCGCTCGCGCGTGGCGTGCTGCAGACGGAAGACCGTGTCGGGGTTGAACAGGTGCGGGGCCCCGTCACGGCGCCACTGGTACTCGCCACCGGTCCACAGGCGCTCGTGCGCACGGGCCGCCGCGTCCTGCGGGTAGGCGTACTCGTGGCGCGCGGCGTTCTCGGCCGCGATGACGTCGAGTCCCACGCCGCCGAGCTTGGTCTCGGTGCCGGTGAAGTACGCGTCGATGAAGTCGCGCGACAGTCCCACGGCCTCGAACACCTGGGCGCCGGCGTACGACGACACGGTCGAGATGCCCATCTTCGACATGATCTTCAGCACGCCCTTGCCGAGCGCGTAGATCAGGTTCTTGACCGCCTTCTCGGGCGTGACGTTGGTGATGAAGCCCGCTCGCACCAGGTACTCGACGGTCTCCATCGCCAGGTACGGGTTGACCGCCGAGGCGCCGTAGCCGATGAGGGTCGCCACGTGGTGCACCTCGCGCACATCGCCGGCTTCGACCACGAGACCGACCTTCATGCGGGTCTCTTTGCGGATGAGGTGGTGGTGCACGGCCGCGAGCATGAGCAGCGACGGGATCGGCGCCAGGTCTTTGTTGGAGTCGCGGTCGCTGAGCACGATGAACTCGGCGCCGTCTTCGATGGCCTGGTCGACCTCGGTGCACATCTGCGTGAGGCGCTTCTGCAGACCTTTGTGTCCGGCCTCGACGCGGTAGAGACCGCGGATCGTCACCGACGACCGACCCGGCAGGGCGGTGTCGATGTGCTGGATCTTCGCGAGCTCGTCATTGTCGATGACGGGGAAGTCGAGGGTCACCGTGCGCGTGTGGTCGGGACCCCAGGCCAGCAGGTTGCGCTCGGGACCGAGACCGAGCGAGAGGGACGTGACGACCTCTTCGCGGATCGAGTCGAGCGGCGGGTTGGTGACCTGCGCGAACTGCTGCGAGAAGTAGTCGAACAGCAGACGAGGGCGGTCGCTGAGCACGGCGACGGGTGCGTCGCTGCCCATGGCGCCGAGCGGCTCGGTGCCGCCCTGACCCATGGGGGTCAGCAGCATGCGCACCTCTTCTTCGGTATAGCCGAAAGTGCGCTGGCGGCGCGTGATCGAGGCGATGGGGTGCACGATGTGCTCGCGCTCGGGCAGCTCGCTGAGCTTGACGCGGCCCTTGCTGACCCACTCGCCCCACGGCTGCGAGGCGGCGAGGTCGGCCTTGATCTCCTCGTCTTCGACGATGCGGCGCTGGGCCGTGTCGACGAGGAACATGCGGCCCGGCTGCAGGCGGCCGCGGCGCTTGATGCGCTCGGGCGCGAAGTCGAGCACACCGGTCTCGGAGCCGATGACCACGAGGCCGTCGGTCGTCTCGGTCCAGCGGCCCGGGCGCAGTCCGTTGCGGTCGAGGGTGGCGCCCACGAGCGTGCCGTCGGTGAAGATCAGCGCGGCGGGGCCGTCCCACGGCTCCATCTGCATGGAGTGGTAGTCGTAGAAGGCGCGCAGGTCGGGGTCGATCGTGGCCTGCTTCTCGTAGGCCTCGGGCACCATCATCATCACCGCGTGCGGCAGGCTGCGACCGGTCAAGGTCAGCAGCTCGAGCACCTCGTCGAACGACGCCGAGTCGCTCGCGCCCTCGGTGCAGATGGGCAGCAGGGGGCGAACGTCGCCGATGAGCTCGGACTCGAGCTGCGACTGACGCGCGCGCATCCAGTTGCGGTTTCCCTTGACGGTGTTGATCTCGCCGTTGTGCGCGAGCATGCGCAGCGGCTGCGCGAGCGGCCACGACGGGAACGTGTTCGTGGAGTATCGCGAGTGCACGACCGCGAGCTCCGAGGCGAAGCGCTCGTCGGAGAGGTCGGGGTAGAACGGCTCGAGCTGGAGCGTGGTGACCATACCCTTGTAGCCGAGCGTGCGGCTCGACAGCGACACGAAGTACGCCTGGAGCTCGTGACGCGCGCGCTTGCGCAGGCGGTAGACGCGGCGGTCGAGCGCGATGCCCGACAGCGCCGGCTCGTCGCCCGTGGCCGGGCGCGAGACGAACAGCTGCTCGAACGCGGGACGCGCCTCGAAGGCGAGCTTGCCGAGGTTCTCGGTCTCGACGGGCACCTCGCGCCAGCCGAGCACCTCGAGGTTCTCGTGGCGCGCGAGCTCTTCGATGCCCGACTTCATGGCCTGACGCTCGTCGTGGCCGAGCGGCAGGAAGATCATGCCCGCGGCGTACTCCCCCACCGGCGGCAGGTCGAAGTCGACGACCTCGCGCAGGAACGCGTCGGGCATCTGGGTCAGAATGCCGGCGCCGTCGCCCGTGCCCGCGTCGGAGCCGATGGCGCCACGGTGCTCGAGGTTGCGCAGCGCCGTCAGCGCCAGGTCGATGATGTCGTGACCGGCTTCGCCGCGGAGAGTGGCGACCATGGCGAGGCCACAGGCGTCTTTCTCGAACGACGGGTCGTACATTCCCTGTCGGGCGGGGAACGTGCCTCCGACGGTGTCGGAGCGCAGGCTGGAAGCCATATCAACCGTCCTCACGTTGATGCTTCGAATGGGACGACGTCGGCCCAGAGTGTTAGTTCGTGGCGGGGCTGCTTGTGGCGCTGGTGCCGACGGTGTCGCTCGTCGCGGGCGGCTCGCTCACGTCGACGAAGTCAGAGGGGTCGCCTGAGTCTACAGCCCCCGGAGCCTTCGACTCGCGCCCGGGCGCGTAGGGCGAGGGCTCGAGACCGAGGTGGCGACGCGACTGCACGATGAAGATCACGATGCCGAGGATCACGCCGAAGATCGCGGCCCACACGTTCGTGCGCAGCCCCAGGATGATGTCGCTCGGGTCGACGCGGATCGACTCCCACACGATGCGTCCGGCGGAGTACCAGACCAGGTAGATCGCGAACTGCTTGCCCCACTGCAGGGTGAAGCGTTTGCCGACGTAGAGGATGACCGCGGCGCCCAGCAGGTTCCAGATGACCTCGTAGGCGAAGGTGGGGTGGAACAGGGTGCCGGCGGGCAGGCCGACCGGGATGGCCGGGTTGCCGGAGTCGATCTGCAGACCCCAGGGCAGGTCGGTGGGCTGGCCGAAGAGCTCCTGGTTGAACCAGTTGCCGAAGCGACCCATGGCCTGGGCGATGATGAGGCCCGGCGCGAGCGCGTCGGCGAAGGTCCAGAAGCGGATGCCGGTCCACTTGCACCCGAGGAAGGCGCCGATCGCGCCGCCGATGAGGGCGCCGTAAATGGCGATGCCGCCCTCCCAGATGGCCCACACCGATCCGGGCTGCGTGATGTTCCACGGATTGGAGCCGGGGCCGAAGTAGAAGCCCGCGTGCGTGACCACGTGGTAGATGCGCGCCGCGACGATGGCGAGGGGCACCGCCAGCAGGCAGATGTCGATGACGACCCACTTCTCGGCCCCGCGACGCGTCAGACGCGCGTTCGTGAGGAACACCGCGACGATGATGCCCGCGACGATGCACAGGGCATAGAAGTGGATGCGGAGCGGACCGAGATCGACGTAGGAGATCGTCGGGCTCGGGATGCTGGCGAGCACGCCGGAGGCGGCGCTCGAGAGGGCGAACGTCATGCAGATGAGTCTAGGCGCGCTTCGAAGCGCCCGCGGACAGCTCCTTCGCGAGCGAGGAGAGCCCCTCGACGCCGCCGTCGCGGAGCGCTTTGACCAACGCGGTTCCGACGATCGCGCCGTCGGCGTACTCGACGACACCCGCGACCTGCTCGGCGTTCGAGATGCCGATCCCGACGCATGCGTGGGCGGCACCGAACGAGCGCAGGCGCTCGACGAGGTTCCGCGCGGCGGCGTCGAGCGAGGTGCGCTCCCCCGTGATGCCCATGGTCGACACGGTGTAGACGAAGCCGGTGGAGGCCTCGACGATCATCTTCAAACGCTCGTCCGACGAGGTGGGGGCGGCGAGGAACACGCGGTCGAGGCCGGCGCGCTTGCTCGTCTCGATCCACTGCGATGCGGCATCCGGGGTCACATCGGGCGTGATGAGGCCCGCACCGCCCGCGGCGACGAGCTCGTCGGCGTAGCGGTCGACGCCGTACTGCTCGACGAGGTTCCAGTAGGTCATCACGAGGACCGGCACGTCGGTGCGCGCGGTGACCTCGCGGATGATCGAGAACAGGTCGCGCATGCGGAACCCGTTCGCGAGCGCCGTCTGCGTGGCCTCCTGGATGACCAGGCCGTCCATCACCGGGTCGCTGTAGGGCGGGCCGAGCTCGATGACGTCGGCGCCGGCCTCGGCCAGCGCGACGGCCGCCTCGATGCTGGTCGCGACGTCGGGGAAGCCCGCGGGCAGGTAGCCGACGAAGGCACCACGGCCCTCGGCGTGGGCGGCGTCGATGGCCGCCGAGACGCGAGAGGTCACAGCTCGACTCCCGCGCCGCTGGCGGCGTCCGGGGCCGGGGTCACGTCGACGGGCGAGCCGGGGGCGGATGCCACCGTCTCCGCAGCACGCGTCTGCGCGGAGCCCTCGGGACCCTCGGCCGCGTGCTCGGCGTCGTACAGGTCGAAGTAGCGCGCCGCGGTGTCCATGTCTTTGTCGCCGCGACCCGAGAGGTTGATGGCGATCACGGCATCCGGACCCAACTCGCGACCGATGCGCAGGGCTCCGGCGAGGGCGTGGGCCGACTCGATGGCCGGGATGATGCCCTCGGTGCGCGAGAGCAGGCGCAGGGCCTGCATGGCCTCGTCGTCGGTGGCGGGGATGTACTGGGCGCGGCCGATGTCGGCGAGCCACGCGTGCTCGGGACCGACGCCCGGGTAGTCGAGTCCGGCCGAGATGGAGTGCGACTCGGTGGTCTGGCCGTCTTCGTCCTGCAGCACGTAGGTGCGCGCACCGTGCAGGACGCCGGGGCGACCCCGCTCGATCGAGGCCGCGTGCTTGGGGGTGTCGACGCCGTCGCCCGCCGCCTCGACGCCGTAGAGGGCCACGCCCTCGTCGTCGAGGAACGCGTCGAACATGCCGATCGCGTTCGATCCGCCGCCGACGCACGCGAACACGGCGTCGGGGAGGCGGCCGAGGCGCTCGAGGAACTCCGCGCGGGTCTCTTCGCCGATGATCTTCTGGAAGTCACGCACCATCGCCGGGAAGGGGTGCGGGCCCGCGGCGGTGCCGAAGATGTAGTTGGTCGTCTCGACTGAGGCGACCCAGTCGCGGTAGGCCTCGTTGATCGCGTCTTTCAGTGTGCGCGAGCCCGTCGTGACGGGGATGACCTCGGCGCCGAGAAGGCGCATGCGGGCCACGTTGAGCGCCTGGCGCTCGGTGTCGACCTCGCCCATGTAGACGACGCACTCGAGGCCGAACAGGGCCGCGGCGGTGGCGGTGGCGACGCCGTGCTGTCCGGCGCCGGTCTCGGCGATCACGCGCGTCTTGCCGAGGCGCTTGGTCAGCAGCGCCTGGCCCAGCACGTTGTTGATCTTGTGCGAGCCGGTGTGGTTGAGGTCTTCGCGCTTGAGGAAGACGCGCGCGCCTCCCGCGTGCGCGGCGAAGCGCGGCACCTCGGTGAGCACCGAGGGGCGACCCGCGTAGTCGTGCAGCAGAGCCCGCAGCTCGGTGTGGAACTCCGGGTCGGCCATCGCCGACTCGTAGACCGCGGTGAGCTCGTCGATCGCCGCGATGAGCGATTCGGGCATGTAGCGCCCGCCGAAGTCGCCGAAGAACGGCCCCTTCTGGTCGCGCAGCTTCTGGTCGGGCACGGTGGTCATCAGGACTCCTGGAGGAACGCGCGGAGCGTGGCGACGGGGTCGCCGGTGACGAGGGCCTCGCCCACGAGCACGACGTCGGCACCCGCCGCGCGGTAGTGCGCCACGTCGGCGGGGGCGAGGACGGCCGATTCGGCGATCTTCACGGCATCCGCGGGGAAACGCTCGACCAGCGAACCGAACAGGTCGCGGTCGAGCTCGAAGGTCGACAGGTTGCGCGCGTTGACGCCGATGAGCTTCGCGCCCAGCTGCGACGCGCGCTCGAGCTCATCGGCCGAGTGCGTCTCGACGAGGGCGGTCATGCCCAGGTCGGTGACGAGGCCGTAAAGCTCTGCGAGGGTCTTGTCGTCGAGGGCCGCGACGATGAGCAGTACCAGGTCGGCGCCCGACGCGCGGGCCTCGAGCACCTGGTACGGCGTCGCGATGAAGTCCTTGCGCAGCACGGGAACGCTGACGGCGGCACGAACGGCCTCGAGGTCGGCGAGGCTGCCCTTGAACTTGCGCGCCTCGGTGAGCACCGAGATCGCCGAGGCCCCGCCCTCTTCGTACAGGCGTGCCTGACGAGCGGGGTCGGGGATCGAGGCGAGGTCGCCGCGCGAGGGGCTCGCGCGCTTGACCTCGGCGATGATCTTCACGCGGTCGGCGGGGGCGAGCATCGCGAGGGCATCGCGAGCCGGGGTCTGCGCGAGGGCGTCGCGCTCGACCTCCGCGAGCGGACGCGCCTGGGCGCGCTGCTCGGCGTCTTCCACCGCTCCGGCCGTGAGATCGGCCAGCACGATCAGTGGGCCTTCGGGTTGGACTTCGCGCCGTTCGCGCCGTAACCGGCCTTGGTCATGACGAAGCCGACGATCGCGCCGACCACGAGCAGACCCACGGACGCCCACACCATGACCGGCATGTCGAACCAGAAGAACAGCGTGCCGAGCGTGATCGCGACCAGCATGATGATCACGGTCGTCCAGGCGGCGGGCGAGTGTCCGTGGCCGGGATCGCCGATGGGGTTGCTCATGGGGCTCCTTACAGTCGCGCGCAGCGCGGGGGAAAGCGTGCGTCCAGTCTACCGAAACGGTGGTGCCGTCCCCGCGCCGACGTCTCGATGTCGCGAGGATCGCTCAGGCGGTGGGGTCGTCGCCGCGCGAGAGGTCGTCCCACGAGTCGATCGCGTCGTGCGGACGACCGGTGCCGGTCGCCGCGGCCTCCTCGGCCGTGCGGTACTTGCGGCTCGCGCCCGAGGCCCAGCGTCGCGCCGTGACGAGGGTGAAGACGGATGCCGCGAGCAGCACGACCTGCGCGACGAAGGTCACGGCCGGCCACGGCGTGAGCGAGAGGTCTTGGACCAGCGCTCCCACGGCATCCGTGCCCGAGATCCCCGTCGCATCGGTGACGGTCGCCGCGGTCGCCGACACGGGGGTGGCGAACAGCAGCTGCGCGGTGCCGAACCCGACGAGGGCGGCGATGAGCACGCCGAGCGCGCCGAAGACGTACCGCATGACGGGGCCGACGATCGAGAGGGCGGCGCCCAGGGCGAGGGCGGCGAGGCTCAGCGGGGTGAGCACGGGCAGGGCCTCGGCGCCGGGCACCGCGAGCGTCTGCTGCGATCCGTCGTCGAGGGTGACGTCGATCCAGGTCTGCGTCGACGCGATCACCCCGATCGCGCCGGTCAGGAGCATCGCGAGCACCGCCGTGGAGCGGGCGCGACGCATCAGCGCTCCCCCACGACCGGGTGCAGGTCGTCGGAGTCGAAGCAGGTGTGGTCGCCGGTGTGGCACGCGGCGCCGATCTGGTCGACCTCGATCAGCAGGGTGTCGCCGTCGCAGTCCAGGCGCGCGCCCTTGACCAGCTGGATGTGGCCCGAGGTGTCGCCCTTGCGCCAGTACTCCTGACGCGAACGCGACCAGAACGTCACGCGGCCCGTGGTGAGCGTGCGGTTGAGGGCCTCGGCATCCATCCATCCGACCATCAGCACCTCGCGCGAATCGAACTGCTGGATGACCGCGGCCACCAGACCGTCGGCGTCGTACTTCACACGGTCGACGCTCATCGGCGCACCTCGATCCCTTCGGCGGCCATGGCGTCTTTGACCTGTCCCACGGTGAGCTGGCCGGAGTGGAACACGGATGCCGCGAGCACGGCGTCGGCGCCGGCCTGCACGGCCGGGGCGAAGTGCTCGAGCGCGCCAGCCCCGCCCGAGGCGATGACGGGGACCGCGGCGACCTGGCGCATGAGGCGCACGAGCTCGAGGTCGAAGCCCTGCTTCGTGCCGTCGGCGTCGATCGAGTTGACGAGAAGTTCGCCGGCTCCGCGCTCGACCGCCTCGCGCGCCCACTCGAGGGCGTCGAGGGTCGTCTCGGTGCGGCCGCCGTGGGTGGTCACGACGAAGCCCGAGGGGGTGGATGCCGCCCGCTTGACGTCGAGCGAGAGCACGATCACCTGCGCGCCGAAGCGGTCGGCGATCTCATCGATCAGGGCGGGCCGTGCGATCGCGGCCGAGTTGACGCCGATCTTGTCGGCGCCGACCGCGAGCAGGCGGGCGACGTCGTCGCTCGAGCGCACTCCCCCGCCGACGGTCAGCGGGATGAAGACCTGCTCGGCCGTGCGGCGCACGACGTCGTAGGTCGTCGAGCGCTCGTCGACCGTGGCGGTCACGTCGAGGAAGGTGACCTCGTCGGCGCCCTGCTCGAAGTACAACTTCGCGAGCTCGACGGGGTCGCCCATGTCGCGCAGGTCGAGGAAGTTGACGCCCTTGACGACGCGGCCCGCGGCGACGTCGAGGCAGGGGATGACGCGACGCGCGAGGGTCATCAGAGCCTCGCGGCGAGGATCTCGGTGACGAGGATCGCGCGCGCGCCGATCGCGTAGAGGGCGTCCATGACCTGGTTGACGTCGCGGCGCGGGCTCATGACCCGCACGGCCACCCACTCGGGGTCGCGCAGCGGCGAGATCGTGGGCGACTCCAGGCCCGGGGCCACGGCGACGGCCTGCTCGATCAGGTGAGCGGGCAGGTCGTAATCGATCAGCACGTAGGTGCGGGCGGCGAGCACGCCGCGCAGGCGGCGCAGCAGCGTCTCGGTGCCCTCGGCCTCCTGGGGACCGGCGATCAGCACGGCGTCGGACTGGAGCAGGACCGGCCCGAAGATCTCGAGCCCGGCCTGGCGCAGCGTGGTTCCGGTCGAGACGACGTCGGCCACGGCATCCGCCACCCCGAGCTGCACGGCGGATTCGACCGCACCGTCGAGCGGGACGATGTCGACGGCGATGCCGCGCTCGTCGAGGAAGGCGTCGACCAGTCCCGGGTAGGCCGTCGCGACGCGCAGACCCTCGAGGTCGGCGATGTCGGTGAAGCGACCGGGGCGACCGGCGAAGCGGAACGTCGAACCGGCGAAGCCGAGCGACTCCACCTCGCGCGCGCCGGGCATGCGGGCGTCGAGCAGCAGGTCGCGGCCGGTGATGCCGACGTCGAGCGCACCCGAGCCGACATAGGTCGCGATGTCACGCGGGCGGAGGTAGAAGAACTCGACCTCGTTCACGGGGTCGACGGTGTACAGGTCTTTCGAGTCGCGACGTCCGGTGTAACCGGCCTCCGAGAGCATCTCGGCGGCGGTCTCGGCGAGCGACCCCTTGTTCGGCACGGCGATTCGCAGCATGACGGGGGCTTTCGTGTTGTGTGAGCTGGAGGGGGAAGAGTGCGGCTCAGAGATGTCGGTAGACGTCCTGGAGCGACAGGCCCTTCGCGAGCATGAGCGTCTGCAGGTGGTAGAGCAGCTGCGAGATCTCTTCGGCGGCGGCCTCGTCGCTCTCGTACTCGGCGGCCATCCACACCTCGGCGGCCTCTTCGACGATCTTCTTGCCGATGGCGTGCACGCCGGCATCCAGCTGAGCGACGGTGCCGGAGCCGGCGGGTCGCTCGACGGCCTTGGCGCTGAGTTCCGCGAACAGGTCGTCGAAAGTTTTCACGGTTCCAGGGTATCGGGTCGGCGGGGGTGGGGCTGTCCGCGGCGTGTGCGCGCGGGGCGGGGAGCGTTTCCCGAGCGTGGAGTTCGCCGGCCGGGCTCAGTGGCGGTGGTGGGCGGCCGAGGCGCGCAGCGACTGGATCGCGCGGTCGGGGTCGTCGGCGCCGAATACCGCGGAGCCCGCGACGAACGTGTCGGCCCCGGCCTCTGCGGCCTGGGCGATCGTGGATTCGCCGATGCCGCCGTCGACCTGCAGCCAGACGCTGGCCCCGCGGCGCTTCGCCTCGTCGGCGAGGGAGCGCAGCTTCGGCATGGTCTCGGGCATGAACGACTGCCCCCCGAAGCCGGGCTCGACGGTCATCACGAGGATCTGGTCGAACTCGTTGAGCGAGTCGAAGAGGTTCTCGACCGGGGTTCCGGGCTTCACGGCCACTCCGGCCCGCGCGCCCATCGAGCGCAGCTGCCGGGCGAGCGCGACGGGAGACGCCGCGGCCTCGAGATGGAAGGTCACGGATGCCGCACCCAGCTCGGCGTACGCCGGAGCCCAGCGGTCGGGGTCGTCGATCATCAGGTGCACGTCCAGCGGAACGGGGCTGGTCTCCTGGATGCGGCCCACCATCTGCGGCCCGAACGTGAGGTTCGGAACGAAGTGGTTGTCCATCACGTCGACGTGCACGAAGTCGGCTCCCGCGATGCGCGCGAGCTCGGCCTCCATGTTCACGAAGTCGGCGGCGAGGATGCTCGGGTTGATGCGCGGGGCGTCGGTAGGCACCCGACCATTATGGGCGCCGGTGCGGATCGCGTGAGTCGCCAGAGTTCGTCGCTTCGCGGATTACGGAAGCGACAGGTCTTGGCGACTCACGCGGGGGCTCGCGCGGGACGGACGCGGTTCAGCGCTTGCGCAGCAGCGCGATCGACATCGCGTCGGTGCCGTGCCGGTGCGGCCACAGCTGCGCCCGCAGCGACCCGTCGGCCTGGTCGGGCAGGTCGATCTCGACCTCGGCGATCTCACGCACCACCGCGCGCGCGTCGAGCTCTTCGACCGCGTCGCCGAGCGCACGCTTCACCTCGGCGAGCACGCCCGAGGTCTCGGCCAGGTGCGGCGAGCACGTGACGTAGGCCACGACTCCCCCGGGCTTCAGGGCCTCGAAGGCGGCGAGCACGAGTTCCTGCTGCAGTGCGGTGAGGTCGGGCACGTCGGCCGGCGTCTTGCGCCAGCGCGCCTCGGGCCGGCGTCGCAGAGCGCCGATGCCGGTGCACGGGGCGTCGACGAGGACGCGGTCGTACTCCCCCGGCATCCGCGCCGCGCGCTCGCGCCCGTCCTCTTCGCTCACCTCGACGTCGAGGGGCACGGATGCCACGGCCTGGCGCACCAGCCCCGCTCGCGCCGGGGCGATCTCGTTGGCGTCGAGCGTCGCCCCGTGGGCGAGGGCTTCGGCGGCAAGCAACGCGGTCTTGCCGCCGGGCCCGGCGCACAGGTCGAGCCAGCGCTCGCCCTCGCGCACGGGAAGGGCACGGCTGAGGGCGAGGGCGGCGAGCTGCGACCCTTCGTCCTGCACGCGGATCGTGCCGCCCGACGAGCGGATCAGCCCCTCGGGGTCTCCCCCACGGGTGGTGAACGCGGTCGGGGCGTACCTCGTGGGGGTCGCGTCCTCCGGCACCTCCGCGAGGCCGGGCAGGGCGATCATCGCCACGCGCGGCGCGACGTTGTCGGCCTCGAGCAGTCCGTCGAGCTCGTCGGCGCGCCCCTCGGCGGTGAGGGCGCGGCGCAGCGCCCGCACGATCCACACCGGGTGCGAGGTCGTCAGGCCGAGGCGCTCGTCGTCGCTGCGCGCGGCCGCCGAGATGGTCTGCATCCACTGCCCCGGATTGTCGCGCGACACCCGGCGCAGCACCGCGTTGGCGAAGCCCGCGGCTCCACGGCCCCCGCCGTGCCGACGCGCGAGCTCGACCGATTCGTTCACCGCGGCGTGCGAGGCGACGCGGGTCGACAGCAGCTGATGCACGCCCAGGCGGAGGGCGTCGAGCACGGCCGGGTCGATCCGATCGACCGTGCGGTCGGCGGCGGAGGCGATGATCGCGTCGTACGTGCCCCGTCGGCGCAGGGTGCCGTAGGTCAGCTCGGTCGCGAGACCTGCGTCTTTGGCATCCAGTTTCTGACGGGTGATCGCGTGCGGCAGCAGCAGGTTGGCGTACGCCTCGTCACCCGAGACGGCGCGCAGCACCTCGTAGGCCACGGCACGGGCTCCCTGCACGTTCATGCGCCGAGCTCCGGCTCGTCGGTGCGGAGGCCGCGGAACCAATCACTCGCGTTCATCGCTCCCTTTCCTGCGGGTTGCACGGTGTCGAGGCGCAACGGTGTGGTCCCCGTGCCGACGACGACGTCTTTCCCGGATGCCGCGACCCGGCCCGGCGGCAACGGGGGCGCATCGGCGGGGGCGGCGCGCAGCACCTTGAAGCGCGCTCCGTCGAGGGTGGTGTGGGCCCCGGGTTCGGGCGTGACTCCGGCGATCTGGTGCAGGAGGCTCTCGGCATCCCGGGTGAGATCGAGGGCTCCGTCGTCGAGGGTGAGCTTGGGCGCGAGGGTCGGCTCGCCCTGCTGCGCCGTCGCGGTCGCCGAGCCGTCGGCGATGCCGTCGACCACGCGGGCCAGCAGCGGAGCCCCGATCTCGGCGAGGTCGTCGAGCACCGTGGCCGAGGTGGCCCCGACCGGTACCTCGTAGCGCTCCTCGGCGAAGACGTCGCCCGCGTCGAGCGCGGCGACGAGCTGGAAGACGCTCGCGCCCGTGACCGCATCGCCCGCCATGAGCGCGCGCTGCACGGGGGCGGCGCCGCGCCAGCGCGGGAGCAGCGAGAAGTGCAGGTTGATCCAGCCGTGCGCGGGCGTCGACAGCAGCGGTTCGCGCACGAGTCCGCCGTAGGCCACGATCACCCCGAGCTCGGGCTCGAGCTCCGCGATGCGGGCGGTGACGTCGGCGTCGAGGCGGTCGGCCTTGATGATCGGCAGACCGAGGTCTTCGGCGGCCTGCGCGACCGGCGACGGCGTGAGCACGCGCTTACGGCCGAGGGGCGCGTCGTCGCGCGTGACGACCGCGACAATCTCGTGCGGCCCCGACGCGAGGGCGCGCAGGGAGGGGACGGCGACGGCGGGTGTGCCGGCGAAGACGAGGCGCATGGGTCTCCTCAGAGTCTCGGGGTCGTGACGGGTGCGTGACCCGCTCAGAGGTCGGGCTCGGGGATGTCGAGGCGGACTCTGAGCGTACTGCGCGGCTTGGGGCCGCGATCTTTGCGCGATTTGCGCGCGCGCAGGGCGTCGGCGATCACCCCGGCGCGCAGGGCCTCGGCGACGGCGCGGCCGTGGGCGTAGTCGAAGCGCACCAGTGCGCGGGAGGTCGCGACGTCGGGCGTCTCCGACGTGTCGACCGGGCCGAGGATCGCGAGCGGGTCGAGGTCGGGCACGCTCTCGCGCAGCGATTCGAGCAGCACGTCGACGCTCCGGGCGTGTCCGTCGACGCTCGCGACGCGCACGGCGGGCGGCATCCGCAGGGGAAGGCGCTCGATGAGTTCTCCGCGCGCGTACGCCGGATGGGTCCAGGTCGCGAGCGCCCGGGCGACCGGTCCCGCGACGCCGACCAGGTGCACGGGGGCGCCGGGGGCGGCCAGGGCGGCGGCGTTCGACCACCAGCGCAGGCAGTGCTCGGCGATGCGCAGGGCTTCGTTCTGCAGCATCCGGTCGCCGTCGAGCAGGATCACGGCTTTGTAGCCGCCCCGCGCGAGCGGCTCGGCCCCGCGCGTGGCGATCACGAGGGCGGGAGTGGCGTCGACCTCGGCGACGGGATGGGCGCCGTCGGCGACGATCACCCGCGTGTTCGGGAAGGCGCGGCCGAGCTCGTCGGCGGTGCGCTCGCTGCCCGAGGAGGCCATGCGCAGCTTGGTCGAGCCGCAGTGCCCGCAGGCCCACGCGTGGGCGCTCCGCCCGCACCACGCGCACACGGGCACGGCACCCGGTCGGGCGGCGCGCAGCGGGCCGGCGCAGTGCTGGCAGCGCGCCGGGCGTCGGCAATCGGCGCAGATGAGCGACGGGGCGTAACCGGGGCGGGCGACCTGCACGAGCACGGGGCCGTGCTGAAGAGCCTCGCGCGCCGCCGCGAACGCCGACGACGGAACGCGCGACTGCCGCTGCTCGCCCTCGCGCGTGGCGCTGAGGACGACCCGCGGGCTCTGGCGACGCGCCTGCGGAACCTCGCGCACGTAGCCGACCTCGACGAGGCGCTGCACGTCAGTGGTGCGGGTGTGGCCGGCGAACAGCAGCGCCGATCCCTCGAGCTCCTGCCGCACGAGGGCGGCGTCGCGGGCGTGCACGCCGGGCGACAGGGGCTCGGCGAGCAGGGTGTCGCCGTCGTCCCAGATCGCGACGAGGCCGGTGTCGTGCGCGGGGGCGTAGACGGCCGAGCGGCGGCCCACGACGATGCAGGGCACCGGCGCGAGGGCGCGCAGGTACTGGGCGTAGCGCGCGGGACCGGACTGGTCGGAGTCGTCGCGCACCACGGCATCCGGAGTCACGAGCTCGGCCAGAGCAGCCAGCACCTGCGCCTGATCGCGATAGTCGGGCACGACGAGCACGGCGCTGCGCCCCCGCGCGAGCGTGTGCACGGCGGCCGCGGCGAGCAGGTCGGCCCACGCGCCGCGCGGGAGTTCCGGATGCGGATGCGGCGGGGCGTCGACGGCGAGTCGCTCCCCCGCGTCGAGGGCGTCGGCGAGCCCCGGGTAGGGCTGCAGCAGGGCCGTGGCGCGCTCTCGGGCCGCGGGCACCACCTCGGGCGTCTCGGGAGCCGGGGCTGCGGCCCACGCCTTCTCGGCGCGGACCATGCGCTTGGGCACCGCCAAGCGCAGCACGTCGCTCACCGAGCCCGCCGCGCGGTCGGCGACCCGTCGGGCCAGCGTGTACAGCCGCTCGGGCAGCACCGGCATGGGCGAGACGACCGCCTCGACCGCCGACAGGGGTCGCTCGGTGCCGTCGTCGGCGACCACCTCGATGACGAAAGCGTCCATCATGCGACCGGCCGAGCGCAACGGCACCTTCACCCGCACGCCCGAAGCGACATCGGCGACGAGCGGGTGCGGAACGGCGTAGTCGAACAGTCGGTCGAGCTGGGGCACGGGCGACTCGAGCTGCACGCGCGCGACGCGCCGCTCACTCACGAGATCGGTCCCCGGGGGCTGCGTCGATCATCGAGCCGGGGCGCACTCCCCCACGCACTCTCAGAGTCCGGCGGCGGTGCGGAGCTCGTCGACGCGGTCGGTGCGCTCCCACGTGAAGTCGGGCAGTTCGCGGCCGAAGTGGCCGTAGGTCGCCGTCTTCGCGTAGATCGGGCGCAGCAGGTCGAGCTGCTCGACGATCGCGGCCGGGCGCAGGTCGAACACATCGCGGATCGCCTTCACGATCACGTCGTCGGCCACGTGCGCCGTGCCGAACGACTCGACGTACAGGCCCACGGGGTTGGCCTTGCCGATCGCGTAGGCGATCTGCACCTCGAGGCGGTCGGCGAGACCCGCGGCGACGGCGTTCTTCGCGACCCAGCGCATGGCGTAGGCGGCCGAGCGGTCGACTTTCGACGGGTCTTTGCCGCTGAACGCACCGCCGCCGTGACGCGAGGCGCCGCCGTAAGTGTCGATGATGATCTTGCGGCCGGTCAGGCCCGCATCGCCCTTCGGTCCGCCGATGACGAAGGGACCTGCCGGGTTGATGTAGTACTTCACGTCGGGCAGGGCGAGACCGGTCTCGGCGAGCACCGGGTCGATGACCGCGGCCTGCACCTCGGCGCGCAGGTCTTCCTGCGAGATGTCGGGGTGGTGCTGCGTCGACAGCACGACCGAGTCGACCGTGCGCGGCACGTGCCCGTCGTAGCCGAGCGTGACCTGGGTCTTGCCGTCGGGACGCAGGAACGGCAGCGAGCCGTCTTTGCGCACGGATGCCAGGCGCTCGGCGATGCGGTGAGCGGTCCAGGCGGCCATGGGCATGAGCTGCGGCGTCTCGTTGGTCGCGAAACCGAACATGATGCCCTGGTCGCCCGCACCCTGCAGGTCGCGGGGATCGACGGAGCCGCGCTCGCGCTGCTCGAACGCCTTGTTGACGCCCGCGGCGATGTCGGACGACTGCGCGCCGATCGACACGCTCACGCCGCACGACTCGCCGTCGAAGCCGGTGTCGCTCGAGGTGTAGCCGATGCGGTTGACCACGTTGCGCACGATCGCGGGGATCTCGACGTAGGCGCTCGTGGAGACCTCGCCGGCCACGTGCACGAGCCCCGTGGTGACCAGCGTCTCGACGGCCACGCGACCGGTGGGGTCGTCGGTGAGGATCGCGTCGAGGATGCTGTCGGAGATCTGGTCGCAGATCTTGTCGGGGTGTCCTTCGGTGACGGACTCGGACGTGAACAGGCGCAGGTCGGTCAAGACGACTCCGAAAAAGTTGAGGGCTGGGGACGGGCACAAGTATGCCCCGGGCGGCGGTGGGCCGCCCGGGGCATCGTCACATCTGTGAACAGATCACGAAATGCGTCGGCTGTGGATCACTCCGCAGCGCGCAGGCGCAGCTTGTCTTCGTGGATCTCGTGCAGCGCGATCGTGAGGGGCTTGTCTTCGACGGTGGAGTCGACCAGCGGTCCCACGTTGTCGAAGAGGTTTCCCTCGTGCAGGTCGGAGTAGTAGTCGTTGATCTGGCGCGCGCGCTTGGACGCGTAGATCACGAGCTGGTACTTCGAGTCGACCTTGTCGAGCAGAGCGTCGATGGGCGGGTCGATGATGCCCTTGTCACGTCCGGCCATGGGGAACCTCCTGGTTCGGCGGGATGGGGTGGATGCGGCGCTCGAGCGCCGAAGCATCCTCTTATTCTAGCCGACGCCGGCGCGGGCTGTGCCGAGGGGCGTCGGGTGGGTCGGGCGGAGCGGGTTCGGGGCGGATTCCGCACATCGGGGCGAGAAAATTCCGCCCCGAAGCACAGATCGCGCCCCGAACCGGACGCTCTGTGCAGATGCGAGCGCTGCGGCCCGGGCGGGTCGGCTCAGTGCTGCGCCGACGCGAGCTCGACGACCTGGGCGGCCGCGTGGGCCACCTCGTCGTTCACGACGCGGTAGTCGAACTCGTTCTGCGCGGCGAGCTCGACGCGCGCCGTGCGCAGGCGACGGGCCCGCTCCTCGGCATCCTCGGTCCCACGCCCGACCAGGCGCTGCACGAGCTCGTCCCAGCTCGGGGGCAGGAGGAACACCAGGGTGGCCGACGGATCGGCCGCGCGCACCTGACGGGCGCCCTGCAGGTCGATCTCGAGCAGGGCGGTGCCGCCCTCGGCGAGAACGCGCTCGATCGGAGCGCGCGGCGTGCCGTAGCGGTTCTTGTTGTGCACGACGGCCCACTCCAGCAACTCCCCCGCCTCGACCAGACGGTCGAACTCGGCGTCGTCGACGAAGTAGTAGTGTTCGCCCTCGACCTCTCCCGGGCGGGCGCTGCGCGTGGTCGCCGAGACCGAGAGGTGGATCTCGGGGTAGTGCTCCTTGATGTGCGCGGCGACGGTGCCCTTGCCGACGGCCGTGGGGCCGGCGAGCACGATGAGGCGGCTGCGTCCCTCGCGGGGACCGGGCTCGGGCCAGCGCGTGTCGAGGTAGGAGCGCAGCGCGTCGCGCTGACGCGAGCCCAGACCGCCCAGACGCTTCACCGGCGAGATGCCGAGCGAAGCGAGGATGCGGTCGCGCTTGCTCTCGCCGATCGCGGGGATCGCCGTGAGGAACTCGGTCACGCGCATCGCCCCGGCCGCCGACAGCGGGTCGGCGAGGCCACGGCGCAGCAGCTCCTGCGGAGAGATCACGCGGGTCGACACGTCGCGCTTGAGCGCGGCGCGCTCGCGACGAGCCTCGACGGCGCGGCGCGAGGCGGCGGCGCGGTCGACCTCGGGCGGACGACGGGTTTCAGCCATGCAGGGACTCCCGGTAGAGCGCGGCGCGCTCGTCGATGCGGGCGGCGAGACGGTCGGGTCCGACCGCGAGGATGCTGCGGCTCTCGTTCGCGACGACGGCGGATGCCACGTAGCCGAACAAGCGGCGCAGGTCGGCGGGCGCGGCCCCCTGCGCACCGAAGCCGGGAGCGAGGATCGGCATGCCCGCCAGCGCCACGTCGCCCAGCCCGAACGCCGAGCGGTCGACGGTCGCGCCGACCACGACGCCGACCGGGCCGAGGGCTCCGGGGGCGCCGATGTTCGCCTGGTTCACGTCGTGCGCCACACGGGCCGCGACGTGCTCGCGATCGCCCACCGCGAGGGCGTCGTCGACGATCGCGCTCTGCAGCGCACGCGCCTCGGGGTTGCTCGTCGCGGTCAGCACGAACGCGCCCTTGCCGTGGTGCACCGCCAGCGCCAACGCCTCGCGCAGCGAGTCGGCGCCGAGGTACGGCGACAGGGTCACGGCATCCGCCTCGAGAGGAGAACCGGGCGCGAGCCAGGCGTGCGCGTAGCCCTCCATCGTCGTGCCGATGTCGCCGCGCTTGGCGTCGGCGATCACGAGGAGCCCCGCGTCGCGCGCGGCGGCCATCACGTCTTCGAGGGCGGCGAACCCGCGGGAGCCGTAGCGCTCGTAGAACGCCACCTGCGGCTTGACCACGCCGACCCGCCCGTGGGCGGCCTCGACGGTGCGCAGGCCGAACTCCCGCGCGCCCTCGGCCGTGGCATCCAGCCCCCACGCCGATAACAGGGCGGCGTGGGGGTCGATGCCGACGCACAGGGCGCCGTGCAGGTCGAGGGCGGCGGAGAGTCGCTGACCGAACGTCTCGCTCACAGGCGCGCCGCGCGATCCACGGCGTACTCCTGCAGGCTGCGGACCTCGAAGCCGTCCTTCATCGCACCCAGGGCGCTCACCGCGGCGCCGAGCACGGCCATCGTGGTGAACAGGGCCTTGTCGGCGGCCACAGCCGCCGCGCGGATCTCGTAGCCGTCGGCTCGTGCCGTGCCACCCGAGGGGGTGTTGACGATCATGTCGATCTCACCCGCGTTGATCAGGTCGACCACGTTCTGCTGGTCCGACCCCTGCGTCTCGGAGTACTTCTCGACGACCTTCACCCGGATGCCGTTGCGCGCGAGGATCTCCGCGGTGCCCTCGGTCGCGAGCAACGAGAAACCGAGCTCCTGCAGACGGTGGGCGGGCAGGATCACGGCGCGCTTGTCGGCGTCGGCGACCGAGATGAACACGGTTCCCGAGGTCGGCATGCCGCCGTACGCGGCCTCCTGCGACTTCGCGAACGCGGTCGGGAAGTCGCGGTCAATGCCCATGACCTCACCGGTCGAGCGCATCTCGGGTCCGAGGACCGAGTCGACCGTGTGCCCGTCGGCGGTGCGGAAGCGCTTGAACGGCAGCACGGCCTCCTTGACGGCGACGGGGGCATCGAGCGGCACGCGCGAGCCGTCCTGCTCGGGCAGGAGACCCTCGGCGATGAGCTCGGCGATGGTGTTGCCGGCCATGATGCGGCTGGCGGCCTTGGCGAGAGGGATGCCCAGCGCCTTCGACACGAACGGCACCGTGCGGCTCGCGCGCGGGTTCGCCTCGATGACGTAAAGGACGCCCGCCGAGATCGCGAACTGCACGTTCAGCAGACCCCGCACGCCCACGCCCTTCGCGATGGCGAGGGTCGCTTCGCGCACGCGGTCGACCTCGGTGCGACCGAGCGACACGGGCGGGAGGGTGCACGAGGAGTCACCGGAGTGGATGCCGGCTTCTTCGAGGTGCTCCATGACGCCGCCGATGTACAGGTCGGTGCCGTCGAACAGCGCGTCGACGTCGAGCTCGATCGCGTCGTCGAGGAAGCGGTCGACGAGCAGCGGGAGGCCGGGGCCGATGATCGCCTGGTCGGCGACGCGCACGAAGTAGTCGCGCAGCGCGTCGGTCGAGTAGACGATCTCCATGCCGCGACCGCCGAGCACGAAGCTCGGGCGCACCAGCACGGGGTAGCCGATCTCCTCGGCCACGGTCACGGCGCCTTCGACGTCGATCGCGGTGCCGCTGCGCGGGGCCACGAGTCCGGCCTCGTCGAGCAGGCGCGAGAACAGCTCGCGCTCCTCGGCGAGGTCGATCGCCTCGGGACTCGTGCCGAGGATCGTGTACCCGGCGGCCTCGATGCCCTTCGCGAGGCCCAGCGGCGTCTGTCCGCCGAGCTGGCAGACGACACCGAGGATCGTGCCCGACTGCGCCTCGGCGTGCAGCACCTCGAGCACGTCTTCGAGCGTCAGCGGCTCGAAGTACAGGCGGTCGGAGGTGTCGTAGTCGGTCGACACGGTCTCGGGGTTGCAGTTGACCATGACGGTCTCGTAGCCGGCGTCCGACAGCGCGAACGAGGCGTGCACGCACGAGTAGTCGAACTCGACGCCCTGACCGATGCGGTTGGGGCCCGAGCCGATGATGACGACCTTCGTGCGGTCGGAGGGGGTGACCTCGGTCTCGGCGTCGTACGAGGAGTAGTGGTACGGCGTGAGAGCCGGGAACTCCCCCGCGCAGGTGTCGACGGTCTTGTAGACCGGGCGCACGTCGAGCGCGTAGCGGCTCTCACGCACCTCCGCCTCGTCGAGCCCGCGGATCTGCGCGATCTGGGCGTCGCTGAAACCGTGCTCCTTCGCGAGGCGGAGGGTGTCGGCATCCAGGTTCTCGGCGTCGCCGATGAACTCAGCGACCTCGTTGATCAGCACGATCTGGTCGATGAACCAGGGGTCGATGGCCGTCGCATCGAACGCCTGCTCGGGCGTGGCGCCCTTGCGCAGGGCCTGCTGCAGCACCACGATGCGGCCGTCGGTCGGGGTCTTCGAGATCTCGAGCAGCTGCTCCACCGAGCGCGACTCCTCGCCCCAGTGGAAGCTCGACCCGCGCTTCTCGAGCGAGCGCAGCGCCTTCTGCAGGGCCGTGGTGTAATTGCGGCCGATCGCCATGGCCTCGCCGACCGACTTCATGGTGGTGGTCAGGGTGGTGTCGGCGGCCGGGAACTTCTCGAAGTTGAACCGCGGCACCTTCACCACGACGTAGTCGAGAGTGGGCTCGAAGCTCGCCGGGGTCACCTTGGTGATGTCGTTCGGGATCTCGTCGAGCCGGTAGCCGATCGCGAGCTTCGCGGCGATCTTGGCGATCGGGAAGCCGGTGGCCTTCGACGCGAGCGCCGAGGAGCGCGAGACGCGCGGGTTCATCTCGATGACGATGATGCGGCCCGTCGCCGGGTCGACCGCGAACTGGATGTTGCAGCCACCCGTGTCGACGCCCACCGCGCGGATGATGTCGATGCCGATGTCGCGCAGCTTCTGGTACTCGCGGTCGGTCAGGGTCAGCGCGGGCGCCACCGTGATCGAGTCGCCGGTGTGCACGCCGACCGGGTCGACGTTCTCGATCGAGCAGACGACCACCGTGTTGTCGGCGGTGTCGCGCATGAGCTCGAGCTCGTACTCCTTCCACCCGAGGATCGACTCCTCGAGCAGCACCTCGTTGGTGGGCGAGTCGTGCAGGCCCGCGCCGCCGATGCGGCGGAGGTCGGCCTCGTCGTACGCGAAGCCCGAGCCCAGGCCTCCCATGGTGAATGACGGACGCACGACCAGCGGGTAGCCGAGCTTCTCGGCGCCGGCGAGCAGTTCGTCCATCGAGTGGCAGATGACGGATGCCGCGACATCGGCGCCCGCCTCGAGCACGAGCTCCTTGAAGATCTGACGGTCCTCACCGCGGTTGATCGCGTCGAAGTCGGCGCCGATGAGCTCGACGTCGTACTTCTCGAGGATGCCGCGCTTGTGCAGCTGGATCGCCGCGTTCAGCGCGGTCTGCCCGCCGAGGGTGGGGAGAACGGCATCCGGCTTCTCTTTGGCGATGATCGACTCGATGACCTCGGGGGTGATCGGCTCGATGTAGGTCGCGTCGGCGAAGTCGGGGTCGGTCATGATCGTCGCCGGGTTGGAGTTGACGAGGATGACGCGCACGCCCTCTTCGCGCAGCACGCGGCACGCCTGGGTGCCGGAGTAATCGAACTCGCAGGCCTGACCGATGACGATCGGGCCGGAGCCGATGACCAGGACGGAGTGGATGTCGTCGCGCTTAGGCATTGTTGTCTTCCTGGGTCGAGTCCTGAGCGTCGGAGGGGGCCAGAGCCGCGGCATCCGGTCCCTGAGCCTGTCGAAGGTTCGCGATCACCATGTCGCGGAAGCGGTCGAACAGGTAGTTGGCGTCGTGCGGGCCGGCGGCGGCTTCGGGGTGGTACTGCACGCTGAACGCCGGAATGTCGAGGGCGCGCAGGCCCTCCACCACGTTGTCGTTCAGGCCGATGTGGCTGACCTCGACGCGGCCGAAGCCGGCGGGGCTGTCGACGATCTCATCGAGCGGCGCGTCGACCGCGAAGCCGTGGTTCTGCGAGGTGATCTCGACGCGGCCGGTGGTCTTGTCGAGCACGGGCTGGTTGATGCCGCGGTGGCCGAACGGCAGCTTGTAGGTGCCGAAGCCGAGCGCGCGGCCCAGCAGCTGGTTGCCGAAGCAGATGCCGAAGAAGGGCAGCCCGTCGCCGAGCACGGCGCGCAGCAGTTCGACGTGCTGGTCGGATGCCGCGGGGTCGCCGGGGCCGTTCGAGTAGAACGCCGCGACCGGCTCGATCGCGCGGATCTCGTCGATCGTCGCGGACTGCGGGAACACGTGCACGTCGAAACCGCGCGCGGCGAGGTTGTCGATCGTGGACTGTTTCACACCCAGGTCGAGCACGGCGAGGTTGCCGATGCGCTCGGCGGTCGCGGGGGTCACCTCGACCTCGCTGACCGACACCTCGGCGGAGAGGTTGCGGCCCGCCATGCCCGGAGCCTCGCGCACGCGGCGCAGCTGCTCCTCGGCATCCAGGTCGGCGGCCTCGCCCGAGAAGACGCCGCCGCGCATGCTGCCCTCGGAGCGGATGCGGCGGGTGACGGCGCGGGTGTCGATGCCGGAGATGCCGACGATGCCGTCTTCGACGAGAGCGTCGTCGAGCGAGCGGTTCGCGCGCCAGTTCGACACCATGCGCGAGGGGTCGCGCACGACGTAGCCGGCGACCCAGATGCGACGCGACTCGGGGTCTTCGTCGTTCACGCCGGTGTTGCCGATGTGGGGGGCGGTCTGCAGCACGATCTGGCCCGCGTACGAGGGGTCGGTGATCGTCTCCTGGTAGCCGGTCATGCCGGTGGCGAAGACGACCTCGCCGAGGGTCTCGCCGCGTGCGCCGTAGGCGCGGCCGGTGTAGCGGGTGCCGTCTTCGAGTACGAGGACGGCCGGGTCGCGCGAAAGGCGCGAGGAAGGGATCAGGGCGGTCATGCGTCGCTTCCTGTCGAGGTGAGGGGGCGGATGGCGTCGGCCAGAGCTTTGGCCGAGGCGTCCTGAGGACGGAGGTAGGTGTCGACGATCGTGTCGTCGTCGATGCGCCAGCTGACGCGCGTCAGGCCGTCGCGCTCGACCACGCGGTCGATGGCGACCGTGGCCTGAGAGGCGTCGACGAGGCGGTCGCGGGTGAGCGCGATGCGGGGCTGGCCCTGCAGGTCGAGGGCGACGCCGGCCGAGGTGACCGTGACGTCGACGCGGGAGCGGAAGCCGAGGCCCTTGATGGCGAGACGCTCGAGCGGCTCGTCGTGTCGGGTCGTGGCGACGTAGAGGCCCGAGAACACCGCCGTTTCGACGGCGTCTGCGGGCAGCTCCCCCACCGGGGCCGTGTAGCGCGCATCGCGCCGCGTTCGTCGCACCCAGGCCCAGGCGAGCACGGCCAGCAGCACGAGGGCTACACCGATCATCACGACGAGGGCGCCCTCGCGGCTCATGCGAGCACCCCGGGAGCGTCGAGCACGGCGCCGTCGACGACGGTCGGGATGCCGGCGCGCACGGTCCAGCGCACCTCGCCCGGCAGCTCCCGGCCGAGGTAGGGCGAGTTGGTGCTGCGCCCACGCAGGTCGCCGAGACCGAACGTGCGCGAGGGGCGCGGGTCGTACAGCGTGAAGGTCGCCGGCTGCCCCGCGGCGACGGGCGCGCCGTGTCCGTCGAGGCGTCCGATGCGGGCCGGGTTCGCCGACATCACGCGGGCGACGTCGGCCCAGTCGAGCAGGCCGGTCTCGACCATGGCGTGGTGCACGACGCGCAGGGCGCTCTCGAGACCCACCATGCCGTTCGCGGCGGCCGCCCACTCGCAGGCCTTCGCCTCGGCGGGGTGCGGGGCGTGGTCGGTGGCGACGATGTCGATCGTGCCGTCGGCCAGGCCCTCGCGCACGGCCATCACGTCTTCTTCGCGGCGCAGCGGCGGGTTCACCTTGAACCGCGCGTCATAGTCGCGCACGAGCTCGTCGGTCAGCAGCAGGTGGTGCGGGGTGACCTCGGCGGTGACGTTGACGCCGCGCTTCTTGGCCCAGCGGATGATGTCGACCGAGCCCGCGGTGCTCAGATGGCACACGTGCAGGCGCGAGCCGACGTGCTCGGCGAGCAGCACGTCGCGCGCGATGATCGACTCCTCGGCGACCGCCGGCCAGCCGGTGAGACCCAGCTCGGCCGAGACGGCGCCCTCGTTCATCTGCGCGCCCTCGGTCAGGCGCGGGTCCTGCGCGTGCTGCGCGATGACGCCGTCGAACGCCTTCACGTACTCCAGCGCTCGCCGCATGATCAGCGGGTCGAACACGCAGAAGCCGTCGTCGCTGAACACGCGGACGCGGGCGCGGGAGTCGGCCATCGCGCCGAGCTCGGCGAGGCGCTCGCCCTTCTGCCCCACGGTCACGGCGCCGATCGGCTGCACGTGCACGTAGCCGGCGGCCTCGCCGAGGGCGAGTTCTTGCTCGACCACGCCCGCCGTGTCGGCGACCGGAGAGGTGTTCGGCATGGCGAAGACGGTGGTGAATCCACCGGCGGCGGCGGCCCGCGAACCGGTGAGGATCGTCTCGGATGCCTCGTACCCGGGCTCGCGCAGGTGCACGTGCAGGTCGACGAGACCCGGCAGGGCGACGAGACCGTCGGCATCCACGACCGTCGCGCCCTGGTGCGAGAGGCCGGAGCCGGTCTCGACGATGACGCCGTCGCGCACGAGCAGGTCGGTGGCGTCGTGACCCTCGACGCGCGCGCCGCGCACCAGAAGGGTCTGTGCGGGGGCGTGGCTCATCGGAGGTCCTCTTTCTCGGTGTCGGGCCGCTCGCCCGCCAGCAGCAGGTACAGCACGGCCATCCGCACGGAGACGCCGTTCGTGACCTGCTCGAGCACCGTCGAGCGAGGCGAATCGGCGGCTTCGGCGGAGATCTCCAGACCTCGGTTCATCGGACCGGGGTGTAGAACGATGCTACCGCCCGGAAGCGCCTGCAAACGTCGCGCGTCGAGCCCGTACCGGCGGGAATACTCCCGTTCAGTCGGGAAATACGCCGCTGACATCCGCTCGAGCTGGATGCGCAGCATCATCAGCGCGTCGGGACCGGCGGCGATCGCGTGGTCGAGGTCGTAGTCGACATCGACCGGCCAGCGGCTGACATCCTGCGGCACCAGCGTCGGCGGAGCCACCAACGTCACGTGCGCGCCCAGGGTGTGAAGGAGCCACACGTTCGACCGCGCGACCCGCGAGTGCAGCACGTCTCCGACGATCGTGACCCGGATGCCGTCGAGCCCGCGGCCGCGGCTGTCATCACCGAACAAGCGCTTGCGGATCGTGAAGGCGTCGAGGAGGGCCTGCGTGGGGTGCTCGTGGGTGCCGTCGCCCGCGTTCACCACGCCGGCGCTGATCCAGTCGGAGGTGGCGAGGGTGCGCGGGGCGCCGGACGCGCCGTGGCGGATGACCACGGCATCCGCCCCCATCGCCTGGAGCGTCTGCGCCGTGTCCTGCAGCGACTCGCCCTTGCTGACGCTGGAGCCCTTCGCCGAGAAGTTGATGACGTCGGCGGAGAGGCGCTTGGCGGCGGCTTCGAACGAGATGCGCGTGCGGGTGGAGTCCTCGAAGAAGAGGTTGACCACCGTCTTGCCGCGCAGCGTCGGGAGCTTCTTGACCTCGCGACGCTGAGTGTCGGCCATGTCCTCGGCGACGTCGAGGATCTCGAGCGCGTCTTCGCGAGACAGATGCTGGGTGTCGAGGAGGTGCCTCATGATTCGATCGTCACCTCTTCGATGCCGTCGATCTCGGCGAGGCGCACGTTGACGCGTTCGTCGCGGGCGCTGGGGAGGTTCTTGCCCACGAAGTCGGGGCGGATCGGCAGCTCGCGGTGGCCGCGGTCGATCAGCGTCGCGAGGCGCACGGCGGCGGGGCGGCCGATGTCCTGCAGCGCGTCGAGGGCGGCGCGGATGCTGCGGCCCGAGAACAGCACGTCGTCGATGAGCACGACGACCTTGCCGTCGATGCCACCGGCGGGGATCTCGGTGCGACGCGGGGCCCGCGTGGGGTTGCGGTGCAGATCGTCGCGGTACATCGTCACATCGAGCGATCCGACCGGGACGGATGTGCCGCCGAACTCGCTGACGAGGGGGCCGATCCGGTTCGCGAGCGTGACGCCGCGGGTCGGGATGCCGAGGAGGACGAGTCCTTCCGGTCCTTTGTTGGACTCCAGGATCTCGTGCGATATGCGCGTCAAAGCGCGGGCGATATCGGCATCGTGCATGACGGTGCGCGTATTCATCCGCCGCTCCCTTCTCCGCCTCACGGGACGGGGTTAAAGGTTGCTGTGGTTCTTCGTCGAGTCTAGCGGGTGCGGGCGGGTGAACCTCGAGCGGTTACGGGTGGTGTCGCGGTTGGCCGCTGGCGGCTCGAGTGGTTCATTCGTACATTTGTTCTATGGAAGTGAGCGCGCCGGTCGACCGCCTTCGGGTGGCGAGCGAGCGCGTCGTCGGCCTGATCGCGGGGCGGGAGCTCTCCGCCCTCGATGATCGCGAGATCGTCGGGGTCATGGCAGAGATCACCGCGGCGCGGAACGCCCTCGACGTGTTGGCGGCGTGTGCGGCCCGGGTGATCGACGCACGGTCGGCGCGAGAGCTTGGTGGGGCGGGGCTGGCCCAACGACAGGGGCACCGCAACGCGACCGAGTTGCTGCAGACGCTGACCGGGCGGAGCAGGCGCGAGGTGACGCGGTCGGTCAAGACCGGGGGCGACCTGCTCGATGCCGTAGGCGTCGTGGGTGACGACGGGCCTCGCGACACGGCATCGCCGGTGTCGTCGGCGGGTGGCGAATGGCTCGAACGGGCCGGCGGGGCGCTGCGTGACGGGGCGCTCAGTCACGCTCAGTTCCAGGCGATCCGCGTGGGGTTGGGTGAGCCGCCGGTCGAGAGGTATCCCGAGCTCGATCCGGACTTCCTCCCCCGCGCTTGGGTGGCGGCCGTCGAGCGGCTCATCGCCGAAGCGCCGCACCTGCCGGTCGAGGAGTTGCGGGCGTCCGCGCGGATCGCGCGGGACCGTCTCGACCCGGTCGGGGTGACCCTGCGGTTCGAGGAGCGCTTCGCCGCCCGATCGTATCGTTCATGGGTCGACGAGCACGGGCAGCGGCACGGACGGTTCGTGTTCGACGACGATGCGGCGGCCTGGGTCGATGCGATCCTCCAGGCGGCGTTGCGTCCGCGACGGGGTCCGCGGTTCGTGGATCCGGATGCCGTGGTCGCCGACGCACCCGACGAGCGGTCGGGCGAGCAGATCGCCTACGACACGCTGATGGCCGTCATGCGGACGGGCGCCGCCGCCGATCCGGCGCAGGCGTTCGGCGACCGGCAACCCGGCGTGCGGATCGTGCTGGAGGCGTCGGCGCTGGCGGAGGCGTCGGCGCTGGTGGAGGCTCCGTCGCTGGTGGAGGCTCCGTCGCTGGTGGAGGGCGAGTCCCCTGGCGCCGAGGCGATGGGTGTCGTGACCACCGTGCGCGGAGTCGGACACCTCGAAGACGGCGGGTCCGCCCTCCCCGGCGGGGTTGTCGAGAGCTACCTGTGCGATGCGGGCGCCGTGCCGGTCTCCGTGGGCGACGCGGGGCGGCCGCTCGACGTCGGTCGACACCAGCGGCTGTTCACCCGTGCCCAGCGGATCGCGATCGCGGTGCGCGACGGCGGGTGCGTCGGTATCGGATGCCGTGCCCCCATCTCGCAGTGCGAGATGCATCACATCGACCATTGGGCGGCGGATCGGGGCAGAACCGACGTCGACGACGGCGTCCCCCTCTGCCGGAACCATCACCTGGGTCTGCACAATCGGGGCGAGAAGATCGTGCGCGAGCGGGATCCCGTGACCGGGCGGGACTCGTACTGGTTGCACGCCCCGCCTGATCCGCGTACGGGGGAGATGCGCCCGCCCACGCTGCTGCGATCGAGGTCTCCGCGTCGCTTCGACGCGGCGTGACCGAGGATTCGACGGTACGGATCGCCCACGTGGGAGAGAGCTCGTTGTCGTGGCTCGGTCGGCGCGGGCGGTCCGCGGCGAACGCCGTCGTCACCTGATCTCGGCGTCGTGCCGAGGGGAAAGAGTGATCCATTCCTCGTCGACCACGTATCCGAGGCTCCGGTTCGAGTCGAGAGTGGCGCGGTTCTCTTCGGCGCCCCCGGTTCGGAACACTTCGACACCGTCGCGTAGAGGCGCCAGCAGGGAGGCCGCCTTCACCGCCGTGCCGATGCCCAACCCGCGAAGTTCTGCAGCGACGACGTGAAGTCGGTCTCGGCGGCGCGACCGTCGACGTCGACGTAGGTGATCGCGAAAGCCCGGCCGCCGCCATCGAAGGCGCCGAAGCCTCGCCTCGTGTGTTTCACGCGAGCGGTCGATGTCGTCAGCGGATCATGCTCAGTCGCGACCCCGCCCAGATAGTCGGCCAGCGTCATGTAGTCCAGCAGGAGAACGGACTCGAGGTCGCCGTCTTCGATCTCCCGCACGTCACCGGGACGACGGCCGCGCCGAACCGCGCCCGAGAGCACGTCGATGTCGACGCTCGATGCCGTCACCTGCGCAGCCCATGATCGTGAAACGACCACCCACCCGGCGGCCTCGAGCTCCACGCACCGCGGGTCGTCGGATTTCACCACGATCTGCTCCGGCTGCACCTGTCCAGTGTGACCGGATGCGCTGGGGCCGCATTCCTCAGACACGCCCTGGGTGCCCGCCGTCGCCGTCGGTGCTGCCGCGCTCGCCTTTCCCGTTTCGACTACGTCACCCGTGGCCCTCACCGCAGCCCCGTCCGTCGCGCCTCGCGCCGTGGACCGCCCGCTCGCCCGTCGTGACACGAACGCGCGTGCTCGGGTCAGTCCTCGTCTGCGACGATCTCCGCCTTGAACCCCGCGGAGTTCTCCAGCCACCCCGCGTAGTGCGAAGGACCACCGGCGAAGGGATAGCGCTCCTGGTACAGCGGCCGCCACCCATGAGCGCTCGCCGCGGCCATCGCGGCATCCACCTGCGCCCGAGAACCACCGAGGAACGCCAGATGGTTCACGCCGGGAGCGCGCCGATCATGCTCGGGTCCCGACAGGTTCGGCGACGTCGTCAGGGTCAGGTACGGGCCGTCCCCCGCACTCCACGTCTCGCCCTCGGACCACTGGCCGGTCCGTTCGAACCCGACCGCGGTGAGCAGCCATCCCCACTCGGCACGCGCCGAAGCCAGGTCGGCGACCCACACCTCGACGTGATGGAACCCCGGCACAGGTCAGCTCGCGGCGACCTCGGCCGGCTCGGCGGCACGGGTCGAACGGATCGGGTGACCGGTCGTCGTCAGGCACCGACCCGACGCCAGATCCCACTTCCAGTCGTGCAGCGAACAGGTCAGCACACCGTCCTCGATCTTGCCGGTCTTCGTCAGGTCGGCACGCAGGTGCGGGCAGCGACGCTGAACGGTCCAGCCGTCGATCTCGGCATCCTCGGTCTGGTCCGACTGCTCGGCGTACCAGTTCTCGACGTACTCGATCCGGTCGCGCGACAAGCACTTCAGGAACGTCGTGAGGAACTCATTGAACTTGCCCGAACGACCCACCTCGAACTGCATCGACAGGAAGATCGAGTTCGACCAGTCGATCTCGTGATCGCGGATGTTCGTCGACACGAGGTCGGCGGGGATCGTGTACCAGTAGATGCACTCCTCACCGGCGTACTCGCGGAGCTTCGCCTTCGGGAAGTCCACGACCATGTCGAGCTCGCCGATGCGGAACCGCACCATGCCGCCCACGCCATTGCGGATCACCCGGGCGCGACGCAGCAGCGGCTCCCACCACTCCTTCAGCGCGGCGAGCATCTCGGCCGGCGGGATGATCTCGGCGCGCGTCGCCTCCTCCGCCTGAACCTCGGCCTGGCGGCTGTCGCGCTGCTCGGCCAGGTAGTTCCACTTGTCGCCGAAGACGCGTTCGATCTCGGCATCCGTGTACAGAGTCTGGGTGACCGTGACATCCGACCCCTGCACCTCGACCTCGGTGCCCGGGAGGAACAGGTACCCCTTCTGGTCGGGACGCTGCTCCTTCATGTGGGCGAGGAACTCGCGCTGGTCGGTGAAGATCGAGTCGTCGTCCATGCCGGTGCCGTTGTAGCGGAAGAGCTCCTCGCGCAGGAACATCGGCGGACCGGCCATCGGGAACACGTGTTCGGCGTCGACCTTGTCGATGTAGTACATCGCGCGCTTGTTCTGCGCATCGCGCTTGAGCTTGGCGAAGTTCTGCTTCGCGTCCTGCGGCAGGTCGTAGACCATGGGCCACCAGATCGCACCCGACACCTGGGTGAAGTACGCGTCGGGCTTGCCGAAGTCGAACAGCTTGTCGAGATCGAGCGGGTGCGAGTCGTTCTGGTTCAGGATCGAGGCGGTTCCGTCGTCGAGCGACAGCGACGAGTCGCCGATCGGACCATCGGAGGGCGCGCGCAGCGGCGTCACCATGAGCTTCAGGTCACCGAACTGCAGGGGAACACCCGCCTCGGTGCGCACGAGGTTGGTGTAGCCGAGCGCGAGGAGGTCCTGCTCGAGGTCATCGGTGGGGTACTCGGGGAGCAGCACCTTGATGTCTTTCGACACGTACCGCTCGAGCATCGCCGGATCGAAGTGATCGCGGTGGCGGTGCGAGATGTAGAGGAAGTCCGCCTTGCCGAACCGCTCCCAGTCGAGGGCGCGGTTGTCGGGGAACGGAAACCACGAGCCGAAGAAGCTCGGACCGATGACGGGGTCGCAGATGATGCTGCCGCCGCGCGTCTCGATGAACATTCCCGCGTGGCCGAGGCCGGTGATCTTCATAACGCTCCTGTGTCGTGGGCGGAACCCGTCGAGTCTACGCGGGGCGGACTGCGAGAGCCCGGGGGAGTGCGCCGGTGTCGAGAAGTCCCCGTCAAGCCACTCCCCCACATACCGGGCGCGAGTACCGTGCCGGGCGTACCGACGAAAGGACCCCCGAATGCCCCTTGCCATGATCGACACCATCCGCGGACAGTACGACGAGACGCAGCTGCGCACGCTGATGGATGCCGTGCAGGATGCCGTCGTCGAAGCGTTCGACGTCCCGGACACCGACCGGTACCAGATCCTCACCCAGCACGAACCGTTCGAGCTCGTGGCCCTCGACACCGGTCTCGGGATCACCCGCAGCGAGCGACTCGTCATCGTGCGGTTCGCATCGAAGGCGCGCACGGAAGACGCCAAGGTCGCTCTGTACCGCGCCCTCGCCCGCAACCTGAAGGACCGCCTCGACATCGGCGGAGAAGACCTCGTCGTGAGCATCACGGAGAACGGCGACGCCGACTGGTCGTTCGGTCACGGCACCGCGCAGTTCGTGACGGGCGAGCTCGGCTGAGATCCCGGATGCCGCTTCGTCGGAGTCCGAACGGGGGCCCACGAACAACGGGCGTGGGTGAAAAGCATCCGCGGCATGTTCGGCGACGACTCCGGCGAGCGGCGCCGAACACCTGAGGGACGTCGACCCACCGGCGCTGACATCACCCGCTCCCGGGGCGACGCGCGGATCGCGAGACGACGGCGAGGGTCCCCCTACCGTCGCGACATGGCTGCAGCAACGACCCTTCTGATCATTGCGGGAGTGCTGCTGTCGTGCGCCATCGTCGCGCGAGCGAACGCGGGACGCCTTCCGCGCTCGCTGGTCGTGCAGTTCTCGCCGCTGGCGGGTGCGTCGGTCATCGAGGACGCGATCCTCGCCGGTCGAGATCGGCGCGCCCTCGCGGCGGGACTCGTCGATCTCGCGGTCCGCCGACGAGTGCGCCTTCTGACCGAGAGCGGCACCGCACGCGCGGGGATCGCGGTCCAACTCATCGCCGGCGCGGTCCTGACCGACGAAGAACGCCGACTGCTCGACACGATCTGCGGTGAAGCGACCCCGAGCCGCCTCTCACGGCGACTCTCCCGCGACCGACGACGGACCGCTCGACGCGCGCGGAGACTGGTCGACGCCCGGTCACTCGCCCTCACCACGGAGGGGTTGCTGAGCGGGTGATATTCCGGTCGGTCCCTCATCCGCTGGGCGACCGCATTGCTCGTCCTCGCCGTGGGGGTCTTCCTCGCCACGCCCCCGCCCCCGGCGCCGTTCGCCGTGTCCTTATGCGCCGGGGCTCTTCTCGCTGCGGCACTCATCGTCGTTCCGCCGGGCCGATCCCGCCGGTTCGCGCCGGCCGCGACCGAACGGCGCATGCACCTCGACGGCATCCGTCGATATCTCCTCGTCGCCGAGGCCGAGCGTCTGCGCGCCCTGCAGTCTCCGACCGGGTCACTCCAGCAACCCGGCGACACCGCGTCGCGTTTCGCGCTCAACGAGCGGCTGCTCCCCTACGCCGTGATCTTCGGGGTCGAGAAGGCGTGGCTCGCCACTCTCGGAGCCGACTTCGATGAGCTCGGTGAGACGTCGGAGGATGTCATCGGCCAGATCGGGGAGGGGCTCCTGCAGGTGATGGATGCCGACGCCCTCGTGAACGGGGTGCTGAACATCGCTGCCGGCGCCGACCACCTCCTCGACGCCGCGGGAGCGATCGTCGACGGATTGCTCTCCTGAGCCGAGGAGCGGATCACGGCCCGAGCAACCCCCGGATGTCGTCCGCGTCGAGGGCTGCGGCGAACGCGTCGTCGTCATCGATCACCGCGTCGAACAGCGCCGCCTTGCGATGCTGCAGCGCCCGCACCTTCTCTTCGACGGTGCCCGCCGCGATGAGGCGGTACACGAACACGCTCTTGGTCTGACCGATGCGGTGCACCCGGTCGATCGCCTGATTCTCGGCGGCGGGATTCCACCACGGGTCGAGCAGGAACACGTATTCCGCCTCGGTGAGGGTCAGACCGAAACCACCCGCCTTCAGGCTGATGAGGAACACCGGAGCATCCCCCTCGCGGAACCCGTCGATCACATCCCCCCGACGAGCCGTCGACCCGTCGAGATGCGCGTACGCGAGACCGGCGGCATCCAGTCGCTCGGCCGCCAGATCGAGGAACGACGTGAACTGACTGAACACCAGGGCACGGTGTCCCTCGGCGGCCACCTCGACGAGACGGTCGAGCAGCACGTCGAGCTTCGCCGACCCCAGATGCGCATCGCGCTCGTCAACGAGCCCCGGCGCGAGGGCCAGCATGCGCAGCAAGGTGAGCGACCGGAACACGATGAAGCGCTGCCGATCGAGATCGTCGAGCAACCCGAGCACCTTCTGCCGCTCGCGCTGCAGCACACGGTCGTACAGCTCCTGATGCGCGGGACCGAGAGGAACCGCGATCTCCTGCTCCTGCTTGGGAGGGAGGTCGGATGCCACGACGTCCTTCGTGCGCCGCAGCAGGAACGGCCGCACCCGACGGCGTAGTCGATCCAGCGTCTTCTCGCGGTGCGCGCTCGCCGCGGCCGCCGACAGGGCCGTCGGGGCGTCGGAGGGCAGCTGCTCGATCGCGCGGGTGTAGTCCTCGCGGAACTGCCGGATCGAGGGGAACAGCCCCGGAGCGGTGAGCGAGAGCAGTGCCCACAGGTCGTCGAGACCGTTCTCGATCGGCGTCCCCGTGGCGGCGAACACCGCGTCGGTCTGCAACGCCGCGATCGCGCGATGGATCCGCGTCGCGGGGTTCTTCACGAACTGCGCCTCATCGAGCACGACGCCGGCCCAGTGCACGGCGCCGAACTCCGCGGCATCCGCCCGCACGACCCCGTAGGGGGCCACGACGATGTCGACACCCCTGGCGATGTCGGTGATCGCGGACGCACGGCGAACGGCCGTCGCCTCGACCACCGCGACCCGCAGGTCGGGGGCGAAGCGCGCCGCCTCGTCGCGCCACGTCGGCAGCACCGAGGTGGGTGCCACCACCAGCCAGGGCCGCTGCTCCCCCGACGCCTTCGCGTGGGCGATGAGGGCGAGCAGCTGCAGGGTCTTGCCGAGTCCCATGTCGTCGGCGAGGATCCCGCCGAGCCGGTGCCGGTGCAGCAGCGCGAGCCACGACAGCCCCGCGCGCTGGTACGGGCGCAGCTCGGCGCGGAACCCGGATGGCGTCGGCACCTCCGGCACCTCGGAGACATCCCGCAACGCGCGTGCCAGGCCGCGCCACTCGACGGCAGCCTCGGACTGGTCGGCGAGGTCTTCGAACTCCGCCCACAAGGTGAGGTGCGTGCGCGGAAGCCGCGGACCGGTCTCCCACTCATCGAGCGCCGCCGTTTCTTCGAGCAAGTCGCGAAGCCGCTGCAGAGCCGGATGGGCGAGCGAGAACCACGCGCCGTCCGAGAGCTTGATGCGCGTGCGCCCGCGCGAGAGCGCCGAGAACAGCGTGCCGAACGGAATCAGGCGCCCCTCGATCGTCACGACGATGCCGAGGTCGAACCAGTCGCGATCGAGCGACTCGACCGCCGTGATCCGCAGCGACGGGTCGCCCCTCAGCTCGCGGAACGTCGGCGCCGTGCCGGTCGTGCGCACCCGCACCTCGTCGAGCACGTCGATCGCGGGGAGCACCCGGGTCGCGAACACGGCGGCATCCGCGTCGTGCAGGTTCGCGCGGGGCATCACGGGGAGGTCGGATGCCGCCATCCACGCCGTCTCGAATCGCTCGCCGATCTGCGCCTCGGCGCGGAGGTCGCGCTCGGCGTCGTCCGCCGCGTCGTAGGCCACGCGACGAGCACCGGGGTAGACCCACTCGAGCCGGTAGGCGACGTCGTCATCGGCGTAGGCCACCGCGACCTCGAGGATCGGACGATCCGGCGGCGGGGTCGGGACCCCCGCGCCCACCGACAGCGGCGCGCGACGCGCGAGCCGGGGGTACACCTCGGCGACGAACTCGTCGGCCTCGCCGCGGGGTACGTCGACCCCCGCGGTGCCGAGGAGCGTCGGCAGGGGCTCGGGCAACGCGACCGGAGCGAGCACGATCGGCACCGGGTCGCGATCGAGTTCGAACGCGAACAGCCCCGACGCGCCGATCGCGCGCGCTCGCGTCGCGTCGACGGTGTCGCCGTCGAGCGTGAGGTCGGCCGAGATCCGCAGCGCTCCCCCGCCCACGGCGTCGAGCGCCACCCGCGCGATCGCCGAGCTCGCGAGGCGCACGTTCTGCTGGGGGTTCATCGTCACGAGCGGGATGCCGAGCCGCTCCGCCGCCGCCAGGTGCGGCCACAGCAGGGGCGAGGTGACGGTGTCGAGCGCGATCGTGTCGCCGACGGGCGCGAAGGGGCCGGTCGTGCGGAAGGCCTGAGCGAGAGCGAACAGCTCGGCGAACCAGTGGACGTGAGCGGGGTCGAAGCGAGCGGGCGAGCGGCGGACCGTCTCCCACGTGGCATCCGCCTTGATCCAGGCCTCACGAGACCCCCGCACGAGGGGACGGGCCGCGAGTTGCAGGTCGTCCTGGCGCTGCGCGAGCAGGCGCGGGGTCACCGGCACGACGGCGCGCGCCTCCCACCGGCCCGGGTCGTACGCCTCGCGCTGACGCAGCTCGACGCCCAGCGCGAGCGCCTCGTACGACGCAGCGCCGCCGGAGGGGATGAGTTCTCGCCACGACGTCACGCGGCGATCCTTCCGTGGACCTCCGACAGGGACGCGCGCGGCCACCCATGAACGCTTTCCGCGCGCATGAACGCGTGCAGTTCACGTTCCTGCGCGCCGACACCGTTCATGCGTGAGTATCCGCCGCGGGGCCGGACGATGCGACCCGTCGAAGGCAGGCCGGGCGGCGGGCACGCGGCATCCGCCGCGCCATGCCTCGACTCGGCGCGACCCGATACCGGTCCGTCGACCTGCGCGCACGCGGCATCCGCCCCGCTCGTGAAACGACGCGACGCGACCGCCGACCGGGGGTCGGGGCCGCGTCGCACCACGTCGGGACTGCTCAGGACGAGCGCGCGATCCGCGCGAGCACGCCGTGCACGAATGAACCGGAGTCGTCGGTGGAGAACTCCTTCGCGAGCTCCACGGCCTCGTCGATCGCGACGGCCGTCGGCACATCGTCGTTGTAGAGGATCTCCCACGTGCCGATGCGCAGCAGGGCGCGGTCGACGGCGGGCATGCGCTGCAGCGACCAGTCCTTCGAGAACGTCGTGATCTGCTCGTCGATCGCGTCGCGGTTGTCGATCACTCCGTCGACGATGTCGCGCGCGTAGAGCCACGAGGCCTCGCGAGCGGGCTCGGAGGCGGCGCGCTTGGCTTCGGTCGCGAGCATGATCGCGAGCTCTTCGCCGCGCACGTCGGCCTGGAACAGGATGTCGAGGGCGCGCTTGCGCGCCTTGGTACGGGCGCTCAAGGTCAGCTGATGCGGCCGAGGTACTCGCCGGTGCGAGTGTCGACCTTGATCTTCGTGCCGGTCTCGAGGAACAGCGGAACCTGCATCTCGTAGCCGGTCTCGACGGTGGCGGGCTTGGTGCCGGCCGAGGAGCGGTCGCCCTGCAGGCCGGGCTCGGTGTAGGTCACCTCGAGGATGACGGACGGCGGAAGCTCGATGTAGAGCGGGTTGCCGTTGTTCAGCGCGATCTGCACCTGCTGGTTCTCGAGCAGGAAGTTCGCGGCGTCGCCCACGGTGGCGGAACCGACGGTGATCTGGTCGTAGTCGGCGACGTCCATGAAGACGAAACCTTCACCGTCGTTGTACAGGTAGGTGAAGTCGCGGCGGTCGACGTTCTCGAGGTCGATCTTGGCGCCGGCGTTGAACGTGCGGTCGACGACCTTGCCGCTCATGACGTTCTTGAGCTTCGTGCGGACGAACGCGCCGCCCTTTCCGGGCTTGACGTGCTGGAACTCAACGACGCTCCAGAGCTGACCGTCGATGTTCAGGACGACGCCGTTCTTGATGTCTGCGGTGGATGCCATGAGTGCCGATATTCCGTTTCGTGAGTCGATGTGGGGCGAGAGCCCGACGTCAGAGTCTACGTGATGCGCGCCGTCAGCCGTCGGCGCGGCCCGAGATGACCTCGATGAGGCGTTCGACCGCACGTGCGTAGCCCGGCACACCCTCGCCGATGACGTGCACGACGGCGACGTCTTCGATGTACGAGAAGTGCCGGAAGCTCTCGCGCTCGCGGATGTTCGAGATGTGCACTTCGGCGACGGGGAGGTCGACGGATGCCAGGGCGTCGCGCAACGACACGGACGTGTGCGTGAGCCCTCCGGCGTTGATCACGATGCCGGCGCAGTCGAGTCGGGCGGCGTGGATCGCGTCGATCAGCACGCCCTCGTGGTTGCTCTGGATCGCGCGTACCTCGAGCCCGAACCGCGCGGCGGCGTCGGAGGTGATCCGCTCGACGTCGGCGAGGGTTTCGCGACCGTAGATCTCGGGTTGCCGGGTGCCGAGCAGGTTGAGGTTCGGACCGTTGACGAGCAGCAGGCGACGGGGCGTGGTCATGGTCGGCACGCTATCAGCGCCGGCCCTGCGCGCTCAGGCGTACGGGGGCGGTGCCCGCGCCGTATCCGGCGTAGGCGTCGACGCGCTCGACGAACTCCAGGAACACCTCGCCGATCGTGCGCGTGTAGAAGTGCAGGTACTCCCCCGCGGCGTCGCGGTCGTAGCCGAGGTGCAGCTCGCGCAGCTCGTCGACCGCGGCATCCGTCATCTCGAATCGCGCGGCGAGGTCGTCGTAGTAGTTGCCGGGCATCGCGAGCGGAATGAAGCCGCGCTCCCGGGCGGCGCGGGCGAGCGCGCGCACGTCGGTGCACGCGAACGCGACGTGCTGGGGCAGGGCGGCCCCGGCGCGCTGGTCGGCGAGGATCGGCGGTGCCACGTTCAGCGGCAGGCGCACCTCGCCGCCCGGGGAGCCGAGCACGCGACTGGCGACGAGGCCCTGCGGCCCCGGGACCTCCGTGCTGCTGTCGACGCGCAGCGCGAAACCGGCGGTGTAGAACAGGGTCGCTTCTTCGATCGCCTGCCACGGCTGCGAGAGGCTGACGTGATCGACGCGGGCGACGGTGGTGGGGGTCTCGGGCTCGCCGTGCTCGAACTCCGCGACCCACGCGGGTTCTCCCTCGTCGGCGGCCTGCGCCCAGTACACCTCGGTGCCGTCGGGGGCGACCGCGCCGTCGAGCCGCTCCTCGGTGGCGTAGGTGCGACGGTAGGCGCGGGGAACGCGCAGTTCGTGCATGCGCAGGTCGACGGCCTCGGCATCGTCGACCTCGAGCCCGATCGCGGCCAGACGCGGCTCCCACCCGCGCGCGTGCTGCTCGTTGAGCACGATGCGGGCGTCGGCAGCGGTCCACAGGGTCACGGGCTTGGTGCGGTGCCGGCCGCGCGAGGTGAAGCCGAGCTGGTGCAGCAGCTCCTCGATGGCGGAGGTGTCCTCGGCCTTGATCTCCACGAAGTCCACGCCCGACGGAGCGGCGGAGTCGGGCAGCATCCGCAGGTCGGCCGGGACCTCGGCGAGGGTGCGCGCGACGGCGTCCTCGAGCCAGCGCAGGGATCGCCGCGCGTGCAGGGCGGTGCGGCGGGGATCGGTCTGGCGGAACGTGTCGTTGAACACCTCGAGCGACAGTGGGCCGGTGTATCCGGCGTCCACGATGCGCGCGGTGAAGTCGGCCAGGTCGAAGTCGCCTTCGCCGGGGAACAGGCGGTGGTGCCGGCTCCACGACAGCACGTCCATGCTGAGCCGCGGGGCGTCGGCGAGCTGCACGAAGAAGATCTTCTCCCCCGGGATCAGGGCGATATCGGCGAGGTCGTGCCCGCGCGAGAGGATGTGGAACGAGTCGAGGCACACCCCGACCGCGGGGTGGTCGGCGCGTTCGACGACGCGCCACGCGCTGCGGTAGTCGTCGATGTACTTCCCCCACGCGAGGGCTTCGAAGGCGATCCGGATGCCGTAGCCCTGAGCGAGATCGCCGAGCCGGCGCAACTGCCCCGCCGAGACGTCGTCGTCGTCGATGCTCGCGGTGGCCACGTTGCTGCAGCACAGCACGAGGTCGATGCCGAGGCGGTTCATCAGCCGGAACTTCGCCTCGGCGCGGTGCAGGACGGCGGCGAACGCGTCTTCGTCGACGCCCTCGACGTCGCGCATGGGCTGGTAGAGGTCGAGCGTGAGGCCGAGGCGTGCGGCGATCGCGGCGATCTCCTCGGGGCTCTCGGGGGCGGCGAGCAGGTCGGGCTCGAAGATCTCGACGCCGTCGAATCCGGCCGCCGCGCACGCGTGGAGCTTGTCGGCCAGGGTGCCGCTGATGCAGACGGTCGCCATCGAGGTCTTCATGGCGGCTGAATGTACCAGTTAGTACAAACGGGGTCCACTCCCCCCGTCCAGTAGGTTGAAGCCATGGCCGAGGCACGTCGAGACGCCGAACGCACGCGTTCCGAACTGCTCGCGGTGGCGACCGAGGTGTTCGCCGAGGACGGGTTCTCGGGTGCCCGCGTCGACGAGATCGCCGCCCGCACGCGCACCACGAAGCGCATGATCTACTACTACTTCGGCAGCAAAGAGGGGCTCTACCGGGCCGTCCTCGAGGAGGCGTACCGCGGGATCCGCGAGGCCGAACGCGCGATCGACGTCGATCACGCCGACCCCGTCGATGCGATCCGCGCCCTCGCCGAGCTGACCTACGACCATCACGTCGGGCATGACGCGTTCATCCGTCTCGTCGCGATCGAGAACATCCACCGCGGCACCTTCATCCGTCAGATCGAGGGACTGCGCACCCTGTCGCAGCCGGCCAAGGGTCTGCTCGACGAGATCCTCGAGCGCGGTCGCGCCGACGGCCTCTTCCGCGCCGACGTCGACGCGATCGACGTGCACTTGGTGATCAGCGCGTACTGCGTGTTCCAGGTCGCCAACCAGTACACGTTCGGGCACCTGTTCGACGTTGACCTCGCCTCCCCCGACCGTCGCCCGCACCTGCGCGCGGTGATCGGCGACGTGGTGGTCGGCTGGCTCACGGCCCCCGCGCGCTGAGGCCGGTGGCTGAGCCTGTCGAAGTCACCGGTCACCTGCGCTGGCCCCGGGCCCTTCGGCAAGCTCAGGGACCTCGGTTCGCAGGTCGCTGAGCCTGTCGAAGCCACCGGATACCCGCGTGGGCTCGGGCCCTTCGGCAAGCTCAGGGCCCTCGGTTCGCAGGTGGCTGAGCCTGTCGAAGTCACCGGGCATCCCGCGGGCCCCGGGCCCTTCGACGAGCTCAGGGACCTCGGTTCGCAGGTGGCTGAGCTTGTCGAAGTCACCGGGCATCCCGCGGGCCCCGGGCCCTTCGGCAAGCTCAGGGACCTCGGTTCGCAGGTGGCTGAGCTTGTCGAAGCCACCGGGCATCCCGCGGGCCCCGGGCCCTTCGACGAGCTCAGGGACCTCGGTTCGCAGGTGGCTGAGCCTGTCGAAGCCACCGGTCACCTGCGCTGGCCTCGGGCCCTTCGACAAGCTCAGGACCTCGGTTCGCAGGTGGCTGAGCCTGTCGAAGCCACCGGACACCTGCGCTGGCCTCGGGCCCTTCGACAAGCTCAGGACCTCGGTTCGCAGGTGGCTGAGCCTGTCGAAGCCACCGGACACCCCGCTGGCCTCGGGCCCTTCGACAAGCTCAGGGACCTCAGTTCGCAGGTGGCTGAGCCTGTCGAAGCCACCGGGCATCCCGCGGGCCCCGGGCCCTTCGACAGGCTCAGGGACCTCGGTTCGCAGGTGGCTGAGCCTGTCGAAGCCACCGGGCATCCCGCGGGCCCCGGGCCCTTCGGCAAGCTCAGGGACCTCGGTTCGCAGGTGGCTGAGCCTGTCGAAGCCACCGGACACCCCGCGGGCCCCGGGCCCTTCGACGAGCTCAGGGACCTCGGTTCGCAGGTGGCTGAGCCTGTCGAAGCCACCGGACACCCCGCTGGCCCCGGGCCCTTCGACGAGCTCAGGGACCTCGGTTCGCAGGTGGCTGAGCCTGTCGAAGCCACCGGGCATCCCGCGGGCCCCGGGCCCTTCGACGAGCTCAGGGACCTCGGTTCGCGGGTGGCTGAGCCTGTCGAAGCCATCGGACACCCCGCTGGCCCCGGGCCCTTCGACGAGCTCGGGGACCTCGGTTCGCAGGTGGCTGAGCCTGTCGAAGCCACCGGACACGCGCGTGGGCCCCGGGTCCGCGGCATCCGCGATCTCGTCGTTGACACCGCGACGCGAGCGTGGTTTCCTCTGAACGTACCGGTTAGTACATAAGCCGGTGTCGCGGAGACGAAGGAGTACCGTGATCGACTCGCACCCCTATCTCGTGGGCCTCATCGGCACGGGCGTGCTCCCGTCGCTGACGCCGCCCATGCACATGGCCGAGGCGCGTGCGCTCGGGCTCACCTACGTCTACCGTCCGCTCGACCTGACGGCTCTCGGCATCGATCCCGACCGCATCGGCGACGTGCTCGCCTGGGCCGAACGCCTCGGCTACGACGCCGTCAACGTCACCCACCCCTGCAAGCAGAACGTGCTCGCGCACCTCGACCGCATCGACCCGGTCGCCGCCGCCCTCGGCGCGGTCAACACCGTGCTCTTCACCCCCACCGGCCGCGTCGGCCACAACACCGATACGACGGGCTTCGCCGCGGCGTTCACCGACGGGCTCCCGGATGCCGAGACCCGGCACGTCGTCCAGCTCGGCGCCGGCGGGGCGGGGTCGGCCGTCGCCGACGCGCTGCTGCGCCTGGGTACCGCCCGGCTGAGCATCGTCGACCTCGACCCGGCGCGGGCGCAGGGCCTCGCGGACGACCTCGCGGCACGGCATCCGCTCGCCGTCGTCGACACCTCCTCCCCCGCCGACCTCCCCGCCGTGCTCGCCGATGCCGACGGCCTCGTGCACTGCACCCCGGTCGGCATGGCGGAGCACCCGGGACTCCCCCTCGACGCCGACCTTTTGCGCCCCGAGTTGTGGGTCGCCGACATCGTCTACCGCCCCCTCGATACCGAACTCCTCGTCACCGCGCGCGAGCGCGGATGCCGCACCCTCAGCGGCGGACGCATGGCGGTCCACCAGGCCGTCGACGCCTTCGCCCTCATCACCGGGACGCGACCCGATCCCGACCGCATGACCGCCCACTTCCTCGACCTCGTCACCCCCGGCTCGACCACCGACGTCCCCGTCGGTCCGGCCCTCTCCCGCTAAGGAGCACTCGTCCATGACCACCACCGCAACGACGCGGAAGACTCCCGTGAAGGCGGCCACCGCCAGCTTCATGGGAAGCGCCGTGGAGTACTACGACTTCTTCCTGTTCGGCTCGGCCGCCGCCCTCATCTTCCCGACGGTGTTCTTCCCGTCGGGCGACCAGGCGGCCCTCGTGATGTCGTTCGCGACCTTCGGGTTCGCCTACATCGCGCGTCCCGTGGGCGCCGTGATCCTCGGCCACTTCGGAGACCGCATCGGTCGCCAGAAGGTGCTGATGTTCACGCTCGTGCTGATGGGTCTGTCGACCTTCATCATCGGCTGCCTGCCGGGCTTCGCCCAGATCGGCTGGTTCGCTCCGGTGCTGCTCGTGCTCTGCCGCCTCGCGCAGGGACTCTCGGCCGCCGGGGAGCAGGCGGGCGCCTCGTCGCTCACCCTCGAGCACGCCCCCGACGGGCGTCGGTCGTTCTTCACCTCGTGGACCCTCACCGGCACGCAGGGCGGTCAGATCCTCGCCGCGCTCATCTTCATTCCGGTGGTCGCGCTGCCCGACGACATCAAGTTCTCGTGGGGCTGGCGCATCCCGTTCTGGCTCAGCGCCGTCGTCGTGATCGTGGCGTTCTTCATCCGCCGCAGCCTGCACGAGACGCCCGAGTTCGAGCAGGCCAAGGCCACCGGCCAGATCGCCCGCATGCCCCTGATCCCCCTGCTGAAGAACCACTGGCGCGACGTGCTGCGCGTGATCTGCTGTGCGTTCATCGCCGCCGTCTCGACCGTGTTCGGCACGCTCGCGATCGCCTACGGCAAGGAGCAGGGCCTCGCGGCCAGCGTCACCCTGTGGCTCGTCGTGGTCGCCAACGTCGTCGCGCTGTTCACGCAGCCGCTGTTCGGCAAGCTCGCCGACCGCGTCGGACGCAAGCCGGTGTTCATCTACGGCGCGCTGTCGTCGGCGGTGTTCATGCCGTTCTACATGCTGTCGATGGGCGCGGGGAACGACCTGCTGACCTTCGGTCTCGCGATCCTCACCTTCTCGTGCGGATACGCCGCCGCCAACGCCGTGTGGCCCTCGTTCTACGGCGAGATGTTCAGCACGCGCGTGCGCTTCTCGGGCATGGCGATCGGCACGCAGCTCGGTTTCCTCATGGCCGGCTTCGCGCCCAGCATCGTCGCCGCCCTCGGTGGCGGGTCGGCCGGCGGCTGGGTCGTGATCAGCGTCTTCACCGCGATCATCGCGGTCATCGCCTCGGTGAGCGCCCTGACCGCTCGCGAGACGAAGGACGTGCCCACCGATCAGCTGGGTCTCGCCGCCGAGCGCCGCGTTCCCGCCACGGTCTGACCCCTGACGCGAAAGCCCCGTCTCTCCGTGAGGCGGGGCTTTCGCGTAGGCGGGGTTCTGCGTGCGCGGCGAGACCCGCGCGTCAGAGCGTGCGCAGCGAGCGGCTCATCGCGAGCTCGGGGCCGATCGGGCCGGTGAACTCCTCGCCCGTCGCGACGAACCCGGCGCGGCGATAGGCGGCCTGGGCGCGGGCGTTGTCCGCGTGCACGTCGAGGGCGAGCGTGTCGAAGCCCTGCTCGCGGGTCCAGCGGGCGGCGGCGTCGAGCAGTGCGTCGATCGCCCCCGTGCCGCGGAGTTCGGGCGCGACGTACACCCCGACCACGTCGGCGCGCGCGTCGCTGATGCGACGACCGGTGTGGTCGACCTCGCCCCCGCGACGCACGAGCACCGTCACCGAACCGAGCCACGCGTCGTCGCGCTCCGCGATGAACATCGCCGCCGCCTCACCCGCGGCGGCGGCCGAGGCGCGGTCGTCCCAGAACTCCTGCGCGCGCGTGCGCTCCTGCTCGAGGGTGGTGAGGAAGGCGATGGATGCCGCCGGGTCGCTCACCGCGCGCAGGCGCAGCGTGCGGACGCGGTCGCCCTCCCCCGCGCGCACGCGGCGCACGGTGACGCTCACGCGCGCGCCTTCTCCACACGGCACCGTGCGGTGCTCACGCACCGACCTCCTGGTACGCCGCGAACAGCAGCGACTCGTCCGGAGCCTGCAGCACGGTCGGGCGCGCGAGGTCGTCGAGCACGATGAAGCGCAGCATGCTGCCGCGGCTCTTCTTGTCGCGCTGCATGGTGGCCTTGAGCGTCTGGAACGCGCCGGCGCGGTAGGTCGTCGGAAGGCCCAGCGACTCCAGCACCGTGCGGTGACGCTGAGCGACGTCGTCGGACAGACGACCGGCCAGACGCGACAGCTCGGCGGCGAACACCATGCCGACCGAGATGGCCGCGCCGTGGCGCCAGCGGTAGCGCTCGGCGTGCTCGATCGCGTGGCCGAGGGTGTGGCCGTAGTTCAGCACTTCGCGGAGCCCTGCCTCGCGCAGGTCTTCGCCGACGACGCGGGCCTTCATGTCGATCGCGAGCTCGACGCAGCGACGGAACGCGTCACCGCGCGGGTCGACGATGCCCGTCGGGTCGGCCTCGATGAGGTCGAGGATCTCCGGATGCCAGATGAAGCCCGCCTTGACCACTTCGGCGAACCCCGCGGTGGCCTCGTTCTTCGACAGCGTGTCGAGAAGGTCGAGGTCGCAGACCACGGCGAACGGAGGCCAGAACGCACCGACGAGGTTCTTGCCCTCGGCGGTGTTGATGCCCGTCTTGCCGCCGACGGCGGCGTCCACCATGCCGAGCACCGTGGTGGGCACCTGCACGAGCGCGACGCCGCGGAGCCAGGTCGCGGCGACGAAGCCGGCGAGGTCGGTGACCGCTCCCCCGCCGAAGCCGATCACGACGTCGGTGCGGGTGAAGTCGGCCTGTCCCATGACCTGCCAGCAGAACGCCGCCACTTCGACGCGCTTGCCCTGCTCGGCATCCGGGATCTCGGCCAGCAGCACCTGGCGGTCGCCGACGAGTTGCGCGCGCAGCGCCTCGGCCTGCTTCGCGAGGGTCGGCGGGTGCACGATGAGCACCTTCTGCGCTCCGGCGGGCAGCTTCTCGCCCAGGGTCGCGAGCAGCCCGCGGCCGACGGTGATGTCGTAACCGGGGTCGCCGGCGACGGAGATGGTCGTGGTGTCGCTCATGGTGCCTCCTGGGCCGGGACGCTCTGCGCCCAGGCCACGATGTCGTCGACCACGCGGGACAACGGCCCCGATGACGTGTCGAACGCGATGTGGGCGGTGGATTCGTAGATGGGCCGGCGCTCCTCGAAGATGCGCAGCCAGCGTTCGGCCGGGTCTTCGCCGCCGAGCAGGGGACGCTCGTCGCCGTGGATGCGCGAAGCCACCACGTGCGGCGACACCGTCAGCAGAACGACACGATGCGCGGTGAGGCGTTCGCGGGTGAGCGGGTCGAGCACGGCTCCCCCACCGAGGGCGACGACTCCGCCGCGCCCGAGGGCCTCGACGACGGCCTCGCGCTCGAGGGCGCGGAAGTGCGGCTCGCCGTGGGCGAGGAACAGGTCGCGGATGGGTCCGTGGTCGCGCACGACGAGCTTGTCGGTGTCGGTGAAGGTCGTGCCGAGCGCACGCGCGACGCGACGACCGACGCTCGTCTTGCCGGCGCCCATCGGACCGATGAGCACGACGGCGGGACCGGGCGCACCGTCGGGCCCGGGTGTCGCCGCGCTACCGGGTGCGCCGGAGACACCGGGTGCGCCGGAGACACCGGATGCCGCCGCGCTGCCGGCAGCCCCCGGAAGCCCGGGCGCCCCGGCGTGCGATTCGTCGGCGGGCACCCGCTCAGGCGAGGTCATGCGCGAGCAGCGCCGCGTCGGACGCGTCGCTCGTGCGCAGCGTTTCGGGCAGGTTCGCCAGGTACGACTCGAGGTTGCGGCGCGTCTCGGCGACGTTGTCGCCCCCGAACTTCTCGAGCACCGCGTCGGCGAGGGTCACGGCGACCATGGCCTCGGCAACCACGCCCGCGGCGGGCACGGCGCAGACGTCGGAACGCTGGTGGTGGGCCGCGGCCGTGTCGCCGGTGGCGACGTCGACGGTGCGCAGCGCCTTGGGGATCGTGGCGATCGGCTTCATGCCCGCGCGCACGCGCAGCACGGTGCCGGTCGACATGCCGCCCTCGGTGCCGCCCGCGCGGTCGGACGAGCGGGTGATGCCGCCGTCGGTGGCGAACAGCTCGTCGTGGGCCTGCGAGCCCCGGCGGGTCGTGGTGAGGAAGCCGTCGCCGACCTCGACGCCCTTGATCGCCTGGATGCTCATGAGCGCCTGCGCGAGCCTCGCGTCGAGGCGGCGGTCCCACTGCACGTGCGAACCGAGCCCCGGGGGCAGGCCGTAGGCGAGCACCTCGACGACACCGCCGAGGGTGTCGCCCGACTTCTTGGCGTCGTCGACCTCGGCGACCATCGCGGCACTCGTCTCGGCGTGGAAGCAGCGGAGCGGATCGGCGTCGAGGCGGTCGACGTCATCGGGCGTCGGGAACTCCGCGTCGTCGGGAACGCGAACGGGGCCGATCGAGAGGGTGTGGCTGACGAGGCGGATGCCGAGTTCGTTCAGGAACGAGCGGGCGATGGCGCCGAGGGCCACGCGCGCGGCGGTCTCGCGGGCCGAGGCCCGCTCGAGGATGGGTCGCGCTTCGTCGAAGCCGTACTTCTGCATGCCGACGAGGTCGGCGTGACCGGGTCGCGGGCGCGTGAGGGCGGCGCCGCGGCCGCGGGAGCGGTCGGAGAGCTCGACGGGCTCGGGGCTCATCACCTCGGTCCACTTCGGCCACTCGGTGTTGCCGATGCGCAGCGCGATGGGGCTGCCGATGGTGAAGCCGTGCACGATGCCGGTCGAGAGCGTGAGCTCGTCTTCTTCGAACTTCATACGCGAGCCGCGGCCGTAGCCCAGGCGCCGACGCGCCAGCTCGGCGCGGATCTGCGCCGACGAGACGGGAACGCCGGCCGGCATCCCCTCCATGAGGGCGATCAATTCGGGGCCGTGGGACTCGCCGGCGGTGAAGACGCGAAGCATGTCCCTAGTCTCCCATGAGCGCGATGCGCATTGCGGCCAGCACCTCGGGCTCGCGCGAGAGGGGGCGAGCCGGGTCCTCCGCCACGAACACCCGCACCTGCAGCAGGGCCTGGTGCAGCAGCATCCCGAGGCCGTCGTGCGCGGCGACGGCCGCCCGCTCCCACGCGAGGGCGAGCGGGGTCGGCCACCCGCCGTAGACCACGTCGACGAGGGGGCCGGAGCCGGATGCCAGGGCGTCGCCGACCGGGCCGAGGTCGATCCCGCCCGGGAGCGCCGCGATCGTGGCATCCGCCGACGCGAGATGCGGATCGTCCAGCGATCGCGCCCGCACCTCGACCTGCAGTGCCGCCCCGAGGTCCGTGAGCCGTGCGGCCGCTTCGGGGCGCCGGGCGCGCACCTCGATCGTCGAGGCTCCGGCGCGGGCCGCCGCGACGACCGCGGAGGTCGCCGTCGCCCCCGCGCCGAGCACCCGCACCAGCCGCGGCTCGCGCACGCCGTACTCGTCCAGGGCGCGAGCGAGGCCGCCGACGTCGGTGTTGAACCCGTGCGGTCCGTCGGCGGTCAGCAGGTACGTGTTGACCGCGCCGGTCAGGCGCGCGTCGTCGTCGAGGGTCGCCGCGCGGGCCGCAGCGACCTGCTTGAGCGGCATCGTGAGCGACAGCCCCCGCCAGGTCGCGTCGAGGGCCTCGATCTCACCGATGAACGAGGCGTCGTCGACCTGGCGTCGGTCGTACTCCCAGTCGAGCCCGAGCACGCCGTAGGCCGCGGCGTGCAGCCGGGGCGACCGCGAGTGTGCGATCGGGTCGCCCCAGACGGCCAGCCGGGTCGGGCCGGTCAGCATCCGCCGTCGGGGTTCTCGCGGCACCAGGCCTGGAACTGGTCGACGGCCTTCAACTGGTCGGCGTAGGTGGTCGAGAACACCGTCTCACCGGTGGCCAGGTTGACGGTCGTGAAGTAGTACCAGGTGCCGTCGACGGGGTGCATGGCCGCATCGATGGCGAGGTCGCCGGCATTCGCGATCGGTCCGACGGGGAGCCCCGGGCGGATGTAGGTGTTCCACGGGTTGTCGCTCGTGAGCGCGTTCTCGCTCGACGACGACGAACCGGCGTCGAGTTCGTTCGCGCCGTACTGGGCCGTGGAGTCCATCTGCAGCAGGCCGTGCGTCTCGGTGTTGTCGGGCTGCAGGCGGTTCTCGATCACGCGCGAGACCTTGTAGAAGTCCTCGCTGCTGCGTGCCTCGCGCTCGATGATCGAGGCGATGATGAGGATCCGCTCGCGATCGCCCTCGGGCACTCCGGCCTTGTCGAGCGACTGCACGGTGCGCTGCACCATGGTCTGGATGACCTGCTGCGCGGTGACGCCCTCGTCGAAGTCGTACGTGGCCGGGAAGATCCAGCCCTCGAGCGTCGAGGCCGGAACCCCGTACTGCGAGGGATCGGCGGTCGCGGCGTCGAGGTCGGCGCGCGGGATCTTGAGCTCCTCCGCGATGAGGTCGAGCGACTGGTTGAGGGTCAGGCCCTCGCGCAGCTGCACCGAGTAGTTCAGTCGGGTGGCCGGGTCTTTCAGCGCCGCGATGACCGCCTCGGAGGTCATCTTCTGCTGCAGCTTGTAGACGCCGGGCTGGAAGGTGAAGCCCACGGCGTTGTCGACCATGTACTTGTACAGCGAGTTCGACGCCTTGGTCACGCCCGCGTCGAAGAGCTTGGGAGAGACCGATTCGCCGGTGTCACCCGCGACGATCGTCACGCGGGCTTCGCCGGTGGCCTCGCCGGCCGCGTACTCGATCGGTTCGCTCGTGCCGAGGAACTCGCGCACACGGTCGCCGTACGTGTTCCACACGTACAGGCCGCCGGCGCCGATGCCACCGACGATGACGAGCACGATCGCGAGGGCGATCCACCCGGCGATCCGGTTGCGCTTCTTCGCCGCGCGCGGGGCGTGCTCGCCGATGTCGTGCGTGGTCGTCTGGCCGGTGAAGAGGTCTTCGAGCGACCCCGAGGCGGCGGAACGAGCACCGGATGCCGAGGAGCCTGCGGCGGCGGCTCCGGCGCCGACGAGCACGGGCTCGCGCACCTCGTCGCGCGCGGGCTCGACCGGGGGCGAAGCGGCCGCTGACGGGCCGGAGGGGGCTGCGGGAGCGGGAGCGGCGGCGGCGGCGCGGCGCGCGGCGTCGGACGAGAGGGCGGGGCCGTCCGTGCCTCGGCGGACCGGGCCGGGCTGGGCCAGGTCGTCTCCGCGGAGAGCGGGGGCGGATGCCGTGCGCCGGGGCGCGGCATCCGGAACCTCCGCGGCCGGGACGGCCGTCGGCACGACGGTGGGGCCGTCGTCGGCCGCGCGCGGGGCGGGCGCGGGGGCTGGGGTGTCCTGCGCGGTGGGGCGCGCGGTCTCGACTGGCGGAGCCGCGGGGGTGTCTTCGGGGGCACGGCGGGCCGCATCGAAGCGCGGGGCGGCGTCGGGCGTCGGGGCGTCGGACGACTCGGGGGTGGGGGTCGGACCCGTCGACGTGCGCCGGGCCTCGCGCGCGGCACGGCGCGACGGGGGTGCGGCGTCGTCGCCGGATGAAGACCGCGCGGCCCGGCGGGGGTCGGGCAGACGGCCGTACAGGTCGGCGAACGGATCGTTCTCGGGGGGCTGGTTCTCGGGCATTGTCAGGCGGGCTCCTGTCCCGGTGTGACGGCGGGTCCGGCCGGCTCGCCGGACTGTCGCTCCACGTCGAGCGCCTGCTGCAGCAGGACCACAGCGGCGACTTGATCCACAATGCTACGAGAATCGCGCTGGGAACGTCCTGCTTCCCGCAAGACGCCGTGCGCCGACACCGTGCTCAGACGCTCGTCGACCAGGCGCACCGGCATCGGCAGGGCGTCGGCGAGGGCTTGGGCGAACGCCCGCGCGTCGGTGGTCGAGGGCGTGTCGTCGCCGCGCAGGTTCAGCGGCAGACCGACGAGCACCTCGAACGCCTCGTACTCGGCGGCGAGGGCGACGATGCGTCGCACCGGCTCCTTCTTGCGTTGGACCGTCTCGACCGGAACGGCGAGCACACCGTCGGGGTCGGAGCGCGCCACGCCCACGCGGGCGCGCCCCACATCGATGCCGAGGCGGATACCGCGGCGGAACTCCGTCACGCGGTGGTCGCCCGCACGTCGGCGACGATGCCGTCGAGCGCCTGCGGGAGGGCCGCGGCATCCGTTCCACCGCCCTGCGCGACATCGGGGCGTCCGCCGCCTCCGCCGCCGAGCACACCGGCGGCGTTCTTGGCCAGGGCGCCCGCGGCGAGACCGCGCTCGCGCGCCGCGTCGTTGGTGACGACGACGACGGTGGCACGCCCACCCGCGACGGTCGCGAGCGCCACCACGGCCGGGTCGGTGCCCAGGCGGTCGCGCACCTGCAGCGCGAGCGAGCGAAGGTCGTCGGCCGACGCGCCCTCCCCCAGGCTCTGTGCGACGACGCGCACCGTGCCGACCGCGACGGCCGACTCGACCAGCTGCGGCAGGCGACCGGTCAGGGCCTGCGCCTCGAAGGCCGCGATCTTCTTCTCGGCGGCCTTGAGGTTGGCGGCGAGCTCGGCGATGCGCGTGGGCAGCTGCTCGCGCGGCGTCTTCAGGCTCGAGCTGAGCTGCGAGACGATCGCGCGCTCGGCGGCGAGGTCGCGGAAGGCGTCGAGACCGACGAGGGCCTCGACACGGCGGTTGGAGGCGCCGACCGACTGCTCGCCGACGAGGTTGACCAGGCCGATTTCAGCGCTGCGGGCGACGTGGGTGCCACCGCACAGCTCACGCGACCAGGGGCCGCCGATGTCGACCATGCGCACGGTGTCGCCGTACTTCTCGCCGAACAGCGCCATGGCGCCGGCGGCCTTCGCCTCGTCGAGCGACATCACGCGCGTGGTGACCTCGAGGTTGTCGCGGACGGCGTTGTTGGCGATGTCCTCGATCTCGGTGCGGGTCTCGGGCGACAGCGCCGAGCCCCAGCTGAAGTCGAAGCGCATGTACCCGGCGCGGTTGAGCGAACCGGTCTGCGTCGCGCTCTTGCCGAGCGTGTCGCGGATCGCCGCGTGCACGAGGTGCGTCGCGGTGTGCGCCTGTTGAGCCGCGTGGCGGTTGAGCGCGTCGACCACGGTCGTCGCGGGGGCGCCGACCGACACCTCGCCGGTGGTGACCTCGACGGTGTGGCTGACCAGGCCCGGAACGGGGCGCTGCACGTCGAGCACCTCGAGCTCGTAGCCCGGGCCGACGATGACGCCCTTGTCGGCGACCTGGCCGCCCGACTCGGCGTACAGGGCGGTCTCGGCGAGGATGACCTCGGCGATCTGGCCCTCCGACGCGCGGTCGGTGCCCTGGCCCTGCACGAGGATGCCGAGGATCTTCGACTCGGTCTGCATCTCGGTGTAGCCGGTGAACACGGTCTCGCCCAGCGCGCGGAACTCGCGGTACGCGCTCTGGTCGGCGATCGCTCCCTTGCGGGCGCGGGCATCGGCCTTGGCGCGCGTGCGCTGCTCGAGCATGAGCGTGTCGAACGCGGCACGGTCGACCGACAAGCCCGCCTCTTCGGCGATCTCGAGCGTCAGGTCGATCGGGAAGCCGTAGGTGTCGTGCAGGAGGAACGCCTCGGAGCCCGACAGGGTGGTGCCGCCGCCGTTCTTGGCCTCGACGACCGACTGGTCGAGGATCGCCGACCCGGCCGCGAGCGTGCGCAGGAACGTCTGCTCCTCGGCGATCGCGTAGGCCGAGAGGCGCGCGTAGTCGGCCTCGACCTCGGGATACGACTCCTTCATCGCGTCGCGCGAGGCGGCGAACAGCTCGGGGAAGGTCGCGCCCTCGACGCCCAGCAGGCGCATCGAGCGGATCGCGCGGCGCATGATGCGGCGCAGGATGTAGCCGCGTCCCTCGTTCGAGGGGGTCACGCCGTCGGCGAGCAGCATGAGCGAGGAGCGCACGTGGTCGGCGACGATGCGCAGGCGCACGTCGTCTTCGTGCGATTCCTGGCCGTACGACTTGCCCGCGAGCTTCGCGGCCAGGTCGAGCACGGGGCGCACCTGGTCGGTCTCGTACATGTTGTCGACGCCCTGCTTGATGAACGCGATGCGCTCGAGGCCCATGCCGGTGTCGATGTTCTTCGCGGGCAGCTCGCCGACGATGTCGAAGTCGTACTTCGAGCGCACGTTGGTGATCTCGTACTGCATGAACACGAGGTTCCAGATCTCGACGTAGCGGTCGTCGTCGGTCGCGGGACCGCCGTCGATGCCGTATGCGGGACCGCGGTCGAAGAAGATCTCCGAGCAGGGGCCGGCGGGGCCCGGCAGGCCGGTCGACCAGTAGTTCGTGTCCTTGCCGAGGCGCTGGATGCGCTCGTCAGGCAGGGTGCTGAGCTTCAGCCAGAGGTCGCGGGCCTCGTCGTCCTCTTCGTAGACGGTGACCCACAGATCCTTCGGGTCGAAGGCGAGTCCGCCCTCCGACTCGGGCGCGGTGAGCAGCTCCCACGCGAAGCGGATCGCGTCTTCCTTGAAGTAGTCGCCGAACGACCAGTTGCCGAGCATCTGGAAGAAGGTGCCGTGACGCGGGGTCTTGCCGACCTCTTCGATGTCGTTGGTGCGAATGCACTTCTGCACGTCGGCCGCGCGGGGGTACGGCGGCGGCACGACACCGCTGAGGTACGGGATGAAGGGCACCATGCCCGCCACGGTGAACAGCAGGGCCGGGTCGTCGGTGACGAGCGAGGCCGAGGGGACGATCGTGTGGTTCTTCTTCTCGAAGAAGTCGAGGAAGCGCTGGGCGATCTCGGCGGTTTTCATGGCGGGTCTTTCCGTGCGCGTGCGGATCCGCCCCGGTGTTCGGGGACGGATGCCGCAGGGAGGTCAGTCGGAGGAGGAAACGGCCTTCGTGGCCGTGGCGGCGGCGTCGCCCACGGCATCCGCGGTCTTGTCGACAGCGGCGGCGGCGACGCCCTTGGCGTCGTCGATGATCTCGGAGAGTCGGGTCTCCTGCTGGTGGTAGGCGTCGCTCATACGGTCGGTGAACTCGCCGATGCGCGAGTCGAGCTGGGCGAGCACCTCCTGCCCGCGCGGGTCCTTGTTGACCAGGTGGGCGGCGACGAAACCACCGGCGATACCCAACGCGAACCAGACGAGGCTTTTCACGATCACCACTTCTTCCTCGATACGACGCCGCGATCGCGGCATCCCTCATCGTAAGCGACGGCCCCCGCGGCGCGCGCGTCCACCGACGGGATGCCGTGGAGTCGGCCCGTCCCCAGCCGCCTGCGGGCGCTTCCCGCCGCCGTCGCGTCGCGGAGCGCTGCCGCGTCGGAGCGGCCGCGTGTCCTGACACGACGCAGGAGTTCTGCCTCATCGGTGGCTCGCGGCCCTGCGTGCGTAGGGCTGCGGCGCCGAGACTACTGCGTTGCGTCCCTCTCGCCCGCGACGGGTGCCCGGCGCCGGCAGGGAGTCCGGGCGGACACAACGCAGGAGATCGGACGCGGATCCGCCCGTTGCCCCCGGATTGCCGACCGTTGACGGCGGATCTCCTGCGTCGTGTCCGGGGAGGCCGGTGCTCGGGCTGAGAACGACGCAGGGCCGCGTGAGAGCGCGACCCGGAAACGACGAAGGGCCACGCGGGAGCGCGACCCCGAAAGGACGAAGGGCGGCGCGACAGCGCGACCCGGGAACGACGAAGGGCGCCGGGAGAACCCGACGCCCTTCTCTGCTCGCTGAGATCAGCGGGCGGCGTAGTACTCGACGACGAGCTGAACTTCACACGTCACGGGAACCTCGGCGCGCTTGGGGCGGCGCAGAAGCTTCGCCTGCAGCGTGGAGAGGTCGACCTCGAGGTAGCCCGGAACGGGGGGCAGCACTTCGGCGTGCCCACCGGCGGCGGCGACCTGGAAGGGCTCGAGGCCCTCGCTCTTGGTCTTGACGTGGATCAGCTGTCCCGGCTTGACGCGGAACGACGGGCGGTCCACGAGCTGGCCGTCGACCATGATGTGGCGGTGCACGACGAGCTGGCGAGCCTGCGCGGTGGTGCGGGCGAAGCCCGAACGCACGACGAGGGCGTCCAGACGCATCTCGAGCAGCTCGACCAGGTTCTCACCGGTCAGGCCGTCGGTGCGGCGGGCCTCGTTGAACGCGATGCGAAGCTGCTTCTCGCGGATGCCGTACTGCTCGCGCAGACGCTGCTTCTCACGGAGACGGACGGCGTAGTCGCTGTCGGCCTTGCGCTTGGTGCGGCCGTGCTCACCGGGAGCGTAGGGACGCTTCTCGAGGTAGCGGGCGGCCTTGGGGGTGAGTGCGACGCCGAGGGCGCGCGACAGACGCACCTTGCGGCGGTCCTGAGACTTCGTGGTCACGAAGTTCTCCTTCCGATGACGTGGCCGCGCCTTTCACGGCTCACGGGCGTATCGCCCCCTTCCGCCCGATCCGAAGCGCACGCCGGGGCGCACCGGAAGGTGATCACAGGAAGGAGGGGATGCCCGAAAACCCTGTTTCGAGCCGGTTCATGCTATCAGAGCGCGCCGGGAGCATGCCGGATGCCGCGTCAGCGCCCCTCGAGGATGCGGCGGATCTTCTCAAGACGCGCCGACACGTCGCGTTCGGCACCGTGACTGGTGGGTTCGTAGTACCGCTTGCCGACGAGCTCGTCGGGCAGATATTGCTGCGTGACGATGCCGATGTCGCTGTCGTGCGCGTACTTGTAGCCCTTGCCGTGCCCGAGTCGCTTGGCGCCGGGATAGTGCGCGTCGCGCAGGTGCATCGGCACGCGTCCGAACCCGCCCGCGCGCACGTCGGCGATCGCGGCGTTGATGGCGTTGTAGGCGGCGTTCGACTTGGCGGTCGTGGCGAGGTACACGGTCGCCTCGGCAAGGGGGATGCGTCCCTCGGGCATGCCGATGAACGCGACCGCGTCGGCCGCGGCGACCGCGATCTGCAGGGCCTGCGGGTCGGCCATGCCGATGTCTTCCGCGGCCGAGATGACCAGGCGCCGCGCGATGAAGCGGGGGTCCTCGCCCGCCTCGATCATGCGCGCGAGGTAGTGGATCGCGGCATCCGGATCCGACCCCCGCACCGACTTGATGAAGGCGCTGATGACGTCGTAGTGCTCGTCGCCCTGGCGGTCGTAGCGGAGCAGGGCGCGGTCGACGGCCTGGGCGATGTGGTCGGCGGTGATGACGGGGAGCTCGTCTCCTCCGCCGGTGAACGGACCGGGATCCTCGTCGTCGTCGGAGTCGTCTTCGTCCTCGGCGTCGCGGACGGCCGGTGCGGTCGCCCCCGCATCGTCGCCCGCGACAGAGGCCGCCGCCTCGAGGGCGGTGAGGGCGCGTCGGGCGTCGCCGGAGGCCAGGCGCACCAGGGCCGCCCGGGCGTCGTCGTCGAGCACCACGCGTCCGGCGAGGCCGCGGGGGTCGGTCACCGCGCGATCCACCAGGGCTCCGAGGTCGTCGTCGCCGAGGGGACGCAGGGTCAGCAGGAGCGAGCGCGAGAGCAGGGGCGAGATCACCGAGAACGACGGGTTCTCGGTGGTCGCGGCGATGAGCACGACCCAGCCGTTCTCGACGCCGGGGAGCAGCGCGTCTTGCTGGGCCTTGGTGAAGCGGTGGATCTCGTCGAGGAACAGGATCGTCGACTGCCCGTACAGATCGCGCTGGGTGAGGGCTTCTTGCATGACCTCGCGCACGTCTTTGACGCCCGCGGTGATCGCCGACAACTCCACGAAGCGTCGCCCCGACGACCGGGCGATGGCCTGGGCGAGCGTCGTCTTGCCGGTGCCGGGCGGGCCCCAGAGGATGACCGAGGCCGCCGACGCGGATGACGAGGAGTCGGTCGTCGCGAGTGTGACCAACGGCGATCCCGGTCGCAGCAAGTGCCCTTGGCCGGCGACCTCGTCGAGGCTGGTCGGCCGCATGCGCACGGCGAGCGGCGTCTGGCCCTGGAAGAGGGCGGAGGAAGGGGTCACCCCTCCAGGCTAACCGCGGCTTCCGACATCGAGCCCGGGCGGGCGGACCGCGACGGGCGCGGGCGGGAGTGTCGCGCGGGCGCCGCTTTGTAGGATCGAAGGGCCCGTGACGGGCGAGAGGAGTCGATGGTGGCGACGCGCGGAAAAGACCGGCAGACGCGGGAGCAGCGCGAGCGCGCCCGCACCTACCAGGCGCGGCTCGAGCTGCACGAGCGACAGGGACGACGCCGTCGGCGCGACAACCTGCTCGCCGTCGTGGTCGGTCTCGTCGTGATCGCCGGAGCCATCGGCGTGCAGACCGCGTACTTCGTGGCCGGGCCCGGTGCTCCCGCGCCCTCGCCGTCGGCGCCCGCCACGCCCGCGTCGACGCCCGACACCTCCCCCTCCGCGCCTGCTCCCGCGGCGACGCCGACGCCCTGATCCTGTCTCGCGGGGGCCGCGCGTACTAGGCTCGGAGGGTCCTTCTCCCCCAGGCGGTTCTGCCGCGATGAGGTGCTACCCGTGACTTCCGTCCCCACCCCCGAGTCCTCCGACCCGCGCGACGCCGCGAACGACGTCGAGGTCGACACCACCCAGGCCGACAGCGCCAAGACGGCCGAGGCCGTCGAGGCTCCGGATGCCGCGGCCTCCGACGACCTGACGGCTCCGGTCTCCGCCGATGAGACGTCGGACGCTCCCGCCGAGGAATCCCCCGTCGAAGACGCGGCCGCGGCTGACGCCCCCGCCGCTGACGAGGCCTCCGTCGAGGATGCCTCTGCGGAGGACGCGCCCGCCGAGGGTGCTCCTGCGGACGAGGCTCGCGCCGCGGACGCCGTCGAGGACGCCCCCGCTGAGGACGCTGCCGCCGCTGAGGCTCCCGCCGAAGACGCCCCTGCTGAGGACGCGTCCGCGAACGATGAGGCCCCCGCCGCCCCGGCGGCCCCCGGCCCCCGCCCCGGTGCGCGCGTGCCCGGTCCCCCGCCCGGCAAGAAGGCCTCCACCTCGTCGACCGAGCCCTGGGGCCGCGTCGATGACGAAGGAACCGTGTCGGTCCGCGAGGGCGACGAGTGGCGCGTCGTCGGGCAGTACCCCGACGGCACCCCCGCCGAGGCCCTCGCCTACTTCCAACGCAAGTTCGCCGACCTCGCCGGCGAGGTCACGCTGCTCGAGACCCGTCACCGTCGCGGTGGCGCCTCGGCGTCCGACCTGCGCGCCGCGGCCAAGGCGCTGCACGGCAAGCTCGACGGTGCCGCAGCGGTCGGCGACCTCTCGGCTCTGATCACCCGCGTCGACGCCCTCACCTCCGAACTCGCCGAGGCGAGTGAGACCGAGGCCGTCGCCGCCAAGCAGGCCACCGAAGAGGCCGTGCGCGAGCGCACCGCGATCGTCGAAGAGGCCGAGGCCCTGGCCGCTCGCGACCCGCAGACGGTGCAGTGGAAGCAGATGACGGCCGACATGACCGCGTTGTTCGACCGGTGGCAGGCCCACCAGCAGAACGGTCCGCGCCTGTCGAAGTCGACCGCCCAGCAGCTGTGGCGCCGCTTCCGCGACGCCCGCGCCACGGTCGACCGCCACCGCCGCGAGTTCTTCTCGTCGCTCGACGAGACCCACAAGGCCGCGCGCGAGGCGAAGACCCGCCTGGTGGAGCGTGCCGAGGCACTCGCCCCCCGTGGCGAAGACGGCATCGGCGCGTACCGCGATCTGCTCGACGCGTGGAAGGCCACCGGCCGCGCCGGCCGCAAGGTCGACGACGCCCTGTGGGCGCGCTTCAAGGCCGCTGGCGACGCGCTCTACGGCGCGCGCATCGAGCGCGAGTCGGCCGACGCCGAGGCGTCGAAGGAGAAGATCGAGCAGAAGCGCGTGTTGCTGCAAGAGGCCGCTCCGATCGTCGATGAGAAGAACATCGCCACGGCGCGCCAGAAGCTCACCGCGATCCAGCGTCAGTGGGACGAGATCGGTCGCATCTTCCCCCGCGACAAGGAGCGCGCCCTCGACGACGAGCTCCGCAAGATCGAGCAGAGCGTGCGCACCCGCGAGGACGCCGACTGGAAGCGCAACGACCCCGAGCAGAAGGCGCGCGCCAACGACATGACGCGTCAGCTCACCGACGCCATCGACAAGCTCGAGGCCGAGCTCGCCGCCGCCGAGGCCAGGGGCGACAAGCGCGCCGTGGCCCAGGCGCAGGAGGCCCTCGAGGCGCGCCGCACCTGGCTGCGCGCTCTCGGCGGCTGAACAGGCCGACCCACCGGGTTATCCACAGGCTGACGGACTTCCGTCACGGGGCGACACCGTTCCCGCCACACTGGCGGAATGGTGTCGCCCTTCCTGTTCTTCCCCGGTGAGCGTCTGTCGATCGCCGAGCTCACCGCTGCGTGCCTCGACGGCATCCTGGTCCCGCTCGGGGCGGGCTACATCCCCGCCGATGCCGTCGAGACGCCGTGGATGCGCGCGCGCAGCATCGCCCCGCTCGTGGGTGAGCGGTGGGCGGCGATCCGCCTGAGCGCGGCGTGGATCCACGGCGGGGTGCTGACCGAACCGTATCGACACCACGTGCAGCGCGTCGCGGCCACCCGCGCCCGCGCGCCGCACGACGCGCGCGTCGTGTCTCACGAGGTGCGCCTTGCGGCCGCCGACGTGCGGCAGGTGGCGGGGGTGTCGGTCACCTCACCCGTACGCACCCTCGTCGACCTCGCGCGCAGCGACGACGAGACCGAGCGTCGTGCCGCTCGCATGTGGGCCGCCGATGATCCCGGAGCTCGGGATGACGCGGTCGAGTGGCTCGCGCGGCATCCGCGATTCCCTTTCGCCCGTCGCGCCGCCGACGTGCTCGCGCAGACGGCGGCGGGTCGGTCCGAGTCGCAGCCCACGAGCTGACGCGTCGGATCCCCCGGCCGCCGTGACGATCCACGATTGAATCGAGCGAGACGGCGCACGGGCAGACCGGCACGCGGCCTCGGTCGCGAGACGCCGGCCTTACGACGAGGTGACGCGGTACACGTCGTAGACGGCGTCGATGCGGCGCACGGCGTTGAGCACCCGGTCGAGGTGCACGGTGTCGCCCATCTCGAACACGAACTTGCTCAGGGCGAGGCGGTCGTTGGTGGTCGATACGGTCGCCGAGAGGATGTTGACGTGATGCTCGCTGAGCACGCGCGTGACGTCGCTCAGCAGACCCGAGCGGTCGAGGGCCTCGACCTGGATCTGCACGAGGAACACGCTCTTGGTCGTCGGCGCCCACTCGACCTCGATGAGACGGTCGGGTTCTTCCTTGAGCGAGCGCACGTTGGTGCAGTCGCCGCGGTGCACCGAGACTCCGCTGCCGCGCGTGACGAAGCCGACGATCTCGTCGCCGGGCACGGGCGTGCAGCACTTGGCGAGCTTGACGAGGATGTCGGGGGCTCCGCGCACGAGGACGCCGGAGTCTCCGCCGCGCGGGGCGCGGCTGCGCCCGACGGGGATGTCGATGGGACCGGTGTTGGTCTCTTCGGCGCTGACGAGCGCGGTGACCTTCTCGATGACCGACTGGGTCGAGACGTGGCCTTCTCCGACCGCGGCGTACAGGGCGGAGACGTCTTCGTAGTGGAACTGCCGTGCCACCTCGGTGAACGAGTCTTGGTTCATCAGGCGCTGCAGCGGCAGATTCTGCCGGCGCATGGCGCGGGCGATGGAGTCCTTGCCCTGCTCGATGGCCTCTTCGCGACGCTCCTTGGTGAACCACCCGCGGATCTTGTTGCGCGCGCGGGTGCTCTTGACGAAGCCGAGCCAGTCTTGGCTGGGGCCGGCATCGGGGTTCTTCGAGGTGAAGACCTCGACGACGTCGCCGCTCTGCAGCGTCGACTCCAGCGGCACGAGGCGACCGTTGACCTTGGCGCCCATCGTGCGGTGGCCGATCTCGGTGTGCACGGCGTAGGCGAAGTCGACGGGGGTGGCGCCGGTGGGAAGACCCACGACGCGCCCCTTCGGCGTGAAGACGTAGACCTCTTTGGCGCCGATCTCGAAGCGCAGCGAGTCGAGGAACTCCCCCGGGTCGGCGGTCTCGGCCTGCCAGTCGGAGATGTGCGCGATCCAGGCCATGTCGGCGTCGACCGCCTTCGCGTCGGTCTTGCCGCCGGCCATGCGCTCTTTGTACTTCCAGTGCGCGGCCACGCCGAACTCGGCCTGCTGGTGCATCTCGTTCGTGCGGATCTGGATCTCGACCGTGCGCCCGCCCGGGCCGATCACCGTCGTGTGCAGCGACTGGTACAGGTTGAACTTGGGCGTGGCGATGTAGTCCTTGAACCGCCCGGGCAGCGGTGTCCACCGCGCGTGGATCGCGCCGAGCACCGCGTAGCAGTCCCGCACGGTCCCGACGAGGATGCGGATGCCGATGAGGTCGTAGATGTCGTCGAACTCGCGGCCCCGCACGACCATCTTCTGGTACACCGAGTACAGCTGCTTCGGTCGACCCATGACGCGCCCGCGCACGCGGAGCTCGCGCAGGTCGGCGTCGACGGCGTCGATCACGTTCTGCACGTACTGCTCGCGCTGCGGGGTGCGCTGTTTGACGAGGCTCTCGATCTCGGCGTAGAGCTTGGGGTGCATGACCGCGAACGAGAGGTCTTCGAGCTCGCTCTTGATCGCCTGGATGCCGAGGCGGTGAGCCAGCGGGGCGTAGATCTCGAGCGTCTCGGTGGCCTTCTTGGCCGCCTTGTGGGGCGGGACGAAGCCCCAGGTGCGCGCGTTGTGCAGGCGGTCGGCGAGCTTGATCAGCAGCACGCGGATGTCTTTCGACATCGCCACGATCATCTTGCGGACGGTCTCGGCCTGCGCGCTGTCGCCGTACTTGACCTTGTCGAGCTTGGTGACGCCGTCGACGAGCATCGCCACCTCGTCGCCGAAGTCGGCGGCGAGCTCGTCGAGCGGGTAGTCGGTGTCTTCGACCGTGTCGTGCAGGAGGGCCGCGGCGATGGCCTTCGGCCCCAGGCCCAGCTCGGCAAGGATCTGCGCGACGGCGAGCGGGTGCGTGATGTACGGCTCGCCGCTCTGGCGCTTCTGCCCGTCGTGCGCCTTGTCAGCGACGGCGTAGGCGCGCTCGATGATCGCGAGATCACCCTTGGGGTGATGCGTGCGCACCGTTCGCAGCAACTTGTCGACGTCGTCGCGGCGGGCGGCACGCGAGAAGATGCGCGGCACGAGGCGTCGCAGCGAGGACGGCGGCGGCGCGGAGGATGCGGTCTCGGTCATCGCCACCCCTTCCTCACGGCCAGTCGATCAAGTCTACGCCCCGCGCGATGCCCCGGAGAGCGGCGGGGCCCCGGCCTCAGGCCGGGACGCCCGCCTTCTCGCGCGCGGCGACGACGCGGGCGTCGCGCTGGGCGATGGGCTTCTCCGACTCGCGCAGCAGCGCGTACATCGGGACGGCGACGAACAGGGTCGAGTAGGCCGCGACGATCGTGCCGACGAAGATCGACAGTGAGATGTCGCTCAGCGTGCGGGCACCGAGCGGAACACCGATGAAGAGGATCGCACCGACCGGGAGCACGGCCACGACCGTCGTGTTGATCGAGCGGATCAGCGTCTGGTTGGCGGCGAGGTTGACCGACTCCGCGAAGGTGCGGCCGGAGATCTCGCCGTCTTCCCTCGTGTTCTCGCGCACCTTGTCGAAGACGACGGTGGTGTCGTAGAGGGCGTAGGAGAGGATCGTGAGGAAGCCGATCACCGCCGCGGGCGAGATCTCGAACCCGAACACCGCGTACACGCCGATGGTGATGACGAGCACGTCGACCAGGCCGATGATCGCGGCGACCGACATCTTCCACGTGCGGAAGTACAGCGCGAGGATGAGGAAGGTCAGCGCGAGGAAGATCGCCAGACCCCACAGCGACTGACGCGTGACGTCGGCGCCCCAGGTGGGACCGATGAACGAGTCGGTCACCTCGGCGGAGGGCACGTCGTACGCGCTCGCGAGCGCGGCCGAGACGGCCTGCGTCTGGTCGCTGCCGAGCTGGTCGGTCTGCACGCGGACGGCCTGGTCGCTGATCGTGGTGACGCGCGTCTGCGCGCCCGGCACGACCGAGGTCACCGCGTTCGTCGCGAGCGACTGGTCGAAGCTGGCGGGGTTCGACACGGTGAACTGCGACCCACCCGTGAACTCGATCGAGAACTGCACGGGGCGGATGAAGGGCACGAGCGCCGCGCCGATGACGAGCACCGCCGCGATGATGAACCACAGACGACGACGCTGCACGAACGGGAACGAGGTCTTCCCGGAGTAGAGGTCGTTTCCGAGCTGAGACATGGAGCGCATCAGTCGTCTCCCTCCTTCGTGGAGCGGCTATCGCCGCGGGACGCGGCAGCGAGCTCGGCCTGCTTGCGTTCGGCGATCGTCTGCCGACGTGCGGCCTCGGCCCGCGAGCGCTTGGCGCGACCGCTGTCGACGACCGGGGCGCGGAACTCCGCACGACCGCGGTAGACGGCCCCGAGCGCGTTGGGGTCCATCCCCGAGAGCGGGTGGCCCGAGCCGAAGAAGCGCGTTCGCGCCAACAGCTGCATGACCGGGTGGGTGAACAGGATGAAGATCAGGATGTCGATCGCCGTGGTCAGGCCCAGGGTGAACGCGAAGCCCTTCACCGTGGCATCCGCGAGGATGTACAGCACGACGGCGGCGAGGATGTTGATCGACTTCGAGATGTAGATCGTGCGCTTGGCGCGACCCCATCCGTCTTCGACGGCCGCGGTGATCGACTTGCCGTCGCGCAACTCGTCGCGGATGCGTTCGAAGTACACGATGAACGAGTCGGCGGTGAAGCCGATCGTGACGATCAGACCCGCGACACCGGCGAGCGACAGGCGGAAGCCGGCGCGCCACGCGAGGATGCAGATCGCGGCGTAGGTCAACACCGCCATCACGGCGAGAGACGCGATGATCACCGTGCCCAGGGCCCGGTAGACGATCAGCGAATAGATCGCGACGAGGCCGAGGCCGATGAGGCCGGCGATCAGACCGACCTGCAGCTGCTGCGAACCGAGTGTCGCCGACACGGTGTCACTGCTGACGACGGTGAAGCTCAGCGGCAGGGCGCCGTACTTCAGCTGGTCGGCGAGGGCCTTCGACGACTCCTGCGTGAAGCTGCCCGTGATGCTGGGGCGGCCGTCGAGGATGATGCCGTTCATCGAGGGAGCCGACAGCACCTGACCGTCGAGCACGAACGCGAACTGGTTGAAGGGTGCCTGCTTGCCGTAAAGGCGCTGGCTGATCTCGCCGAACTTCTGGGTGCCCTGGTCGTTGAAGACGAGGTTGACGGCCCAGCGGCCGGTGTTCTGTTCCTGGCCGTTCGTGGCGTCGACGATGTCGTTTCCGTCGAGCTCGACGGGTCCGAGGATGTACTTCGTACCGTCCTGGAGCCCGCACGTGATCATCGGCTGGTCTGCCGGGGCCTGCGCGGGGTTGCTCGGCGGGTTCGCGCAGTCGTACGAGAGAAACTGCGCCTGCAGAGCCGGGGTGATGTACGCCGGGTCGCTCGCGTCGGTCGGCGACGCGGTGGGCGTGGCCGGCAGGCTCGGGTCGGGCGTCGGGTACGGCGTGGAGTTGCCGTCGGCGCCGACGAACGTCGTGGCCGGCGAGCCCGTGAACAGCACGGGACGCAGCTGGAGCTGCGCGGCGCTCTGGATCCGCTGGCGGGTGGCCTCGTCGGCCTGGCCGGGGATCTGCACGACGATGTTCTGTCCGCCCTCGGTGGCCACGTCGGCCTCGCCGACGCCCGAGGCGTCGACGCGCTGGCGGATGATCGACACGGCCTGCTGCAGCTGATCGCTGTCGGGCGCGGCGCCGTCGGTGGTCTGGGCCTGCAGGATGATCTGCGTGCCGCCCTGGAGGTCGAGCGCGAGCTCGGGAGACCAGGAACTGGCGTTGAAGGTGTACACGCCGAGCGCGTTGATGCCGAACAGCACGCCGGTGATGGCGAGCAGTCCGGTCAACACGCGCCAGGCATGACGGACAGGAGTCGAGGGCGCCACGGAGTCGGCTTTCTGTGCGGCGGGCGAGTACGGCGGAAGAGCGGAGGTCAGGCCTGCGGGCGGTCCTTGTCGGTCTGCTCGGCCTCGGTGTGCTGACGGGCGGCGCGCTGGTCGTCGCTGATCGAGGTGATGTCGTGGTCGGCGACGCCCGCGATGTATTCGGCCTCGGACTCCTCGGCCTCGATGAACTCGTCTTCGGTGACGGCGCCCTGGGCGGCGTCGACGATGCGGAGCACGGCCTGGCTGTGCACCTTGATGACCACGCCGGGCGCGATCTCGACCAGCGCGGGCTTGTCGAGGTCTTCACCGTCGTACTCGACGATGGTGCCGTACAGGCCGCCCTGCAGCAGGACCTCGGCGCCGGCGACGGTCTCGCGGGCCTTCTTCTCCTGCTCGGCCTTCTGCTTCTGCATGCGGCGGCGCGAGCTCCAGAACATGAAGACCAGCAGGCCGATGAGCAGGATGATGAGGCCGTAATCGGAGAAGAACCGGGCGATATCCATCGAGGCGGTGCACCTTTCAAAGTCAGGCGCGCCGTGCGGCACTGCCTAGCGGGGGGTAGAGCGGGGGTCGGGGAATCCCCCGCCGAGTATAGGTCATGACCCCTGGCTGAACCGGAGCAGGCCGTCGGGGTGAGGGGCGCCCAGGTGGTCGTACGCCTCCGGGGTGGCGACCCGGCCGCGGGGGGTGCGGCCCATGAATCCGATGCGCACGAGGTAGGGCTCGACGACGGACTCGATCGTCTCGGGCTCTTCGCCGACGGCGACCGCGAGCGTGCTGAGTCCGACCGGTCCCCCGCGGAAGCGCCGCACGAGCGCGTCGAGCACGGCGCGGTCGAGGCGGTCGAGGCCGATGGAGTCGACGTCGTAGAGGTCGAGGGCGGCACCGACCGTGCGCACGTCGGCGTCGCCGTGTTCGGCGCCCGCGGACGGCCCGTGCACCACGAGGTAGTCGCGCACGCGGCGCAGCAGGCGGTTCGCGATGCGGGGGGTTCCGCGCGAGCGGCGCGCGATCTCGGAGCGCGCGGTGCCCGGCAGCCCGACGTCGAGCATCGACGCCGAACGCGTGACGACCTGCTCGAGCTCTTCGGGCTCGTAGTACTCGAGGTGGGCGGTGAAGCCGAAGCGGTCGCGCAGCGGGTTCGGCAGCAGGCCCGACCGGGTGGTGGCGCCGACGAGGGTGAAGGGGGCGAGGTCGAGGGGGATGCTGGTGGCACCCGCACCCTTGCCGACCATGATGTCGATGCGGAAGTCCTCCATCGCGAGGTACAGCATCTCTTCGGCCGAGCGCGCCATGCGGTGGATCTCGTCGATGAAGAGCACTTCACCCGGCGTGAGGGAGGACAGCAGGGCCGCGAGGTCGCCCGCGTGCTGGATCGCCGGTCCGCTCGACAGGCGCAGGGGGCGGCCGCTCTCGTGCGCGACGATCATGGCGAGCGTGGTCTTGCCGAGCCCGGGAGGGCCCGACAGCAGGATGTGGTCGGGCGAGCGCTGCTGGATGCGTGCGGCGTCGAGCAGCAGTTGCAACTGACCGCGCACCTTCTGCTGGCCGACGAACTCGGCGAGCGAGGTGGGGCGCAGCGCCCCCTCGATCGCGAGCTCGACCTCGTCGTCGGGGGTGCCGGCGTCGCGGACGTCAGCCACTCACGCTCTCCTTGCGGGCGGGGCCGAGCAGCGCGAGCGTCAGTCGCAGCAGCGCCTGCACCGACGCGCGGTCGGCGTCGGAGGCGTTCTCGGCGACGGATGCCACGGCCTCGGCCGCCGTGCGTTCGGTCCACCCGAGGCCGATGAGCGCCTGCGTCACCTGCAGGGGCACCTGTCCGTGCGCCGACACGGCCGCGGGGGCGGTGGCGGGAATCACGGCGAGCTTGCCCGCGAGCTGCACGACGATGAGCTTCGCGGTCTTGGGGCCGATGCCCGACACGCGGCGGAAGGGGGCGTCGTCGTCGTCGGCGACGGCCTGGGCGATCTGCGGAACGGTGAGCGACGACAGCACGCCGAGGGCCGACTTCGGTCCGACGCCGGTCACGCTGATCAGCTGCGTGAACACGGTCAGCTCTTCGCGGGTGTCGAAGCCGTAGAGCGACAGGGCGTCTTCGCGCACGATGAGGTTCGTGTGCAGGTGCACGTCATCGCCGACGTGGACGGTGCGGGCGAGTTGCGAGGTGACGGCGACGGAGAAACCGACGCCGCCCACCACGATCACGAGCGAGTCGTCGGCGACGTGGGCCGCCGTCCCGTGCAGCGAAGAGATCATGCTCCGAGCCTACGCATCGGTTCGTACATGTGTTCGAGCGACACGCGTCGGCGGTGTCCGTCGCTTCTCGGCGTCGCGCCAGGCGCGCTGCGCGGGGGTGAGCTCCGCGCCGCCGGGAGCTGCGGCTGCTCCCCCGCGCCACGCGTGGCAGAGCGCGATGGCCAGCGCGTCCGCGGCATCCGCCGGCTGGGGAAGAGAGTCGAGGCGCAGCACGCGCGCGACCATCGTCTGCACCTGCAGCTTGTTGGCCGAGCCGTAGCCGGTGATCGCGGCCTTGACCTCGCTGGGCGTGTGCGTGGCGGCGGTGAGACCGTGCTCGGCGGCGAGCAGCAGCGCGATGCCGCTGGCCTGGGCCGTGCCCATCACCGAATGGCGGTTGTTCTGTGCGAACACGCGCTCGACGGCGACGACGTGCGGCTGGTGGGCGAGGAGAACTTCGCGGATGCCGGCGGCGATGGCCGCGAGACGTTTCTCGATCGGATCGGTCGGTGCCGAACGCGCCACCCCGACGTGCACGAGGGTGGCCGTGCGGTTGGGAGCGACGTCGACGATGCCGATGCCGCAGCGCGTGAGGCCGGGGTCGATGCCGAGGACGCGCAGGGAAGATGCCACGACCCCCACGGTAGGCGCAGGGGTCGTGGTCGAGCTCAGGGCGCGCCCTTACTCGTCGTTCTCGAGCTCGGCCTGCACCTCGGGCGTCATGTCGAAGTTGGTGTAGACGTTCTGCACGTCGTCACTGTCTTCGAGCGCGTCGATGAGGCGGAACACCTTGCGGGCCGTGTCGGCGTCGACCTCGACCTTGAGCGAGGGCACGAACTCGACGTCGGCGGAGTCGTACTCGATGCCGGCGTCCTGCAGAGCAGAACGCACCGACACGAGGTCGCTCGCCTCGGTGATGACGCCGAAGCCCTCGCCGTGCGGCTCGACCTCTTCGGCGCCGGCCTCGAGGACCGCGAGCATGACGTCGTCTTCGGTGGTGCCCTCGGAGGGAACCACGATGACGCCCTTGCGGCTGAAGTTGTAGGCGACGCTGCCCGGGTCGGCGAGTGTTCCGCCGTTACGGCTGAGGGCGGTGCGCACCTCGGCCGCGGCGCGGTTCTTGTTGTCGGTCAGACATTCGATGAGGAACGCGACGCCGTTCGGGCCGTAGCCCTCGTACATGATCGAGGCGTATTCAACAGCCTCGCCGCCGATGCCCGCACCTCGCTTGATCGCGCGGTCGATGTTGTCTTTGGGGACCGAGGTCTTCTTGGCCTTGAGCACGGCGTCGAAGAGGGTGGGGTTGCCCTGGAGGTCGGCTCCACCGAGCTTCGCCGCGACCTCGATGTTCTTGATGAGCTTGGCCCACGACTTGGCGCGACGGGAGTCGATGACCGCCTTCTTGTGCTTGGTCGTGGCCCATTTGGAGTGTCCGGACATAGCTTCCAGTCTAGAGCGCGGGGGCGTGGATGCCGCGTCTGGCCGCGACGTGATCGAGGAAGCGGCGGTGGAAACGCGTCTCCCCCGTCGATTCGGGGTGAAACGCGGTCCCCAACAGGGCGCCCTGCTCGATCGCGACGACGCGTCCGTCGGCGAGGGTCGCCAGGGGCGCGGCATCCGGACCCCACTCCACCACCGCGGGCGCGCGGATGAAGACCGCGTGCACCGGTGGATCGCCCAGGACGGGCACCTCGAGCTCGGTCTCGAACGACGCGGTCTGGCTGCCGAAGACGTTGCGCGCCACGCGCGCGTCGATGCCGCCGAACGTCTGCTGGCCGGTGATCGCCCCGTCGATGCGGTCGGCGAGCAGGATGAGCCCCGCGCAGGTGCCGTACATCGGCATGCCGTCGGCGATCGCGGCGCGGATCGGGTCGAACAGGCCGAAGGCGCGCGCGAGCTTGTCGATCACGCTCGACTCGCCGCCGGGGAGCACGAGGCCCTCCACGGCGGCGAGCTCCTCGGCTCGACGCACGGGCTGCGCGTCGGCGCCGAGCCCGCGCAGCACGGCGAGGTGCTCGCGCACGTCGCCTTGCAGCGCGAGCACTCCGACGCGCGGGGTGTTACCAGCCACGCTCGGCCAGGCGGTGCGGGGCGGGGAGGTCGGCGACGTTGATGCCCACCATCGCCTCGCCGAGTCCGCGCGACGCCTCGGTCACGATCTTGGGGTCGTCGTGGAAGGTCGTCGCCTTCACGATGGCCGCTGCGCGCTGGGCGGGGTTGCCCGACTTGAAGATGCCGGAGCCGACGAACACGCCGTCGGCGCCGAGCTGCATCATCATCGCGGCGTCGGCCGGGGTGGCCACTCCCCCGGCGGTGAAGAGCACGACGGGCAGCTCGCCGGTCTCGGCGATCTCGGCGACGAGGTCGTAGGGCGCCTGCAGCTCCTTCGCCGCGACGTAGAGCTCGTCCTTCGTCTTGGCGCGCAGGGCGTTGATCTCGGCGCGGATCGTGCGGATGTGCTTGGTCGCCTCCGAGACATCGCCCGTGCCGGCCTCACCCTTGGAGCGGATCATCGCCGCGCCCTCGGTGATGCGGCGCAGGGCCTCGCCGAGGTTGGTCGCCCCGCAGACGAAGGGGACGGTGAAGTTCCACTTGTCGATGTGGTTGACGTAGTCGGCGGGCGAGAGCACCTCGGACTCGTCGATGTAGTCGACGCCGAGCTCCTGCAGGATCTGCGCCTCGACGAAGTGACCGATGCGGGCCTTCGCCATGACGGGGATCGACACCGTGGCGATGATGTCGTCGATGAGGTCGGGGTCGCTCATGCGCGCGACGCCGCCCTGGGCGCGGATGTCGGCGGGCACGCGCTCGAGCGCCATGACGGCGACGGCGCCGGCGTCTTCGGCGATGCGCGCCTGCTCGGCGGTGACGACGTCCATGATCACGCCGCCCTTGAGCATCTCGGCGAGACCGCGCTTGACGCGGGAGGTTCCGGTGTCGGTCATGTCCACTCCGTTCCGCGCCGATGCGGCGCGTGGTTCCGCGCTTCGGGGCGCGATTCTTTGGCTTAGGCCAAACCGTAGCATGGCTCAGGACATAGGCTGTTCGGGACTCAGGGGGGCTCATGAGCATCGACATCACCGGCCGATCGGCATCCGAGATCGCCGCCGATCTGCGCACGCGCATCGAACGCGCAGAGCTGACCCCGGGGACCCTGCTGCCGTCGGTGCGCGCCGTCGCGGCCGACCTCGGCGTCAACCGCAACACCGTCGTCGCGGCGTACCGGCAGCTCGCGCAGGCGGGCCTCGTCGAAGCGCGCGGTCGCGGCGGCACACGCGTCGCCGATCGCGCCGCCGTCGCCCAGGAGGGCTACGCGCCCGACACCGTGCTGCGCGACGTGGGGTCGGGCAACCCCGACCCGGCGCTCATCCCCGATCCGACCGCGGCCCTCGCCCGGTCGGCGCGCCCCGTGCTGTACGGCGAGCCGGTGATCGACCCGGGCCTGGAGGAATGGGCGCGCGACTGGATGGCGGACGGACTCCCCCACGACGACCTGCGTCTGACCGTCACGAGCGGCGCGAGCGACGCCATCGAACGCCTCCTCGCCCAAGCGCTGCAGCGCGACGACGCGGTGGCCTTGGAAGACCCGTGCTTCCTCTCCGCCCTGCACACGGTGCGCACCGGGGGGTATCGGGCGGTGCCCGTGCCGGTGGATGCCGAGGGCATGACGGTCGACGGACTCCGCGCCGCGCTCGAGGCCGGCGTCCGCGCCGTCATCTGCACGCCCCGCGCCCACAATCCGACCGGCGCGAGTCTCACGGCGGATCGCGCGACGGCCTTGCGCGCCGTGCTCGCGGAGCACCCGTACGTTCTCGTCATCGAAGACGATCACTTCTCGCTGCTGTCCCGCGCTCCCCTGCACTCGGTCATCGGCGCCTCGCAGCGTCGCTGGGCGCGCATCCGCTCGATGTCGAAGTTCCTCGGACCCGACACGTGCCTCGCCGTCACGGCATCCGATCCCGACACCGCCGACGGTCTCGGGCAGCGCCTGACGCCCGGAACCACGTGGGTCAGCCACATCCTCCAGCGCCTCACCCTCGCCCTCGTGACCGATCACGCGGTCCGCGAGGGCATCGAGAGCGCGGCCGTGCACTACGCCGCGCGCAACGCCGCGTTCTGCGCGCAGCTCACCGCACGCGGGTTGCCGGTCAGCCCGGGCGACGGCCTCAACCTCTGGGTGCCGCTGCCGGTGCCCGCGGCGGGAGTGCGCGAAGACCTCATGAGACGCGGATGGCTGGTGCGCGAGGGCGACCCCTTCTTCCTCGGCGACGGCGACCACGGCTCGTTCCTGCGCCTCACCGTGCACGACCTCGACGAGGCCTCGGCCACGACCCTCGCGGATGACCTGGCCGCCGCCGCGGGCGTGCTCCGCGGATCGGGACGAAGTGGGAGGATCGAGACATGAAGGTCCTCTCGATCCAGTCCGCCGTCGCGTACGGGCACGTCGGAAACTCCGCCGCCGTCTTCCCCCTGCAGCGCATCGGCGTCGAGGTGCTGCCGGTGTACACGGTGAACTTCTCGAACCACACCGGCTACGGAGCATGGCGCGGGCCGCTCATCGCGCCCGACGACGTCGCGGCCGTGATCCAGGGCATCGAAGAGCGCGGCGTTTTCCCCGAGATCGACGTGGTCCTCTCGGGCTACCAGGGCGGCGAGGGCATCGCCGACGTCATCATCGACGCCGTCGCGCGGGTGAAGAAGGCGAATCCGGATGCCGTGTACGCCTGCGACCCGGTCATGGGCAACGCCAAATCGGGGTGCTTCGTGGCGCCTGCGATCCCGGTGCTGCTGCGCGAGCGCGTCGTCCCGGTCGCCGACATCCTGACCCCGAACCAGTTCGAGCTCGGCTTCCTCACCGACACCGAGCCCGGAAGCATCGACTCGACCCTCGAGTCGGCCGACATGCTGCGCGCCCGCGGCCCGCGGACGGTGCTCGTCACGAGCGTCGAGCGCCCCGACCGCGAGCCCGACACGATCGAGATGATGGTCGTCGACGACGCCGGGGCCTGGATCGTGCAGACCCCGCTGATTCCGATGAAGGCGAACGGCTCGGGAGACGTCACCGCGGCCCTGTTCACCGCGCACTACCGCCGCACCGGCGACGCCGCCGACGCACTCGCCCGCACGGCCTCGAGCGTGTTCGACCTGCTGTCGAACACCTACGAGTCGGGGTCGCGCGAACTGCGTCTCATCGAGTCGCAGGAGGCCTACGCCCACCCGCGCCTGCAGTTCGGCGTGCGCCAGGTGCGCTGAGCAGGGCCCCTGAGCGCAACCCAGGTCCCTGAGCCTGTCGAAGGGACCGGGAGCTCGCTGAGGTCTCGTGGGTCCGGTGGCTTCGACAGGCTCAGCCACCTCGCGAACGCCAGGTCCCTGAGCCTGTTGAAGGGACCGGGAGCTCGCGTAAGTCTCGTGGGCCCGGTGGCTTCGACAGGCTCAGCCACCTCGCGAACGCCAGGTCGCTGAGCCTGTCGAAGGGTCCGGTCACTTGCGTAGGTCTCGTGGGCCCGGTGGCTTCGACAAGCTCAGCCACCTCGCGAACTCCAGGTCCCTGAGCCTGTCGAAGGGTCCGGTCACTTGCGTAGGTCTCGTGGGCCCGGTGGCTTCGACAAGCTCAGCCACCTCGCGAACGCCAGGTCCCCGAGCCTGTCGAAGGGCCCGGTCGCTTGCGTAGGTCTCGTGTGTCCGGTGGCTTGGACAGGCTCAGCCACCTCGCGAACGCCAGGTCCCTGAGCCTGTCGAAGGGACCGCAAGCTTGCGCAGGTCTCGTGGGTCCGGTGGCTTGGACAGGCTCAGCCGCCTCGCGAACGCCAGGTCCCTGAGCCTGTCGAAGGGACCGCAAGCTTGCGCAGGTCTCGTGGGCCCGGTGGCTTCGACAGGCTCAGCCGCCTCGCGAACGCCAGGTCCCTGAGCCTGTCGAAGGGACCGGGAGCTCGCGCAGGTCTCGTGGGTCCGGTGGCTTCGACAGGCTCAGCCGCCTCGCGAAAGGCAGGTCCCTGAGCCTGTCGAAGGGACCGCAAGCTTGCGCAGGTCTCGTGGGTCCGGTGGCTTCGACAGGCTCAGCCACCTCGCGAAAGGCAGGTCCCTGAGCCTGTCGAAGGGACCGGGAGCTCGCGCAAGCTCAGCCACCTCGCGTCGCGCAGGGGGTTGTCAACCGCCGTACACGTCCTGATACGCCGCGACCCACATGTCGCCGTCGTCGGGGCACATGAACGTCGTGCCGAACACCATGACGCTCGCGATCGGCGCCTCCGCCTGCAGGCGCGCATCGCCCTGCGCGTCGGCGGGCACCAGTTGGGCGAACAGGGGCGAGGTCGCCACGTGCGCCTGCAGGGTCGACGCGTCGACCTCGTGCCGGCTGAGGATCGCCGTCTCGCAGGCGTCGCCGGCAAGGGCGAGCGACAGGCTCTCGTCGGCCGCGGTCCACGACAGGCCCTGCTGCTCGACGTAGGCGCGCTGCTGGGCGATGAACTCGTGCTGCGCGGGCGTCACCGCCACCAGCGGGGACCCGTCCATCGGCAGCTGCTGCTCGCGGAAATACTCCTCGCGCTCCGCGAAGACGTCTTCGACGCCGTCGGGGGCGACGGTGCCGCTGTAATCCGGAACCGGCGTGCCCGACTCCTCGGTCGCCGGAGACGCCTCCGCATCGGGTGGGAGCGGACTCGGCAGCGGGATGCACGCGGTCGTCACCCCGAGCACCGCGACGAGGGCGAGACCGAGGGCGAGGGGGCGGAGGCGAGCGTCCATGGCTTCACGGTAGCCAGACCGACGCCACCGCGAACCGGGCTTGTGGATAACCCTGTTCTAGGCGTTCCAGGCTTCGGAGACCGTGCGGCGCACATCGCCGAGCAACTGCGGCAGGGCCTTGGTCTTCGCGATGATGGGGAAGAAATTGGCATCCGACGCCCACCGGGGAACGATGTGCTGGTGCAGGTGCGCGTCGACGCCAGCCCCCGCGATCGCTCCCTGGTTCATGCCGAGGTTGAAGCCGTCGCAGTTCGACACTGCGCGCAGCACCCGCATACCGCGCTGCGTGAGGGCGCCGATCTCGGCGACCTCTTCATCGGTGGCCTGGTCGTAGGTCGCGATGTGACGGTACGGGCACACGAGGAGGTGGCCCGAGTTGTACGGGAACAGGTTGAGCAGCACGTACGCCGTCTTCCCGCGCGCCACGATCAGCCCGTCTTCATCGCTCTTGCCGGGAGCGGCGCAGAACGGACAGGTCTTCTCCATCGGCTCGCGCCCCGCCGAGATGTACGCCATGCGGTGCGGCGTCCATAGGCGCTGGAACTCGTCGGGCACGCCCGGAAGGGTCGCGGCGTCGACGAGCTCCGCATCGGTCGTGGGCGATCCGGAGCCGTCGACGGCCGGCATCGAGCCGGAGTCCGACGACGAGCCCGCCGCGACGGCATCCGGATCGCTCATCACGCCAGGTCCTCGGCGGTGTTGACCAGGGTGCGCTGGGCGATCGCGCCGGTGATGCGCGCGACGGCCTCGTCGACCGGGATGCCGTTGAGCTGCGTGCCGTCGCGGAAGCGGAACGAGACCGTGCCGTTGGAGCGGTCCTGCTCGCCGGCGATCAGCATGAGCGGCACCTTCTGCGTGGTGTGCGTGCGGATCTTCTTCTGCATGCGGTCGTCGCTGTGGTCGGCCTCGGCGCGGACGCCCTTGGTCTTGAGGTCGGCGACGATGCCCTGCAGGTAGTCGCCGTACTCGGCGGCGACGGGCACGGCCACGACCTGCACCGGGGCGAGCCACACCGGGAACGCCCCGGCGTAGTGCTCGAGCAGGATCGCGAAGAAGCGCTCGACCGAGCCGAACAGGGCGCGGTGGATCATCACCGGGCGGTGCTTCTCGCCGTCGGGGCCGGTGTACTCGAGCTCGAAGCGCTCGGGCTGGTTGAAGTCGAGCTGGATGGTCGACATCTGCCAGGTGCGCCCGATCGCGTCGCGCGCCTGCACCGAGATCTTCGGGCCGTAGAACGCCGCCCCACCCGGGTCGGGCACGAGCTCGAGGCCCGAGGCCTCGGCGACCTCGCGCAGCGTCTCGGTCGCCTCGGCCCAGAGGGTGTCGTCGCCGATGAACTTCGGGTTGCCCTCCTCCTTGGTCGACAGCTCGAGGTAGAAGTCGTTCAGGCCGTAGTCGCGCAGCGTCTGCAGCACGAAGTCGAGGCTGTGCGTCAGCTCGCCCTTGACCTGGTCGGCCGTGACGTAGATGTGGGTGTCGTCCTGGGTCATGCCGCGCACGCGCGTGAGGCCCGAGAGGGTTCCGCTCTTCTCGTAGCGGTAGACCGATCCGAACTCGCTCAGGCGCAGCGGCAGCTCGCGGTAGCTGCGTCCGCGCGAGCGGAAGATCAGGTTGTGGAACGGGCAATTCATGGGCTTGAGGTAGTACTCCTGGCCCTCGCGCGAGACGTGGCCATCGGCATCCGTCACCTCGTCGAGCACCATCGGGGGGTACATCCCGTCGGCGTACCACTGCAGGTGGCCGCTCGTCATGAACAGGTCGCCCTTGGTGATGTGCGGGGTGTTGACGACCTCGTAGCCGCTGGCGAGCAGGCGCTCGCGCATGTAGCGCTCGATCTCGTAGCGCACGATGCCGCCCTTGGGGTGGAACACCGCGAGCCCCGGGCCGATCTCGTCGGGGAACGAGAACAGGTCGAGTTCCTTGCCGAGCTTGCGGTGGTCGCGCTTCGCCGCCTCTTCGAGCCGGTGCTGGTAGGCGCGCAGCTCGTCTTTCGTGGGCCACGCGGTGCCGTAGATGCGCTGCAGCTGGGGGTTCTTCTCGCTACCGCGCCAGTAGGCGCCGGCGATGCGGGTGAGGTCCCATCCGTTGCCGATGAGGCGCGTGCCGGGCACGTGGGGTCCGCGGCAGAGGTCTTTCCACGCGGTCTCGCCGTCGCGGGTGACGTTGTCGTAGATCGTCAGCTCGCCGGCCCCGACCTCGACGCTGGCACCCTCGGCGGCTTCGGCCGACCCGCCCTTGAGTCCGATGAGCTCGAGCTTGAACGGCTCGTCGGCGAGCTCGGCGCGGGCCTCGTCGTCGGTGACGACGCGACGCACGAAGCGCTGGTTCTCGCGGACGATGCGCTCCATCTCCTTCTTGATGACCTTGAGGTCTTCGGGAGTGAAGGGCTCGTCGACTTGGAAGTCGTAGTAGAAGCCGTCGGTGACGGGCGGGCCGATACCGAGGTTGGCCTGGGGCTTGACACGCTGCACGGCCTGCGCGAGCACATGCGCGGTCGAGTGGCGCAGGATCGAGAGGCCGTCGGCGCTGTCGATCGTGACCGGCTCCACCTGGTCGTCGGCCGTCACGGTCGTGGCCAGGTCTTTCAACTCCCCGTTCACGCGCAGAGCGACGACCGAACGGTCGGGGAAGAGGGCGAAGCCATCGGCGGGGAAATCAGTCACAGAACATCTCCTGAAGGGGTCGTTTCCAGGCTACCGGGCGGGCGTGGTCTCGACGGCACCGGACGTGCCTCATAGTGGAGCGGTGACTCTGGCCATCATCGGCGGCGTGCTGTGGATCCTCGGGATCATCGCGCTGCTCACCGGCGCCCTCCCCGCCGACGACGCGATCGCCGTCGCCGACCGCGTGTGGCCGATCCTGCTCTTCGTCGTCGCGGTGACGATCGTGGCCGAACTGGCGTCGAAGGCGGGACTGTTCGACGTGGTGGCCGCGCGTCTGGCGAAGCTCGCCCGCGGCCGCACGGCGCTGCTGTGGGTGCTGGTGGTGGCCCTCGCGACGGTGGCGACCGCGTTCCTCTCGCTCGACACCACGGCGGTGCTGCTGACGCCGGTCGTCGTGTCGATGGCGGTCGCCCGCAAGCTCGATCCCCTGCCGTTCGCGTTCGTCACCGTGGTGCTCGCCAACACCGCTTCTCTCGTGCTGCCGGTGTCGAACCTCACCAACCTGTTGGCGTCCGAGGCGCTCGGCGGCGGCCACGATCCTGTCGCGTTCCTCGCCCTGCTGGGTCCGTCGGCTCTCATCGCGATCGCGGTGTCGGTCGTCGTGCTCACGGTGGTGTTCCTGCGGCGTCTGCCGAAGACGTATCCGGATGCCGACTCCCCCCGCGTATCCGACACGCTCCTCTTGCGCGTCTCCGGCGTCGTCACCCTGGCTCTCCTCCCCCTGCTGGTGGTGGGGCTCGAACCGTGGATCCCCGCGGTGGGGGCCGCGGTCGTGCTCATCGCGGCCTTCGCCTGGCGCGCGCCGCGGGCTCTCGGCATCCGCCTCGTGCCCTGGTCTCTGCTGGTGTTCGCCGGTGGCCTGTTCCTGGCGGTCGGCGCGCTCGAGGCGCTCGGCATCGGCCAGGTCACCACGGTGCTGGCCGGCACCGGTGACGACCTCGTCTCGCTCTGGCAGCTCGCCGGGGTGGGGGCGCTCGTGGCGAACGGCATCAACAACCTGCCGGCCTACCTCGCGCTCGAGTCGGTCGCGGGTTCCCCCGTGCGCCTCGCGGCCCTTCTGATCGGCGTGAACGCGGGACCGATCGTGACCCCGTGGGCGTCGCTGGCGACGCTGTTGTGGCACGACCGGCTCGTCGCAGCGGGCGTCGAGGTGCGCTGGAGCCGCTTCGTGCTGCTCGGCGCCGTGATCGCCCCGCTCATCCTGCTGCTGGGCGTGCTGCCGCTAGTGCGGTGAGCGTCAGTCTTCGTAGGCGCGGGCCCAGGCCTTCGTCGGCTCGATGAACCACACCGCGAGCCCTTCCCGCATGCCGTACGGCTCTCCGGTGTAGAGCCGCGAGATGCGGTCGACGTACGCGAGGGCGTCGTCACCGTCAATGCGCTCCACCGCCGTGCCGCGGACGAACGCCATCGAGTACGGGTTGTCGGCGGCCACCACCGAGATCGCGACGCGCGGGTCACGGCGCAGGTTGCGGTCCTTCAGCGTGTCGACCTCGGTGAAGAGGACGAGCCGCTCCCCCTCGACGGCGACCCACAGCGGGATGGAGTGCGGCGATCCGTCCTTCATCAGTGTCGCGAGGTGGGCGACGACGTCGGTCTCGAAGTACGGCGTGACGGTGGTCCAGTTGGTCATTCCTTCTGCAACGTGCCGACCGCCGTCGGTCATTCCGCTCAGGCGCGAGCCGGCTCCGGCATCTGTTCGTTCGGAACCTCGCGGAACACCATCTCCTCGTGCCGGACGCTCTCGCGGGGCGCGGATTCGTCGGGCTCGGGCACGACGTACAGACCCCGACCGGAGTTGGCGTTGTAGGTCAGTGCGTGCAGCCACGCCGGGCTCAGCTGGGGAGAACGGCTGCCGTGGTACTTGAAGACGAGCGACACGTTGGGGTGGATGTACACGGTCGTGCGCCCGCCACCCGTGCTGATGTCGTCTTTCCACGAGAACGGAAAGCTCTCTCCGCGCCGCACCTTCGCCATGATCACGGCCTGCAGGTGAGCGAGAAGCCGGTCTTCGAAATCGACCTTGATGTTGCCGTCGTAGATGAACTTGCCCATGCTGGCCCCCAGACTGGTCTGCCCGGTCCGCGCGCGTCTCCGGCGAGAACTCGAACGCGACGGCCGGCTGACGACCCGTGGGCTCAGCCTCTCGCGCGACCACGAAGGCGGTCCAGCCCCTTGCGAGCGCCGCGCCCTCGGGATATCGGCGCGATCGCTCAGGCGGTGCGGCTGACGCGCAGGATGACGCGGTCGCCGGGCTTGCGCTGCACCTTGCGCACGATCGCCTCGAAGCCGATGATCGCGCGGTACTGCCAGCCGTACTTGCGCTTCAGGGCGGAGTCGGCGCGGCGGTCGTCTTGCGCCGGTCCCGCGATGCGCGCGTGCGCCTCGACCGTGATGGCATCCGGCTCGACCTTGCCCATGCGGCTGCACGGACGCAGCACCACGCGCGAGTCGTTGCGCAGGCGCTTGACCTTGCCGGTCGTGCGCTCGCTGGTGACGACGAGCTCGTCGCCGTCGCGAGCGATCCACACGGGAACAGCGACGAGTTCGCCGTTGCGGCGGTACGTGCCGAAGGTGACGAAGTCGGATGCCGCGATCTCGCGCCAGAGGGTGTCGGGGACGGTCATGGTGTCACGCTAGCGATCCCGTCGTGTCGTCGGCGGGGCTTGCACGACGACGGTGGGAGTGTCCGGGCCGCTGGCCGATGCGCGCAGACTCTGTGGGAACGCTTCCATGACAAGGTTGTCTCTGCCTACGGTGGCGATCGTGGGGAACTATGACGTGCCGATGGTGGGGGCAGTGGTGGTGTCGTTTCAGACGCTCCGGTTCGGCCTGTCGAACGAGACGATGATGCTCCTGACCTCGGTGCACACCCCCGAGGGGCGGTCGGTGAGTCCGATCGAGCACGAACGGGTCGCGCAGTATCTGGAGAGCATCGGGGTGCTCTGAGCCGACGGCACGGACCGCGCGAACCTCAAGGCAAGCGCAAGGAACCCACAACGTCGGCTCAATTCACACGAGTAGGTGTCCCCCATTCGGTGGACATGCTTTAGCGTCGTGTTGTTCCCGCCGCCAGGCACTCCGCAGCCCCCCTTACTGGCGGCGGGAACGGCCTCTTCCCGCTCCGTGTCAGTGGCCGTCGATGTGGACGCCCACGCCCGCGAGACTGCATCCCGCTGACGAGCCGGCTGCAGCCTGACGCAGGTTCGTCAGCGAGATGCAGTCTCGGCGTGGCGACGCCCCGCTTGCGCTTTCTGGTGCCGCGACCCATCGCGACGTGGTCGTGCCCGTCGGTGGTTGCTCGCAGGGCTCGCTTGCCCGCGAGACTGCATCTCGCTGACACTTCAGCTGCAGCCTGACGCGCGGTTGTCAGCGAGATGCAGTCTCGGCGTCGCCAGGGCGTCTGTGGTGGTACGGGCTGCGTCACGTGGCGGGCCGCATCCCGGGGGAGCCTGTGGGGGTACGGGCTACTTCATGCGGCGGGCCGCACGCCACGCTGCTGCGCACGCACGAAAAAACCCCCGGCGAACCGGGGGTTTTCGGTGGTGCGCGATACTGGGATCGAACCAGTGACCTCTTCCGTGTCAGGGAAGCGCGCTACCGCTGCGCCAATCGCGCCTATACAGGCTGTTCTGTTGTGAGTTGAGGTGGCGACGGGATTCGAACCCGTGTAAACGGCTTTGCAGGCCGGTGCCTAGCCGCTCGGCCACGCCACCGTGATGTGGTTCGACCCACGTGTCGTGATTTTCCGTCAGTTTCCCAGACGGAGATCCCTCCACTCGAGCGGATGACGAGACTCGAACTCGCGACCCCAACCTTGGCAAGGTTGTGCGCTACCAACTGCGCTACATCCGCATTTCGTTCCCGGGGCTTGCCCCGAGCACTCGTAAGACATTACCCGATCTGGGCGGCTGCGCAAAACGAGACGCGCCCCGCGCGTGTCATCTGCGGCGGCCGGCATCGTGGTCGAAAGCACCTCTCGGCATCCGGTACGATCGATGAGTCCCGTTCGGGATGCGGGCGATTGGCGCAGTTGGTAGCGCGCTTCCTTCACACGGAAGAGGTCATCAGTTCGAGTCTGGTATCGCCCACCGAAAAGGCCCCCGGTTCTCCGGGGGCCTTCGTCGTTTCCCTGGGGCGCGAGGCTCACTCGACCCTCGTCCACGCGGCATCCGGATGCTCTCGTCGCCACTCCTGGCGCGGCCCGCTCTCGGTCGCTGCGTCGGTCAGCCAGATGGTGGAATCGGGCGCCCAGCCGGCGATGACGCTCGCGTAGTCGTCGTCGACCTCGATCGTTCCCGTCGCGCCGGTGAGGTAGCCGAGGGTGGTCAGGTGCACGGCGTCCCACTCGCGGGCGATACGCCGCCAGTCGGGCTGAAGCCAGCGCCCGTCTCGTCTCGTCGTGCGATACCAGTCGTGCCGGTGCGAGGCCGTCACCTCGAGCGGATACCGCCGGCACAGGTCGGCCCAGTCGGCAGGTCCGTGGATCTCGAACGTCCGCCCTTCACCGGCGACCGGGATGACCGTCGCGACCTCGTCACCGAAGGCGTCTTCGACGAGGTCGAGCGCGGCGGCGATACTCCCCCGGGTCGACAGCATCCAGACGGGCACCGACCACCACTCGCCCGAGAAACGCGCTGTCGGATCGGTCGGCCACTCCCGTCGTGCGCGCTCCTCAGCCGCGCGCAGGCCGGCGTCCCAGGTCTCGAGGGTGTCGGCCGCATCGAGGGCCACAGGGCCGGCGCCGTCGCGAAGATGCCACTGCACCGCCCACTGCTGGTCGGACCGCTCGAGACGCCACGACGGTCCGGCGTGGGCGAGCAGCTCGCGCGCGAGTGGTCGGAGGGCCTCGATGATGCGCGGTTCGGCGGCGAGCCGGTCGAGCGTATCGGGCTCCTGCCAGTACCGCGCGACGTCGACCGTCACGCGCAGCGCGGCGGCGAGGGCGCCGGCGTCGACGGGGGTTCCGGATGCCGAGGCGAGCGCCTGCGCGATGTCGCCCACGCTGGGGTCGGGGATCGGCGCGTGCTCCCCGTCGCCGATGGCGATGACCGTCGAGCGCTCATCGACGTGATGGAAGGCGTAGAAGCCGACGAGTTCGCTGACGTCGCGCACGCGACACGCATAGTCGAGGCAGAGCCGCCTCCCCCGAGGTCCCTCGAGCAGCAGTTCGTTCACCCGCGGGTCCATCCGTAGCGTGCCCTCAGCGCCGCCGCGACGATGTCGAACCGCTTGCGGTCGAGTGCGGCCGCCTCGCGCCGCATTCCGGAGTCGTGCACGAGGTACACCTGCTCGATGTCGACCCACGACGGCCGCCGCTGCGGGTCCCACTCCCCCGTGCCGAGCGAGAGGTACTGCCGGTCGCCGTCGTGCGGCTTGCTCGTCAGTCGCACGGCGTACGAGCGGGTGGCATCCGCCCGCCCGATGACCAGCACGGGGCGGTCCTTGCCGCGACCGTCGCGCTCCTCGTACGGCACCCACGTCCAGACGATCTCGCCGCCGTCGGGGGCGTTGTCGCGCTCGGGGGCGTAGGTGAGGGTGAGACGCCGCGGCGGGTCGATCTCGACCGTCTGGGCCCCCTCTGGGGCCGTTGCCGGGGCGCTCGGGCGTCGTGACGGCGCCGACGGTCGCTCTGGAGCGGCCGTACGCGTCGGCTTCGACGACGAGAACAAGCCCAGAACGGCCGACAGCAGACGAGACGTGGTTGACATACCGCCCACCCTAGACACGCGGAACGGGGCGCCACCGACGAATCGGCGACGCCCCGTTCAGGGGGTGATGCGGGTCAGGCGCGAGCGTCCGAGAGTACGTAGCCCTCTTCGCCGTGCACGACGGTGTCGATTCCGGCGATCTCGTCTTCGTTCTTCACGCGGAAGCCGATCGTCTTCTCGATTGCGAAACCGATGACGAACGCGAGCACGAAGGAGTAGACCAGAACAGCGATGGCCGCGATCGCCTGGACGATCAGCTGGTTGAACGAGCCGCTGTAGATCAGGCCGCTGGTGTTGGCGAAGATGCCCAGGTACAGCGTTCCGAGCAGACCACCGACGAGGTGGATGCCGACCACGTCGAGCGAGTCGTCGAAGCCGAGCTTGAACTTCAGCTCGATGGCCAGGGCGCAGACGGCACCGGCGAGCAGGCCGAGCACGATCGCCCAGAAGGGAGTCAGCGCGGCGCAGGCCGGGGTGATCGCGACGAGACCGGCGACGGCACCCGAGGCGGCACCGACCGAGGTGGGCTTGCCGTCCTTGATCTTCTCGACGATCAGCCACGCGAGCAGAGCGGCGGCGGGGGCGGCGATCGTGTTCACGAACGCGAGGGCCGCGGTGCCGTCGGCGGCGAGCTCCGAACCGGCGTTGAAGCCGAACCAGCCGAACCACAGCAGGCCCGCGCCGAGGAGCACGAACGGCGGGTTGTGGGGAACGTGAGCGCCCTTCTGGAACCCGACGCGCTTGCCGAGCACCAGGGCGAGGGCGAGCGCCGCCGCACCGGCGTTGATGTGCACCGCGGTACCACCGGCGAAGTCGATCGCGCCGACGCCGAAGACGTCTTGCATGCCGTGCGTGATCCAGCCGCCGTAGGCGAAGGAGGCGTCGTCGGCGAGGCCGAAGTTGAAGACCCAGCTGGCGACCGGGAAGTAGACGACCGTGGCCCAGATACCGGCGAAGATCATCCACGCACCGAACTTGGCGCGGTCGGCGATGGCGCCCGAGACGAGCGCGACGGTGATGATGGCGAACGTGGCCTGGAAGGCGACGAAGGCGAGCGGCGGGTAGGCCGCACCCTCGGGCGTCTCGAGCACGCCGGCGAGGCTGAAGTTGGTCGGGTCGATCGCCCACGGGAACTGGGTCGTGCCCTCAGCGGTGGTCGGGAACGCGATCGAGTAGCCGTAGAGCACCCAGAGGACGCCCATGAGGCCCATCGCGCCGAAGCTCATCATCATCATGCTGATGACGCTCTTGGCCTTGACGAGGCCGCCGTAGAAGAACGCGAGTCCTGGCGTCATGAGCAGCACGAGTGCCGCTGCTATCAGGATGAATGCGGTGTTGCCTTGATCCATCTCGGAGGAAACCTCTCTGCGGGGACGCAGGTGTAGCGTCGGGTCCCCACAGTTTCGTCAGCCCCGGTTTCCGCGGGCGTTCGAGTCGTGTTTCGGGGGCGTTACAGCCCGGCCGCTCCGGTAAACATCGCGTTTCGCGTGGCCGCGAGCCGCTGATGAACGCCCATTACGAATGCGTGAGCGCGACCAGACGCGACACCGCGCGCAGGTATTTCTTGCGGTATCCGCCGCCCAGCATCTCTTCGCTGAAGACGCTGCTGAGGGGTTCTCCGGTCGCGCGGATCGGAATCTGCGCGTCGTAGGCGCGGTCGACGAACGCGACCAGACGCAGCGCCGCCGACTGGTCGTGCAGCACCTTCACGTCGCGCAGGCCGATGACGTCCACTCCGTCGATGAGCCGGATGAAGCGCGACGGGTGCACGCGCGCGAGGTGGGTCACCAGATCGGTGAAGGAGTCGTCGGATGCCACTCCCCCCGCAGCCGCGGCGTCGAGCGCCTCGCGGTACGCCTCGTCGGAGAGCGTCTTGGCCTCTCCGTCGACGGCGCGCTGGCGGAAGTCGGTGCCGTCGATGCGGATGGTGCGGAAGCTGTCGGACATCGACTGGATCTCGCGCAGGAAGTCCTGCGCGGCGAACCGGCCCTCGCCCAAGGCGTTGGGTGGGGTGTTCGAGGTCGCCGCGAGGCGGGTTCCGGATGCCACGAGCTCGCCCAGCAGGCGCGTCATGACCATCGTGTCGCCCGGGTCGTCGAGCTCGAACTCGTCGATGCAGAGCAGGTCGGAACCGCGGAACAGCTCGACCGCCTTGGCGTAGCCGAGCACGCCCACGAGCGCGGTGTACTCGATGAACGAGCCGAAGTACTTCCGGCGGGCCGGCATCGCGTGGTAGATCGCGGCGAGCAGGTGGGTCTTTCCGACACCGAAGCCGCCGTCGAGGTAGACCCCCGGCTTCACGGGCGGTGTCTTCTCGGCGCGGCGGAAGAAGCCGCCCTTCCTCGCCGGAGCCGACTGCGCGCCGGCGAAGGTCTGCAGCAGTTCCTTCGCCTCCTGCTGCGACGGGTACGCGGCATCCGCCCGATACGACTCGAAGGTCGCGCCGTCGAACTGCGGGGGCGGAACCAGCGCGTTCACCATCTCGGCTCCCGACACCGCGGGCTCTCGATCGGTGAGGTGGATGAGGCCGGTCGTCGCGGGCGTAGAGGTCATGGCCGTCCTGTGTCGCAGTCTTACGAGGGGGTGCATGCCCCGACGCCGCGGATCTAGGGTCGAAGGTGCGGTGTCCACCCTATGCCGCCGCATCCGCCGCCTTGACCGAGGAGTTCTCCGTGACCGTCGAGTTCGACACCACGTCCCCCAAATTCGCCGACTACTCCGAGCCCGGCCGGCTCGTGACGGGCGACTGGCTGCAGGAGCGCCTCGGTCAGCCCGGCCTGGTCGTCGTCGAGTCCGACGAAGACGTGCTGCTGTACGAGACGGGTCACATCCCCGGCTCGGTCAAGGTCGACTGGCACACCGAGCTGAACGACCCCGTCGTGCGCGACTACGTCGACGGCGAGGGCTTCGCGAAGCTGCTCAGTCGCAAGGGCATCTCGCGCGACGACACCGTGGTGATCTACGGCGACAAGAACAACTGGTGGGCCGCCTACGCCCTGTGGGTGTTCTCGCTGTTCGGCCACGAAGACGTGCGCCTGCTCGACGGCGGCCGCGACCGTTGGATCGCCGAAGGTCGCCCGATCACGACCGACAAGACGGTCGTCGAGCCCACCGACTACCCCGTCGTCGAGCGCGACGACTCGGCGCTGCGCGCCTACAAGGACGACGTGCTCGCCCACCTCGGCAACCCGCTCATCGACGTGCGCTCGCCCGAGGAGTACTCCGGTGAGCGCACCACCGCCCCCGCCTACCCCGAAGAAGGCGCTCTGCGTGCGGGTCACATCCCGAGCGCGCAGAGCGTGCCGTGGGGCAAGGCCGTCGCCGAGGACGGCACGTTCAAGTCGCGTGCCGAGCTCGACGCCATCTACCGCGACGGCGCGGGGCTGGCCGACGGAGACAAGGTCGTGGCCTACTGCCGCATCGGCGAGCGGTCGAGCCACACGTGGTTCGTGCTGAAGCACCTGCTCGGCTTCGACGACGTGCGCAACTATGACGGGTCGTGGACCGAGTGGGGCAGCGCGGTGCGCGTGCCGATCGTCGCCGGGTCCGAGCCCGGCGAGGTCCCCTCCCGCTGATCCGGGATGCCGCGGGCGTGGGAGGATGACGGAGATGTCCGATACCGCCCTCCCCGCCCGCCTGGCCGAGATCCGCGACGAATTCCTCGAACTCGAGGAGCCCGACCGCCTCGAGCTGCTGTTGGAGTTCTCGCACGAGCTCCCCGAGGTGCCGGCCGAGTACGCCGACCACCCCGAGATGCGCGAGCGCGTCGTCGAGTGCCAGTCGCCGGTCTACATCATCGTGACCGTCGACGACGACGAGCGGGTGGCGATGCACGCCACGGCTCCGGCCGAGGCGCCCACGACCCGCGGGTTCGCGAGCATTTTGTCGCAGGGGCTCACGGGACTGTCGGCCGACGAGGTGCTCGCGGTGCCCGACGACTTCCCGCAGAGCATCGGACTCACCCGCGCGGTGAGCCCCCTCCGCATCGCCGGGATGACCGGCATGCTCATGCGCGTCAAGCGCCAGGTGCGCGCCAAGCGCGAGGCCTGAGACCCGGCATCCGTCGTTCCGCGCTCAGTCGCGGGCGAGATCCTGCGCGCGCACCCAGTCGCGGATCGCCGTGGTCCAGCGCATCTCGTCGTAGTTCCACAGCTTCGTGTGCCGGGCGACGGTGAACGTCTCCATCGTCACGAGGTCGGGGCGAGCCGCCGCGAGGGCGTGCGAGGCGTCGGAGGGCACGAAGCCGTCGTCGTCGCTGTGCAGGATGAGCGTCGGATGCCGCAGCTCCGCGGCCCGTGCGACGCCGTCGAGGCGATCGAGCGGGATCGGTTCGCCGCTGCGCAGCACCGCGGCACCCCAGTTCGAGGCGATCGTCGACTGCGCCAGCGTGATCACGGGCAGCGGCAGGCGCATCATACGGCCCTGGAAGCTGAGCACCGTGCGCCAGTCGACGACGGGCGACTCCAGCACGAGACCCGCGATCACCTCGGTGTGCGGGGATTCCAGCGCCGCCTGGAGCGAGAGCGCGCCACCCATCGACCACCCCATGAGGATGACGCGCTTCGCGCCGTGGCGGCGGGCGTAGCCGATCGCCGCGTCGAGGTCGCGCCATTCGGTCGCCCCGAGCGCGTAGGTGCCCGACGCGCTGTGCGGGGCGTCGCCGTCGTTGCGATACGACACCACGAGCGAGGTGATCCCGAGGTCGTGGAACACCGGCACCGCCCGCAGGGCCTCGGCGCGGGTGGTGCCGCGACCGTGCACCTGCACGACCCAGACGTCGGTGGCGGATGCCGCGGGGAACAGCCACGCGGGGCACGCGCCGACCGGGGTGTCGATGTCGACCTCTTCGACGGGGAGGTGCAGCTGCTCGGGCTTGTCGAAGTACCAGCCGCTGAACGCCGCCTCGGCCGCGAGGTCGCCGTCGGCGGGCACGTGGGTGAGGAGCTTGCGCGTGACGGTGGATTCGTCGCTGCCGACGATCGAGCCCAGGCGCAGGTAGTCGGCCGAGCCCACGGTGAACAGGCCGTAGCGGCCGGGCAGAGAGGTGTCGGGGGTGCGCGCGAGCGTGATCGTCTGGGCGGCGGCGTCGAGGCGCACGATGCGGGTGTCGGGGCGGCGTCCGGCGGGGCGCACAACCGTGCGCGCGACGCGGAGGGACATGGCGCCGAGAGCGGCGGCCGAGGCCGCCAGAGTGACGCTCAGAGCCGAGAGGGCGATGCCGAGGCCGGTGGTCGTGCGCCGCGATGCGCGGGAACCCGCGGCGCGCCTGGGAGCGTTCATCGTGGCCTCACTCTAGTCTGCTGCCGTGAGTGACCAGCGCCCGGCGGAGGCCGACAGCCCCTTCGCGCGAGCTGCAGCGGAGGTACGCGACATCTCGTTCCGCGACGATCTCGTGGTCCGAGAGATCCCCTCCCCGACGGGTCTGGCCCCGTTCTCGCTCGCCCTCGCCGGCGACGTTCGGCCCGAGGAGCACGCCACCGACTCGCCGTTCGGCACGGGCCGGTTCATCCTGCTGCACGACCCCGACGAGCCCGAGCCGTGGGGTGGGGCGTGGCGCATCGTCTGCTTCGCTCAGGCTCCTCTCGAGCCCGAGATCGGGATCGACCCGCTGCTGGCCGAGGTCGCCTGGTCGTGGCTGATCGACGCCCTCGACTCCCGCGGCGCCGACCGGCACTCCGAGTCGGGCACCGCCACCAAGACGCTCTCCACCGGCTTCGGGGCGCTGGCCGCCCAGGGTGAGGGATCGCAGATCGAACTTCGCGCGTCATGGTCGCCGCGCGGTCCCTTCCGCCCGCACCTCGAGGCGTGGGCGGAGCTCGTGTGCATGCTCGCCGGCCTCCCCCCGGGGTCGGAGGGCGTTGCCGTGTTCGGAGCCCGGAGGCCCACGCGTGGTTGAGTACAACGTCATCGAGGACGCCGAGCGCTTCCTCGCCGCCTGCGAGACCCTGGCGGGTGGCACCGGCCCGGTCGCCGTCGACGTCGAGCGCGCCTCGGGGTTCCGCTATTCGCAGCGCGCCTACCTCATTCAGGTCTTCCGCCGTGAGGCGGGGGTCTTCCTCTTCGACCCGTCGACGATCGAGGACTTCTCGCCCCTGCAGAAGGCCATCGGCGACGTCGAGTGGGTGTTCCACGCGGCGAGCCAAGACCTCCCGTCGCTGCGCGAGCGGGGTCTCGAGCCGCCGCGCATCTTCGACACCGAGCTCGGCGCGCGCCTGCTCGGTCACGAGCGCGTGGGCCTCGGGGCCGTCGTCGAGCAGACGCTGGGCATCACCCTGGCCAAGGCCCACTCGGCCGCGGACTGGTCGACCCGCCCCCTGCCGGCATCGTGGCTCGAATACGCCGCCCTCGACGTCGAGCACCTGATCGACGTGCGCGACGTGCTGGACGCCGAACTCGTCGAGCAGGGCAAGACCGAGATCGCCCGCCAGGAGTTCCAGGCCGTGCTCGATCGCGAGCCCAAGCCGCCGCGCGACGACCCGTGGCGCCGCCTCAGCGGTCTGCACAGCGTGCGCGGTCGCCGGTCGCTCGCCGTCGCCCGTTCGCTCTGGCAGGCGCGCGAGGACTATGCCCGCGAGCAGGACGTCGCCCCCGGACGCCTCGTGCCCGACCGCGCTCTGGTCGCCGCCGTGATGGCCGACCCCGCCACCAAGCAGGCCCTCGCCGGCGTCAAGGAATTCAACGGCCGTGCGAGCCGCACGCAGCTGGACCGGTGGTGGAACGCCATCGTCGCCGGTCGCGAGGCCACCGATCTGCCGCCCGACCGCGTGCCCAGCGACACGCTCCCCCCGCCCCGCGCGTGGGTCGATCGCAACCCCGACGCCGATCAGCGGTTGAAGGCGGCGCGACCGGCGGTGGAGGCGCGGGCGGAAGAGCTCCAGATGCCGACTGAGAACCTGCTCACCCCCGAGACGCTGCGCCGCGTGGCGTGGGCGCCGCCCGCGGAGATGACGGTCGAGGCCGTCGGCGCGGCCCTCGCCGAGCTCGGTGCCCGCCCGTGGCAGATTGAGCAGACCGCACAGGTGATCGTCGATAGCTTTGTAGATTCCGTCAACGAGGTCGACGAGCCGTCCGGCACGGATTCGTAGGTTCGGACAACCGATTCCTCTCCCCTGATCGGTCTTCCTAGGCTGGGGTCATCCCAAACTATGGAGGCAGAGTGGCCGAGATGACGGACGTCTTCTTCGTCGACGGAATGCGCACCCCCTTCGGGCGCGCCGGCGAAAAAGGCATGTACTGGAACACCCGCGCCGACGACCTCGTGGTCAAGGCGATCATCGGGTTGATGGAGCGCAACGGCGACGTTCCCAAGGACCGGATCGACGACGTGGCGATCGCCGCGACCTCGCAGACCGGTGACCAGGGACTGACCCTCGGACGCACGGCGGCGATCCTCGCGGGTCTGCCGATGACCGTGCCGGGCCTGGCGATCGAGCGCATGTGCGCCGGCGCCATGACGAGCGTCACCACGATGGGCGCCTCGATCGGGGTCGGCATGTACGACCTCGCCCTCGCCGGCGGCGTCGAGCACATGGGCCGCCACCCCATCGGCGGCAACGTCGACCCGAACCCGCGCTTCGTGGCCGAGAAGCTCGTCGACCCGGGTGCGCTGAACATGGGCGTCACCGCCGAGCGCATCCACGACCGCTTCCCGCACCTCACGAAGGAGCGCGCCGATCGCTTCGGCGCCGCCAGCCAGCACAAGGTGCAGGCCGCCTACGAGGCGGGCAAGATCCAGCCCGACCTGGTCTCGGTCGCCGTCAAGGACGCCGAGGGCGCCTGGGGCCTCGCCACGGAGGACGAGGGTCGTCGACCCGAGACCACCGTCGAGGGCCTCGCGACGCTCAAGACGCCGTTCCGCCCGCACGGGCGGGTCACAGCAGGTACGTCGTCGCCGCTCACCGACGGCGCGACCATCAGCCTGCTTGCGGGCGCCGGCGCCGTGAAGGAGTTCGGCCTCGCGCCCAAGATGCGCATGGTCTCGTTCGCGTTCGCGGGCGTCGAGCCCGAGATCATGGGCATCGGACCGATCCCCTCGACCGAGAAGGCCCTCAAGAAGGCCGGGCTCACGATCGACGACATCGGCCTGTTCGAGCTCAACGAGGCCTTCGCCATCCAGGTGATCTCGCTGCTCGATCACTTCGGCATCGCCGACGACGACCCGCGCGTGAACCCGTGGGGCGGTGCCATCGCCCTGGGCCACCCGCTCGCGGCATCCGGAGTGCGTCTCATGATTCAGCTGGCCGCGCAGTTCGCCGAGCGTCCCGACGTGCGCTACGGCCTCACCGCCATGTGCGTGGGCCTGGGACAGGGCGGCTCGGTCATCTGGGAGAACCCGTTCTTCGACGGAAAGAAGAAGCGCAAGTGACCGACTACACCTCGATCGACTTCACGCCCCTCGACGCCCTCACCGGCGACGAGGTGGTGACCCACTCCCCCGTCCGCGACGTGCGGCTCCCCTCGGGCAACGTGCTGGCGCTGATCACGCTCGACAACGGTCGCGACCACACCCGGCCCAACACGCTGGGACCCGCGACCCTCGCCGAGCTCGGTCAGACGCTCGAGACGCTGAAGGAGCGTGCCGCGAAGGGCGAGATCCACGCGGTCGCGATCACGGGCAAGCAGTACATCCTCGCGGCGGGCGCTGACCTGTCCGACGTGGCGAAGCTGCCCTCGAAAGACGTTGCCCGTCTCATCGCGCAGCGCGGTCACCAGGTGATCGGCTCGCTGTCGGAGCTCGGCGTGCCCTCGTTCGCGTTCGTCAACGGCCTCGCCCTCGGCGGCGGTCTCGAGATCGCATTGAACTCGACCTACCGCACGGTCGACTCGTCGGCCGCGGCGGTCGCGCTGCCCGAGGTGTTCCTCGGCATCATCCCCGGCTGGGGCGGCGCCTACCTGCTGCCGAACCTCATCGGCGTCGAGAACGCGCTCGAGGTCGTCATCTCGAACCCGCTCAAGCAGAACCGCATGCTCAAGCCCCAGCAGGCGTTCGATCTCGGGATCATGGATGCCATCTTCCCGGCGGCCTCCTACCTCGAGGACTCGCTGCGGTGGGCCGACGGCGTGCTCACCGGGCGAGTCCGGGTGGAGCGCAAGAACGAGCCCGGCAAGCTCGAGCGCCTGACGAAGTGGCCCATCGCGATCAAGATGGCCCGCGGCATGCTCGAGTCGAAGATCGGCACCGTGCCCCGCTCCCCCTACATCGCGCTCGACCTGCTCGACAAGGCGAAGAGCGGCACCAAGGCCGAGGGTTTCGCGCGCGAAGACGAGGCGCTGGCCGAGCTCATCACGGGCGACCAGTTCGCGGCATCCATGTACGCCTTCGATCTCGTCCAGAAGCGCGCCAAGCGTCCCGTCGGAGCCCCCGACAAGGCGCTCGCCAAGAAGGTCACCAAGGTCGGCGTCATCGGCGCCGGCCTCATGGCCTCGCAGTTCGCGCTGCTGTTCGTGCGCAAGCTGCGGGTGCCCGTGATCATCACCGACCTCGATCAGGGGCGGGTCGACAAGGGCGTGGCATCCATTCGAGACGAGATCGGCAAGCTCGAGGCCAAGGGCCGCCTGGACGGCGACACGGCCAACCAGCTGCGCGCCCTCGTGCACGGCACGACCGACCGGTCGGAGTTCGCCGACTGCGACTTCGTCATCGAGGCCGTCTTCGAAGAGGTGGGTGTCAAGCAGGAGGTCTTCTCGGCCATCGAGAAGATCGTCGCCGACGACGCGATCCTCGCTACTAACACCTCCTCGCTCTCGGTCGCCGAGATCGGCTCGGTGCTGCAGAACCCGGAGCGCCTGGTCGGCTTCCACTTCTTCAACCCGGTCGCGGTCATGCCGCTCATCGAGGTCGTGAAGACGGATGCCACATCCGACGCCGCTCTCTCGACTGCGTTCGTCGTGGCGAAGGGACTCGGGAAGAACGCCGTGCTCACGGCGGACGCGCCCGGGTTCGTCGTGAACCGCCTGCTCGCCAAGGTCATGGGAGAGGCCGCTCGCGCGGTCTACGAGGGAACACCGATCGCGGTGGTGGAGAAGGCGTTCGCGCCGCTCGGTCTGCCGATGGGGCCGTTCCAGCTCATCGACCTGGTCGGCTGGAAGGTCGCGGCCCACGTGCAGGACACGATGGCGCACGCGTTCCCCGACCGGTTCTTCTCGTCGGAGAACTTCCACGAGCTCGCGGCCCTGCCCGAGGTCGTCGAGAAGGACAAAGGTGGTCGGGTGACCGGCTGGACCAAGGCCGCGCAGAAGGTGCTCGTGACCGGCAAGACGCCCGTCGCGCCCGAGACGATCCTCGCCCGCGTGCAGGACGGCCTCGCCCAGGAGATCAAGATCATGCTGGACGAGGGCGTTGTCCCCGAGGTGCAGGACATCGACCTGTGCCTCATCCTCGGCGCCGGCTGGCCCTTCATCGACGGTGGGGCCTCGCCCTACCTCGACCGCGAGGGGGCGTCGGAGCGCGCCTTCGGCGACACGTTCCACCACCCGCCCATCCGCGGCATCGGGGCCTGACCCCGGAGACGACAGCGGCGCCGTCCCCGATGGGGCGGCGCCGCTGTCGGTCGTGCGGGCGGTGCGCCGTCACCAGAACAGGCGGCGCGACGAGAACAGGGCGTTTGCGGCCGTTTCGTCCTGTTCTCGGTGCATCGCCCTGTTGTCGTGACGCCGGGGGCTCGCCCGCCGGCTGGTCACCAGAACAGGCGGCGCGACGAGAACAGGGCGTTTGCGGCCGTTTCGTCCTGTTCTCGGTGCATCGCCCCGTTCTCGTGACGCCGTGATGTGGGGCCGAGACGTGAAACAGGCCGGGATGATGGCATCCCGGCCTGTTCCGCGTCGATCGAGGGCCTACGGGCGCGACTTCTCCCACTGCTCGATCGTGGGGATCGAGCCGGTCGGCGTCTGCCGCGCCATGGGGATGCGCGTGCCGAGCACCTGGGCGACCACGTCGTGCGCGATCTTCGCGGCCGTCAGGCCGGCGTCGTCGAGGATCTGCTCGCGCGTCGCGTGGTCGATGAATTCGTCGGGGATGCCGAGCTCGTCGACGGCCGTGTCGACGCCCGCCTCGCGTAGCACCTGCCGCACACGCGTGCCGACGCCGCCGACGCGGATGCCGTCTTCGATCGTGATCACCAGTCGGTGTTCGCGCGCCAGCTCGACGATCGAGGGCTGCACCGGGATCGCCCAGCGCGGGTCGATGACCGTGGCTCCGATGCCCTGCGCCTTCAGCCGTTCGGCGACCTCGAGGGCGAGGTGCACCATCGGGCCGATGCCGACCAGCAGCACGTCTTCGCTCGAGCCGCGGCTCAGCACGTCGACGCCGTCGTGGAGGCGTTCGACGGCCTCGACGTCGTCGTTGACCTTGCCCTTGGGGTAGCGCACCACGGTGGGAGCGTCTTCGACCGAGGTCGCTTCACGGAACACCTCGCGCAGGCGCGCGGCGTCGCGCGGGGCGGCGATGCGGATGCCGGGGACCAGCTGCAGCATCGCGAGATCCCAGATGCCGTGGTGGCTCGGACCGTCGGGGCCGGTGACCCCGGCGCGGTCGAGCACGAACGTGACGCCGGCCTTGTGCAGGGCGACGTCCATCATGACCTGGTCGAACGCGCGGTTCATGAAGGTCGCGTAGATCGCCACGACGGGGTGCAGGCCGCCGAAGGCGAGACCGGCGGCGGATGCCACGGCGTGCTGCTCGGCGATGCCCACGTCGTACACGCGCTCGGGGAAGCGCTCGGCGAACTGCTGCAGACCGGTGGGGCGGAGCATCGCCGCGGTCATCGCGATGATCTCTTTGCGCTCGGAGCCGACCTTCACCAGCTCTTCGGCGAAGACGTCGGTCCACTGCAGACCGCCGCCCGAGCCCAGGGCCTCACCCGTGATCGGGTCGATCTTGCCCACCGCGTGGAACTGGTCGGCCTCGTCGCTCATCGCCGGGGCGTAACCGCTGCCCTTATCGGTGATGGCGTGCACGATGACCGGAGCGCCGTACGACTTGGCCAGCTCCAGCGTCTCGATGAGCGATTCGAAGTCGTGGCCGTCGATGGGTCCGAGGTACTTGATGTCGAGGTTGCTGTAGAGCGCCTCGTTGTTCGTGAAGCGCGACAGGAAGCCGTGCGTGCCGCCGCGGACACCGCGGTACACGGCGCGGGCGGCGGGCCCGAGGCGGCGGAACAGGGTGTCCGACCCGCGGTGCAAGGTGCGGTAGGCCTCGTTGGTGCGCACGCGGTTGAGGTAGCGCGCCATGCCGCCGATCGTCGGGGCGTAGGAGCGACCGTTGTCGTTGACGACGATGACGAGGTTGCGATCGTTGTCGTCGCTGATGTTGTTCAGCGCTTCCCAGGTCATGCCGCCCGTGAGGGCGCCGTCACCGACGACGGCGACGACATGACGATCGCGGCGACCGGTGCGGCTGAAGGCCCGCGAGACGCCGTCGGCCCAGCTGAGGGAGCTGGAGGCGTGCGACGACTCCACGACGTCGTGCTCGCTCTCGGAGCGCTGCGGGTAGCCGGCGAGGCCGCCGCGCGAGCGCAGCAGCGAGAAGTCCTGGCGACCGGTGAGCATCTTGTGCACGTACGACTGGTGTCCCGTGTCGAAGATGATCGGGTCGGAGGGCGAGTCGAAGACCTTGTGCAGGGCGATCGTCAGCTCGACGACGCCCAGGTTCGGACCGAGGTGCCCGCCGGTGCGGGCGACGTTCTCGACGAGGAAGGACCGGACCTCGGCGGCCAGCTGACGCAGCTGGTCGGGGTTCAGCGCGTCGAGGTCGCGCGGTCCATGGATACCGGGTAGGAGAGCCATACGACTCCTCTCGTGCGGTGCGCGCGGGGGCGCGCGTACGGGTCGATTCTAGTCTCCGGGGGTGCTGCGGGCCCGGCAACGGCTTGCGTTCGGCCGCCGTGTACTCTCTGCGCGAACGACGGTGCCCCGGGAGCTCGAGGCTCCCGGGGCACCGTCGTTCGTGGATCAGACCAGCGAACGCAGCACGTACTGCAGGATGCCGCCGTTGCGGTAGTAGTCGGCCTCACCGGGGGTGTCGATGCGGACCACGGCGTCGAACGTGATGGTCTGCTTGCCCTCGGGCGAGAACTCGCTCGGCTCGGCGGTGACCTTCACGGTCTTGGGGGTGACGCCCTCGTTGAGCTGCTCGAGCCCCTCGATCGAGATGATCTCGGTGCCGTCGAGGCCCAGCGACTTCCAGCTCTCGCCGGCGGGGAACTGCAGCGGGACGACGCCCATGCCGATGAGGTTCGAGCGGTGGATGCGCTCGAAGCTCTCGGTGATGACCGCCTTCACGCCGAGGAGCTTGGTGCCCTTGGCCGCCCAGTCGCGCGACGAGCCGGAGCCGTACTCCTTGCCGCCGAAGATGACCAGCGGGGTCTCCTGCGCCTGGTAGTTCTGGCTCGCGTCGTAGATGTACGTCTGCGGGCCGCCCTCCTGCGTGAAGTCGCGGGTCCAGCTGCCCTCGATGACCTGACCGTCGTTGACGGCGGCGACCATCTCGTTCTTCAGGCGGATGTTGGCGAAGGTGCCGCGGATCATGACTTCGTGGTTTCCACGACGCGAGCCGTAGGAGTTGAAGTCCTTCTGCGCGACGCCGTGCTCCATCAGGTACTGCGCGGCGGGGGTGCCCGCCTTGATGTTGCCGGCCGGGCTGATGTGGTCGGTGGTGACCGAGTCGCCCAGGGTCGCCATGACGCGCGCGCCGGTGATGTCGCGCACCGGGTCGGGCTGCATGGTCATGCCCTCGAAGTACGGAGCCTTGCGGACGTACGTGGAGTCGGCATCCCACTCGAAGATCGGGCCGGTCGGGGTGGGCAGGTTCTTCCAGCGCTCGTCGCCCTCGAAGACCGTGGCGTACTGCTGGATGAACTGCTCGCGCGAGATCGACGCGTCGATGATCGTCTGCACCTGGTCGGGAGCGGGCCAGATGTCCTTCAGGAAGACGTCGTCGCCGTTCTGGTCCTTGCCCAGGGCGTCGGTCTCGAAGTCGAAGTTCATCGAGCCGGCGAGGGCGTACGCGACCACGAGGGGCGGCGAGGCCAGGTAGTTCATCTTCACGTCGGGGCTGATGCGGCCCTCGAAGTTGCGGTTGCCTGAGAGGACGGCCGTGACGGCGAGGTCGTTCTCGTTGACGGCCTCGGAGACCTCTTCGATGAGGGGTCCCGAGTTGCCGATGCAGATCGTGCAGCCGTAGCCGACGGTGTAGAAGTCGAGGCCCTCGAGCGCCTTGTCGAGGCCGGACTTCTCGTAGTAGTCGGTGACGACCTTCGAGCCCGGTCCGAGCGTCGTCTTGACCCACGGCTTGCGCTTGAGGCCCTTGTCGACGGCGTTCTTGGCGAGCAGGCCCGCCGCGATCATGACCGAGGGGTTCGAGGTGTTCGTGCACGAGGTGATCGCCGCGAGCGTGACAGCACCGTTGTCGAGCAGGTACGACTGTCCGTCGGGCGTGGTGACCTTGACGGGCTTCGAGGCGTTGACGGGGTGGCCCGACGAGATGAGCACGTCGCTGTCGGTGACGTCTTCGTGCTCTTCGCCCGGGACCGAACCCGGGTCGGATGCCGGGAACGTGCCGTCGACCTCGAGATCGACGATCGAGTCGGAGATCGAGGTGTCGGCGTAGTTGAGGATGTCCTTCTCGAACTGCGACTTGGCCTCGGACAGCAGGATGCGGTCCTGGGGGCGCTTCGGGCCGGCGATCGAGGGGACGACCGTCGACAGGTCGAGCTCCATGAATTCGCTGAAGGCCAGCTCGCGGTCGGGGTCGTGCCAGAGCTTCTGCTCCTTGGCGTACGCCTCGACGAGCGCGATGGTCTGCTCGTCGCGGCCGGTCAGGCGCAGGTAGTCGATCGTGACGTCGTCGATGGGGAACATCGCGGCGGTCGAACCGAACTCGGGGCTCATGTTGCCGATGGTGGCGCGGTTGGCCAGCGGCACCGAGGCGACGCCCTCGCCGTAGAACTCGACGAACTTGCCGACCACGCCGTGCTTGCGGAGCATGTCGGTGATGGTGAGCACGACGTCGGTCGCGGTCACACCGGCGGGGATCTCGCCGCTGAGCTTGAAGCCGACGACGCGCGGGATGAGCATCGACACGGGCTGGCCGAGCATGGCCGCCTCGGCCTCGATGCCGCCGACGCCCCAGCCGAGCACGCCCAGGCCGTTGACCATCGTGGTGTGCGAGTCGGTGCCGACGCAGGTGTCGGGGTACGCGCGGAGGACCTCTTCACCGGTTACTGAGCTTGTCGAAGCACGGTCGTAGACGACCTTGGCCAGGTGCTCGATGTTGACCTGGTGCACGATGCCGGTTCCCGGGGGAACGACCTTGAAGTCGTCGAACGCCGTCTGGCCCCAGCGCAGGAACTGGTACCGCTCGCCGTTGCGCTCGTACTCGATCTCGACGTTGCGCTCGAGGGCGTTCTCGCTGCCGAACAGGTCGGCGATGACCGAGTGGTCGATGACCATCTCGGCGGGCGAGAGCGGGTTGATCTTGTTCGGGTCGCCGCCGAGGGCGGTGACGGCCTCGCGCATGGTGGCGAGGTCGACGATGCAGGGCACACCGGTGAAGTCCTGCATGACCACGCGGGCGGGCGTGAACTGGATCTCGGTGTCGGGCTCGGCCGTGGGGTCCCACGAGCCGAGCGCCTGGATCTGCTCCTTGGTGACGTTGGCACCGTCTTCGGTGCGGAGCAGGTTCTCGAGCAGCACCTTCAGGCTGAAGGGGAGCTTCTCGTAACCGGCGACCGTGTCGACCCGGAAGATCTCGTAGTCGGTGCTGCCGACCGTCAGGGTGCTCTTTGCACCGAAGCTGTCAACCGTGGACACGATCGTCTCCTTCGTCGGCGAATGCGCAGGCTTCAGGCCCGCATTTCTCCATCTTCCCCGTGCCGCTCGGTCGAAACCAGGAAGGTCGACCTAACCGCGCAGGGCGTCGGATTTATCTTGATGTCAAGATATTATCAGGACTCGCGCCTGGGGTGCAGAGCACGCGCCACGAGCCACGTCACGGCGAGCATCGGCGCGAACAACGGCAGGCCCATCACGATCTTGAGGGTCCCCAGCGCGGTCACGTCTCCCGCGAAATACAGCGGAAGCTGAACGGCCAGGCGCGCCGCGAAGAGCGCGGCCCAGGCGATCGACAGCCACGTGTAGGCGCGGCGCTTGCGCTTGTCGGCGCGCCACCGCGTGCCCTCGCCCAGCAGGTACCCTGCGGCGAGACCGATCAGCGGCCAGCCCACCAGCGCCGACACGAGGAAGGCCGTGCCGTACGCGCCGTTGGTGAAGAAGCCGAGCACGAAGTTGTCCTGCCCGCGGCCGGTCACCAGCGAGAGCACGGCGGCGCCGACCGTGGCCAGCAGACCGCCGATCGCGGCACTCGGCGGCGACTTCGCGATGAGACGCGCGAGGGTGAAGACCACCGCGAGACCCACAGACACGCCCAGACTGAGCCACAGGTTGCCCTGGCGCGTCTCGGGGTCGATGGTGACCGTGAAGAGCACGACGAACGCCAGCGACGGCAGGACGGATTCCAGGATGCCGCGCACCCCGCCCATCGCCGCCCAGACGGCCGCGCCGGTGCTGGAGTGCTTGGCGGGGTCGAGGCCCGCACGGCGCGCGGCGTTGCCGAGTGCGGCGCTCACGCTGTCGGCCGCCGACGGCGGGTCGAGGGGGACGCGGTCGTCCTCGCGCCCGGGACGGACGGAGTCGTCGCTCATGCCGTGCCGGGGGTCGACGGCATCCGGAGAGGAATGAGATCGCGCGGGGGCATGGGCGACGAGCCGCGCACCACCACGATCGAGCGGAAGAGGTCTTCGACGGCGGCCGCGGCCTCGACGTCGCTGGTCGCCGCTCCCCCGATGACGCCGCGGAGGAACCAGCGCGGTCCGTCCACACCGACGAAGCGCGCGAGGCGCTTGCCCGCGCCGTCGGCTCCGGCCACGGGGACCTCGGCGAGTAGCTCCGGCCCGAGCGGGCCCTCACGCTCTTCGACACGGCCGCCCTGCTGCTTCACCTGCTGGCGGATCTGCTCGCGCGTCTCCTCCCAGAGGCCGCTCGTGCGCGGCGCGGCGAACGGTTGCACCTGCAGGGTGGACTCGGCGTAGTCGAGACCGACGGCGACGATGCGCTTGGTCTGCTCCTCGACCTCGAGACGCAGGTTGAGGCCCTCTCGCGGCAGGATCTTGATGCCGCCCAGGTCGATGTAGGGGCGCACGGGGTTGGCCTCGGACTCGTCGAACGGGCCCGCGTTCTCGCGGTCGAGGGGCGCGCTCTTGGTCGCGGGGGCCAGATCGGTGCCCGCCTCGTCTGCGGCGGTGGTGGTGGTCTGCGACTCGTCGTCGGTCATCGGGTGCTCCCTTGCAAGCTCTGGTATCCGCTCGATCCGAAACCGCCGTCGCCGCGCACGCTGTCGGGAAGTTCGTCGACGGGGACGAAGCGCACGGGCGGGACGGGCATCACGATGAGCTGGGCGATGCGGTCTCCGACCGCGATGTCATAGGCCTCGTCGAGGTCGGTGTTCAGCAGGGCGACCTTGATCTCGCCGCGGTATCCCGCGTCGATGGTGCCGGGCGAGTTCACGATGGTGATGCCGTGCTTGGCGGCCAGGCCGCTGCGCGGAACCACGAACGCGGCGTATCCCTCGGGCAGCGCGATGCGCACGCCGGTCGACACGAGCGCGCGCCGGCCGGGCTCGAGGCGGACGGCCTCGGCGGCCGTCAGGTCGGCTCCGGCGTCGCCGGGGTGGGCGAAGACCGGGGGCTCGGATGCGACAATTGGGACGTCCACCGTTTCGGTCACCCCCCGAGGGTAATGCAGAAGAGGAGGTGCGGCATCCGCACCGCAGCCGAGTACCGCGAGCGCCTGAGTCCGTCGTTGTGGGCGCTGGTGGCAGCCGCCGTCTGCGGCCCGATGGCCGCCGTCGTCTTCTCGCCGCTCGACACGACCCTCGCCCTGTTCATCGGGCTGGTGGTGTCGGTCGCGATCGTCGTCGCCCTGCTGGCGTTCTCGCCCGTGGTGGAGGTGCGCGACGGGGAGTTGCGAGCCGGTCGCGCGCACATTCCCGTCGATCTGCTGGGAGTTCCCGCCGGCGTCGTCGCGGAAGAGGCCCGCACCGCCCGTGGGAGTGGTCTCGACCACCGGGCGTGGCATGTGATCCGGGGCGGGATCGACGGCATCGTCACGGTACCCGTGACCGACCCCGACGATCCGACCCCGATGTGGGTGGTGTCCACCCGCACGCCGGACCGCCTGGTGGCGGCGATCCAGCGCGCTCAGGTCAGGCTGCGCACTCCAGGCAGATGAAGCCGGGGCCGCTCTCTTCGGCGATCTGCGAACGGTGCTTCACGAGGAAGCAGTTCATGCAGGTGAACTCGTCTTCCTGAGGGGGAAGCACGACGACATCGAGCTCGATGTCGGAAAGGTCGGCGCCGGGCAGTTCGAAGCCCGAGGGGTTGTCGGCATCCTCGTTGTCGATCGACCCCGACGCCTTGTCGGGCACGCGCTCCTTGAGGGCCTCGATCGACTCGCTGTCGTCCTCGGTCTTGCGCGGTGCGTCGTAATCGGTTGCCATGCGTGCAGGTCTCTACTTCCGGATTTCGTGGTGCTGTGCCCTATCGGGTGCCCGATCGGGCGGCCATAGTTTGCATGACCCGATCCCGATAAGCAAATGCTCGCCGGTGGGCGTGCGTGTCCTGGCGAGACGGGAAACTCGCGGCGCGCCCGCGATATTCCCGAAAGCACGGGGCGCGCATGTCAGCATGGGCCCTGACCGCAGATCGGAGGGGTGTTTCGTATGGAGCAGCTCAAAGTCATCGGAACCGAAGATGACGTCCTCGTCGTGGCGACGCAGGCGGGCGAGCGATTCGCCCTCGCCATCGACGATGTGCTGCGCGCCGAGGCGCGCCGCGCACGCCGCGACCGCGCCGACGACGATCGTGCCCCCCGGCCGAGCCCCCGCGAGATCCAGGCGCACATCCGCTCCGGGATGTCGGCGCGCGAGGTCGCGACTCTGCTGAACGCCCGCGTCGAAGACGTCGAGCGTTTCGAGGGCCCGGTGCTGGCCGAGCGCGAGCACGTCGTCGCTCAGGCCCTCGCCGTGCCCGTGCTGCTGGGCGGCACGCTCGAGCACGACGCCCCCGTCACGTTCGGCGCCGCCGTGCGCGCGAAGCTCGCCGAGGCCGGAGCGTCGGCCGAGCGCTGGACGAGCTGGAAGGAGAGCACGGGCTGGATGGTCAAGCTCGAGTTCACCGCGAACGGCATCGATCACGACGCCCGCTGGAGCTTCGACCCGCGCCGCAGCAGCCTGTCGCCGCAGAACGCCGATGCGATCCAGTTGTCCCGCCAGGGCTCGCTGCCCGAGGGACTCATCCCTCGACTGCGTGCGCTCGACAGCATGACCAAAGACGACTCGCGCTTCGACAGCGGAGCCTTCGGCCCGCGTCGTCTCGACATCGACGACGAGCCGGGCGTCGAGGCCACCGGTCCCGTCGCCCCGGCCGTGCAGGCCGCGGCCATCAAGCGCTCCCCCGACGCCCCGGTCGCCTCATCCGAGACGGCCGATCTGCTCGAGGCCCTGCGTCGGCGCCGCGGACAGCGCGAGCCGCTTCCGGGCGTGACCGAGGTCGAGCCCGAGCCGCGTCCTTCGGCCCCGCCGGTGGCGCTGTTCGACGCCGCGGAGTCGGGCTACGTCGACGACGCCGACGAGAAGACGTCGGAGCCCGAGCGCCCGCAGGCGGATGGCGCGCGACGCACGAAGGGTCGTCCGTCGATGCCGTCGTGGGACGAGATCGTGTTCGGCGCCCGCTCCGACGAGAGCTGACACCCCGCCGTCCTGCGGATCGGACATCCGACCCGCGGGACGAGTCGTGCCTGTCGACGGCGCGTCGCGCGTGAGATCCGCACGACGGCATCCGGATGCCGCGTCTCGGCCTCGCGTCAGGCGAAGGCGCCGAGGCGCAGGAGCGGCACCGTGCGCTCCTCGTCGGTGAGCGATCCGTGCTGGCCGACCATGCGCTGTGGTCGTTTGTCGGCCTCGCGGTCGTCGTAGTAGGCGAATCGGCCGCGCGCGGCCACGAGCACGTCTCCGATGCGGGGGCGCACCTCGTCGTCGACCCGGCCGAAGAGCCCCGCGTCGATCGCCTCGTCGCGGGTCATGACCCAGGCTCGCGCGGCCTCGCTCTCGCGCCAGACCGCGGCCACGGCATCCGCCCGCCCCTCGGCCGTGTACAGGTGGAGCATGCGCGGCTCGCCGCCCACGATCTCGACGCCGTCGAGCAGTGCGTCGCCCTCGCGCAGCAGCACGTGCTTGTGCGCCGGCACGTCGACCATGCCGTGATCGGCCGTGACCAGCACGCCCGTGTGCGCGTCGATACCCTCGGCGAGGCGTCGAGCCGCGGCATCCACCCGCTCGAGAGTGTCGGTCCAGCGGTCGGACTCCCACCCGTCGCGATGACCGGCGGTGTCGAGTTCGGGGGCGTACAGATACGTGATCGATCCCGGATGCCGCGCCGCCAGGTCGGCCGCGAGAAGTACGCGCTCGTCGAGATCGTCGGAGGGGAAGAACTCCGCCCCGCGCAGCGTCGCCTCGGTGAAGCCGGTGCCGGTGTACGAGGGGCGGGACACGACGAAGCTCGGTCGTCCCGCGGCGGCGTGGCGGGCGAACAGTGGCTCGCTGCGCTGCCAGGTGTGCGGGTCGAGGCCGTCGGTCTCCCACCCGTGCAGCTGGTTGGGCGCCAGATCGGTGCCGGGGATGCGGGCGCGGTAGCCGACGATGCCGTGCACGCCCGGATCGGTGCCCGTCAGCAGGCTCGACAGAGCCGCCGCGGTGGTCGAGGGGAAGACGGTGCGCGCCACGTCGCGCCGGCCCCCGACCGAGCCGAGGAAGCGCGCGTGACCGCGACGGGCGGCGAGGTTGTGCGAGCCGAGGCCGTCGATGAGGAACACGATGGCACTGCGCGCGGGGCTGAACCACTCCGATTCGCCGGCCAGGGCGGCGATCGACTGCTCCACCACACCGGTGAGGCTCCGGGAGCGCGGCGGGTCCGCCGGTAGGCTGAGTGACATCTCGGCAAGTCTTCCACACGACTCCCGATCCCCGTCCTGACGCGACGCCCGCCCGACCCGAGGCCGCACCTATGCCCGATTCCCGTTCCTCCTCATCCGCGACGTCACCCGTCGTCGAGCGCATCGAAGACGTCGATGTCTCGACCGAGATGCAGGGGTCGTTCCTCGAGTACGCCTACTCGGTCATCTACTCGCGGGCCCTCCCCGACGCCCGCGACGGACTCAAGCCGGTGCAGCGCCGCATCCTGTACCAGATGGCCGAGATGGGGCTGCGGCCCGACCGCGGGCACGTCAAGAGCGCCCGCGTCGTCGGCGAGGTGATGGGAAAGCTCCACCCCCACGGCGACGCCCCCATCTACGACGCCCTCGTGCGCCTGGCCCAGTACTTCTCGCTGCGGGTGCCTCTGGTGGACGGCCACGGCAACTTCGGCTCGCTCGACGACGGTCCCGCCGCGCCCCGGTACACCGAGGCGCGCCTCGCTCCCCCGGCGATGGCGCTGACCGAGAACCTCGACGAGGACGTCGTCGACTTCATCCCGAACTACGACGGTCAGTTCCAGCAGCCCGAGGTGCTCCCGGCCGCCTTCCCCAACCTGCTGGTCAACGGCGCGACGGGCATCGCGGTCGGCATGGCGACGAACATGGCGCCGCACAACCTCATCGAGGTCGTCGCCGCCGCGATCCACCTGCTGCAGCATCCGGATGCCACCGTCGAAGAGCTCATGGAGTTCGTGCCCGGCCCCGACCTGCCTTCGGGCGGCATCATCGTGGGTCTCGACGGCATCAAAGACGCGTACACGAACGGTCGCGGCACGTTCCGCACTCGCGCGAAGGCCTCGATCGAGTCACTCGGTCCGCGCCGCACCGGCATCGTCATCACCGAACTTCCCTACCTCGTCGGCCCCGAGCGCGTGATCGAGAAGATCAAAGACGCCGTGCAGGCGAAGAAGCTGACGGGCATCGCCGACGTCACCGACCTCACCGACCGCAACAACGGCCTGCGCCTGGTGATCGGCATCAAGACCGGCTTCGACCCCAAGGCCGTGCTCGAGCAGCTCTACCGCCTCACGCCCCTCGAGGACTCCTTCGGCATCAACAACGTCGCCCTCGTCGACGGCCAGCCGCAGACCCTGGGCCTGCGCGAGATGCTGCGGGTGTACATCGATCACCGCATCCGCGTCGTCACGCGGCGCAGCGAGTTCCGCCTGGCGCGCAAGCGCGAGCGCCTGCACCTGGTCGAGGGTCTTCTCATCGCGATCCTCGACATCGACGAGGTCATCCAGGTCATCCGCTCGTCCGATGACAGCGAAGAAGCGCGCACGCGCCTGCAGGAGGTCTTCGACCTCTCGCACCCGCAGGCCGAGTACATCCTCGAGCTGCGGCTGCGTCGCCTCACGAAGTTCTCGCGCATCGAGCTCGAGGCCGAGCGCGACCAGTTGAACGCCGAGATCGCGCAGCTGGTCGAGTTGCTGGGCAGCGAGACGCTGCTGCGCCAGCAGGTGGCGAGAGAACTGGATGCCGCGGCCGACGCTTACGGCACCCCGCGCCGCACGATGCTGCTCAACGGCGGACCTGTACAGCCCCGTTCGGCGAGGGCCGCGGCCGCCGCCGTCGATCTGCAGATCGCCGACGCCCCGTGCCGCGTGTACCTGTCGGCCACCGGACGCATGGTGCGCGCCGAGCTCGTCGCCGACGCCCCCGCCGGCGGTGTGGTGCCGCCTGCGCGCCGGTCGAAGCACGACGCGATCCGTTCGTCGGTCGACACGACCACGCGCGGCGACATCGGCGCGGTGACCTCCGCCGGGCGTCTCGTGCGCTTCTCGCCGGTGGACCTGCCGTCCGTCCCCGCCAACTCGGTGCAGGTCGCCGCGGGCACGAAGGTCGAGCAGTACCTGGCGCTCGCGAAGGGCGAGAAGGTCGTGGCCCTGGTGCCTCTCGTCGACTCCCCCACCATCGCGCTCGGCACCGAGCAGGGCGTCGTCAAGCGGGTCGCCGCGACCGAGCTCGGCACGAAGGACGAGATCGAGATCATCTCGCTGCGCGACGGCGACCGGGTCGTGGGCGCCGCTCCCGCCGGCGACAACGCCGAGCTCGTGTTCATCGCGAGCGATGCGCAGCTGCTGCGCTTCGAGGCCTCCTCCGTGCGACCCCAAGGACGTTCGGCGGGCGGCATGGCCGGCATCCGCCTCTCCGACGGCGCACGGGTGATCGACTTCGCCGTCGTCGGGGCCTCGGCCTTCGACGCGGTGGTGGTGACCGTCGCCGGCTCGTCGGCCGCGCTGCCGGGCACCGATGCCGGGAGCGCCAAGGTCTCGGCCTTCACGGAGTTCCCCGCCAAGGGGCGCGCCACCGGCGGAGTGCGCGCGCAGCGCCTCCTGCGCGGCGAAGACGCCCTCGTGCTCGCGTGGGTCGGCACCGATCCCCGCGCGGTGGGCCCCGACGGCTCGGTGCGTGCGCTGCCGGATGCCGGCGCCAAGCGCGACGCCTCAGGTCAGCCCCTCGACGCCGTCGTCGGCGCGATCGGCACCGTCGTCCGCTGAGCCCGCGGCCCGGCGGGGCCGGGTCGGTCGCGGCTGCCGTCGTGCGGACGCGGGTGCCGACACGCCGGTCCGGCCGTCGGCGGGACGGCGTGTCGGGGTTCTCGTCCGCAGGACGGCGGCGGGGCGGCGGCAGAGCGGTCGCGGGCCGTGTGAGACCCTCGTGCGGACGCCGTCGGCGACATGCCGGTCCGACCGGCCGAAGCGGCGGCATGTCGGGGGCGGAATCCGCAGGACGGCGGCGGAGGCCGTGTGCTCGACCGTCGTGCGGACGCGGGTGCCGACACGCCGGTTCGGCCGTCGGCGGGACGGCGTGTCGGAGTTCTCGTCCGCAGGACGGCGAGCCCGCTCGACGACGGACCCCGGCAGGCTCAGACGTCGATGCGCTCGCGCGCCAGGCGGTCGCTGGAGTCGATGATGAACTCGCGGCGCGGGGCGACGTCGCTGCCCATGAGCAGGTCGAAGACGGATGCCGCGGCCTCCATGTCCTGCACGCGCACGCGGCGCAGCATACGGCCGGCGCGGTCCATGGTCGTGGTCGCGAGCTGGTCGGCATCCATCTCGCCCAGACCCTTGTACCGCTGGATCGGCTCCTGCCAGCGCTTGTTGCCGCGCTTGAGCTTGGCGAGCAGGGCGTGCAGCTCCTGCTCGCTGTAGGTGTAGATCGTCTCGTTGGGCTTGGAGCCCGGATTCATGACGATCACGCGGTGCAGGGGCGGCACGGCGGCGAACACGCGGCCTTCTTCGACCAGGGGTCGCATGTACCGGAAGAACAGCGTCAGCAGCAGCGTGCGGATGTGCGCGCCGTCGACGTCGGCGTCGCTCATCAGGATGATCTTGCCGTAGCGCGCGGCGTCGAGATCGAACGAGCGGCCGGAGCCGGCGCCGATCACCTGGATGATCGAGGCGCACTCGGCGTTCGACAGCATGTCGCTGATCGAGGCCTTCTGTGTGTTGAGGATCTTGCCGCGGATGGGCAGCAGCGCCTGGTACTCGCTGTTGCGCGCGAGCTTGGCCGTTCCGAGGGCGGAGTCGCCCTCGACGATGAACAGCTCGGAGTCGTTCACGTCGTTGGAGCGGCAGTCGACGAGCTTCGCCGGCAGCGACGACGACTCGAGGGCGTTCTTGCGCCGCTGCGTCTCTTTGTGGGTGCGCGCCGAGATGCGCGCCTTCATCTCGGAGACGATCTTCTCGAGCAGCTGTGCGGTCTGCGCCTTGTCGTCGCGCTTGGGCGAGGCGAAGCGCGCCGCGAGCTCCTTCTGCACGACGGATGCCACGATCTGACGCACTGCGGGCGTGCCGAGGATCTCTTTGGTCTGGCCCTCGAACTGCGGCTCGGGCAGGCGTACGGTCATGACGGCCGTGAGGCCGGCCATCAGGTCGTCTTTCTCGATCTTGTCATTGCCGACCTTGAGCTTGCGGGCGTTCTGCTCGACCTGCGCGCGCAGCACCTTCATGAGCCCCTGCTCGAAGCCCTGCTGGTGCGTGCCGCCCTTGGGGGTGGCGATGATGTTCACGAACGAGCGGGTCGTGGTGTCGTAGCCGGTGCCCCATCGCACCGCGATGTCGACCTCGCACTCGCGCTCGACCTCGGTGGGGATCATCGAACCGCCGGGCTGCAGCACCGGCACGGTCTCGGCGAACGTGCCGGTACCGGTGAGCCGCCAGGTGTCGGTGACCGCGGCGTCGGGCGCAAGGAACTCGGCGAACTCCGAGATGCCGCCGTCGAAGCGGTAGCTCGTCTCGACGCGCTCCTCGCCCCGTTCGTCTTGCACGACGATCTCGAGGCCCGGCACGAGGAACGCCGTCTGGCGCACGCGCTGCACGAGCTCGTCGAGACCGAACGCGGCGTCTTTCGTGAAGATCTGCCGGTCGGCCCAGTAGCGGATGCGCGTGCCGGTGACTCCGCGCGGCGCCTTGCCCACCACGCGCAGTTCGCTGCTGCGCTCGAAGGGCGTGAAGGTCGAGTCGGGGGTGTCGCCCGCGAACTGCCCGGGCTCGCCGCGGTGGAACGACATCGCGTAGGTCTTGCCGCCACGGTCGACCTCGACGTCGAGGCGCTCCGAGAGCGCGTTGACGACCGAGGCGCCGACGCCGTGCAGACCCCCGGATGCCGCGTACGAGCCGCCGCCGAACTTGCCGCCGGCGTGCAGCTTGGTGAAGACGACCTCGACACCCGTGAGGCCGGTGCGGGGCTCGACGTCGACCGGGATGCCGCGGGCGCGGTCGCGCACCTCGACACTGCCGTCGGCGTGCAACACGATGTCGATGCGCGACCCGTGGCCGCCGAGGGCTTCGTCGACGGAGTTGTCGATGATCTCCCAGAGGCAGTGCATGAGACCACGCGAGTCGGTGGACCCGATGTACATGCCCGGGCGCTTGCGCACGGCTTCGAGGCCCTCAAGGACCTGCAGATGATGGGCGGAGTACTCGGACGTCACGATTTCCCAGCGTAATCGGGGGTACCGACATCGCCTGCCAGACACACAGCGAGGTCGGGTCACCGTACGCGCACAGCGAAATGTGATCAAGCCGCGGCATAAGGGAAACATCCGCGTGGTTGTATATGGAGACTCGCCCACGACCACCTGAGGAGGGCACCCGACATGACCACCACGACTGCACCCGAAGCGTCAGCCGTCCTCGATCACCGCCTGACGGCGGCGGATCGCTGCGACTCCTGCGGCGCGCAGGCCTACATCGCCGCCGAGGTGAACGGCAGCGAGTTGCTGTTCTGCGCACACCATGGCCGCAAGTACGAAGAGAAGCTCCGTAGCATCGCCACCTCGTGGCACGACGAGACGGCGCGACTCAACGCCGCCGACTGAGACCATCACGTCGGAACGGGCCCCGCGCACTCCTTCGAGTGCGACGGGGCCCGTTCCGCGTTTCAGGGGGCGGTCGAGACGTAGGTGCGTGCGACGGTCGGTGAGACGCGGAGCGCGATCTCCTCACCGATGGTGTCGATGAGTTCGGCGAGATCGGTCGCGCTGGAGAGGGCGCCGGGACCGAAGAGGGCGATCTCATCCCCCGGCGCGGCGCCGGCCCACGGCGCGAGCACCGTCTCGGTCGGCGCGATCGCCTCGACCCGTCGCGGTCCCTCGGGGGCGAGCACGTCGAAGCGTGCGCCCAGAGCGCTGGGCAGCCCGTGCAGGCTCCCCACGTCGAGGTGCACGCCCGCGGCGTCCACGGTCGTCACGGTGGCCCACAGCGTCGCGATCGGTTCGATGCCGAGCTCCTGCTCCCCCGGGCCTCCGGAGGGACGGATGCCGTACGAGAACGCGCCGACCCGCACGAGGTCTTCGCGGAACTCGCCCCTCGCGAAACCGGCCGCGCTGGCGGCCAGGTGCGAGAAACGCGGGTCGAGTCCCGCTGCGCGGGCCGTCTCGCGCGCGGCGAGGAACAGCGCTCGGGCGTCGTCGTCATCGGCATCCGAGGCCTCGGAGATGTGCGACCAGATTCCTTCGAACGCCACGCGCCCCGCCGCGACCAGCGTTGCGGTCTGCGCGAGAGCGGCCTCCCACCGTTCCGGACGGATGCCGTTGCGGTGCAGGCCCGTGTCGACCTTGAGGTGCACGCGGGCGGGCCGATCGGCCTCGAGCCGGGAAAGGTCGTCGAGGAGCGCTTCGTCGCCGATGCCGAGATCGAGGTCGGCCGCGATGCCCGCTGCCAGATCGTCGGCTCCGCCGATGAGCCACACGAAGATCCGCACGTCGGGCCCGGCGATGCGCCGGACAGCGGCCCCCGTGACCACGTCGAAGGCGCCGATCCAGCGGACGCCCTCGGCGACGGCGCGCGTCACGATCGGCTCCAGCCCGTGCGCGTAGGCGTCGTCCTTGACGACGAGCATGTGCGCCGCGGGAGCCACGGCCTCGCTCACGCGACGAAGGTTGCGCGCGAAGGCGTCGAGGTCGACGCGGTAGACGGCGCTCATGCGCTCACCCGCCGATCGGCACGGACGCCGACGAGGGCGACGATCTCCGCGGCGCCGAGGTCCGTGGCATCCGTCCACTCCTCCAGCGAGGGATGCCCCTCGGCCGGGTCGCCGAAGAAGACGACCTCGGCCCCGCGCTCGACGGTCGCGTCCTCGACGTCGACCACGCAGACGTCCATCGCGACGCGCCCGACGATGCGATGCCGACGTCCGCCGATCGCGACGGTGGCGGCATTGCCGAGAGAGCGCACCACGCCCTGGGCGTAGCCACCGGTGACGAGGGCCACGGTGGTGTCGTGGGGCGCGCGATGCGTGTAACCGTACGAGACGCCCTCCCCGCGCAGCAGCGGCTTGGTGCCCAGCGCGCGCCCGCGCAGCGACAGAACGGGCTGCGCGTGCGAGCCGGGCATGCCGAACAGGACCGCGGCATCGAGAGGGGCGGCATCCATTCCGAGATCCTCCAGCACCGAACGCACCCACTCGGCACCGTGCCCCCACGCGTCGGCGGCGAGCACGTCGTCGCCGCCGGTCGCGATGCCGGCGGCGAGGGCGAGGGGCGCGTTGCGGCGCAGGGCGGACTCGGAGACGAGGGCCACGGGTGCCACTCCCCCGGCCTCGGGCAAGCGGGCAGGGAGCGTGGAGGTCACCCCTCTAGACTAACGAGGTCCGTGATCCCCGACCCCGGAGCCTCATGCCTCACAAGGGTTTCTCCCCCGTCACGCGCCTCCGCTACCTCGCCGGACGCGCCCGCCGCATCGATGTCGGCTCGGTCGTCGAACGAGCCAAAGAGGCCTCGAGCCAGCACGGCAAGGCCCTGCCGCTCGTCGTCGCCGACATGCTTTACCAGGCCGGTGTGAAGAACGTCGGCTTCCAGGACTACATCGACTACGACTTCGCGATCCTCACCCCCGCCGAGCGCTCCACATACATGACGCACCCGGTGTCGAACCAGATCTCGCAGAAGTACGACCACCCCGACTACCGCGGCCTGTTCCAGGACAAGGTCGAGTTCGACCGGAAGTTCAGCGAATTCCTGCGCCGCGAGTGGATGGTGCTGGATGCCGGCAACGCCGACGACCTGCGCGCCTTCACCGAGCGCCTCGGCACCATCGTCACCAAGGAGCCGGTCGGTCAGGCGGGCACCGGCGTGCACCGCTACCACGCGGCCGAGGTCGACGACTGGAGCGCTTTCCACCGCGGACTGCTCGAGCGCGGCGAGATCCTCGTCGAAGAGGTCATCCGCCAGCACGACGACCTCGCGGCCGTCTGCCCCGGCACCGTCAACACCACTCGCGTCACCGCGTTCTTCGACGGACAGAAGACCCACATCCTCGCCATGGCGCAGAAGTTCGGCCGCGGCGCGGTCAGCGACCAGATGACCTTCGGCGGCTTCTACACGATGCTCGACGAGAACGGCCACGCCCTCGGCGCCGGCTACGACTCCCACGGTCACGTGCACGAGCTGCATCCCGACTCGGGCGCGCGCATCGCCGACTTCCAGCTGCCGATGATCGACGAGGTCAAGGCGTTCGTCGACGAGGTCGCGCGCGTCGTTCCGCAGGTGCAGTACGTCGGCTGGGACATCGTCGTCGGCCCCGACGGCCCTGTGCTCGTCGAGGGCAACTGGGGCGCCGGCGTGTACGAGAACAAGCCGAGCGTGACCGGCATCCGCACCGGACACAAGCCGCGCTACCAGGCCGCCATCGGGTTCTGATCCCGGATGCCGAGAGGCCCGTCCCCCGCGTGGGGCCGGGCCTCTTCTGCTCGGTGCGGGAGGTCCCTGAGCTTGTCGAAGGGTCCGGGGCCGGCGTTGGGCTCCGGTGGCTTCGACAGGCTCAGCCACCTGGGTTCGGGGAGGGCGTGGGGTCCGGTGGCTTCGACAGGCTCAGCCACCTCGGTTGGGAGGTCCCTGAGTTTGTCGAAGGGTCCGGGGCTGGCGTCGGGTCCGGTGGCTTCGACAGGCTCAGCCACCTGGGTTGGGAGGTCCCTGAGCTTGTCGAAGGGTCCGGGGGCCGCGACAGGCTCAGCCACCTCGGTTGGGAGGTCCCTGAGCTTGTCGAAGGGTCCGGGGGCTGCGACAGGCTCAGCCACCTCGGTTGGGAGGTCCCTGGCTTCGACAGGCTCAGCCACCTGGGTTGGGGAGGTCCCTGAGCTTGTCGAAGGGCCCGGGGCCGGCGTGGGTCCGGTGGCTTCGACAGGCTCAGCCACCTGGGTTCGGGGAGGGCGTGGGGTCCGGTGGCTTCGACAGGCTCAGCCACCTGGGTCCGGGGCCGGCGTGGGTCCGGGTGCTGCGACAGGCTCAGCCACCTGGGTTCGGGGAGGGCGTGGAACCCGGTGGCTTCGACAGGCTCAGCCACCTCGGTTGGGAGGTCCCTGAGCTTGTCGAAGGGTCCGGGGGCTGCGACAGGCTCAGGCACCTCGGTTGGGAGGTCCCTGGCTTCGACAGGCCCAGCCACCTCGGTTGTCGAGGTGACGGCATCCGGGAACGCGAAAGGCCCGCCCCGCGAACGGGACGGGCCTTCCGACGAGGTGTCTCAGGTGTGGCGCACGATGCCGAGCGGGGTCGACTCGTGGCCCTGACCGAGCGGGTTGTCCTTGAGGATCGCGACGAGGCGCTTCTCGCCGGCCTTGTCCATCGTGGAGCCGAGGATGTTGCCACCCAGGTCGTTGATGTCGACCACGGCCACCTGCAGGTCGCCGCCGAGCAGCGACTTGAGGCGGGCGGCCACCTCGCGGGGGCGCTCGGGTCCGAGCACGACGGCCTGGTTGTACGGCGGGATCGTGCCCTTGGTCGGACCGTCGATCGCGCGCGCCTTGTCGCCCGCGATGCGGTAGAAGTCACCCTTGCGCCCGAACGCCTTGGTCACGGCCGAGACGGCCGCGGCGAACAGGATGCGGGGCGTTCCGCACTCGCGCAGCGCCATCTCCATCGTCTCGGGCATGCCCAGGCCGATGCCGTAGGGCGTGCGGGTGACGTACTTTGACAGGAAGAGCGCGAGCTTGCGGGGCTTGATCGTGTCGAGCTTGAACGATCGGCCCTGCGTGATCGCGACGATCTTCTCGGTGACGAACAGCAGGTCGCCCGGCTGCACGGCATCCTTCGCGTACTCGAGGATGAACGCGTCGAGGTCGTCGCCCGGCATGACGACCCGCGTGCGGATCGGGATGCGGGCGTACGAGGTGCCCTCGACGGTGACGGTGAGCGCCTTGCCGGCGTTGGCCTCCGCGCTCATTCGAGGTAGTCCCGCAGCGACTGCGAGCGGCTGGGGTGACGCAGCTTCGCCATGGTCTTCGACTCGATCTGGCGGATGCGCTCGCGCGTGACGCCGAACGTGTCGCCGATCTGGTCGAGGGTCTTGGGCTGACCGTCGCCTAGGCCGAAGCGCATGCGGATCACGCCCGCTTCGCGCTCGCTGAGCGAGTCGAGGAGCGACTCGAGCTGGCGCTGCAGCATGGTGAAGCCCACCGCGTCGGCGGGGACGACGGCCTCGGTGTCCTCGATGAGGTCACCGAACTCGCTGTCTCCGTCTTCACCGAGGGGCGTGTGCAGCGAGATGGGCTCGCGGCCGTACTTCTGCACCTCGATGACCTTCTCGGGGGTCATGTCGAGCTCACGGCTGAGTTCTTCGGGCGTGGGTTCGCGACCGAGGTCCTGCAGCATCTGACGCTGGACGCGCGCGAGCTTGTTGATGACCTCGACCATGTGCACCGGGATGCGGATGGTGCGGGCCTGGTCGGCCATGGCGCGGGTGATCGCCTGACGGATCCACCAGGTGGCGTAGGTCGAGAACTTGAAGCCCTTGGTGTAGTCGAACTTCTCGACCGCACGGATCAAGCCCAGGTTGCCCTCCTGGATGAGGTCGAGGAACTGCATGCCGCGACCGGTGTAGCGCTTGGCGAGCGAGACCACGAGGCGGAGGTTGGCGCCGAGCAGGTGGCTCTTGGCGCGCTGACCGTCACGGGCGACCCACTGCAGGTCGAGCCCGAGCTGGCCCGTCTTCTCGGCCGCCGACATGTTCGACAGCTTCTCTTCGGCGAACAGACCGGCCTCGATGCGCATCGCGAGCTCGACCTCTTCGGCCGCGTTCAGGAGCGGGACCTTGCCGATCTGCTTCAGGTAGTCCTTGACCGGGTCGGCGGTGGCGCCGGTGATCTGCGCGGAGTAAACGGGGACGTCGTCTTCGTCGCTCGACGAGATGACGATCGCGCCGGTGGGAAGAGCCTCGGCGGGCGCCGCCGGGGTCTCGTCGTCATCGTCGTCGTCGGTCTTCTTCGCGTCGGGCTTGGCCGCGTCGTCGGAATCGTCGGCGTCGGTGGTGTCGTCGACTTCGAGGTCGACGTCGGCTTCGACTTCGGCGTCCTCTTCGTCTTCGAGGTCGTCGTCCTTCTTGGCCTTCGTCTTCGCCTTCGCCTTCGCGGGCGCAGCCTTGGCCTTGGCGGGGGCCTTCTTCGCGGGAGCCTTCTTCGCGGTCGTCGTCGTCGACGCCGTCACGGTCTCCTCGGAGTTCTCGAGCTCGGTGTCCTTCGCACTCCGGGAGCGGGTCTTGGTTGTCGTGCCTGCCACGTTTCGCCTTTCACCGGGAACGTACGTTGCACGGCCGCCGGTCGTTCTCGGACACTAGTAAGACCCTTGTCAAGTCCCGAGCCGAGGAGCGGGGCTCCTGGACCGGGTGACAACGGGTCAGGTTCTTCATTGTCTCACATCCCCAGACCGGGACTTGACGTGGACCGGGGATCTATGCGTAGACAACGTCTGCGCGCCCCCGCGCATTCCCGTCGGTCAGGTTAGGTCGAGAGCACCGCCTGCCGCTGCGGGAGAAGAGCGTGACGGATGCCGAGTCCCCCGGCATCCGGGATGTTCGCCGCCGGGTTCAGCCGAGCTTGCCGCGGCGGTCGTCGTCGCCGGGGCGCGAGGCGAGGAAGCGCTCGAGCTCCGCGGCGAGTTCGTCCGCGCTGGGCAGGTCGCCCGTGTGGATGATCGGGGTGGCCGAGGTGGAGCCGGCCATGTAGGCGTCGTAGCGCTCCTCGAGTCCCTCGAGCATGCGGGTCAGCTCGTCGCTGCCCTCGACCTGCTCGGTCACCTTGGCGATGAACTCGCGGTTCTCTTCGCGCAGCACCTCGCCGGAGAAGACGAGGCCGGTCGCCACAGTGAGGCTGTCGAGCCCGGCCAAGGCGGCGGCGGGGTACTCGGTGTCACCGAGGTAGTGCGGAACGAGCAGAGCGAAGCCGGCGACCTTGGCGCCCGCCTCGGCGAAGCGGTATTCGAGCAGGTGTCCGGCGGTGGAGGGCACCTGCGTGTGCGGACGCCAGACGGAGTGGGCCTCGGCGAGGTCGGGGCGCGTGCCGCTGACGGTGGTGCCGATGGGGCGCGTGTGCGGGACGGGCATGGGGATCGCGTGCACCCAGCTGACCGACGACACCTGCAGACCCGCCGACAGTTCGAGGACCGTCTCGGCGAAGGCCTCCCAGAGGAAGTCCGGCTCGTAGCCGGCGAGCAGGAGGAACGGGTGCCCCAGCGAGTCGTGCGCGAGTGACAGCTCGAGGCGCGCGGGGCGGTAGTCGGTCAGGTGGTCTTCGACGAAGGTGATGACCGGCCGACGCGCCCGGTAGTCGAGGAGGGCGTCGTTGTCGAAGACGAACACGGGGTTCGGCTGAAGGTCGTCTCGGAAGTACTCCACCAGACGAGACACGGCCCCGCCTGCGTCGGTGAACCCGGTGAGAGCGATCACGAGCGGCAGGCCCGACGGCACGGGCGGCGCCGCGGGGGCGCGGTCGTACAGCGGGACGGATGAGGGCATGCTTCCACTCTACGAGCGGTCGCGAATGCGTCGGCGGCGGTGCGTCCCGCTGCTAGCGAACACGGGCGAACCTAGGATGGATCCCATGCCGTTCCCCTCCGTGGCGTACACCTCCGCCCCCTCCCTCGAATCCGATGCCGACGCGATCCTCCTGATCGTCCCGACTGTTTCGGAAGGAGCGCCCGATCCGGACGGCTGGTCCGGACTGTTCGCCGCACTGTCGGCGGTGGGGTTCACGGGGGCGGCCGGCTCGTTCCAGCGCGTGCACGTTCCGGGTGTGTCGACCCCGGTCGCCGTCGCGGGCGCCGGCACCGACCCGAGCGAGGCCGCCCTGCGCGATGCCGCGGGCACGGGGCTGCGACAGCTCACCGGTTTCGCGCACGTCGCCGTGCAGTCGCTGGTCGCCTCGGCCTGGAAGCCGCTCGCCGAAGGAGCCGCTCTGGGCGGCTACCGGTTCGCCGACTACAAGAAGAAGTCCGCCAAGCCCCGCGCCACCCAGGTGACGGTCACGGGCACCGACGCCCCGTCCGACGCCGACATCGCGGCCGTTGCCGCCGTCTCGGGCGCCGTGGCCCTGGTGAAGGACCTCGTGACGACCCCCGCCGAGTGGCTCGGACCCGCCGACTTCGCCCACGCGGCCGTCGAGGCCGTGAAGGGCCTGCCGGTCGAGGTCGAGGTGCTCGACGAGAACGCTCTCCGCGAGGGCGGCTACGGCGGCATCCTCGGCGTCGGGCAGGGATCCGACCGCCCGCCGCGCATGGTGCGCCTCGACTACGCGCCGGCCGGCGCCGAGCGTCACGTCGCCCTCGTCGGCAAGGGCATCACGTTCGACACCGGTGGGCTGTCGCTGAAGCCGCCGGCGTCCATGGTCGGGATGAAGTACGACATGTGCGGAGCCGCCACGGTCCTCGCCGTGCTGAAGGCCGCCGCCGAGATGGAGCTGCCGGTCAAGGTCAGCGCCTGGCTGTGCATCGCCGACAACATGCCATCGGGTCGCGCGACGCGCCCGGGTGACGTTTTGCGCACCCTCGACGGCACCACCGTCGAGGTGCTCAACACCGACGCCGAGGGGCGCCTCGTGCTCGCCGACGGTCTCGCCGCGGCCAGCCGCGAGAACCCCGACCTCATCGTCGACGTGGCGACCCTCACGGGCGCCATCACCGTCGCCCTCGGCAACCGCCACACCGGCGTCATGGGCGAGGAAGCGGCCGTGGCCGAGTACCTCGCGGCGTCGGCGCGCACCGCCGAGCTCGCGTGGCAGTTGCCCCTGCCCGACCACATGGTCGACGACCTCGACTCCCCCATCGCCGACCTGCAGAACGCGAAGATCGGCGACCCCGCCGGTGGATCGCTGTTCGCGGGGCTCTTCCTCCGCCACTTCGTCGGTCGCGTGTCCGATGCGGCCGACGCGCCTCGCATCCCCTGGGTGCACCTCGACATCGCCGGCGTCGGCATGAACAAGGCGGCGCCCTTCGGGTACACCGACAAGGGCGTGACGGGCGCCACCGTGCGTTCGCTGGTGGAGATGATCTCCGCGGGCGGCGCGCGATGACCGACCACACCGCCGACGTCGTCATCCTGGGCGGCGGCAGCGGCGGCTACGCGGCGGCCCTGCGTCTCGCCGAACTCGGCAAAGACGTCGTGCTGGTCGAGAAGGACAAGCTCGGCGGCACATGCCTGCACCGGGGATGCATCCCGACCAAGGCGCTTCTGCACGCCGGTGAGGTGGCCGACGCCGCACGCGGCGCGGCGGACATCGGCGTCGACGTCACCTTCGGCGGTATCGACCCCGCGCGCGTGCGGTCGTACCGCGAAGGAATCGTCGCGAAGAAGTTCAAGGGCCTCGAGGGACTGATCTCGGCCCGCGGCATCCGTGTCGTGTCGGGAGAGGGCTCGCTCGAGGCCGGACCCGCCGTCCGTGTCGGCGACGACGTGTACCGCGGCACCGACGTGATCCTCGCGACGGGCTCGTACAGCCGCAGCCTTCCCGGCCTCGAGATCGGCGGACGCGTGCTCACCAGCGAGCAGGCCCTCGACCTCGACGTCATCCCCGACCGCGTCGTGGTGCTCGGCGGCGGCGTGATCGGCGTGGAGTTCGCGAGCGTCTGGCGTTCGTTCGGCGTCGACGTCACGATCGTCGAAGCCCTGCCGCACCTGCTGCCGGCCGAGGACGTCTCGTCGAGCAAGGCCCTCGAGCGCGCGTTCCGCAAGCGCGGCATCGCGTTCCAGCTCGGTCGCCGTTACGACACGCTCACCCAGACGGCCGACGCCGTGACGGTGACGCTCGACGACGGCAGCGAACTCGTCGCCGACTATGTGCTCGTCGCGGTCGGTCGCGGTCCGGTCACCGCCGGTCTCGGTTACGAGGAGGCCGGCCTCGTGCTCGACCGCGGCTTCGTGCAGACCGACGAGCGCCTGCGCACCGCCGCCCCGCACGTCTGGGCCGTCGGCGACATCGTCCCCGGACTCCAGCTGGCCCACCGCGGGTTCCAGCAGGGCATCTTCGTCGCGGAAGAGATCGCGGGGCTCTCCCCCGTGCTGGTCTCCGACGTCGACGTTCCGCGCGTCGCCTATTCGCACCCCGAGGTGGCCTCCGTCGGCCTCACCGAGGCGCAGGCTCAGGATCGTTACGGATCCGAGGCCGTGAAGGCGTACGAGTACAACCTCGCGGGCAACGGCCGCAGCGAGATCATCGGCACCTCGGGCATCGTCAAGATCGTCCGCCGCGTCGATGGCCCCGTCGTGGGCGCCCATCTCGTGGGCGACCGCGTAGGCGAGCTCATCTCGGAGGCCCAGCTCGCCGTGGGCTGGGAAGCGCATCCGGAAGACATCGCCCCGTTCATCCACGCACACCCCACGCAGAGCGAGGCGCTCGGCGAGGCCTTCCTGGCACTCGCGGGCAAGCCGCTGCACGCACTCTGACCACAAACCGGTCACTAAGCTAGATACCGCATCCGGTACGAAGGAGACATATTCATGAGCACTTCCGTCGTCCTCCCCGCTCTCGGGGAGAGCGTCACCGAGGGAACGGTCACCCGCTGGCTCAAGCAGGTCGGTGACACCGTCCAGGAGGACGAGGGTCTGCTGGAGATCTCGACCGACAAGGTCGACACCGAGATCCCCTCGCCCGTCTCGGGCGTGATCGAAGAGATCCTCGTGCAGGAAGACGAGACCGTCGAGGTCGGCGCCGTCCTGGCGAAGATCGGTGACGGCTCCGGCGCCGCCTCGTCCGACGACGCCCCGCAGGAGGCCCCGGCCGAGGAGCAGTCTGCTCCCGCCGCAGAGGCGGCCCCCGCAGAGGCCGCTCCCGAGCAGCCCGCCGCCGAGCAGCCCGCGGCCGAGTCGGCGCCCGCCGCGAGCGGCGACTCGACCGAGGTCAAGCTCCCCGAGCTCGGCGAGAGCGTGACCGAGGGCACCGTCACCCGCTGGCTGAAGGCCGTCGGCGACGACGTCGCCGTCGATGAGCCGCTGCTCGAGATCTCGACCGACAAGGTCGACACCGAGATCCCGTCGCCGGTCGCCGGCACGCTGCAGGAGATCCTCGTCCAGGAAGACGAGACCGTGAACGTCGGCGCCGCTCTGGCCCGCATCGGCAGCGGTGCCGCTCCGGCCGCGCAGCCCGAGGCGCCCGCCGCCCCGGCCGCCGAGGAGAAGCCGGCCGAGCAGCCCGCGCCCGCCGCGGAGGAGAAGCCGGCCGAGCAGCCCGCCCCCGCCGCCGAGGCGAAGCCCGCCGAGCAGAAGCCCGCCGAACAGCCCGCGCCCGCCGCGGCTCCGGCTGCCGCCGCTCCGGCCGCGTCGTCCAACGACGACGTGACCTACGTCACCCCGCTCGTGCGTCGGCTCGCTCAGCAGCAGGGCGTCGACCTGGCTTCGGTCAAGGGCAGCGGCGTCGGTGGACGCATCCGCAAGGAAGACGTGCTCAAGGCCGCCGAGGCCGCCAAGTCGGCTCCCGCCGCTGCGGCTCCCGCCGCGTCGGCCCCGGCCGCCCCCGCTCCCGTGGAGGTCTCGCCCCTGCGCGGCACGACGCAGAAGATGTCGCGTCTGCGCAAGGTCATCGCCGAGCGCGCCGTCGCGTCGATGCAGGCCACGGCCCAGCTGACGACCGTCGTCGAGGTCGACGTGACCAAGCTGTCGGCGCTGCGCGACCGCATGAAGGGCGAGTTCCAGCAGAAGACGGGCGACAAGCTCTCGTTCCTGCCGTTCTTCGCCATCGCCGCGATCGAGGGCCTCAAGGCCTACCCGATCATCAACTCGACGGTCGAGGGCGACGAGATCGTCTACCCGGCCCACGAGAACGTGTCGATCGCCGTCGACACCGAGCGCGGCCTGCTGACCCCGGTCGTCAAGGACGCCGGCGACAAGAACATCGCTCAACTGGCTCGCGAGATCGCCGATCTCGCCGCCCGCACGCGCGACAACAAGCTGAAGCCCGACGAGCTCGCCGGCGGCACCTTCACGCTGACCAACACCGGTTCGCGCGGCGCGCTGTTCGACACGCCCATCGTGTTCCTGCCGCAGTCGGCGATCCTCGGCCTCGGTGCCGTCGTGAAGAAGCCCGGTGTGGTCTCGGTCGACGGCAAGGACGCGATCTCGGTCCGTTCGTACGTCTACCTGGCCCTGTCGTACGACCACCGCATCATCGACGGTGCCGACGCCGCCCGCTTCCTGGGCACGGTCAAGGCCCGTCTCGAGGCGGCGCAGTTCGAGGGCGACCTCGGGATCTGATCCCACCGAGCACCAGCTCATGATGGCTGGTCCGCGACCGTTCTGACGGCGCGGACCAGCCATCGGTCTTTCTGGCGCACGAGCGTGACGTATTGCGTGCCGTCGGCGCTCTCGATCGAGACGACGGCCACTCCCCCGAAGTCGTCGATCAATGAGATCTGCCCCGCCGCGGCCATCGGCAGCAGGGGTTCGCGCGGGAACGACGAGTTTTCCTCGTGAGCCGCTACGCAGGCCGGTTCGTCCTGGCAGGCGTCGATCTCGCCGAACAGCGCGCGAGCGCCCTCGATCACGTCGTCGATGAGAGGAAGGCGTTCGTCGGTGGGCTCGGCCGTCGACAGCACGACGGTCGGGGTGGGCGTCGGCGAATCCGCCACGACCGACGTGGCGGTCGCCGACGCGGGCTGCTGCTCGCCCGTCGGGAGCAGAACTGCCAGGGTGACGGTGAGGACGGCCGCCGTCGCCGTACCGATCAGCGCCATACGCATCCGTGGCGAAGACCGCCACCGCGTGCGCAGCTCGGCGAGACTTTCACGGACGGCTTCGGCCAGATCAGCGTCGACGAGCCGCAGCGTCAGCGGCGATTCGCCCTCGTCCAAGCGAACGCCTGGAGACGGCGGAGCGACGTGCGCGGGGGTCAGCGGCCCCAGCACGAGCGGCTCGGGCGTCGCGTGCGCGAACAGCCGCCGTTCGAGGGCGTCCCACTCCCGCGGAGGTCTCGTGAGCACCGTCTCGTGCGCGCGGACCAAGAGGCCTCGCGTGTCGTCGTCTCCGGCGGCATCCGTCAATCGCTCCAGACACGACGCCGTCTCTTCGATGGGATCGCCTCCGGCTTCGTCGGGGATGGCCACGGGGCGCCCCTCCGCCGTGAGCCACCACGTGGTGCCCGCGATCCTCCCGACGACGGCGCGGCAGCCGCGCAGCAGCCCGACGGCGGCGGTCACGGCCTCGCCGGGGACGAGTGCGACGGCGCTGAGGGCGCGCCGCCGAAGGTAGGCGTCGAAGGATTCGACGAGGACGGATGCCGTGGCGGTGCTCATGCGCCGATGGTCGCCGACCTCCCCTCGGCCGCGCGGAGCCGCCCCCTCGATCCGTGGACGATCGGGCCGATTCGCGCACTGGGGAGGAAGAGTCCGCGTCGAAGATAGAATCGTCACCATGGCCGCTCGCACCACCACGCCCGAGAAGCGTCCGGGCTTCTTCTCGCAGCTGAAAACCCTGTACACCTTCACGCAGAAGGAGTACAAGTGGCTGCCCTTTTTGCTCGCCGGCATCGTGCTGGTGGGCATCGCCCTCGGCGTTCTCGTCGGCTTCCTGATCCCGCCGCTGGCGGTGTGGAGCGTCATCCTGTGGGCCGTCACCGGTCTGCTCGCCGGCATCCTGGCCGGCATGATCACGATGACCCGCCTGTCGACGACGGCCATGTACAAGAAGATCGACGGCATGCCCGGCGCGACCGGTCACGTGCTGTCGTCGTCGCTCGGCCGCAACTGGCAGGCCTCCGAGGCGCCCGTCGGCGTCAACCCGCGCACGCAGGAGGCGCTGTACCGCGCCATCGGCCGCGGGGGCGTCGTGCTGATCGGCGAGGGCAACCGCAGCCGCCTGACCCGCCTGGTCGGCGAAGAGCGCTCGCGCGTGCTGCGCGTGGCCGCCGGTGTGCCGGTCACGGTGCTCTACGTCGGTCACGGCGACGACGAGGTGCCGATCGCCAAGCTCGCCTCGACCATCAAGGCGCTGCCCAAGAAGGTCGACCGCTCCACGATGGCCGCCGTCATCAAGCGCGTGTCGTCGGTGTCGCAGGGCCTGTCGTCGCTGCCGATCCCCAAGGGCGTCGACCCCACCAAGATGCGCGCTCCGCGCCCGCGCTGACCCCCATACGATGACGGCCCCCGCTCAGGCGGGGGCCGTTTCGTGTCAGCTGCGGACGAGGATCGTTCCGACCGCCTTGTCGTGGAGGCCGCGCTGGTCGGAGTCGAAGACGACCGCGGGGATGATCAGGGCCAGAAGGATCGTGCGGACGATCGGGCGCCACAGGCCGACCCAGCCTCCGGATGCCAGCTCGAGGCGCATCCCCATGATCCGGTGCCCGGGGCTTCCGCCGATGAGCGGGATGAACAGGATCTGCACGGCGAAGAAGATCAGGTTGGTCGCGACGGGGTTCGCGAACGGCACTCCCGTGATTGGGTCGGGGGTGGAGAAGAAGGCGAACCCGATGAGTCCCGCGCTCGCCACGTCGATCAGGAGGGCGGCGATCCTCCGGCCCGGGCGCGCGATCGAGCCGCGTCCTTCGCGGGGAAGGCCGAGCCGTTGGCCCGGATAGTCGTTCTCTGCGGGGAGGGTCACGGCATCCAGCGTAATCGGGCCGACGTAACATCCCGGAAACACGCGAGATATGACCGGGACACCGGTTCTGGGTAGGGTCGAGGAGGCTGGCCGAGGCCGGCATGATCCCGAATGTTCTACCTCTGGAGTCTTCATGTTCAAAGATTCGTCCGAGGTGCTCAAGTTCATCCAGGACGAGGACGTCAAGTTCCTCGACATCCGTTTCACGGATCTTCCTGGTGTGCAGCAGCACTTCAACATCCCCGCCTCGACCGTCGACGAGGAGTTCTTCACCGTCGGACAGCTGTTCGATGGCTCGTCGATCCGCGGGTTCGCGAACATCCACGAGTCGGACATGCAGCTGATCCCCGACGTGACGACCGCGTACGTCGATCAGTTCCGCGAGGCCAAGACCCTCGTCATGATCTTCGACATCTACAACCCCCGCAACGGTGAGATCTACGGCAAGGACCCGCGTCAGGTCGCCAAGAAGGCCGAGAAGTACCTCGCCTCCACCGGCATCGCCGACACCGCGTTCTTCGCCCCCGAGGCCGAGTTCTACATCTTCGACGACGTCCGCTACGAGGTGAAGCAGAACTCGAGCTTCTACTCGGTCGACTCCGAAGAAGGCGCCTGGAACACCGGTCGCGAAGAAGAAGGCGGAAACCTCGCCAACAAGACCCCCTACAAGGGCGGCTACTTCCCCGTCTCGCCGGTCGACAAGACCGCCGACCTGCGCGACGACATCACCCTCAAGCTGATCGAGGCGGGCTTCGCGCTCGAGCGTTCGCACCACGAGGTCGGTACCGGTGGTCAGCAGGAGATCAACTACCGCTTCGACACGATGCTGCACGCGGCCGACGACATCCTGAAGTTCAAGTACATCGTCAAGAACACCTGCGAGCAGTGGGGCAAGGTCGCGACCTTCATGCCCAAGCCGCTCTTCGGCGACAACGGCTCCGGCATGCACACGCACCAGTCGCTGTGGAACGACGGCAAGCCGCTGTTCTACGACGAGACCGGCTACGGCGGACTCTCCGACGTCGCCCGCTGGTACATCGGTGGTCTGCTGGCGCACGCGCCCGCCGTCCTCGCCTTCACCAACCCGACCCTCAACAGCTACCACCGTCTGGTGAAGGGCTTCGAGGCGCCGGTCAACCTGGTGTACTCGGCCGGTAACCGCTCCGCGGCCATCCGCATCCCGATCACGGGTACCAACCCCAAGGCCAAGCGCATCGAGTTCCGCGCTCCCGACGCCTCGGGCAACCCGTACCTCGCGTTCGCGGCGCAGCTCATGGCCGGCATCGACGGCATCAAGAACCGCATCGAGCCGCACGAGCCCGTCGACAAGGACCTCTACGAGCTCCCCGCCGAAGAGGCCAGGAACATCCCGCAGGTTCCGAACTCGCTGCTCGACTCGCTCGAGGCTCTGCGCGCCGACCACGAGTTCCTGCTCGCCGGTGGCGTCTTCACGCAGGAGCTCATCGACACCTGGATCGAGTACAAGATCGAGAACGAGATCCAGCCGATCGCCCAGCGCCCGCACCCCTTCGAGTACGAGCTGTACTTCGGGGTCTGATCGCCCGATCATCCACGTCGACGCCCGTCCCCGCCGTTTCGCGGGGGCGGGCGTCGCCGCGTTCGGCGGGGGTGTCTTCACACGCGCGTCACCGGACGCTCCCCTCGCACGCGCCGGTTGCTCGGCACTCGATTCCGGATGCCGTTCCGCGCGCACTCGACGGTGACGCCGCACGCCGCCCGGTTCAGACCGCGCAGCGTCGCAGGGTGTCGCGACTGACACCGGTCAGCTCGCTGACGGCCCGCTGGCTCAGCTGACCGTCGCGCAGCAGCGCCTCGGCGGCCGCGCGACGTCGTGCGGGCGGCAGGGCCGCGAACCTCTCCTGCGTGACCGTGCGCAGCGCCCGGGCCCCGGGCACGGTGGTCGTCGCGGCGAAGCGGCGCGCGCGTTCGATCCCGCGCACGAGCGCGCGGGGCGTTTCACCGAGGCTGAGCGCGGCGAGAATCCTGGCTTCGCGCGGGTCGAGTCCGTCGACCTCGGTGTGCAGGAGTTCGGCGATCGCGTCGACCGAGGGAAGTTCGACGGTGATGATGTGGTCGGTCGGGGGCACGGCATCCGGAACCGTTGTCTCGACCAGGGTCAGGCATCCCCGCGGGATGGCGGCCAGAAGACTCGCCACGGCGGACGGCTCGCGCCCGTGGGCGTTCAGCAGTGCGACGGTCATGCCGGGGCCCACCTCGTGCCGTACCCCGTCGACGAGCTGATCGACCGCCTCGTCGCCGTCGAGGTCGACCGTCGCGAGCGGGCGGGCGCGACGGTGCGCCGTCCAGCGGATCAGGGTGGACTTGCCGGTTCCGGGGTCGCCGACCACGCTGATGGTCCCGTCGGCTCGCGCGGGCGCGTCGGCTCCGCCGAGGGGTCTTAGGCCCGCGGGAACGACCCCCTCGATCCGGATGCCGCGGCGCGGGCCACGACCGGCGGCAGCGCGACGCGGGGTGGGGCGGGTGCGGGCGAGGATCCGCGCGATCACCTCGCTCGCGCCGTCGCTGTCGTGACCGGCGATCTGCTCGAGAGTGGCGACCGCCGAGGGCCCGGGGCTCGCGAGAGCGAGCTCGATGATCTCGGCCAGGTCGTCAGCGGCCAGGCGGACCTGCCGACGACCGCGCGGCGCGGAACGAACGGTGCGGGGCACCGCGGGAACAGAGGACATGGAGGTCTCCCGACGCTGATCGACACGGAACCGGCCATCGGGCGACGGCCGTCGAGCCGCGGAGGGGCGGCTGCGTGTCGGATCAGGTACGGGAGACGGAGGAGAGGGAGAGGGGATGCCGCGGCGGGGGCGCGTCGGGGACGTCGACCGAACGCGGTCCGCGCCGGGTGACGAACGGCACCACGGCGACCGCGGCGGCCAGAGCGAGCACGAGGACCGTGGTGCCGTCAGCGGTCGAGGTGTGCACGGCATCCGCCTCGACGGGAGGGACGAGATCGACCGCCGGTGCGCCGTCCGAGTCGGCGTGCGCCAACGACCCCACGGTGACGGCCGCGTGGGCCGTGCCTTCGTGATCGCCGGCATCGACATCCACGTGCGTGGTCGCCCACGCGCTGCACAGCAGGAACAGCGCGAGCAGCAGCCGCACCGCGCGCTCGACGGCGCGCCGGCCGGGGGGAGGCGAGGCGGCGGGGGTCATCGCTGCGAGCCTACGGACGGCTCCCCCGCACCGAGCCGAAGTGGACGAGTGGCAACCGATCGGACACCTGATCTTCACCTGTGCGCGGGGCTGAGGTGCCCTCACGTCGATGGTCTGGAACAGCGGTCGACGACCGCCTCGACAGGACGAAGGACTCCCCCATGGACTCACGCACTTCTCGACGCCTCAGAACGGCCGCCGCCGCGGTCGCGGTGGCGCTGACCGCCTCGACCTCGGTGGCGATGCTCGCCGCCCCCGCCCTCGCGGCGACCCCCGGCGACGTGGCCGAGCACGGCGGCGCCACGCGCAACGACGGCGACATGACCGACGCGCTGCGCGAGTCGGTCGTCGACGGCCCCGCCAAGAACGTCATCCTGCTCATCGGCGATGGCATGGGCGACTCCGAGATCACGGTCGCCCGCAACTACGCCGAGGGTGCGGGCGGGCGCTTCGCCGGTATCGACGCGCTGCCGCTGACGGGTCAGTACACGACCTACTCGGTGAACGAGCAGGGTCAGCCCAACTACGCCTCGGAGTCGGCCTCGACGGCCAGCGCCTGGTCGACCGGCACCAAGACCGTCAACGGTCGCCTCAGCGTCGACTTCCAGAACAAGCCGCAGTCCACCCTGCTCGAGATCGCGAAAGCGAACGGATTGAAGACGGGCAACGTCTCGACCGCCGAGATCCAGGACGCGACCCCCGGCGCGGAGATCGCGCACATCTCGGCGCGCGGCTGCTACGGCCCCGAGCAGACCACTGAGAAGTGCTCGTCGGAGGCTCTCGAGAACGGCGGCCTCGGCTCGATCAGCGAGCAGCTGCTGAACGTGCGCCCCGACGTCACCCTGGGTGGCGGCGCGGCGAGCTTCTCGCAGACCGCCGCGGCCGGCGCCTGGAAGGGCGAGACGCTGTTCGCCCAGGCCGAGGACCGCGGCTACACCCTCGTCGATGACGCCGCCGGCCTCGACGCGGTCACCGGGGCCGACGCCGACCAGCCGCTGCTCGGCCTGTTCAGCGAGGGCAACTTCCCGGTGCGGTGGAACGGGCCCGAGGCCACCGACCTCACCGCGGGCGGCGACCTGCCCGAGGCCGTGTCGTGCACCGAGAACCCCGAGCGTCTCGCGAGCGGACTGTCGCTGGCATCCCTGACCTCGAAGGCGATCGACCTGCTCGACGGTGACGAGGGCTTCTTCCTGCAGGTCGAGGGCGCGAGCATCGACAAGCAGGATCACGCCGCCAACGCGTGCGGCCAGATCGGTGAGACCGTCGACCTCGACGAGGCCGTGCAGGTCGCGATGGACTTCGCGCGCACCCAGGGCGACACCCTCGTCGTCGTGACCGCCGACCACGCCCACACCAGCCAGATCGTCGGTTCGGCCATCCCCGGTCTGAACACGCACCTGTTGACCGCCGACGGCCAGCCGATGATCGTCGCCTACGGCACCTCGCCCGAGGGTGGCTCGCAGCAGCACACCGGAGCGCAGGTGCGCATCGCGGGCTACGGTCCGGGCGCGGCCAACGTGGTGGGCCTGACCGATCAGACCGACCTGTTCTTCACCGCCGCGAACGGTCTCGCGCTCGAGCAGAACCTCGCCGCGCTGAGCGCCGAGGCGACCGTGTCGGTTCCGTCGGAGGTGCGCCCCGGCGACACCTTCATCGTGGCGGCCGACGGTTTCGCGGCCGACTGGCAGCTCACGGGTGGGGTGGCGGATGCCGCGGACCTCGGCCAGCGCGATGCGCTGCGGGGATCGGCCCGGTTCGAGGCGACGGCACCTGACGCCGAGGGCACGTACGAGATCACGGTCCGCGGAACGCAGACCGGCACGACCAAGACCACCTCGGTCACGGTGTCGGAGGCCGCGGCTCCGGCCCCGACCACGGCTCCCACGACGGCCCCCACGCCTGAGCCCTCGCAGTCTGCGGGCGCCGGTGCCGGTGCCGGCACGGGCGCCGGTCAGGGCGGCAACGGATCGCCCCTCGCCACGACGGGTGCGGCCCTGCCGATCGGTGCCGCGGTGCTCGCGGCGGGTCTGCTCGCGGTCGGCGCGTACCTGCGTTCGCGTCGTCGTCGCCACACCGAGTTCGTCTGAGCTTTTCCTGCTCGACGCCCGTCCTCGCCTTCGCGGTGAGGGCGGGCGTCGCGTCGTCGTGTCAGCTCTCAGCCGGCGCGCGCCGCGCGCTTCTGCTCCTGGAACACCCGGATCGCCTCGTAGCGCTCCGCCGACCGGGCCTGCCGTTTGGCGGCCTCCTCCTCACGCGCCTTCGGAGGGGCAGCGGTGACGAGGTCGTCGAGCAGAAGCCGGACGGATGCCGAGATCTCGGCGACGGCGCGATCGAAGACCTCTTGATTGGCCCGTGACGGTTTCGTCGTGCCCACGATCTTGCGCACGAACTGGAGCGCGGCGTCGTGGCACTCGGCATCCGTCGCCGGAGGCTCGAAGTTGTGCAGGGGGACGATGTTGCGGCACATGCCCGCCAGGGTAGGCCCGTCCGCGCCTGATGGCCAGTGTCGCCGGCCCGATGCAGACCGGCCGGGTTCCCGGCATCCGCACAGGCGCCCCTCCGCCGCGATGTCGGAGGTCCGCGCAAGGATGGGAGCATGCAGGACTCCCCCTACGCCTCGCGACCGTGGTCGACCTCCTACGCCGAGGGGGTGCCGCTCGACATCGACGCGCCGTCGCAGACGCTGCCCGAGATGCTTGCCGCGAGCGTTGCCGCGTACGGCAAGAAGACCGCGCTCGAGTTCTTCGGCGCGACGACGACCTACCGCGAACTGGGTGACCAGGTGTCGCGTGCGGCCGAGGGGCTGCGCCGGCTCGGCGTGCGCGCGGGTGATCGCGTCGCGCTCATCCTGCCGAACAGCCCGCAGCACGTCGTGGCGTTCTACGCGGCGCTGCGGCTCGGCGCGATCGTGATCGAGCACAACCCGCTCTACACGCCGCGCGAGCTGCGTCACCAGTTCGAAGACCACGGCGCGCGGTTCGCGATAGTGTGGGACAAGATCGCCGACACCGTCGCGGAGTTCCCCTGCGACCTCGCGCTCGAGCACATCGTCAGCGTCGACATCACCGCCTCCCTTCCGCTCGGAAAACGCCTCGCCCTGCGCCTGCCGGTCGCCAAGGCGCGCGCTGCGCGTGCGCAGCTCACGGCCGCGCCCACCTCGAAGCGCCCGACAGCGTGGGCGAAGCTGCTCACGCGGGGCACGCTCTCGCGCAAGCATCGGGGTCCGCAGCTCGACGACATCGCCCTGCTGCAGTACACCAGCGGCACGACGGGCACGCCGAAGGGTGCCGTGCTCACCCACGCCAACCTGCGCGCGAACGCGATGCAGGGGCGCGCCTGGGTTCCGGGGCTGCATGACGGCGAAGAGACGTTCTACGGCGTGCTGCCGCTGTTCCACGCCTACGGGCTCACCCTGTGCCTGACCTTCGCGATGAGCATCGGCGCGAAGCTCGTGCTGTTCCCGAAGTACGACCTCGAGCTGGTGGCCGCCGCGGCGAAGAAGAGCCCGCCGACGTTCCTGCCGGCCGTTCCGCCGATCTACGACCAGCTCGCCCGCGCCGCCGCCCGCGGCACGATCGACCTCACCAGCGTGCGCTTCGCCATCTCGGGGGCCATGAGTCTTCCGGTCGCGACCGTCGACCGGTGGGAGGCCGCGACCGGTGGCCTGCTCGTCGAGGGATACGGCATGACCGAGTCGTCTCCGGTGGCGCTGGGCAACCCCATCGGGCCGTCACGTCGTCCAGGCACCGTGGGCGTGCCGTTCCCGAGCACCGACATCCGCGTGGTCGACCCCGAAGACCCGTCCGTCGACCTACCGCTCGGTGAGGCCGGTGAGTTGCTTCTGCGCGGACCCCAGGTCTTCCAGGGGTACTGGAACCGACCGGGCGACACCGCCGAGACCCTGTTGCGGGGCGGATGGCTGCGCACGGGCGACATCGCGACCGTCTCGACCGACGGCTTCGTCACCATCGTGGACCGCTTGAAAGAGATCATCATCACGGGTGGCTTCAACGTCTCGCCGAGCGAGGTCGAAGACGTGCTCACCTCGCACCCCGACATCGCCGGTGCCGCTGTGGTCGCGCTGCCGAAGTCGCAGGGCGGAGAAGACGTCGCAGCCGCCATCGTGCTGCGCGACGGCGTGGAGCTCGAGCCCGAAGCGATCCGCGATTTCTGCAAGACGCGCCTGGCCGCCTACAAGGTGCCGCGGCGGGTCATCGTGGTCGACGACCTGCCCCGCTCGTTGATCGGCAAGGTCCTGCGGCGCGAGGTGCGCGAGCGTCTGATGAAGTGAGGTCGAGGTCGGCGGATGCCACGCATGCGGCATCGGCCGATCTCACCCGTAGAAGAGCTTGTCGAACACGCGGCGTGCCCGGCGGGTGGCGCCGAGGTAGTCCTCTTCGACCTGCGTCGCCGAGCGCGGCGCGTATTCGAGAATGCGGCCGATGCCGTCGAGCTTTCCGCGGTCGACCGGCAGCACGTCGCTCGTCTGGCCCGAAAGAAGGGTGTTCGCCGAGCGCAGGCGACTGGCCAGGTGCCAGGCCGCGGCGAGCTTGTCGGCGGCGTCGTGCTCGATGATGCCCGCGTCGGCCGCCGCGCTCAGCGCGTCGAGCGTCGAGGTCGTGCGCATGCCCGGAACCGCGCGCGCGTGCTGCAGCTGCAACAACTGCACGAGCCACTCGACGTCGCTGAGCGACCCCGGGCCGAGCTTGAGGTGACGCGCGGGGTCGGCGCCCTGCGGCAGTCGTTCGTTCTCGACCCGGGCCTTGATGCGGCGGATCTCGCGCAGCCCGTTCTGGTCGGCGGTGACCGGGTAGCGTACCTCGTCGGCCAGCTCCATGAACGCGGTGATCAGCTTCACGCTTCCGGCGACACCGCGCGCCCGCAGCAGTGCCTGGGCCTCCCACGACAGCGACCAGCGCCGGTAGTACTCGGCGTATGCGTCGAGCGAGCGCGCTAGGGGGCCGCTGCGACCCTCGGGTCGGAGCTCGGCATCGAGATCGAGCGGCAGACGGTGGTCTTCCGACTGCTCGCGCACGCCCGCGACGATCTTGAGGGCCAACTGGCTCGCGCGCTGCGGGTCGACGCCGTTCGCCCGGTAGACGTACATCACGTCGGCATCCGACCCGAAGCCGAGCTCGCGACCGCCGAAGCGTCCCATCGCGATGATCGCGAAGTCGAGGTCGTCGTCTTCCGGGGGCACCACCACGCGCCGGACGGCCCGCAGGGTCGCCTGGATCGTGACCTCGGTGATCGTGCTGAGCGCATCCGACAGCTCTTCGAGCGACACCGTGCCCAGCACCGCCGCCATCGCGACGCGGAGCATCTCGCGACGTCGCAGCGCACGTACCGACCGCATCGCGTCGTCGATGTTCTGCCAGCGCGTCTGGATCGCGCGCGCCTCTTCTTCGAGCGCTTTGCCCGAGCGCGGGCGCAACAGCGCGTCGTCGTCGAGCCACGCGACCGACTCGGGGATCCACTCCATCAGCTCGCCGATGTAGCGCGAGCCCGAGAGCACCCGCGTGAGGCTCTCGGCCGCGCCGGCGGAGTCGCGCAGCATCCGCAGGAACCACGGGGTGTTGCCGAGGCGCTCGCTGATGCGACGGAAGACCAGCAACCCGTAGTCGGGATCGACCCCGTCGGCGAACCATCGGATCATGATCGGCATGAGGTGCCGCTGGATGGTCGACTTGCGGCTCAGTCCGCTGGTGAGGGCGGCGATGTGGCGCAGAGCGCCGGCCGGGTCGCGAAAGCCGATCGCGGCGAGGCGATCGCGGGCCTGCGCGGTCGACAACGTGCGCTCGCCCTCGGGAAGGGCGGCCACCGCCGACAGCAGCGGGCGGTAGAACAGGCGCACGTGGATGTCGCGCACCTCGCGCTTGATGCCCTCCCACACGGCCTGCACTCCGGATGCCGAGTCGGCCAGCCGCGACGCACGCGCGAGCACCCGCAGGTCGTCGTCTTTTTCAGGCAGCAGCGCCGTGCGGCGCAGGCCGCGCAGCTGCAGACGGTGCTCGAGCAGGCGGAGCAGGCGGTAGTCGCGGCCGAAGGCCTCGGCCTCGGTGCGGCCGATGTACCCCTCGGCGACCAGCGCGTCAAGGGCTTCGAGCGTGCCGCGTTGTCGGATGCGTTCATCGGTCAAGCCGTGCACGAGCTGCAGCAGCTGCACGGTGAACTCGACGTCGCGGATGCCGCCGGGCCCGAGCTTCAACTGACGGTTGACCTCGGTCGCGGGGATGTTGTCGGTGACGCGCTCGCGCATGCGCTGGACGCCCTCGACGAAGTTCTCGCGCTCCGCGCTGTGCCACACCAGGGGTTGCATCGCGGAGACGTACTCGGCGCCGAGCGTCGCGTCGCCCGCGATCGCCCGGGCCTTCAGCAGTGCCTGGAACTCCCAGCTCTTCGCCCAGCGCGCGTAGTACTGCTCGTGCGAGGCGAGGCTGCGCACCAGGGCGCCCTGCTTGCCCTCGGGGCGCAGGTTCGCGTCGACCTCCCAGAGCGGAGGCTCGATCTCGGCGCCGGAGATGCCGCGCATCGTCTGCACGGCGAGGCGTGTACCGATATCGATGGCACGGGCTTCGGACACCACCTCTTCGTCGGCCGAACCGCCGACGAAGATCACGTCGACGTCGCTGACGTAGTTGAGCTCGCGCGCGCCGGTCTTACCCATCGCGATGATCGCGAAGCGCGTTGCTTCGACCTGCTCGCGCGGGAACGCGCCGGGCCCCGCGCCGCTCACCCGCGCACGCGCGACACTGAGCGACGCCTCCAGGGCCGCCCCCGCGAGGTCGGCGAGGGCCGACGACACGACGCTGATCGCGCCGGCCGGGTCGTCTTGGCCGAGGTCGTACGCCGCGATGCGGGCCAGCAAGCGCCGATAGCGCACGCGTAGCGCCACCCACGCGGCATCCGTCGCGTCTTCCGCGAACCCGTCGACATCGTGCACGGATGCCAGAAGCTCGGCGCGCATCGTCTTCTCGTCGGGCACGGTGAGCCCGGCACCCGAGAGGTGCACCAGCTCATCGGGATGACGCAGGTAGAACTCCGCGAACCCGTCGGACGCGCCCACCAGATCCCAGAGGGCACGCCACGCGCCGGCGTCAGTTGAGACCGCGCGAACGGCCTCCCTGTCGCGCCGGGCGACCTGCAGGATCGCCAGCACCGCCCGATCGGGGTCGGCCACGCGCTGCGCGAGCGCCATGGCATCCGCCCGCTCCACACCGAGCTGCTCCTCGAGCTCGCCGAGCAGGGAATCTGCTTCGGCGAGCCGCGAGAAGCCGGTGCGGGCGAGCGCGGTGAGCGCGGTCGACCGATCGCCCGAGGTCATGGACCCTCCGTCAGAGCGCCTCGAGGTTGCTGGCCAGCTCGAACGGCGTCACCTGAGCGCGGTACTGCTGCCACTCGCGACGCTTGTTCAGCAGCACGTACTTGAAGACCGTCTCGCCGAGCGTCTCGGCGACCAGCTCCGACTCCTCGAGGTACTCGAGGGCGTGGTCGAGGCTCGCCGGAAGGGGCGCGTAGCCGAGGGCGCGGCGCTCCGAGTCGCTCAGCGACCACACGTTGTCTTCGGCCTCGGCGGGGAGCTCGTACTCCTCTTCGATGCCCTTGAGGCCGGCCGCGAGCATGAGCGCGTACGACAGGTAGGGGTTGGCGGCGGAGTCGAGCGCGCGGTACTCGACCCGCGTCGACTGCCCCTTGTTGGGCTTGTACAGCGGCACGCGCACGAGAGCCGAGCGGTTGTTGTGGCCCCAGCAGATGAAGCTCGGAGCCTCGTCGCCGCCCCACAGTCGCTTGTAGGAGTTCACGAACTGGTTGGTCACGGCCGAGATCTCGTTGGCGTGACGCAGCAGGCCCGCGATGAAGTGACGCCCGACCTTCGACAGCTGGTACTGGCCGCCCTCCTCGTAGAAGGCGTTCATGTCGCCCTCGAAGAGCGACAGGTGCGTGTGCATGCCGCTGCCCGGCTGACCGCTGATGGGCTTCGGCATGAACGTCGCGTAGACGCCCTGCTCGATCGCGACCTCTTTCACGACGGTGCGGAAGGTCATGATGTTGTCGGCCGTGGTCAGCGCGTCGGCATACCGCAGGTCGATCTCGTTCTGGCCCGGGCCGCCCTCGTGGTGGCTGAACTCGACCGAGATGCCGAGGTCTTCGAGCATGCGCACCGACCGGCGACGGAAGTCGTGCGCCGTTCCGCCGGGGACGTTGTCGAAGTAGCCGGCCGAGTCGACGGGCTGCGGGCGTCCGTCGGGACCCAGCTGCGACGACTTCAGCAGGTAGAACTCGATCTCGGGGTGCGTGTAGAACGTGAACCCGGCATCGGCGGCCTTGGCGAGCGTGCGCTTGAGCACGTGCCGCGGATCGGCGACCGCCGGCTGCCCGTCGGGCGTCGTGATGTCGCAGAACATGCGCGCGGTCGGGTCGATCTCCCCGCGCCACGGCAGGATCTGGAAGGTCGTGGGGTCGGGGTGCGCGAGCAGGTCGGACTCGTACGACCGCGTCAGCCCCTCGATCGCCGAGCCGTCGAAGCCCAGTCCCTCGGTGAAGGCACCCTCGACCTCGGCCGGGGCGATCGCCACCGACTTGAGCGTGCCGACCACGTCGGTGAACCACAGGCGCACGAACTTGACGCCGCGCTCCTCGATCGTGCGCAAGACGAAATCGCGCTGCTTGTCCATCGTCATCCCTCGTTTCGGTGGGCGTTCAGCGAGCGGAGCCGGAGCCCCAGTCGTCGCGGGCCTCTTCTTCGGCCCACTGCTGCGAACGCTTCTTCAGCAGCTCCGGAGCCTGAGCGGCCTCTTCGGCGGTGGCGAAGGGGCCGGCACGATCGACCGCCGGAGACTCGAACCCCTGCTCGACCTCGCCGGTTTCGAGGTTGTACCAGTACTGCTTGTTCTCGTCGCTCACGATGGCTCCTCACATGGGTCGCGCCCCTCGGCGCGAACCGCCGGTGCTCCACCGATCCTACTGATCCCGACCGTCCGGCTGGCTAGGCTGAGGGGTATGGCAACGAAAGCATCTCGCGCGGTCGGAGTGGACATCGGCGGAACCGGCATCAAGGCCGGAATCGTGGATCTGGATGCCGGGGAGCTCGTCAGCGACCGGGTGAAGGTCGCGACGCCGGAGGGTGCGGAGCCGGCCGACGTGCTGGCCGCGGTGAAGCAGGTGCTCGAGACCCTCGAGGCCGCCGACGACCTGCCCCTGGGCGTGGCGTTCCCCGCGATCGTGAAGAACGGCCAGACGCTCTCGGCCGCGAACGTGTCGAAGTCGTGGATCGGCTTCGAAGCCGAGAAGTTCTTCGAGCACGGCCTCTCGCGTGACATCCACTTCGCCAACGACGCCGACGTCGCCGGTATCGCCGAGGTGCGCTACGGCGCGGCCAAGGGCGTGGACGGCCTCGTGATCCTCACGACCCTCGGCACGGGCATCGGCTCGGCCATGATCTACGACGGCGTGCTCGTGCCCAACAGCGAGCTCGGCCACCTGCAGCGCGCCGGCCACAAGAGAGACGCCGAGCACTTCGCCGCGTACTCCGCGCTGGAGCGCGAAGAGCTGTCGTGGGAGAAGTGGGCGAAGCGCCTGCAGTGGTACTACGACTACGTCGAGTTCCTCTTCAGCCCCGACCTCATCGTCGTCGGCGGCGGCGTGTCGAAGCACTCGGAGCACTTCCTGCCCCTGCTCAAGCTGCGCGCCCCGATCCTGCCGGCGAAGCACCGCAACAATGCGGGCATCATCGGCGCCGCGTCGCTCGCCGTGCCGGTGCCCGAGGCGCTGCCGGCGGTGGCACCGAAGGCCGACCCGAGCTGAGGACACGGCATCCGGAAACGTCTTCAGGCGGCGGCGACCTGACGCACGCTGACGGCATTGCGCCAGACGACCGGCGCCCAGTGCCCGCCCTCGCACGGCACTTCGAGCATCACGACGCGGTCGTTGCCGCCCGTCGCCCACGCGGGTTCGCGGGTGGCGGCGCGGTTCGGCCACGTGACCCACGCCCACACCGGGCGCTTGTCGGCGTACCACTCGATGGGGCGCGCGCCCCAGGTCTCGGGCTGAAGCGTGCAGGGGGCGATGGATGCCAGTACCCGAGCGACCATCTCATCGCTGACCCTCGTCGAACCCATGCGCCGGACCCCTTCCCCGGCCGAGTTCGAGTGTAGAACATATGTCCGACACTCGATGGGTGGTGGACGCTGCGCGCATCCGTACCGAATCGCGCTGCGCGGGTCAAACCTGATGCGCCCCTCCCCTGCCGCCCCTTAGTGTCAGCGTCATCCACGCGCACGACACAGAGGGGGAATCATCGTGAGCAACGACTACAGCGGCGCGGCCGCAGGACTCGGCATCGGGGTTCTGATCATCGGGTTCATCGTCTACATCGCGATCCTCGCGCTCGCGATCTGGGTCTCGTACCTGATCATGCGGACCGCGGTGAAGAACGGCATCCTGCGCGCCGACGAAGAGCGCGCGCGTCGCGGCATTCCGGGTGGGGGCATGGCGCCGCCGGCAGGCGGATACAACTCGGGTCCGGGGGCGTAACCCGCCGATCGCCACGACGGCCCCGCATCGCTCGAGGGAGCGGGCGGGGCCGTCGTCGTGTGCGGGGGCGAATGGGCCGGCCTGTACGCCGGGTTCTGTCCGGGGGTTCCTTCGACAAGCTCAGGAACCCCGTGGACGGTCATCTCTCTCGGCGACACGTTGCCGTGCCGCTCCAGCGGCCTACCCGGGGACTCGGCGAGCCGCGTCGTCATCCCCTGTCTGGCCTTGCTCCGGACGAGGTTTACCTCGCGGGTCGTGTCACCACGACCCCGGTGGTCTCTTACACCACCCTTTCACCCTTACCCCGCGGCCCGAGGGACGCGGGGCGGTCTGCTCTCTGTGGCACTGTCTCGCGGATTGCTCCGGGTGGGCGTTACCCACCGTCCTGCCCTGTGGAGCCCGGACGTTCCTCGGCACGGGCGAACCCGTGACGCGACCGTCCAGCCGACCCATTCGCATCGGCCAGTCTACCGGCGAGCGTCCTCAGCCCTTCTCCGCGGTCGCGCCGATGCGCAGGTCGAGCGGGAAGTCGATGGGGAACGTGCCGAACAGCAGACGCCCGGCGGCGGCTGCGGCTTCGCGCACCGCCTCGGCGACGGCATCCGCGTGCTCGATCGGGGTGTGCACGACGATCTCGTCGTGCAGGAAGAACGCCAGGTGCGGTCGTCGCGCGAACACCGCACCGGATGCCGCGGCCGGGGCATCGGCATCCGTCTCGGGGAACGCCGCCAGGCGCCCCCGCAGGTCGGCCAGCCACGCGAGCGCCCACTCGGCGGCGGTGCCCTGCACGACGAAGTTGCGGGTGAAGCGTCCGCGATCGCGCGCGGAGCGGCGTGCCCGGTTCTCGTCGATCCCGGATGCCGCCGACTCGCTCGCCAGCGACTGCAGGGCGCGCCACGACTCCCCCGCCGTGGGCGAGGTGCGGCCGAGCCACGTGTGCACGACGCCACCCTCTTCTCCGGTGCGCGCGGCGTCGTCGACGAGTTGCATCGCGCGCGGGAAGGTGCGGCGCAGCCGCGGGAGAAGTCGACCGCTTTCGCCGGTGGTGGCGCCGTACATCGCCCCGAGCATCGCGAGCTTCGCCTCGGCGCGGCTCGCCACTGCTCCGCGGTCGACGATGCCGGCGTACAGGTCGCGCCCGGCCGCAGCCTCGGCCAGGGCCGTGTCGCGCGCCATCGCGGCGAGCACGCGGGGTTCGAGCTGGGCGACGTCGGCGGTCACGAGCGTCCAGCCGGGGTCGGCGCGCACCGCGGTGCGCAGCGCGCGCGGGATCTGCAGGGCTCCCCCGCCCGAGGACGCCCACCGCCCGGTGACGACGCCGGCCGGCACGTATACGGGGCGGAAGCGACCGTCGCGCACCCATTCGGCCAGCCATGCCCAGCCGTTCGCGGTGTACAGGCGCATCTGCTTCTTGTAGGCGATGAGAGGGGCGACGGCCGGGTGATCGTGCTCCGACAGCTCCCACCGGCTCGTCGACTGCACGAGCAGGCCGGCGCGGTGCAGGGAGCGCAGCAGACGCGGCTGCGAGTCGAGGGACGCCCGCGGGTCGCCCAGGGCGTCGCGGACCACGGCGGCCGTCTGCTCGATGCGTTCCGGGAGCCCGCCGCCGCGCCGCGGCCCGAGCTCGGCCTCGAGCAGGCGTTCGTGCGCCTCGATGCTCCACGGCACGCCCACGGTGTGCAGTTCGACGGCGATGAGTGCGCCGGCCGACTCGGCGGCGGCCAGCAGCCGAAGCGCGCCGGGAGTCGCTGAGGCGGCGAGGGCGGAGTGCTGACGTCGGTATTCGGCGACGGCCTCGTCGGCGGATTCGGGGACTCCGGATGCCGACTCCCCCAGGTCGAAGAGGGCGTCGCCCGCGTCGGGTTCGCTGGAGGCCGCGTCCCAGGCGGTCGCGTGGCGGAGTCCGGCGTCGTCGGCAACCGCGACGGCGTCGCGCAGGATCGCGTGCACGAGCCGGAGGTCCCACGCGCGCGCGACGCGCACGCCGGCGTCGAGCAGCGGGGGGTAGGCGGCCGCGGTGTCGGGCCAGACCCAGCGGACGTCGCCCGCCTGCTCGCGCTCGTGGACGGCCGTAACGAGGTCGTCGACTTCGACGGAGCGGACCGGGGTCGCGTCGGCGTCGAGGTCGATCAGGACGGGTGACCCGGATGCCGCGCGGGCGACGACGACCGTGTCAGAGGCCACGGCCGTCTCGGGTCATCGAGACTCTTCGGTGCGGACGAGGATCGCGCCGCACTCGGGGCAGAACACGACCTCGTCGGTCTGCGCGCGGCGGACGACGGCGAGATCGCTCGGCGGGAGCACCATGCGGCACGCTTCGCACGCGCCGCCGCGCAGGAGGCCGGCGCCGTTACCGCGCGACGCGAGACGCTCGTAGAGCCCGAGCAGGTCGGCGGGGATCGAGGCGGCCACGGCATCGCGGTCGCGGCGCGCCCCGTCGAGGCGTGTGTTCGCGTCGGTGACGGTGGTCTTCGCCTCGGCGCTGAGCTGAGCGCCCTGCGCGTTGGTGTCGGCGATCACTGCCTCTTGCTCGGCGACAGCGGCATCCGCTGCCTCGAGGCGCTCCATGAGCGCGATCTCCATGTCTTCGAGGTCGCCCTTGCGGCGCTTGAGCGAGGTCAGCTCGCTCTCGAAGCCCTGAGCCTGCTTGGGGTTCGACGACGCGGCGAGACGCTCGGTGTCGCGCGCGATGCGGGCATCGACCACGGCGACGTCGGACTCGAGGCGCGTCAGCTCGGCGTTGATGTCGTCGCGGGCGTTGGCACGCGTCGTCAGCTCTTGGGTGAGGGTCGCCCGCTGCGCGATGAGCTCGCGCACGCGCTCGGCCTGAGGCGGGTTGCCGGCGACCTTCTCGTCACGGTGGATACGCGCGTCGAGGTCGGCGAGGTCGAGCAGTTTGCGCTGGTCGGCGGGATCGGCATTCACGTCCCCCACGCTACCCCGGGCCTCCGACATCCGCGGTACGCGCGTGCCGACGCCCGCATCGCTCCGCGGCGGGGTCGGTGGGGTCACGGCATCCGGACACCACGCCCCAGGAGTGCGGCGTCTACCGGGCTAGACTCGAGGCACCAGGGCCTTTAGCTCAGCTGGTAGAGCGCCACGTTTACACCGTGGATGTCGTCGGTTCGATCCCGGCAGGGCCCACCACTTACGACTCGGCGACGCCCGTGTGGGGTCCGAGCAGGTCAGTTCAGGATGTTCACGCTGCGCGCGATGACCAGCGCCAGCAGGATGAAGCCCGACACCGCCTGCACCATCATGAACAGCTTCGCCCTGCTCGACAGCGGCATGACGTCGGTGGGGCTGAAGGCCATGGCGTTGGATGCCGAGAAGTACAGGTAGTCGACGTAGCCGGGCGCCCAGTCCTCGGTGTCGGACGAGCGGCGCGCCACCTCGCTCACCGCGTCGCGGTCGGAGTCCTGGGGGAACTGGAAGTCGGCGGGCGGGAGCTCGTCGCGCGCGTCGCGGCGGCGGGCGATGGGACCGCCGCGGTCCATCTCCCAGTAGACGACGGCGTAGCCGATGACGTTGATCGCCCACACCTGCGCCGCCCCGAGCAGCGTCGACGCGCCGCTCCCCTGCCCCTGCAGCAGCTGGTTCACCAGCAGGAAGAACGCAATCTGGTTGGCGACCAGCAGGATCACCGTGAACGCGATCGCGAACACGCGGCCGATGCGCGAGTCGCGGGTCAGACGCGAAGGGTTCGTCACGACCATCGGAATCGCGCACAGGATGCCGACGACCACCACGACATAGCGCAGGATGCCGCTGGCCTCGCTCGGCAGCACGGCGTAGAGCCCCGTGCCCACGCCGAGGGCGATCAAGACCGGCCAGCGGTGTTCAGGCCTCGTGCGGAACCCTTCGTGCGTGCTCACGCGCTCAGGCTAGACCGGTCGACCGTCCGCACCGGGCGGGCGCGTCGACACACGGCATCCGCCGCTCTTCGTCTTCATCCGGGGTGCGTCGTCTCGATGTCGAACCGTCGCGGCGACCCATGGCGGGCCCGCGAGCGCCGCGCGCAGCCGATGTCGTCGCGACTCGCTAGGCTGGACGCTGGTTGATTGTGCGGAGCGAACAAGGGTTGCCGCACTCGTATGGCGATTCTCTGGCATGACCTGCCAGACGACGAAAGGTCTTCCGTGACTGTTCACGACCAGGATCCGTATTCGCAGGGGCCGCAGGACAGCGACCCGGAAGAGACCGGGGAGTGGCAGGAATCCCTGCGCCAGCTGGTCCAGGCGAAGGGTCCGGCTCGCGCTCGCGAGATCATGCTGAGCCTGCTGAAGGGCTCGAAAGAACTGCACCTGAACGTGCCGATGGTTCCGACCACCGACTACATCAACACGATCTCGCAGAAGAACGAGCCCGAGTTCCCCGGTGACGAGGAGCTCGAGCGCCGCTACCGCAAGTGGATCCGCTGGAACGCCGCGGTCACCGTGCACCGCGCCCAGCGCCCCGGCATCGGTGTCGGCGGCCACATCTCCACCTACGCCTCGTCGGCAGCGCTGTACGAAGTGGGCTTCAACCACTTCTTCCGCGGCCTCGACGACCCGTCGGGCGGAGACCAGATCTTCATCCAGGGCCACGCCTCCCCCGGCGCCTACGCCCGCGCCTACCTCGAGGGTCGCCTCACCGAGGCGCAGCTCGACGGTTTCCGTCAGGAGAAGTCGCAGGCGCCCCACGGCATCCCGTCGTACCCGCACCCGCGCCTCATGCCGGAGTTCTGGCAGTTCCCGACCGTGTCGATGGGCCTCGGTCCGATCAACGCGATCTACCAGGCGATGTCGAACAAGTACCTGTCGAACCGCGGCATCAAGGACGTCAGCGACTCGCACGTCTGGGCCTACCTCGGCGACGGCGAGATGGACGAGGTCGAAAGCCGCGGACAGCTGCAGGTCGCGGCGAACGAAGGCCTCGACAACCTGACCTTCATCGTCAACTGCAACCTCCAGCGCCTCGACGGCCCGGTCCGCGGTAACGGCAAGATCATCCAGGAGCTCGAGAGCTTCTTCCGCGGTGCCGGCTGGAACGTCATCAAGGTCGTCTGGGGCCGCGAGTGGGACGACCTGCTCGCCCGCGACACCGAGGGCGCGCTGCTCAACCTCATGAACAGCACTCCCGACGGCGACTACCAGACTTACAAGGCCGAGAACGGCGCGTACGTCCGCGAGAACTTCTTCGGTCGCGACCCCCGCGCCCTCGAGCTCGTCAAGGACTACACGGACGAGCAGGTCTGGGGCCTCAAGCGCGGTGGCCACGACTACCGCAAGGTGTTCGCGGCGTTCAAGGCGGCCAAGGAGCACAAGGGCCAGCCCACCGTCATCCTGGCGAAGACGATCAAGGGCTACGGCCTCGGACCGCACTTCGAGGGCCGCAACGCGACCCACCAGATGAAGAAGCTGACGCTCGACGACCTCAAGGCCTTCCGCGACGCGATGGACATCCCCGTCACCGACGCGCAGCTCGACGAGAACCCGTACCAGCCGCCGTACTACAACCCCGGTGAGCAGGACGAGACGATCAAGTACATGCTCGAGCGTCGTCGCTCGCTCGGCGGGTTCCTGCCCGAGCGTCGCACCACGCACGTCGGCCTCGAGCTGCCGGGCGACGCCGCCTACGCGCTGCCGAAGAAGGGCTCCGGCACGCAGGAGATCGCCACCACCATGGCGTTCGTGCGACTGCTGAAAGACCTGCTGCGGGTGAAGGACTTCGGTCACCGCATCGTGCCGATCATCCCCGACGAGGCGCGCACGTTCGGTATGGACGCGTACTTCCCGACGGCGAAGATCTACAACCCCAAGGGCCAGCACTACACCTCCGTCGACCGCGAGCTGCTGCTGGCGTACAAGGAGAGCCCGCAGGGCCAGATCATCCACGTCGGCATCAACGAGGCGGGCGCCCTGGCGGCATTCACCGCGGCGGGCACGGCGTACTCGACCCACGGCGAGCCGCTGATCCCGGTCTACGTCTTCTACTCGATGTTCGGCTTCCAGCGCACGGGCGACGCCCAATGGGCGGCCGGCGACCAGATGGCACGCGGCTTCATCATCGGCGCCACGGCCGGTCGCACCACCCTGACCGGTGAGGGCCTGCAGCACGCCGACGGTCACTCGCAGCTGCTCGCTTCGACGAACCCGGCGACGGTGTCGTACGACCCGGCCTACGGCTACGAGATCTCGCACATCGTCCGCTCGGGCATCGAGCGCATGTACGGCGGGAACCACCCCGACCCCAACGTCATGTACTACATGACGGTCTACAACGAGCCGTACGTGCAGCCGGCCGAGCCCGAAGGGGTCGACGTCGACGGCATCGTCCGCGGCATCCACCACATCTCCTCCGGTGAGGGCGATGGCCCCCGCACGCAGCTGCTCGCCTCGGGCGTCGGTGTGCCGTGGGCGTTCGAGGCCCAGCGCCTGCTGAAGGACGACTGGGGGGTGACGGCCGACGTCTGGTCGGTCACCTCGTGGAGCGAGCTGCGCCGCGACGGTCTCGCCGCCGACGAGCACAACTTCCTGCACCCCGAGGAAGAGCCCCGCGTGGCCTACCTCACCGACAAGCTGAAGGAAGCCGACGGCCCCGTCGTCGCCGTCAGCGACTGGATGCACGCGGTGCAGGACCAGATCCGCCAGTGGGTTCCGCAGAACTACTGGACCCTCGGCGCCGACGGCTTCGGCTTCTCGGACACCCGTGCCGCGGCCCGTCGCTTCTTCAAGATCGACGGCCCCTCGCTCGCCGTCCGCGCCCTGCAGGCGCTGGCCGAAGAGGGCAAGGTCGACCGCGCGGTCGTGGGTCAGGCCATCGAGAAATACCGCCTGCACGACGTCAACGCCGGCACCAGCGGCAACGCGGGTGGCGAGGCCTGAGCGCGTGACGAGCACCACCGACGGGTCCGGTTCCGCCTCCACGGGCGGGGCCGGGCCCGACCGGTCTGCGGGCGCGATCGCGGCCGCCGCACAGGAGAAGGCCGACACCCTCACCTGGCTCCGCCGCATCTCGGGCGACCTCGCGACGGCGACGATCCAGCGCCTCGAAGAGACGCTGCCCTGGTACGCCGAGATGCCTCCCGCCCGGCGTTCGGCGGTCGGGCTGGTCGCCCAGGCGGGCATCACCTCGTTTCTGCAGTGGTTCGAGGAGCCGGCATCCACTCCGGCCATCGCCGCCGACATCTTCGCCGCGGCTCCTCGTGAGCTGCTGCGCAGCGTCAGCCTCACCCAGACCCTGCAGCTCGTGCGCGTCACCGTCGAGGTGATGGAGGAGCGCGTCGCCGGCCGCAGCGAGAAGGTGCGCGAGGCGATGCTGTCGTACTCGCGCGAGGTCGCCTTCGCCGCCGCCGACGTGTATGCGCGCGCCGCCGAGGCCCGCGGCCTGTGGGACGCCCGGCTGGAAGCGCTGGTGGTCGACTCGATCCTCACCGGCGAGGCCGACGACGAGCTCCCCAGCCGCATCGCCGCGCTCGGCTGGCATGGGCACGGCGAAGTCGCGGTGCTGGTGGGCACCACTCCCCCCCAACTCGACGTCGACCAGGTGCGCCGCACCGCGCGCAAGCTCGGCGTCGACGTGCTCATCGGGGTGCAGGGCTCGCGTCTGGTGCTCGTGGTCGGCCGCGCCGATCTGCCCGCCCGCAGCAGTGGCGAGGACGGCGTCGAACTCCCCTTCCCCGAGATCGCCAAGCGCCTCGAACCCGGTTTCGGGTCGGGTCATCTGGTGCTGGGCCCGCCGGTTCCTGCCCTCGTCGACGCGGGCCAGAGCGCCCGCGCGGCCCTCGCCGGATTCGCCGTGGCCCGCGCCTGGAGACACGCCCCGCGCCCGGTCGAGGCCGACGACCTGCTGCCCGAGCGCGCCCTCGCCGGCGACGCCGTCGCCAAGCAGACGCTCGTCGACCGCGTATACCGGCCGCTGCAGGCGCACAGCGCCGACCTCGTCGCGACGCTGTGGAGCTACCTCGACAACGGGCGCTCGCTCGAGGCGACCGCGCGCGAGCTGTACGTGCACCCGAACACGGTGCGGTACCGCCTCAAGCGCGTGTCGGAGGTCATCGGGTGGGATGCCACGGGGCCGCGCGAAGCGCTCATCCTGCAGACCGCGCTGATCCTCGGCTCGATCGGCACCGACGCCACGCGGCGTCGCGGGCTCGCCAGTCGGCGACCGTCCGCTTCGCGCTGAGGCGTGGCATCCGTCGAGTGTCCACGACACGCCGTTTCCGGTCGGCGACGCCCGGCATGTCCTGGACACTGAACGCGGAATGCGCCCGCTGATGCACGGCGCGCACAAAGACACGCCGCATATCTGTGTCGATATCTCCATAAGCGCGGACCCGATCGTTGGCAGGATGGAAACGTGATCATCGCCGTCTTCCCGGGACAGGGCTCGCAGACCCCCGGCTTCCTGACCCCGTGGCTCGAACTCGACGGAGCGCGCGAGCGCCTCGAGGCCTTCTCGGAGCAGGCGGGCGTCGACCTCGTCGCCGCCGGTACCGAGTGGGATGCCGATCAGATCCGCGACACTGCCGTCGCCCAGCCGCTGATCGTCGCCGCGAGCCTGCTGTCGTGGTCTGCGCTGAACGACCGCTCCACGGCGGCCGTCGCCGGCGTCGCGGGGCACTCGGTCGGCGAGATCGCCGCGCTGGCGGCATCCGGAGTGCTCTCCGACGAGGATGCGCTGCGCCTGGTCGGACTCCGCGGACGCGCGATGGCCGAGGCCGCCGCCACCGTCGAGACCGGCATGAGCGCGGTGGTCGGCGGAGACGAGACCGCCGTACTCGAGCGCCTCGACGCGCTCGGACTCACCCCCGCCAACTACAACGGCGGCGGACAGATCGTGGCCGCGGGCGAGTTGCCCGCCCTCGCCGAGCTCGCTGCCGAGGCGCCGCGCGGAACCCGTGTGATCCCCCTGCAGGTCGCTGGCGCCTTCCACACCCGCTTCATGGAGCCCGCCGTCGAGACGCTGCGCGCCGCCGCCGCCGACGTGCAGGTGTCCGACCCCGCAACGACGCTGTGGACCAACTCCGACGGCTCCGTCGTGAGCGAGGGCCGTCGCGCGCTCGACCTCGTGGTCGCCCAGGTCTCGTCTCCGGTGCGCTGGGACCGCTGCATGGCCTCGTTCGCCGAGCAGGGCGTGACCGGCATCATCGAACTCTCGCCCGCCGGCGCCCTCACGGGCCTCGCGAAGCGAGCACTGCGCGGCACCCCCACCGTGGCAGTCAAGTCCCCCGACGACCTCGACGCGGCCGTCTCACTCCTGAAAGAAGACCAGGCATGAGCACCCCCACCCTCCGTCAGCTGCAGGGAGCCGCCCACACGCGCATCTATGCCTACGGCGCCGCGCGCGGAGAGAACTTCGTGCCCAACGACGACCTCGTGGGGCCCATCGACTCCAGCGACGAGTGGATCCGCCAGCGCACCGGCATCGTCACGCGCGTGCGCGCGAACAAAGACACGGATGCCATTGACCTCGCGACCGAGGCCGCGCGCGAAGCCGTCGAGAAGTCGGGCGTCGCGCCCGAGGACATCGACGCCGTGATCGTGGCGACCATCAGCAACCCCAAGCAGACGCCGTCGGCCTCGGCGATCGTCGCCGACCGCATCGGGGCGAACCCGGCCGCGGCCTACGACCTCAACGCCGCGTGCGCGGGCTTCGCCTACGGCGTGGGCCAGGCCGACGCCCTCGTGCGGGCCGGCCTGGCGAAGCACGTCGTGGTCGTCGGCGCCGAAAAGCTCAGCGACGTCGTCGACCCCACCGACCGCAGCATCTCGTTCCTCCTCGGCGACGGCGCGGGTGCGGTCGTGGTCGGTCCGAGCGAGACGCCCGGCATCGGTCCCACCATCTGGGGCTCCGACGGATCGAAGGCGGATGCCGTGGGCATGAACGCCACGCTCACCGACTTCCGCGACGGCCTCGCCCCGTGGCCGACCCTGCGCCAGGAGGGCCCCACGGTCTTCCGCTGGGCCGTCTGGGAGATGGTCAAGGTCGCGCGTCAGGCGATCGAGGCCGCCGGCATCGAACCCGGCGACCTCGCCGCCTTCGTGCCGCACCAGGCGAACATGCGCATCATCGACGAGTTCGCCAAGCAGCTGGGCCTGCCCGAAACCGTCGTGATCGGTCGCGACATCGAGACCACGGGCAACACCTCGGCGGCATCCATCCCGCTCGCCACCCACCGCTTGCTCGAGGAGCACCCCGAGCTCAGCGGCGGCCTCGCGCTGCAGATCGGCTTCGGCGCCGGACTCGTGTTCGGCGCGCAGGTCGTCGTCCTCCCCTGACGCGTCGGCGTCGAACCCTAGACTGATCGGGGCCTGACAGGCCCGCCCCCAAGAAACAGGAGACATCATGGCATTCACCAACGACGAGGTTCTCGCGGGCCTTGCCGAGCTCATCACCGACGAGACCGGCATCTCGGCCGACGAGGTCGCCCTCGAGAAGTCGTTCACCGACGACCTCGACATCGACTCCATCTCGATGATGACGATCGTCGTCAACGCCGAGGAGAAGTTCGGCGTCACCATTCCCGACGACGAGGTCAAGAACCTCAAGACCGTCGGCGACGCCGTGACCTTCATCACGTCGAACCAGTCCTGACACCTCCCGGTGGGGGCTCCGGCCCCCACCGGTCACGACCTGTCGGCCGCACCAAGGATTCTTCGCTCATGAGCACACCCCGCATCGTCGTCACCGGCATCGGAGCCACCTCGCCCATCGGCGGAACGGCACCCGAGAGCTGGTCCGCCCTGCTCGCCGGAACCTCCGGCGCCCGTTCCCTCGAGCACGAGTGGGTCGAGCAGTACAACCTGCCCGTCACCTTCGCCGCCGAGGCGCTCGTGCGTCCTGAGACCGTGCTCGAGCGACCCGTCGCCAAGCGGCTCGATCCCTCGTCGCAGCTCGCCATGGTCGCGGCCAAAGAAGCCTGGGAAGACGCCGGCTCCCCCGACATCGACCCCGACCGCCTCGGCGTCGACTTCGCCACCGGTATCGGCGGCGTCTGGACGCTGCTCGACGCGTGGGACACTCTGCGCGAGAAGGGCCCGCGTCGCGTGATGCCGATGACGGTGCCCATGCTCATGCCGAATGCGGCGGCCGGAAACCTCTCGCTGCACTTCAACGCCCGCGCCTTCGCGCGCACCGTGGCGTCGGCGTGCGCCTCGAGCACCGAGTCGATCGTCAACGCCGTGCAGCACATCCGCGACGGCCTCGCCGACGTGGTCATCGCCGGCGGTACCGAATCGGCCATCCACCCGATCACCATCGCGTCGTTCGCCTCGATGCAGGCCCTGTCGAAGCGCAACGACTCGCCCGAGACCGCGTCGCGGCCCGCCAGCGTCGACCGTGACGGCTTCGTCATGGGCGAAGGCGCGGGCGTGCTGATCCTCGAGACCGAGGAGCACGCCAAGGCCCGCGGTGCCAAGATCTACGCCTCGATCGTGGGCGGTGGCGTCACCGCCGACTCGTACCACATCACCGCGAACGACCCCGAGGGGCACGGCGCCGCGCGCGCCGTCCACCTGGCGCTCGAGATGGCGGGCGCGTCGGTCGACGACGTCACCCACATCAACGCCCACGCCACCTCGACCCCCGTCGGTGACCCGAACGAGTACAAGGCCCTGCGCGCGGTGTTCGGCGACCGCGTCGACGAGATCCCCGTCTCGGCGACCAAGGCGTCGACCGGCCACCTGCTGGGTGGCACGGGCGCTCTCGAGGCCATCTTCACGGTGCTCGCCCTGCAGAACCGCGTCGCGCCCCCCACCATCAACCTGACCGAGCAGGACCCGGACGTTCCCTTCGCGCTCTCGGGCTCGCCCGTGGAGCTCGGTGCCGGCGACCAGCTGGCCATCAGCAACTCGTTCGGCTTCGGCGGTCACAACGCCGTCGTCGCGATCGCCTCGGTCTGACCGCGTAAGAACGCCCCCTGGCATCCCCCCGACTGCGATCGGGATGCCAGGGGGCGTTCTGCATGTCAGGCGAGGGATACGCGGTCCCGGTGCCGGGTGTGAACACCGGCCTCCGGTAGTGGCGCCTCCCCCGTCCGACGCATGAGGCAGACGCGTTCAGCCCACTTTGTGGAGCCAGACGATCTGCTGGTCGTCACCGGCGTGCCGGAAAGGTTCGAGTTCTTCGTCCCAGGCCGAGCCGAGCGCGACGTCGAGCTCGCGCTGCAGCTCGAACGCATCGCCCGCGGCGACCTCCATGGCGTAGCGCACCCGGTCTTCGCCGATGACGACGTTGCCGGCCGCGTCGGTCTGAGCGAAGTGGATGCCGAGACCCGGCGTGTGCATCCAGCGGCCACCGTCGCTGCGGGGCGTGGGATCTTCACTCACCTCGAACCGCAGGTGCTCCCAGCCGCGGATGGCGCTGGCGAGAGCCGCACCGGAGCCCACCGGGCCCTCCCAGTAGAACTCCGCGCGGCGGCTGCCCGTCAGCACGGGCTGTTCGGCCCAGTCGAAGTTGACGGCACGGCCGAGGGCGCGTCCTACCGCCCACTCGAGGTGGGGGCACAACGCGCGGGGCGCGGAGTGGATCAGGATCACTCCGCGCGAAGACGTGATCGCCATGGTCTCTCCTCCGTCAGGTACGTCTTCCCCTACGACCTGTGATGGAGTGTGGCGATTGTTCGGTTGTCCCGGCCATTATCGCCCGCTCATAACGAAATCACAACACTGTGATTCCGATGTGCGTCGGGCGCGGGGGTTCGGGACGTTCGACGGGCTCGGGGACCTGGGTTCGGCGCGGGGAGGGACCGCGCGGCATCCGGTCCCTTCGACAGGCTCAGGGACCTGGGTTCGGCGCGGGGAGGGATCGCGCGGCATCCGGTCCCTTCGACAGGCTCAGGGACCTGGGTTCGGCGTGGGGAGGCCCCGCGCGGCTTCCGGTCCCTTCGACAGGCTCAGGGACCTGGGTTCGGCGTGGGGAGGCCCCGCGCGGCTCCCGGTCCCTTCGACAGGCTCAGGGACCTGGGTGCTCAGCCGAACCAGAGCGCCCAGTACAGCGCGAAGTTGCGGTTGCCGTACGACGAGCACTCGTCTCCGGTGCCCCAGCGTGCCGCGAGGGCCGCGGGATTCGGCTGGTAGGGCGTGTAGTTGTACAGCGCCGCCGTGGCCTCGTTGGCGATCGCGACGTCGGAGCCCCCGCACGCCGGATCGGGCGAATACGCGAGGTAATGGGTGCCGGGCTGACGCATGAACTCCGAGGCGCTGTACGACTTGAGGTCGGTGGTGCCTTGCGCGACCTGCTGGGCGAAGCCCGCGATGCCCGGGTCGCACGCCGCGTCGTCGGGGCAGCGGGCGCCCATGGCCGCGCCGAGCTGCTCGGCCGAAGGTGAGCGCGCAACGCGTCCGGCAACGAGACTCTGCTCCTTCTGCAACGTGACGAGGATCACCTTCGCCGAGATCCCGCACGCGCGCTGGATGCGGTCGATGATCTCGGCCGCCGTGAGCGAGCCGCCGTCGTAGCCTTCGCAGACGGTCTGGCCCGTGGCATCCGACACGACCGGACCTCGAGCGGGGAGATCCGTGCGCAACACCGACAGGCACGAATCGTTGCCGCACTCCCCCACCTGGTCGTCGAGGAAGCTCTGGATCTCGTCGGCCGACATCGCGTCGCCGTTGTAGAACGCCTCGTCGCTGATCAGATTGCCCGGGTCGAAGCTCGACAAGTCGATTGCCTGACGACGCTGCTCGGTGTTCCACGCCGTCGTCCACGCGCTGGTGAGGGAGACCAGCGGAATGATGGCCAGCACGACGAGAGAGACCAGAGCGGCCGCGACGATGCCGAAGGCGATGCGACGGCGACGGAGCTGCCGGGCACGAGCGGTGGGGCGACGCCGCCGGACGGGCGGACGACGAGGTCGGCTCGGCCGCGTACGAGTGTTCGCCACCCTCCGATCGTGCCGCACCGCGCTGACCGCGCGCTGCACATGAAGGTGCGGCGCGTCGGCCAGCGCGGTGGCGCTCAGCTGCCGGGCTGGGCGGGGGCGGTGCCGTCGGCCGGAGGCGTGGGTGCCGAGCCGTCCGCGGGCGGGGTGGGAGCCGAGCCGTCTGCCGGCGGGGCGGGAGGCGTGGGCTTCTCGCCGTCGGCGGGCGGGGTCGGAGCAGTGCCGTAGGCCGGCGGGGTCGGCTTCTCGGCGCCGGGGGCACCGGGGCCGTGGCCGGGACCCGCGGGGCCGCCGGGGCCGCACTCGCCCGGGCCGGACCCGTCGGCGGGGGCGGTCGGGGCGGCCGGGGCCGTGCCGGCGGCGGGGGCTCCGGTGGGCGCGGCG
>NZ_JAWDIU010000006.1:0-264158 GCF_032464975.1 Microbacterium algihabitans
GCAATCCGAATACACGGACCGACGAGGAATAAATTGGCATTTGACAAGTGCACGCTGTTGAGTTCTCAAGGAACGGACGCACCCACAGGAAACAGTCTTCCGACCTACCCGTGAGGCAGTTCATTTCTCCAAGACCACCCGACACTGTGAGCTCTCACCGTGGGACCTCTGAACGAGATCAACGTCGTGAAAACCGGCCGGGTGACCGATCCAAAACCTTACACCATGTGTTGGGGTTTCGGAGTGGTTCGCTACTTGAGGGGCTGCGGGGCCTTTCGGCCGCTCCGCTCTCCCCTGTGGGGCGAACAAGTAATAAGTTACGCGGGAGCCGCCGACCCGTCGAATCCAGGCGCTTCCCGGGCGTGTCGCGGCGACCTGCTCCCGGAAAGACGCGGAGAATCGCACGAAGGCCCGAGCGACGCGTCGTCGATCGGGCCTCGGGCAGGAGGGGGCTCCAACAGCCGTGCCGGAGGTCAGGCGTTCGCCGCCTCCGCGGACTTCTCGACCGGGAGGGGCCACAGGGCATCGAGCAGCTGACGCACCCACGCGATGAGGTTCGCGTCATCGGCGTCCTGCGGCAAGGGAACCACCATCGCGTCTCCCCCGGCGACCAGCTTGGCCTTCGGGTAGAGCCGCTGCAGACGCACGCGCATCGAGTCGGCGAGGTTCGCCGGGGCCACGCGGAGGTTCGACCCCATCGCGACGACGTCGGCCAGGCCCGCCTGCGCGGCGCGGCGGCGGAGCCGCGCCACGGCGACCAAGCCTTCGACCTCTGCCGGCGGCTCGCCGTACCGGTCGCGGAGCTCTTCCACCACGAGGTCGATCGCGTCGTCCTTCGCGCCGGCGGACGCCGCGGCCGAGAGCTTCTGGTACGCCTCGAGGCGCAGGCGCTCGCTGTCGATGTAGAACTCGGGCAGACGCGCATCGACCGGGAGCTCAAGTCGCAGCTCGGTCGGACCGTCGACGTCTTCGCCACGGAAGGTCGACACGGCCTCGCCGATCATGCGCAGGTAGAGGTCGAAACCCACGCCGGCGATGTGCCCGGCCTGTTCGGCACCGAGCAGGTTGCCGGCGCCTCGCAGCTCGAGGTCTTTCAACGCCACCTGCATTCCGGAACCGAGGTCGTTGTTGACGGCGATGGTCTCGAGGCGGTCGGCCGCGGTCTCGGACAACGGCTTCATCTCGTCGTACAGGAAGTACGCGTACGCGCGGTCGCGTCCGCGTCCGACGCGACCACGCAATTGGTGCAGCTGCGACAGGCCGTACTTGTCGGCCCTGTCGATGATGATCGTGTTCGCGTTCGAGATGTCGAGACCCGTCTCGATGATCGTGGTCGACACCAGCACGTCGGCGCGGCGCTCCCAGAAGTCGTCGACGACCTGCTCGAGCGCGTGCTCCCCCATCTGCCCGTGCGCGACGACGATGCGCGCTTCGGGCACGAGCTCGGCGAGGTGCGCCGCCACCCGCTGGATCGACGACACCCGGTTGTGCACGTAGAAGATCTGGCCTTCGCGCAGCAGCTCTCGACGGATCGCCGCAGCGATCTGCTTATCGTTGCGCGGTCCGACGTACGACAGGATCGGGTGCCTGTCTTCGGGTGGCGTCGCGAGGGTGGACATCTCGCGGATGCCGGTCACCGCCATCTCGAGCGTGCGCGGGATGGGCGTCGCACTCATGGCGAGGATGTCGACGTTGGTCTTGAGCTTCTTCAGCTGGTCTTTGTGCTCGACGCCGAACCGCTGCTCCTCGTCGATGATCATCAACCCGAGGTCTTTGAAGATCACCTTCTCGGTCAGGATGCGATGCGTTCCGATGACCATGTCGACGGTGCCGTCGGTGAGGCCCGCGAGGGTCGCCTTCGCCTCCTTGTCGGTCTGGAAGCGCGACAGGGGCCGGACGGTGACGGGGAAACCGGCGAAGCGTTCGGCGAACGTCTCGAGGTGCTGCTTGACCAGCAGGGTCGTGGGCACGAGCATCGCGACCTGCTTGCCGTCCTGGATCGCCTTGAAGGCGGCACGCACCGCGACCTCGGTCTTGCCGAACCCGACGTCGCCCGACAGCAGTCGATCCATCGGGATCGGCTTCTCCATGTCGGCCTTGATCTCGTCGATCGTCTGCAGCTGATCCTGCGTCTCGGCGAAGGGGAAGGCTTCTTCGAGCTCGCGCTGCCAGGGGGTGTCGGGTCCGAAGGCGTAGCCCTTCGACGCCATGCGTGCCGAGTAAAGCTTCACGAGCTCGACGGCGATGTCGCGCACCGCCTTGCGCGCGCGGCCCTTCGCCGCAGCCCAGTCGCTGCCGCCCATCTTGGACAGGGTCGGCGCTTCACCGCCGACGTACTTCGACAGCAGGTCGAGCTGGTCGGTGGGCACGAACAGCTTGTCGCCCGGGTACCCGCGCTTGGCGGGCGCGTACTCGAGGACCAGGTACTCCTTGGTCGTCTTGACCGCGTTGCGACCGCCGCTCGAGACCTCGCGCTGGGTGAGCTCGAGGAACTTGCCGATGCCGTGGGTGGCGTGCACCACCACGTCACCCGGCTTGAGCTGCAGGGGGTCCACGACGTTGCGGCGGCGCGACGCCAGCTTCTTGACGCCCCGGTTGTCGCCGCTCACCGAGCGGCCGTAGAACTCGGTCTCGCTGATGACGGCGAACTTCGCCTCGGTCAACTGGAACCCGCGCTCGAGCGGAGCGCACACCACGTGCGCGACGCCGGGCTCGGGCGGCAGGCGCAGATCGTCGACCCGCCGGGCGGCGATCCCGCGCTCGGAGAGCACGTCGCGCGCGCGATCGACCATGCCGGGTCCGGATGCCGTGACCACGACCGACCAGCCGTCGTGCAGCAGAGCGTCGACGTGGGCGGTGGCCCCCTCGACGTTGCCCTGGAACGAGGGCACGGGGTCGCCCTTGATGCGGTGCGCGGACGCGTCGCCCACGACCAGGCCCTCGTCTTCGGCATCCGCCGCCCCCGAATCGAAGGCGCTCAGCTGCCACCACGCGCCGCCGCGGCCGCTCGCGATCTCGTGCAGGTCGTCGAGCGTGACGAAGTCGCCCGAGTCGAGGTCGACCGGGGTGTCGGCCCCGGCGGTGGCGGCGGACCACGCGGCCTCGAGGAACTCGCGGTTGGTGTCGCCGAGCGTGGTCGCGCGCGCGGTCGAGCGCTCGGGGTCGACGAGGGCGACGGCGCTGCCGCCCGGAAGGTAGTCGACGAGGGTCACGAGATCGTCGACGAGCACGGGGATGAGGGATTCCATGCCCTCGGCGGGGATGCCCTCGGCCATCTTCTCGAGCAGCTGTCGCAGGCCCGGGTAGCCGTCGCGCAGTTCGGCGGCGCGAGCGCGCACCTCTGCGGTGAGCAGCAGTTCGCGACTGGGGTTGAGCGAGACGCCCGTGACCTCGCCCGGGAGCGATCGTTGGTCGGCGACCGAGAAGGCGCGGATCTGATCGACCTCGTCACCGAAGAACTCCACGCGGTACGGGTGGTCGGCCACGGGCGGGAAGACATCGAGGATGCCGCCGCGGACCGCGAACTCGCCGCGACGCGAGACCATGTCGACGCGGTGGTAGGCCAGCTCGACGAGCCGGGTCGTGACGGTTTCGAGCTCGTGGCCGCGGCCTCCGACGACGAGTTCGACCGGCTCGACCTTGCCGAGGCCGGGGGCGAGCGGCTGCAGGGCGCTGCGCACCGAGGCGGTGATGACGAGCGGGGCCTCACCATCCCACGCGGCGATGCGCCGGAGGACGTCGAGACGGCGGCCGACGGTCTCGGGGCTCGGGCTCAAGCGCTCGTGCGGCAGGGTCTCCCACGCGGGGAAGTGCAGCACCTGAGCCCCGGGCAGCACGGCATCCAGGGCCGGCCCGAGGGACTCCGCGCGACGCCCGGTCGGTGCGATGACGAGCACGGCGCCGGGGTCGCCCGAGGCGCGACGCCGCTCGATGAGCCCCGCGATGACGGGGGCGTCGAGGCCATCGACGAGGGAGAGAGACAGGTCGGCGGATGCCGCGGAAGCGGCCTCACGATACGACTCAGCCTGCTCGAGGGCGCGAACGATCCCGGGAACTGTCACCCGGGAAAGTCTACGCGGGGCCTCCGACATCGGGACGGGCTGGACGAACGGCCGGTGCGTCTGCAGCCGTCGTGCGGACGCGGACGGCGGCGCGCCGCCCCGAGGCCCCGGCGAGCGGCGTGTCGACTCCGGCATCCGCACGACGGAACGTCGATCGCCGGCGCGAGACGTCTCGTAGGCTGGCGGCATGACCACGCCGAGCTCCCCGGGCGGCCCGGCGTTCGCCGCGCCGCACGTCGCGCCCCCGGTCGGCACGATGCTCACTCCCCCGCCCGCCCGCCGCCGCGGACGCCCCCTCGGGACGTGGGCCCTGCTGCTGTCGATCGTCGCGACGGTGCTGGCGCCCGCCGTCGGAGGGTTCGCGGCGTTCCGCGTGGCCCGCGGATCGGGGCCGGCGTTCTTCGAGATGCCGGCCGGCTCGTTCGACTGGCGCGTCCTGTCGCCCGTGCGCGATCTCGTGCTGCTGGGCGAGGTCGCGTTCTGGTCGGGCACGGTCATCGGGATCGTCGCCCTCGCCCTCGGCATCACCGCGGTCGTGAAGCGCGCGGCCACGGGCGCCGGCATCGCGGCCATCGTGATCGCCGTGCTGGGCCCGATCGTCTTCGGCGGGCTCGCCGCGCTCGCGCTCGGCGCGGGCCTCGCCGCCGCCGGTACGGGCGGCATCCCCGTCTGAGGTCAGCTGCCGCCGCCGGAGACCGGACGCGCGAGGCCGCCGGGGGAACGGCATCCGGGACCTTTTAAACCCGCCGATTCACCCGCTACCGTGACGGGGCCCCGCGCGTCCACCCCTCCGCGCAGGCGGGGCGCGCCTCCCTAGACTCGCCGGATCGGGCCGCACCTGCGACCGCCGACGACCAGAGGAGCATCTCGTGAGCACCACACCTCCGCCCCCGGGGCCGTACGACGCGCCCGCCCCGCGCAACGACGGCTATGCCGCACCCGCGGCGCCCGCCGCGCACGACGCGCCGGCGGCTCCGGCCTATGTTCCGCCCGCCGACAACCGGCCCGTGCTGTCGAACCGCCTCGGCCTGATCGCCTTCGTCGCCTCGCTCGTCGCGGTCGTCGGCGGCTCGATCATCGCGTTCATCGCCGGGCTGCAGAGCGCCGGTGTCGCGCAGTACGCGCAGCAGAACGGCGACACGACCGGGCAGATCGACCCGAACACCCTTCCCCCGGGTGTCGAGCAGTCGGCGATCCTCGTCGGCGTCCTGACCGTCGTCGCCTTCGCGGTCTACGCCATCTTCGGACTCTGGGGCTTCATCCAGGGCATCGTCGCCGCCATCAAGCGCCGCGGTCGCGGCTACGGCATCGCGGCGATCATCCTCGCCGTGCTCGGTGGGATCGTCGTCTCGGTCGCCCTCGCCATCGGCGCGGGAATCGGTCTCGGCTCGGCCTGACGCGACCCGCACACACGGAAACGGCCCCGGTTCTCCTCGAACCGGGGCCGTTTCCGTGTGTGCAGATCAAGCGCGCGGAGCGTGGAAGCGCTGCTGGGCGGCGACGAGACCCTCGTCGACGAGGAGCTCGACCGCGTCGGCGGCATCCGACACGAGGATCGGGAGGGTGGTGCGCTCGGCGGAACTGAAGGGGTCGAGCACCCAGTCGGCGGGATCCTGCCGGCCGACCGGTCGCCCGATGCCGACGCGCACGCGGGGGAAGTCGGGGGTTCCGAGGGCCTTCGCGACATCGCGGACGCCGTTGTGCCCGCCGTGGCCGCCACCGGTCTTGAGCTTGATGGTGTCGTAGGGGATGTCGAGCTCGTCGTGCACCACGACGACGTGATCGGGCTCGGTGCCGTAGAACCGGGCGAGACCCGATGCCGGACCACCCGAGACGTTCATGAAGCTGTTGGGCTTGGCCAGCACGAGCTTCGCCGCCCCGGGCCGCAGCCACGTCTCGACGACCCGCGCGTTCGCCTTGTGCGCGCGGAAGGCCTCGCGGCGCCGCGCGGCCAACTCGTCGATCACCATCTGTCCGATGTTGTGACGCGTGGCCTCGTACCGTGGGCCGGGATTGCCGAGACCGATGATGAGCCAGGTGTCCGCCATGGCATCCATCCTTCCGGATCCGCGCGCGGACCCCGTGAACAGCAACGAGGGGGCGCGAAAACGCGCCCCCTCGTCGTCGACGGACCGCCGAAGCGGCCCGCGCGGGAATTACTTGTCGTCGCCCTCTTCGGCGGCTTCGGCCTCTTCGGACTGCTCCTCGGCGACCTCGGCATCGGCCTCGGCGATCTCCTCGTCGGCGGCCAGCGTGTCGAGCGGCACCGAGACGCCCACGATGAGGGTCTCGGGCTCGGTGACGAGCGCCGCGCCCTTCGGGAGGGTCAGGTCGGCCGCGGTGATCTGCGTGCCGTCCTCGGCGCCCTCGACGTCGACCTCGACGTTCTGGGGGATGTGGGTGGCCTCGACCTCGAGCGACACCGAGGTGGCGTCGAGCATGGCGACCGTGCCGGGGAAGGGCTCGCCGACGAGCACGACGGGAACGTCGACCTGGACCTTCTCACCCTTCTTCACGACGATGAGGTCCATGTGCTCGATGATCTGACGCACGGGGTCCTTCTGGACGTCCTTGACGAGGACGAGCTGGCCCTTGCCGGCGATGTCGAGGTCGATCAGCGCGTTGGCGCGACGGATGAGCAGCGCGACCTGGTGGCCGGGCAGCGCGACGTGCTGGGGCTCGGTGCCGTGACCGTAGATGACGGCCGGGATCTTGCCCGCGGCGCGGAGGCGACGGGCGAAGCCCTTGCCGAAGTTCTCGCGGAGTTCCGCGACGACCTTGTTGTCTTCCGACATGATGTTCTCCTCGCGGGCTCGTGTCCCGCAGCTTGTGAGCGGACATGGTCCGCACCTGTGTGGTCTGGATTCGACTCGAACGCGAGCGCGTGAGGAAAGCCGGGAGCCTGCTTCACTGCGTCGATCACGGATGCCCTGTGCACCCGTGGGCGCCCGAGGATGCATCCCTCGCCGAAGTTCCCGGGAAGTCTACCAGTGCGACGCGCCGCTCACGACCCGGCCGAGGAGGCACGAGGCGGCAGGAGTCCGGAGCAGTCCCCGACCGCCGGTAGGATCGAAGAGCCACACCGACCCGGAGGATCATCATGGACAGCGGCTTCTTCTCTCACGTCGTGCTCTGGGTCATCGGCGGCATCGCGACCATCGGCGGCATCGGCGCGATCGGGGCCCTCTTCTCGCTCGGCCGCAACGCGTCCTACAAGAAGCACTGACGCACCGCCGCCCTACGACGTCGGCGTCGTGAGCCGCAGGCCCGCGACGACGACCTCCACCGTCTCCCCCGGACGGACCGGCGCCTGCGAGAACGGCGCCCCCATCATCACGACGTCGCCCGACCCCAGCGTGGTCCAGCCCGCGACGTAGGCGAGGCACTCGCGCAGCGACATCGGCAGGCGGTTCGACGACGTCTCGGCACGCACCTCGCCGTCGGCCGACAGCCGCATCGGCAGATCGTCGTCGATCGAGAGCGCGGCGTCGATCAGGGGCCCGAGCGGGGTGTACCCCTGCCCGGACTTCGACTCGAAGTTGCGGGGATCGAACGCGGCGCGATCGGGGCTCGACAGATCGTTCACCGCGGTGATGCCGAGGACGTACTCGTGCGCCGTCTCGACGGTGAGACCCGTCGTGTCGCGACCGATCACCACCGCCACCTCCGCCTCGGCCACCGTCACGCCGGCGTCCCGGCGCAGTCGGACGGGGGCTCCGGATGCCGTGACCGTGCGCGGACTCTTCAGCCACGCCTGCACGGGAGAGGCGTGGTCCGGTCCGTTCTGCGCGATGCCGACGACGACCGTGGGCACGCACGGGGCCAAGAGGACCCCCGTGATCGCGTCACCCTCGTCGGCGGGGATGACACCCGCCTCGAACGCGGCGAAGGGGTCACCGATCGGGACGAAGGTCGTGCCCTCGACGCGGACCGTGCGCGGACCGTTCGCCGTCATCAACCGGGCGATCCGCATCAGCGCACCGCCTCGGAGGCCTCAGCGCGGACCCACGTCGAGGATTCCGCGGGGAGCGCCGGCGCCCCCACCAGGCTGCCGACGCTCCCCCGCTCGTCGCGCGTCACCGGATCGTCCGGACGGTCACGGTCGTGGCATCCACGCCCTCGCCGGCTTCTTCGCGCGAGACCTTGATCGCATCGTCGGTGCGCGTGAGGTCGCGGCGCAGCGTCTCGGGCACGAGGAAGGTCGATGCGGTGGTGATGAGAGCCAGGGTGCCCATGTAGATCGCCAGCAGCAGCCAGTTCGCCCCGCTCACGGCGATGATGTACGCGCCCAGAACTCCGGCGAGGCCACCGGCGAGCACCGCGGAGATCTCACGGGCCATCGCGACACCGAGGTAGCGGTGACGGTTGCCGAAGAGCTCGGGGAGCATCGCGCACTGGGGTCCGAGCATCGAGTTGACGGCGACGCCGATGCCGATCGCGATGACCGCGATGGTGATCGGGTAGCTGCCGAGCGAGATCAGCCACCAGGCCGGGAAGGTGAAGACCAGCATGAACACCGCGCCCATGCGGTAGACCGTGCGGCGCCCCATGCGGTCGGACAGGGCACCCGAGAGCGGGACCGAGAAGACGCCGATGAGCGAGCCGAGGGTGACTCCCCAGGTGAGCAGGCTGCGGTCGGCCTGGCCGCCGACCGAGGCGACGAAGAAGGTCAGCGCGAGCGTGTTGAACATGTACGACCCGCCGTTCTCGGCCATGCGCAGGCCGATGCCGACGATGATGCCCGGCAGACCCCGCGTGAAGATGTCGCGGATCGGGCGCTCGGCGATCTGGTCGTGCTTCTCGAGCTCGATGAAGGTCGGCGTCTCACGCAGGCGCATGCGGATGAACAGCGCGAGCAGGATCAGCACGAACGAGGCCAGGAACGGCACGCGCCAGCCCCAGCTGAGCAGCTGGTCTTCGGGCAGCAGCGAGATGAGGCTGAAGACGACCGCCGCCAGGAGGGTTCCCGCCTGGATGCCGATGAAGGGCAGGGCCGAGAAGAAGCCGCGGCGCTTGACCGGGGCGTACTCGGCCATCAGGACCGTGGCCCCGGCCTGCTCGGCGCCGGCGCCGAAGCCCTGCAGCAGACGCATGATCACGAGGAGGATCGGCGCGAGGACGCCGACCGCCTCGTACGTCGGCAGCAGGCCGATCGCCGTGGACGCTCCGCCCATCAACAGGATCGTGATGACCAGCACCCACTTGCGGCCGAGCTTGTCGCCGAGGACGCCGAAGAACAGACCGCCGAAGGGACGGGCGAGGAAGCCCACGCCGTAGGTCGCGAAGGCCGCGACCGTGGCGAGGGCGGGGTCGTCCTGCGAGAAGAACAGGACGTTGAAGATCAGGGCCGTCGAGAGGCCGTAGAGCGCGAAGTCGAAGTACTCGAGCGCGCTGCCGATGCTCGAGGCGAGCGTGGCGCGGCGGAGGTTCGCTGCGTATTCGGGGTCATCCGTCGGCTGCGTCGTCGTGGTGGATGAAGTGGTCACGGCCATCTCCTTCGATCGGCTGGGGTCTTGCGACTGGGCCGACTGTACCAACGGAGTGGACGGAGTTCAATATGTTGAACAGAATCCGAACGACACCGTGCCCGGGCCCGCGGGTTTGGGGCGTGATTCGTCGTTCGGGGCGGAGATTCTCCGCCCCGAACGACGGAATCCGCCCCGAACCCCGGAGGCGCAGCGCAGAGACCAATCCGCGCGTACGGCGGGGCCGAGCGCATCGAGCAGATCGGCGGCGCGGCGGGTCGACGAAGGCGAGACGGGCTGACGGGTTGGCCGGCGACGCAGGTCAGCGCCCGCGCCGAGCGGAGCGGTCGGCCCGCGTCGGGTCAGCGACCGCGGGACGCGCTGAACGGGTTGGTCAGCGCCGCGGCGGCCTCGCGCAGCGCGGCGCCGACGCGCGCGATGCGCTCGGGCGTGGCATCCGCCACCGGAAGACCCACCCCCAGAGCCAGCTGCGGGTCGCCGGGCGCCCATCCCTCGAGGGGGACGGCGACCCCCACGATGCCGCGGAACGACTCCTCTTCGTCGACCGACCAGCCGCGCTCGCGCGAGGCGGCGATCTTGGCGATCACCGCATCGACGTCGAGGGTGCTGTGGTCGGTGAGCTTGGGCAGCGGGCGGCCGCGCGTGAGGAGAGCCCGCACGTCGTCGTCGGTGCGCGTCATCAGCAGCGCCCGGCCCGTCGCCGAGAGCGCCGCGGGGAGGCGCGAGCCGAGGGGCGTGCCCATGCGGATCGATCGCGAACCCTCGTAGCGGGCGAGGTAGAGGGCGTCGGCGTCATCGAGCACCGCGACCTGCACGAGCTCGGCCGCGAGCACCGGCGACGACTCGCACACGGCGTAGAACTCGCGCACCTGATTGAACTGCGCGGCGAAGGCGCCGCCGAGTTCGGCGGTGCGGATGCCGAGACGGTAGCCGAGGGGGACGCGCTCGATCATGCGCGCCGCTTCGAGCGAGAGGCAGATGTTCGCCGTCGACGACTTCGCCAGGCCCATGCCCGCGGCGAGCTCGGTGAGGGTCAGGGTGCGCCCCGCCTCGGCGAGCAGGCCCAGGAGTCGGATGCTGCGCCCCACGGCCGGTGCCGGATCACGCGCGATCTCACTCACGTCGTCGTCGCTCACCGCGGCCCCCTCATCTTGCCGGCGTCACAGGTCGCGACACCTCAGTAGAACTCGACCGTATCGACAACCGCTCGCATCGGCTCGCCGTCGAGCAGGCGCGTGGCGTTCTCCGCGAAGCGGCGGGCGATGCGCTCCTCTTCTTTACTGCTGAGCGCGGCGGTGTGCGGGCTCACCAGGACCGACGGATGCCGCCACAGCGGCGAATCCTCGGGAAGGGGCTCCACCTCGAACACGTCGAGCGCGGCGAATGACACCCGGCCGTCGTCGAGGGCGGCGAGCAGGGCTTCTTCGTCGATCACGGTGCCCCGCCCCACGCTGGCGAGGATGACGCCGGGCTTCACCGCGGCGAGCACGTCGGCGCCGATGAGGTGGTGCGTCTGGTCCGTGCCGGGAAGGGTGACGACGATGGCATCCACCTCGGCGACGGCCGCGACGAGGTCGTCGAGCGGAACGAGTCGGTCGACCCCCTCGACGGGGGCTCCACTGCGGGTGGTCCCCCACACCTCGGCACCCAGGGCGTGGAAGCGTCGGGCGCACTCGGCGCCGATTCCGCCGAGGCCGACCACGAGCACGGTCATCTCGTCGACCTGGCGCATCTCCCAGCGTTCGCTCCAGTGCTTCTCGGCCTGGTCGCGCGCGAGGCGAGGCAGGCCCTTGGCCCCGGCCATCACCCCGAAGACCGCGAACTCGGCGAGGGGGCCGCCGTGCACGCCCGCGCTGGTGGTGAAGGTGACGCGATCGAGGGCCTCGCGGTCGAGATCGGCGGCCTTGACCTGTCCCCCGCCTCCGGCGGCGGTCGTCATCACCCAGCGCAGACGCGGGTTCGCCGCGACCGTGCGGGCGAGGGCGGCGGGGTCGACGTCGGGGATGCCGAAGAGCGCCTCCGCGGAATCGACCATCTCGTCGAAGGCCCGCTGCTGTTCGGCGGTACGCTCGTGGTCCGGGTCGCCCGACCAGTCGGCCGGTCCGCGCATCGGGTGCGTGAGCGAAGGATCGCGCACGAGCTCGAGACGCGGCTCGAGGCGTTCGATGAGCCGGCAGTGCTCTTCTTTCAGGGGCACCGCGACCACCGCGCGAAGACTGGACCGTGTCGACATCGTCGTCATTCCCTTCGCCGCCGCGGGTGGACCCGCGACGGTCTCTCTCGAACTTCGTTCACCATATTGAACCCTGTTCAACCTGTTGTCCAGCCGGTAGGATCGGTTCATGACAACGCTCGATGACGTGCGACTCGGCGTGTGGGGCCTCGGCGCCATGGGCGAGCCGATGGCCTCGCACCTGCTCTCCGCCCGCGGATCCCTCACCGTTCACGCGCGACGCGAGAGACCCGGTCTCACCGGAGCCGGAGCCGTCTGGGCTCCCACCGCCCGCGAGCTGGCGGAGGTGACGGATGCCGTGCTGGTGATGCTCCCCGACCTCCCCCAGCTCGAAGAGCACCTCGACGGCCCCGACGGGCTGCTCGCCGGCGTCGGCGGACGGGACTTCCTGCTCCTGATCGGGTCGACGTCGTCGCCCGTCGGCGTCCGCGAGCTCGCCGATCGGCTGCCCGACGGCATCCGGATCGTGGACTGCCCCGTGTCGGGCGGCGAAGACGGCGCGAAGGCCGGGACCCTGTCGATCATGCTCGGCGGCGACGAGGCCGACACCGATCGGGCGGCCGCCCTGCTCGCGCCGTGCGGCACCCCCGTGCGGCTCGGGCCCCTCGGCGCGGGCGAGGTGGCGAAGGCCTGCAACCAGATGGTGGTGGCGGCGACGATCCTCGCGCTGGGCGAGGCGACCGAGCTGGCCGCGCGATCCGGCGTCGACCCCGCCGCCCTCTGGGAGCTGCTCGGCGGCGGGTACGCCGGGTCGAACCTGCTGCAGAGCCGACGCGAGAAGCTCGTCACCGGCGACGACTCCCCCAGCGGCGTCGCCTCGTACATGGTGAAAGACCTGCGCTTCGCCGCCGACATCGCCGAGGCCACCTCGACGCGGCCCGCCCTGCTGCCCGCGCTGCGCGCCGCCTTCGACGAGATCGTCGAGCGCGACCTGGGCGACCGCGACATCGCCGTGACGCGCCGGTTCACCGCCGAACGCAGCTCCTGACGCCGGAACCGCCCCGAGAACGACGAAGCGGAGCGACCCGAGGGCCGCTCCGCTTCGTCGTATCGGTCAGAGGGCGAAGACGACCTTGCCCGACCGCTCGGAGTCGCGCGCGACGGCGAAGGCCTCGTCGGCATCCGTCACCGCGAACTCGTGCGTGATCGCACTCTCGATCGCCGGGTTCGCCGCGAGCAGCTCCACGGCCGCGTCGATCTCGTCGCGGAAGCGGAAGGCACCGAAGTAGCGCACCTCCTTCGAGATGAACGGTGCGAGGTTCACGGGCCGCGCGTCGTCGGGCAGCATGCCGACCTGCACGACCGTGCCGCCCGCGCGCACCGCCTTCAAGGCCGTCGAGATCGAGACGGGCACGCCCGAGCATTCGAGGACCACCGCGTAGGCACCGGCCTCGACGGCCTCGGTCGAGACGTCGATCGTCGCCTGGGCGCCGAGGGCCCGAGCGCGTTCGAGAGGACCCGCGAGCACGTCGGTCGCGGTGACGCGCGCCCCGGCGGCGGTGGCTGCGGCGACGGACATCAGGCCGATGGGCCCGGATCCGGTGACCAGCACCTCGAGACCCTCCACCGGGCCCGTCTTGCCGAGGGCGTGCAGAGCGACGGCGAGCGGCTCGGCGAGCACGGCCCGACGCACCGGCAGCTCGGTCGGCAGCGGGCGCACCATGCCGCTCTCGACGATCAGGTACTCGGATGCCGCGCCCTGGGTGTGCGGCCAGGTGGAGGCACTGCCGAGGTACGAGCCCCCGGGCCACAGGTGCGGAGCGTCTTCGATGCCCTCGCGCGGCGTGCCGAACCGGGCGGGGTGCACGGTCACGGGCGTTCCCGGAGCGAGCGCCCCTGAGGGGTCGAGATCGACCGTGCCGGAGAGCTCGTGCCCGGGCACGAGCGGCTCGCGCAGCACGAACGCGCCGTTGGCGCCGTCGAAGAAGTAGTGCAGGTCGGATCCACAGATGCCGACGTAGGCGACCCGCAGACGGACCTGGCCCTCCTCCGGCTCGGGGACGGCGACCTCGCGCACGGCGGCGGTGCGAGCCGACTCGATCAGCAGCGATTTCATGGTGTGCTCCTCCACGATCAGACGACCGCCGTCATTCCGCCGTCGACGAAGATGTTCTGCCCCGACACGAAGCTCGAGGCGTCGGATGCCAGGAAGAGCAGCGCCCCGCGCAGCTCGTCGAAGTCGCCCCAGCGGGCGGCCGGCGTGCGCTGGGTCAGCCAACGAGTGAACTCGGGGTCGTCGACGAGGTCGCGGTTCATCTCGGTCGCGAAGTACCCCGGGCTGAGGGCGTTGACCTGGATGCCGTGGCGGGCGAGGTCGGCCGCCATGCCGGCGGTCAGCTGCGCGACGCCGCCCTTGGTGGCCGAGTACGGCGCGATCGTCTGGCGCGCCAGGCGCGACTGCACCGAGGCGACGTTGACGACCTTGCCGGAGCCGCGCGCGACCATCGCGGGGGTGACGAAACGCGAGACGTAGAAGACGCCCGACAGGTTGGCCGCGACGATGTCGTCCCAGTCCGACACCGCGAACTCGTGGATCGGCGCGCGGCGCTGGACGCCGGCGTTGTTGACGAGGATGTCGGGCACGCCGACCGCCTCGACGACTCCCCCGATCGCGGCCTCGACGGCCGCGGCATCCGTGACGTCGAACACGACGGCGTGGGCGGGGCGACCCGACAGCTCCTCAGCCTCGGCGCGGGTGCGCTCCACGGCATCCGCGTCCCGACCGTGCACGATCACGCGGGCGCCGCCGCGCGCGAGGGTGAGGGCCAGCGCGCGGCCGAGGCCCCGCGACGAGCCGGTGACGAGCGCGAGCCGATCGGAGACGTCGAACAGGTCGGCGTTCGAGCCCGTCACAGCAGCGCCCCGATGCCGAAGACGGCCAGGGCCGCGACGAAGCCGAGAACCGACTCGATCGCCTGCTGCACGGTCCAGGTCTTCAGGGTGGTCTTGACATCCATGCCCATCAGGCGCCCGACGAGCCAGAAGCCCGAGTCGTTGACGTGACCGGCGAACACCGATCCGGCCGCGGTCGCGAGCGTGATCGCGACGACCTGCAGGGGCGAGAAGTCGCCGGCCATGACGGCGGGGGCGGCGAGACCCGCGGCGGTCACGAGCGCGACCGTGGCCGAACCCTGCGCCAGACGCAGGATGACGGCGATGACGTAGGCCGCGACGATGACCGGCAGACCCAGGTCGCCGAGGCTGTCGGCGAGCGCGTCGCCGATGCCCGAGGCGCGCAGGACCGCGCCGAACATGCCACCGGCGCCCGTGATGAGGATGACCGAGCAGACCGGGCCGAGGGCCGAGTCGACGACCTTCTCGAGCGCGGTTCCGTTCTCGCCCCGGCGGAAGCCGAAGACGACCGTGGCGACGAGGACCGTGATCAGAAGAGCGACCGGCGAGTTGCCGAGCAGGATCAGCACCTGCACGAAGGTGTTGTCGGTGTCGACCGCACCGGCCGCGCCGAGGGTCGTGAGACCGGTGTTGAGGAATATCAGCAGCATGGGCAGCAGCAGCACCAGGATGACGGTGAGCGGCTTGGGCGGGTTCTTCGGCTGGTCGGCGTCGACGTCGCCGAAGAGCAGCGGCACGGGGAGCACGATCCGGCGCGCGATGAACTTGCCCCAGAGGTAACCCGAGAGGTACCAGATCGGGAAGGCGATGATCAGGCCGACGATCAGCAGCAGACCGAGGTTGGCGCCGTAGAGCTCGCTCGCGGTCACGGGGCCCGGGTGCGGCGGGAGGAAGACGTGCATCACCGAGAACGCGGCGGCGGCCGGCAGGCCGAACAGCAGGACGTTGTTGCCCGAGACGCGGCGCGCGATGGCGAAGATGATCGGCAGCATCATGACGAGCCCGGCGTCGAAGAACATCGGGAATCCGAGGATCAGCGAGACGATGCCGAGGGCGAAGGGCGCGCGCTTCTCTCCGAAGACCCGCACGAAGGTCTCGGCGAGCGATTGCGCGCCGCCGGAGTGTTCGATCAGTCGCCCGAGCATCGCGCCGAGCGCGACCAGCAGGGCGACCGTCCCCAGCGTCCCGCCGAAACCGCCGGTGAGCGTCGACACGATCGCCGACACGGGGATGCCGGCGACGAACGCCGTCACGAGCGACACGATGATGAGGGCGAGGAAGGCGTGCACCTTCAGCCAGATGATGAGCACCAGGATGAGCGCGATGGCGCCCGCGGCGATGGCGAGCAGGGGCGCCGTGCCGAGTGTTTGAGTCCAGTCGTCCAAGAGATCTCCGTTGATTCAAGCCTTCGGACGCGTCATCGGGCATGCTGTGTCAGCCCCGCGTCCGCCGAGGCGGTCACGGCATCTTCACACAATGATCATATTTTTGCCAAGATAAGGTCGTACCTAAGACCCGAGGAGGGGTAATGGCTCGAGCGACGCACGGCTCGCTGGTCGACGCGATCGGCATCCGCATCGTCGACGGCGATCTGCCGCCCGGTACCGTCCTGACCCTCGCCGCCCTCGAGGCCGAGTACGCCGTTTCGCGCACCGTCGTGCGCGAGGCCGTCCGCTCCCTCGAAGCGCTGGGCCTCCTGTCCCAGCGCCGCCGCGTCGGACTCACCGTGCGCGAGCCCGAGCACTGGAGCGCCCTCGACACCCGCCTCATCGGGTGGCAGCTCGCAGGTCGCCGGCGCGACCAGCTGATCGTCAACACCACCGAGCTCCGCGCGGCGGTCGAACCCGTCGCCGCCCGCCTGAGCGCTCGGCGCGCCACCGACATCCAGCGCGGCGAGATCCTGCGTCTGGCCGACGAGCTCGCCCGCCTCGGTGCGGCCGGCCTCGGCAACTCCCCCGAGTACCTCGCGGCCGACATCGCCTTCCACGACCTCATCCTCATCTCGAGCGGCAACCTCATGCTGGCCGCCGCCCGCGCCCCCATCGCCGCCGCGATCGAGGGACGAGCGATGCACGGGCTCACCCCGGGGGTCCCGAACCCCGACGCCCTCGACAACCACGTCGCCACGGCCGAGGCCATCGGACGCGCCGACGCCGACGCCGCCGAGGAGCACACGCGCCTGTACGTCGCCGCCGTGCTCACCGAAGTGCGCCGCACCATCTGATTCCGCCCCGTCCGCTTTCGACGAAGAGAGATTCCATGACCGCTCCCGTTCCCGTCCTGGTCTTCATGGGCCCCGCCGGCACCGGCAAGTCCACCGTCGCCGGCATGCTCGCCGGCCGTCTCGGCTGGGACTTCCAAGAGGGCGACGACCTGCATCCCGCCGAGAACGTCGCCAAGATGGCATCCGGTCACGCCCTCACCGACGACGACCGCTGGCCCTGGCTCGACCGCGTCGCCGCGTGGATCGACGGGCGGATCGCCGCCGGTCGCCCGGGCATCATCACGTGCTCGGCCCTCAAGCACAGCTACCGCGACGTGCTGCGCCGCGACGACGTCACCTTCGTGCTGCTGATGGGCGACCCGAAGCTCGTTCTCGAGCGCCTGCTGCGCCGCCAGGGCCACTACATGCCGCCCTCGCTGCTCACCTCGCAGTTCGAGACGCTGGAGATGCCGGATGCCGACGAGCAGGCGATCCGCGTCGACCTCGACCTGACCCCGGCCGAGCAGGTGCAGGAGGTCATCGACCTGCTTCAGCTCACCCATACCCCCTCCTGAAACACACGCGGGCCGAGCCGATAAAGTGGCGGAGGCGGCCCGCGTGAGCCCGCCCACCCCTTCCTCGCACCTGAACACGGAGCAACGAATGACGTCGACCCCCTCCCCGACCGGACCCTCGAGCGACCAGGATCAGGCCCCGCACACGGCCGCACAGGTGCACGAGGGTGCACCCGGCATCGAAGAGGTGGATCGTCCCACCGCCGAGGCCGACTCCCGCCCCCAGGGCGAGGGCGACGGCCGCGCCAACATCGGCGTCGTGGGCCTCGCGGTCATGGGCTCGAACCTCGCCCGCAACCTCGCGAGCCGCGAGGGCAACACGGTTGCGATCTTCAACCGCAGCAAGGACAAGACCGAGCACGTGCTCGAGCAGCACCCCGAAGCGAACTTCGTCGCCTCGTTCTCATACGAGGACTTCGCCGCGTCGCTGTCGAAGCCGCGCACCGCGATCATCATGGTCAAGGCCGGCCGCCCCACCGACTTCGTCATCGACGAGCTCGTCAAGGTCTTCGAACCCGGCGACATCATCGTCGACGGCGGCAACGCGCTGTTCACCGATACCATCCGCCGCGAGAAGGCCGTGCGCGACACCGGCATCAACTTCGTCGGCATGGGCGTCTCGGGCGGCGAAGAGGGTGCCCTCCGCGGCCCCTCGATCATGCCCGGCGGCTCCGACGAGGCCTGGGCCACGCTCGGCCCGATCCTGAAGTCGATCGCCGCGGTCGCCGAGGGCGAGCCCTGCGTCACGCACGTCGGCCACGACGGCGCCGGCCACTTCGTCAAGATGGTGCACAACGGCATCGAGTACGCCGACATGCAGCTCATCGCCGAGGCCTACGACCTCATCCGCCGCGCCACGGGCAAGAGCCCGGCCGAGATCGCCGACGTGTTCGCCGAGTGGAATCGCGGCGAGCTCGAGTCGTACCTCATCGAGATCACCGCCGAGGTGCTGCGCCAGACCGACGCCGACACGGGCAAGCCCCTCGTCGACGTGATCCTCGACCAGGCGGGCGCCAAGGGCACCGGCGCGTGGACCGTGCAGACCGCCCTCGACCTGGGCGTGCCCGTGTCGGGCATCGCCGAGGCCACCTTCGCGCGGTCGCTGTCGAGCCACCCCGAGCAGCGCTCGGTCTCGCGCGAGCTCCCCGGCCCCTCGGGCACCGAGGTGCTGTCGGGAGAGGACGCCGACGCGTTCATCGAGCAGGTGCGCCTGGCGCTGTACGCCTCGAAGATCGTCGCCTACTCGCAGGGCTTCGACGAGATCCGCGCCGGTGCCGCCCAGTACGACTGGAGCATCGACCTGGGTGCCGTATCGAAGATCTGGCGCGGCGGCTGCATCATCCGCGCGCAGTTCCTCAACCGCATCGCCGAGGCGTACGACGCCGAGGCCGAGCTGCCGGTGCTGCTGACCGCTCCGTACTTCGTCGAGGCGCTCGGCCGCGCGCAGGACGCGTGGCGCCACATCGTGTCGCTGTCGGCTGCCAGTGGCATCCCGGCCCCCGCCTTCAGCTCGTCGCTGGCGTACTACGACGGCCTGCGCGCCGAGCGTCTGCCCGCCGCCCTCATCCAGGGCCAGCGCGACTTCTTCGGTGCGCACACCTACCGCCGCATCGACAAGGAGGGCACGTTCCACACCCTCTGGTCGGGCGACCGCACCGAGATCGAAGCCGAAGACACCCACTGATCGCGGGATTCCGACAGTGACGAAGCGGCGGCGGGCATGGCTCGTCGCCGCTTCGTGCGTCTACGCGGTCGCGGTGTGGTGGATGACGCTGCGACCGTCGATCTACGACCCCGAGGTCGGCGGCCTGCTGGCCCGGGTCCTCGCGGCTCTGCAGCTGTCGCCCCTGACGTCGTGGATCACGTTCGACGTCGTGGAGTCGGCCTCGAACGTCGCGATGTTCGTGCCGCTCGGCGTGCTGGTGATCGCCTGGGGCGGGCGGTGGTGGCACGGCCTCGTGCTGGGGACGGCGGTGTCGAGCGCGATCGAGCTCTGCCAGCTGCTGTTCCTCCCCACCCGGGTGGCCGATCTGCGCGACGTCGCGGCGAACACCCTGGGCGCGGCGATCGGGGTGGGTCTGATGCTCGTTCTCAGCCGGGCGCGACGCAGCTCACAGCATTCCCATAACGCTCGCCATAGAAAGCTCATAGATACGAGCGCACAATGAGTTCCATGACCGCGACCGCCGCCGCCCCCGCCTTCACCCGCCCCGACGGGAGCGCCCTGCGCGTGCTCGTCGTCGATGACGAGCAGATGCTCACCGACCTGTTGTCGATGGCGCTGCGCATGGAGGGCTGGGACGTGCGCACCGCCGGCTCGGGCTTCGATGCCCTGTCGGCCGCCCGGGATTTCGAACCGGATGCCATGGTGCTCGACATCATGATGCCCGACCTCGACGGCATGGCCGTGCTGCAGCGCCTGCGCCATTCGGGCAACGACGTGCCGGTGCTGTTCCTCACCGCGAAGGACGCGGTCGCCGACCGCGTGGCCGGCCTCACCGCGGGCGGCGACGACTACGTGACGAAGCCCTTCAGCCTCGAAGAGGTCGTGGCGCGCCTGCGCGGCCTGATGCGTCGTGCCGGTACCGCCCTCACCCGCGACTCGGAGCCGATCCTGCGCGTGGGCGACCTGTCGCTGAACGAGGACAGCCACGAGGTCGTGCGCGGCGACCGCGAGATCGAGCTGACCGCGACCGAGTTCGAGCTGTTGCGCTTCCTCATGCGCAACCAGCGTCGCGTGGTGTCGAAGGCGCAGATCCTCGACCGCGTGTGGAACTACGACTTCGGCGGGCGCTCGAGCGTCGTCGAGCTGTACATCTCGTACCTGCGGAAGAAGATCGACGCGGGCCACGAGCCGCTGATCCACACCGTGCGCGGCGTCGGCTACATGATCAAAGCTCCGCAGTGAGCCTCCCCCCGCGCCCCGCTCCCCCCGTCCCGCCCGAGCCCCGCGAATCGCTGCGGGCGCGCCTGCGCCGACCGTGGACGCTGCAGGCGCGGTTGATGACCGCCGTCATCGGCATGGTCGCGTTCATCCTCGTGATGATCGGCATCTCCACCAGCGCGATCCTGAGCCAGGTGCTGTACACCAACCTCGATGCCTCGGTGACCGAGACGGCATCCGGCCTTCAACCCCGCGTCGTGTTCCAGGACACCGCCGACGAGGTGCTCGAATCGGGCCGGTTCCCGACCGGCACGCTTCTGGTGATGAACTCGCGCTCCGGCTACACGGCCGCCGTCGTCGCCGACGAGGGTGTGCGCGCCCTCTCGACCGACGACCTCGGGCAGATCGTCGATAGTCTGCGCACGGCCGACCCCACGCCGACGGTCGACCTGCCGAACCTCGGCGAGTACCTCGTGCGGCTGTACCCCACGCCGGGCAGCGACGCCGTCTTCCTGGTGGGCCTGCCCCTCTCGAACGTCACCGGCACGATCGGTGCGATCCTCACCACCGTCGCGCTCGTCACTGCCGGCGGTCTGCTCCTGCTGGCCGTCGTCATCGCCGTCGTGATCCGCCTCGGTCTGCGCCCCCTGCGCGCCGTGGCAGAGACGGCGACGCGTGTCGCCTCGTTGCGCATGGAAGAAGGCGACATCTCCATCGACGAGCGCGTGCCCGCTGACCTCGTCGACGAGCACACCGAGACGGGACAGGTGGCCGCCGCCCTCAACACCCTGCTCGATCGCGTCGACGCCTCGCTCACCGCGCGCCAGCGCAACGAGGAGCTCATGCGTCGCTTCGTCGCCGACGCGAGCCACGAGTTGCGCACCCCCTTGGCCTCCATCCGCGGGTTCAGCGAGCTGTCGCTGAGCGCGATGCGTCAGGCGCAGGACGACGAGAGCCGCCAGCGCACGGCCCTGGCCGTGGAGACCACCGAGCAGTCGCTCGAGCGCATCCAGGCCCAGTCGTTGCGGATGACCACGCTCGTCGAAGACCTGCTGCTGCTCGCCCGCCTCGACGAGGGGCAGGAGCTGGTCTACGGCTCGGTGGACCTCACGCGGCTCGCCGTCGAGGCCGTCGGCGACGCGCGCCCCGCCGGCCCGGACCACTCGTGGACGATCGACGTGCCCGACACCCCCGTCGAGCTCGCCGGCGACGCCTCGCGCCTCCACCAGGTGATCGCGAACCTGCTCGCCAACGCCCGCACCCACACTCCCGCCGGGAGCGTGGTGAACGTTTCGGTCGCGCACGAAGGCGCCGAGGCGGTGCTGCGGGTGCACGACAACGGGCCCGGAATCGACCCCTCGGTCGCCTCGCAGCTGTTCGAGCGCTTCGCCCGCGGCGACCGATCGCGCGACCGCAAGACCGGCGGCACGGGCCTGGGCCTGTCGATCGCGCGGGCGATCGTCGACGCGCACCGCGGCACGATCACGGTGACCAGTTCGCCCGGCGACACGACCTTCGAGGTGCGCCTCCCCGCCAAGCCGGCCGACCCCGCGGGTGCGGCGACGGCCTGAGACGTCCCGCGGACTCGGCGGGTCCGTTGCGGGCGCGGCGACGGCCTGAGCAGAAGACGGCTCCGGATGCCGAGACTCAGGCGCTCACTGCGCGCCTCAGCCCCACAGCGGCTTCACCGACGGCGCGAGAGCGGCGATCCGCCCGCCGTCGAGGACGACCCGCGACTCGCCGATGCCGAACGCCGGCCACTGCACGACCAGTTCGAGCGGCCCCTCGGGGGGAAGCGGGTGGACCCAGAGCTGATTGCGCATCGTGTAGCGGTCGTCGTCACCGCTCCCGCTGCCGCCGTTGACGCGCATCGTGTGCCGGTCGGGGTCGGCGTCGAAGGGTGCACCGAAGCGATCCTCGGCGAACAGCCGCGTGCCGTCGCCGAGTACGACACCCCAGCGCAGGCGATCGGGCGCGAGCGCGCCCCTCCCCCAGTGCTCCGCGAACATCTCATGCACCTGACGCCAGTCGCCTTCGTCGATCGAACCGCGCCGCAGGTGACGATCGACCAGCAGTTCGATGCCGTCGGAGAAGACCCGGACACCCGTCAGCGCGATGACGACGTTCTCTCCGCGCGCGATCACCTCGGACACGGCGAACAGCACGGGCAGCTCGTCGGCGGACGGCTCGAACGACGGATTGCGCTCTCGACGCGGCTCGACGGGCGGCTCGGTGGCGGGCGGGTCGGCGGGGAAGAATCCGGACTCCATGCCCCCACTCTCCCTGACGCCGGCCGCGCCCGCCACCTTCTCCGTCAATACCCCGCGAACGCGTCGGTGGTCAGCGACTTCGCTTTCGACAGGGCCGGGGCGAGTGCGGAGATGAGCCGCGGCGGGCCCGACACATAGGCCGCGCGCTGCGCGAGGTCGGGCACCGCGCGCACGAGCGACGAGGCGTCGACGCGGTCCGGCCCCGCCCACTCCCAGCCCGCCGGCAGGTCACGCGGTTCGTCGCGCGAGAAGACGACGACGCGGATGCCGCTGGCGGCGATGTCGTCGCGGAACGCGAGCTCCTCGGCATCCGACACCACGTACACCAGCACGACGTCGCGCTGCTGATCGGTGGCCACGAGGTGACGCAGCTGCGAGACGAACGGCGTCACGCCGATGCCCGCCGCCACCAGCAGGACGGGTGCCGTGGGCCGCGACGGCAGCACGAAATCGCCCCACACGCCCGTCACCGCGAGGGTCGAGCCCGGCTCGACCGCCGCGAGGGCGCGTTTGTACGACGACTGCGAGCCGTCTTTGAAAGCGATCCGCACCTCGGGCAGGTCTTCGGGGGCCGAAGCGATCGAGAACTCGCGACGGGTCCCGCGTCCGTCGGGCTTGCGGTGCGGCACGTCGAGCTCGAGGTACTGCCCGGGCGAGAACGAGAACGGACGCGCCGCGCGGAAGGTCAGCTCGCGCACCGTGGGGGTCAGGTCGCGGCGCCCCTCGACCTGCAGGCGCACGGCAGCGCGCAGGCAGAACAGGAAGGCCACGAGGTTGCCGACCAGCAGGGCGCGCTCCTGACCGAGCGTGACCTCGCCGACGGGGATCGGCCAGCCGGCGAGCACGCCCACCAGCACCGCCACGACGTACTGCTGCATCCGCCGCGGCGGCAGGGTCAGGGGCTCCGACAGCATGAACGCCCCGAGGAACAGGAACGGCGACGAGAACGCCACCTGCAGCAGCACGCTCGGCACATCGACGGGGAAGCCCGCCGCCTGGAACTGCACGCTCGTGCGCGTGAACGCCACCGCCATCGCGACGACCCAGAAGACCACGACGATCGGGAGCTTGTCGGTGCGCAGCAGCAAGAGCACCCCGAGCACGAGCACGGGCGCAGCGAGCCACGGCGACCCCACCCACCAGGCCGAGGAGCCCAGGTCGGGCGACCAGATGCTGACGATCGTGAGCACCGACGCGCCGGTGGCGGCCGGGTTGAAGATGTGCCGGCCCCGCCACACGAGGAGGTACTTCGACGCGGATGCCACGACCCCGGCCAGCGCGAGTCCGGCGAGTCCCACCGGCTCGAGCGTGGGCCGCAGCACGAACAGCAGGATCGCGGCCGTGATGAGCGAGGACTCCACACGCCGCGGCATCCGGAGCACGCCCTGCGCGACCAGGTCCGTCGCCACGCACGCGAGGGCGAGCACGACGGCGCTCGCGACCAGTTCGAGCGGCTCGGGGACGACGAGGCCGGCGAACGACAGCACGAGCGAGATCACCGCGAGCAGGCCGAGAGAGGCCATGACCAGGCGGTACATCGACACGCGGCCGATCAGACCGAGCACGCGGGTCGAGCCCGCGGTGAGCGTGACGCTCATGAGAACACTTCTCCTTCGAATCCGGGCGACCACTCCACGCGGCCGTCGGTGCGCATGCGAACCCACTGCGCGTTCCACGAGGCCGCGAGGCGCGGGCCACCGTCGAAGAACAACGCGGTGGCCAGGGCGTCGGCGTGCATCGCGGTGTCGGCGAGGGCCCAGGTCGCCGCGAACGCGTTCACCGGCGCACCGGTGCGGGCGTCGAGAACGTGGTGCAGGCCCTCGCCCCACGCGCGACGGTTGATGGCCGAGGCCGCCAACGCGCCCTTCGTCACGGTGGCGATACCGATCGCGCGCGAGGCGTCGTACGGGTGCTCGAGACCGACCCGCACGGGCTCCCCGCGAACGGCCAGATCGCCCGAGGCGTCGACGACGACATCGCCCTCGACGTGGGCGGTGACCACGTCGAGCACCAGGTCGACGAGTCGCCCCTTGCCGAGAGCACCGACGTCGATCGTGGCCGGGGCGCCCAGCGACAGCGTGTCGCCCCAGGTGAGCAGATCGCGCCACGCGGGCGCGGGCTGCGGCCCTCCCCACGGGGCGAGGGTGAGGCGCGCGTCGTAGCCGAGGCGCGCCAGCGCGTCGCCGACCAACGGGTTCACGGCCCCGGCGGTCGCCTCGTCGAGCTCGCGGTAGAGCGAGAGCATGGCATCCGCGTCGCTCGGAGCGGGAACGGATGCCGCGCGCCCCTCGGCCAGCTCCGACACGAGCGAGTCGGCACGGAACCTCGACCACTCGCGGTCGAAACGCTCGATGACGGCCGACACGGCGTCGCGGGCGACCGTGGGCAGCTCGGCCGCCGTGTCGATCGCCCACGACGTGCCGATCGCGTCGAACGCCCAGGTCGAGGCCGTCGCGGTCGGGGTGACCATGATCGTCAGGCCTTGGCCTCGGTCTTGATCGTGTCGACCGCCTTGTTGAAGCCGCCGCTGGTCAGCGACGAACCGGCGACCTTGCTGACCGACAGCTCGTCGAGCTTCTTGCCGACGACCTCGCTCTGGATGCCGCCGATGAACTCGCCCTGGTAGCGCTTGGATTCCGCGGCCTGGGGGTCTCCGGTCACCTCGACGGCGGTGACGGTGTCGCCGGCCACCGTGAGGGTGACGTCGATCGTCTCGACGCTCTCGGGGGTCGCGTACTGCCCGGTGGCCTCGTACGTGCCGTCCTTGTACGCACCCGACGTGCTCGAGGCGTCGGCGGCCGCGCTGGTCGAGGGCGCCGAGCTCGCCGCGGGGGCGGCCTCGCTCGCGGCGGGGGCCGCGGCGTCCGACGTGCCGCCGGAGCAGCCGGCGAGCGTGACGATGCCGGCCACGCCCAACAGGGCGGTTCCGACGCGGACGGGACGGGGTACGGCTGTGGTGCGGATCATGAGGGTCCTCCTTCGGTCGTGCCTCGCGGCTCGGTCGAGCTCACGCTAGGGACACGACCTTGACGGCGAGCGGGTTCACACATTTGTGCCACCTGTGAGCGCTCGGTGCGCCGTCGTGCGGACGAGACGGTCGACACGCCCCCTCGCTAGCCGTCGGGACCGGCGTGTCGGCCCCGGAGTCCGCACGACGGCGCACGCGCGGCCTTCGAACGAACCCAGCCGCCTCCCCCGGAGGGCAGGCGGCTGGGAATGGTCGATCGGGAACGTCCTACGCGTCGCCGCCGAACATGCTCGTGACCGAGCCGTCTTCGAAGACCTCGTGGATCGCGCGCGCCAGCAGCGGCGCGATCGGCAGGACGGTGAGCCGGTCGAACCGACGCTCGGCGGAGATCGGGATGGTGTCGGTGACGACGACCTCGTCGATCGCGGGATCCTGCAGACGTTCGGTGGCCGGGTCGCTGAAGATCGCGTGCGTCGCCGCGACGATGACCTTGCGGGCACCCGACGCCTTGAGCGCCTGGGCGGCCTTCTGGATCGTGCCGCCGGTGTCGATCATGTCGTCGACGAGCAGGCAGGTGCGGCCCTTCACGTCACCGACGATCTCGTGCACCGAGACCTGGTTGGCGACCTTCGGGTCACGACGCTTGTGGATGATCGCCAGGGGCGCGCCCAGGCTGTCCGACCAGGTGTCGGCCACGCGCACGCGGCCCATGTCGGGCGAGACCACCGTGAGGGTCTCGCGGTCTTCGGTCGACAGGCCCTGCTCGAAGTGCTCGAGCAGCACCGGCTTGGCGAAGAGGTGGTCGACGGGGCCGTCGAAGAAGCCCTGGATCTGCGCGGCGTGCAGGTCGACGCTCATGATGCGGTCGGCGCCGGCGGTCTTGAGCAGGTCGGCGACGAGGCGCGCGCTGATGGGCTCGCGGCCGCGACCTTTCTTGTCCTGACGCGAGTACGGGAAGTACGGGGCGACCACCGTGATGCGCTTGGCCGAGGCGCGCTTGAGCGCGTCGAGCATGATGAGCAGCTCCATGAGCCACTCGTTGACCGGAGGGCCGAACGACTGGATGACGAACACGTCGCAGCCGCGGATCGACACCTCGAAGCGGGTGTAGATCTCGCCCGAGGCGAAGGTGCGGTGCTCGGTGGGGGCGAGCTCGGTGCCCAGGTGCTGCGTGACCTGCGCGGCGAGCTCGGGGTGCGACCGACCCGAGGCGACGACGAGCCGCTTCTTGGTCTTGGCGACGAGCCCGGGGGCGATGCCGTTGTCGCGGTCGAGGTCTACACGATTCTTCTTACGAGCCATCGGCCGCTTCCTGTTCAGCCCGAGCCCGCGCAGCCACGTCGGCCGCAGCGGTGCCCGGTCGGTTCTTCTCGACCCACCCCTCGATGTTGCGCTGGGGGGACACGCTGAGCGCCAGAGCACCGGCCGGAACGTCCTTGCGGATGACCGCACCGGCACCTGTCTTGGCACCGGCTCCAATCGTAACCGGCGCGACGAAGACGTTGTGCGATCCGCTGTGAACCTGGTCGCCGATGACGGTGCGGTGCTTGGCGACGTCGTCGTAGTTCGCGGTGATCGCGCCGGCGCCGAGGTTGACCCCGCGGCCGATCTCGGTGTCGCCGATGTACGACAGGTGGGGCACCTTGCTGCCCTCGCCGATCGAGGAGTTCTTCACCTCGACGAAGGTGCCGACCTTGCCGTTCACGCCGACGCGCGCGTTGGCGCGGAGGTAGGCGAACGGGCCGACGGTGGCGCCGGCCTCGACGACCGCGAGCGTGCCGTCGGTGCGGGTCACGGTGGCGTTCTCGCCCACCTCGCAGTCGGTCAGGCTCGTGTCGGGGCCGATGGTCGCGCCCGAGGCGATGGCTGTGGCGCCGCGCACGTGCGTGTTCGGCAGGATCGTGACGTCGGGGGCGAGCGTCGCGGTGACGTCGATCCACGTGGTGGCGGGGTCGACGACGGTGACGCCCTCGAGCTGCCAGCGGCGCACCGTGCGCGCGTTGAGGGTGCGCCCGGCCTCGGACAGCTGCACGCGGTCGTTCACGCCGAGCGCCGCGGAGGCGTCGCGGGTGACGGATGCCGCGACCCCGAGCTCGGCCTCGCGCAGCAGGGCGACGACGTCGGTGAGGTACTTCTCGCCCTGCGCGTTGGCGGTGCCCACGCGCGCGAGCTGCGTGCGCAGCGGTGACGCCTGGAACACGTACACGCCGACGTTGATCTCGGTGACCGCGGCCTCTTCGGCCGAGGCGTCCTTCTGCTCGACGATGCGGCTCACGCCGTCGGTGTGATCGCGCAGGATGCGGCCGTAGCCGAAGGGCTCGTCGACGCGCGCGCTCAACAGCGTCACGGCGGTCCCGCCGGAGCGGTGGGTGGCGAGCAGCTCGGTGAGGGTGCCGGTCTCGAGCAGCGGGACGTCGGCACTGAGCACGAGGACGTCGCCCTCGAAGCCGTCGAGCGCGTCGAGGGCGACCTCGACCGCGCGCCCCGTGCCGGGCACCTCGTCCTGATCGACGACGACGACGCCGGGAGCGAGCTCCGACACCGTCTCGGCCACGAGCTCGCGCTCGTGCCGCACGACGACGACGATGCGCGCCGGGTCGAGCGAGGCGGCGGTGTCGAGCACGTGCCCGACGAGCGGGCGACCGCCCACCGGATGCAGCACCTTGGGGGTGCGCGACTTCATACGGGTGCCTTGGCCCGCGGCGAGGACGACGACGGCCAGCTCGGTCGATGATGTCATGCTCCGCCGCCAGGATTCGAACCTGGACCTAACAGCTCCAAAGGCTGTCGTGCTGCCGTTACACCACGGCGGACCGCGCCCGAGGGCACCGGTCAAGTCTGCCAGACGCGGGCCCCACCGATGAGGGGCGCGCTGTCACGACGCGGTGGGCTGGCCATAATGAGAGCGTGAGCACGAGCCAGGACAGCGACGAGGTCGACCGCATCGTCGAGGCCTGGATGCGTCAGCGCCCCGACCTCGACTTCTCGCCCCTCGAGGTGCTCTCCCGCGTCGCGCGCCTGTCGCGCCATCTCGACATCGCCCGCAAAGAGGCCTTCCGCCGCAGCGACATCGAGTCGTGGGAGTGGGACGTGCTCTCGGCCCTGCGCCGCGCGGGCGAGCCGTACCAGCTGAGCCCCAAGCAGCTGCTGCAGCAGACCCTCGTCTCGAGCGGCACGATGACCAACCGCATCGATCGCTTGGTGGCCCGCCGGTTCGTGCGCCGCGAGGCCGATCCCGGCGACGGACGCAGCATCCTGGTCACGCTCACCGAAGACGGACGCGTTCGGGTGGATGCCGCGATCACGCGCCTGGTCGACGCCGAGGCCCTGCTGCTCGACGGGCTCGCCCGCAACGACCGCGACCGCCTCGCCACGCTGCTGCGCAAGCTCAGCCTGGGGTTCGACGCGTGAGCGCGCCGACGGACGCCCCCACCCGCTGGCAGCGGGTGAAGTCGTGGTTCGACGTACGCTTCCGCTCCCCCGCCGCCATCTACGGCCTCATCGTGTTCGCGGCGTTCGTGACCATCGCCGACGACCACGCCGATTCCGTCGGCGAGGTGCTGCTGAGCGCCGCCACCTCGCTCGTCGTCTTCTTCATCGCCCACGTGTTCGCCCACACGCTCACCGAGCACGCCGATCACGGTCTGCGGCACGCGACCCGCGAGGGCATGCGGCACGGCGCGGGCATGCTCTACGCCTCGGTCCCCTCGGTGCTCGTGCTGCTCATCGCGGGCGCGACGGGCGTGTCGGTCGACGACGCGGCCGACCTGAGCATGTGGTCGACCTTCATCGTGCTCGCCCTGCTGGGCTACAACGCTTACCGCCGTCGCGGCGCGGGCCTCGCGGGCCGACTGCTCGGGGCGTTCGCCACCGCGTGCCTGGGCGTCTTCATCGTGCTACTGGAGTACGCGATCCACTGACGCGCACGAAGGCGGTTCCGGATGCCGTCAGCCGATCGTCTCGGTGAGCTCGAACCACCGCATCTCGAGCTCGTCGCGCTCGCCCTCGAGAGCGGAGATGCGCTGCATCTCCTTGCCGAGCCCCTCGTAGTCCGCCTGGTCGTGGTCGACGAGCGCGGCCTTCGCCTTGTCGATCTGCTGCTGCAGCTTCTCGATGCGCCGCTCGGTGGCAGAGGCCTCCTTCTGCACGGCACGGAGTTCCGCGCCCTGCAGGCCCGGAGTCGAGGCGGAACCGCCGGTCGACGCGGACCGCGACGGCTCGGCATCCTGCATCGCCCGAAGACGGAGGTATTCGTCGACTCCTCCGGGGAGGTGCCGGAGCTTGGCGTCGAGGATCGCGTACTGCTGGTCGGTGACGCGCTCGAGGAAGTAGCGGTCGTGCGAGACGACGAGGAGGGTGCCCGACCACGAGTCGAGCAGGTCTTCCATCGCCGCGAGCATGTCGGTGTCGAGGTCGTTGGTGGGCTCGTCGAGGATCAGCACGTTCGGCTGGTCGAGGATGACCAGCAGCAGCTGGAGGCGCCGCTTCTGCCCACCCGAGAGGTCTTTCACCGGCGTCGACAGCTGCGCGCTCGAGAAGCCAAGTCGCTCGAGAAGCTGACCTGGAGTGAGCTCCTGCGACTTCGAGCCGGCACCGAAGGCGTAGGTCGTGCGGAGTCCCGCGATGACGACGCGCACCGGGTCGTTCAGGTGCTGGTCGAGCTCGTCGAGCCGCTGGGTGAGGGTGGCGACCTTGACCGTCTTGCCACGCTTGACGCGGCCGCTCGTCGGCTCGAGCGATCCGGTGACGAGGCTCAACAGCGTGGACTTGCCCGCGCCGTTCACGCCCAGGATGCCGGTGCGCTCGCCCGGCGCGATGCGCCACTCGACGTCCTCCAGCACCGTCTTGTCGCCGAAGGAGACGCCCGCGTCGAGCAGGTCGACGACGTCCTTGCCCAGCCGCGCGACCGCGAGGGACTGCAGGGCCACCTTGTCGCGGATCTCGGGCACGTCGGCGATGAGCTCGTTCGCCGCGTCGATGCGGAACTTCGGCTTCGACGTGCGCGCCGGGGCGCCGCGGCGCAGCCACGCGAGCTCTTTGCGCGCGAGGTTCTGCCGGCGCTGCTCGATCGACGCCGCCTGGCGGTCGCGCTCGACGCGCTGCAGGATGTACGCCGCGTACCCGCCCTCGAACGGCTCGACGATGCGGTCGTGCACCTCCCAGGTCGCGGTGCAGATCTCGTCGAGGAACCACCGGTCGTGCGTGACGACGAGAAGGCCGCCCGCCGAGGGCGCCCACCGCTTCTTGAGGTGGGCGGCGAGCCAGGTGATGGCCTCGACGTCGAGGTGGTTGGTGGGCTCGTCGAGGAACAGCACGTCCCAGTCGCCCGAGAGCAGCTTCGCCAACGCGACGCGGCGGCGCTGACCACCCGAGAGGTCGCCGAGACGGGCGTCCCACGGCAGGTCGCCGAGCAGTCCCGCGATCACGTCGCGCGTGCGGGAGTCGCCCGCCCACTCGTGCTCGGCGCGATCTCCGACCACCGCGTGGCCGATCGTGTCATCGTCGTCGAGGGTGTCCTGCTGGTCGAGTACACCGACGGTGACCCCGCCGCGCACGGTCACGCGACCGCCGTCGGGTTCGCGGATGCCGGCGAGCATGCCGAGCAGACTCGACTTGCCGTCACCGTTGCGGCCGACGATCCCGATGCGATCGCCCTCGTTCACGCCGAGCGAGACGGAGTCGAAGACGACCTTGGTCGGGTATTCCAGGTGCAGGGCTTCGCCCCCGAGCAGATGTGCCATATCCGTCCCAGGCTACGCGGTGCCCGGGGCGTCGGCATCCGCCCGCCTTTTCCGCGCGAAGCGCTCGGACGCGGGCCCCTCCTTCGCGCCGAGACGGCAACCCGCTGACAACCGGGCTGCACCCTGACATCGACATGTCGGCGAGATGCAGTCTCGCGGGCGAAAACGACGCGGGGCCGCCCGGCGAACCGGACGACCCCGCGTGAGCGGTACGGGCTCAGAAGCCGTTGGCCGAGAGCCACTCCTTGGCGATGTCGGGCGTCGACTCCTCGTCGACCGTGGACTTCACGTTCAGCTCGACGAGTCCCTCAGGGGTGAGCGCGGCGCTGACCTTGTTCAGCACGTCCGACACCTCGGACGCGACGTTCGAGTTGACGACCGGTACCACGTTGGACGCGAGGAACAGGCCCTTCGGGTCGGTCAGGGTGACGAGGTCGTCGGTCTGGATGCGAGGCTCCGACGTGTACACGTTCGCGACCTGCACGGTGCCGGCGACCAGGTCGTCGACGGTGGTCTCGCCGGTTGCCGAGAACTGCACCTTCACGCCGTAGGTCGACTCGAGTCCGGCGGGCCCGTACGGGCGCTCGGCGAGCTCGGCGTTGCCGCCCAGGGTGAGCCCCGTCGTCACCTTGGCGAGGTCGGCGATGCTGGTCAAGCCGTTCGCGTCGGCGAACGCCTTCGTGACCGTGTAGGAGTCCTGGTCGGTCGCGGACGACTGGTCGAGGACCTCAAGGCCCTCGGGGAGGGCCGCCGGCAGCGCCGCATACACATCGTCTGCGGTGCGCGCGGTGGTGTCCTTCTCGAAGAACTGCAGGAGGTTGCCGGTGTACTCCGGGAAGACCGAGACGGTTCCGTCTTCGAGGAGCGGGATGTACGCGTCGCGCTGACCGATCTGGAACTGGCGCGTCACGGTCTTGCCGGCGCCCTCGAGGGCCTGGGCGTAGATCTCCGCGATGATCTCGTTCGAGTAATAGGCCTGCGAACCGACGACGATGGTGTCGGACGAGCCGCTGGCGGCGCCGCCGCCGTTGCTCAGCGGGTCGGACGAGCCGCCGCTGCAGCCTGCGAAGGCGAGCGAGGCGACCGCGAGGCCGGCGATCAGGCCGAGGCCCTTGGTGGTTCGTGCTGTGAACATGGGTGCTCTCTTTTCTGGTGGTTCGGGAGTCGGGTGGGGTCAGGGCGCGGTCGGCGGTGCAGCCGGGGCACCCACGGCGATGGCCTCCGCGCGTCGCTGTCGTGCGGATCGACGCTGCGGCTGCGCAGCACCGGCCGCGCGGATACCGCGGGGTACGACCAGGTGCTGGAGGAGGGCGAAGAGACCGTCGATCACCAGGGCCAGCACGGCCACGAGAATGGCGCCGCCGATGAGGATGTCGAAGCGGCGCAGCGGGATGGCGGCGATGATGTACTGGCCGAGTCCACCGAGGCCGATGTAGGCCGCGATCGTGACGGTTGCGAGCACCTGCAGGGTCGCCGCGCGGATGCCTCCGACGAGCAGGGGGAGCCCGAGGGGCACCTCGATGCGCCAGAACACCTGCGTCTCGGTCATCCCCATCGACCGTCCCGCGTCGATGACGCGACGATCGATCGCCTCGAACCCGGTGTACGCGCCCGCGAGCAGCGACGGGATGGCGAGAACGATGAAAGAGATGACCGCCGCTTCGGGCTTGTGCAGCACTCCCAGCAGCAGGGTCAGCAGGATGAGGAGACCGAATGAGGGGATCGCCCGCGCGGCCCCGGAGATCGCGACGGCGGTCTCGCGCCCCTTGCCGGTGTGACCGATGAACCAGCCGAGGGGGATGGCGATCGCGCCGGCGATGACCATCGCGATGAGCGTGTACAGCAGCTGGCCTGCGATGGCGACCGGGATGGGGTCGAACTGCCCCGTGTCGCCGCCGAAGATCCATCCGATCGCGTCGCCGATGAGGTTCATGCCTTCACCAACGTCCGGTTGCCCTGCCGGGACACGGTCTTCGCTCCCCGCGTCCAGGGCATGAGAAGCCGTCCCGCCACGACGAGGAGCAGGTCGATGACCAGAGCGAGAACGACGACCGCGATCACGCCCGCGAAGACTTCAGGGATGATGCGCCGCTGCAACCCGTTGGTGAAGAGATAGCCGATGTTCTGGATGCCGACGAGGATGCCCACCGTCGCCAGCGCGATTGTGCTCGCGGAAGCCACGCGGAGCCCGGCGAGGACGACCGGACCGGCCAGGGGGAAGTCCACGGCCACGAAGCGCCGGAACGACCCGTAGCCGATCGCAGTGGAGGCTTGGCGAACCCCCGCGTCGACCGAGTCGAGGCCGTCGGCCACCGCTCGCACGAGGATCGCCACGGCGTAGATGGCCAGCGCCACGACGAGGTTCGTCTCGCTGACGATGCTGTACCACCCGGTCACGACGGGTACCAGGATGAGAAGGGCCAGCGACGGGATCGTGTAGAGCAGCCCGGTGATGGTGATGACACTGCTGCGCACCAGGCGGTATCGCCAGGCCACCCACCCGAGCGGAATGCTGATGACGAAACCGACCACGAGCGCAATGAGGCTCTGCCGCAGGTGCACGACGGTCAGCTGCGCGATGAGGTCGAGGTTGTTCCCTACCCAATTCACGGGTGAGCATCCTCCACGATCGCGCCCTGCGTACGCCCCTCGGCGTCGACCACGACCGTGCCGGTCGGCGTCTGCTTCAGGTGCAGCGCGCGCTTACCCTTGACCGCGCCGATGAAGCTGGCCACGAAGTCGCTCGCGGGGTTCTCGATGATCTCGCTGGGGGTGCCGACCTGGGCGATCTTGGCACCCTTCTCGAGGATCACGACCTGGTCGCCGAGCAGGAACGCCTCATCGATGTCGTGCGTGACGAAGACGATCGTCTTGCCGATGTCGCGCTGCAGGCGGAGGAGCTCCTGCTGCAGTTCGTCGCGCACGATCGGGTCGACGGCGCCGAACGGCTCGTCCATGAGCAGGATGTTGGGGTCGGCCGCGAGCCCGCGGGCGACACCGACGCGCTGCTGCTGGCCGCCCGAGAGATGGCTCGGGTACCGGTCGGCCATGGCCGTGTCGAGACCGACGGTGGTCATGAGCTCGAGCGCACGCGCACGAGCGGCCTTGCGGCTCTGGCCCTGCAGCACGGGGACCGTGGAGATGTTGTCGGCCACGGTGAAGTGCGGCATGAGCCCGGAATTCTGCATGACGTAGCCGATGCTGCGACGCAACTGCACGGCGGGCTTGCCGCTGATGTCGGCACCGTCGATCTGGATCGTGCCCGACGAGGGCTCGACCATGCGGTTGATCATGCGCAGCAGCGTCGTCTTGCCGCAGCCGGACGACCCGACGAACACGGTGGTCTGGCGAGAGGGGATGACGAGGTTGAAGTCGTCGACGGCGCGCGTGCCGTCGGGAAACACCTTCGAGACGGCGGAGAACTCGATCATGTGAGTGCCCGACCTCAGTCGGAGACCACGACCTTGCGGTCGAACGCGACGAATCCGGCGAAGTCCTTGCCGACGCGATCCACAGCGCCCGGGTACAGATCGGGGTACGACCATGCGCCGTCGGGGAGTTCCGCACCGTCGACCGAGATGTTCCAGTACTGGGCGGCGCCCTTCCACGGGCAGGTGTAGGGCGTGGGGCTCTCGTGCAGCGCGCCCTCGCGCACCGCCTGCGGCGGGAAGTACCAGTTGCCCTCGATCGAGGCCAGGTCGTCGCGGTCGGCTTCGGCGATCACGACGCCGTCGAGTGTTGCCTTCATGGGAAACCCCCTTCGTGGCGCCCCGCGGGCACGGCACCCAGCGGTGACGAACCACCTCGAACGAGGCTAACCAGGTCGCGGGGCCCCGAGGCGAAGATTGCTCCGTGTGTCGACCTGCACTATGGTGCGCCGCGGTCAGACCACACGGGCGCCCGGCACGGGGCCGTGCACGTGCAGAGCGACGAGTCCCGCCGCGCTGAGGGTGACCTGCAGGTCGATCGCGGAAGACTCGTCGGCGGTGAGGAACGCGAGCGTGGGACCGGATCCCGACACGATGCCCGCGAGCGCTCCCGAGCTCTCGCCGCGCTCGAGCACGCGCGCGAGATCGGGCCGCAGGTGCAGCGCGGGCGCCTGCAGATCGTTGCGCAGGGTCTGAGCGAGCATCTCGGCGTCGCCCTGGCGCAGCGCGTGCAGCACGTCGGGGTCGACAGCGGGCACGCGCGGCGCCGGGCCGATGTCGACGGCGTGGCGGCGGCGGTGCGCGTCGAGCTCGCCGTAGACGACGGGTGTCGACATGCCCTCGTCGTTGGGCACGAGCACCCAGTCGAACCGCCCGCGTGCGAGAGCGGGGCTGAGCTCGTCGCCGCGGCCTGTTCCGACCGCGGTCCCGCCGAGCAGGGCGAACGGAACGTCCGCGCCCAGTCGCGCCGCGAGACGGGCCAGCTCGCTCATCGGCATGCCGAGTCCCCACAGTGCATCGCACGCAACCAGGGCGGCGGCGGCATCCGCCGATCCCCCGCCCATCCCGCCGGCCACCGGAACGGCCTTGCGGATCGACAGATGGGCACCGCGGTCGATGCCGGCGGTCTGCGCGAGCAGGCGCGCGGCGCGCACGGCGAGGTTGCGGTCGTCGGTGGGCACGCCCCCGATGTCGACGGGGCCCTTCGCCGTCACGCTCAAGGTGATGTCATCGGCAGGGGTCGCCGTCATCTCCTCGTACAGCGACACCGCTTGGAAGGCCGTGGCGAGCTCGTGATACCCGTCGTCCTGGACGTCGCCGACCTCGAGGAAGACGTTGATCTTGCCGGGGGCGCGGACGCGGACGGATGCCGGCGGAGCAGCGCTCATCGCGCGGGCCGCTCGAACGTGCGTCCGACGGAGCCGGCGTGTGCGAAACTGGAACGTCGGCCCGGTTCCCGCCGTCGCTCGCAAAGCGGTTCGGGACAGACCGGGCCGGAGCGAGCGATTCGAGTCACTCTTCGACAGTAGCGCGCCGCTCCCCGCCGTTCGGCGCCGCCGCCGAAACGTCTTCGTAACCCCGGAACCCTACGGTGACGGGAGCCCGTCACCTATCCCCGTGGAGGCACTATGCGCCCGATGGTCCCCCTGTCGATCGACACCGACCCCTGGCGCGCGCTGCTCTCCCGCTCCGATATCCGGATGCACGACGGCATCCTGCACGTCGTCGACGACTCCTCCACGCCCTCGATGTCCGAGCGCGACGACCTGCTCACCGCGGCCGCCGCGATCGAGGCCGCGGGCGTGCGCGTCATGCTCGTGCGCGACGCGAACCGTCGCCCCAAGCTCGTCGTCGACACGGCGGATGCCGAGGCGGCGCTCACCGCTCTGCGCGACCCCGAGCTGGGCCCGGTGTACCTGAAGGCCCGCGGCGAAGACCCCGTGCCCGCGCACAGCGTGCGCCCCTCGCCCGGCTCCGTGCAGGCGTACGCGGTGTTCCGCCCCCGCACCTCGACCGAGGGCTCGTACCGTTACGGGGCGTCGCTCGCCCCGCGACTCGAGCTCTGGCGTTTCGGCGACAAGACCATCGAGGCCCCGCGGCCCAGCGCCCTCACCCGCCGCAAGTTCGCCGCGGCCGACCTCGACCTGGTCGAGGTGGAGCGCTACGGACGACGGTGGACGACGGTGGCGGGCATGTTCGACCCGCACCCGAACGAGCTCACGGCCGAGGTCGACATGGTCTTCTCGTGGGTCGACGGCTCGTCGAGCGAGTTCCAGCGCCAGCGCGCCGCGCGCATGAAGGGCTACGTCGTCGGCGACGGCGACGACAACGCCGCGCGTTACCGGCAGGTCGACGAGCTGCGCTACGCGCTGCGCAGCGTGCACATGTACGCGCCGTGGGTGCGCCGCATCTTCATCGCGACCGACTCCCCCACCCCCGAGTGGCTCGCCGATCACCCGAAGGTGACGATCGTGCGCAGCGAGGAGTTCTTCGCCGATCCCGCGGTGCTGCCCACCCACAACTCCCACGCCGTCGAGGCGCAGCTCCACCGCATCCCGGGGCTGGCCGAGCACTTCCTCTACAGCAACGACGACATGTTCTTCGGTCGTCCCGTGACCCCCGAGCTGTTCTTCAGCGGCGGCGGGGTCAGCCGGTTCGTCGAGAGCGGCGTGCGCATCGGCAGCGGCCCCGCGCACATCGACCGCTCGGGCCACGACAACGGCCTGCGCGTCAACCGCGCGCTGCTCAAAGAGCGCTTCGGCCGGGTCATCACCCTCGACCTCGAGCACTGCGCGACGCCGCTTCGTCGCTCGGTCGCATTCGAGCTCGAGCAGGAGTTCGCCGACGACTACGCCCGCACCGCCGCGAGCCGGTTCCGTTCGGCGACCGACATCTCGGTGACCAACAGCCTGTACCACCACTACGCGCTGGCGACCGGCCGGGCGGTCATCACGACCGAGCCCCGCACGCGCTACGTGCAGACCACGCAGCTCGACTCGCTGCGCACGATGGAGCGCCTCGTCTCGCGCCGCGACACCGACATGTTCTGCCTGAACGACGGCAGCGTGCCCGAGATCCCCGAAGAGGTGCGCGTCCCCGCGCTCCGGGCGTGCCTCGAGCGCTACTTCCCCGTCGCCGCTCCCTGGGAGAAGACGGCGGTCAACGAAGGATCGGCAGCGGCGTCGTCGGCGGCGACACCGGTCCGCTGAACGCCCGCGACGCCGGCACCACGATGCCGGCGTCGTGCAGGCGTCGCTGCGACTCCGCGGCATCCACGTACTGCAGAGCCTGAGCCGCCGCGAGCGGCACGACCGAGTGCACCACGGTGTCGTCGTAGACGTGCACGGTGTTGAACCCCTGCGCGGCGTCCTGCGGGCGGGTTCCGCCCACGGGCACCATGAGGTCTTGCGTGTAGCAGGTGGCGGATGCCACTGACACGGGGATTCCGGCGAACGTGGCGAACGTCGAGTAGTGCAGGTGACCCGCGAGGATCGCGCGCACGTCGGTGCCGCGCAGCACCGCGGCGAGGCTGCGCTGGTCGCGCAGTTCGACGGAGGCGGCGAGGTCGAGCACGCTGGGCACGGGCGGGTGGTGCATCGCGAGGATCGTGCCGAGCGGGGCCGGCGTCGCCAGCACCTCGGTGAGCCACTCGAGCTGGGCGGCGGTGACCTCTCCGTGGTGCGCGCCGGGCACCGAGGTGTCGAGGGTCACGATGCGCAGGCCGTCGATCTCGTCGACGCGGTCGACCGGGGCGGTCGCATCGGCGGCATCGCCGGGAAGCAGTTCGGCGCGGAACGCCGCGCGGTCGTCGTGGTTGCCCATCACCCAGATGACGCGCGTGCCGAGGCGCTCCGCGAGCGGCTCGACCAGTCGGCGCACGCGCTCGTAGGCGTCAGCCTCGCCGAAGTCGGCCAGATCACCCGTGAACACCAGGGCGTGGGGGCGGATTCCCGAGGCACCGATCGCCTCGACCGCCCGAGCGAGGTAGGCCTCGGAGTCGACGCTGTCGTACAGCGGCGCACCGCCGGCGCGCAGGTGGGTGTCACTCAGGTGCAGCAGCACCCTCTCAGCACGGGGGTACTCGGCGTAACGCATCTCGTTCCTTCCGGGCCGTCGGGTACGGCCTCGTGACCGGCGTGATGCTCCCGGTTGCCTCGAAATGTTACAGACATGTTTCGCAAACGCGTGATGAACACGGCGGGAATTCACCCTGCGCGCGTTGTGGGTCGGCAGAGCAGGCGGTGGGCCGAGCACAACCGCGGGCGTCGCCGACGACAAGCCGGACACCGGCCGGACCCACGCGGCGTGTCGCCGAACGCCCCGCCGTTGTGCACACGCGGGCCGCATGCCGCGACCACCCACGCGGGCCGGATGCCGCGATCAGCGCGGAACGGTCAGGACGACGCGGCGATGCGGGCGTAGTCGTCGACCGTGAGCTGCTCGCCGCGCAGGGTCGGGTCGATGCCGGCCGCTTCCAGACGCCCCGAGGCCTCTGCAGCCGTGCCGCCGAGCACGCCCGACAGCGCCTGACGGAGCATCTTGCGGCGCTGCTGGAACGCGGCATCCACGATTTGGAAAGTCCGCAACCGGTGCTCTTCGGTGCCGCGCGGCTCCGCGTCGCGATCGAACCCGACGAGCACGCTGTCGACGTTGGGCACCGGCCAGAAGACCTGACGCGAGACGGTGCCCGCGAGACGCCACGAGCCGTACCAGGCGGCCTTGACGCTGGGCGCACCGTAGACCTTCGACCCGGGAGGGGCGGCGAGTCGCTCGCCCACCTCGGCCTGCACCATGACGACGCCGCGCTGCAGGTACGGGAAGCTCTCGAGGAAGTGCAGCAGCACCGGTACCGACACGTTGTACGGCAGGTTCGCGACCAGCACCTCGGGCTCGCCCGGCAGCTCGCTCACGCGCAGGGCGTCGGCGTCGATGACCTCGAGGCGATCGGCGGGCACGTCATGGGCGGCGGCGGTGACGGGCAGGCGCTCGGCCAGGCGGTGATCGATCTCGACGGCGACCACCGAGGCCCCCGTCTCGAGGATCGCGAGGGTGAGCGAGCCCAGGCCCGGCCCGATCTCGACGACGCGGTCGGATGCCGTGACCCGGGCCGCGTGGACGATCTTGCGGACCGTGTTGGCATCGACGACGAAGTTCTGCCCCAACTTCTTGGTCGGGGTCACGTCGAGGTCGGCGGCGAGCCGACGGATCTCGGCGGCACCGAGGAGCGAAACGGGCATTGTTCCACTGTAGTCAGGGCTCCGCCAGAACCCTCGCTGTGAGCGAGCCGGGAGTAGCGTAGTGAGGTGAGTCAGACACAGTCGATCCCCGCCAACGCCTTCACCCTGCGGAGCCCGTACGGGCGACGAGCGATCGGGCTGTCCGTCGCCGCCGCCGTGGGCGGTTTCCTCTTCGGCTTCGACTCCTCCGTCATCAACGGCGCGGTCGATGCGGTCGACGGCAACTTCGAGCTGGGGCAGGTGCTCACCGGTTTCGTCGTCGCGGTCGCCCTGCTGGGTTGCGCGGTGGGAGCCATCATCGCAGGCGCCCTCTCCGATCGCTGGGGTCGCCTGAAGGTCATGCTGCTCGGCGCCGTGCTGTTCTTCGTGTCGTCGATCGGTGCGGCGCTCACCTTCAGCGTCCCCGACCTGATCCTCTGGCGCGTGATGAGCGGCCTCGGCATCGGCATCGCCTCGGTGGTCGCTCCCGCGTACATCGCCGAGGTCGCGCCCCGGCAGATCCGCGGCTCGCTCGCGTCGCTGCAGCAGCTGGCCATCACGCTCGGTATCTTCGGCGCCCTGCTGTCCGACGCCCTGCTGGCCAACACCGCCGGCGGTGCGGCCAACCAGCTGTGGCTGGGCCTCGAGGCCTGGCGCTGGATGTTCCTGGTCGGTGTGATCCCCGCCGCCGTCTACGGCATCCTGTCGTTCACCGTCCCCGAGTCGCCGCGCTATCTGCTCGCCAAGGGCAAGCGCGACGAGGCCAAGGCGATCTTCGCCCGCCTGGTGCCGCCGGCCGATCTCGACAAGACGATGAACGAGCTGTCGAACACGATCGAAGCCGACCGCAAGAACAAGAACGTGTCGCTGCGCGGACCTGTGCTGGGCCTGCAGGGGATCGTCTGGACCGGCATTCTGCTGTCGATGTTCCAGCAGTTCGTCGGCATCAACGTGATCTTCTACTACTCCACGACCCTCTGGAAGGCCGTCGGCTTCGACGAGAGCAACTCGCTGCTGATCTCGGTGATCACCTCGATCACCAACGTCGTGGTCACCTTCGTCGCGATCTTCCTCGTCGACCGCGTCGGCCGGAAGCCGATCCTGCTCACCGGCTCGATCCTGATGACCGTGTCGCTGGGCGCCATGGCGCTGGCGTTCACGTTCGCGACCGGCTCGGGCCAGGACGTGTCGCTCCCCGCTCCCTGGGGCAGCGTCGCCCTCGTCGCCGCGAACGTGTTCGTCGTCGGCTTCGGCGCCTCCTGGGGTCCGCTGGTGTGGGTGCTGCTGGGCGAGATCTTCCCGAGCCGCATCCGCGGCAAGGCGCTCGGCGTGGCCGCCGGTGCGCAGTGGATCGCGAACTTCGCCATCACGGTGTCGTTCCCGGCGATGTCGAGCTGGTCGCTCCCGCTCACCTACGGCATGTACGCGCTGTTCGCCGGCCTGTCGTTCGTCTACGTGCTGCTGCGCATCCCCGAGACGAAGGGCATGGAGCTCGAGCAGACCGAGACGCTCTTCGTGCGCAAACCGAAGGACACGGCCAAGGCCTGATCCCGGATGCCAGAAGGCCGGCGCCCCGCGGGGTGCCGGCCTTCGTCGTTCTCGGTGTCGTCGCGCCCGCGCAATCTCCGCGATCCGCGCAACCTCAGCGGCATCCGCGGCCATCCGGCTGAGGATGCGCGAATCACTGAGGTTGTGCAGCGCCAGCGGCACTCGCCGCCACAACCTCCGCGATCAGCGCATAGTCAGCGGCGTCCTCAGGATTCCGGCTGAAGACGTGCGAATAACTGAGCCAGTGCAGCGCCAGCGGCACCCGCCGCCACAACCTCCCCGATCCGCACAACCTCAGCGGCATCCCCGGCCATCCCGCTGAAGATGCGCGAATCACTCAACCTGCGCCACGCCCGCGACAGCGGCGCACGCCGTCACAACCTCCGCGATCCGCACAACCTCAGCGGCATCCGCAGCCATCCGGCTGAAGATGCGCGAATCACCGAGGATCCGCGCGCTCAGTCTTCGAACGCGCCGTAGACCTCGAGGGTGTTCGCGGCGACTTGGGCGGCGAGCTCGTCGGCATCCATCGACAGTTCGGTCGCGAGGAAGCGCAGCGTCACGGGGATCAGGTACGGCGCGTTGGGCCGGCCGCGATACGGCGCGGGGGTCAGGAACGGGGCGTCGGTCTCGACCAGGATGCGGTCGAGAGGCGTGACCGCGAGGGCGTCGCGCAGGTTCTGCGCGTTCTTGAACGTGACGTTGCCGGCGAACGAGAGGTAGTAGCCGCGGTCGGCGGCGATGCGCGCCATGTCGGCGTCGCCCGAGAAGCAGTGGAAGACCGTCTTGTCGGGAGCGCCGACGCGCAGCAGGGTCTCGAGCACGGCGTCGTGGGCGTCGCGGTCGTGGATCTGCATCGCGATCCCGTGCTTCTTCGCCAGCGCGATGTGCGCCTCGAACGAGCGGATCTGGGCCGGGATGCCGTCGGCCTCGGTACGGAAGAAGTCGAGCCCCGTCTCGCCGATGGCCCTCACCCGCGGCTCCGCGGCGAGTTCGTCGATGACGGCGATCGCGGCATCCAACTCCCCCGCCTGCTCGTACGCGGGAGCCTCGTTGGGGTGGATCGCCACCGCCGCGAGGACGCGCGGGTGCGACCGTGCCGCCCACGCCGACCACCGCGAGGAGTCGATGTCGCCGCCCGCCTGCACGACCCCGTGCACGCCGACCGCGAGAGCGCGCTCGAGCTGCTCGTCCAGTGACAATCCGTCGACGGTCCCTGAGCCTGTCGAAGGGCCGTCTTCGATCTCGAGGTGCGTGTGGTTGTCGTAGACCGGGATGCCGAGGGGCTCGGGCGCCGGCGGATAGCTCACGTCGCGACGGCCGTCGACCGAACGCTCGCGCACGTACTGGCTCGGGTCGCCGTCGCCGATCGTGTCGCGGGGACGCTCGACCGGCGTGGAGCCGGGCGCGGCGGGCCGGGCGGCGGACCCTTCGACAGGCTCAGGGACCGTCGCCGACGCCGCCGATTCGGAAGGCACCTGCGTCACGCCTGCTCGACGCGCGGGAAGAGCGGGGTGAGCGGCGTGACCGTGGCGCCCGCCGGCAGCAGGCCCCAGGTGCCCGCCTCGCGGATCGGCTGCTCGACGAGAGCACCGAGCCCCTCGGCCGCCCCCAGCGCGACCCAGAGCTTAGACGTCGACTCCGGCATGACCGGCGACAGCAGCACCGCGAGAGCGCGCAGGCCCTCGGCCGCGGTGTACAGCACCGTGCCGAGGCGCTTGCGCGTCGACTCGTCCTTGGCAAGAGCCCACGGCTCGTTCTCGGTGATGTAGCCGTTCAGCGCATCGACGATCGTCCAGATCGCCGCGATCGCCTCGTCGGTGCGGAAGCGCTCGATGGCGGCGTCGGCGGTGGTCGCGGCATCCGCCACGATCTTCTGGATCGTCAGATCGCCCTCGGTGTACGCGGCCGGTGCCGGCACGACGCCCTCGAAGTACTTCGAGATCATCGCGACCGTGCGCGACGCCAGGTTGCCGAAGCCATTGGCGAGCTCGGCCTGATAGCGCGCCGACAGGTCTTCCCACGAGAACGAGCCGTCTTGACCGAACGCGATCGCCGAGAGGAAGTAGAACCGGTACGCGTCGGAGCCGAAGACATCGGTGATCTCGGTGGGCGCGATGCCGGTGAGCTTTGACTTCGACATCTTCTCGCCGCCGACGAGCAGCCACCCGTGAGCGAAGACGCCGCGCGGCACGTCGAGGCCCGCGGCCATGAGCATGGCGGGCCAGATCACGGCGTGGAAGCGCAGGATGTCTTTGCCGACCACGTGGAACGCCGGCCAGCGGCGCTCGAACTCGGCGGGGTCGGTGCCGTAGCCCACGGCGGTGGCGTAGTTGAGCAGCGCGTCGACCCACACGTAGATGACGTGCGAGGGATCCCACGGAACCGTGATGCCCCAGTCGAACGCCGAACGCGAGATCGAGAGGTCTTTCAAGCCGCTGCGCACGAACGAGACGACCTCGTTGCGCGCCGATTCGGGGCGCACGAAGTCGGGCTCGGTCTTGTACAGCTCGAGCAGGCGGTCTTGGAACTCGCTCAGCTTGAAGAAGTAGTTCTTCTCTTGCAGCAGCTCGAGGGGCTTGGAGTGGATCGCGCAGACCTTGAGGCCCTCGAAGGGGCCGGTGCCGTCGACGATCTCGGCCTCGGGCTTGAACTCCTCGCAGCCGACGCAGTAGAGCGCCTCGTACTCGCCCGCGTAGATGTAGCCGCGGTCGAAGAGGGCCTTCACGAACTGCTGCACGCGCTCTTCGTGGCGGGGCTGCGTGGTGCGGATGAAGTCGTCGTTGGCGACGTCGAGCGTCTCGAGCAGCGGGAACCACGACTCGGTGACGAGCTTGTCGACCCACTCCTGCGGCGTGACGCCGTTGGCGGCGGCGGCGCGAAGCATCTTCTGCCCGTGCTCGTCGGTGCCGGTCAGCATCCAGGTGTCATCGCCCGCCTGGCGATGCCAGCGGGCGAGCGTGTCGACGGCGACGGTCGTGTACCCGTGCCCGATGTGGGGCAGATCGCTCGGGTAGTAGATCGGCGTCGTGATGTAGAAGGATCGGCCGGAAGTCACCTGGAGATTCTACGGGGAGGCTCCGACACTCCCGCCGCGTGTGACGGGTGGGCCGGCGCCCCCGCGCGTGAGGAGTCAGAAACTGTCGCCGAGACGGGCGCCAGGCGACACCTTTTGACACCTCACGCGCGAAGGCGCGCGAAGGCGCGCGGGGACGCGCGGGGACGCGCAGAGACGCTCAGCGCTTGACGGCCAGCGCCGCCTGGTACAGCTCGCGCGACGAGTGACCGGTCTGCGACGCCACCTCGGTGGCAGCCTCCTTGAGCCGCGTGCCGCCGCGCACGAGTTCGAGCACCTGGGTTACGGCATCCGGGAACGCCACCTCACGGGCAGAGGCGCCGCCGACGACGATCGCGATCTCTCCGCGCACGCCCTCGGCCGCCCATGCGGCGAGCTCGGCCAGGGAGCCGCGCTTGACCTCTTCGTACAGCTTCGTGAGCTCGCGGCAGACGGCGGCGGGACGATCGGCGCCGAACGCGCTCGCGAGATCTTCCAGAGTGGATGCCACGCGCGAGGGCGACTCGAAGAAGACGAGGGTCCGTTCCTCCGACGCCAGCTGCGCGAAGGCCTTGCGGCGATCCCCCGGCTTGCGGCGCGGGAAGCCCTCGAAGGCGAAGCGGTCGGTGGGGAGGCCCGCGACCGCGAGGGCGGTGACGACGGCGCTCGGTCCGGGGAGGGCCGTGACGGTGACGCCGGCGGCGGCCGCGGCGGCGACGAGGCCGAAGCCCGGGTCGCTGACGGTGGGCATTCCCGCGTCGCTCAGCACGAGCAGGTCGTCTTCGCGCGCGAGTTCCACCAGCTCGGCCGCGCGTTCCTTCTCGTTGTGGTCGTGCAGGGCGATCAGGCGCGGGCGGTTCTCGACCCCGAGGCCCGCGAACAGGCGCTGCGTGGTGCGGGTGTCCTCTGCCGCGACGACCGTGGCGTTCTCGAGCGCCTCGACCAGGCGGCGCGACGCATCGCCCAGGTTGCCGATGGGGGTCGCCGCGAGGATGATCACCGTTCCACCTTAGGCTGGGGCACGTGACCACCGCCGTGCCTCCGCTGCTCCCCACGGTCGAGCAGACGCGCATCGACCGGTGGCGCGACGCCCTCCTCGCGAGCCCCCGCGGGTACCGCCTCTGGAGATGGCTCGCACCCTTGCTCGTCACGGTCGTGGCGGCGGTGCTGCGCCTGATCGACATCGGCAACCCGCACCAGCTGGTGTTCGACGAGACCTATTACGTGAAGGACTCGTGGAGTCAGTGGGTGCTCGGCTACCCCTCCACTTGGGAGCCCGACGACACCGACGCCCGCTTCGCGGCGGGCCAGACCGACATCTTCACCGGGGTCGGCAGCTACGTCGTGCACCCGCCCCTGGGGCGCATCCTCATCGGCGCGGGCATGGCCTTGTTCGGGCCCGACTCCGCGACCGGCTGGCGCATCTCGGCCGCGGTCTTCGGCACCGCGACCGTGCTGCTGGTCTACCTCGTCGCGCGCACGCTCACGCGTTCGATCCCCTTCGCCACCGTGGCATCCGGTCTCATCGCGATCGACGGCCTCGGCATCGTGCTGAGCCGCATCGCGCTGCTCGACATCTTTCTCACGTTCTTTATCCTGCTGACGTTCTGGTTCGTCGCCCTCGACCGTCTGCGCACCGGTGATCGCCTCGCCGAGCTCGTCGCGAGGCGGGGCGAGCGGCCGATGTGGGGTCCGATCCTCTGGAACCGCCCGTGGCTGCTCGCCGCCGGCACCGCCGCGGGCGCTGCGACCGCCGTGAAGTGGTCGGGGCTGTACGTGCTCGCCGCGATCGGCGTCTACGCGGTCGTGACCGACGCGCTCGCCCGACGCCGCGCGGGTGTCGTGCAATGGCCGATGGATGCCGTGCGCCAGGGCCTCGCCTCGTTCGTGCTGCTCGTGCCCGTGGCGCTCGTGGTCTACCTCGCGAGCTGGTCGGGATGGCTCTTCACCAGCGGCGGATACATGCGCAGCACGCCGGTGGCGACGAGTCCGCTGTGGTCGTGGGTTCCCGAAGCGCTCCAACGGCTGTGGGCCTACCACGAGGCGATGTACGCCTTCCACGTGGGTCTCGTCACGCCGCACAGCTACGCGAGTCCCGCGTGGCAGTGGCCGCTGCTCATCCGTCCGACCTCGATGTACTGGCATCAGGATGCCGCCGGTGTGAACGGCTGCACCCTGCCGACCGGCTGCACCGAGGCGATCTCGAGCCTGGCGAACCCGATCATCTGGTGGGCCGGGATCGCGGCATCCGTCTTCTTGCTCGTGCGCTTCGTGATGGTGCGCGACTGGCGCTACGCCCTGGTGCTGACGGGCCTGGCCGCCACCTACGTGCCGTGGCTGCTCTACCCCGAGCGCACGATCTTCCAGTTCTACACGGTCGCGATGCTGCCCTTCCTCGTGATCGCCCTCACCTTCGCCCTCCGCGAGATCGCAAGCCCGGCGCGCGCGGCATCACGAGTGACGGGGCAGGTGGGTGTGCTCGTTTTCCTCGGGTTCTGCGTCGTCGTCTCGGCGTTCTGGTACCCCGTGTGGGCGGGGCTGCCGGTGTCGTACGAGTTCTGGCGCCTGCACAACTGGCTGCCGACCTGGATCTGATGTCGATGCAGACCCGGCGTGCGCGCGCGGATCACACCCCTGTGGGCGTGACCAGATGCGGCTGGCGTCCCGCGCCCCACCCGCACCCCCGAAGGGTTTGGTCATGACCAGCGCGGATGACTGGCTGCACGATCCTCGGCCCGTCCAGCGGGTGAAACTTTTCTCCGACGCCGGCATCGACCCGGCGGCGTGGCCGGCGACGGTGCCCGCGGTGGCACAGTTCCTCGAGGTGGCCGGCCGAGACGGCTGGGAGTTCGGCCCCGGCGTGACCTTCCTCGTCGGAGAGAACGGCTCGGGCAAGTCCACGCTCATCGAGGGGATCGCCGAGGCGGCCGGACTCCCCGCAGAGGGCGGGTCGACCAACGGCGGCGGCGAGACGCGGCGCACCGAGAGTCCCCTGTCGGAGTGGTTGCGCATCGAGCGGAGCCCTCGGGCGCCGCGGTGGGGATTCTTCCTGCGCGCCGAGACGATGCACGGCTACTACTCGTGGCGCGACGACCTGCCCGATGCCCCGCCGAGCCTGCACACGATGAGCCACGGAGAGTCGTTCAACGCCCTGCTCGACGAGGTGCTCGACCACCCGCACTACGTCTCAGGACTCGCGTGCCTCGATGAGCCCGAGGCCGCGCTGTCGTTCTCGTCGACCTTGCGCTGGCTCGCCTCTCTCGACCGGATGCGCTCGCGCGGCACGCAGGTGATCTGCGCGACCCACTCCCCCGTGCTCGCCGCGCTGCCCGGGGCGACGATCCTCGAGCTGGGCGACTGGGGCATCCGCGAGAGCGCGTGGGAAGACCTCGAGCTGGTCCGGTTACACCGCGGCTTCTTGGATGCGCCGGGGCGGTACCTGCGGCATCTGCTGGAGTGAAGGGACGGGGACGGATGCCGCGTGCCGGGGCGCTACGCACACTCGACAGCAGTCACGTTACTCCCAGAGACAGGTGCCGTTCCAGAAGTATCCCAACACAAGAGAACCCGTCTACAACGCAGTCACCATCGCCGACAACTCCTCCAATCGAACACGAAGACGATTTCTCAGTGGCGCGCCCCTTCGGAACGTCCCGAGAAACCCGACCGGAGAAAAGTACACGAGTTCCGGGAACTCGTCGCTCAAGTCTGTAGACTCCAAAATTTCATATAGCAATTCTGGCCCATCGGTCGGCAACTATCTGTCGTACAACTCGCTTGCCGTCGCGAAGTCCTGGCAAATCGCTGGTTGATCTACTCGCTGATAATACCCGTCCGACTCAAAAAGGAGAATTGGAAAGCTCAAGGCGGGATTCACCCTCGACACTGGTCGACGCCTCGTTGTAGATCTCACGGATTGACGAACCGGAACAGAGCGTAGACGATGGCCGCGGCCCCCATGAGGACGCCCAGCAGGCCCGCAAATCCGATCCAGAATGGACTCTGGAGGCGTTCCAGGAACTTACCGATTCCCCGACCAAACCATCGCTTTTCTCCACGGACAGTCGCTGCATATATGCGTTTGCGATGAATGATCGACAACGCGCCCATGACGACGAAGAGCATCCCAGCGATCAGATTAGGTAGGGCGGGGGCAGGCGCCTCGTTGAGGGACATCAATAGCATCGCAATTCACCATCCTCATCCCGCTTGAGCACTGCAGCCCGCTTTGGCTCCAAAGAAAACTCCCCCACCGTAGTAGCCCAGAGGACCATTCTGTTGAATACCGGCCTCCCCATACAAACCGATGGGCCCAGCCGTGCCGTACAACTACCCCCCATAAAAAAGCCACTCCCGCCAGTCGCGGCATCGGCTGGTGCCCCAGCCGCGATCAGTGTGTCTTCGGTCGCCTCCCCCAGCTTCTGCGCACCCATCAGTGCGCCTCGTGCCAAACGGTTGTCACAACGACGATCACAATCGTTATCGCTGCCACCCCCACAGGGAATCCGATTATCAAGAAGCGGGGCACTTCACGCTCGATGTCGCTCGGAGTGGTAGCCCGGGTCGATTGACGGCCAGTAGCCGCATTCTGAGTGGAGTACCTGAGGGCCCCCAAAGCGAGCAGCATACCGAATAACACGAGGGCAGCCGCAGCTAGGTTGCCCATCACTAGCGGCAAGATCATAGACATAACGCCAATGGCAACGATGGCAACGAGCGCGAAAAGGTCATTTGAATTTCCCTTCCGCCGCGACATTAATAGATCCTCCAACCGCGCCTTTTGACACCCACGTGTAAGGCAACATTTCGAAAGAACTTTATAGTGCCCATCCGTGTTTCCGGGCACCGCTGGTTGATGATCGGTCGGCCAGGCGTAACCGTTGCCGACGCCGCGCCGAGCCGGGTCGAGGTGCAAGACCCGGCGCAACGTCGGCACGTACGGCCGGGGGTCCATCTCAACCGCCGCCAGTTCGAGACCGACGCCACGCGGAGAAGATTGCCATGACGAAAATACTCAGAATCGACGCAATAGCTCCGCAAACAGCGCAGCTTTCCAGCAGCAGGATCGCCCAGAAATGCTCGTCCGAACATGCCGTCGAGCCCAGCGCGTACGCAGCGTTCATGATCATCAAAGACGGTATGAGCCATGCCGTCACCCCCACCGAGAGGGAGGCGACAAAAGCGACATAACGACCGCCGCGTACGCCCCGGGAAAGCACCGACAATCCGATTGAGATCAGGATTGAAAGTCCCGAGAGTACGGCGATATGAAAACCTAGATTCACCCAGGCCGCCAGCGTCAAGCGAGTGGCCCAATGACCTGAAGGACCCGCGCAGGCAAGTATTTCCTTCGCAAGAATAGATGCCACTATGGCCCCACCGCCGACTGGAGCAATAAGCAATAGCGTCGGCCCCGGTAAGATGCAACGGACTGCCTTTCCTGATCTCATGCCACCCTCACCAATTACAGATGCCCGAGTGCTTTCCCGCCGACCGCACATTCGGGGCCGCCACCCACGGAAGCCCCCATCCTGGGGTCGAGGACCGGCCGCTCTCCAGATCCCACACGAGAATGCCTGGAGTCAGGTTTCCGAGACCGGATACACCAGCTGCGTGACAGTCTCATTAGACGTCGTGCCGTCACCGGCCGTCAGGGTGTGCCCCTGCAGCGAGGGGTAGGCCCTCGTCGACGCCCCGGCCGACGGCCCATCCACCGTCACGCCGCCGGGCATCGACAGCATCCACTCCGACGAGGCATCCGCCGACACCATCGCCACCGGACTATCCCCGGCACCGGCACACGGGTACCGCTTCGTTACCGCCGGCGCATCTCCCGCCGGAATTACCTCGTCCTGTGCCCCATCGCGCCGTCCGCAACGGGTCAAACGGCTGCACCCGCGTGAACGACGTGCCGGCCGGCCGCCCAGGTGGATCCTCCCGCACGCCATGCGGCCGCATGACGCCGGCACGCGACGTTCCGCTAGGCGCCACAGCATGGCAACGCTTCGTGAAGGCGTTTGAGATATTGGCGCCGGGCGCCTCTCGTGAAAAACCATCTGTCCATCCCGGTTGGAGCTATTTTTCGAGCGATCTCCTCCGCTTCTGCGCCCCAGGTTTGCGCGAATTCATCCATGTCGATTCGAGGATCGCTCTCGCCACGCGACCACACTTCTGCCATCAGTTCGAGCACGACGCGAAGCCAAATCGACTTGTGCGTTCGTTCGTCGCAGCGGCTCTGATGAGTCCCATCGGACACCGAAGTTTCAACGAGCCCAAGCGCCCGCCCGATACATTGCGAGTCTCTCCAAACCTGCTCGCTTGCGCCGGGGTTCTTCACATGAACGGTCCTACCGAAAAGTGGTGTGAGCGAGACGCGCACGCCACTAGCCCATTCCTCCAGTTCAAAATCGACCAACCCGTTCGTCCTTTCAGTTGTACTTGTAGTGAGAATGCACGAGGCGTCCCCGTCCCACGACCCAGTTCTGAGTGCCAGCGCGGCCATTTATCTGCGCTCGAACACTCACGCTTAGGCCCCACGACCTAGTCGCTGCTACGCGGACGGGTCGAATGGCACCCCGGCGAGTTATAGATGATGCCACCCAACCGCCGACCCGGTGGAAGCTGTCCCTCTTGAACGCCGCACTACCAGCTGGCACTGCCCGCGCCACCACACGAGCGGCAACGGAACGGATTCCAGTCGTAACGACGCCGCCGGGCAGAGCCCCGGCCAAGGCGTTCACTGCGAGGCCGCCCGCACTGAAACGATCTGAGAACCCATCCCGAGCGACGTACGCAGCCGCGCCCGCTGCAACGCCGATCGCGACCGCGCCTGCCACCCCGCACACGACGCTTGCCGCACACGCCACGGCGCCCACGACTCCGGCGAATATCGCCGCGCCTTCGAGAAAGCCGCGCCACTCCTCCGCGCTCCCGCTCAGGTCGTTCTTCCCGATCGGGTCCGTCGGCCAGACGTAGTCGTTGTCGACGCCGCCCTCGGCCGGGTCGACCTGCAGGAACCGCCCCAGCGTCGGCACGTACAACCGGGCGCCCATCTCGACGATCAGCGTGTCCTCGGTCGCCTCCACCAGCTTCTGCGCACCCTGGTGCCAGCCCAAGGTCTCATCGACCACACCCGACGCGTTCGCCGCTGCCGTGCCGATCGCCAGGGTCGCGGCATCCAACGGCTGACCGAACGGGTCGTACAGCTGCACCCCCGTCGACGAAGTCCCGTCCCCGGTCGTCAAGGTGTGACCCTGCAACGACGGGTAGGCCCAGGTCGACGCCCCCGCCGACGGCACATCCACCGTCACCCCGCCGGGCAGCGACAGCATCCAGACCGAGGACGCATCCGCCGACACCACCGCCACCGGACTATCCCCCGCACCGGCATACAGGTACCGCTTGGTCACCGTCGGCGCATCGCCCGCCGGATCCACCGTGCGCGAGACCACACGACCGGCGGCATCCCGCACCAGCGACGTGCGCGAACCCTTATAGGTCACGGTGCCGACCTTTGTGCGAAGGGTAGGGAGTCGTCTCGGCGACGGCGCGGGCAGCCCGAATACTGCCAGGGATCAAACCACAAGCGAACAGAGCAGCGTTGGAATCTGGCGAATCACTATCTCGCCGCCTGAGAGCTGCGACACGAATCGTGCGCGCCCGACAATCTTTCATCGCATCGATCGATCGTTGAGATGTTCGGCGATAAGGGTCAACCGCTCACGTCCTCCGATCGTCGCGGGTAGCGATATTTCGCGCCCGCCCTGGACCGAAACTTCGAGCATGTATGCGTTTGCATTGAGAAAGCGGTTTACCGCGCTGTATCTATTCCAGAATCCCTCGTACAGCACGCACTGGAATTCGTCGCCGAGCGACAGGTCGAATTCGTACTTTCGAAAGTGAGCCTGAAATAATACCTTCACCCCCGCCACACGCAGGCGCACTCGAAGCGAAAGCGCGAATGACACCATAGCTGGGAGCGTTATGGCCGCCGCGGCGAAGAGATTCGGCCTACTGTCGTAGGCAAACAGCGCGACTGATAGTGCTACACACAGGCCGAAAAAATGAATGATACGACATACTCGACCCACATATGGCACAGCCTTGCTCGGCTCATCACTCTGCAAGATCAATACATCCCCCTATTCACAGGTCTTGAACCCCTACTCGGAGCCGACGCCACTAGGACGCTCTTGATGGCGTTCTCAACGGCATAGCCGACAAGCGTGCTGATGGCCGATCTCTGGTAGGTCGTTGAGGTCACGTACCTATTCCTCGACGTCCTCAGCGCGGCACGAGTCGAGACACCCATGACGGGACGAACCGAGGCCACGGCAACAGCCTTGATACCGAGCTTCAACGCTCCCGCCGCGGCGCTTCCGATCACCATGCCTGCCGCCGAAGCTGCCGCCTCGCCGTAGCGCCCCTGCACGGCGTAGGCTCCGGCACTCAAAGCCCCACACGCAACGGCGACAGCATTGGGGACTAACCCGCACGCGAACAAGGCCGCCTGCACAGCCGGCGTGTCCGTGACAAATTGTGCTGCCGACTTCGCAAAGCGCTGGGTTGTCTCGAAAGCCTCATCCCACCACGCGCGCCCGCTCAGGTCGCTGTATCCGATCGGATCCGTGGGCCACACATAGTCGTTGTCGACGCCGCCCTCGACCGGGTCGACCTGCAAGAACCGCCCCAGCGTCGGCACGTACAACCGGGCGCCCATCTCGACGATCAGCGTGTCCTCGGTCGCCTCCACCAACTTCTGCGCGCCCTGGTGCCACCCCGAGGTCTCATCGACCACACCCGACGCGTTCGCCGCAGCCGTACCGATCGCCAGGGTCGCGGCATCCAACGGCTGACCGAACGGGTCGTACAGCTGCACCCCCGTCGACGTCGTCCCGTCACCGGTCGTCAAGGTGTGACCCTGCAACGACGGGTACGCCCACGTCGACGCCCCCGCCGACGGCACATCCACCGTCACCCCACCGGGCAACGACAGCATCCACACCGACGACGCATCCGCCGACACCACCGCCACCGGACTATCCCCCGCACCGGCATACAGGTACCGCTTGGTCACCGTCGGCGCATCGCCCGCCGGATCCACCGTGCGCGAGACCACACGACCGGCGGCATCCCGCACGAACGGGGTTCGCGAACCCTTATAGGTCGCTATTGCTCCGAAGGCGCGCCTCAACTCGCCGCTTTCGGCCCACACCAGACGCATTCGATGCGGCCGTGCCGTTGGCGAACGTCGCGGAATCCAACCGCCCATGGAATGAGTCATACAGCTGCAACCACCGCGTCGAGTGCCGGTGTTCGAGCGAAGACCGTCGCGACAGCCTTCGGACCCCTGGGTTGTTCGGCTGTCACCTTCCGCGTCCCTCGTTTCGGGAGTTCCGTCTGCGTGGCCCATCACCTGCGCCCGCTTCAAGACCAAGCCAACGGTTGATTCGCTCCGCCTCTTCACGTGCGCAGCCAAGGGATGTGACCGTTCCACTGAGCGTTCTGACAGCGCCGGCAACCTCGACTTCTATAGCTCCGCTCTGCCACGACCCGCTCACGACCGGCCACCCGAAGACATAGAACCAACCTCGATAAGGGACGGCATAAGCCCGGCGGATCATCGATTTCTCGATGACGCTTGTTTTCCACCACCCCACAACGTGAAGAGCGTCCACCCCAGGAAAGGCCCCGGTCCGCCAGACGCGCAACCAAGCCCACCCGTAGAACAGCAAAACAGGGCTCGAACAAGTCGCAAGGAGGACGAGCTCTGCGGGAGTTGCGCCCGAGGTCGCGACGACCGCCGCGGTTGGCAACATCCCCATGAGTGCGCTGGAGACACCGAGACGGCGAATCCGACCTCTCCGTCCCATTTGTCGATCTACTTGCTTTGGCGCAGTCATCAGGCGTAGATCTCTCCGCGCTTCGGTGCGCGCCGGTTGACCGATCGCGGTGTGGCGGGTGCCATAGGCGAACTCACCGGGGTGCGTCGCGATACCACTCCCCAAGCATTGGCCGTAAACACCTCGGCCAACCGCCCGTAAGCGCGAGCCGCAGCGGCCGTCGGTCGCAGCGTCGCCCTCGTGACGCTGCCGACCCTAGAGGAGACTACTTTGGTCGAAATCACAAGCACATGAGCAGCAGCGACTGCCTTTGAGGCGAGCCCACCGGTTACCGCGCCGGCAACCTCAATAGCGACTCCTGCAAGATCACCCTGCATCGCGTATCCGGCTCCTTTGACGATAGAGCAGATCGTTCCAGCAACACCGAATGCGAACATGCATCCAAACTCAAGGGCTTTGTTGTCCGTGATTGCTCGCCCGACTTCTTCCCACCACGCGCGTCCGCTCAGGTCGTTCTTCCCGATCGGGTCCGTCGGCCAGACATAGTCGTTGTCGACGCCGCCCTCGACCGGGTCGACCTGCAAGAACCGCCCCAGCGTCGGCACGTACAACCGGGCGCCCATCTCGACGATCAACGTGTCCTCGGTCGCCTCCACCAGCTTCTGCGCACCCTGGTGCCAGCCCGAGGTCTCGTCGACCACACCCGACGCGTTCGCCGCAGCCGTCCCGATCGCCAGGGTCGCGGCATCCAACGGCTGACCGAACGGGTCGTACAGCTGCACCCCCGTCGATGACGTCCCATCCCCGGTCGTCAGGGTGTGCCCCTGCAACGACGGGTACGCCCACGTCGACACCCCCGCCGACGGCGCATCGACCGTCACCCCGCCGGGTAGGGACAGCATCCACACCGACGAGGCATCCGCCGACACCACCGCGACCGGGCTATCGCCCGCACCGGCGTACAGGTACCGCTTCGTCACCGCCGGCGCATCGCCCGCCGGATCCACCGTGCGCGAGACCACACGGCCCGCCGCATCACGCACCAGCGACGTGCGCGAACCCTTATAGGTCACGGTGCCGATGTGCTGGTTGTCGGCGTCGTACGAGAACTGCAGATCGGCCAGACGGCGCGTGTTGCCGCGCACGTCGTACCAGATCTCGTCCGCACCGAACCCGTCGGTGATCTGATCCGCCCCGGCGACAGTGGCGCTGTTCGCGGTCGAGAGCACTCGGTCGGCCCAGTCGTAGCAGTACTGGGTGGTCGCCACCTGCGCCGCGCTCGAACCGGGTGCGGTGTACGCGTCCACCGAGCGCGTGCGGTTGCCCGACGCGCCCGCCCACGCGTTCGGACCGCACCCACCCGACGAGGCGAACTCATACGACAGCTCGTGCCCGGGGATCTTCGCCGACACCAGACGGCCCGCACCGTCGTAGCCGTAGGTCGAGGTGAACGACTGGGATGCGTGGGTGAAGCTCTCGCGCACGATGCGCCCGGCCAGCGACCTCGTCACCTCGTCGGTGAGGGATGCCGCCGAGGGGAACGACCACGTCTGCGATCCGATGCTGCCGCGGGTGTCGTCCCACGCCACGGCGAGCGCGGAGCCGCCCCGATACGACACCTGCGAAACCCGTTGCTTTACGTCGTAGACGACGGAGGCGTAGGTCTCACCGCGGAACGAGACGGACGTCGTTTTTCCGTCGCGGTCGTAGGTGAAGCCGGTCGTCGACGAGTCGAGGCCCCCGCCGCTGGTGACGACCTGCAGCACGCGCCCGGTCAGCGGCTCGTACTCGGGCGTGGTGGTCGTGCCCCACACGTCGGTGTAGGCGATCACCCGGCCCAAGAAGTCGGAGCGCGTCGTGATCGACGATCCGCTCGACCCCTCGATCGCCTCACCGGTCACGACGACTCGGGTGCCCTCTGCCGTCGCGGTGTAGGTCGTGGTGACGGTGCGCGTCGGCACACCCGCGCCACCGACCGACGTGTGCTGGGTCACTCGACCGCGCGCATCGACGGTGCTGCACGACCAGCCGGTGTCGCCCGTGACCCGCGTTCCCGCGGTGCGCCCCATCACGTCGTAGACGTAGGAGGTGACGATGGCGGTGCCCGTCGCGGGCGTGGGCCCGGTGGAGCTCTTCAGCATCCCGAACTGCCGCGTGCCGGCGGGAACCCCGCACGTGTCGGCCTCGAGCTGCTCGAGGTCGCCGTAGTACGCGCGGGTCGTCCTCGTGGCATCCGTCGTCGATCCCGAGGCGGCGACGGCGGGCAACGTCTTCGACAACTGACGCAGCCACCCGGTGCCGTTGATCTTCTCGAACGCCGCCGTGCTCTTCAGCGCCAGCCCGGCCGGGTCGACGACGTTCTCGGTCGCCTGACCCACCACCGGATCGGCGTAGCTCGTCGCGGTCGTAAGCGAGGGGGCGGCTGCTCCGGCGACCGACGTGCCGTCGGCGACGACCGTCGAGGTGACCAGGCCGTAGTCGGGTCGCAGCTGCGCACCCGGCACGATCGTGAAGTCGCCGTTCGACGGCGTCGACCACTTCAGCTGCAGCACGGCGTAAGCCGTCGTGTCGAAGTACTCCAGGCGGATGCGCCGCACCTCCCCCGCCGAGACCGTGAAAGCAGCGCTCGTCTCGTCGGTCGCCCCCTGAGGGCGCCACCGGTCAATCACCCGGACGTCGTCGAGCCACACCCGCGCCCCGTCATCGCTCGTGGTGCGCAGGCGGTAGGTGCCCGCCTCGGGGAAGGTGATGAGCCCCGTCAATCGGAGCGACCAGTGGTCGGCCGAGATGCCCGCGATGGGCGCGGTTTCACCCCAGTCGCGGTCGACCGCTCCCCCGCTCACGCCCTCGAGACCGAGCCCGTACGCCTCGGGCTTGCCCGACAGCTTCTCGGTGTTCGAGTAGTACGCCGCCTGCAGGCCGTTCATGCCGCCGTCGTACGTGGTGGTCGACGACGGGGGCACGATGCCGCATCCCTGCACGCTCTCGGGTTGCGGCACGGGCACGCCGTCGCTGCCGAAGCACGCGGCGGGCGCGGCTCCGTACGCGGCCACCGGTCGGTCGGTGCGGTCGTAGATGCGCGTGGAGACGAGGCCCGTGGCATCCGTCGTCCGTCGCACGAGGTCTTTCGACGCGTCCCACTGCTGGCTGGTCGACACGCCCATGGCGGTGGTCGATGCCGTCTGGCGCCACGAGGCGTCGTAGGTGACGGTCTGCGACGGACCCGACAACCCCGCGATGGTCACGGTCGTCTGACCCGAGCCGTAGCCGTAGGTCCGGGAAGGACGAGCGGATGCCGTGACGCCGTCGGGAGCGGGAAGGGTCACGCCGACCGCGCGCCCGCTGTCGTAGGCGACGGTCGTCGAGGCCGGATCGTTCCCGGAGGCCGCAGCGGTGAGGGGCCGCCCGTCGTTCGCCGTGGCATCGCGGATCTGGCTCAGCAGCCCTCCCGCGTTCTCGTAGCCGAACAACGTGAGCTCGTCGCCGGGATCGAGAATTGCCGCGAGCTGCCCGTTGCCGTTGTAGAACAGGCGCGACTCGGAGCCGTCGGGGTACGCGATGCGGCACAGCATGTCGACGGGGGCCTTCGCGAAGCCGTCTCCGGAGCGCTCGGGGCAGGCCGTGCGATCGCCGCTCTGATAGGTGAAGGCGACGGCGCGCAGGTACTGGTCGCCGCTCTTCGACACCGGGTCGACGATCTGCGTCGTGACGCCGTTGGCGTTCAGCAGCGCCTGCGGTGCGGCGGCCTTGCGCACGTCTTCGGGCGGGGTGGCGGATGCCACGCGCCCCTCCTTCGAGAACTGGTAGACCGTCCCGTCTTCGTCGGTGAAGACGACCCAGCCGTTTCCGTCGAGCGAGAGCACGCCGTACTCGCCGGTCGGCGGCGTGTAGCCGCCCGCCGCGACCTTCGTGTACGTGTGCGACTTGCCGGTGACGTCGGTGAGGACGACCGACGCGTCGGTGATCTGCGCCGAGACCCAGCTCGACGCAACCCCCGCGAGCGGCACCGACGCGCCCCACCCCTGCGGCAACGTCGTCACGCGCTTCGTGAACCAGTCGGGCGGGACGTTCATGCGCGTGGAAGCGGAGGCGCCCTCGGGCGTGTATTCGACCCAGAGATCGACCGACGCGATCCCGACGCTCTCGTAATACTCGACCTGGATCGGCTTCGCCCCGCCGGCGCCGGTGACGGTCGCGCCGTCGGTGGTGGTCTGCGAACCGTGCTGCCACCGGTCGATCAACTTGCGTCCGTCGTAGGTGACCCGGATGCCGTCGTCGTGCGAGGCCCCGAACCGCACCTCGCGTCCGATCAGTTCGGGCGGCAGGGTCACGAACCCAGTCCACCGCGCGAGGAAGTAGTCGGCGGGAAGAGCCTCGGCGGGTACACCGGAGCCCCACTGGAACGACACCGCGGGGTCCGTGCGGACCATCGCCGGGACCTTGTCGGCGAAGGTGTATCCGTCGGCAGAGGAGGGCGGGCTGCCGTTCACCCGCGCATCGAAGTACTCCGCGAGCAACCCACGGTTCGCCTGCGGCACCTCTTGCGAGTTGTAGGTGAACGACATACCCATCGCGCCGCCCAAGGTCTGCACCGTCGGCGAGGCGAACGAGACGTTCACGTTGCCGTTCGAGAGGTTGGTCGTGACCGCCCCGGCCGTGTCGTAGGGCGACGGGCCCGAGGCGCCGAGGCGGAGATCGGTGCGGAGGCGCCGCACCCACGTGTTCTCGGTCGTGGTGTCTTGGCCGTCGTTCGTGGTGACGGTCCACGAGTAGACGCCGCCGTCTTGCAGGGTTCCGGCGGGGACGGTCCACGAGGCGACGCCGTTCACCGCGCTCACCCAGCCTGACGTGACCACGGCGCCCGAGCGGGCGTCTTGACCGGTGGCGATCTTGAACTGGTACGTCATCGAGCCGCCGGTGCCGTCGGTGTCGGAGACCGCGCCGACCTGCAACTGCGGCGTCAGGGTCGTGACGGTGGTCGGGGTCTCGGTGACCGGGGAGCCGGGCGTCGCGGTCGCGGCATCCGGAAGGGGAACCTGGTTCGTCGTGAAGCGGTAGACGGGCGACTGGGTCTCTGTGCTCTGGCCGAGGTGACCGTTGACGTCGTCGACCAACCAGACGCGCCAGTAGTAGGGCGTTCCGGTCCGCAGGATCCCCCAGGGCACCTGATACTGCGTCGCCCCACCCCAGGCCGACCCCGCGATGAGATTGGACATGCCGGGGTCGGTCGCCACCTCGAAGCGGAACCACTGCTGGCGACCACCAGGGTTGGTCGCGGTCAGGCCCAGCGTGGGGGTGAGGCCGACCCCCGTCTGATCTTCGCGGGGGCCGTTGCCCCACACGTGGGGGTAGTCCCACGAGTGAACCCACAGGTTGGTGTCGACACTCTTGAGCGAATACGTCGAGCCCTCGTAGCCGCCGATCATGAAGGCGGGTCGGTCGCCGATGCGCAGTTGGCTGGCCAACCGAGCGGCGACGCCGGTGCCGTCGGTCCATGCCTGACCGTCGCCGAGCGTGAACCAGCCGAGATGCGGTCCCATGCCGTTGTACGAGAAGGCGCTGGCGTGCTGCACCCAGCCTTGCTGAGCCGACCGCGTTCCGCCGCCGTCCCACGCGACGCCGACGGCAGCGTCCGCGATGAACTGACCCGGCAGCGAGCCATAGTCGTACGAGACGACCGATCGCCAGAACCTGTCACGATTTCCCTCGCGCGTGTTGCCGATCAGCGTCGACCCGTTACGCACGGTGCCGTCGGACTTGTACGCCGTGGTCGAGCGGGGGGTCATGACCGTGGGATCGATGCGCACCGGGTACACGCGTTCCGGGTCGCGCAGCCAGTCGCGATCGGCGCGCAGGGTGTAGCGCCACGAGCCGTCGGCTGCCTGTCGGAGCGACGCGTCGAGAGCGACCGTCGCGTCCTCGGAAGCGCCCTCCACGCCGCTCGAGTCGAACGCGACGGGAGTCGGGATCATGAGAACCTCGGCGCCGTCGGCATCCGTGAAGGTCACCGAATCCGCCTCGCCGAGGGTCGGAGTGAGAGCGCCGGCGTCGATGCGCCACGTCCACGACGTTCGCCACGTGGGTGCCGCGTCGAGGACGACGGACTCCTTCACGGCACCGGGCTCGATGCGGTACTCGAGATCGGATGAGCCGACCACGTCGCGGTAGGTCAGCTGCTTCCAGTCGTCCCACCACCAGAACGGCGCCGCCACCTCACCCGGCTCGGCGCCCATCAGCGAGAACGACACGTCGTGGCCCTGTCGCGTCACCGTGACACCCGGCGCCTCGTCGGGACCTCCGCGGAAGACGGGAGCGAGGGGGTGGTCGTCGACGGTCCAGGTCTGGCCGTCGCGCGAGACCGAGGTGTTGATGTCGGACCACGCGCCGTCGCCCTCGCTTGCGCGCTCCGGGTCGGTGGTCAGGCGGGTGATCTCACCGCCCGACGGCGCGCGGTAGGTCGTCGAGGTCTCGGACTCATCGATGATCTCGAGCCCGTCGGTCGACGGCGTGAAGCTCTGGTCGAGGGGCACCTCCGAGGTCGGCGGCGGAGTGACCGTCTCGACCGCCGAGGTCGGCACGTCGGTGGGCGGCGAGGGGATGTCGAACGAGCCCGCGGGCAGCTGCGGCGCAGTGGACGCCTCATCGGTCGACGGAAGAGCCGGACCGTCGGTGACCGGCGCCACGGCATCCGGCTGCGACGCGGCCTGCGCGGCGTCGACCGGGACGGCGAACCCGACGAGGAGGGCGGCTGTCGTGACGACCGACACGACAGCGAGACGAGAGACAGAGAGCACACGCACCCCCGGGGCCCGCCAACGTGGCGGTCAACGTCGTCTGTATCCAGACGGCACTGATCGTGCGCATAGCGTTCACTCAGGGAACGGGCGTCGCCGCGGAATTCCGCGGGGCCGGCGCGAGAGAATCACCTGCCCGTTCAGCCCACTCCGGGCGGGTCACGCTGGGGTCCACCGGAAGGGGGACAGGCGCGGGTCGACCGCCCCGTACTCCGTCGCCCCGCGCATCTCACACGGCCGTGCGCGACCGCCTGAAGCGGCGCTCCCGCGCCGCCTTGCGCCCCGCGCGTCAGACCAGCCGCGCAGTATCCGTCGTCGGCAGGGCGCAGGCGAACGCCCGGCAGTCGTAAGCGGTCGCCTCGCCGCCCTGCGCCACCTTGCCCTCGAAGAGCTCGAAGCCCGCCTCGGCGAACGCCTGAGCCTGGGCGGGTGACACGATCGCGACGACGTCGGCGTTCACTCGTCGCGCGGCCTCGGCGATCTCGGCATCGGCCTCGCCAACCACCACCACTTGGCGCGGCGCCGCCGCGAGCCCCACGGCGACCTCGAGGATCGCTCCGTGTGCGAGGGGCGACGACAGAGCGACCTCGGCGGCAGCGCGCACGAGCGACTCAGCCGCGTCGCGGTAGCCTTCGCCCGCGCCGAGGCGCCAGAGGTCGAGGGCCGCGGCCGCGAACACCGACGGACCCGAGGGCGAGGCGCCGTCGGTGGGCACGGCGTGCGACTGCATGCCCTGGGCGACGAGCACGGCGTCACCGCCTCCGGGTGGGTGGATGCCGTCGTCGCCGAGGCACAGATCGACGAGGGCCCGCGCTCGCTCGGCGTAGGCGACCTCACCGGTCGCGCGGGCGAGGGCGAGCAGGCCGCGCGCGAGCCCGCCGTAGTCTTCGAGCGTCGCGGGGGCGGCGGAGCGGGTCTCCTCGAGCGAGGCGCGGCGCAGGGTTCCGTCGTCGGCCACGTTGCTGTCGAGCACCGCGTCGGCGGCCCACCGGGCTGCTTCGAGAAAGCGGGGGTCGGTGCGGGCGCCGGCGGCAGCGAGAGCGGCGATCGCGTGGCCGTTCCAGCCGCTGACGACCTTCGCGTCGAGCGCCGGGGGCTGCAGGCCGGATCGGTCGACGGCGCGGTAGTACCCGCCCTCGTTGCGGGCGCCGTCGATGATCGACTCGGAGTCTTGAGCGGCGGCGATGCCGCCCGACGGCAGCTGCAGCACGTCGACGACGAACCGGGCGGCGTCGGTCGCCGAGGCCTCGTCGCCCGCGGCGAGGGCGACCTCGATCAGACCGGCGTTGTCGGTGAGCATGCGCTCGTAGTGCGGCACGCTCCAGTCGCGGCGCGTGGCGTAGCGGAAGAATCCGCCGTCGACGGGGTCGTGCAGGTCGGAGCCCGCCATGGCCGCGAGCGCGCGGGAGGCGACGGCCGCGGCATCCGGAACCTCGGAAGACAGCGCGGGGTGCTGCAGGAAGCGCAGCACGGGGGTGTTGGGGAACTTCGGCGTCTCGAAGGCAGGGCCGGCGGCGAAGCCGGCGTACTCGCGGTCTTCGCGCGCGGCGACCGTGCGGGCGGCGGCCGCGAGCTGGTCGAGACTCGGCGGGGCGTCGGCGGGGGCGGATGCCGCGGCCGCGAGCGCCTCGCGCAGCGATGCCCCGGTGGCGTCGACCTCGTCGCGGCGCTCGGTCCAGGCTTCGCGCACGGCGGCGAGCACCTGGCGGAACGAGGGCTGCGGAGGCCGAGGGGCGGGCGGGAAGTAGGTGCCGGCGTAGAAGACGCGCCCCTCGGGAGAGGCGAACACGGTCAACGGCCAGCCGAGGTGCGGGGTGAATGCGGAGGCGGCGTCGAGGTAGGCGGCATCCACCTCGGGATGCTCTTCGCGGTCGACCTTGATCGACACGAAACCGGCGTTGAGCTCGGCCGCGGTCTCGGCGTCTTGAAACGACTCCCGGGCCATCACGTGGCACCAGTGACAGGTGCTGTAGCCGATCGAGACCATCACGGGGACGTCTCTCTCGGCCGCGAGCGCGAACGCCTCGGCCCCCCAGGGGAACCACGCGACGGGATTGTCGGCGTGGGCCCGCAGGTAGGGGCTCGAGGCGTTCGCGAGGCGGTTCATGCGCGCGGGTGCGCCGACGTCAATTGAGGTCGTCGGGGTGCGTGCCGACGCGGCCCGAACCGTCGCCCGGGTCGACCGCGTCGATCGCGGCCATCTCGTCGGCGGTGAGCTCGAAGTCGAACAGGTCGAAGTTCTCCTCGAGGCGCTCACGGCGCACCGACTTGGGGAACACGATGAAGCCGTGCTGGATGTGCCAGCGCAGCACCGCCTGGGCGGGCGACTTGCCGTGCGCCTCAGCGGCGTCCTTGACGGCGGGCAGCTCGAACAGGTCGTACTTGCCCTGGCCGAGCGGGCCCCACGACTCGATGTGCATGTCGTGCTGCTGACCCCAGGCCGCGATCTCGCGCTGGCTGAGGGCGGGGTGCAGCTCGATCTGGTTCACCACGGGGGTGACACCGGTCTCGGAGACGATGCGCTCGAGGTGCGGCACGAGGAAGTTCGAGACGCCGATGGAGCGCGTCTTGCCCGACTCGCGGATCTCGATCATCTTCTGCCACGCGTGCACGTAGTTGTCGTTCTTCGGCGTGGGCCAGTGGATGAGGTAGAGGTCGACGGCGTCGAGCTGGAGCTTCTGCAGGCTCTCGTCGATCGCGGCGAGCGGCTCGTCGCCGTCGTGGCGGTCGTTCCAGAGCTTGGTGGTGACGAAGAGCTCGTCGCGCGCGATGCCGCTGGCGGCGATGGCACGGCCGACGCCCTCTTCGTTCTTGTAGATGGCGGCGGTGTCGATGTGGCGGTAGCCCACCTCGAGCGCCTCGGACACGGCGCGCTCGGCGTCGTCGGCGGGCACGAGGAACACGCCGTAGCCGAGCTGGGGGATGGAGTTTCCGTCGTTGAGCTGAACAGAAGGAACGGTCATGTCCTTCACCCTAGGAGCGGCCTCCGACATGCGGATCGGGGTTGACGGCGGCCTCACGCCAAGGGAGCGGCGTCGGCGGCCCGGGCGAGGGCCTCGGCGACGAGGCGCACGTTCTCGACCACCGATCCGCCCGTGACGCGCACGCGCGGCTCGCGGTCGGACGCGATCGAGGCGTCGGCGACGAACGGGGTTCCGGCGGCGACGGCGATGCCTTCGGCGGCGAGGTGCACGACGGCCGCGCGTTCGTCGCGCACCGGCATCCAGACGTTGATTCCGTCGGGATCGCCCACCTCGACCCCCAGGCGCCGAAGGGCCGTGGCGAGGCGGTCGAGGCGGTCGCGGTAGATGAGCCGGGCGGTGCGCACGGGCGCGATCGACCGGGAGTCGGTGAGCAATTCGAGCAGCACCGCCTGCAGCAGGCGCGAGGTCCACCCGGGACCCAGCATGCGCCGCCGCACGATGCGGTCGACGATCGCCGCGGGTCCGCCGAGGGCGGCGATGCGCAGGTCGGGGCCGTGCGATTTCGAGAACCCGCGCACGTGCACGACCTGCGCGGGAACCCAGAGGGCGAGCGACACCGGCGGCGCCGAGGCGATGAGCGCGGAGTGGTCGTCTTCGATGACCGTGACGCGGCTGCCGCCGGGCACGCTCAGCAGCACGTTCGCGAGGCGGCGAGCGCGATCGAGCGACATCGAGGCGCCCGTGGGGTTCTGCGCACGGGGTTGCAGGATGACCGCCGAGGGACGCTGCGCGAGCGCCCGGGCGAGGGAGGCGGGGAGCACCCCGTCGGCGTCGCTCTCGAGCAGCACCGGCACCGCCCCGGCGGCGTCGACGAGGTCGAAGAAGTAGGGGAAGCCGGGCGACTCGACCGCGACGCGATCGCCGAAGCGCACGACCTGGTCGAGCGTGCGCGAGATGCCGTCGAGAGCGCCGTCGACCACGGTGAGCGCCTCGACCCCGCGCACGGGCCACTGTTCGCGCAGCACGTCGTGCAGATCGGGCAATACCGGGAGGTCGTGGTAGCGCCCGGTGTCGGCGCGGGGCCGCGCCCCGGCGAGCGCGCGCTCGATCGAAGGCAGCATCGCGGGGTCGGGCGTGCCGAGCGAGAGGTCGAGGCGCATCGCGGCGCGGTGCGGACCCGCTCCCAGGCCGCGGGGTGCCCCGGGGGCGGGGGCCACCGCCATGCCCTGCACGCGGGGGCTCAACCATTCGCGGCGCTCGGTGCGCACGAAGGTGCCGGCCCGCCCGCGCGAAGTCACCACTCCCGCGTCGGCGAGCGCGCGCCAGGCTCCCGCGACGGTACCCGTCGAGACGCCCAGGGTCGCGGCGACCTCCCGCACGGTCGGCAGCCGGCTCCCCGGCGCGAGCGCACCTTCGCTGACGCGCCGGGCGATCTCGGCGGCGAGGCCCGCGGAGCTGCGCTCGACCAGCGACTCGGGTGCGAGCATCGGCGGCCCTCCCCCTGGCATCCGGAAACTCCCCCACCACCGAACCGAGACTTTACGGCGGTGACACCGGGAGAAATCGTCGAGAAATGTTCAGGCGCGACAGTAACAGAACTCGAGCAGGCCCATAGGAACGAGGAAGCCCCATGACGACGGTGCGCGCAGCGATCACGCAGACGACCTGGACCGGCGACAAAGCGTCGATGCTCGACAAGCACGAGCAGTTCGCTCGAGACGCCGCCGCGCAGGGAGCGCAGGTGCTGTGCTTCCAAGAGCTGTTCTACGGCCCCTACTTCGGCATCACGCAGGACCAGAAGTACTACCGCTACGCCGAGCCCGTCGACGGCCCCATCGTGCAGCGGTTCGCCGCCCTCGCGAAGGAGCTCGGCCTGGTCACGGTGCTCCCCATCTACGAAGAGGCCCAGACCGGCGTCTACTACAACACCTCGGTGCTGGTCGACGCCGACGGCACCGTGCTCGGCAGCTACCGCAAGAACCACATCCCCCACCTCGACAAGTTCTGGGAGAAGTTCTACTTCCGCCCCGGCAACCTCGGCTACCCCGTGTTCGACACCGCCGTCGGCAAGGTCGGCATGTACATCTGCTACGACCGTCACTTCCCCGAGGGCTGGCGCGAACTGGGCCTGAACGGCGCGCACATGGTCTTCAACCCCAACGCCACCAAGCCCGGGCTGTCGAACCGCCTGTGGGAGGTCGAGGGTCCGTGCGCGGCCGTGGCCAACGGCTACTTCGTGCTGCAGCCCAACCGCGTCGGCCGGGAGGACAACGAGTACGGGGCGGATGCCGTGACCTTCTACGGCACGAGCCAGGTGATCGACCCGCGCGGCAACCACGTCGGCGCGCTCGGCTCGGGTGAGCACGAGGAGATCCTCGTGCGCGACCTCGACATGGACCTCGTGCAGCAGATGCGCGACGACTGGCAGTTCTACCGCGACCGCCGGCCCGACACCTACGGCGAGATCGTGGAGGCCTGAGATGGCGACCACACTGATCTCGGGCGGCACCGTCGTCAACGCCATCGGCACGGGCGCCGCCGACGTGCTCATCGACGGCGAGAAGATCGCCGCCGTGCTGCAGCCGGGCTCGACCCTGCTGGGCCACGACCTCGCGGCATCCGTCGACACCGTCGTCGACGCCACCGGCAAGTACGTGATCCCCGGCGGCATCGACGCGCACACCCACATGCAGATGCCCTTCGGCGGCACCGAGGCCTCGGACACGTTCGAGACCGGCACCCGGGCGGCGGCGATCGGCGGCACGACGAGCATCGTCGACTTCGTCGTGCAGTACCCCGACGAGAACATCCTCGACCGCTACCAGGCCTGGCACGACAAGGCCGCCGGGCAGTGCGCGATCGACTACGGCTTCCACCAGATCCTCTCCGACGTGCAGGACAGCTCGCTGACCGCGATGGACGAGCTCATCGCCGAGGGTGTGACGAGCTTCAAGCTCTTCATGGCCTACGAGGGCGTCTTCCTCTCGGACGACGGCCAGATCCTGCGGGCGTTCCAGAAAGGCGCCGACAACGGCGCGATGATGATGATGCACGCCGAGAACGGCGCCATCATCGACGTGCTCGTGCAGCAGGCCCTCGCCCGCGGCGAGACGAGCCCGTACTTCCACGGCACGACCCGCCCCTGGCAGGCCGAGGAAGAGGCCACCCACCGCGCGATCATGCTCGCCGATCTCACCGGCGCCCCGCTCTACGTCGTGCACGTCAGCGCGAAGCAGGCGGTCGAACAGATCGCCGAGGCGCGCGACCGCGGTCTTAACGTGTTCGGCGAGACCTGCCCGCAGTACCTGTATCTCTCGCTCGAAGACCAGCTCGGCGCCTCGAGCGCCGAGTGGGGCGACTTCGAGGGCGCGAAGTGGGTGTGCTCGACACCGCTGCGCTCGAAGCACGAGGGCCACCAGCACCACATGTGGCAGTCGCTGCGCACGAACGACATCCAGATGGTGTCGACCGACCACTGCCCCTTCTGCATGAAGGACCAGAAGGAGCTCGGCGTCGGAGACTTCTCGAAGATCCCCAACGGCATCGGCTCGGTCGAGCACCGCATGGACCTCATGTACCAGGGCGTCGTGACCGGGCAGATCACGCTCCCCCGCTGGGTCGAGCTGACCAGCACGACCCCCGCGCGCATGTTCGGCATGTACGGGCAGAAGGGCGTCATCCAGCCCGGCGCCGACGGCGACGTGGTCGTCTACGACCCGAACGGGCACACCTCGATCGGCATCGGCGAGGGGCGCAGCCACCACATGAACATGGACTACTCCGCGTGGGAGGGCTACGAGATCGACGGTCGCGTCGACACCGTGCTCTCGCGGGGGCGGGTGGTGGTGGATGCCGGCGGTTACATCGGCGACAAGGGTCACGGTCGCTACATCAAGCGCGGCCTGAGCCAGTACCTGGTCTGAGAGGAGACCCCATGGATTTCGGTGTCGTCCTGCAGACGAATCCCCCCGCCGCCCGCACGGTGCAGCTCTCGCAGCTCGCCGAGGCGCACGGCTTCAGCCACGTGTGGACATTCGACTCGCACCTGCTGTGGCAGGAGCCGTACGTCGTGCACTCGGCGATCCTCGCGGCCACCCGCCGCATCACGGTCGGCCCCTTCGTGACCAACCCCGCGACGCGCGACTGGACGGTGACGGCCTCGACGTTCGCGACGCTGAACGAGATGTACGGCAACCGCACGATCTGCGGCATCGGCCGCGGCGACTCGGCGGTGCGCGTCACGAACGGGCGTCCGACGACGCTCAAGGCCCTGCGCGAGTCGATCCACGTGATCCGCGAGCTCGGCAACTCCCGTGCCGTGGAGTACAACGGCGCGACCCTGCAGTTCCCCTGGAGCCGGGGATCGGAGCTCGAGGTGTGGGTCGCCGCCTACGGCCCCCTCGCGCTCAAGCTCACCGGAGAGGTGGGCGACGGCTTCATCCTGCAGCTGGCCGACCTCGACATCGCCGAGTGGATGATCACGACCGTGCGGGAGGCGGCCGAGAACGTCGGACGCGACCCCGACGAGATCGCCTTCTGCGTCGCTGCCCCGATGTACATCGGCGAGGACACTCCCGAGTCGCGCGCGCACATGATCGAGCAGTGCCGCTGGTTCGGCGGGATGGTGGGCAACCACGTCGCCGACATCGTGGCGAAGTACGGCCCTTCGACGAGCTCAGGGACCCCTTCGACAAGCTCAGGGACCCCATCGACAGGCTCAGGGACCGCTGAGAACGTTCCGGCCGCCCTCACCGACTACATCGCCGGGCGCACGGGCTACGACTACAACTCGCACGGCAAGAGCAACAACGACCACGTCGACTTCGTGCCCGACGAGATCGTCGAGCGCTTCTGCGTGCTCGGCACCGCCGAGGAGCACATCGAGAAGCTCGAGAAGCTGCGCGCGCTGGGCGTCACCCAGTTCGCCGGCTACCTGCAGCACGACAACAAAGAGGAGACGATGCGGGTCTACGGCGAGAGCGTGATCCCCGCGCTCACTCCCCCGGTGACGGCGAAGCGGTGACCGATCAGGCGGTGGCCCCCGGCTCCGTGACCGGGGTCGTTCCCGACACGGGCGGGCGGATGCCGCGTCGCCCGGCCGCACGTTCGTCCGGGCTCATCGCCCGGGTGGGGTGGGGCGTCGCGGGCGTCGCCGCCCTCGTCGCGCTCTGGGAGCTGTACAAGCTGCTCGGTCCGGCCGACGGCGTCACGGTGGGCGGCGACGGATCGGCCGGGTCGGGCGTCATCCTGCTCCCCCGCACCCACGACCGCGCCATGCCGCACGTGTGGGACATGATCGCGCGGATGTTCCAGCCCACGAGCGGCGGGGCGACTCCCCCGCTGATCGTCTCGGTGCTCGAGGCCGCGGCGACCACCCTCGGCCTCGCCGCGGTGGGCTGGGTGATCGGCGTGGTGGTCGGCGGCATCCTGGGCATCGCGATGCAGCGCTGGCGCCTGGTGGAGTGGGGCCTGCTGCCCTGGATCGTGGTGAGTCAGATCGTGCCGCTCATCGCCTTCGCCCCCGTGGTCAACGCGCTGGGCAACCAGATCGACCGCGCGGGGGTGGTGCCGTGGCCGCAGTGGTTCTCGGTCGCCCTCATCGCGTCGTACCTCGCCTTCTTCCCCGTCGCGATCGGAACCCTGCGCGGGCTCGAGTCGCCCGACGCCCTGCACCGCGACCTCTTCCACACCCAGTCGGCGGGATGGTGGCAGACGCTCGTGCACCTGCGCCTGCCCGCCGCCGTTCCGCACCTGCTGCCGGCGCTCCGCCTCGCCGCCGCCTCTGCCGTGGTCGGCGCCGTCGTCGCCGAGGTGTCGATCGGCCTGCGCGGCGGTATCGGCCGCATGCTCATCCAGCTCGCAGGGCAAGCCTCGTCCGACCCCGCCGCCCCCTGGGCGCCGACCTTCGGCACCGTCGTGATCGGGCTCGTCGCCGCCGCGGGCGTCGCGCTCATCGGCGTGACGCTGCGCCGCTTCCGTCGCGGAGAGGAGACCCGATGACCACCCCACCCACCCCCGCCGTGCACGCCACCGGAATCGGAAAGGTGTTCCCCGCGGCATCCGGAGAGGTCACCGCCCTCACCGGCGTCGACCTCGAGGTGGCCGCGGGCGAATTCGTGTCGCTCATCGGGCCGTCGGGCTGCGGCAAGTCGACGCTGCTGCGACTGATCGCCGACCTCGACGACGCCACCGCGGGAGAGCTCACCATCTTCGGCAAGACCGCCCGCCGGGCCCGCCTCGACCAGGACTACGGCATCGCCTTCCAGCAGGCGGGACTGCTGCCCTGGCGCACGGTCGCGGCGAACATCGCGCTGCCACTCGAACTGCACCGGTGGGCGAAGGCGAAGCGCGACGCCCGCGTGGCCGAACTCGCCGAGCTCGTCGGGCTGTCGGAATTCGTCGGCCGCTACCCCGACCAGCTCTCCGGCGGAATGCAGCAGCGCGTCGCCATCGCCCGCTCTCTCGCCGCCTCGCCCCAGCTGCTGCTGATGGACGAGCCGTTCGGCGCCCTCGACGAGATGACGCGCGAACGCCTGCAGACCGAGCTCGCCCGCATCGCCGCCGAGACGGGAGCCGCGGTGGTCTTCGTCACCCACTCGATCCCCGAGGCGGTCTTCCTCTCCGACCGCGTGGTCGTCATGAGCCCGCGCCCCGGCCGCATCACCGACGTGATCGACACGCGCCCGGGCCGCCCTCGCGACGAGGCCCTGCGCGAATCGCCGGAGTACTTCGCGCGCGTCACCGCCGTGCGCGAGGCCCTGCACGGCGCTCCCCTGCAACGGGTGAACGAGCGATGACGGCCACCCGCCTCCCCGCGTGGCTGCGGTTCGCGGCGCCCGTCGCCGTGGGCCTCCTCGGCCTCACGCTGTGGTTCGCCTACGTGGCCTCGGGCTCCGCCCCGCGCATGCTGCCCGACCCGCTCGCGATCGCGGGCGAGCTCACCGGGCGGATGCCGCTGGTGGCCGAAGCCGCCGCCATCACCGGCACCAATGCGCTCGTCGGCCTCGTCGCCGGCAGCGTCGTGGCGGTCGCCCTGGCGGCGTTGGCCGCCACCTGGCGACCCGTCGACGGCATGACGGCTCCGCTCATCGCCGCCCTCGCGGTCGTGCCGATCGTCGCCCTCGCGCCGATCCTCAACACGATGTTCGGCGCATCGAGCCAGTTCGGCCGTCAGGCGGTGGCCGGGGTCGCCGCCTTCGTCCCGGTGTTCGTCAACACCCTGCGCGGACTGCAGCAGACCCGGCCGGTGCAGCGCGACCTCTTCCGCGCGACCGCGGCGAACGGTTCGCAGACCTTCCGCCTGCTGACGCTGCCCACCGCCCTGCCGTACCTGCTCACCGGCATCCGGGTCGCCGCCTCGCTCGCGGTCATCTCGGCCCTGGTCGCCGAGTACTTCGGCGGACCCGCCGACGGCATCGGCACCGCGATCGCCACCTACGCCAAATCCGGACGTGCCTCGCTCGCCTGGGCGTTCGTCGCGGGCGGCATCGCGATCGGTCTCGTCTTCTTCCTCGTCACCTCGCTGCTCGAGCGCGTCGTCTCGCGACGCCTCGGCGCGGGGCGTCCGCCGGCCTGACCGGCACCTCCACCCGCCCTCGACAGAACAGGTTCCACCCGCTCCACACCTGCACCACCCGCCTCCCGAAAGGACACCCATGTCACACAGCACACGTCGCGCCCTCGGCGCGATGGCCGCACTCGCCGCGGCATCCCTCGCCCTCTCCGCCTGCGCCGGAAGCTCGACCCCCGACGCCGCCTCGACGGAGGACTTCACGCCCCTGACCTCGATCAAGCTGCAGCTGCAGTGGCTGCCGCAGGCGCAGTTCGCCGGCTACTACGTCGCGCTCGACAAGGGCTACTTCCAGGAGGAGGGCTTCGACGATGTCGAGGTCGTCCCCTCCGGCGGTGACATCGTGCCGCAGGACGCCCTCGTGGCGGGCGACGTCGACTTCGCCGTCGCGTGGGTGCCCAAGGTGCTCGGCACGATGGAGAACCAGGGCGTCGAGCTCACCGACATCGCGCAGGTCTTCCAGAAGTCGGGGACGACCCAGGTGTCGTGGAAGGGCTCGGGCATCACGAGCGTCGACGACTTCGAGGGCAAGCGCATCGGCTCGTGGGGCTTCGGCAACGAGTGGGAGATCTTCGCCGCGATGGCCGACAAGGGTCTCGACGCCTCCACCGTGCAGATCACCACGCAGGACTTCTCGATGAACGCCCTGCTCGACAAGGACGTGGACGCCGCCCAGGCGATGACCTACAACGAGCTCGCCCAGCTGCTCGAGACGGTGAACCCCGCCACCGGCAAGCTGTACACGATGGACGACATCGACGTGATCTCGTACGAGGACACCGCCGGCGCCATGCTGCAGGACGCGATCTGGGCCGACACGAAGCGCCTGTCGGACGACCCCGCCTACGCCGACGCCGCCACGCGCTTCCTCAAGGCCGTCATCAAGGGCTGGGTGTTCGCGCGCGACAACCCCACCGAGGCCGCCGACATCACCTACACGGCCGCGACCGCCCCCGGCGTGAGCGCCTTCCCCGTCGGACCGACCCACCAGCTGTGGCAGATGAACGAGGTCAACAAGCTCATCTGGACCGGCGGCGACTTCGGCGTCGTCGACTCCGCCGCGTGGGACAAGACGGTCAAGGGCGCCCTGGCCGCCAAGAACCAGGACGGCCTGAACCTCATCACGACCGAGCCGCCGGCATCCGCGTACTCGAACGACTACGTGCAGGCTGCGCTGACCGCGCTGAAGGACGAGGGCGTCACCGTCGACGGCGACTACACGCCGATCGACGTCACCCTCACCGAGGGCGGACAGTAACCCGCACCCGCACGGGGCGGCCGGCAGCGACCGGTCGCCTCGTGCGGGTCTCTCCCCTCCGCAGGCCCTGCCGTGGTTGACTGACCGGATGAAGCCTCCTCCGCAGCACGCGCGCCGAGAGCCCGCGTCGCCCTGGCGTCGCGGCGTGAAGGCCGTCGCCATCGTCGCCGCGGTCGTCGTCGTCGCCGCCGTCGCGGTCGGCGGCTTCTACGCCTGGTCGTTGACGAGCCGCCTGCAGGAGGCCTCGGTTCCGCTGAAGGACGCCCCGGTCGAACCCCCCGCCCTGAGCGAGTACAGCGAGCCGTTCGCCGTGCTGGTGGTCGGCACCGACGAGTGCGACGACGTCGTGGCGGCCGCGTTCGGTCCTCGGTGCTCCGACCCCGAGAACGACGGCGCCCGCAATGACGTCAACATGCTGCTGCACGTCTCGGCCGACCCGCGGCGCGTCACTGTCGTGTCGTTCCCCCGCGACCTGCAGGTCGGGATCCCCGAGTGCACGAACAAGGACGGCTCGGTCTTCGGCGGCACCGACAGGGCCTCGATCAACACCGCCTACGAAGACGGCGGACTGCCCTGCGTCGCCGACACGATCTCCGACCTGACGGGTCAGAGCATCCCGTTCGCGGCGAAGGTGAGCTTCGGCAACGTCGTCAACATCACCGACGCCATCGGCGGCGTCGAGGTCTGCATCGGCGGCGACGGGATCGATGATCCGGATGCCGGCATCAAATGGGACGCCGGACCCCGCGTGGTCAAGGGCTTCGACGCCCTCGCGTTCCTCCGCACCCGCACGGGCATCGGCGACGGCAGCGACCTCGCCCGCATCGGCAACCAGCAGCAGTACATGTCGCGCCTGGTGAACAAGCTGCGCAGCGACGACGTGCTGTCGAACCCCGGCACACTCATCGGCCTCGCGAACACCGCGGTCAACAACATCGAGCCGAGCGAGAGCCTCGCCGACCCGATCCGCATCGCGCAGCTCGCGTACACGCTCAAGGACGTGCCGTTCAGCGAGTTCACGTTCGTGCAGTACCCGGTCGTCGACGACCCGTACGACAGCAACCGGGTCGTCCCCGACGAGGAGTCCGCTCAGGTGCTCTTCGATGCGTTGAACAGCAATGCCGGGCTCGCGATCACGGGTGCCGCCGGGTCCAACGGCGGCGTGGTCGCCGACCCGTCCGTCCCGACGCCCGAGCCGACCACCCCTGTCGAGGACACCCCGGCTCCGGATGCCAGCGCCTCGCCCGACGGGAGCGCGGCGCCCGGCGTGGTCGAGCTGCCCGAGAACGTCAAGGGCACCAAGGCCGACCAGGCGACCTGCTCCGCCGGCAACGGCTGATCCCCGCCCCTAGGCCCCGCCCCGCGCGAGCGCAAGCCGCCCGCGCGGGGACCGGACGCTCAGGTCGATGGGCCACCATCGAGGGGTGAAGACCGCCCCCCGCTTCTCGATGCTCGTCGTGATCGCGGCGCTCGCCCTCGCCGGCTGCGCGCCCGCCGCAGCCCCTTCCGCCGCCCCGACCCCCTCGGCATCCGTCACCCCCACGCCCACGCCGACCCCCACGCCCACGCGCACGCCCGACCCGCTCGCGGGCATGAGCCTCAGCGACAAGGTGGGGCAGATGTTCATGGTGGGGACCTCGGTCGAGGGCGCCAACCCGACGACCCTCGCGGCCGTGCAGAACGACCACATCGGCGGGATCTTCCTGCACGGGCGCTCGGCCGCCGGGGCGGAGGCCACCGCGGCCCTGGTGCAGGGCTTCACCTCGGTCGTCGCTGCGGGCCAGCCGCCGCTGTGGGTCGCCACCGATCAAGAGGGCGGGACCGTGCAGGTGCTGTCGGGCCCCGGGTTCGACGACATCCCCTCAGCCGTCCGGCAGGGCCAGCAGGACGACGCCTCGCTGCAGGCGGCGGCGACCACGTGGGGAGCGCAGCTCGCGTCGGCCGGGGTGAACATGAACCTCGCGCCCGTGGCCGACATCGTCGCGAGCCCGGATGCCGCGGCATCCAACCCCCCGATCGGCGCACTGGCCCGCGAGTACGGCTACGACGGCGCCACGGTCGCGGCCAAGGTCGGCGCCTTCGCCGCGGGCATGCGCGCGGGCGGCGTGCTGCCGACGTTCAAGCACTTCCCGGGACTCGGTCGCGTGACGGAGAACACCGACACCCGCAGCGGCGTGACCGACGACACCGTCACCGCCGACGGAGCGGACGTCGGCGTGTATTCGAGCGTGCTGCCGCAGGGCCCCGGGGTCGTGATGCTGTCGACCGCGATCTACGCGCAGATCGACCCCTCGGCGCCCGCGGCCTTCTCGCCCGCCGTGGTCGGTGTGCTGCGCGATCGCGTCGGCTTCGACGGCGTGGTCACCGTCGACGACCTCTCGGCCGCGCGGCAGGTGCAGCCGTGGTCGCCCGCGGATCGCGCGACCCTCGCCGTGGACGCCGGCATCGACCTGCTGCTGGTCTCGGCCGACCCTTCGGTGTACGCCGAGATGCACCAGGCCGTGCTCGCGCGCGCGCAGGCGGACCCCGCGTTCGCCGCCAAGGTCGACGCGGCAGTGCGCCGGATCCTGGCGCAGAAGGCGTCGATGCCGTGAGTCGCCGCGCGTGAGGGGTCGCTCTCTGTCGCCCAGCCGGTGAGCCAGGCGACAGGAAGCGACCCCTCACGCGAGATTCGGTGCCCGGCGGGCGATGAAGGCGACGAGGCCGATAGGCTGGAAGGCTGTGTCTGTCGAACCCGTCATCGTCTACCCGCCCGAGCTGCCCGTCAGCGCCGCGCGGGACGAGATCGCGCGCGCCATCCGCGACCACCAGGTCGTGATCGTCGCCGGGGCGACGGGCTCGGGCAAGACCACGCAGCTGCCCAAGATGTGCCTCGAACTGGGCCGCACCTCGATCGCGCACACCCAGCCGCGCCGCATCGCCGCGCGCACGATCGCCGAGCGCATCGCCGAAGAGATGCAGGTTCCGCTCGGCTCGACCGTCGGCTACAAGGTGCGCTTCACCGACAAGGTGTCGGCCGACACGCGCGTGGCGCTGGTGACCGACGGCATCCTGCTCAACGAGATCCACCGCGACCGGCTGCTGCGTCGCTACGACACGATCATCGTCGACGAGGCGCACGAGCGCTCGCTCAACATCGACTTCCTGCTCGGCTATCTGCGCCGCATCCTGCCGAAGCGCCCCGACCTCAAGGTCATCGTCACCTCGGCCACCATCGACCCCGAGAGCTTCGCGCGGCACTTCGCGGCGGCTCCCACCGAGCCGGGCGGCGAGCCGACCCCGGCGCCGGTCATCGAGGTGTCGGGTCGCACGTACCCGGTCGAGATCCGGTACCGGCCGGTCGACGGAGCGGACGACGCAAGCACGACTCCGGAGATTCCGGATGCCGATGACCCCGACGCCCCGTCATCGCGCGGCCGAGCGGCGACCGGCCCGCAGAAAGTCCGGAGTTCTGCACGGCCGGCGGCCAAGCCGGGGCGCTCCGACGACGACGCCGACGAAGTCGGAGCCGTCGTCGCCGCCCTGCGCGAGCTCGATCGCGAGGCCCCGGGCGACGTGCTCGTCTTCTTCCCCGGCGAGGCCGAGATCCGCGATGCGGCGGATGCCATCCGCGGGGCGTACCAGAAGGACACCTCGCCCACCGAGGTGCTGCCCCTCTACGGACGCCTGTCCGCGGCCGAACAGCACCGCGTCTTCGAGCGCTCGAGCGTCGCGGGCGTGCGCCGTCGCGTCATCCTCGCCACGAACGTCGCCGAGACGAGTCTCACCGTCCCCGGCATCCGGTATGTCGTCGACACCGGAACCGCCCGCATCTCGCGCTACAGCAACCGGTCGAAGATCCAACGCCTGCCCATCGAGGCCGTGTCGCAGGCCTCGGCCCAGCAGCGCTCCGGGCGTGCGGGGCGCACCTCGCCCGGCATCGCGATCCGGCTCTACTCCGAAGACGACTTCACGCGGCGCCCGGAGTACACCGAGCCCGAGATCCTGCGGACGTCGCTGGCATCCGTCATCCTCCAGATGCTGTCGCTCGGCTTCGGCGACATCCAGGCCTTCCCGTTCCTCACCCCGCCCGACTCGCGAGGCGTGAAGGCGGCGTTCGACCTGCTCGTCGAGCTCGGCGCGGTGAAGCTGCCCGCCCCCGGTTCGCGCGGGGCCGACACCTCGCGCGAGCGCGACGTGCGCGACGACGGCGACCCGTCTCGGCAGCGCGGCGGACGCGCACCGCGCGAGGACGGTCCCCGCCTCACCGAGATCGGCCGCGAGATCGCGCGGCTGCCGATCGACCCGCGCTTCGCCCGCATGCTCATCGAGGCGCGTCGCAACGAGGTGTCGAGCGAGGTGCTCGCGATCGTGTCGGGCATGTCGATCCAAGACGTGCGCGAACGGCCCGAGGAGCGACGGGAAGAAGCCGACCGCTTCCACGCGCGATTCACCGACCCCACCAGCGACTTCCTTTCGCTGCTGAACCTCTGGGATTACCTGCAGGAGAAGCAGGCCGAGCTCGGCTCGAGCGCGTTCCGGCGCCTGTGCCGCAGCGAGCACCTCAACTACGTGCGCGTGCGCGAGTGGATGGACGTGCACCGGCAGCTGCGGTCGCTCGGCGGCGAGCGCTCCGGCGAAGGTGGCTCGCGGGGCTCCGGCGACGGAGGCCGTCGCGCGCGGAACCATGTCCCACTTTCGGCTGGCTCCGACCCCTCCAGGCCGCACAATTCGGGACATGCGGCGACGAAATCGGGACATGGATCGGGGCGCGGCGACCACAGCACCGCCCTCGAGGGGCACGCCGCCGGCGATGCGATCCACCGCGCGATCCTCTCCGGGTTGCTCTCGCACCTCGGCATCCTGGACCCCCGCACGATGGCGCAGGCCAAAGACCGCAAGGCGCCGGGTGACGCCCGCCCCACCAAGGGCGAGTACATCGGCGCGCGCGGGGCACGGTTCGCCATCTTCCCCGGCTCGGGCCTGAAGAAGAAGCGCCCCTCGGCCGTCATGGCCGCCGAACTCGTCGAGACCTCGCGCCTGTTCGCCCGCACGGTCGCCGCCGTCGACCCGGCGTGGGCGGAAGAGCTCGCCCCCGACCTGGTCAAGCGCTCCCTCAGCGAGCCGCACTGGTCGAAGGATGCCGGCTCCGCCGCCGCCTACGAGAAGGTCACCCTCTTCGGGGTCGAGCTCGTCGGGCGCCGCCGGGTGCAGCTCGCGCGCTTCGACCGGCCGCTCGCACGCGAGATGTTCGTGCGCCACGCGCTGGTGGAGGGCGAGTGGGACCCCTCGGTGCTCGACAAGCGCCTCACCGCGTTCCTCCGCCGCAACCAGGAGCAGCGTCGCCTGCTCGAGAAGATCGAGGAGCGCGAGCGTCGCCGTGACATCCTCATCGGCGACGAGGCCGTGTTCGCGTTCTACAACTCGCGGATCCCGGCCGACGTCACCGACGTGCGCTCGTTCGAGACGTGGTGGAAGGACGCCTCGAACCGCACCCCGCACCTGCTCGACCTACGTGAGTCCGACCTCACCGGCGACCGCGCCCAGGGAGACGACCGGGCCTTCCCCGCGCGCTGGCGGCAGGGCGATCAGACCCTCAACCTCGCGTACCGCTTCGAACCAGGAGCTCCCGACGACGGCGTGACGGTGGTCGTGCCGCTGCCGCTGCTCGCGCAGCTGCGCCCCGACGGCTTCGACTGGCAGGTTCCGGGCATGCGCGACGAGCTCGTCGCCGCGCTGCTGCGCGCACTGCCGAAGACCATCCGCCGCAACGTCGTGCCCGCCGCCGACTGGGCGGAGAAGTTCTCGGCCGAGCTCGCCGAGAAGGGCCCCGAGCACGCGAACGGTCTGCCCAAGACGACGCTCGTCGACGCCCTCGCCGCCCTCGTGCAGCGCGTCGCGAACCAGCGGGTGAGCGCCGCCGACTTCGAGCTCGAGCGGGTTCCCGGCCACCTCACGCCCTCGTTCCGCGCCGTCGACGCACGTGGCCGCGCGATCGGCAGCGACCGCGATCTGGCGACCCTGCAGCGCCGTCTCGCCGACAAGGCCCGCTCCAGCGTCGAGTCGACGATCGCTCGCCCGGCGCAGAGAGCCGCGAAGGTCGCCGAGGCCTCCCCCGCCTTCGCCTCCCGGTCGAAGCTGACCACCTGGGATCTCGATGAGCTCACCGAGGTCGTCGACACCCCGGTCGCCGGCGGCGTCGTGCGCGGCTACCCCGCCCTGGTCGATGAGGGAGACAGCGTCGCCCTGCGCGTGGAGGCGACGCCCGAAGACGCCGCGCGGCACACGCGTGCCGGCATCCGTCGTCTTTTGCTGCTGGCCGTCCCCTCCCCCGCGACCTACGTGCTCGACCACCTCACCGCGAACGAGAAGCTCGCCCTCGCGGCCTCGCCGTACCAGAACGCCAAGGCGCTCATCGAGGACGCCCGCGTCGCCCTCGCCGACGACGTGCTGCTGCGCGAGGCGCCGAGGGGAGTCGTGCGCACGAAGGCCGATTTCGAGCGCGTGCGCGACGCCTTCTCCGCGGCATCCGTCGACCGCACCTTTCAGACGGTGTCGCTCGCGGCGAAGATCCTGCTCGCGCAGCGCGAGGTCGACCGCGCGATGAAGGACGCCTCGTCGATCACCCTGCTCGGCGCGCTGAACGACGTGCGCGGGCAGCTGAAGGGCCTGATCTTCCCGGGCTTCCTCTCGCGAACGGGCCTCGCGCGGCTGCAGCACCTTCCGCGGTATCTGGCCGGAGCCCTCGACCGCGTCAAGACGCTGTCCGACAACCCCGGCCGCGACCGCCAGCGCATGACCGAGTACGAGCGCTCCGCCGCGGGCTTCGTCGAAGCCGGCGGGACGGTTCCCCTGCCGGCCGACGCCCCCGCGAACCTCCTGCAGACGCGCTGGCTGCTCGAAGAACTGCGCGTGAGCCTGTTCGCCCAGCGCCTCGGCACGGCCGAGCCGGTGTCGCCGCAGCGCATCGCGAAGGCGCTCAAGAGCGCGTGAGGGGTCACCTTCCGTCGCCGAGCACGGCTCGAAGCGACCGAAGATGACCCTTCACGCGGGTGGCCCTCAGGAGTGCAGGCGCACCTGGCCCATCGTCGCCTGCACGTCGACGCGCGCCGTGGCGGAGGCGTCGGTGCGCAGCGCGTTGTCGACGCGGCCGAGGCCGTCGTCCACGTTCACGCGATAGTCGTCGTCGGGCAGGGTGATGTCGGCCGACCCGGCCGTCACGTCGACCTTCGTGCGGTCGGGGGTGAGGCCCCCGAGCTCGGCGGTGAGGTCGCCCCCGGCCACCTCGAACGACGCGGTCGACACGTCGTCGACCCGAGCCGTTGCAGCCCCGCCCGAGACCGACACGTCGAGCTCGGCCGCCGATCCGCGCAGCGTCGCCGCCCCGCCGGCGAGCTGCACCGACAGCGCGCCGAAGTCGCCGTCGAGGTCGAGCGACCCGCCCGTGACGTCGATGGAGGCGCGGATGCCGCTGCCCTCGAGCTCGCGCGGAAGGGTGAGCGTCGCGCGCGAGCCGGTGCCGACCCCCGCGAAGGGTCCCTCCGGCGACGACACGCGCAGCGTGTCTCCGCGGCGGTCGAACCTCCATCCGCGCGGCCCCTCGCGGTCGGCGTCGAGGCGGGCCTCGCTGACGTCGCCGTACGCGATGGTGAGGGCGCCCGCCGCCACGTCGATGTCGACGTCGGTCAGGCCCTCCACGCCGCTGTCGAGCACGGCGCTGTTCTCGCCCGTGTCGCGCAGCGAGACCACGGCCGAGGCGCCGGTGCCGGCGAGAGTACCCAGCGCGATGCACGCGCCAACGGCGATGGTGATGATCGACACGGCGAAGGCGGCTCCCCGGCGAGGCGGCTGGGGCGAGGGCTCGGGGGTCGGGGCGAGGGGGGTTTCGAGGGTCATGACGCAGCTCCGGTGGTGTCGTGGCCGAGGTGGACGAGCGCGGCGATCACGCGGCGGTTGCCTGTTTCGTCCTGCTCGAGGCCGAGCTTGGTGAAGATGGCGGTGATGTACTTCTCGACGCTGGCCTCCGACACGAACAGCGCGGCGGCGATCGCCTGGTTCGAGCGGCCTTCGGCGATGAGGGCGAGCACGCTGCGCTCGCGTTCGGTGAGGCTCTGCAGGCGCTCGTCGCGGCGGCGCCGGGTGAGCAGCTGCGCCACCACCTCGGGGTCGAGCACCGTGGCTCCGCCCGCGATCGAGGCGACCGCGGCGAGGAAGTCCTTAACGTCGGCGACGCGGTCTTTCAGCAGGTACCCGAGGGCGCCCTGGCCGTCGGCGATGAGATCGCTCGCGTAGCGCTCCTCGACGTACTGCGACAGCACCAGCACGGCGAGACCCGGATGCCGTGACCGCAGCGCGATCGCCGCGCGGATGCCCTCGTCGGTCCAGGTCGGCGGAAGCCGCACGTCGAGGATGCACAGCTCCGGTGCCGTGTCCGACACGGCCTGCTCGAGACCCTCGGCATCCGGGAGCGCCGCGACGACCTCGTGGCCGTCATCGGCGAGGAGGCGCACGAGCCCCTCGCGCAGCAGCACGGAATCTTCGCAGATCAGGACGCGCACGGGACGTTCACCTCCACCGTCGTCGGGCCGCCCTGCGGGCTGTCGATGCGCGCCGTGCCACCGGCGGCGGTGACGCGGTTGACGATCCCGTCGAGGCCACCGCCGGGGACGATGCGCGCACCGCCCAAGCCGTCGTCTTCGACGCGGGCCCAGAGCGAGCCGTCGTCGCGCACCCGCACGTGCACGCGGCAGGCCGTGGCCCGCGAGTGCTTGGCGGCGTTGGTGAGAGTCTCGGCGATCGCGAAGTACACCGCCGCCTCGGCGGCGCGACCGCAGCGGCGCGGAAGGCGCACGTCGAGGGTCACGGGGATGTGCGAGCGCGAGGCGAGGGCCGACAGCGCGGCATCCAGCCCCCGATCCTCGAGTACCGAGGCGTGGATGCCGCGGGCCAGCTGCCGCAGTTCGGTGATGGCCGACTTCGTCGACGCGTGGGCCTCGGCGACCAGGGCTTTCGCGGCCTCGGGGTCGTCGTCGATCTTGGTCTGGGCCAGGCCCAGCGTCATGCCGATCGAGACGAGCCGCGGCTGGACGCCGTCGTGCAGGTCGCGTTCGATGCGGGTGCGCTCCACTTCGGCGGCGCGGACGGCGCCGGCCCGACGCGAGTCGGAGGTGCGGGCCTGTTCGACGAGCTGCGCCTCGCGCGAGGGCACGAAGATCGCCCGCGCGATGACGCCCTGCAGCAGGGCCAGGCCGATCACCGCGGCGGCGCCGACGATCACCGCGAGGATGCCGACGACCGGAGCCGCGGCCCCCTCGAGCGGCACGATGCCGAGGAAGCGCCGGTTGGGCCAGCCGAACAGCGGGCTGACCGAGAGCGCCAGGCCCCAGGCGAGGCCTCCGAGCATCGTGATGGTCGCGAGCCCCAGCACGGTCGAGATCGCGAACGAGGCGACCGCGCGCCACTGCAGGGGGTCGATCGCCTGCAGCCAGATGGTGTGCAGCACGCCGCCGAAGCCGGGCTTGGGGCTGCGGCGCGGCCGCAACGGAGCGAGGCCGAAGGCGTACAGGCCCTCGAGGCGCGCCCGCTCGAACCACGCCAGGGCGAACAGCGCGTAGACGAACGCGACGAGCACCACGACGCCGATGAGCAGCGCCGCGAGCAGGCCGAATCCCGAGCTGAGCAGTCCGATGAGCCCCGCGAAGACGCCCGGGCCGACGATGCCGAGAGCGGCCAGTTGGGCGGCGGCGCCGGCGACGCGGGCGGGCGAGCCGATGCGCACGGGGCGCACGTCGGCCGCGGACGGCGGTGCGGGCGCGACCGGCGGGGTCGAGGGCGGAGGCGGAAGGACGGATGCCGTGGTCATGGGTTCCACGCTAGGGCGCAGCCCCGCGCTCGCACCGCCCGGGCAGCCCCCGAGCCGCATTCGGGAAAACCCGAATGATGCGCCCTCAGAGCTCGTCGGTCGAGATCCAGCCCGAGGAGATGAGTTCTTCGACGTCGTCGGGGCGCACGACGCTCGGCGCGACGCCCTCGCCCGCCGCGGCGGGCGTCTCGCCGTCGAGCAGCGCCTGCACCGCGTCGGCGGTGGCGTCGACGAGGGCACGGGGGTCGGCGAAGATCGTTGCGTCGAGCACGTCGTCGCGCAGAGCCCGGACGGTCGCGGCGTCGGCCCCGGTGCCCACCACCAGCGGCGCCGGCGCCTCGGGGGTCGAGCTCTCGGTCGGGCGGGGGCTCGGACTCGGCGACTCCTCGGCGGGCGGATCGGTGGTCAGGGCCGTCACGACACCGCGGGTGACCGCATCGCCGAGGGCGAGCACGGCGGTGGGCGCATCGGCATCGGCGCGCAAGGCACGGAGACGCTTCTCGGCGGCGGCGGCCTGCGCCGCGGCGGTGTCCTCGTCGACGGCCGCGGCCTCGAGGCTCGCACCCGACACCAGCTGCACCGTACCCGCGGCGATCGCCGGCTGCAGCGCGTCGAGCGCCGCCGCGAACCGCTGCTCATCCCACGGATCGGCCGACGACCCGGTGATCAGCGCGACGCGCGCGACAGTCGGGGTGGCGGGGGCGGATGCCGCGGGCGACGGCACCTCGGACGGCGACGGCGACGGCTCCGTCGCGGCATCCGGAGCCACTTGCTCGGACCCTGATGACGGCAGGTCGGCGAGGAGCGCCTCGGCCTGAGCGCGGCCGAGCGCGGTCGGATCCGGCGCGAACGCGGCCGCCGCATCGACGCCCGCGAGCGAACGCCCGAACTCCACGACGGGGACGCCGTCGCCGTTCGCCACCTCGAGCGGAGCCGCCAGGTCGCCGGCCGCGACGGGAGCCACCACCACGGCATCCGCCCCCTTCGTCAGCATGTTCTGCACCTGGGAGCCCTGCGTGCGCGCATCGCCCGCGGCGAACTGCAGATCGACGGCGTATCCGCGCGCGACCAGCTCGGTCTTCAGCGCGTCGCCGCCCCGGCTCCACTGCGCATCGGCCTCGGTGGGCAGCGAGACGCCGATCACCCCGGCGCCGTCGTTCGACCCCTGGGTCTGCGCGCGCGACGACGTGCATCCCGTCAGCGCGACGGCGACCAGCGCGAGCACGGCCGCGGCGCGGAGGGTCGGACGAGCTGGCATCCGTCCATCCTCTCCCACCCACGCGCCGCACACGCACGAACGCCCCGCCGCACGAGGCGACGGGGCGTTCGATGAAGAAGCGTGGATCAACCGCGCGTGCGGTTCTTGTTCCACACGTCGAAGGCCACGGCCAGAAGGAGCACGAGGCCCTTGATGAACTGCTGCACGTCGGTCGAGATGCCCATGAGCGACATGCCGTTGTTGAGCACACCCATGACCAGACCACCGGCGATCGCGCCGACCACGCGGCCGACACCACCCTGCACGGCCGCTCCACCGATGAACGAGGCGGCGATCGCGTCGAGCTCGAAGAGGTTACCGGCGCCGGGACCGGCCGAGTTCAGGCGACCCGTGAACACGATGCCGGCGAGGGCCGCGAGCACACCCATGTTCACGAACAGCATGAAGTCGACGCGGCGGGTGTTGATGCCCGACAGCTTCGCGGCGGTGCGGTTGCCACCGATCGCGTAGATGTGACGACCGAAGACGCTGCGGCTCATGACCGTCGAGTATCCGATGATCAGCAGCGCCAGCACGACGAGCACGATAGGTGTGCCGCGCGAGCCGGGAGCCACACCCAGCAGGTAGGTGAGGTAGGCGATCAGCGCGCTGCCGCCGATGACCTTGACGAGGAACGCCGCCATCGGGTCGTTCTGCAGCTCGAGGGCCGCACGCTTCGCACGCTGGCGCATCTGCGAGAAGACGAACAGCACCAGGGTCAGCGCGCCCAGGGCGACCGTGATCCACTCGGCGGGCGAGGACGACGCCGGGAACAGGTCGGGGAAGAGGTACCCGCCACCGAGGGCGCGGTACTCGGTCGGGAACGGCGTGATCTGCGTGTTGCCCAGGGTCATCTGCGTGAGACCGCGGAACAGCAGCATGCCCGCCAGGGTCACGATGAACGCGGGGATGCCGATATAGGCCACCCAGAAGCCCTGCCACATGCCGACCACGGCACCCAGCACCAGCGACAGCAGGATGCCGAGCCACCAGGGCAGGCCCCACTGCACGATGAGCACACCCGAGACCGCACCGACGAAGGCGGCGACCGAACCGACCGACAGGTCGATGTGGCCGGCGATGATGATCATCACCATGCCGATCGCGAGGATCAGGATGTAGCTGTTCTGGACGATGATGTTCGACACGTTGCCCGCGGTGAGCAGGCGCCCGCCGGTCAGTGCCTGGAACAGCAGCACGATGACGATGAGGGCGATGAAGATGCCGATCTCGCGCAGACGCGAGGTGAAGAACGTCACGAGGCTGCCGGCTCCCCCGGCTCCGCCTCCCACGGGACCGCGGGGCGTGCCGCCCGGGCCCGCCTGGGTCGCGGTGTTGTCAAGCGCTGACATGGTCGGCTTCCTTCTCCTTCGTCATGAGCACCATGAGGGCCTCCGGAGTGGCCTCTTCGATGGGCAGCTGGCCGGTGATGTGGCCTTCGCTGAGGGTGTAGATGCGGTCGCAGATGCCGAGGAGCTCGGGCAGCTCCGAAGAGATGACGAGCACCCCCTTCCCCTGCGCCGCGAGGGAGTTGATGATCGTGTAGATCTCGTACTTTGCGCCCACGTCGATGCCGCGGGTCGGCTCGTCGAGGATGAGCACCTCGGGGTCGGAGAAGAGCCACTGCGACAGCACGACCTTCTGCTGGTTGCCGCCCGAGAGCTTGCCCACGACCACGTCGACGCTGGGCGCCTTGATGTTCATCGACTTGCGGTAGCGGTTGGCGACCAGGTACTCCTCGTCTCCGTCGACGAACCCGCCCTTGACGAGCTTGCGCATTCCCGCGAGCGAGATGTTGCGCTTGATCGTGTCGATCAGGTTGAGACCTGCACCCTTGCGGTCCTCGGTCACGTAGGCGAGACCGCTGCGGATGGCCGCGGGGACCGTCGAGGTGTCGGCCTTCTGACCGCGGATGTAGACGTTGCCCGAGATCTTCGAGCCGAAGCTCTTGCCGAACACGCTCATCGCGAGCTCGGTGCGACCGGCGCCCATCAGACCCGCGATGCCGACGACCTCGCCGGCGCGGACCGTGAGGTTCGCCTGGTGGATCACCGTGCGGTTGCCGTCGGTGGGGTGGCTGACGTTCCAGTCCTCGATGCGAAGGACCTCATCGCCGATCTCGACGTCGCGGTCGGGGTAGCGGTTCTCGAGCTCGCGACCGACCATCCCGCGGATGATGCGGTCTTCGCTGGTACCGCCGGTGGCCACATCGAGCGTCTCGATCGTGCGACCGTCGCGGATGATGGTCACCTCGTCGGCGATCGCGCGGATCTCGTTGAGCTTGTGGCTGATGATGATGCACGTGATGTTCTGGCCGCGCAGGTGGCGGATCAGATCGAGCAGGTGCTCGGAGTCGTCGTCGTTCAGCGCCGCGGTGGGCTCGTCGAGGATGAGGAGCTTGACGTCCTTCGACAGGGCCTTGGCGATCTCGACGAGCTGCTGCTTGCCGACGCCGATCTCGTTGACGGGCACGTCGGGGCTGTCGCCCAGACCGACGCGCGCCAGCAGCTTCGCCGCCTCGCGGTTGGTGGCGTCCCAGTCGATGAGGCCGCGGTTCGTGATCTCGTTGCCGAGGAAGATGTTCTCGGCGATCGAGAGGTAGGGGCTCAGCGCGAGCTCCTGGTGGATGATGACGATGCCGGCCGCTTCGCTGTCGCGGATGTCTTTGAACTCGACGGTCTGCCCGTCGAAGACGATCTCGCCTCGGTAGTCGCCCGCGGGATACACACCGCTGAGCACCTTCATGAGGGTCGACTTGCCGGCGCCGTTCTCGCCGCAGATGGCGTGGACGGTACCGCGCTCGACGGTCAGCGACACGTCGGCCAACGCGATGACGCCGGGGAACTCCTTGGTGATCGAGCGCATCTCGAGGATGGTGCTCACGAGGTCCTCCTTGCAGAACCGGCTCGTGGCCGGTCGGGATGGTGGGGGGCGGGGGCGGATGCCGCAGACCCGCGGGAGCCTCCGCCGCGACCCTGTCGGGCCGCGGCGGAGGCGGGGTGGAGGAGCCGGAGCCCCTCCGAGGGATTACTTGAGGTCGTCCTCGGTGTAGTAACCGCTGTCGACCAGGAGCTCCTTGTAGTTGTCCTTCGTGACGATCGTCGACTGCAGGAGGTACGAGGGAACGACCTTGACGCCGTTGTCGTACGTCTCGGTGTCGTTCGTCTCGGGGGTCTCACCCTTGCGGATGTCGTCGACCATGGTCACGGCCTGCTTCGCGAGCTCGCGCGTGTCCTTGAAGATCGTCGAGTACTGCTCACCGGCGATGATCGACTTGATCGAGCCGGCCTCGGCGTCCTGACCCGTGATGACGGGGAGGTCGCTGGCCGAGTAGCCGCCCGAGGTGAGGGCCGAGATGATACCGATCGACAGACCGTCGTAGGGCGAGAGCACACCGTTGAGCTTGGTGCCGCCGATGACGGTGAGGATGTTCTCCATGCGCTTCTGCGCCGTCTCGGGCAGCCAACGGAGGATGGCCGCCTGGCCGAACTCGGTCTGGCCCGAGGGGACCACGAGCACGCCCTTGTCCATGTAGGGCTTCAGGGTGTCCATCGCGCCGTTCCAGAAGAACGTGGCGTTGTTGTCGTCGGGGCTACCGGCGAACAGCTCGACGTTGAAGGGGCCGGCGGCGCCGGTCTCCTTGCCCGAGGCGTCGAGGACGCCCAGGCCGGTCAGGAGCGAGGTGGCCTGCTGGACGCCGACCTTGTAGTTGTCGAACGTCGTGTAGTAGTCGACGTTCTCAGTGCCGTTGATCAGGCGGTCGTACGCGATGACGGGGATGTTCGCGTCCTTGGCCTGCTGCAGGACGTCGGTGAGCGTCGTGCCGTCGATCGAGGCGACGATCAGGGCCTTGGCGCCCGTGGTGATCATGTTCTCGATCTGCGAGACCTGGGTGGGGATGTCGTCGTTCGCGTACTGCAGGTCGACCTGGTAGCCGAGCTCCTCGAGCTGCGACTTGACGTTGTTGCCGTCGGCGATCCATCGCTCCGACTGCTGGGTCGGCATGGCCACACCGATGGTGCCGCCGGCCTCCTGCGAGTCTCCGCTGCTGGCGCCGGTACGGTCACCGGCGCAACCGGCGAGACCGATGCCGAGCGCGAGGACGCCCGCGCCCGCGATCGCCTTGAGCATGCTGTGCTTCTTCACTCTGGTTCCCTCCATTGGGTGGTTGTCGCGGCGTCTCCCCCTGGAGTCCACCGCGCAGTGCTGTCGGCGCACGTCGGGGCGCACGGGCGGCGGGGCGAAACGAGGCCGGTCGGCGACACGGCTCACCCGTGTCGTTCGAAACGTCTTCGTCTCGACGGATCCGCTCCGCAGCGAGTCCCGTCGGCCGTGTGACCCGGTCATGTGACCGTTCACATTGTGTGTGTGATGCTACATCGCGGTGAGCCAGGGATGTCAAGTCCCGGCGCGTCGCGGAGGCGTCCGTTGCCGAAACGTGACGAACTCAGCGCGAAGGCGGAGCGGTCGACGAACGAACGATGAGACGCAGATGATCGGGTTCCGAGGGCCCGACGGCATCCGACGACTCCCCCAACCTGGTCAGCAGATCGGTGATCGCGCGGGCGCCGATGCCCGCGAAGTCCTGGCGCACCGTCGTCAACGGCGGCCACAGGTGGGCGGATTCGGGCACGTCGTCGAACCCGACGACCGAAATGTCCTCGGGCACCGAGCGACCTATGGCCCGCACGGCATGCATCAACCCGAGCGCCATATGGTCGTTGCCCGCGAACACCGCCGTGGCGTCTTCGGTGCGCAACAGCTCGAGTCCCGCCTCGAAGCCGAACTGCGCGGTCCAGTCGCCCAGCACCGGCGGCCGCGGCGTCAGGTCGTTCGCGTCCATCTCGGCGAGATACCCGCGCATCCGGTGATCGGCCTCGACCCAGTCCCGGGGGCCGGCGATGTGCAGGATGCGCGAGTGCCCGAGCTCGATGAGATGGCGCACGGCGGCGCGGGCGCCCGCGGTCTGGTCGTTGTGCGAACTCGAGGTCCCCGTCGAGGCCACGATCTGCACCGGGACGGGGAGCTTCAGCTCATCGAGGATCGGCACCACGCGCGTCTGCGGGGCGACGGCGATCAGCCCCTCGACCGACTGCTGCATGAGGTGGTCGATCGAGGCGCGCACGTCGTCGGCGGCGCTTGTGGCCAGGTTGGTGAGGGTGAGTCGGTAGCCCGCTGCCCGAGCGACCGACTCGATCGCCTGCACCATCGCCGAGGTGCCGTGCGTGGTCATGCGCGGGCCGAGCACGCCGATCAGGCGCGACCGGTTCGTCGCCAATGCCCGGGCGGCCTGGTTGGGCACGAACTTCAGTTCGGCGATCGCCGAGCGCACCTTCGCGGCCGTCTCAGGCCGCAGCTGCGGGCTGTTGTTGATCACCCGCGAGACGGTCTGGTACGACACACCCGCGAGCCGCGCGACGTCGCGGATGCTGGGGGCCTTGCCCGTGGCATCCGGGGTCTCGGTGTCGCTCATGTCCGCCTCGTTGCGGGTCGCGCGCTGTTGCGTGACCGGTCACACGACAATAGCGGACCACGCTCTGTTCGCTCGATCGCGAGTGGGGCGGGCCCGTTCGTCGCTCTTCGCCCGTTCGCCCTGCTGCTCAGCGCACCGCGCCGCGGCGGAGGCGCACCTTCGCCGCGGGCGCCCCCGTCACGACTCGAGGAGGGCTCGATAGAACCGGATGCCGCGGAGCCACACCTCGACGCGGATGCGTTCGTCGGGCGCGTGCAGAGCGTCGCGTTCGGCGCGCGTGAGGTGGAAGGGCGCGAAGCGGTACACCGCGTCGGTGAGACCCGTGTAGAACCGGCTGTCGCTGGCCCCCAACTGCAGATACGGCAACGGCACCACGTCGTCGCCGAGGGTCGCCGAGACCGTGCGCGAGAGGCGGCGCCACGCCTCGCCCCGCCACGGCGACACCGGAGAGGGATCGTTGCCCTGGCGCAGTTCGATGTCGACGAGCGGATCGGCCACCGCACGGCGCAGGTGCACCGAGACGTCGGCGAGCGTCTCCCCCGTCAGCAGGCGCACGTTCACGCTCGCGCGGGCGGTGGTGGCCAGCACGTTCTCGCCCGCCGAGCCCTCGAGCCGCGTCACCACGGCCGTCGTGCGCACGAGGGCGTTCGTCTCGGGTCCGAGGTGCGCGAGGGCGGCCGTCACCAGCGGGGCCGACACCGCGGTGCGGCGGAAGAGCGTCGCCAGCGGCTCGTCGGTGTGGGCCGCCGCGGTGCCGAGCATCGCCCGCACCGGAGCGGTCAGGCGCCGCGGGAACGGCCGTCGACGCAGGCGGTCGATCGCGCGGGCGAGCCGAGCGGTGGCGGGCAGGCGCGGCGGGGTCGAGGCATGTCCTCCGGCTTCGCGGGTGACGAGGTCGAAGGTCGCGACCCCGCGCTCGGCGACGCCGATCATCGCGGTCGGAGCGGCGACCCCGGGCACGGCACCCTCGACGACGGCGCCCCCCTCGTCGAGCACGAGAGCGGGGGCGACCCCGCGTTCGGCCAGCTCCGCGGCCATGGCCCGAGCCCCGGTGCCGTGGGTCTCCTCGTCATGGCCGAACGCGAGCCACACGTCGGTGCGCGGGGTCACCCCGTCGGCGAGCGCCTGCTCGACCGCCTCGAGGATCGCCACCAGGGCCCCCTTGTCGTCGATCGCACCGCGGGCGTGGATCTCGGCATCCGGACCTTCCCCCACCACCTCGGCGGCGAAGGGCGGATGCCGCCAGGGCTGGCCGTCGACCGGGACGACGTCCTGGTGCGCGAGCAGCAGGAGTGGCGCCTCGGGGCTGTCGCCGCGCCAGCGGTACAGCAACGAGCGGCCGGCCACGACTTCGCGCTCGAGGCATTCGTGGACCAGCGGGTACAGGCGAGCGAGTGCTGCGTGGAAGCGTTCGAAGGCGTCGTCGTCGACCTCGGCGGGATCGACGCGCGAGACGGTGGGGATCGACAGCAACTCGCGGAAGCGCTCGACGGGCGTCATGACCCGAGCCTAGAGGCGACTCGTATGCGCATCCCGGCTCGATCGACCGCGATGTCGGTGGGCGCCGATACGGTGGAACCCATGACCGGACTGCACTGGGGCATCCTCGCAACGGGCGGCATCGCGCACGCCTTCACCTCCGACCTGCGTACCGCGGGCCTCGACGTCGCCGCCGTCGGCTCGCGCAGCCTCGACAACGCGCGCGCCTTCGCCGAGAAGTACGACATCCCGCACGCGCACGGCTCGTACGAAGAGCTCGTCGCCGACCCCGACGTCGACATCGTCTACATCGCGACCCCGCACCCCGGTCACGTCGACAACGCCCTGCTGGCCCTCGAGCACGGGAAGCACGTGCTCGTCGAGAAGCCCTTCACCCTCAACCAGGCCGAGGCCGCGGCCATCCGCGACGCGGCCGCAGCGAAGGGGCTGCTCGCGATGGAGGCCATGTGGACGCGGTACCTGCCGCACATGGTGCGCATCCGCGAGATCATCGCCGCCGGCACCCTCGGTGAGCTGCGCGTGGTGTCGGCCGATCACACGCAGAAGATCTCGACCGACCCCGCCCACCGCCTCAACGACCTCGCCCTCGGCGGCGGAGCGCTTCTCGACCTGGGCATCTACCCCCTCTCGTTCGCCGTCGACGTGTTGGGCCTGCCCGAGCGCATCACCGCCGTCGCCCGCCTGTCCGACGCGGGCAGCGACGCCGAGGTCGCCACCGCGATGGTGCACCCCGGCGGAACCGTCTCGACCACCGTGTCGTCGTCGCGCGGCGCCGGCGCGAACACCGCGCAGATCGTCGGCACCGAAGCCCGCATCGAGATCGACCGCGTCTGGTACACCCCCACCTCGTTCCGCGTGACGCTGCCTTCGAACGAGGTCGCCGAGGAGTACACGAGCGAGGTCGAGGGCCGCGGTATGCAGTACCAGGCGCTGGCCGCCGAGCGCCTCGTCGCCGCCGGGGTCGGATCCAACGACATCCTGCCCATCGACGAGACCGTCGCGATCATGGGCGTCCTCGACGAGGTGCGCCGGCAGATCGGCGTCGTCTACCCCACCGAGCGCTGAGCCCGCGAGGCGTTCCGCAACCGTTCGCGACCGACCAGACTGGACCCATGCCCGATACGCAGACCGCCCGCGTCGCCGTCTACCTCGACTTCGACAACATCGTGATGTCGTGGTACGACCGCGTCCACGGGCGAAACGCCTACTCGCGCGATCGGCAGAAGATCGCCGAGAACCCCCTCGACCCCGAGATCGCGGAGCGCCTCACCAAGGCGACCATCGATGTGGGAGCCGTCATCGACTACGCGGCCTCGTTCGGCACCCTGGTTCTCACGCGCGCCTACGCCGACTGGTCGTCGCCGGTCAACGCGGAGTACCGCTCGCAGCTGGTCGCCCGCGCGGTCGATCTCGTGCAGCTCTTCCCCGCGGCGGCATATGCCAAGAACGGCGCCGACATCCGCCTCGCCGTGGATGCCGTCGAAGACATGTTCCGCCTGCCCGATCTCACGCACGTCGTGATCGTCGCGGGCGACAGCGACTACGTCCCGCTCGCCCAGCGGTGCAAGCGCCTCGGCCGTTACGTCGTGGGCGTGGGAGTGGCGGGGTCGACCGCGAAGTCGCTGGCCGCGGCCTGCGACCGCTTCGACGCGTACGACTCGCTGCCGGGCATTCCGAAGCTCTCCGAGACGAAGAAAGACAGCACCCCCTCGCGCCCGCGCGCCCGCAAGCGCTCGAAAGACCCCGCCGTCGACCTTCTCGATCGCGCGATGCAGCTCGAGGCCGAGCGCGCCGACGGCGAGTGGCTGCACGCCTCCGCGGTGAAAGACCTCATGAAGCGGCTCGACCCCTCGTTCAGCGAGAAGGCACTCGGGTTCCGCAGCTTCTCGGACTTCCTCAAGGCGCAGACGGATCATGTCGAGGTCGACGAGGAGTCGAACGTCGTGCAGGTCAAGGCGCTGACGCGCGGCTGACCTGCCGTTGTTGCGCTGACGTTCGCGGTCGGTGGGTCAGCGGCGCTCGGCGCCGGGGGCCACGTGCGCCAGCACGCGCTCCCACACGGTCGTCAGAGTGACATGGTTGTTGACCGAGGTGATCTCGGCATCCGGAACGACTTCGGCCTCGGCTGACCGCATGCGTTCGACGTACCAGTTCGCGTCGGCGACGTCGGCCGGGCCGTCGCCCCCGACGACCACCAGCACCTCGGCGGCGAGGTCGTCGAGCAACGGCGTGCGGAGGTCGCGGCTGAGCGGATCGTTGGGACTGGGCACACCGACGATCGCGAGGCGGTCGACGACCTCCCCCAGAGCCGCGGCGAGGTAGATCGCGATGGCCCCGGCCGATCGCTCTCCGACGAGGCCCACGGTGACGCCCGGTGCTTCACGGGCGACGAGTTCGCGCAGCGCCTCGACGGTCAGCCCGGCGGGCGTCTGGCCGCCGAAGACCGGCGGGTCTTCGAGCTCGGGGGCGTCGAGCCCGACCGCCACCACCCGCACGTCGAATCCCGAGGTGACGCTCGCATCGGGATCGGTCGTGGACACGTCGCCGGTGCGCAGGACGAACACGGCGCGCGGTGCGCCCGGCGTTCCGAAACTGCGGTAGCCGAGCTCGCCGTCGAGCCAAGGCGCCAGACTCATCGCGTCATCCCTCCGTCGCAGCGCCGCCGCCGGGCAGCAGCGCGCGAAGCGTGTCGATCGTGTCGGCCTCGGCCGCGGTCTTGTCCGAACGGTAGGTCTTCACGCGGGCGAAGCGCAGCGCCACGCCGCCGGGGTAGCGCACGGATCGCTGCACGCCGTCGATCGCGATCTCGACGACGGTGTCGGGGACGACGCGGATGCCACCGGGAACCTCCCCCGTCTCGCGCTCGCTGAAGTGCGCGGTCTGCCAGATCAGCAGCTCGTCGGTCAGCCCCTTGAAGGTCTTGCCGACCATGACGAATCCGCCGGGATCGCCGAAGACGCCGTCGGGATCGCGTGCCCCCAGGTGGAGGTTCGAGAACCAGCCCGCGCGGCGGCCGGAGCCACGTTCGACCCCCAGCACGACGAGGTCGAACATGTGCACGGGCTTGACCTTCAGCCAGCTCTTGCCGCGGCGGCCGGCCGTGTACGCGGCATCCAGCCCCTTCACCATGACGCCTTCGTGGCCTGCGGAGAGCGCATCGCGGGCGAACGTCTCGGCCTGCTCGGCGTCGTCGGTGAGGATCGCCGGGATGCGCCATTCGGCGGCGATCCGCTCGAGCTCATCGAGGCGTGCGGACAGGGGCTCGTCGACGAGGTCGCGGCCGTCGACGTGGAGGATGTCGAAGAACCACGGACGCAACGCGATGGCCCGCGCGGTCTCGGCGCCGAAGCGCGCCATGGTGTCTTGGAAGGGACGCGGCCCGCCGTCTTCGTCGAGCGAGAGGGTCTCGCCGTCGAGGATCACGTCGTCGACGGGCAGCGAGAGCGCGGCCTCGACGATCTCGGGCACCCGGTGCGTGACGTCGGCGAGAGTGCGGGTGAACACGCGCACAGCGTCGCCGTGGCGGTGCACCTGAACGCGGGCACCGTCGAGCTTGTACTCGACTGAGGCGCGCCCCGCGACCTCGAGCGCCTCGCGGACCGAGGTCGCCGTCGAGGCGAGCATCGGCTGCACGCCGCGCAGCACGATGAGTCCCACCGCGGCCAGGTCGTCGTCGCTCCCGGTCAGAGCGACGCGGGCCGTGGCTCCGAGATCGCCCGAGAGCATCGCGGCCCGTCGTACGGCCGTGCCGTCGCGGTCGGCGGCTCGGGCGACGGCATCCAGCAGCACGCCTTCGAGGGCGCCGGTGCGCAGCTCGCCCGTCATGATGCGGATGAGCAGGTTCCACTCCCCCGCCGTCGCGCGCTGGGCGAGCTCGTCGAGGAGGCTCGTGCGTGCCGCCGCGGAGCCCGACCCGCCGATCCCGGTGAGGCGCGAGAACGTCTCGTCGACATCGGCGACCGTCAGCGACGGGGTCTCGGCGTGCTCCCCGCCGCGCGCCGAGAGGGTGCGCCAGCCGACGCCGAGTCGCCCCTGTCGGGGGGATGCCGTGAGCAGCCCGATCGCGGGCTCGATCTCGTCGGGCGCGAGGCCGCGGAGCACCGTGGCGAGAGCCTCGATCTTGGCGAGGCGCGAACGCGTGTTCGTCACCGCCGCGAGGGCCGTCTCGATCTCTACGAAGAGCATGGCGGCATCCTGTCAGCACCCTCCGACGTCGATGACGCGGTTGCGTCAGCGCCCCTCGAATGCCTAGGGGCCGACCTTCTGTCGGGGCGCGGAGCTGATCACACGTCGGTGCGGCTCGCAACCCCCGCGGCAATGTCGGAGGTCTGAGGTGTGCTGGGGACCTCCCCCAGGAATGAGGCCTTGTGAACGCTCCCGCCACTCTCGAACAGTCCGCCCGCACCGCCCGCGAGGTCTTCGGGTGGGACGACCTGCTCCCGGGTCAAGCGGAGGCGATCGATGCGGTCATCGGCGGGCGCGACACCCTCGTGGTCTTCCCCACCGGCGCGGGCAAGTCGGCGGTGTACCAGATCGCCGGCTGCGAGTTGGGCGGGGTCACCGTCGTGATCTCGCCGCTGCTGGCCCTGCAGCGCGATCAGATCGACTCAATCGATGCCGCTCCCGACGCTCCGGCGGCGGTCGCCCTGAACTCGCGGACCAGCGCGGCGGGCAAGAAGCGCGCGTGGGCCGCGATCGAGGGCCCCGATGCGGTCTACGCGTTCCTCGCTCCCGAACAGCTCGCGAACACCGAGGTGTTCGACCGGCTCGCGAAGGCCGACGTACGCCTGGTCGTCGTCGACGAGGCGCACTGCGTGTCGGCGTGGGGGCACGACTTCCGGCCCGACTACGCGCGCATCGGCGACGCCGTGGAGGCGCTGGGGCATCCCCCGATCCTGGCCCTGACGGCCACGGCATCCGCCCCCGTCCGCGACGACATCGTGGCGAGCCTCGGCATGCGCGAACCGCACCTCGAGGTCCGCGGAATGGACCGCCCCGAGATCCACATGGCGGTGCGCCGCCACGAGCACGACCTCGACAAGCGCCGCGCGGTGCTCGCCGATGTTCAGGATGCCGGCGGCCCGGCGCTGCTGTACGTGGCGACGCGCAAGGCAACCGACGCCTACGCCGACGAGCTCGTCGCCCTCGGAGTGCGCGCGGCGCCCTATCACGGGGCGATGGCGCAGAAGCGACGCGACGAGGTGCACGCGGCCTGGAGCGCGGGGGAGCTCGACGTGGTCGTGGCCACCTCGGCGTTCGGAATGGGCGTCGACAAGTCCGACGTGCGTCTGGTCGTGCACGCCGACGTCACCGAGTCGCTCGACTCGTACGCCCAGGAGATCGGTCGGGCGGCGCGCGACGGGCAGCCCGCCCGCGCAATCCTGCACTACCGCTCCGAGGACTTCTCGCTGCGCTCCTTCTTCGCCGGTGGGCACAGCAAGCGCGCCGACGTGGCCGGGGTGTGGGACGCCTTGGGCCGCGCGAAGACGCCGTTGCGGGCGAAGGCCATCGCCGAGGAGTCCGGCCGGTCGGTCCGCGCGATCGGACGCGTGCTGAACCAGCTCGTCACCTGCGGCTTCGCCGTCTCCGGCCCCGACGGGGTGTCGGCGGCGAAGAAGGCTTCCGCGGGAGACGCGGTCGCGGCCGTGCGCGAGCGCGATGAGGCGGAAGAGCGCATCCGCGCCTCGCGCATCGAGATCATGCGCGGCTACGCCGAGACCTCGCACTGTCGCCGCCGCGCGCTTCTCGAGTACTTCGGGGTCGAGACGCCGGATGAGTGCGGGTCGTGCGATCGCTGCGGCACCGGAACCACCGTGACCCCGAACGACGCCGAGCCCGCAGAGGCGGATGCCGACGGCATCCGGATCGACTCGACCGTGCAGCACGGCGAGTTCGGTGTCGGCACGGTCATGGGGATCGAGGCCGACCGGCTGACCGTGTTCTTCCCCGAGCATGGCTACAAGGTGCTCGCGCGCGCGGCCTTCGAAAGCGGCGTCATGGAGCTCGGCGCAGCGGCGTAATCGCGCGGCGGGCGGAACACGCGCGGGCGTTGGCGTCAGCGCTCGCGCGTCGCCCACCACGCCCACGCCACGAGCGGCACCTGCAGGAACAGGCGGAGGAACCGCGCGCGGTCGGTCTGCAGGCCGGGCGCCGCGCGGCCGGTGCGCCACTGGTGCACGTTGCCCGGGAACACCGCGACGAAGAACGCCGCGATCGCCGCGCCGATGCGCGACCTCTCGCGGGGCAGAGCGACGAGAGCGACGCCGAGGATCACCTCGACGGCTCCGGATGCCACGACGATGGCGTCTTTGTCGGTGCGCAGCAGTCGCGTGGCCCAGCTCGGGACGACGATCCGATAGCCCCGGCGGCCCCAGGTCACGTGGCTCACCCCCGCCCCGACCAGGAGGGCGGCGAGAGCTCCGCGGGCGACGGAGCGGACGGTGAGGCCTCGGCGGTGCGGCATCCGCCCAGTCTTCCACCGCCACCGGGGGTGGGGGTCCGTCAGCTCAGATCGCGAAGATCTGCGAGCGAGGTCCGCGCGTACGCGATCTCATCGAACGCCGCCGTGGCCCCGTCGCCGAGGGGCGCCTGCGCGAGGAACCCGATCGATACGGCGGCGGCGGCCACGTCGAGGCGGAAAAGCCGCACGAAATCCCAGGCGACCCCGTCGCGCGAGGAATGGAAGGCGAAAGCGGGCCCCCTCCGAGCGACGCGAAGGTACACCGCATCCGCGTCGAGGAGCGGGCCGTTCGCGTCGTCGGAAAATGCGTTCGTGACGACGCTGACGACCATCGCGGCGCTCTGCGGCGAATACTCGTTGCAGAGCTTCGCCCAACGATCGGGCCCGGCCCACACGGCAAGGGCCCCGGCGTCGAAAGTGGAGCGAGCACCGAGTACCCGCACCCGGGCCGACAGCACGAAATCGCCGTCGGGTGCGGAGAAGGCCAGCGCGGTCGCAGCGTGCTGCGCAGGGCCTCCGGTCGCGTCGTTGGTCCAGTCGACCCCGGCGCGAGCCGTGAGCTGAAGAGTCGCGGCGTCTTCGTCGTACGAGACGATGCCCTCGGTTCCGGTCCAGAACAGGGGCGGGAGTCCGGGAAGCGACGGCGTCATGAGTCGCACACTATCGGGCCGGTCTCGCCGGCGTCGCCGCCCGCCCTCGCCGGCGTCGCCGCCCGCCCTCGCCTCAGCCCGGCGTGGGAGCCGTGCGCCGCACGAACTCGAGATAAGCCTCGACCGTGTCGTTGGGAACAATCGCGCGCAGCACCACCTCGTCGGCCGCCCCGGTGTAGGCGTCGAGGGCGTCGTCGAGCTCGGAGGCGTCGCGAATCGTCGTGTCGATGGCATCCACCCCCATCCGCTCGAAGTTCGCGGCGTAATTGGGGAACGAGGCGTACCGGGCGGTCTCTTCGTCGAGGCGTTCGCGCGCCGCGGCGGCGATCGCCGTGCGCACGTAGACCGCCACGTGCGTCGCGGGAGCGAGGGAGTGGAGCTCGCTCGCCTGCTGTGCCGCCTCGACGGGCGGCACCCAGTTCAGCAGCACGCCCTCGGCGAGTTCCATCGCGGTACGGCGCATTTTGGGCCCGAGGGCTCCGACCAACACGCGTTCGATGCCCGCATCGTGCAGCTGCTCGACGGCCTCGCGGACGCGGGCGAGGGCTCCTTGGCGGGCCATGCCCGAGCCGATGCCGATCGTCAGCCGGTCGAGCGGGAGGCCCAGCGACGACACCTCCGCCGCGATCTCGGAGGCCGGTCGACGGTCGACGGGCACGACGCCCGTGGCCAGCCGTAGCCGGTCGGTGACACGGGCCGCGGCTGCGAGCGCCGCGAGGGCGTCGCCGTCGGGAGTGTCGTTGACCCACAGGGTGTGGAAGCCGGCTGTTTCGACGGCGGGGGCGATCGCCGCGATCGCATCGGGCCCGAGCGACCCCGCGACGCCGAGCGAGACGACACCGCGAGTCATGAGACGCCTCCCGCGTCGGGGACGGCGACCGCGACCTGGCCGACCGCCGAGAAGAAGGCGGCGAGATCGACGTCGTCGGTCGGCAGGAGCACGACGTCGTCGACTCCCGCAGCCTGGAAGCGGGCGACGCCCTCAGCGACTTCGGACACGGAGCCCGCGAGCACACGATCGGCGGCGTCTTCGCGGTCGGCGAGCACGGCGGTGGCGCGCTCGCGCGCGTCGGGACCGAACGCGGTGAGCACGTAGGCGACGATGTCGGCGCGGCCCTGGCGACCCGCTCCCGCCCGCGCGTCGTTCACGGTGCGCACCGCCGCTGCGATCTCGTCGACCGTGTGCCGGCTGTCGAGCACGACGCCGTCGGCCACCGCCCCCGCCAGCGCCAGCGTCTTCGGGCCCTCGGCTGCCGCATAGACGAGCGGAGCCTGGGCGGGCGGCCAATCGAGCGCGACGTCGCGAAGCTTCACGTACCGCCCCTCGGTGCTGACCGTTTCTCCGGCCAACAGAGCGCGCAGCGCCGGGAGTTGCTCTTGCATGAGCGTCAGCGGCGAGGCCGCCTTCGCCCCCACCTGGCGCATCCAGTCCTGCACCCCGTGGCCGAAACCAGGAAGGAGTCGTCCGGGGAACATGCGCTCGATCGTCGCGACCTCCATCGCCGAGGCGGCGACGTTGCGAAGCGGGAGCGGTGCGATGCCCACGCCGATGCGCAGATGGTCGGTGACGGCGAGCGCCGCGGCAGCGGCCGCCCACGCCGACGAGCGGAAGCAGTCCTCCCACAGCCACAGTTCCTCGACCCCGGCGTCTTCTGCCGCTCGCGCGGCGTCGCGCAGCTCTTCGGGCGGGTGCGGGTACGGGCTGAAGATCGTGCCGATACGACTCATGCTCCTACTCTGCCTCGAACCTCCGACATCGGGGCAGGGGTGGCGCAGGGCACCGCCCGAGTTCCCCCGTCCCGCGGACCGGACCCCCGACACACCGCGCACACCCCACCGGATCACGGCGCGCCGCCCACGGCATCCGCACGACGGCACCCCTCAACGCCCGCGCCGGGCGAAGCCCCGTCCCGCGGACCGGACCCCCGACACACCGCGCACACCCCACCGAATCACGGCGCGCCGCCCACGGCATCCGCACGACGGCACACCCCGACGCCCGCGCCGGGCGAAGCCCCGTCCCGCGGACCGGACCCCCGACACACCGCGCACACCCCACCGAACCACGGCGCGCCGCCCACGGCATCCGCACGATGGCACCCCGCAGCGCCCGCGCCGGGCGAACCCCCGTCCCGCGGACCGGACCCCCGACACACCGCGCACACCCCACCGAATCACGGCGCGCCGCCCACGGCATCCGCACGACGGCACCCCGCAACGCCCGCGCCCGCCGCCGCCCGCACACACGACGACGCCCCGGCACCGCAGCACCGGGGGCGTCGAAAAGCGACTCGTCAGGCGGCGAGCGCCGTGATGACGGGCATGACCGTGAAACCGGATGCCGTGGCATCCACCGTCACCGTTCCCCCGTCGACGAGGTCGCCGGCGACGAACAGATCGGCGATGCGGTCGTCGACCTCACGCTGGATGACCCGGCGCAGCGGCCGCGCCCCGTACTCGGGCTCGTAGCCGACCTCGGCGAGGCGGTCGATCGCGGCATCCGTCACCTCGAGGGTCACCTCGCGGGAGGCGAGGCGGCGCGAGCTCGCGTTCAGCAGCAGACGCACGATCTGGCGCAGCTGCGTCTTCTCGAGCTTGCGGAACAGCACGATGTCGTCGATGCGGTTGAGGAATTCGGGCCGCATCGCCTCGCGGAGCTTGCCCATCACGCGGTCGCGCAGGTCGTCGTCGGCGAACTCGCGGCCCGTGGTGGTGAAGCCGATCGCGCCGGCGCGCGACGCGAGCACCTCGGCGCCCAGGTTCGAGGTCATCACGATGACGGTGTTGCGGAAGTCGACCGTGCGCCCCTGTCCGTCGGTCAGACGACCGTCGTCGAGCACCTGCAGCAGCAGGGTGAACACGTCGGGGTGCGCCTTCTCGATCTCGTCGAACAGCACGACCGCGTAGGGGTTGCGGCGCACGCGCTCGGTGAGCTGGCCGGCCTCGTCGTAGCCGACGTATCCCGGAGGGGCGCCGATCAGGCGCGACACGGTGTGGCGCTCGCCGAACTCGCTCATGTCGAAGCGGATCACAGCGCCGTCGTCGTCGAAGAGCGACCCCGCCAGGGCCTTGGCCAGCTCGGTCTTGCCGACGCCGGTGGGGCCGAGGAACAGGAACGAACCGACCGGACGGTTCTCGTCGCCCATGCCCGTGCGGTTGCGCCGCACGGCCTTGGCGACGGCGGCGACCGCGTCGTCCTGACCGATCACGCGGGCGTGCAGCTCGGTCTCGAGCTCGGCCAGGCGCCCCCGCTCGGTGGCGGTGAGGCGTGCGACGGGGATGCCGGTGGCCCGGCTGATCACCGCGGCGATCTCGGGCTCGTCGACGACGGCGGCGCCACGCGGCGCGCTGGTGGCGTCGTCGAGCCGCGCCTGCACCGCGGCGATCTCGTCGCGCAGGCGCGAGGCCTCTTCGTAGTGCTCGGCCGAGACGGCGGCGTTCTTGTCTGCCTCCAGCGTCGCGAGACGCTCGAGCAGCGACGACGTGTCCACGCTCACACCGAGGCGCAGGCGCAGGCGCGCTCCGGCCTGGTCGATCAGGTCGATGGCCTTGTCGGGCAGCACGCGGTCGCTCAGGTAGCGGTCGCTCAGCTCCACCGCGGCGCGCAGGGCGTCGTCGGTGTAGGTGACGGCGTGGTGCTCCTCGTACGCAGAGCGCAGGCCGCGCAGGATCTCCACGGCATCCGGCAGCGAGGGCTCCCCCACGCGCACGGGCTGCAGGCGCCGCTCGAGGGCGGGGTCCTTCTCGATCGTGCGGTACTCGCGCAGCGTCGTCGCTCCGATCAGGTGCACGTCGCCACGGGCGAGGCGCGGCTTGAGGATGTTGCCGGCATCCATCGACCCGTCACCGCTCCCACCGGCACCGACGAGGGTGTGAACCTCGTCGATGAAGACGACGAGCTTGTCGGATGCCGCGATCTCATCCATCGTCTGGGTGAGGCGTTCTTCGAAGTCGCCGCGGTAGCGCGCCCCGGCGAGCATCGCGGCCAGGTCGATCGAGACCACGCGGGTGTCGCGGAGCTGCTCAGGAACCTCGTTCGCGACGATCGCACGGGCCAGGCCTTCGACGACGGCGGTCTTGCCGACGCCGGCCTCGCCGATGAGCACGGGGTTGTTCTTCGTGCGACGGCTCAGGATCTCGATCGTCTGCTCGATCTCGTCGGCGCGGCCGATCACGGGGTCGAGTTCGCCCGCCGCGGCGCGAGCGGTGAGGTCGGTGCCGAAACGGTCGAGGTTCGGGGTGACGGATGCCGACTCCCCGGCCATCTCGTCGGACTCGCCGCCCATGACGGTGTCGCGCACACCCTGGGTCAGGGCCTCGGCGGTGACGCCCGCCTGCGCGAGGATCTGCCCGGCGGGGGCGTCCTGCGCGAGCACGAGGGCGAAGAACAGGTGGTCGGGGTCGACGTATGTCGAGCCCGCGGCGCGCGCGACCTGGAAAGCGTGGAACAGCGCACGCTGCACGGAGCCGGCGACGACGGCGCCGTCGACGTTCGCGGGCGAACCCGCGGCAGGCAGGCGGCTCTCCGCGGCGCGGGCGATCGCGGCAGGGTCGGCACCCAGGCGCGCGACGGCGTCCTTGGCGGGCGAGCGGCCGACGAGCACGTGCAGCACGTGCAGGGCGTCGAGTTCGCGCTGGCCGCGACCGAGGGCGTAGCGGCCGGCCTCTTGCAGGGCCTCCTGCGTGCGGGCGCTGAGGAAGCGGCTCAGATCGATGGACCGTTCGGCACGTGCCTGCTCGCCCGCGAGGTAGCGCGCGAGGAACTCGTCGAACGACTGGGCGCCGTCTTCCCCGGCGCCGGGGGTGAAGTCTTCGGGCAATTCCGTCTCCTGTGATACGTGAGTGCGGTTCGCTCAAGTTTGCATCTTGAGCGCCGTCGTATCAACTTCAACGCGAGGCCGCCTCGGCTATTCCCGCAGGCTCGGATCCGGCTGGTTCCACAGCTCGATGGTCTGGATGAGCCAGAACACCGCGAACAGCGCGAGCGCCACCGCCTCGCCCACGAACACGACGGGGAAGCCTCTCTCGTCCACCCCGAGCACGACCCCGGCAACGAGCAGCGCGAGCGTCAGGAGGATGGCCGCCGCCACGACGCCGTAGGCGGTCCGCACGCCCCGACGGGGAGCACCGCGTGGTTGCGGGCGCCACGCGGCGAGCGCGGCGACACCCGCGATCGCGAGGAAGAACGCCACGGCCGCGACCTCGTGCGCGGCGGCGAGGAACGATTCGGGAGCCGCCGTCCCCCAGGTCGCCAGGGCAGCCGTCAGCGCGAGCACGATCCCGGCCGTGAGGAACACGCCTGGCGTCGCCGTGCCCTGCACCCGTGCGAGGACGATCGCCGCCACGACCCCGACCACCACGATGACCGCCACCGAGACCGCGTTGTTCGCCACCGTCGCTTGCACCTCGGGCGGCACGCAGCGCGCGACGCTCGGGCAGACGCCCGCGGCCACCGTCGTCGGCACGTAGGCCACCACCAGCGCCAGCACGGCCGCGATGTCGAGGAGCCCCTGCTCGAGACTGCGCCCCGACAGCGCGAGCAACGCGAGGGCGATGGCGGTCAGCGCTCCGATGAAGACCGGCCCCGCGGGCGTGTAGTACGCGGCGCTGACGGAGGGCAGCACTCCCCCGCCCGCGATCTGCACGCCCACCCCGACCGCGAGGAACACGGTGGCCCCGATGATCGCCAGGCGCACGTAGCGGTAGGTGCGCTGGGTCGACGTGGTGCGGATGCGCATACCGGCATCCTGCCAGGGGCCTCCGACACCGGCGCGACCCGGTTCCGGACGATGTCGGAAGTCGGTGACAGACTTCCCGCATGCGCGAATTCCTCACCGGGGCAGGGCTCCTGCTCCGCGGGCTCGGTCAGTGGCGTCGCACGCCCGGGGCGATGGCGCTCGGCCTCATCCCCGGCACGCTCGTGGGCCTCGTCTTCGCGGGAGCGCTCATCGGGTGGGGTCTCGTGCTCCCCGGGCTCGTCGACGACTGGACCCCATTCGCCGACACGTGGGCCCCGTTCTGGGCGACGACCGTGCGCACCGCCATCGGGGTCGCCTCGTTCGGCGCCGCGCTGCTGATCGTCGTGGTGTCGTTCACCGCCGTCACCCTCGCGGTGGGCGAGCCGTTCTACGACCGCATCTGGCGCGCCACCGAGCGCAGCGTCACCGGCACCGTTCCCGACGCCGACTACGGCTTCTGGCGCGCCGTGGGCGACAGCGTGCGCCTCATCCTGCGCGGCATCCTCGCGGCGCTGCTCGCGTGGGTGATCGGGCTCATCCCCTTCGTCGGCGGCGTCCTGGGCTTCGTCACCGGTGTCGCGCTGACCGGCTGGCTCCTGGCCGACGAGCTCACCTCGCGCTCGCTCTCGGCGCGCGGTCTCGATCGACGCGCCCGGCGCGCGATCGTCAAAGACCACCGCGCCCGGGCCCTCGGCTTCGGCGTGGCGACCCAGCTGTGTTTCCTCGTGCCCCTCGGGGCCGTCGCCGTCATGCCGGCCGCCGTGGCCGGCAGCACGCTGTGGACGCTCTCGGCGCTCGGTGGCCCCGTCCGGTCCGGCGCCGGCCCAGCGGCATCCGGAACAGACCCTGGGGAACACCCCGCCGCCGCCACGCCGCCCCCGCCCGCGGACCGGAGCGCCGACGCGGCACGATAGCCTGGAGCGACCGAAGGGAACCCCATGTTCATCGTCTCGCTCATCCTGTTCGTCGGCGGCATGCTGCTCACCGGACTGTCGTTCTCGCTCGCCGCACCCGCGCTGTTCTTCGCGCTCGGCATCATCCTCGTCTCGGCCTCGCTGGCCCTGCCGTTCCACTTCGGCACCCGGTAAACCCGCACCGCCCGATGACGGGCACGTTCGAAGCACGGCCCGGTAGCGTGGCACGGTGCCCTTCTCGTTCGATGCTCTCCGCCGCAGACCCGATCTCGAAGGGCCCGACCTCGTCGCGGTCGACGCAGCCGATCGGCTGATCCTCGACGAATCCGCTGACGACCGCGCCCGCCTCGGCGAGGGAGAACTCGTCGTGATCGGCGATTCCTTCGGCGCTCTCACCCTGGGCGCGGCGGATGCCGGAGCGCGCGGCATCCGCGTGCATCAAGACGAGATCCTCGGCGAAGAGGCGCTCCGCGCCAACGCGGTCGAGGCGGATCTCCACGACGCCTTCACCTCGCACGCCCTCGACGCGTCGCTGCTCTCCGGCGCCCGCGTCGTGCTGCTGCGCCTGCCCCGATCCCTGCGCGCCCTCGCCGACATCGCGGGCCTGATCGCCCTGCACGCGCACCCCGACGTCGTCGTGTACGCCGGCGGACGCCTCAAGCACATGACCGTGACCATGAACGACGTGCTGCGCGAAAGGTTCGACCGCCTCGACGTCAGCCACGCGCGGCAGAAGTCCCGCGTGCTGATCGCGCGCGGTCCGCGCGACGGCGTCGAACCCGAACCGGATGCCGCGGAGGTCGACGGCATCCGGATCCGAGCTTTCGGCGGCGCCTTCGCCGGCGCCTCGATCGACATCGGCACGCGCCTGCTCCTGGCGCACCTCCCCGCTCCCCGCGATGGCCGTGCGATCGACCTCGCCTGCGGAACCGGGGTCGTCGCCGCTGCCCTGGCCGTGCGGCATCCGTCGCTCGAGGTCATCGCGTGCGATCAGTCGGCCATCGCCGTCGCGTCGGCCCGCGCCACCGCCGGAGCCAACGGCGTCGCCGACCGCGTGCAGGTCGTGCGCGACGACATGATGCGATCGCAGCCGGATGCCACGGCGTCGCTCATCGCGCTGAATCCGCCCTTCCACTCGGGGGCCGCGGTCACCGACCAGCTCGCTCCGCGCATGTTCGCCGACGCCGCCCGCGTGCTCGCCCCCGGCGGGGAGCTGTGGACCGTGTGGAACTCCGCCCTGCAGTACCGGCCCGCCCTCGAACGCCTGGTCGGATCGACCCGTCAGGTCGCGCGCGATCGCAAGTTCACGGTGACGGTGTCGACGAAGCGCTGACGCAAGCCATGGCCGCGCGGCCCGCCCGGGCGTAGATTTCCCTCGACCGCAACGAAGGGGGCGAGCATGGGCGTGCGCACGATCTCCGCGTCGCTCGGCGCCCTTGCCCTCGCCGCCATCACGACGGCGGCACTGCTCGCCGCGTCTCCGGCGCCGACGCCGCCCGCTGCCGGACCCGACGACCCCTTCGCCGCGAGCGTGGCGACCGCGCTGCTGGCGGACTGCTCGAGCATCACCGGGAAAGCACGCGAATACGCCCGCATCCATTCGATCGATCTCTGCGGCGCCGACATCACGCCCGATGATCAGCCCCTGCGCACCGAAGCGGTCGGCGGCGAGGAATGCGGCAGCGTGACCCTGACGATGGAGAGCCGCGGCGGAGGCTTGGCGGCCATCGACTGGCGTGCGACCTCGACCACCGGGCCGATCGAGCGGATCGACATCGACGTCTGGTATTCGAGCCGCAACGGGGGTGCGATGCACCGCTTCAGCGACGCGACGCCCACCCTGCACGCGAGCGGCGGCGCGGTCGAGCTACTCGACACGGGGGTCGCCGGGGCGACGGTGTCGGGCACCGTCCAGACCTTCACCGCGACGTGCCGCATCGCGCCGTCGGCGGTGCGCATCCACGTGCGGTGAGCTCGAGACGGACTCAGCCCTTGCCGCCCGGCGGGCCCACGATCAGCAGCACGACGAACACGAGCGCCACGGCGGCGACCAACGCGAGGGCGAGCGCCCAAGGACGCCGCAGGAAGAAGCGCAGCAGTCGGTCGAGGGGCCGCTGATCGCGCGGGTCGTCGGTGGCGTCGAGACGCCAGTCTCCCCGCAGGCGCCCGGTGCGGTGCAGCCAGATCTCGGTCGGAACGGTCGCGTAGGGGATCACCGCGCTGGCCACGGCCACCACGGCGGGGCCGACACCCCAGCGCTGGTTGAGGGCGACGAGCACGGCGGTGGCGCCGTAGGCCAAGAAGACGAAGCCGTGGATCGAGCCGCCGATGCTCACGGCGAGCGGCAGATCAGCGATCGCGCGCAGGATCAGGCCGCCGATGAGCAGCGTCCACGAGATCGCCTCGGCGATCGCGAGCGTGCGGAACAGGGTCAGGGGCGTGCGGAACACGTCTCTCCTCGCGAGTCGGGGGCTTCCAGCCTACGGACGCCGCTGACGGCGCCCGTGCGCTCCCCTCGACGTCGAGAGGTCACTCGATCGGCTGATCGTCCTTGTCGAGGGAGTCGTCGGAGCGGTCGGCCTCGGCCGCGGTGGTGGTGTCGGGCTCGGGGCCGGGCTCGATCGGCCCCTTCTCGCGTTCGGCGTCCATGCCCCCAGCCCAGCAGATCGGGCGACGGATGCCACCTCCTTGACGCCGCGGCATCCGTCACCCTCTCCCCCGGAGCGGACGGGAGAGCGAACACGCGAAGCGTAGGCTGGTGGGGTGGCGGAATCCCGGGGGCGCGTGTGGACCGGGGTGATCCGGGTCGGACCCCGTCAGGGAGACCACCGGGTCGCGGTGCGCGCCGTTCTCAGCGTCGGTGTGCCGCTCATCGTGCTGCTGCTGATCGGCCGCCTCGACCTCAGCGTGTACGCCAGCTTCGGCGCGTTCGCGGCGCTCTACGGTCGCACCGACCAGCCGCGTCCGCGCGTGATCATGCAGGCGACGGCGGGCGCGATCCTGGTCTCGTCCATGCTGATCGGCACCGTCGTGTCGGCGCTGTCGAGCCCGGCCGTCGTGGGCGTCGTGGTCGTGGCGGCGATCGCTGCGACCGTGACCCTCTTCGCCTACCGCTCGCAGTGGCATCCGCCCGGAGCGCTCTTCGCGGTGTTCGCCGGCGGTGCGACGGCGAGTCTTCCGGCCGGCTGGCCGTCGCTGCTGCTCGTGTTGTTCGTCGGCGGCGCGAGCGTCGCGTGGAGCATCATCGTCACCGTCGCCTTCGTGCTCGCCCGCCGAGGATCGTGGGCGCGCCCCACCCGCCCCCGACCGTCGATCGGCCCGGTCGCGTGGGAGATGACCGCCACCGTCGGCGTCGCCGCCCTGCTCGCAGGTCTCGCGGGGGCCCTGCTCGTGGGCACTCATTGGTACTGGGCCATGGTCGGTGCGGTCGCGGCGGTCGGCGGCGCGCACGTGACGGCGCGGCTCATCCGCGGAGCCCAGCGACTGCTCGGGACCCTGCTGGGCGTGCTGATCGCGGCGGGACTGCTCGCGCTGCACCTCCCGCCGTGGCTCACGATCCTCGTCGCCGTGGCGTTCCAGGCGTTGTCGGAGCTGTTCGTGGGCCGCAACTACGGCATCGCGATGGTCTTCATCACCCCGCTCGCCCTGCTGATGATCTCGCTGGCCTCGCCCGCGACGCCCGAGATGCTGCTGCGCGACCGCGTGATCGAGACGATCATCGGCGTCGCGGTCGGCACCGTCGTCGCGATCGTGTCGGCGGCGCTGCGCCGGCGCACCGCGAGAGGATGACCGCCATGGACGACCGCCCATCCCGCACCCTCGGGCACGACGCCGCCGAGCGCATCAGTGCCGGATGCTACGGAGCCCTGGTCTCGGCATCCACCCTCATCGGCCTGGGCACCACCGACCTCGCGCTGGTGATCGCGGTGGTCGCGCTCACGAACGTCGTGTATTTCGCGACCCACGTGTTCGCCTACTCGCTGGGCGACACCTCGACGGACCGCCCCTCGCGCATCTTCCTGCACCACCTGCGCGTGAGCGCGCCGATGGTGTCGGTGACCTTCCTCCCGCTGCTGGTGGTCGTCGTGCTCGTCGCGTTCGGGGTGTCGCTGCCCACCGCTCTGCTGTGGGGCGTCGGCGTCGCCATGGCGTACCTCGTCGTGGTGGCGACCGCCGGAGCACGCCTCCGCGGCTACTCGGCCCTGGGGGTCGTACTCACGGCCGCGGGCGCGGCGATCGTGTCGGCGCTGCTCGTCTCGGCGAAGTTGATGCTGCATTGACCGGCCGCCGCGCCCTGCGGGTTGGGGTCCTCGCGCTCACGGGATTACTCGCCGGGTGCAGCGGCACGCCGTCCGATTCCGAACTTCAGGGCGCCGCCGACGCACGACCCGTGGGCCTTGCTGCCCTCGAGGCGTTCCCGCTGCCCGAGTTGACCGGGTGGACCGTCGCCGCCGAACGCACGATCGACGCCTGCGGCTCGAACACGAGCGACCAGATGTTCGACGAGACGCACATCGAGGGCTACTCGTGCGTGGCCGTGCGGCGCACGGCGTACGAGCTGACGGATGCCGCCGACGCGGGCACGCGCGACGCCGCGGCCTTCACCGCGCTGATGCAGATCCAGACCGCCTTCGCCGACCTGCCGAGCGCGTTCCACCCCGATGACGTGCCGCCCGAGTCCCCCGCGTTCGCCGTGAATGCCTCCCCGCCGAACGCGGGCGGCGCGCTGCTGGTCGACGGTCGGCGCGTGCAGATGACGGGCTACCTGCAGTCCGCCGAGGTGGCCGACTACGACATCCTGCCGATCTGGCACATCAACGAGCGGGTCGGATCGGACTCGGGTGAGATGCGCGACGCGCTCATGGCCCGAGCCGATGGTGGGGAGTTCCTCGTGATCACCGTGACGCTGTCGTACTTCAGCGTGCAGCGCGACGACGCGTGACAGGCTTGACCCTCGTGACGACTTCCCCCTCTCCCGACCGGGCCGTAGCGCTGACCGTGGTCGGCGCCATCAACGTCGACCTCACCGCGCGGGTGCAGCGCGCCCCCGGCGCGGGTGAGACTGTCGCCGACGGCGTGCTCCAGCGCGGACCCGGCGGCAAGGGCGCGAATCAGGCGGTCGCCGCGGCCCGCCTCGGCGCCGACGTGCGGCTGATCGGCGGAGTCGGCGACGACCCCGACGGCCGCGGCATCCGGGATCAGCTTGCCGCGATCGGCGTCGACGCCTCGGGTGTGCAGACCACCGCGGCCGCAACCGGTACCGCCCTCATCGTCGTCGACGCGACGGGCGAGAACTCGATCGTCGTGTGCGCGGGTGCGAACGCGGCGATCGACGCCGAGTCCCTGGGCATCGAGCCCGACTCCGCGGTGCTCGCGCAGTTGGAGGTGGCGGATGCCGTGGTCTCGGCCGCCGCGCACGCCGCCGGCTTCTTCGCGCTCAACGCCGCCCCCGCACGAACCCTCCCCCGCGACCTGCTCGACAAGTGCGACCTCGTCATCGTGAACGAGACGGAGTACGCGCAGCTACCCGAGGTGCACGACGCTCCGCTGCTGTGCGTCACGCTCGGCGCCGCGGGAGCACACCTGTATCGGCACGGCGAGCTCGTGGCATCCGCCCCCGGGGTCGCGACGACCGTGCGCAACACCGTCGGCGCGGGAGACGCGTTCTGCGCGGCCCTCGTCGTCGGCCTCCTGCGCGGTGACGCCGAAGCCGACGCACTCGCCCGCGCGTGCGCCGTCGGTGCCGCGGCCGTCGCCGACGACGCCTCGCAACCGGCGCTCGACGCCCTCGACACGTACGGAGTGACCGCATGAGCCGCCGGCCGATCCTCGTCGACTGCGACACCGGCATCGACGACGCCCTCGCCCTGGCGTACCTGCTGGCCGAGCCCTCGGTCGAGATCGTGGGAGTGACGACGGTATCGGGGAACACGGATGCCGCCCGCGCGGCCGCCAACACCCTCTCGCTGTTCGAGCTCGCCGGGGTCGACGGCATCCCCGTCGCGGTCGGCGCGCATGACTTCCGCGGCCGCTCCTACGCGGGCGGCGCTCCGCACGTGCACGGGGACGACGGTGTGGGTGGCATCGCGCTCGCCACGGCCGCTCAGCTGCACGACGCCCGACCCGCGGTCGAGCTCATCGACCACCTCGCGGCACGGCATCCGGATCTCACCGTGCTCGCCCTCGGACCGCTCACCAATCTCGCCGCCTACGCCGAGACGCCGGGCGTCGCCCGCTTCGACCACCTCGTCGTGATGGGCGGCGCGTTCGGCCACTCGGGCAACGTCACGGCGTGGGCCGAGGCGAACATCCACAACGACCCGGAGTCGGCCGCCGTCGTGTTCGCGCAGGACTGGGACACCACGCTCGTCCCGCTCGATGTGACGATGACGCAGACGCTGGATGCCGCCGACCTCGTGCGACTCGAGGCGATCCCCGGGGCGCTCCCCCATGCGCTGGCCCGCATGCTGCCGGCCTACCTCGACTTCTACGCCGGTCGCGTGTTCGCCGACCGGCGGTGCGCCCTGCACGACCCGCTCGCCGCGATGGTGGCCGCCGGGGTGCTGCGCGGCGTCAGCGTCGCCTCTGGTCAGGTCGAGGTGCGCCTCGAGCGCGGCGAGCGCGGACGCACGGTGTCGTCGCGCGGCTCCGAGACGCAGCGCTGGGTGCGCGCCATGGAGGGATCGGCGGTCGAGGTGCTGCTCGACGCGCTCGAGGCGCGGGAGTGGCCGGGCTGAGCGTCAGATCCGCAGGGCCGCCCCCGTCGAGAACGCCGCCCGCGCGAAGCGCTCGCCGATGAGGCGATGGGTATCGCCGTCGGGGTGCAGCCCATCGGGCAGGGGATGCGCCGCGGCGTCTTCGGGGCCGTACAGCGAGAGCCCGTCGAGGTAGTGCAGCGCCGGATCGTCGGAGCGGTCGGCGACGACGCGAGCGAGCACCTCGCGGATGACCTCGAGCGTGAGCGCACCCCGCGCGACCTCGGCCGGGTCGCCGGTCGCCACGAAGCGCACCTCGCCGGCACGGAGCGCCTCGACGTCGAAGGCTCCCGGTCCGGGGGTCTTCTCGTGGACGCCGCAGAAGATCGGCGACACGACGAGCAGGGGCGTGTCGGGATGTCCCTCGCGGATCGTGTCGAGGAAGCCGTGCACGGCGGGCAGAAACGCCCGCGCTCGCATCGCGTCGGCGTTGACGACGTTGATGCCGAGCTTCACGCTGATCACGTCGGCCGGAGTGTCGCGGATGATCCGCGCCATGAACGGGTCGAGCATCGCGCTCCCGCCGAAACCCAGGTTGTGCAGCTGCACGTCCGCGGCACGCGCGGCGACGACCGGCCAGATCTCGGTCGGGGCGGTGGCGTTCGACCCGTGGCTGATGGAACTGCCGTGGTGCACCCACCTCGGTCGCTCATCGGCGACGGCCGCCAGAGGCGCGTCGGCGTCCAGCGACACGAGATCGATCTGCTCGTTGTGGGGCAGCCACATCTCGACGGTCTTCTCACCCGCCGGCAGGTCGGTCAGCACGACGAGATCGTCGTCTCCGGGGCGCGGGGTCGCCGCCCCGGTGGCCATGTCGAGCTCGAGTGCATCGCCGTTCACGAGTGGACGACGCAGCACGAGGCGGTCGTCAATGATGACGTCGACCATTCCGCGATCACGGTGGAGCCCTCGATACGAGACCCGCGTGGCGTGCAGGCGTAGCGTAACCGCCGTCGCCGTCGTGCGGAAACGCAGATGGATGCCGGAGGGCTGACGTTCCACCATCGTGAACTGGGCGTCGGCCTCGCGCTCTCGATAGGGCAGCGGCAGACGATGCAGACGGGCGCCGTGCGCGAGCGGTTCGAGGTCGGCTCCCCCGCGGATCACGTCGAGGGTGAAGGGTGTGTCGATCACGGTGCGGCCTCCTCTGACCAGGTGGTGAGCAGAACGTCGAGCCGGTGAATGAGCGGTGTCCACGACTCGTCCGCCGAGGGGGCGCTGTGGGCGAAGGCGCCGACGTGTTCGAGATGCAGGAAGCCGTTGAGGAACGACGAGATCAAACGGGTCGCGTGCACGCGGTCCTCCTCAGCGATGCCGTAACCCCGCAGCACGGCGGCGAGGGCGCGGCTCGAGCGTGCCGCCTCGTCGCTGCGGACCGCCGCCTCGCCCGCACGACGCTGGAGGCTCTCCCACCGGCCCGGGTACCGACGCGCATAGTCGCGATGCACCTCGCAGAGGGCGGTCAGCGCATCGCGTCGGGCACGACCGGCGACGGCCTCCCCCGCACGATCGCTCAGCTCGCCGAGGGCGAGGATCGTGATCCCGTCGCGGAGTGCGGCCAGGTCGCGCACGTGCCCGTAGAGGCTGGGCGTGCGGACGTCGAGCTCACGGGCGACCGCGGAGAGGGTTACCGCCGTCAGACCGGACGAGTCGGCGAGGTCGGCCGCGGTACGGATGACCGTAGACGCGGTGAGGGTGGGGCGGGACATGCGAACAGCCTATACCTATTAGGCTAAATCCTACTACCCGTAGCCTGCGGCTCGAGAAAGAAGAACGGCCCCGCGCGATCACTCGCGCGGGGCCGTTCTCGAGAAAAGATCAGAAGTCCCAGTCGTCATCCTCGGTCGCCTCGGCCTTGCCGATGACGTACGACGAGCCCGACCCGCTGAAGAAGTCGTGGTTCTCGTCGGCGTTCGGCGACAGGGCCGACAGGATCGCGGGGTTCACGTTCGTGACCGACGCGGGGAACATCGCCTCGTAGCCGAGGTTCATCAGCGCCTTGTTCGCGTTGTAGTGAAGGAACTTCTTCACGTCTTCGCTCAGTCCGACCGAGTCGTACAGGCTCTGCGTGTAGCCCACCTCGTTGTCGTAGAGCTCGTACATCAACGAGAACGTGTAGTCCTTGATGTCGTCGCGACGGGCCTGGTCGACCGTCTCGAGACCGCGCTGGAACTTGTAGCCGATGTAGTACCCGTGCACGGCCTCGTCGCGGATGATGAGGCGGATCAGGTCTGCCGTGTTGGTGAGCTTGGCGCGGCTCGACCAGTGCATCGGCAGGTAGAAGCCCGAGTAGAAGAGGAACGACTCGAGCAGGGTCGAGGCGACCTTGCGCTTGAGCGGGTCGTCGCCACGGTAGTAGTCCATGACGATGCGCGCCTTCTTCTGAAGGAACTCGTTCTCGCTCGACCAGCGGAACGCCTCGTCGATCTCCTTCGTGGAGCACAGCGTCGAGAAGATCGACGAGTAGCTCTTGGCGTGCACCGACTCCATGAACGCGATGTTCGTGTAGACGGCCTCTTCGTGCGGGGTGATCGCGTCGGGGATGAGCGAGACCGCACCGACCGTGCCCTGGATGGTGTCGAGGAGCGTGAGCCCCGTGAACACGCGCATCGTGAGCGTCTGCTCCTCGGGGGTGAGCGTGTTCCACGACTGGATGTCGTTCGACAGCGGCACCTTCTCGGGCAGCCAGAAGTTGTTCACCAGACGGTTCCAGACCTCGAGGTCTTTGTCGTCCTGGATGCGGTTCCAGTTGATGGCCTGCACGTGGTTCAGCAACTGCAGCTTCTCAGCCATGTCGTTCCTGTGTCCTTGATCGATGAGGGGTCAGCGGCTCAGAGCATGCACGAGACGCACTCGGTCATGTCGGTGCCCTCGAGCGCCAGCTGACGCAGACGGATGTAGTAGATGGTCTTGATGCCCTTGCGCCACGCGTAGATCTGCGCCTTGTTGATGTCGCGGGTGGTGACGGTGTCCTTGAAGAACAGCGTCAGCGACAGGCCCTGGTCGACGTGCTGCGTGGCCGCGGCGTACGTGTCGATGACCTTCTCGTAGCCGATCTCGTACGCGTCCTGGTAGTAGTCCAGGTTCTCGTTCGTCATGAACGGAGCCGGGTAGTAGACGCGACCGAGCTTGCCTTCCTTGCGGATCTCGATCTTCGAGGCGATCGGGTGGATCGAGCTCGTGGAGTTGTTGATGTACGAGATCGAACCGGTCGGGGGCACCGCCTGCAGGTTCTGGTTGTAGATGCCGTGGGCCTGCACCGACGCCTTCAGCTCGCGCCAGTCGTCCTGCGTGGGGATCTGGATGCCGGCGAACAGCTCCTTGGCCTTGGCCGTCTCGGGCTCCCACACCTGGTCGGTGTACTTGTCGAAGAACTCGCCCGACGCGTACGTCGAGTTCTCGAAGCCGTCGAAGGCCGCGCCGCGCTCGATCGCGAGGCGGTTCGACGCCCGCAGCGCGTGGAAGAGCACCGTGTAGAAGTAGATGTTCGTGAAGTCGATGCCTTCTTCGGAGCCGTAGTACACGTGCTCACGAGCGAGGTAGCCGTGCAGGTTCATCTGGCCGAGGCCGATGGCGTGCGAGCGGTCGTTACCGTCTTCGATCGAACGCACCGAGGCGATGTGGCTCTGCACGCTCACCGCGGTGAGGGCGCGGATCGCGGTCTCGACCGTGAGGCCGAGGTCGCCACCGTCCATCGCCAGCGCGATGTTCATCGAGCCGAGGTTGCAGGAGATGTCCTTGCCGATGGTGTCGTACGAGAGGTCTTCGTTGTACGTCGTCGGGGTGTTGACCTGCAGGATCTCCGAGCACAGGTTCGACATGTTGATGCGACCGGCGATCGGGTTGGCCTTGTTCACCGTGTCTTCGAACATGATGTACGGGTAGCCCGACTCGAACTGGATCTCGGCGAGGGTCTGGAAGAACTCGCGCGCGTTGATCTTCGTCTTCTTGATGCGCGGGTCGTCGACCATCTCGCGGTACTTCTCGGTGACCGAGATGTCGCCGAAGGGCTTCTTGTAGACCTTCTCGACGTCGTACGGCGAGAAGAGGTACATGTCCTCGCCGTTCTTGGCGAGCTCGAACGTGATGTCGGGGATCACGACGCCCAGCGACAGCGTCTTGATGCGGATCTTCTCGTCGGCGTTCTCGCGCTTCGTGTCGAGGAAACGCAGGATGTCGGGGTGGTGCGCGTTGAGGTACACCGCACCGGCGCCCTGACGCGCGCCGAGCTGGTTGGCGTAGCTGAAGCTGTCTTCGAGCAGCTTCATCACGGGGATGATGCCCGACGACTGGTTCTCGATCTGCTTGATCGGCGCACCCGCCTCGCGGATGTTCGACAGCAGCAAGGCCACGCCGCCGCCTCGCTTCGACAGCTGCAGGGCGGAGTTGATGCCGCGGGCGATCGACTCCATGTTGTCTTCGATGCGCAGGAGGAAGCACGACACGAGCTCGCCGCGCTGCGCCTTGCCGGCGTTGAGGAACGTGGGGGTCGCGGGCTGGAAGCGACCCGAGATGATCTCGTCGACGAGCTGCACGGCGAGACGCTGGTCGCCGTCGGCGAGGGCGAGGGCCGTCATGACGACACGGTCTTCGAAGCGCTCGAGGTAGCGCTTTCCGTCGAAGGTCTTGAGCGTGTAGCTCGTGTAGTACTTGAACGCACCGAGGAAGGTCTCGAAACGGAACTTCGCACCGTAGGCGCGGTCGTTGAGCTCCTGGATGAAGTCCATCGAGTACTTCGCGAGCACGGTGGGCTCGTAGTACTCCTTCTCGACGAGGTAGTCGAGGCGCTCCTTGAGCGAGTGGAAGAACACGGTGTTCTGGTTGACGTGCTGCAGGAAGTACTCCCGCGCCGCCCGCTTGTCGGCGTCGAACTGGATGTTGCCGTCGGCGTCGTACAGGTTCAGCATCGCGTTGAGGGCGTGGTAATCCATTCCCTCGAATCGCGCCTCGGTCTTCACGTCCACGTCGGTCAGCTCAACTTCCACCATCGTTCCAATCCCTCGGTGACCCGCTCGACATCGTCGGGGGTGCCGAAAACTTCCAGCCGGTATAGGTGCGGCACCGCGCATTTGCGCGCGATGATGTCTCCGGCGAGGCAGAAGGCGTCGCCGAAGTTCGTGTTGCCCGCGGAGATGACCCCGCGGATGTTGCGTCGGTTCCGCTCCTCGTTGAGGAACCGGATGACCTGCTTGGGGACCGCGCCCTTCTCGACGCCCCGGCCGGCACCCCCACCGTAAGTGGGGGTGACCAGCACGAAGGGCTCGTCGACGTGAAGGGGCGGATCGGTCGGCCGGAGCGGGATGCGCGCGGCCCGCTTGCCGAGCTTCTCGATGAAACGCGCGGTGTTGCCCGACACGCTCGAGAAGTAGACCAGCAGCGGAGCCTCGGTCGCCGACATGACAGCGCTCATGACGAAGGTCTCAGAGCGTGCCGCGGGATCAGGCGAGTCGCGAAGCGAGCTCGTCGATCTTGTCGGGACGGAAGCCCGACCAGTGGTCCTCGTCGGTGATGACGACGGGGGCCTGAAGGTACCCGAGCGACTTGACCTGCTCGAGGGCCGACGGGTCTTCGGACAGGTCGAGCACGTTGTACTCGATGCCCTTCGAATCGAGTGCGCGGTACGTCGCGGTGCACTGGACGCAGGACGGCTTGGTGTAGACCGTGATCGCCATGTCGTTCTCTCTCTCCCCTGGAAAATCTTCGTCCGGACGGGCAGGGCTCGCCGGGACCTCAATACTACATATGGGGACGGACATCGGAAGGCACCACAAGGGGTAGTAGTTACATCGATGTGATTTTCCACCGTCTCTCCCCATGTACAACACAGGTTGTCCACGATTTCATCCACAGATCGACCCCCTCTCCTCGCTCTGTTAACAGGCGCGATTCCGCGGTTCTCGCGTCGTCGTCCGTCGTCTGTCCACAGATCGGACGCTAGACGGGGGTTCCGACATCGCACAGGCGGTGGAATCTCGACTCCGGCGTGTCGCGGCGTGTCGCGGCATCCGTCGATCGGCACCGCTCGGCGGGTGTCGGAGGTCGGCGGTAGCGTTGTGCGGTGGCCGGCTACCGCGAACTCCTCAGATCCCCTGGCGTGGGGCGCATCATCGCCGCGCAGCTGACCGCGCGCTTCCCCAACGGCATGACGAGCCTGGCCGTCCTGCTGCACATTGAGCACGTCACGGGCTCGTACGGCGCCGCCGGTCTCGTGCTGGCCGCCACGAGCCTCGGGCAGGCCGTCGCCGGTCCCGTCACCAGCCGGTGGATGGGTCGCTGGGGCATGCGCCGGGTGCTCTCGGTCACGCTCCTCGTGTGCGCGGCGGCGATCGCGACCCTCGCGCTGATCGAGATGCCGCTCCCCCTCTACATGACGCTCGGTCTGATCGCGGGCCTGTCGACCCCGCCGGTGCAGTCGGCCGTGCGCACCATCTACCCGAAGATGGTCCCCTCCAAGCAGCTGACGCCGCTGTACTCGCTCGACGCCTCGCTGCAAGAGATCATCTGGGTGCTCGCGCCCGTGCTCATCACCCTCGTCGCGACGCAGATCGGCACCGTGCCCGGGCTGCTGCTCGTCGTGGTCATCCTCATCGGCGGCGGTGCGTGGTTCATCCTCAGCCCCGAGGTCGGGCGCGTGCGCATCCCGCGCAGCCGCCGGGGCCTGGGTCGCGTTCTCGCCAAGCCGCCCGTCATCCTCGCCACGGCCACCGGCTTCCTCCTCATCGGCGCGTGCTCGGCCGTCGAGGCCGGTGTCGTGGCCACGTTCGACCACGGCGGTCTCGAGGCGGGGCTCATCCTCGCCGTCTTCGCCGTGGGCAGCCTCGCGGGCGGCCTCTCGTTCGGGCACATCCCGATCGGCCGCTGGGCGATGGCCCGTCGCTTCGCGATCGTGGCGGTCGGGCTCTCGCTCACCGTCTTCTCGCTGAACGCGTGGTGGATCGGTGCGACCCTCCTCGTCGCGGGCGCCGGCATCGCCCCCGCGCTCGCCGTGATGTTCGCCATGACCTCCGCGAGCGTGCGCTTCAGCGAGACCGCCGAGGCCTACGGATGGATCGGCACCGGGCAGCTGATCGGCGCGGCCGCCGGGTCCGCCGTGGCCGGCTTCCTCGTCGACGGCGTCGGCCCGACCGGCGCGTACGTGGCGGCGGCGGGCTTCGCCGTGGCCGGGTTCATCGTGTCGGTGATCTTCGTGCGCGGGTTCCCCGACCTGCGCCACCGCGACGCCAGCCCCATCCCCGACACCGAGCCGGTTCCCACCATCACCTGAGCGGATGCCGGAGTGCCTGGCATCCGGAACATGTCCGGCGGCGGCGGCTCAGTGCGTACGACGCAGCAACTCGAGCACGGCGAGCGCGTAGGCGTCGGCGGGTTCGGGGTGATCGAACACGATCGTGGATCCGCCGACCGCGATCTCGACCTCGTAGGTGTCGGAGAGGCGGCGGAGCGAGCGGAAGGTGGAGCGCAGCAGTTCGCGCAGCTGCGACTCCGACGGCAGCCACAGGGCGTCCTCGGTCGCGACCGAGTCGAGCGCCCACTCGGTGGTGCCGTTGAACGCGAGGATGCGCCCCGTCGGATAATCGCGCGGCTCGACGGTCATCTCGCTCACGGTGAAGACGTCGGCGTCGAACTCCGGCTCGTCGAGCTGGAAGCGATCCCCCGAGCGCGGATGCCACACGAGTCCGGCTTCGCGGAGGGCCAGGGCCATCTCGGTCGAGATCATGGCATCCATTCTGGGGGCCGTCGGGGCGATCGGGCGGACATCGCCCGAAGCGGTTCGGGTGCCGGACGCCACCCCCGCCCCGATGTCGGTGGTCCCGAGCACAATGGATGCCATGACCTCGTTCGATCCGGCTCGGTTCCTGCCCGATGACCTGCTGGTCCGCATCCGCGAGCGAGCCGTGGTGCACGACCACGAGAACACCTTCCCGCACGACGACCTCGACGAGTTGCGCGCGGCCGGCTACCTCAGCATCCTAGTGTCGACCGAGCACGGCGGCGCGGGTCTGAGCCTCGCCGAGGCCTCGGTGCTGCAGCAGCGGCTCGCGGGGGCGGCCCCGGCGACGGCGCTCGCGATCAACATGCACCTCGTGTGGACGGGCGTCGCGAAGGTGCTGCGCGATCGGGGCATCGACGATCTGGCCTTCGTCGAAGAGGGGGCCGTCGCGGGCGACGTGTTCGCCTTCGGCATCAGCGAGGCCGGCAACGACCTCGTGCTGGCCGGGAGCGACACCGTGGCGCTTCCCGACGGCGAGGGCGGCTACACGTTCACGGGGACGAAGATCTTCACCTCGCTGTCGCCGGTGTGGAACCACCTCGGCGTGCACGGTCTCGACACCGAGTCGCCCGACGGCCCGAAGACGGTGTTCGCCTTCCTCGACCGCACCGACGAGGTCGTCACGCGCGACGACTGGGACACCCTCGGCATGCGCGGCACGCAGAGCCGCACTACGGAGCTCCGCGGGGCGCACGCCCCCGCCGACCGCGTCGTGCGCCGGATCGACCCGGGTCCCACGCCCGATCCGCTCGTGTTCGGCATCTTCGCCGTCTTCGAGATCCTGCTCGCGTCGGTGTACACCGGCATCGCGCGGCGCGCACTCGACCTCGCGGTCGAGGCCGCCACCTCGCGCACCTCGAAGAAGACCGGCACGATCTACGCCAACGACCCCGACATCCGCTGGCGCATCGCCGATATGGCCCTCGCCTACGACGCGATGCCTCCCCAGCTCGCCGCCCTCGCGAACGACGTCGACTCCCTCGCCGACCACGGGCCGCGGTGGTTCTCGCTGCTCTCGGGCGTGAAGTACCGCGCCGTGGCGATGGCGAAAGAGGTGGTCGACGACGCCGTCCTCGTCGGCGGGGGCGCGGCGTACTTCTCGCGTCACGAGCTGAGCCGCCTGTACCGCGACGTGCTGGCCGGCATGTTCCACCCGTCCGACGCCGAGTCGGCGCACGCGACGACCGCCACGGCGTGGCTCGGACCGGTGACCTCCTGATGGCGCGCACGCCCACGCGCGCTCTGAGCCCGGCCGATCAGGAGCGCCGTCGCGCCCTGCGCGTCATGAAGGGGGTCGCCCTCGGTGCGCTGGTGGCGATGGCCATCGTCTTCGCCGTGTCGTTCTCGCTCCAGCGCGAGGTGGAGTGGTTGCAGTACGTGCGCGCGGCCGCCGAGGGCGGAATGGTCGGCGCCCTGGCCGACTGGTTCGCCGTCACCGCCTTGTTCCGGCACCCCCTGGGTCTGCCGATCCCCCACACGGCGATCATCCCGCGCCGCAAAGACGAGATCGGTCGCCAACTGGGCGAGTTCGTCGAGACGAACTTCCTCGAGGGCGACGTCGTCCGCACCAAGCTCGAGTCGACACCGCTCTCGGCTCGCGCCGGTGCCTGGCTGGCCGAGCCCGCCCACGCCGAACGCGTCGCCGCCGAGGGGGCGACCCTCGCGTCGAGCGTGCTCACTGCGCTGAGCGACGACGACGTGCAGGGCCTCATCGAAGACCTCGCCCGCGAGCACCTCCTTTCGCCCGACTGGGGCCCCTCGATCGGAGGGTGGCTCGAACGGGTCGTGTCGTCGGGAGCGCACCACGGGGCGGTCGACCTCGCCCTCGACAACATCGCCGTGTGGCTGGGCAACAACCGCGACACCTTCCAGGGCCTCGTGTCCCGACGCCTGCCGGCGTGGGTGCCGAGCATGGCGGCGCGCCTCGTCGACGACACGGTCTATCGCGAAGCGGTGCAGTTCGTCGACGCCGTGCGCGCCGACCCCCGCCATCAGGCGCGTGGAGCGATCGACGGCTACCTCGGGCGTCTCGCCGACAACCTGCAGCACGACCCGTCGACGATGGTGCGCCTCGAAGAAGCGAAGGCCGCGGTGTTCGACAGCCCGCGCGTGCGTCAGCTCGCCGCCGATGCGTGGAACACCGCGAAGGCCGGGCTGCTCCGCTCGCTCGGCGACCCCGACAGCGCCCTGCGGCGCCGCGCCACGGCTGCACTCGCCGAGGTCGGCGAGCGCCTGCAGCGCGACGAGGTCCTGCAGAAGCGCGTCGACGGCTGGGTCACCGACGCGGCCGTGTTCGTGGTGGGCCGCTATCGCCACGACATCGCCTCGATCATCACCGACACCGTCGAGCGGTGGGACGCCGAAGAGACCACCGAGAAGATCGAGCTGATGGTCGGACGCGACCTGCAGTACATCCGCCTCAACGGAACGATCGTCGGCGCGCTCGCGGGGCTCGTGATCTTCACCGTCGCCCACGTGATCTGGGGTTCGTGAGCGCTCTCACGGCGGCGCGCCGAAATCCGTCGCGTCGCACCGCCCTGCGGCGCAGCCGGGTGAGTAGCCTGGGGCGCGTGAGTGACGGAACCGACGCCGAGTCGCTCTTCACGTACGGCACGCTGCAGTCGTCCGACGTACAACTCGACACGTTCGGTCGCCGCGTCGACGGCGACGACGACGCACTGACCGGTTTCCGTCTCGAATGGATCGACGCCACCGGCGTCCACGATCCGGGCGGTGTCGACACCGCCTCCGCTCTGGCTGATCGTCACCGGGCTCTCAGGCGTACCGACGACCCGCGCGATCGCGTGTTCGGCAGCGTGCTGCAGCTCACGGCAGACGAACTCGACGCGGCCGACGAGTACATGGCGACCGTCTCGCGGCGCACGCGGGTCACGCTATCGAGCGGTGCCGAGGCATGGGTCTACGTCGCCGTATGACCGCCCTGTCCGTCGACCCGCTCTGGCCCCGCGCCGGAGACTGGCCCGCGCCCTCGCCCAACGAGATTCCGGATGCCGCTCTGCTCGGTGTCCCCGCCTGGCGCACGTCGCTCTCGCCCACGGGCGCCGGCGAAACCCCCGCGGCGGTTCGCGCCGCTCTCCGCCGCTTCTCGCCCACGCTGATGGGTCCGCCCCCGGTCTCGCTCGACGACGTGCTGCGCATCGTCGATGCCGGCGACGTCACCGAACCCGACGGTCGCGAGGGCGAACAGCGCGTGCGCGACGCCGTCGCCGAGCTCAGCGCCGCGCGCATGGTGATCGCCCTCGGCGGCGACAACTCCGCGACCTACGCGGTCGCGCAAGGACGCCGCGCCCGCGGGCTCATCACCCTCGACGCCCACTTCGACCTGCGCGACGGCGAATCGAACGGATCCCCCGTACGCCGGCTCATCGCCGACGGGCTCGACCCCTCGCGCATCGTGCAGATCGGCATCGCCGACTTCGCGAACTCCGCGGCCTACGCGCAGCGCGCCCACGAGGCGGGCATCACCGTCATCACCCTCGACGAGCTCCGCAGTCGCGGCATCGACACGGTGATCGCCGACGCCCTGCGCATCGCCGGAGCGGGCTCCGCGTCGGCCGATGCCGGCGGCATCCATCTCGATGTCGACGTCGACGTCTGCGACCGCTCGGTCGCACCGGGGTGCCCGGCGAGCGTTCCCGGAGGCCTCGCCGCGTGGGAGTTGCGCGCTCTCGTGCGCGGCCTCTCCCGCGACTCCGGCGTGATCAGCGCCGACATCGTCGAGGTGGATGCCACGGCAGACACCGCCGACGCCCGCACGGTGCGTCTGGCTGCGCTGTGCGTTCTGGAGATCCTGGCAGGAATGGCGGAAAGACGATGATCCAACTCATCCTCGCGCGGCACGCGAAATCGGACTGGGCCGACGAAGGTCTCGACGATCACGAGCGTCCGCTCAACGATCGCGGTCGCCGCGACGCACCGGCGATGGCGCGGATGGTCGTGCGCAAGGGCGTGCGACCGGAGACGGTGCTGTCGAGCACGGCCGTGCGCGCGAAAGAGACGGCGCAGTTCTTCGCGAAGGCCTTCGACGCCGAAGTCACCGAGCTCGCCGAGCTGTACCTGGCCGATCCCGCGCAGATCCTGGCGTCCGCGCGCGCCGTGGGGGTCGACGAGCTGATGGTCGTCGCGCACGACCCCGGCATGAGCGCCCTCGTCTCGCGTCTCGCCGACCGCGACGAGCGCATGGTCACGTGCGCCGTGGCGATCTTCACCTGGCACGACGGCACGTGGGACGACGTCGACGCGACCCCTCCCGACGAGTTCGAGCTGCTGACGCCCTGAGGCCTACCCGGCCCGTCCGGCCCCGGGTTGCCTCACCTCTTCGCCGCGTCGCCGTCCTGCGGACCTCAGCCCCGACACGCCGTCCCGCCCGACCCGACACCCGGCGTGTCGCCCGCGGCATCCGCACGACGGCACACTCGGGCGGGACCCCGCCGACCGGCCGTACCCCCGCCCCGCCGTGACCCGCCGTGCCCCGCCGAGCCCGCCGTCCTGCGGACCTCACCCCCGACACGCCGTCCCGCGCGACCCGACACCCGGCGTGTCCCCCGCGGCATCCGCACGACGGCACACTCGGGCGGGACCCCGCCGACCGGCCGTGCCCCCGCCCCGCCGTGACCCGCCGAGCCCGCCGTCCCGCGGACCTCACCCCCGACACGCCGTCCCGCCCGACCCGACACCCGGTGTGTCCCCCACGGCATCCGCACGACGGCACACTCGGGCGGGACCCCGCCGACCGGCCGTACCCCCGCCCCGCCGTGACCCGCCGACCCCCGCCGACCCGCCGTCCTGCGGACCTCAGCCCCGACACGCCGTCCCGCGCGACCCGACACCCGGTGTGTCCCCCGCGGCATCCGCACGACGGTCCAGCCCAGCCCGACGACCGGCCCGGCCGTGCCCCCGACCCGCGCGATGCCTCAGACCTCGGCCCCGTCCTTCCACACCGTCCGCACGAGGGGCACGCCCGGCCGGTAGGCGAGGTGCACGCGGGTCGGGGCCTCCAGCAGCACGAGGTCGGCGCGCGCGCCGGGCCGGATCACCCCCACGTCGGCGAGGCGCAGCGCGCGGGCACCTCCCGCGGTCGCCGCCCACACGGCCTCGGCGACCGTCATGCCCATCTCGCGCACGGCCAGGGCGATCATGAGCGGCATCGAACTGGTGAAGCTCGATCCGGGGTTGCAGTCGCTCGCGAGAGCGACGGTCACGCCCGCGTCGATCAGCCGTCGTGCGTCGGGGTACGGCTGCCGCGTCGAGAACTCCACCCCCGGCAGCAGCGTCGCCACGGTGTCCGAGCCGGCGAGCGCGGCGACGTCGTCGTCACTGAGGTACGTGCAGTGGTCCACCGCCGCGGCGCCGAGCTCGACGGCGAGGGCCGCTCCCCCGCCGAAGCCGAGCTGGTTCCCGTGCACCCGGATGCCGAGACCCGCGGCACGGCCCGCCTCGAGCACCCGGCGGCTCTGGGTCGGCGTGAACGCGCCCTCCTCGCAGAACACGTCGATCCACCGCGCGTGCGGAGCCACCGCGTCGAGCATGTCGCCGACCACGAGCTCGACGTAGTCGTCGCCCCGCCCGGCGAACTCCGCGGGCACGACGTGCGCGCCGAGGAAGGTGACCTCGGCGGTGACCTCGCTCGCGAGCCGCGCGAGACGCGTCTCGGTCTCGACGTCGAGCCCGTAGCCGGTCTTGATCTCGAGGGTGGTCGTCCCCTGGGCTCGGCACTCCCCGACCAGGGCTGCGAGACGAGCCCGCAGTTCATCGTCGGAGGCCGCTCGGGTCGCGGCGACAGTGGTGCGGATTCCCCCCGCGGCATACGACTCACCGGCCATCCGGGCCGCGAACTCCGCAGCCCGGTCGCTGCCGAAGACCAGATGGGTGTGGCTGTCGACGAAGCCGGGGATGACGGCGCGACCCTCGGCATTCACCACCGGAACGTCGGTCGGAGCGGCATCCGCCGACCCCACCCACTCGACGCGTCCGTCCCGCACGATCACGGCGGCGTCGCGCAGGGTTCCGCAGGCATCGCCCGGGGCCGCGACGTTCGTCGTCAGCTCCCCGATGTTCGTCAGTAGGAACGCGCGTCCGGCCCGCCCGGAACCGCTCACCACATCGGCACCGTCAGGCCGCGCTCGGCCGCCACCTCGCGGGCGCGGTCGTAGCCGGCATCCACGTGGCGCATGACTCCGGTGCCGGGGTCGTTGACGAGCACGCGCGCGAGCTTCTCGGCGGCGAGCTCGGTGCCGTCGGCAACGCACACCTGTCCCGCGTGGATGCTGCGGCCGATCCCCACCCCTCCGCCGTGATGGATCGACACCCACGACGCGCCGCTGGCGGTGTTCAGCAGCGCGTTGAGCAGGGGCCAGTCGGCGATGGCGTCCGAGCCGTCGGCCATGGCCTCGGTCTCGCGGTAGGGAGAGGCGACCGATCCCGCGTCGAGGTGGTCGCGACCGATCACGATGGGTCCCGACAGCTCGCCGGAGGCCACCATCTCGTTGAACTTCAGGCCCGCGAGGTGGCGCTCCTGGTAGCCGAGCCAGCAGATGCGCGCGGGCAGCCCCTCGAAGTGCACCTGCTTTCCCGCCTTGTCGAGCCAGCGGTGGAGAGCTGCGTCTTCGGGGAAGAGCTCGGCCACGGCGCGGTCGGTCTTGGCGATGTCTTCCGGGTCTCCCGAGAGAGCGACCCAGCGGAACGGTCCCTTGCCCTCGGCGAAGAGCGGGCGGATGTACGCCGGCACGAAGCCGGGGAACGCGAACGCGCGGTCGTACCCGCCGAGTTCGGCCTCGCGACGGATCGAGTTGCCGTAGTCGAACACCGCCGCCCCGGCATCCTGGAACCCCACCATCGCCTTCACGTGGGCCGCCATGCTCTCGCGCGCGCGGCGGGTGAAATCCTCGGGGTCGCGGGCGGCTTCGGCCTGCCACTGGTCGACCGACACGCCGATCGGCAGGTACGACAGGGGGTCGTGCGCGCTCGTCTGGTCGGTGACGATGTCGATCCGGATGCCGCGGGCCAGCAGCTCCGGGAACATCTCGGCCGCGTTTCCCTCGACGCCGACCGACAGCGCCTCGCCCGCCTCGCGTGCGGCGCTCACCCGTTCGATGGCCGCGTCGAGATCGGGGGCGACCTCGTCGAGGTACCCGTGGGCGACGCGGCGGTCGAGACGCGTGCGGTCGACGTCGACGATGAGCACCGCTCCCCCGTTCATCGTGACGGCGAGCGGCTGCGCCCCGCCCATGCCGCCGCACCCGGCGGTGAGGGTGAGGGTTCCTCTCAGGTCGCCCGCGGGAGCCGCCGGCCCGGTGGCTGACGGCTCGGTGGCTGCCGCCCCGGTGGCTGAGCCTGTCGAAGCCCCGCCGAGCGAGCGCGCGACGGCCGCGAACGTCTCGAACGTGCCCTGCAGAATGCCTTGCGTGCCGATGTAGATCCACGACCCGGCCGTCATCTGGCCGTACATGGTGAGCCCGAGCTCTTCGAGCTTGCGGAACTCGGGCCACGTCGCCCAGTCGCCCACGAGGTTCGAGTTGGCGATGAGCACGCGCGGCGCCCACTCGTGCGTGCGGAACACGCCGACCGGCTTGCCCGACTGCACGAGCAACGTCTCGTCGGGCTCCAGCTCGTCGAGGGTCCGCACGATCGCGTCGTACGCCGCCCACGATCGCGCGGCCCTGCCCGTGCCGCCGTAGACGACGAGGTCGTCGGGGCGCTCGGCGACCTCGGGGTCGAGGTTGTTCATGAGCATGCGCTTCGCGGCTTCGGCTCCCCAGCTCTTCGCGGTGCGCTCGGAGCCGCGCGCCGCGCGGATCGGAGAGCGGGGAGCGGATGCCGGGCCCCCGGCGGTCGATGCGGCCGCGGCAGCCGTACCACGACCCGCAGCCGTTGCGACCTCCGGTGCCGGGGCGGCGGCTTCGGGCGTCGTGTCGACCGGTGCCGCGCCGGTCGTGGTGGTGTCGGTCATGGCGGATCTCCTTCGATCGGGGCGCGAGGTCAGGCGGTGTGTACGGGAGTGGAGAGCGTGTGGGCGGAATCCGTCCGAGCGAGCGCGACCCGCGCCACCGCGCCCGAGGCGACGAGCTCGGTCACGGCCTCGATCTCGGGCGAGACGAAGCGGTCGGGGCCGGGGCCTTCGACACGCGTGCGGACGAGGTCGCGCACGGCGCCGGTGGCCGCCGCGGGCTCGAGGGGAGCGCGCAGGTCGAGGGCGCGGCATCCGGTCAGCACTTCGATCGCCAGCACGCGGGCGAGCCCGTCGATCGAGCGACGGAGCTTGCGGGCACCCGCCCAGCCCATCGACACGTGATCCTCCTGCATGGCGCTCGAGGGGATCGAGTCGACCGAGGCGGGGGCGGCGAGGCGCTTGAGCTCCGACACGATTCCGGCGGCGGCGTACTGCGCGATCATCAGGCCCGAGTCGACCCCCACCTCGTCGGCCAGGAACGGCGGCAGCCCGTTGCTGCGGGCGACGTCGAGCGCACGGTCGGTGCGGCGCTCCGACATCGAGGCCACGTCGGCGACCGCGATCGCGAGGAAGTCGAGCACGTACGCGACGGGGGCGCCGTGGAAGTTGCCGTTCGACTCGATGCGCCCGTCGACGGTGACGACGGGGTTGTCGACGGCGGATGCCAGCTCGCGCTCGGCGACCCGCGCCGCGTGGGTCATCGTGTCACGCGCGGCGCCGTGCACCTGGGGAGCGCAACGCAGGGAGTAGGCATCCTGCACGCGGGTGCACTCGGGGCCGCGGTGGCTCGCGACGATGGGCGAGCCGGCGAGGAACGCGCGGAGGTTCGCCGCGGATGCCGCCTGCCCCAGCTGCGGGCGAAGCGCCATGAGGTCGGCCGCGAAGACGGCATCCGTCCCCAACTGCGATTCGATCGAGATCGCCGCCGAGACGTCGGCCGTGGTGAGTAGCATCTCGAGGTCGTGCAGGGCCAGCAGCAGCATGCCGAGCATGCCGTCGGTGCCGTTGATGAGGGCGAGGCCCTCCTTCTCGCGCAGGGCGACCGGGGCGATCCCGGCGGCGGCGAGCGCGTCGGCGGCGGATCGCCGATCGCCGGCGGCGTCGCGTACCTCGCCCTCGCCCATCACCGCGAGGGCCACGTGCGACAGCGGCGCGAGGTCGCCCGAGCAGCCGAGCGAGCCGTATTCGCGCACGACCGGGGTGATCCCGGCGTTCAGCAGGGCGGCGTAGGTCTCGACCACGACGGGGCGCACCCCGGTGCGACCGGTGGACAGGGTCTGCAGCCGCAGCAGCATGAGGGCGCGCACGACCTCGCGCTCGACCTCGGACCCGGTGCCGGCGGCGTGCGAGCGGATGAGGCTCGCCTGCAGCTGAGCGCGCCGGTCCTCGGCAATGAAGGTCGTCGCCAGCGCCCCGAAGCCGGTCGAGATGCCGTAGTGCGGCTGCGGGTCGTCGGCGAGCGCCTCGATGAGGGCGCGGGTGTCGGCCACGCGCTGCAGGGCGTCGTCGTCCACCGTCACCTGCGCGTCGTGGCGCGCGACGGCGACCACATCCTGAGGGGTGAGGGGCTGGGATCCGACGGTGACGCTCGCGTTCATACGCCGATTCCATCGCGCGCACTGTCGCGCGACGACGGGGTTCTGGCATCCTGTGTCTGTCATGCCAGACATTCCCCGTCCGCAGGTTCCCGCCGCCGATCAGACGCTGCGGATCCTCTCGCTGCTCGCGCGTCAGCCCGGCCCGATGGCCGCGCAGTCGATTGCGACGACCCTCCGCATCCCGCGTTCGAGCGTCTATCACCTGCTCGCGACCCTCGAGCAGCACGGCTACGTCGTGCACCTGCCCGGCGACCGTCGCTGGGGCCTCGGCACCGCGGCGTTCGAGCTCGGCGGCGGATACGCCCGGCAGCAGCCCCTCGCCCGCCTCGGCCGTCCGCTGCTGGCGGGCCTCTCCGACCGGGTCGGCGAATCGGCGCACCTCGCCGTGCTGGCCGGCCGAGATGTGCTGTACATCGTCGAAGAGCGCGCTCCGCGCCGCCCCGCGCTCGTGACCGATGTCGGCGTGCGCCTGCCTGCACACCTCACGGCGACGGGGCGGGCCATGCTCGCGGCGCTCCCCCGCGAACAGGTGCGGGCGTTATTCCCGGATGCCACGGCCCTCACCCAGCGCCACGGTGCGGGCCCCGCGACCCCGCGCGAGTTGCGTGAGGTGCTCCGCCTCGTGCGGGCCGACGGCCACGCGAGCGAGAACGGCGAGGTCACTCCCGGATTCCGCTCCGTCGCCGCCGCGGTGCTGGATCACGCCGGGTGGCCCGCCGCGGCCGTGGCGATCACGTGGCCGGCCGACGGACCCCCGCACGATGCCGAGGCCCTGGCGTCAGCGGCATCCGGAACCGCCGCCGAGCTCGCCCGCCGCATCGGCCGGCCGGCCTGACGCGCGTTCGGGGCGAGTTTCGTCGTTCGGGGCGTGAAATTCTCGCCCCAATCGACGGATCCCGCCCCACACTCCCCGGGCGCCGCCCGCGCCCACCCCCGCGCCTCAGCGAACGACGAGCCGCGGCTCCACCAGCACGTGCGCCGCTCCGGCCGTCGGTGCGCGGGGGGCGACGACCGTGCCGTTCTCGCCCATGAGCAGGTCGAGGGCTCCGGATGCCACCTTCTCGGGCAACTGCTCGACGCTCGACAGGCCGAGCGCCTCCACCGCGGGGGTGTTGTCGAAGCCGATGACCGTGATGTCGCTCCGGCCGGCGAGGGTGACGGCGAGGTGCGCGCCGATCGCGAGGGAGTCGCTCGCGCAGACGATGCCCGTCACGCCCGGGTCGGCGGCGAGACCGGCGGCCACCACGTCGCGAGCCGCCGAGACGTTCTCTTCGACGACCCAACGCGGTCCCGAGGCCGCGCTCTCGCGCCACCCGCGTTCGCGTTCGTCGCCGGTTCCCGACCCAGTCGGCCACCCGAGGAAGGCGATGCGCTGGCCGTCCTGGGCCAGCAGGTGCGCGGTCGCCGCGCGCGTCCCCGCCGCTCCGTCGACGTCGACCCAGAGGTGCGCGGGGGCTTCGACGTCGTCCTCGCCCCACGGCCGTCCGAACGACACGAACGGCAGGGCGCGGTCGAGCAGCCACCCCGTGCGCGGGTCGCCGTGGAAGGTTCCGGTGATGACGACGGCATCCACTTCTCCCCCCTCGAGCAGATCGCCGAGGCGGGCGATCTCCTCTTCGGGCGTGCGCGCGGCGTACAGCAGCACGCGCATGTCGCGCTCGCCCGCGCGTTCGGTGAGGGCGTGCACGAAGCGGTCGAGCACGACGCCCGAGATTCCCCCGGCGTACGGATCGAGATGGATGCCGATGGTGGAGCTCCGACGCGTGCGCAGGCGGCGCGCGGCGGCGTGGGGGCGGTAGCCGAGCTCGGCGATCGCGGCTTCGACGCGCAGGCGGGTGGCCTCGCGCACGATGTCGGGGGTGTTCACGACGTTCGACACGGTCTGCCGCGAGACCCCGGCGACGCGTGCGACGTCGTCGACGGTGGGCGCCTTCGCCATGTCTCGTCTCCCCCGTGCCGTGGCCGGTGCCCCGCGGCATCCGGTTTTCCGATCCTCCGGCACCTCCGCGATCCGCGACGACGGCGGGTGCAGGCCGGACGGCCAGACCGACAGCCTATGCGGGCGGGCAACCGCTTGACAGGAAACACCGCCGTTCCTTACCGTTGTCCAACCGTCATTTGAACGATCAAACCGACGGCCCTCCGAGCACCCGGAGGGGTCGCATGCCTCATCGAAGGAGAGAGACACATGACACGGCACACCGCCCGGAACTGGCTCGCCGCCGGCGCACTTCTCGCCACCGGAGCCCTCACGCTCACCGCGTGCGGCTCCGGATTCAACGACACCCCCGGCGAATCCCAGGCCTCGGGCTCGGGAAAGCTCAGCATCCTCATCGGCTCCTCGGGCGACGCCGAGACCACCGCCGTCACCGACGCCGTCGCCGCCTGGAGCGAGCAGTCGGGCGTGCAGGCCGAGGTGCAGACCGCCAACGACCTCCCCCAGCAGCTCTCGCAGGGTTTCGCGGCCGGCTCGCCGCCGGACCTGTTCTACCTCGCCCCCGAGGCCCTCGCCGGCTACGCGGCGAACGGCTCGATCGCGGCGTACGGCGACGACCTGGCGAACAAGGACGACTTCTACCCCTCGCTCGTCGACAACTTCACCGTCGACGGCAAGTTCTACTGCGCGCCCAAGGACTTCTCGACCCTGGCCCTGATCATCAACACCGACCTGTGGTCGGCGGCAGGGCTGACGGATGCCGATGTCCCCACGACCTGGGACCAGTTGGCATCCGTCGCCCAGAAGCTCACCACCGACGGCCGCGTCGGTCTCGCGTTCGGCGCCGAGTACCAGCGCGTCGGTGCCTTCATGGCCGAGGCCGGAGGCGGACTCGTCTCCGACGGCACGGCCACGGCCGACAGCTCCGCCAACGTCGAGGCGCTCAACTACGTCAAGACGCACCTGAACGACGGCACCTTCGCCTTCGCGTCGGATGTGGGCGCGGGCTGGGGCGGCGAGGCGTTCGGCACCCAGAAGGCCGCGATGGTCATCGAGGGCAACTGGATCACCGGCGCCATGTCGGCCGACTACCCCGACGTGAAGTACCAGGTCGCCGAGCTGCCCGCGGGCCCCGGCGGCAAGGGCACGCTGCAGTTCACCAACTGCTGGGGCATGGCCGCCGACAGCGGCAACCAGGAGCAGGCCCGCTCTCTCGTCGAGTACCTGACGAGCACCGACCAGCAGCTGGCGTTCTCGAAGGCCTTCGGCCCGATGCCCTCCATCCAGTCGGCCGCCGACGCGTGGAGCACCGCGAACCCCGACCTCACGGCGTTCCTCTCCGGAGCCGAGTACGCGCAGTTCCCGCCGAACATGGCCGGTGCCGCCGACGTCATCACCGACTTCAACGCCCAGCTGGAGTCGCTGAAGACGGGTGACCCGCAGGCGCTGCTGCAGACGGCGCAGTCCAACCTCGAGGCCATCACCAAGTAGCCATGAGTGCTCTCACCTCAGCGCCGCGTCGCGCCGGATCCTCCTCCCCGGGGATCCGGCGCGGCGAGGCCGCCGCCGGCTGGCTCTTCACCGCCCCCGTGCTGATCATCCTGGGCGTGTTCCTGCTCGTCCCCGTGCTCATGGCGCTGTGGGTGAGCTTCTCCGACTGGACCGGGCGCGGCAGCCCCTTCTCGTCCAACGTCGGCTTCGTCGGTCTCGACAATTACGCCGCCGTCACCACCGGCGGCGGTCTCGCCGAACGCGACTTCGGCACGGCGCTGCGCAACAACGCCTGGTACGTGCTGCTGGTCGTACCGCTGCAGACCGCCCTGTCGCTCTTCCTCGCCGTTCTCGTCAACCGCGCTATCCTGCGCGGACGCGGTCTGTTCCGCACCGCCTTCTACTTCCCCTCGGTCACGAGCTCGGTGGCCATCACCGTGCTGTGGCTCTTCCTCTTCTCGGCATCCGGTGCCGTCAACCAGGCGCTGTCGTGGTTCGGCATCAACGGACCGAACTGGTTCAGCGATCCGTCCGGCGTCGTGCACAACCTGCTCGGAGCCGTGGGCATCACCAGCGGCCCGGCTTTCCTCACCGGCAACACGATGCTCGGCGTCTCGTGGTGGGACTGGCTCGCCGGCCCCTCGGTCGCGATGTCGGCCTTCATCCTCATGGCCGTGTTCACCACCTCGGGCACCTTCATGCTGCTGTTCATCGCCGGCCTGCAGAACATCGGCGCCGACGTGCAGGAGGCCGCGATGATGGACGGCGCGACCGGCTGGCAGCGCTTCTGGCGCGTCACCCTGCCGCAGCTCAAGCCCGTGCTGTTCACGGTGCTGACCCTCGGCCTCATCGGCACGTGGCAGGTGTTCGACCAGATCTACACCGGCACGCAGGGCGGCCCCGGAAAGACCACGCTGACCCCCGCCTACCTCAGCTACTCCTCGGCGTTCCTGTCGCAGCAGTGGGGTCAGGGTGCGGCGATCGCCTTCGTGCTCTTCGTCATCATCGTGGCGCTCACGATCCTGCAGCGCTTCGTGCTGCGCGACCGCCCGGTCTCGCGCCGACGCCTGCGTCAATACGAGGTGCCCGCACAGAAGGGAGCGAAGCGATGACGGCCACGGCCTCGCCCCAGACCACCGTTCTCGCCGAGCAGCGCATCGACGGGCCCGGTCGGCCCGCGAAGCACCGCATGTCGGGCAAGGCCCTGCGCTGGCAGATCGGTCTCTACGTCCTGCTGATCGTTCTCGCGGTCATCTACATCTATCCGTTCCTCGTGCAGGTGGCGACGTCGTTCAAGACGGATGCCGCGGCGGCGGCCGACCCGATCTCGCTCGCGCCCCAACCGTTCACGTGGGCGGCCTACGAGCGGTTGTTCCTGAACTCCGACTTCCCCGTGTGGTTCGGCAACTCGGTCGTGGTGACCCTGTTCGTCACCGCCGGCCGGGTGTTCTTCAACTCCCTCGCCGGGTACGCCCTCGCGCGCCTGCAGTTCCGCGGGCGCGGGGTGGTGTTCGCCGCCCTGATCGCCGTGATGGCCGTGCCCTCGGTGGTGCTGCTGATCCCGAAGTTCCTCGTGATCAACCAGCTCGGCATGTACGACTCGTACGCGGGCATGATCCTGCCGTTGCTGGTCGATGCCGCGGGCGTGTTCATCATGAAGAACTTCTTCGAGTCGATCCCACCCTCGGTCGAGGAGCAGGCCCGCATCGACGGAGCCGGCACGTTCCGCATCTTCTGGTCGGTCGTGCTGCCGATGGCCCGGCCCGCGCTCATCACGATCGTGATCCTGTCGTTCCAGGGATCGTGGAACGAGCTGAGCCACTTCGTCATCTCCACCCAGTCGCCCGAACTCACCACCCTGACCAAGGGCGTGGCGGCGCTGGCGAGCGGTCAGCTCAGCCAGGGCAGCCAATTCCCCCTCAAACTCGCGGCCGCGGCCATCATGACGATCCCGGTCGCCGTGGTGTTCTTCATCTTCCAGCGCCGCATCATGAACGCCAGCGAAGGAGCCGTCAAAGAATGACCACCGCCCCCACCACCTCGCCTGCCGGGACGACGGTCGACACCCCTCCCCTGCAACCGCTGCTCAGCGATGCGCTCATCGTGCTGCGGGCCCCCACCCAGGTGTGGTCCGACGGCACGGGAGACATGGGCGCGGCCGCGGTGCACGGTGTCTACCACGGCGACGTGCGGCACGTGCGCTCGCTCACCGCGAGCTGCGACGGCTCACCGATCGAGTGGATCTCGACCGCCCCCGACGGCGCCTCGCGCGTGGTCTTCGGCGGACTGCTGCGCGGGCTCGACGACACCACGCCCGACCCGAAGGTGCGGCTGCTGCGCGACCGCCGCGTCGCCGACGGCGTGGTGAGCGAGTCGTGGACCGTGCACTCGCGCGTCGACCACCCCCTCCGCACCACGCTGCGGCTGACCCTCGCGCCTGAGTTCGCCCAGCTGCACGAGGTGAAGTCGGGTCACGCAGCCGCACGCGACGCCGACACCGCGATCGAGGGAGACGAAGCCCGAGTGGATGCCGGTGCCCAGGGCCTCGAACTGGTCGCGCCGAGCGCCCGCGTGGCGTCGACCGGTCACGAGGTCGAGGCCGAGTGGGACGTCGAGATCGCTCCCTTCGGCTCCGCCGAGATCGGGTGGACGCTGACGCTCCGCGACGACACCCTCGTCGTGGGCTCGGCCACGGCTCCCGCCCGGTGGGATGCCGCTGCCCTCGCCGCGACCGCCCCCGACCCGCGCCTGTCGCGATGGCTGCGCACGGCGCTCGACGACCTCGACGCCCTGCGGCTCGTGCTCCCCGATCACCCCGACGACGAGTTCTTCGCCGCGGGAGCGCCGTGGTTCTTCACGCTCTTCGGCCGCGACTCACTCTGGGCCGCGCGGCTCGCGCTCCCGCTCGACCGCGAGATCGCGGCATCCACTCTGCGTGTCCTCGCCCGCCTGCAGGGCGCCGACGACGACGCGCAGACCGCGCAGGAACCGGGCAAGATCCTGCACGAGCTGCGGGCCTCGGCGCTCGAGATCCCCGGTGAGGGCATCGTGCTGCCGCCGAAGTACTACGGCAGCGTCGACTCGACCCCGCTGTGGATCTGCCTGCTCGCCGACGCCTGGCGCGGCGGCATGCCCGAGGCCGAGGTGCGCGCGCTGCTCCCCACGCTCCGCGGCGCCCTCGGCTGGATCCGCGACAGCGGCGACAGCGACGGAGACGGCTTCCTCGACTACATCGACCGCATGGGCACGGGCCTGTCGAACCAGGGGTGGAAGGACTCGGGCGACTCCATCCAGTGGCGCGACGGCCGCCTCGCCGAGGGTCCGATCGCCCTGTGCGAGGTGCAGGCGTACGCGTACGAGGCCGCCCTCGCCGGAGCCGACCTGCTTGAGCAGTTCGGTGAGGGGGCGGATGCCGATGACGTCGCGTTCTGGCGCGCCTGGGCCGCCAACCTCAAGGAGCGTTTCGCCGCGACCTACTGGGTCGAGACGCCCGAGGGCCGCTACCCCGCCGTCGCCCTCGACCGCGACAAGCGCCCGGTCGACACGCTGACCAGCAACATCGGGCACCTGCTCGGCACCGGCATCCTCTCCCCCGCCGAAGAGGCGCACGTCGCCCAGCTGCTGCTGAGCGAGAGCATGTCGAGTGGATACGGCATCCGCACCATGTCGACCGGCGCCGCCGGATACTGGCCGCTGTCGTATCACGGGGGCAGCGTCTGGGTGCACGACACCGCGATCGCCGCGCACGGCATGCTGCGTGCGGGCCTGCACGACCAGGCGCGCGCGGTGGTCGACGGCCTGCTCGATGCCGCCGAGGGCTTCGCGTACCGCGTGCCCGAGCTGCACGCGGGCGACCCGCGTACCCACTCGTCGGTGCCGACGCCCTACCCCGCCGCCTGCCGTCCGCAGGCGTGGTCGGCCGCCGCTGCGGTGGTCTGCCTCACAGCCCTCACACCCGCCCCCGGGGTGTGAGCCCGCCGGGCGGCGCCGCCCCGACCCGCCGCCGCCCGGCCCTTCCCCTTCCTGGGCCCGTCGAAGGGCCCGGAAATCCGCAGAACCGAGGTCCCTGAGCCTGTCGAAGGGCCCGCAACCCACAGAACCCAGGTCCCTGAGCCCGTCGAAGGGACCGGAGACCCGCGGACCCCCGGTGACTTCGACAAGCTCAGCCACCTCACATCGCACCACCCCACGCCCCGCGAACCCCCGGTGACTTCGACAAGCTCAGCCACCTCACATCGCACCACCCCACGCCCCGCGAACCCCCGGTGACTTCGACAAGCTCAGCCACCTGACGATCGCACCCGCTCAGGCGACCCGCGTCACCGTGCCGCCGGTCAGCCGCACCAGCTCGTCGAACGTCAGCGGAAACACCGTGTGCGGCGTGCCGCCCGCGGCCCAGATCTCGGGGAAGGCCGCGAGGTCTTCGTCGACCACCGTGGTCAGGGGCGCGGGGTGTCCGGTCGGGGCCACTCCCCCGATGGGCTGGCCGGTCGCGGTGAGCACCTGCTCGGGGGTCGCCCGACGGATGCCGCCGCGTCCGAGCCGCTCGGCGAGAGCCGTCGTGTCGACCCGATGCGCACCGCTGGTCATGACGAGCAGAGGCTCGTCGTCGCTCCAGAACACGAGGCTGTTGGCGATCGCGCCGACCTCGACACCGAGGGCGGCCGCGGCAAGCGCAGCCGTCGACGCGGCATCCGGCAGCACGACGATGCGGCCGGCGATGCCCGCCTCCTCGAGGGCGGCAGCGACCAGGCGACTACGGGTGGGGAGGGCGTCGGTCATGCCCGACAGCCTAGAGCGAGCCCCGCCACCGGCCGGGCGCGAACGCGCACGGGCGACCCGCGAACGTGCGCTCGCGTGACGCCCGGCGACGCGTCAGAATGGATTCCGGATGCCGCAACGCCGCGGCATCCGGGAAGTGCCGCCCACAAGGCGGCCGACGACAAGGAACGCGATGACCCACGCCCTGCCCCTGCCCGATTTCACCCACGAGCGCGTGGAGGTGATCACGGGGCGGCGCAGCGGCCTCTTCATCGCCGTCGCGCTGCACTCCTCGGTTCTCGGTTCCGCCCTCGGCGGCGCCCGCCTGTGGACCTACCCCTCGTGGACCGACGCCCTCGGCGACGCGCTGCGCCTGTCGGCCGCGATGACGCTCAAGAACGCCGCCGCCGGCCTCGACGCCGGCGGAGGCAAGTCGGTGGTCGGTCTGCCCCCGGGCACCGTTCTCGACGCCGACCGCCGCCGCGCCGCGTTCCTCGACCTCGGCGATGCGGTCGAGAGCCTCGGCGGGCTGTACCGCACCGCCGAAGACGTGGGCTCGACCACCGAAGACATGCTCGTCGTCAGCGAGCGCACCGCGCACGTCGTGGGTCTGCCCGACTCCGTCGGCGGCTCCGGCGAACCGGCCGGCCCCACCAGTCTCGGCGTCTACACCTCCCTCGTGGCGACGCTCGAGCGGGCCGTGGGCACCGGCGACGTCGCCGGTCGCCGGATCACGATCGCCGGTCTCGGCCAGGTCGGCGGCCGTCTCGCCGAGCGCCTCGCCGCCGAGGGCGCCGTGCTGACCGTCACCGACGTCAACCCCGCCAAGCGCTCCGCCGCCGCGGAGCTCGGCGCCGCGTGGGTCGAGCCGAGCGAGGCGCACCTCGTGCCCGCCGACGTCTTCGTACCCGCGGGCATCGGGGGCGTGCTGACCGACGACGTCATCGACGCCCTCGATGCGCGCAGCGTGTGCGGGCCCGCCAACAACCCCCTCGCTGACCGCGCCGGAGCCGACCGGTTGGCCGCCCGCGGCATCCTGTACGCGCCCGACTTCGTGGTCAACGCGGGCGGCGTGATCTACCTCGACGGCGTCGCGAAGGAGCAGGGCACGCTCGAGCAGATCATGGGTCGAGTGGCGGGCATCGGCGACACCATCCGCCGCGTCTTCGACGAGGCCGCCGTGCGCGGGGTCACCCCGCTGGCCGCGGCCGAGGGTCTCGCCGCCGAGCGCCTCGCCGCCGGCGCCGGGCGCACCGCCCTGGTCTGACCCATCAGCACTGCCCCGACGCAGAAGAGACCGGATGCCGCTCAGCGGGGCATCCGGTCTCTTCGACGCGGGCGAGGCGAGGCGACGCGGTTAATGCGCGGCGTCGTAGGCCTCGAGGACGGCGGAAGAGATGCGACCGCGCTCGTTGATGGCGTAGCCGTTCTCGTGCGCCCACGTGCGGACGTCGGTGAGGTCGCGAGTGGGGATCGCCCGGCCGCGCGGAGTACGTCGCACTGTCGTGGCCGTGGATCCGGCGACACGCGCGGCCGAGATGAACGGGTGAAATGCGTCGTGGAGTCTCGCGGCATTGGCATGTGAAAGATCGATTTCATATGCCCGGCCTTCGAGCGAGAACGTGAGGGTCGTTCCGTCTTCGATGATGCGCCCGTCGAGATCGTCGATCATCTGCGTGATGTGCTTTTTCGCCATGACGCGACGATAAGGCCCACGTGTAAGCCATTCCCCGCGACGGATTGCAAATTCACCCGCACCTTCGTCAGCTTTCACCGCATCCGCGGAAAGTGTCGAGGTGCTCTCGCCGGGGAACCCCCGTCGCCACACGGTCGAGCACCACCACGGCGAACGCTGCCGTGGTGGTGCTCAAGGTCGGTGCCCGCGCGGAACGCAGGTCACCGCAGGGGGAACGCGATCAGGAATTCGCTTCCGCGTACGCGTCGAGCACAGTGCCCGGAACGCGACCGCGGTCGCTCACGGTGTGCCCGTTGGCGCGTGCCCATTCGCGCACGGCGCCGAGATCGACGTCGCTCGAACGACGCGTGGTGCGCGTGCGACGGGCGGTCGTGGTGCCGCGCGAAACCGATCGGGCGGCGTCGACGAAGGGGGCGATCGCCGAATAGAACTTGTCGGCGTTGCGGTCGGAGAGGTCGATTTCATAAGCCCGACCCTCGACGGAGAAGGTGATCTGCTTTCCCTGCCCGTCTTCGAGGACGGAACCGTCGAGATCGTCGACGAGGTGCGTGATGTGCTTCATAGCCATAATACGAAAAACCTTACACCTGTAATCGATGAATTACCCGCATGACAATTCCATCTGCTATTCGAGTGCCGTCGGGCGGCTTCGCAAGCGATGGATGGGGGTGCGCGCGAGGGACTATCCTCCACGGGTGGTGTTCGCTCCTGGGACATCACCAGAGACAGAGGAAGCGTTCCGTGAGCCTTTTCCGTACCAAGTCGGTGGAGCAGTCCATCGCCGACACCGATGAGCCCGAATTCCGGCTCAAGAAGTCCCTCAGCGCACTCGACCTGACGGTGTTCGGTGTGGGCGTCGTCATCGGCGCCGGCATCTTCACCCTCACCGGTCGCGCCGCCCACGACGTCGCGGGCCCTGCCGTGGTCATCAGCTTCATCATCGCCGCGATCGCGTGCGGCCTCGCGGCGATGTGCTACGCCGAGTTCGCCTCGACCGTGCCCGTATCGGGCTCGGCCTACACCTTCTCGTACGCGTCGCTCGGCGAGCTGTTCGCGTGGATCATCGGCTGGGACCTCATCCTCGAGATGTTCCTCGGCGCGAGCGTGGTCGCCCAGGGATGGAGCGCGTATCTCGGCACCTTCCTGCAGCAGCTCGGCATCACCCTGCCCGAGGCCATCTCGTACGGCGGCGTGGTCGACGTGCCCGCGATTCTGCTGGTGCTCGTGCTCGGCGGTTTGATGACCGTCGGCATCAAGGAGTCGCTGCGCGTGAACCTCGTGCTCGTCGCCGTGAAGCTGTTCATCGTGCTGTTCGTCATCATCGCCGGCATCCTGTTCATCAACCCCGCGAACTACAACCCGTTCATCCCCGACTCCGTGCCGACCGAGTCGGCCTCGGGTCTCACCCAGCCGCTGCTGCAGTTCCTCTCGGGACTGGAGCCCGCGACGTTCGGCGTCGGCGGCATCCTCGCCGGTGCCGCCCTGGTGTTCTTCGCCTACATCGGCTTCGACGTCGTGGCCACCACCGCCGAAGAGACCAAGCGCCCGCAGCGCGACCTGCCGATCGGCATCATCGCCTCGCTCATCATCTGCACGATCTTGTACTGCGCGGTCGCCATCGTCGTGACCGGCATGGTGCCCTACTCCGAGCTCAACCCCGCCGCGGCCCTCGCCAACGCCTTCGCCTTCCACGGACAGACGTGGATGGCCACGGTCATCGCCGCCGGCGCGGTCGCGGGTCTGACCACCGTCGTGCTCACCCTGCTGATCGGCGCGACGCGCATCATCTTCGCGATGTCGCGCGACCGCCTGCTCCCGGGCTCTCTCGCCAAGGTGCACCCGCGCTTCCGCACCCCGTGGGTGATCTCGATCATCGTCACCGTGATCGTGGCGATCGTCGCGGGGGTGACCCCGATCGGCGTCCTCGAAGAGATGGTGAACATCGGCACCCTGTCGGCGTTCGTGCTCGTGTCGATCGGCGTGATCGTGCTGCGCCGCAAGCGCCCCGACCTCAAGCGCGGCTTCCGCGTGCCGTTCAACCCGGTTCTGCCGATCCTCTCGGCGCTGATCTGCACCTACCTCATGCTCAACCTGTCGGTCGAGACGTGGCTGCGCTTCCTCATCTGGCTGGCCATCGGCTTCGCGATCTACTTCGCGTACTCGCGTCGCCACGCCCGTGTCGGCACGGGGGCGCGCCTCGACCCGACGTCCCCGCGGGTGGTGTCTCCTCCCGCGGAGTGATCCGAGCAGATCCCGGATGCCACGACCCCACCGCTCGCGCGGCCCGGGGTCGTGGCATCCGTCGTTCAGGTCGTGGTGAAGCGTTGCGTGCCGAGCACACCCAGCACGCGAATCTTCTCCTCGGCCTCGCTGCGCGGTTCGGGGGTGAGCACGAGCAGGGCCTGCGCGCGATCCTCGGTGAAGAGCACCTGGCAGTCGACCTCGATCTCGCCGAGTTCGGGGTGGATCAGCACCTTGTGATCGGCGAAGCGCTGGGCGACCTCCTGCCGCTGCCAGAGTTCGGCGAACTCCGCGCTGCGCCCCTCGAGCTCGGCGGCGAGCTCGCCCGCGGTCGACGCGGGTCCGAGTACGCCCACGGCGGCGCGCAGGCCGGCGACGATCGCTCGGCTTTGACGGTCGCGATCGTCGGCGGGGTACTTGGCGCGCTCGGTCTCGGGTCTCACGAACCACCGCCACGCCTCGAATCGCTCCCATCCGCGCGCCCCGACGTGATCGCCCAGGAGGGCGGCCGCGAGCTCGTTCTGCAGCAGCGTCTCGCCCAGATGCGAGATGACCAGGGCGGGGGTGTCCGACAGGCGCGCGAACACCCGTTGCAGCGAGGGGGCGACATGGTCGGCGCGGCCGAGACGGTCGGGCACGGCGTGGCCGGCCAAGCGGTAGAGGTAGTCGCGCTCGTCGACGCTCAGGCGCAGGGCCCGAGCGAGCGCCGACAACATCTGCGGGCTCGGCTGCGGTCCGCGCGCCTGCTCAAGGCGCGTGTAGTAGTCGGTCGACATCGCGGCCGCCTGAGCGACCTCCTCGCGGCGCAGGCCCGCCGTGCGTCGTCGGGCGCCGGGTCGCAGGCCAAGGTCCTCCGGGCGCAGGGCCTCGCGCCGCGCCCGTAGGAACTCCCCCATCGCCGTGCGATCCATTCCTCCATCCTGGTCGGTAGGCGCCGCGGCATCCAGGGATCGCCGCTCCCCCGATCCACGAGGCCTGGATGCCCCGGGGCCGACGCCGAACACTGGGAGCATGCACATCACCGGAAACACCGTCTTCATCCCCGGCGCCACGAGCGGTATCGGTCTCGCCCTCGCCGAGCGCCTGCACTCCGCGGGCAACACCGTCATCGTCGGCGGTCGCCGAGCGGAACTGCTCACCGAGATCGCCGCGACGCACCCCGGCATCGACACCGTCCGCATCGACACGGCCGACGAGGACTCGATCCGCGGGGCCGTCGACGACGTGCTCGAGCGCCACCCGAACCTGAACGTGCTCGTCACGATGGCGGGCGTCATGCGGGTCGAGGACTGGACGCAGGGCCCCGCCGTGCTTGCGACGGCCGAGGAGACCGTCGTGACCAACGTGCTCGGCCCCCTGCGTCTGATCGCGCACCTGCTCCCCCACCTGCAGGCGCAGACGGATGCCACGATCATGACCGTGTCGTCGGGTCTGGCGTTCGTGCCCCTGCGCGCCACCCCCACCTACAACGCGACGAAGGCGGCCGTGCATCTGTTCAGCGAGTCGCTCCGTCTGCAGCTCGAGGGCACGAGCGTGTCGGTGATCGAGCTCGAGCCGCCGTCGGTCGCCACCGACCTGCTACCGGGCCAGCGCGAGAGCTCGTTCGCCATGGATTTGGATGAATTCGCGGACGAAGTGTTCGACATCCTGCGCGACCAGCCCGACGCGACCGAGGTGCAGGTGAGCCGGGTCGGCTTCCTCCGACACGCCGAGGCCGAGGGGCGTTACGCCGAGACGGTGCGCCGGTTGAACGCCGCCGATCCGCACTGACAGGGCGGCCGGCGCCCTCGTGCGCGATACATCGGCGATATCGGCCGCCCCCTAGGGTGAGGAACGTTCGACGACGATTCCATTCCGGGGGGGTTTCATGGGGATCGCACGCACGTGGGTCTTTCCGATTCTGCGCATGCTTCTGGTCGCCATCGTGGCGGCCGCACTCATCAAGTTGGCGTTCTTCCCCGACCGGCCGGTCGACGACTCGCCGGCCATGCCGACGGGGAGCATCGTCGAACCGCGAGCGGTCGCCACCCTCGGCACGATCACGAACGACGTGGTGATCAAGGCCACCGTCGCCGCCGACGCCGCCGTGCCGATGAAGGTGACCGCCACCGGCACGGTCAACCGCATCTTCGTCGCGCAGGGCGCCGCCGTGGCCGCGGGCGACGTCGTCTTCGACGTCAAGGTGCCCATCGAGCGCGACCCCGCCGACAGCGTCGACGCCGAGGGCAAGGCCAAGCCCGCGATCTTCCGCTACGCCGACGTCACCGCGCCCGCCGCCGGCACGCTGAGCTCGCTGTCGGTCATCGCCGGGCAGGAGGTCGCGATCGGCGCGAGCGCCGGCACGGTCGCGCCGCCGACCTTCTCGGTCTCGGGCTCGCTCGAGCCCGCGCAGCAGTACCGCCTGCTGAACCGTCCGACCGACGCGACGGTGACCATCACCGGTGGCCCCGCCGCATTCACCTGCACCGGGCTGCGCATCACGACTCCCCTCGCCGGAAGCACCGGCGAGAGCCCCTCCGGCGGGGCGGGCGAGGCCTCGAGCACGGGCGGAGCGGGCAGTAGCGGCGGTGGCTCCGGCACGACCGCCACCTGCAGCGTGCCGGGCGACGTGACGGTGTTCGCCGGGCTCGCGGCCGAGATGACGATCGCTGGCGGTCGCGCCGAGAACGTGCTCCTCGTGCCCACCACCGCGGTGCGCGGAGCCGCGCAGAGCGGCACCGTGTGGGTCACCACCGCCGACGGCGCCACCGAAGAGCGCGCGGTCGCACTCGGGCTCACCGACGGCACGCAGGTGCAGGTCACCGACGGCCTCACCGAGGGCGAGGAGCTCCTCGAGTTCGCGCCGGGCGCGATGGCCGTACCCGACGACGGGTGCACCGTGTACCCCGACGGCTCGATGTTCTGCCAACAGGCGCCCGCGTCGTGAGCCTGCTCGAGCTGCGCGAGGTCACCCGCACGGTGATCCCGCAGGATCAGCCCGCGCTGACCATCCTCAACGGCATCGACCTCACCATCGAGCCGGGCGACCACGTGTCGATCGTCGGCCGCTCGGGCTCGGGCAAGTCGACCCTGCTCAACATGCTGGGGCTGCTCGATCTGCCCACCAGCGGCGAGATCACCTTCGACGACCGGCCCGTGCGCAGTTACAGCTCGGCCGCTCGCGACAGGTTGCGCGGGGCCGGGATCGGCTTCGTCTTCCAGCAGTTCAACCTGCTGCCCGGGCGCACGGCCCTTGAGAACGTCACCATGCCGTTGTTGTACTCGTCGGGGCGCACCTTCTGGCGGCGCAAGAAGATCGCCGCCGAGATGCTCGAGCTCGTCGGGCTCGAGCACCGGCTGTCGAGCCTGCCCGACCGCCTGTCCGGTGGCGAGCAGCAACGCGTGGCCATCGCCCGCTCGCTCGTGCGCGGACCCCGGCTGATCCTCGCCGACGAACCCACCGGCGCGCTCGACCTCGACACCGGTCAGAGCGTCATGGAGCTGATCGACGAGGTGGCGACCCGCACCGGTGCCGCCCAGGTCACCATCACCCACGACCCGACCATCGCGCGCCGCGCCCGCCGGCACTTCCGGCTCGACCGCGGAGTGCTCACCGCGGTCGACGATCCCTCGCTCGAACCGCTGACCCGTCGCGACCGGCGTGAGATGGCCCCCGCCGACGATGACCCGGCTGTCCTCGCCGCGCGGGGGTTCGGCGCGGACCCGACCGAGGATGCCGCCCTCGAGCGAGGAGACGCCTGATGCGCGCGCTCACCTCCCTCGTCGGCGCGATGCTCGAGGCGTGGCAGGAGGTCCGCGTGCACCGCATGCGCGTGCTCCTCTCGCTGGTGGGAGTCGCCGTCGCCGTGTGCTCGCTCACCACCGTCGTCGCCCTGGGGGCGATCGTGCAGCAGTCCACGCAGGAGCAGAACGAGCGCATGTCGGGGCGTCCGGCGACGCTGAACGTCTCGGCGTACCGCACCGATGGAGCGACTCCGGATGCCGCAGCCACCGACGCCGCGTGGCGCAGCATCGTCGAGCGGTACCAGGTGACGTACGCGACGCGCATGCTCAGCACCTCGCAGCTCGTGCCGTTCGCCGACGGAGCGATCCAGGTCGGAACCCAGGCCGTCGATCAGCCCTACGGCGAGATGCACCGCGTGCAGATGGCGGAGGGCGAGTGGTTCACGGCCGACGACGCCGCGCAGCTCGCGCCGCGATTGATCGTGAACGAGGTGTTCTGGCACCGCATGGGCGACCCACCGCTCGAGTCGCACCCGGTGGTCGCCCTCGGCGGGCAGGGCGTGCCGGGAGCGGCATCCGGAATCTCCGCCGGAGGCGTGACCGCCGTGGTGGTGGGCGTCACCCCGTCGCCGAACTGGGAGTCCGAGCCCTCGATGTTCATGCTCGCCGACCACCTGCAGGCGATGCATGACGCCACCGCCGGCGAGCGCGGATCCGCGCCTGTCGCGTTCGACCCCTACGGCGGCGGCGGGCAGACGCAGTACGAGATGTGGGTGCCGCCCGAGCTCGCCGATCAGCTCACCCCGCTCATCGAACGCGATCTCGCCGCTGCCCTGGGCGACGGGGTCGAGGTCAGCGTCAACCGCCAGGACTGGGGCACGTGGGAGGGCGATCCGCTCCTGGTGACCAAGATGGTCGTCATCGGCATCGCAGTGCTCGTCCTGCTGCTCGGAGCCCTCGGCCTGGTCAACATCGCCCTCGTCACCGTGAAGCAGCGCGTGCGCGAGATCGGAATCCGCCGCAGTTTCGGCGCGACAGCGGGCCGGGTGTTCTTCGCCGTGATGATGGAGAGCGTGGTCGCCACCGTCGTCGCCGGTGCCGCGGGCGTGGCCGTGTCGATCATCGTGGTGCAGTCCCCGTGGCTGCGCGACGTCATCGGGCAGGGCATGGTCAGCGACTTCCCGCCGTTCCCGATCGACGCCGCCGTGATCGGTCTGATCGCCGCGACCGTCGTCGGAGCGATCGCGGGTCTGCTGCCCGCGCTGGTCGCGGTCCGCGTGAAGGTGATCGATGCGATCCGGTACTGAGAACGCAGCGAGCGGACGAGTCGGGCACGAACGCTGGGTGGCGGCGCCCGCGCGCCGCTAGGTTCGAGGCGTGACCGACATTCCTCGCGACGTCCCCCCGCCGTCCGCCCTGCCCGATGCGGTCGCTCCCCCGACCTCCGACGACTCGCTGCCCGCGATGCAGATCACCGGCCTCGTGAAGCGGTTCGGTCAGAAGACCGCCGTCGCCGGGCTCGACCTCGAGGTGCCCTCCGGCTCGTTCTACGGGCTGGTCGGCCCCAACGGCGCCGGCAAGACGACCACGCTGTCGATGGCGACGGGCCTGCTGCGCCCCGACGCGGGGGCCGTCCGCATCCACGGCGTCGACGTGTGGACGCAGCCGGTCGAGGCGAAGAGACTCATCGGCAACCTCGCCGACGGCGTGCGGCTGTTCGATCGCCTCACGGGCGAGCAGTTGGTCACCTACACCGGCATGATGTTCGGTCTCGCGCGCGAAGACGTCGCCGCGCGCACCGCCGACCTGCTGCGCATCATGGACCTGCAGGAGGCGGCGGGCACGCCCGTGGTCGACTACTCGGCCGGTATGACCAAGAAGGTCGCCCTCGCGTGCGCCCTCGTGCACGCGCCGCGTCTGCTCGTGCTCGACGAGCCGTTCGAATCGGTCGACCCGGTGTCGGCGGCGAACATCGAGGACATCCTGCGCGGTTACACCGCGTCGGGTGGCACGGTCATCGTCTCGAGCCACTCCATGGACCTCGTGCAGCGCATGTGCGACCACGTCGCCGTCATCGCGCAGGGCCGCCTCCTGGCATCCGGAACCGTCGACCAGGTACGCGCGGGCCAGACCCTCCAGGACCGCTTCGTCGAGCTCGTCGGCGGCCGGCACCACGCGGAGGGGCCGCAGTGGTTGCGACAGTCCTGAAGATCCGGTTCCGCGTCCTCGGCAACACCCTGACGCGGAGCCCCATGCAGCTCGTGGGCTTCACCTTCGGCGTGATCGGTGCGCTGTGGATGCTCGCCCTGGTCGCGATCGGCCTCTTCTTCGTCGGCACCCTCGACTTCGACATCGCCCGCGCGACCGTCACGGCCGCGGGAGCCGCGCTGCTGCTGGGGTGGGTGATCGGCCCGATCTTCGCGGCGGGGATCGACACCACCCTCGACCCGGCGAAACTCGCGCCCTTCCCGATGACCACGCGTCAGATGATGATCGCGATCACCGCGGGCGGGCTGACGGGTGTGCCGGGGATTGCGACGACCCTCGGCGTGCTCGCGACGTTCTTCGTGTGGGCCCGCCAGCCCGTCGCCGTGATCGCGGCGCTCGTGTGCGTGCCGCTGGGGCTGTTGACCTGCGTCGTCGCCTCGCGCGCCGTCGCCGCACTGGCCGGCGGACTCGGCGGAGGGCGACGCACGCGCGAGCTCATCGGACTGATCGGCTTCGTGCTGATCATCTTCGCCAGCCCTCTCGTCATCGGTCTCCTGAACGCCCTCGATGCCGCCAGCACCGGCGGAGTGAACCTGCAGGTGCTCGTCACCGGGATCTCCTGGACGCCCCTCGGCGCCGCGTGGGCCGTGCCCGGCGAGCTGGCCGCGGGCGCCTGGCTGACGGGGCTCGCCAAGTTCGTCATCGCCGTCGCCACCCTCGCGGTGCTGTGGCTGCTGTGGTCGCGGAGCCTGTCGGCATCCGTCATCGCTCCCCCGACGCGGTCGACGACCGCGCGCCGGTCGGGATCGCTCGGGCTGTTCGGCATCATGGCCTCGACTCCGGTGGGTGCCACCTGGGCGCGGTCGCTCACGTCGTGGACGCGCGACTTCCGCTATCTGCGGCAGTTGCTGCTGATCCCCTTCGCTCCCGTGCTCGTGCTCGTCTATTCGCGGGGCGATCTCGACGGACCGTTCTTCGCCGCCTCGGGCCTGCTGGTCGGGTTCTTCGCCGGGGTCCTGGCGTACACCGACATCTCGTACGACGGCACCGCCTTCGCGACCGTGCTCCAGACCGGTGTCCGCGGCCGCGCCGACCGCCTCGGGCGAATGCTGGGTGCCGCCTCGGTCGGCATCCCGCTCGTGATCGTCGTGGTCATCGCCACGGTGGGCCTGTCGAACCGCTGGGAGATGCTCCCGGGTGTGCTCGGCGCTGCTCTGGGGATGTCGCTCGTCGGATACGGCGTCAGCGCGGTGAGCTCGGCCCTGCTCGTCGTTCCCACCCCCGCGCCCGGGGATTCGCCGTTCAAGCGCGTTCCCGGATCGACGTTCACGATGTTCCTCGCGTTCTTCCTGTGCTGGGCGCTGGTCGCGGTGCTCTCGCTGCCGATGGTCGTCCCCGCGGCCATCGCGATGTTCACCGGATCCGGCACTGCCGGGTGGCTCGCCCTCGCGATCGGCCTCGTCTGGGGCGTGATCGTCTTCGCGATCGGCGTGCTCGTCGGCGGAAGGCTCTTCGACACCAGCGCCCCGCGCCTTCTCGCGCAACTGCGGACCTTCAAGGGGGCCTGAGGCATGCGGCATCCGCCCTTCCGTGCGCTTCCGAGCCGGGTCTAGGGTGAGGGCCACCGCCCGCCGCCGGAAGGATGCCGCATGTCCACCTCGCTCTCCGTCTACCTCTCGTTCGCCGGCGCCGCCCGCGAAGCGATGACCTTCTACGAATCTGTCTTCGGCGGTGAGCTCAAGATCAGCACGTTCGGCGACTTCGGCATGGCCGACGCCCCCGCCGATGGAGTGATGCACTCCGAACTGCGCGCCGACGGCTTCACCGTGATGGGAGCCGACGCCTTCGGCCAGCCCGCCGGCGGCTGGGGCGCGAACCGCGTGCACGCCGCGTTCATGAGCGACGAGCTCGACCGCGTGCGCGGCTTCTACGACCGCTTCGTCGAGCGGGGCGCCGAGGTCGTGCAGCCGCTCGAGAAGCAGGTGTGGGGCGACCTCTACGGCGAGGTGACCGACCCGTGGGGCGTGGCGTGGATGTTCAACATCGCGGCCCCCGGCGGCTGGGCCGAGAGCAACTGACCGACCATGGCGCTCTGCACGAGCGTGAGCGCGTGACAGATGCCGCCCCGCCGGCCGTTCACGTGCGCTTCGGCCTCTCGCCCCCGGATTCTTGGCGACTCCTTAGAGTGCGTGCGTTAGCGTCACCCCCGGCGCCTGCGAATCCGCGCGCGCCGGAGCGACTCGGGGAGCGAACCTGCCGTGAACATCCACTCCGTCGCCATGTCGACCGGGATCCTGCCCGACGCGGCGTCGATCCTCCACGCTTTCGGACCGTGGGTGCTCGGCGGCATCGCGCTGCTCATCTTCATCGAATCGGGCGTGCTGTTCCCGTTCCTCCCTGGCGACTCCCTGCTCGTCACCGCCGCGGTGCTGGCCGGTCCCCTCGGCATCCAGCCCTGGCAGGTGCTGCTGGTCGGCATCCCCGCCGCGATCCTGGGCGACCAGGTCGGATACTGGCTCGGTCGACGCTTCGGACGCCGCCTGTTCCGCGAGGGTGCCCGTGTACTGCGCCCCGAACGGCTGCACGACGCCGAGAACTTCTTCGCCCGTTACGGCGGCGGTTCCCTCGTGCTGGGCCGGTTCGTGCCGATCGTGCGGACGTACGTTCCGGTGGCAGCCGGCACAGCCCACATGCCCTACCGCCGGTTCGTGCTGTGGAACACCCTGGGTGCGACGCTCTGGGTGGTGGCCATGACCCTCATCGGTCTGCTCCTGGGCGGCATCCCGTTCATCGTCGACAACATCGACGTGCTGATGATCGTCATCGTGCTGGTCTCGGTCCTGCCGGTCGTCATCGCCGTCGTGCGCAAGACGATCGCGTCCCGTCGAGCCCGCGCGGCGACCGAGGCGGACTGACCCCGGCGCTCGCCCCCGGGTGCGGCGGTCACCCGAAGTTAGGATCGCGATATGGACGTGCCCATCCATGCGATCCGCTCCTTCTGCGTCCTGGCGGACGAACTGCACTTCGGGCGGGCCGCCGAGCGTCTGAGCATCACTCCCCCATCGCTCAGCCAGCAGATCAGCAAGCTCGAGCAGAAACTCGGCGTCAAGCTTTTCGAACGGACCCCGCGCAAGGTGGAGCTGACCGGCTACGGACGCGATCTTCTGCCCCTCGCTCGGCGACTGCGCGATGACCATGATCTGATCGTCACGTGGGGCAGGTCGGTGCAGCGCGACCTCGCGGCCCCGCACCTCCGCGTCGGCGTCGTCGCCGCAGGCGCGGGTGACCTCACCACCGCGGCCATCAGCACGACCCTGCAAAAGGTGCCGAACGCGCGCATCGAGATGCGGAGGCTGGGGTTCTTCGATGTGGCGGGCGACCTCGACGCAGGGCTCGTCGATGTGGTCTTCGCCCCGTGGCCCCTGCGGCTCGCCCCTCGCGTGCGCACCGAGCCGCTCTGGCGCGAACAGCGGGTGCTCGTCGTACCGCACGGACACCACCTGGCCGGGCGGGAGTCGATCTCGATCCTCGAGACGACGCACGAAACCTTCGTCGCCGCCAGCGGGGGTGCGCCCGAGGTGATGGACTGGTGGCTCGTCGACCCGCGGCCCGACGGCTCCCGTCCGCTGCGCGGCCCCACCGCCGACAGCATCGAAGGGCTGCTGGAGCTCGTCGCGGCCGGTGCCGGCGTGAACATCGCCGGGGAGTCGGCCACGCGGCGCTATCAGCGCGAAGAGCTCGCTTACGTGCCGATCGACGACATCGAGCCCGCCACCGTGGTGCTGTGCAGCCTCACCGACACGCGCAACCCGATGGTGCAGGTGTTCCGCGAGACGGCCTCGGAACTGACCCCCTCCTCAGCGGAACAGCGAATTCCGAATGAGGCACGCGCACAACAGCGCCGCACCCCGTGAGGGATGCGGCGCTGTGTTTTCGGTGGACCTACTGCACGCCTACTCCAAACATTGCGACGCCCACGCGATACCTGATCTGGTGCGGAAGTTCACGAGATCTTGGCGGCCTGCGCCCATGCCTGCGCGAGCGAAGACGGCGCGCCAACTCCGCCCTGCCGAGGTGGATGCCATGGTCACCTTTACCAAGAGCTCGGAAGCGTCGCCGACGTCGCGCGGGAGTTCGGCATCGCCCGCCAGACGGTGGGCGATGCACTTAGCCGCTCGTGGCATCAAAACCATCCGTCGGATGAGCGAGGCAGACATTGCGACCGCCGCGGAACTCTACCGAGACGGCCGCTCCGCCGCGAGGATCGGGCGGCAGCTTGGGTTCAACGCTCAGACCGTACTGACGGCGCTTCGGAGCGTTGGAGTGCCAATTCGGCCACGCACCGGCGCACTGTGAGGCCGATCTACGCCTTCGAGCCGGATGGCTTGTTATCTGCTCGAGCGTCGATGAGTACGATCGAGGGCTCCGCGGCGAGCTTGAGTTCGTTGAGGATCTTATAGACCGTTCGCTCCTCCTCGGCGGTGTAGTAGACGATGACCTTGACTGATGTCCGCGTGTCGTTCGCTCGCTCGTAGATCTCGACTTGGCGCTCCAGGTTGCGCTTCAGCGCTGTATTGCTCGCGAGCTTGACCTCGATCAGGGATTTGTCGATCGATCCCTTACTTACTTTGAAGTCGACGGGACCGCGACCATTGTTCACCTCACGGTTCACGTCGAACTCGCTCCCGAAGAAGATGAGGCCGAAGAAGAGCTGCACGTCGGACTCTCTAGAGAACGGCTTCTTCAGACCTGCCCGGTTCAAGAGTCTGTAGCCATCGGAGTGCTCGACATATCGTTTGAAGCCCTGCGCCCGCTCAAGCGCCTCGTCGTAGCTCGTCAGAGGTGCCGCATACAACGTGGTGTTCGTCGTGATCGCAGCGACGGCCTTCTGCACCATGTCGACAAGCAGGAGTTCGGTCTCCTCTCGGCGCTTGGCACTCAACCCGACGGCTTGGTCGCCGCGCTCCTCCTGCTGGCGGATGTAATAGTCGATGACCTCGGGGAACTCATGAACCGTTGCCTGCGCCGCCGCCGCGTACTCCCTCTCCGTGGGCTTCTTACTGAGCCGTGAATGAAGGTATTTGTTGACCTGAGCACGCAGTTGTGAGTCGTCTATTGCCTCCGCGATGTGGTGAAACCCACGGATCATGTCGGGACGGCTGATCCAGGTGTCATCGCGCGTCAGCAGATCCGCGGGGGTGAGCAGAACGTAGTCACCATGCAGGATCGGGAGCTCGTACTCTCTCGTTTCCCACGTCTCGGTCTGATAGTTGAAAGCGGCCCGAGTAACTGCGAACATCCCGCGCTGCTCCGCGCTCAGATGCAGGTGGGCAAACTCCTGCGTGTACTCAAGAAGGAAGCCCTTGATCAGGTTGGTCGTGAAGTCGCTGATGTTGTCTCGACCGACCCCGTCGGTGATGAGCGCGAGCTTCTCCAGGTGGCTCCCTTGCGTGATCTGCTCCGCTCCAAAGCTCCGAAGGATCGAGCCGAGCGAGTCGTGGAGCGCTGTCGCGAAGGCCTTTCCGAGTCCACTCCCGGCGTTGCCGAGCAGAGTGAAACCCAGCCAGTTCTGCTTCACCTCTTTGAACCGGTACCAACTGTCGATCAGGGCCGTATCAAGCTGACCGTCTGCCTTGTCACGAAGGAATGTGAGGTAGGTGACGATCGATTCGTGAAGTTCCTGGTAGCTCGCGTTCTTGCTGTTGAAAAGGAGGAAGGGGTCGATGAACAGGGGCAAATCGGAGACCACCGAAATGTCGAATGCCCCGTAGTCGGCGAGCGTCTGGGGCTCAACATCGAAGTACTGGGTGAAGTAGAGCGGAATCGATTCGCTGGGCTTCGTCATCCGTGGGCTCGCAAGTGTCCTCGTGACTTCAGCCTGGCACTACGCACTTGGTTTCCCACCCTTGGCGACTGCCCCACCGACCGTGAGCGCGAGTACTCCGACGGCAGCGGCGCTCACCGCAGCCTTTTGCCCAACTTCTTTACCGGCCGTGCGGCGCTGCTGTGGGTCGCGGAGCGCGTCTCTCCAAGGCGTTGTGGTGAGGGCCGCGCGCGTCAACTCGATACCCAATGGCGCGTGAAACTCATTGAGGAGGTCGGAGGTGGCGTTCAACGATCCGACCACCGATCGTGCAGCGCGGATGTGCAGAATGATGTTCTCATTCGCCACTCCGCCCGCGGCGTCCATCTGACCCATGAGGGCAACTGTCTCGTTGAGGATGTCTGTGCGTCGTTTGGTTCGCGCCGCACGAAGGCCCTCTCGGTGCCCCTCCAGGTTCTCCGGGGCAGTGGCAAGGACGTGGTCGAGTTCGATCACACGAAACTCGTCGTGGAGCTCGAAGCAGCGAGCAAGAACCGCGAGCTGGACCGGGACCTCCCGTTCGATCTCCCGCGTGAGCTTCTTGAGTTCTCCAGTGCCACGCTTGCCCTCAACCTTCGCGGCGAGCGAGCCGAGGGCAAGGAGCGCCTCTTCCTGCACGTCGAGAATCGCGGCTGACGCTCCGCTGACTTTGGCCCACAGCGTCATGGGATCTCCGTCGTGCGCACGGAGCAGCATGGCCTCCTCGATCTGAGCTGCGGCTCCCTTCATGCGTGCGAGCACGGCGTTGCGCTGATCTCGTCGCACGTCGTCGAGCTTGTCGTCGATCCTCAGCAGTAGCGCTTTGAGTTCCTTGGCCTCCGCTTGCTGCGCGAACTGGTTCATGAGTCCGCCGAGCCCTGACAGCACCGCGGGGTTGGTCAGAAGCGAGGCAGGGCCGTCTTGCACCTGCAACCACTTGAGCGATGTCTTGCCGGTCTCGCCCAGCATTGCGTGGCTGACGCCCTTCGTCTTGGTCTTCATGAGGCCGCCGGCCTCGTTGAGACGCTGCGCGGATTCCGGGGTGAGCTTGAGGTAAAGCGCGGATCGTTCGGCGATCTCGGCCGCCGCGTGCGCCGTATCTGCTGCACACTTCAAGAGCTTGATCAGTCTGACTAGGTCGAAGGGACTCGCCTGCGATGAGAGACCTGCCTTCTTGAGGAATCTCTCGATCGCACCCCGGTCGCCCATCACGACCACACCGTCGTCGTCGCCCGCCAATTCGATCTCGTCTGCCACGATGTCTCCCCCTCACCCGGTGCGCTAAACGTAGCAAGGCTCTGCGACGGGCGATTCGGCGGGCACGCCGGCTAGATCAAGGTGCAGCGCGTCGTGAGCGACTCGTGCTGCCCTCGGCACCGCATCGTGAATGAGTCCCGCCTTGGCACCACGCTTCATCTTTACCACCACGCTCACAGGATCTACGAGGAACTGGCTCCATGCGTTCCGTGTACGCGCGCTCGACGGCGGCGATTGTCGTCGCCGGGGAATGGTGAGACTCGGGGATGAACTAGAGCACGTACTGGAGCGCATCGCCGTCGAGTAGGAGCGCGTTCTCTTCCGTCACCGCGTAGCGGTGGAACGTCCCGAGGCGGGTCATCGAGCCACTCGCCGGGCTCCTTAAGCGTGAGCTCCCCATCCCGCCAACCCGATATGGCGACGTTGGCCTGGCGAGATGAGGTGGTTGTGGAGTGGAGGTCGCGACGCGGCGACGGGCACCTCCTGCGAACGACGCAGATGGGTTACGTGCTGATGGCCGTACTCGTACTGACGTTGAGCAGGGTCTTCAGGCCCGCAAGCTCCCCCGAACTCGAGCCCCCGAGCCAGAGCACTGCGAGTCCGTCCATCGCGCGCGAGAAGCACACGTACAGCAGTTTCTGTGACCGTTCGAAGCGACCAGAGTTCGAACGGTCGTCAGTGAACACTTGCCCGAACTTGTACATGTTCCATAGCGAGTCATCGACGATCACCAGCACGTTCTCGAACTCTGCGCCCTTCACGCCGTGCTTGGTTGAGAACGGAGTGAACTCATCGGCGTAGTCCAGGAAATTCCGGATCTGCGACCACGCGACGCCACGCACAGCGTCGTAGAAGACCTTCTTCTTCTCAAAGACGGAATCACCCTCTTCGGTAACTGACGACATCCGCTCCCGAAGTTGACGAATCTTCTTGGGTAACGGGATCAGAGGACTCGCGGCGACAAAGTCAACCACCTCGCCGACGTTCTTCGTTGAGAGGAGTTCCTTCAGGCCATTGATTTCAGTGGCGATCTCCGCCTTCTGAGACGCCGCCTTGAACTCGAACCCCGACTGTCCGAGCAAGTTAAGAAACACGCCGAATCGCCTGCTGTCGTAGCTGCCAACGAGGGCACCGATGTAGGTGAAGAACTCGCCAAACTCGTCGTCACGCTGCATGAGCTGCTCGGTTCCGAAGCTTCGCTTGCCGTACGCATCAACCAGACTCGTGAACCCGACCTCACGCGCGATTCCCTTGTGAGTCAGCATCAGCGTCTTCGTGTTCTCCCTCGTCCAGCCTGAGGGAGCGAGGTGGGTCATTGCCGCTTCGTAAACATCTGGGGATCCCGCACTCGCCGTCAGAAGGTGCACTAGCCCGGGCAGATTCTGACCAGCAGGAACCTGCTGAATGTCGGTTCGAAGCCGGTTCAAGACGTCGATGACTGCAATGGAGCATCGGTAGTTCTCGAGCTTGGTGACGAGACGGAGACCGTGCGTTCCGGCGACATCGCTGATCTTTGAGTCGTAGATCTGCTGCATCGTGTCGCCGAAGAAGCCGACGACCGGCTTCTGATCACTCTTCACGAAGTGATTCAGGAGGAGAGCAACCACGCTCTCGCTAGTGTCTTGGTACTCGTCGACAAATATGAATGGAAACCGATTCGCGGCGATACGAACGATCTTCGGGTACTTCGTGAAGAGCTCACCGGAAACCGTAAGAACGTCATCGTGCGAGAGCTCACCTCGGTCAAAGTGACGACCAAACTGCCCGTAGGTCACCGATTGCGTCGAAAGCAACGCATCGAGCCCCTCGATCGACTTCTTCGCCGTTGCGTTAATGGCAAGGATCTCGAGTCGAAGCTCACGCTGGAATGGGGAGACTACCTGCCAGAGAAACTCATGGATCGTACCCACGAGCGCAAGTGGATCCGCATTGAGACGGTGCGTGATCTCATCCTTGGCAACGTTCGTATAGGTGATGCAGACTACTTGCCGTCCGGTCTTGACCATCGACTCGCGCTCTTGCGCCAACACCAACTGCACGGTGTCAATGAGGGTACGCGTCTTTCCGGAACCTGCGCCTGCTTCCAGGACGAACGATTCCTTGTTGGCAAGCGCGTCGGCGATCTGTGCTAAGGCTTCTGGCTCAGCCATTCCAGCCCCTCCTTGATGTACAGAGGCGTGTTCCACCCCTGTAGCAGGGCGATGTCAAAAGCAAAGTCCGTCTTCTTCCCGATGTTGGTCGCCACAGTCCAGGAGTCCGCGACAAGTTCGCTGGTCGACTTCCGTGTGCCGTCCGGGTTCTGGAACGCGCGCTCGGTGCCGGCGAGGCGGGCTCCGGCGAGTAGCTCCGGATTCGCAAGAATGAATGCCTCTTCGAAACTTCTGCCGGCGCCAGCCTGAGGGTCATCAGGAACCTGATACGCAACGCGCACCCGGTTAGATGTCTTGCCAGCAGCATCGACGACCAAGAGCTCATCGATGGAATCCTTCGCCGGCAGCCACGCTTTGAGCGTTGGATTACTGGTCACCGTTCCGGAAGCTACCGGCGCCGCCTTTCGCTTGTCCGCAGGGTCCACGCTGTCGATATCGGTGATGATGAGCGTCTGAACATTCAGAAACTCGATGATGCTGCGGAACAGATGAGCGTACGCACCGCCCACCTCAATCACTGAAAGGTACTTGTGGGCGAGGTCTGGAGCAACGTTCTGGATCATCGTGGGCAGAAGGAGACGCTCAACGGCTCCCTCGATCAGCACGAGCTGATCAGCAAAGAACATGTCGCAGCGGTTCAGCACCATGTGCTGGCGGAGGAAGCGGAGCGTCTCGGGCCCGCCATCCTTCTTCTGTTCTCTCAGTTGGAAGGTCGAAAGATCACGCACCTGCATGGGCTTCTCAGAGTTGTCGAAGTATCTGATGCACTCGAACCCGCTCTCGGCCACAACATGCGACGAGTGAGTAGTGATGACGACTTGGACATTCCAGTCCGCCTTGGAACCGATGAAGCCACCGATACTCCGAACGAAGACATTCTGCATCTGCGGGTGAAGATGCGCCTCGGGCTCTTCAACAAAAATGAGCTGAATGGATGGTTCAGGAGTGCTGCGCTTGAGTTCCTCGTAGAATGAGATGAACTGGAGAATTGTGAAGATCAGCTTGGAGTAGCCGAGCCCGTTATGCGCCTCCGGCAATTGCTTCGTCTGACCGGCGTCACTGTAGTACAGCCGCGCATTATCGGTGAGCACTCGGACGCTTTCGAGTTGAGACACAACTGATAACACGGGAAGGCCCGGCATACTGCCGACGCCGAAAAGCTGAAGATCTACATAGATCGCCTTGAACAGTTCCTGGTACTGCTTGTCCAGATCCGCGCCAGCGCTCTCGAGCAGATCGTCGATGGCCTCCGCAACAGAGTTGTCTGTCTGATTCGAACGGAAGAAGCTCTCGAAGCCCTTCGAAAGATTCCGGGTGGCGTCCGAAGAAAGGTCGTCAATCTGGTTCTGCGCGTAAATGAACCTCACCGAGATCAGGCGAGACAACTCCACATCCGAAACGACACGGCGGTTACTCGGATCCTGAGCATCGATTGCTTCAATCGATGTCGTGGTCAGGCTTGAAAAGCGTTTGCGCAAAAATCGGTGGAGATCCATCGGCTTCCGGGCATCCTGCTCGCGGTACTCCTTAAACGTCGCCTCAGGGTCCCTAACCCGCAGCTGAAACACGAACGTCGCATCAGACCGATCCGGATCGAGATCCATGATGAATGGAGCGAGCGCCGAGATCACATCGTCGGCTGCGTACTCAACCGTGAGCGTCAACTCGATCGTAGGCAGGTCTTGCACTCGATCGCGCGCCTCCTCGACGGCATCTGAGTCGCCTGTTGCCTGCGCTGCGACCATCTCGTCATACGCAGCCAGGGCGGCATCGAAGCGATCATGCGCACTCAAAGACAAGTCGTCGAAACCGAACGGAGTGCGGTCTGCTCGCGTGAGCTTTCGGAAGATCTCGACGACCGACGTCTTGCCACTGTTGTTGCGTCCCACGATCATCGTGGTCGCGTCGTCAAGCGCAATCTCTGTATCCTCGAGTAACCGAAAGTTTCTGATGTGAACTTTTGTAGCTTTCATAAATCCCCCAGTGATACTGAGTATGACAGGTGTCTGCGACGGGGCCTCGTGTGAAAGAAGCAACATCATCGGTGTCGACGGCGCTCTGAAGCTGGACAGTAGCGGCGCGGTTGTTTCCAGTGACGATCGCAATGAGGACCATCCGAAAGGGGTTCTCGTATGTCGTCTTGTCGTGTTCGGAAGGGGCCGGGTCGTAGGCCGAAGTCATTGGCTCGGAAGTGGTTCATGGAGTTGCTTGCCGAGCGGTGGCCCTTGTCCGCGGCGGCGCGGGAGGTGGGCGTCAGCCGGTCTGCAGCGAACATCTGGAAGAACGGCACGACGGTCAGACGCAAGGATGGCACCGTCAAGATCGTGCCCCGCTTGAGCCGCTCTCTGTCCGCGTCATCTCGCCTCGGTTCCTTTCGGAAGAGGAGAGGGTTCTGATCGCCGATCTTGCATCGCGCGGCATGGGTCCCAGGGCGATCGCGAAGATACTCGGGAGGGCGCCATCTACGGTCAGTCGTGAACTGCGATGGAATCTGCGTTCGTCTGGGCAGTATCGACCGTTTCATGCACGCGCGACAACCGCGAGCCGCCGCCGTCTGACGCGACCACTGAAGCCGACCACCGACTCGATGCTGCCTTCGTACGTCGTCGCGCGGTTGGGAGAGCGGTGGAGTCCGCAACAGATCTCTCGAGCGCTGCGACGCGCGCATCCGGAGGAGCCCACACTGCGCGTGGCGACGGAGATGATCTATCGCCCCGCCACTGGCATCCTCAGGAAACCAGCGCCGTCGCCGTCGCGGACAGAGCGTGATCACCGACGTGGAGGGCGGCCTGATGGTCGGCCCTCACAGTGATCTTCGCGGCTCGCCCCTGCGGCTCGCCCCTCGCGTGCGCACCGAGCCGCTCTGGCGCGAACAGCGGGTGCTCGTCGTACCGCACGGACACCACCTGGCCGGGCGGGAGTCGATCTCGATCCTCGAGACGACGCACGAAACCTTCGTCGCCGCCAGCGGGGGTGCGCCCGAGGTGATGGACTGGTGGCTCGTCGACCCGCGCCCCGACGGCTCGCGCCCGCAGCGCGGGCCGACAGCCGACAGCATCGAGGGGCTACCGGAGCTCGTCGCGGTCGGCGCCGGGGTGAACATCGCCGGCGAATCGGCCTCGCGGCGCTACCAGCGCGAGGAGCTCGCCTACGTGCCGATCGACGACATCGAGCCCGCCACCGTGGTGCTGTGCAGCCTGTCCGACACCCTGAACCCGATGGTGCAGGTGTTCCACGAGGCAGCCCTGGAGCTGTCACCCATCGTCGGCGGGGCGAGGCATTCCGAGTGAGGCACACGCAGAACAGCGCCGCACCCCGTGAGAGATGCGGCGCTGTGTTTTCGGTGGACCTGAGGGGATTCGAACCCCTGACCTCCTCGATGCGAACGAGGCGCGCTACCAACTGCGCCACAGGCCCGGAAACCTCGTAAACACTATCACGACACCTCCCCGTCACCCGACGCGGGGCGCACCCCGGGCGCGCCGTGCATCGACGGATGAGGGCGACGGATGCCGCTGCGTCGGCGATGCCGTCGGCGGCGACGCCCCGCGGTCGGTGGCGTCGTCGGCGGGGCTTACTGGCCCGACGCGCGACGCTCGAGCAGACGACGCACGTGGTCGTCGATCTCGCCGTCGTCGACGTAGCCCATGGCCGCGTACTTCGACGGCACGGGAGCGGCGGCAGGCGTCTCGACCGGGCGAGCGGTCTCGATGGGCGTGGGGGCCTGAGTGGCCGCGATGTGGCGGGCCGCCTCTTCGCGAGCGGCTGCGCGCAGCGCCTCGCGGGCGACCTGCTCGTCGACGACGGCGGCTGCGCGTGAGCCGGCCGATGCGACCAGCGGACGCGGCAGTTCGCGCGGCGTCCAGGTCGGGCGCGGCTCGGGCAGGAGAGCGACGTCCTGCACCTCGGCCGCAGCGCGAGCCGTCGCCTCGACCGCGGGACGCACCTGGGTGCGGGCCGCGATCACGGACAGTCGGCGAAGCACGACGAGCGAGGCCAGCACGACGGTGACCCCGATGATCAGCACGACGGGGGCTGCTCCCGCGACGACCTGGATCGCACCGACGAGGGCGGCGACGACACCGACCAGCGCGGTCGCCGTCGTGGCCAGGCGGAAGCGACGGCGGGCACGCGCCCGGCGAGCCTCGGGACGGGCGACCGCCGCGGCGCGCTCCGCGTGGGCGCGCTCGAGGGCGGCGGCGCGCTCGGCGCGGGTCTTCTCGAGGGCTGCGGCGCGCTCGGCGCGGGCCACCTCGACCGCGGCGGCGCGCTCGGCGCGGGCGACGTCGAGAGCGGCGGCGCGCTGCTCCTTCACGACGTCACGATCGCGCGCGGTTTCGAGACGAGCGACCTCGAGGCGCGCTTTGGCGGCCGCGAGCTCGATCTGGGCTTTCTGCGCCTGCACCTGCCGCGCGAGCTTCTGCTGCTGGTGGGCGGTGCGGGTGGTGAGCTCGAGGTGCACCTCGCGCGGCGTCTCGGCCGTCTCGGCGAGCACGCGCAGCGCCTGATTGAGGCGGACGGCGTTGCGTTCGACCGAGGTGAACCGGTGTCGGCTCTGCCACGACGGAAGGAGGTACACCAGCCAGAGCGCGACGGCGACGAAGACGATCACGCCACCGCTGAGAACCTGCCCACCCATGGCATAAAGGTAGGCCACCGAGAGATCACACCTCGGCATCCCCCCGCGTGTCGTGCCCAGACTTCTGCACATGGGGCGCAAGCACCCCGGGGAGCGCGCTTAAATGCGGTCGGCGGGCGGAACGCGAGCGGCATCCGGGGGCACCTGGCCCCGCTGCCAGCGGTCGAGCACACCGTGCGGCACCTCTTCGCGCACCAGGGCGAACGCGTAGTGATCGCGCCAGTCGCCGTCGATGTGGATGTAGCGACGACGCAGGCCCTCGTACCGGAAGCCGAGCTTCTCGACCACACGCAGGCTCGCGTGGTTCTCGGGCCGGATGCAGATCTCGACGCGGTGCAGGTTGAGCTCGGTGAAGCACAGGTCGGTCGCCATCGCCACGCTCACCGTGGTGATGTTGCGGCCGGCGAACTCCTCGGCCACCCAGTAGCCGATCGTCGCCGAGCCCAGGGAACCGCGCGAGACGCCCCACACGTTCAGCTGTCCGGCGACGTCGTCGTCCCACGCCATCACGAGGGGGACGCCGACGCCGTCGCGGTACTGCTGCAGGAGGCGACGGATGCCGAGGCGCATGTCGAACGACACGGGGCCGTCGGGACTCGTCGCCTCCCACGGACGCAACCACGGACGATTGTCGATCAGCTGCTGCTGGAGGACGCGCGCGTCGCGATTGCGGATGAGACGGATCGACACCTGGCCGTGCCGCCTCGGAATCGAAAGATCCATTGCACCCCGCGGGGTCAGAGACCCTTGGCGAACTCCTTGAACCAAGGACGCAGCGCCGGGCCCAGGTCGTCGCGGTCGGCCGCGAGCTGGACGATCGCCTTGATGTAGTCGACCCGGTCGCCGGTGTCGTAGCGACGGCCGCGGAACACGACGCCGTAGACGCCGCCGCCGTCGCCGCCACCGGTGGCGAGCTCTTCGAGCGCGTCGGTCAGCTGGATCTCGCCGCCCTTGCCGGGCTCGGTGCGCTCGAGGATGTCGAACACGTCGGGGCCGAGCACGTAACGACCGATGATCGCGAGGTTCGAGGGGGCGTCTTCGGCCTTGGGCTTCTCGACGAGCTGCGTGACCTTGACGACGTCGTCTTCGTCGGTGGCCTCGACGGCGGCGACACCGTAGAGGTGGATGTGCTCGGGGTCGACTTCCATGAGGGCGATGACCGTGGCACCGCCGCGCTTGTCGTACTCCTCCATCATCTTGGTGAGCAGAGCGTCGCGCTCGTCGATGAGGTCGTCGCCCAGGAGGACGGCGAAGGGGTGGTCGCCGACGTGGCTGCGGGCGCGCAGCACCGCGTGGCCGAGGCCCTTGGGCTCGCCCTGACGCACCATGTGGATGTCGGCGAGGTCGGACGAGTGCTCGACCTTGGCGAGCTTGTCGCTGTCGCCCTTCTCGCGCAGCTTGGCCTCGAGCTCGGGCATCGAGTCGAAGTGGTTGGCGATGTTGTTCTTGTTGCGACCGATGATGATGAGCACATCGTCGATACCGGCCGAAGTGGCCTCTTCGACCACGTACTGGATGGCCGGCTTGTCGACGACCGGGAGCATCTCCTTCGGCATCGCCTTGGTGGCGGGAAGGAAGCGCGTACCGAGTCCGGCGGCCGGGATCACGGCCTTGAAGGGCTTATGAGGCATGGGCATACCTTATAGGCAGCCGGCGACACCGCCGTTACATGCGCGCACGTAGACTTACCGGCATGCCGGATCGCATCGAGCAGGCCAAGCGCGCACTGCGCGCCGATCTGCGCGAACGCCGCCAGACCGTTTCGGCGCACGCGCGCGAGGTGGCCGAGGCCGGCGTCAAAGAGCAGCTCGACGCCCTCGTCGATCGCCTCGGTGCGCGCAGCATCTCGTGCTTCCTGTCGACGCCCACCGAGCCCGGCACGCACGCCTTCGTCAGCGGGGCGGTGGCACGCGGCATCCGGGTGCTTCTTCCGATCACGCGCGAAGACGGCCTTCTCGACTGGAGCGTCGCGACGCCCGAGACCGAGATCACCGAGGGACTGTTCGGCCTGCCGGAACCTGTGGGCGACGTGCTCGGGCCCATCGCCGTCAACGACGTCGACCTGCTGGTGATCCCCGCCGCCGCCGTCGACCAGGGCGGCATGCGCCTCGGCTGGGGCCGCGGCTACTTCGACAAGACCCTCGGCTCGATGGAGAAGTGCCCGCCGGTGTACGCGGTCATCTTCGACTCCGAGCTCATCGACGACGTGCCCCGCGACGTGCACGACCAACCCGTCTCGGGCGTGGTCACCCCCACCCGCACGGTCAAGATCACCGCACGCACCCCCTGAATACCCGAAGGAACCCGATGCCCACCTACTCCTACGCCTGCAAGCAGTGCGGACACCGCTTCGACACCGTGCAGTCCTTCTCGGATGCCGCTCTCACCGAGTGCCCCGAGTGCGGCGGCGAGGTGCGCAAGCAGTACGGCTCGATCGGGGTGACCTTCAACGGTTCCGGGTTCTACCGCACCGACTCCCGCTCCTCCACCCCGAGCGGGTCCGGTAGCGGCTCGGGCGGTTCTTCGACATCATCGAAGTCGGAAACGAAGACGTCCGCCCCGTCCTCGGCCTCCTAGCCCCGGTCGGCGCGGCCAGAAGGGGAGCCTGCGCATGATCAAAGGATTCAAGGAGTTCATCCTCCGAGGCAATGTCATCGACCTCGCCGTCGCGGTGGTCATCGGCGCGGCGTTCACGGCGGTCGTCAACGCCATCGTCGCTGCGGTCATCACCCCGCTGATCGAGGTGTTCTACAAGCCTGCGGAGAACGGCGAGATCGGACCGTCGATCACGGGCATCTACGGGCAGGAAGTGGTCTTCCCCCTTCCCACCCTGCTCTCGGCGATTATCAGCTTCTTCGCCGTGGCGATCGTGGTCTACCTCGTGTTCGTCTACCCGATGAACCGGTGGAAGGCCATCGCCGCCGCTCGCGCCGGGGTGAACGAGCCCGCCACCGACGAGCCGAAGCTGCCCACCGAGCAGGAGCTGCTCGTGCAGATCCGCGATCTGCTGGAGCGCCAGAACGACAAGGCCTGACGGCCCGACGGAGCCCACGGCATCCGTGCCCCTCTCGAGAGACGGGCGGATGCCGTGGGCTTCGTCGTTCAGTAGTGCGGGGGCACCTCGCGCAGCATGCGCGCGTCGTTCGGCCCGGATGCCGCGGGGCGCGAGCCAGCACCTCTGGCGGGGTCGTCGGCGGGTGCCGGCTCGGCCGACGTGCCGGGTGCGGGCATCAGGCGTGCGCGGCGCGCGCCGCGCACGCGGACCACGGGCTGTCGGACGTCGTCCGCGCCCTGCGCCACCGAGGTCCCTGAGCCTGTCGAAGGGACCGGACTCATCGCTGCATCGGAGGCGTCGACGGGCTCAGCCGGGGACGACGGCGCAGCCGAGGTCCCTGAGCCTGTCGAAGGGACCGGACTCACGCGCCCGTCGTAAGTTCCGACAGCCTCAGCAGCCGAGGTCCCTGAGCCTGTCGAAGGGACCGGACTCACCGCCGCAGCGCCGAAGCCGGTCTCGTCCGGATTCTCGGTCATCGCCGGCTCAGCCGGGCAGGTCGAGCTGTTCGGTGCTCGTGTCGGGACCCGCACCGTCGACGGGCGCGACACCGAGCAGCCCGGCGATGCGTGCGGCGACGCCCGCAGGGTCGCTGTAGAGGTCGAAGGCGTGCACGCGCACGTAGTGCCACCCGAGTCGCCGCAGAATCTGCGGGCGCAGACGCAGCGTCTCGCGCAGAGACTCGCCGATCGTCTCGGGGTCGCTCTCGGCGACGACGGCCTTGCCCTGGTAGCGCGCGACCAGCGGCAGCAGTCCGCGGTAGTCCACGTCGACCTCGACGCCGAGCTGCCGCAGCTCGCGCGCGAGCGCGCGGGTGAGGGGGTCGGCGAGGTCTTCGAGGCGGCTCTCGCGTCCGCGCGCGGCGACGTTGCCGAGGATGCCCATGAGCGTCGCGGCTCCGTGCTCGAGGCGTCCGTCGTCGAAGGCGGAGGGCCGGATCGACGACACGATCACCATCGAGCGACGAGCACGGGTCATACCGACCGTGAGCAGCCGCTCGCCGTCGGGCGTCGACAGGTCGCCGAAGTCGCTCAGCACGCGCCCGTGACGGGTCAGGCCGAAACCGAGCGAGAAGACGACGCGGTCGCGGCTCTCGGCCACCGACTCTTCGAGCGTGAGCACCGCGAAGGGCTCCGCCGCGTCGCGCGAGACGAACTCGGCGATGTCGGACCGCCCGGCCAGCGCCGCGACGACCGAGGCGCGCACGCGCTCGGCGTGCTTGCGGCTGGCGGTGACGACCATGAGCGACTCGGAGGCGCGGTTGACGGCGTGCTCGATCACGAGGGTCACCACGCGGGCGACCTCGGCGTCGGGGCTCTCGACCGCACCGCTGACCGGGTCGGGCGCGCCGACTCCGCCCTCGACGTAGTCGACGCTCAGGCTGCCTCGTCCGAGGTACGAACCCGCCCACGGCAGCGACACGATCTCGCCGCCGTAGAAGGCGTCGTTGACGAGCTGCGAGAGGTCTTCTCCCCCGGCTCGGTAGCTGCGGGTGAGGGTCTCGACCGGCAGCAGCTCGGCCACGCGCTCGAACACCGACCGGTCGTCGAACGGCACCTCGTCGCCTTCGACGCCGTCTTCGTCGTCGAGAGTGGGAGCGATCGCCGCGCTCACGCGGAACGGGGTCGGCTTCTGCACGACCGGGTCGCCGAAGAGCACCACCTGACGCGCCCGACGCAGGGCCGGAGTGGCCTCGGCGAGGCACAGGGCCGCGGCATCCGCGATGATCACGACATCGAAGGCCAGATCCCACGGCACGTCGGGCACCTCGTAGGGCGACGCCAACCACACCGGCGCGAGCGTGCGCAGCAGGGTGGGCGCGGCATCCGAGATCTCCTGCGCGGTGTGCAGGCCGTCTTTCAGCGCGTGCTTGAGGGCCGTGGCCTCGTCGGCATGATCGACGATGCCGATGCGCCACTGGGTCGCGAGCTGCGCCGCGAGAAGCGGACCCGCCGCCGCTGCGTGCGCCTCGTCGACGAGACGGAAGTCGCGCTCGAGACGGTCGACGACGCTGGTGTTCGCGCCGAGCAGGGCGCGATCGCTGCGCAGCAGGTGCTCGAGAGCCGACTGCCACCACGCGAACTCGAGCTCGGCGCCGACCCGCTCTTCGGGGACGTGGCGCACCGACAGCTCGACGAGGAGCTGCTCGAGGCCGAGGCGGGCGAGTTCGGAACGCAGCTGCGCGCGCTCGACGAGGTTGTCGAAGAACTCCGATTCGGCGGCGAGGCCCGCGAGCGTGCGCACCAGGCGCTGCACGGGAAGGGTCGCCAGACGCTCCGAGCCCTGTCGACCGAGGATCTGATCGAGCTCTCCGAGCAGGGCGTCGGTGCGCTGCCACGCCACGTGCACGTCGGCGAGGCCGAGGGGCACCTCGGGGGCGACGCCGGCCTCGACGAGGCGGTGCCACTCGGTGCGCTGCTGCTGGATGCGCATGAGCGCCTCGTACATGTCGGGCACGTGCACGCCCGGGCGCACGTACTCCTTCGACAGGCGCTTGAGGCGACGACGGTTCGGACCGCTCATCGCGGAGCCGTCGCGGCGCGGCGAGTGCGCGTCGATCAGTTCGCCGATGGGGCGCTCGAACACGCTGGGGCTGAAGCGGTCGAGCGACTCGCGGATGCCCTGCAGCAGTTTGAGGTACGAACCCAGCTCCGACACGGTCTGGAACGGGCGCATGCGCGTCTGCGCGATGAGCTCGTATCCGCGCTCGATGAGACGCGGCACGTCGGAGGAGTGGAGCTTGCCGGCCAGGTCGTGCGCGACCCGCGCGTCTTCGGTGCGGGTGAAGCTGACGCCGTACCAGGGAGAGTCGTCGGGGCCGAAGCGGAACTCGCCCAGTCGTGCGGCCATCGCCAGAGCCCGCGCGGCCGCGTCGCGGCGACCCGACAGACGCTCGAGCGTGGCCACGTCGAAGCGCGCCGCGGTCGAGGGAGGCGGAGAGACGGATGCCAGCTTGGTGAGCTCGCGCAGCACGTCGAGCGCCGAGACGCCCAGGGCCAGGTGCGGCTCGGTCACCGCCGAGCGGTAGTCGCGCAGCACGGTGCGCAGGCGCACCAGCGCGTCGTCGATCTCGGCGACCTTGGGCTGCTCGGCCTTCTCGTTGCGGCCGATCGCGCGGATGAGATCGCGGCGAACGTGGTGCGGCGAGACGGCGAGTCCGGTGAGACCGACGCCGGCGAGGCGGTGCCGGATGCCGTCGAGCGTCGACCGACGCGCACTGACGACGAGCACGCGCTTGTTGTCGTGCACGAGCTGGCCGATCGCGTTGATGACCGTCTGCGTGCCGCCCGTGCCGGGGAGCGTGTGGACCGCGAGGGAGTGGCCGGCGGAGATGCGCGCGAGGACGCGCTCCTGCTCGGCGTCGGCGTCGAGGAGGAGGGTGTCGGCGGCGGGCGCGCGCTCGTCGGGCCCGACGACGGCCGGCTCGGCGCGGCGCACGGTGATGCGCGCGCGGTCGTCGGCGTGACCGGCGAGGGCGTTCAACAGCGTGTCGTCGAGGTCGTGCGTGTCGCGCGCCATGCCCGAACCGACGTCGGCGAACGACGAGATGATCAGGCGGGGATGCACGACGAAGGTCGGCACGTGCGTCGTCAGGCGACGGATGTGGTCGATCACCGGCTGCGGCTTGAATACGCCCTGGTCGTAGGCGAGACCGGCGAGGGCCGCGCTGTCGATCTGGATGCCGAGGTGGGTGCGGAACGCACGCGCGAGCTCGGGGTTCATCACGAACGCGCCGTGCAGCTTGAGCTCGAAGTCGCCGTGGTGGCGGCGGATGGCGAGCGGACGCAGCAGCACGGGGGCCGACCACTCCACTCCCCCGATCTTCCACGCCGACAGGCCCACGGCCAGGTGCACGGGCTCGAGGCCGCGCGCGGTGCGCAGTTCGACGTTCTTGGCGGTGATGCGTTCTGCGGCCATCCGCGCCGTGCGCAGGGCGACCTCGTCGCGGAAGAGGTTGCTGAGCATGGTGGCGCGACCCGTGATGAACTGCGGGAGCGAGCCCGGGTGCGCCTTGGTGATGTCGATGCCGGCGTCGCGCGCGTCGTCGAACCGCAGCAGCGTCGAGCGCCCGCCGAGCACCGCGGCCTCGGCCCTGATGCGGTCGCGTTCGGGGTCGGCGACGTGACGAACGACGATGCCGGGTTCCGACAGTCGCAGCTCACCCGGATCGACGGACGTCGATTCGTCTCCGTCGGTACCGATCACGGTCCCGTCCTCAGCTCGCCACACACCTGCCAGACTAAGCCGGTCGATGCGGGATCCCGCGCAGCGGGGGCGAGTTTCGCGGGAATAGACGACACGCCGCGCGATCGGCGCTTCCTCCACAGGCGGCGAGTCGAGCGGATCGTCCCCATTCCCGGCATCCGCCGCAGCACGAGATCGACGCGGTCGTGAGGATGAGCGCATGAACAGAGTCACCAGCACCGATTACGACAGCCCGGTGGGGCCGGTCCTGCTCACGTTCGTCGACGACGCCCTCGTGCGCCTCGACGTCGCGCACGACGGTCTCGACCTCGCCCGCGAGAGCATCGCCCATCGACTGGGGGTCATGGCCGAGCCGGATTCCGCAGTGGGGGCGTCGCTCGTGGCGCAGCTCGATGAGTACTTCGACGGCGCGCGCCGGGAGTTCGACGTGCCGCTCGACTTCCGCCTCGTGCGCGGGTTCACCCGGGCGGCGCTCGAGGCGACGTGCGAGATCCCCTATGGCGAGGTGGCGTCGTACGGTGAGGTCGCGCGGATGGCCGGCGTCGATCGCGCCGCCCGCGCCGTGGGCACCGCGTGCGCGTCGAGCCCGTTCTCGATCGTCGTGCCGGTGCACCGCGTCGTGCGCTCCGATGGATCGATCGGCGAGTACGGCGGTCACCCCGAGGTGAAGCGGTTCCTGCTGACGCTGGAGGCCGAGGCGCTGCTGGGCGGGTCCCTCCCCGTCTCTGAGGCGGACCGCGCCTCCGTGTGAGCGCCTGGGCCTCTCCGATTCTCCCGAGGACGCGCCGTGGGAGGAGAGGGACGGATGCCGACGACCCCCGCCTCTGCGCGCGCCGACGCCCGGCCCCTCCGAAGCGAGGACCGGGCGCCGGGCGACCGCAGCGAGCCGCTAGTGGTTCGAGGCCTTCTCCGCTCCGAAGCCGGTGAGGGAGCGCACGTCCATCTCGGCGGCCTTGCGCCGATCCTCCGCGACGCGCGAGGTCACCGACCCGAGCCAGCCGAGGAAGAACCCGAGCGGGATCGAGACGATGCCCGGGTTGTTCAACGGCCAGATCGCCACTCCCGTGTTGACGAACACGCTCGTGGGGGTCCCCCAGAACACCGGCGAGAGGAAGATCAGCAGCAGAGCCGAGCCCAGCCCGCCGTACATGCTCCACACCGCACCACGCGTGGTGAACCGACGCCAGAACAGCGAGAAGAGGATCGTCGGCAGGTTCGCCGAAGCCGCGACGGCGAAGGCGAGGGCGACCAGGAAGGCCACGTTCTGCCCCTGCACGCCGATACCGCCCAGGATCGCGAGCACGCCGATCACGATCACCGTGCGCCGCGCCACCTTGACCTCTCCGTCGGGCGGGACGTCGCCCTTCTTGACGACGTTCGCGTAGATGTCGTGGGCGAACGACGCGGCCGCGGTGATCGTGAGACCCGCGACCACCGCCAGGATCGTCGCGAACGCGACCGCCGAGATGAAGCCGAGCAGCAGCGGACCGCCGAGCGCGAAGGCGAGGAGGGGGGCTGCGGCGTTGACGCCGCCGGGCGCCGCGAGGATGGCCTCCGAGCCCACGAGGGCACCCGCGCCGTAACCGAGCACGAGGGTGAGGATGTAGAAGAGGCCGATCAGCCAGATCGCCCACACCACCGAGCGACGGGCCTCCTTCGCGGTGGGCACCGTGTAGAAGCGCATCAGCACGTGCGGAAGACCCGCGGTGCCGAGTACGAGGGCGAGCGCGAGCGAGATGAAGTCCCACGGGTTCTTGCCGTACTGCAGACCCGGAGCCAATACGGCGTCACCCTTGGGCGAGGCGGCGACGGCGCTCTCGAGCAGGGTGTTGAGGCTGAAGCCGTTGATCGCGAGCACCCACACCGTCATGACGACCGCGCCGCCGATGAGCAGGAACGCCTTGACGATCTGCACCCACGTGGTGCCCTTCATGCCGCCGATGAGCACGTACACGATCATCAGGATGCCGACGACGGCCACGACGATCGACTGCCCCACCCGCTCGGTGATGCCGAGCAGCAACGACACCAGTCCGCCGGCGCCCGCCATCTGCGCGAGCAGATAGAAGAAGCACACCGCGAGGGTCGTGATGGCCGCGGCCATCCGCACCGGGCGCTCCTTGAGCCGGAACGACAGCACGTCGGCCATCGTGAACTTGCCGGTGTTGCGCATGAGCTCGGCCACGAGCAGCAGAGCCACCAGCCACGCCACCAGGAAGCCGATCGAGTAGAGGAAGCCGTCGTAGCCGTTGATCGCGATCGCCCCGACGATGCCGAGGAACGACGCCGCCGAGAGGTAGTCGCCCGCGATCGCGAAGCCGTTCTGCGGTCCCGTGAACGACCGGCCCGCCGCGTAGTAGTCGGCCGCCGTCTTGCTGTTGCGGCTGGCCCGGATCACGATGAACAGCGTCACGGCGACGAACGCACCGAAGATCGAGATGTTCAGCACCGGGTTGTTCTCGACCGTCTGCACGGCCGCATCGATGGAGGCGAGCACGTCGTTCACGAGCGACCCTCCTCAGCGCGCTCGAGCTCGGAGCGCAGCTGCTCGGCACCCGGGTCGAGGCGGCGGTTGGCGTACGCGACGTAGCCCATGGTGATGGCGAACGTGGTCACGAACTGGCCGAGCCCGAAGAGCAGCCCGACGGTGATGGCGCCGCTGACCGGCTGCGCCATGAACTCCGGCGCGAACGACGACAGCAGAACGTAGACGAAGTACCAGACGAGGAACGCCACCGCGAGCGGGAAGACGAAGCTGCGTTGCCGCCGCTTCAGCTCCCGGAACGGGGCGGACTCCTCGACCGCGATGTAGTCGACGCCGCTGGTGTGCGCGTCGTCGATCCGACGATCCGTCATGTGGCCTCCTTGCCTCATGCGTCCGGCGCAACGCTGCGCCGATCGGGGAAAAGTCCGGGTCGGCGTCAGCTTTCCCGGTGATACAGTCGACGCTACGAAACGCGGCGATGAAGCCGTCACCCCCGGAAGTAGGTAGTGCGTGGCTGCACCCTCCGCACTTCGAGACGATGCGACGCTCGTGTCGCACGCGGTCGTCGAACTCGCCCGACGCACGCATTTCCCCGTCGCCTTCGGCGGCCTCGAGCACGACGGCGCCGTGCACGTGTCGAGCATCGTCGGCGCCCGCACGCGCAGCATCGAGGGGCTCGTCGTGCACGCCTCGCGGGGTCTCGGCGGACGAGCGCTCGTCGAGCGACGCCCCCGCATGACGCTCGACTACCGCACCTCGCGCTCGATCACCCACGACTACGACCGCGCCATCCTCGGCGAGGGCATCGCGACCCTCTTCGCCGTGCCCGTGCTCGTGGGCGGCACCGCGCGCGGCGTGCTCTACTGCGGCTCGTGGGCCCAGGCGCCGGTCGGCGAGGTCGAAGCGCGCCCCGCGTTCGACGTCGCCGGAGAGCTCGGCACCGAACTGCGCGTGCGCGCCGAGGTCGAGCGCCGCCTGCAGTCGGCGCCCACCCCCGAGGGCGGGCTCAGCGCCGGAGCGCGGGAAGAGATCCGCGAGAGCTACGCCCAACTGCGCAGCATCGCCGCCACTGTCGGCGACGACAGCGTGCGCCGCCGCCTCGAAGACGTCGAGGGCCGGCTCGCCGCCCTCACCGGCGACACCCCCGTGACCACACCCGACCCCGACGTGCACCTCTCGCGCCGCGAGATCGACGTGCTCGCGTGCGCGGCGGTCGGGTCGACTAACGGCGAGATCGCGACCACCTTGCAGCTGCGCGAGACCACCGTGAAGTCGTACCTCGCCTCGGCGATGGCCAAGCTCGACGCCTCGACGCGGCACGCCGCGGTCACCCGCGCACGCCGCGCGGGACTGCTCCCCTGACGCCTGGACGGCCGGTGAGAAAGCCCTGGCAATGACCGTTTGAGGTTGAGAGCCGCGCGGATTCTCGGCATCGTGGCTGACTCCTGTCGTCGATCAGAGAAAGAGAGTCGCCCATGCTGACGCTCACCGAAGAGGCCACGACCGCCGTCAAGACCATCACCGCCCAGATCCCCGACGCCCCGCACAGCGGCATCCGGATCGAGGGCGCCGGTTCCCCCGAGTCGCAGTTCAAGCTGAGCGTCGTCGACGCCCCCGCCACCGGCGACGCCGTCGTCGAGAACGGCGGAGCGCGCGTCTTCCTCGACAGCGACGCCGCAGCGGTGCTCGACGACCGCGTGCTCGACGCGCAGGTCGACCCCGAGCAGGGCTCGGTGCAGTTCGCGGTGACCAACGCCGCCTGACGCGCTGACGCTTCCGATCGATGCCCCGGCCGCGCGCCGGGGCATCGTCGTGTGCGGGGGTATCCCGTCGAGGTGCTCTTACGTTCGGCGGATCCGTCCCGGGGCCGCGAGTGTCCCCAGAGTGCCCGAGACTGCAACTCGCTGACATCCCCGCGTCAGGCTGCAACGGAGTTGTCGGCGAGATGAAGTCTCGCGATGCGTGCGGGCCGCGAGCGGCGCAGGGCGCGGCGATCGCACGAGAAACGGGGCGGATGCCGTTACCTCAGCCCCGGAAGACCACGACCTCGTCGTTCGGGGCGTCGTAGACGAACTGCAGGGCGGTGCCGGGAGGCAGATCGGTCGCCCGGATCTCGGCGGAGTCCTCGGTGAGCTGCAGCACTCCCTCGGCCGGGAAGATCCCCGCTCCGCACGAATCCAGGAACAGGCGCCCGTCGTAGGAGAATCCACCGTTGGAGACCTCGAGCAGCTCGGGCTGCCACACCGTCATGCATCGGGCTGCGTTCTCGTCGGCCTCGAACGGGGCATAGGTGATGACGCGAAAGCCCTCGAACTCTTCGTATGCCGTCACCGCGCTCGTGACGCCCCGTGTCAACGATGCCGGAACGTCGAAGTCCGGATCGGCGGCGAGACGCGCGATCTGCGTCGCCCCGACCTGCAGCGGGTCGGTTTGCACGCGCTGCACCAGCACGAGCGCCGTCGCCGCGCACACGACGACCAGGGCGGCCGCGGTCAGCAGGATCGTCGTGGAATGCCGCAGGCGCGGCATCCGGAACCTCCGACGCGGCGGGTCGGATGCCACGGGCGGCTCCCCCGCATCGCTCGGCCCGCTCGGCTCGTCGGCGGCCTCCGGCACGGGCGGAGCGGGGTCGTCGGCGACGTCGCGGCTTTCGAGTTCGATGAGTCGGCGCAGCGCCGCCGGGTCGGCGGAGATGTCCGCCCCGGGGGCGTAGGCCCGTCGGCGGAGGGCGGAGAGTTCGTCATCATCGTCGATGCGCGGCATGGTCCGATTCAATCAGCGATGCCGCCGCGGCCCGCGGACGATTCGCGCACGCGGGGGTCGGATCGCGTGCTCAGCGGCCGGTGAACTCCGGTCGACGCTTCGCCTGGAACGCGGCGAACCCCTCGCGGTAGTCCGCCGTGGCGGCCAGGGCGGCCTGCGCGCGGTTCTCCAGGGCCATCGCCTCCCACAGCCCGAGGCGCTCGTCGCGCACCGCCGCCACGATGCGCTTGCTCGCGCGGAACGCCGCCGTCGGACCCGCCGCCGCCGTACGGGCGGCCAGCGCCGTGGCATCCGTCACCTCGTCGGCCGGGAAGACCCGGGAGAACAGCCCCGCGCGCACCGCCTCGTCGCCCGACATCAGGCGCCCGGTGTAGATGAGGTCGAGGGTCGCATGGATGCCGAGGCGCTCGGCGAACAGCGCATGACCGCCCGAGTCGAGGGTCGCCCCGAGGGCGGCGAAGGGCGAGCCGAGCTTGGCGGTGTCGGCGACGTAGACGACGTCGGTGGCGATCAGCAGGCCGACTCCCACGCCGAGGCACGCGCCGTGCGCGACGGCGAAGGTCGGTGCGGGGAACATCGCCATGCGTCGCAGCAGCGGGGTGAGCGTGTCGTCGAGGTAACCGGCGACGTCGTCGGTCGCGGGATCGACGCCCGAAATGTCGCGGCCGGCGCAGAACGACGGTCCCTCTCCGCGCAGCAGCACGGCGCGGGCGCCGTCGGCCTCGGCGCGGTCGTACGCGGCGGCGAGCTCGTGCAGGTCGTCGAGTCCGAGGGCGTTGCGCCGAGCAGGCGCGTTCAGCACGATCTCGGCGACGCCCTCGTCGAAGCGGTAGTCGATCATCGCGCTCACCCGTCGTAGTCGACGCGGACGGCGTCGGTGCTCGGGTGCGACTGACAGGTGAGCACGTACCCGCGTTCGATCTCATCGGGCTCGAGGGCGTAGTTCTCGGTCATCGACACGGCGCCCTCGATCACGCGGGCGCGACAGGTTCCGCACACGCCTCCCGCGCACGCGAACGGCACGTCGGGTCGGACGCGCAGTGCTGCGGCGAGGATCGTCTCGTTCGCGGCGACCGGGCTGTCGACCGAAGCCGACTGCCCGTCGAGCGTGAAGTCGATGCGGCGGACCGGTTCGTCCTGGCGCACGCGCACCAGGCGTGCTCCCCCGGTCTGCGCGGGGGCATCGCCCTCGCCCGCGGTGAACAGCTCGAAGCGCACGCGCTCGCGCGGCACGCCGACCTCGGCGAGCACCTGTCGGCACAGCTCGACGAGGGCGAACGGCCCGCACAGGAACCACTCCTCGACGGATGCCGGATCGATGAGGCGCGAGAGGATCAGCCGCAGCCGCTCGTCGTCGATGCGCCCCGAGAACACCGGCGCCGCGCGCTGCTCGCGAGACAGCACGTGGTGCAGCGTGAGGCGCGACGGGTAGCGGTCCTTGAGGTCGGCGAGTTCGTCGACGAACATCACGTCGGTCGACGACCGGTTGGCGTAGACGATGGTCATGCGACTGTCGGCGGACCGCTCGAGCACGTCGGCGGCGAGCGCCATGATCGGCGTGATGCCCGAGCCTGCGGCGATCGCGACGACGTGGCCCGTCGCGGTCGAGGCCTTCGAAACGAAGGTGCCCTGGGGGCTCATCACGTCGACCTCGTCGCCGGGGCGCAGGCCCTCGTGCGCCCACGTCGAGAAGCGCCCGTCGGGGTCGCGCTTGATGCCCACGCTGATCGAGCCGCGCGCCGGCGGTCGGCAGATCGAGTACGAGCGGCGCAGCTCCTCGCCGTCGACACGGGCACGGAGCGCGACGTACTGCCCGGGCGCGTAGTCGAACGCGTCAGCGAGGTCGTCGGGCACCGCGAAGGTCACCTCGATCGCGGTCGGGGTGAGCGGGCGCACGTCGGCGACACGCAGGGTGTGGAAGCGGGCGCGGGCGCGCGGGGTTCCGGGAGTGGCTGCCGGGTTCACGGCATCCGTCATCGTCATCAGAGGGCCTTGAAGTGATCGAAGGGCTCGAGGCACGCGCGGCACTCCCAGTGCGACTTGCACGAGGTGGAGCCGAAGCGCGAGACCTCGCGGGTGTTCAACGAACCGCAGCGGGGGCACGCGACGCTGAGCGTCACGCGGATGGGTCCCGCGGGCGCGCGGCCGGTCGGCGGGGCGATGCCGTACTCGGTGAGCTTGCGCTTGCCGTCGTCGCTCATCCAGTCGGTCGTCCACGCGGGGGTGAGCGTCGTCTTCACCACCGCGTTGTCGAAGCCGGCCGCGGTGAGCGCGAGCACGATGTCATCGCGGATCGCGTCGACCGCGGGGCAGCCCGAGTAGGTCGGGGTGATCGTGACGGTCACCGTGTCGCCGTCGAGGCGCACGTCGCGGAGCACGCCGAGGTCGTCGATCGTGAGCACCGGCACCTCGGGGTCGACGACGGCCGCGACGACCTCCCGCGCGTGCTCGAGGGCCGCGGTCACCACGTCGCCCCCGGATGCCGGCGGGCCAGCACCTGCATCTCGGCGAGCAACGGCCCGAACGAGGGGTGGTGGGCGCCGCGACGACCCCCCGCGGAGGAGCCAGGAATCGAGGGGACGGGCACGTCCTCTTCGGCCAGGACGACGGCGAGCACGTCGTCGACGCGACCGCGCAGCGACGACGGGCGCACCGCGATCGCCTCGAGACGGTCGTGCAGCGGCTCGTCGCGGAACAGCTCGTCGAGATAGGGCCACACGTCGTCGAGGGCGACGAGGAAGCGCTGACGCGACTCGTCGGTGCCGCCGGCGAGACGCAGCGTCCACTGCACCGCGTGGTCGCGGTGGTAGTCCACCTCTTTCTCGGCCTTCGCCGCGACGGCGGAGATCACCGGATCGGCGGATGCCGCGAGGTCGCGGTACAGCTCGAGCAGATACGCGGATGCCAGGAGCTGACGGGCGATCGTGTGCGCGAAGTCGCCGTTCGGGAGCTCGAACAGCCAGACGCTGCGGAACTCGGGCTCGTCGCGCCAGTAGGCGAGGTCGTCTTCGCTGCGGCCGTCGTACGACCCCGCGTAACGCAGCAGCGAGCGGGCGTGACCGAGCAGGTCGAGGGCGATGTTGCCGAGGGCGACGTCTTCCTCGAGCTCGGGGGCACGGGCGATCCAGCCGCAGAGGTTCTGCGACAGGATCAGGGCGTCGTCGCCGAGGCGCAGGGCGTAGGCGGCGACGTCGGGGTCGGTCGCGCGGTCTTCTCCCCCGGCCAACTCGGCCGAGAGCTCGCGCACGTCGAGCGAGACGTCGCCGTGCGGGTCGTGGGCGTCGCTCACCGCAGGTCCCTGAGCCTGTCGAAGGGACCGGTCCCCCGCGTCGGGCTCAGCCACCGTCGCCGCATCAGGTCCCTGAGCCTGTCGAAGGGACCGGTCTCCCGCGATCGCCTCCGCCGCCGGCGCTGCGCCGTGATCGGTCGAGGTGCTCACAGGTGCGGCACCCCCTCTGACGCGGTGTAGTACACCGCGTGCCGGTAGTTCTTGCCCGCGGGCGACTCGAAGAACGCGCCCTTGGCTCCCGGGTCGCTCGTGGTCACGGCATCCGAGGGCACGACCCACACCGAGACGCCCTCGCCGCGACGGGTGTAGAGGTCGCGGGCGTTGCGCACCGCGAGCTCGGCGTCGGGCGCGTGGAGGGAGCCGACGTGCACATGGCTCAGACCGCGGTTCGCGCGCACGAAGACCTCCCACAGGGGCCAGGTCTCGGCGGGGCTGCCGCCGGGGGTGGCCATCAGGCGGCCGCCGTCTCGGTGCGGGCGGCGCTCTTCTTGGCGGCATACGCCGCCGCGGCCTCTCGCACCCACGCACCCTCTTCGTGCGCGGCGCGACGGTTCTGCAGGCGCTGGCGGTTGAGCGGTCCCCGACCCGCGAGAACCTCCTGGAACTCGGTCCAGTCGATCTCGCCCATGTCGTACTGGCCCGTCTCGTCGTTGAAGCGCAGCTCGGGGTCGGGCAGGGTCACGCCCAGCACCGCGGCCTGCGGCACGAGCATCGAGACGAAGCGCTGGCGCAGGTCGTCGTTGCTGAAGCGCTTGATGTTCCACGCCATCGACTGCGCCGAGTTGGGCGAGTCGTCATCGGGGGGTCCGAACATCATCAGGCTCGGCCAGTACCACCGGTCCACGGCATCCTGAGCCATCTTCCGCTGCTCGTCGGTGCCCTGCATGAGCGTCAGCAGGATCTCGAACCCCTGGCGCTGGTGGAACGACTCCTCCTTGCAGATGCGCACCATCGCGCGGCCGTAGGGTCCGTAGGACGCACGGCACAGAGGCACCTGGTTGCAGATCGCGGCGCCGTCGACGAGCCAGCCGATCGCGCCCATGTCGGCCCACGTCGGGGTCGGGTAGTTGAAGATCGACGAGTACCGCGCCGTGCCGTCGACCAGCTGCTGCGTCATCTCGTCGCGCGTGATGCCGAGCGTCTGCGCGGCGGAGTACAGGTACAGACCGTGCCCGGCCTCGTCCTGCACCTTCGCGAGCAGGATCGACTTGCGCTTGAGGCTCGGGGCCCGGGTGATCCACGCCCCCTCGGGCTGCATGCCGATGATCTCGGAGTGCGCGTGCTGCGAGATCTGGCGGATGAGCGTGCGCCGGTAGCCGTCGGGCATCCAGTCGCGCGGCTCGATGCGTCCGTCGGCCTCGATCAGGGCGTCGAACATCGCCTCGCCGTCGAGGGCCTCCGTCGTGGGGGCGGTCATCGTCATCGTCGACTCCTTTTACAGACCGATCGTTCAGTAAAAGTGTAGCCGGGGTGCGCATAAGCCGCAACGGCCGTGACCCTCGATCTCCGACCGGATGGAGTGGGGTCATGGCCGACACTGCGATCTTCGACGTCGACGGCACCCTCGTCGACACCAACTACCAGCACGCACTCGCGTGGTACCGCGCGTTCCGGCGCTTCGACCTCGTCCTGCCGGTCTGGCGGATTCACCGCTCGATCGGCAAGGGCGGCGACCAGCTCGTCCCCGCACTCGTGGGCGACGCCGTCGAGCGCGAGCACGGCGATGCCCTGCGCGATGCCTGGAGCCAGGAGATCTCCCCCATGATCGACGAGGTCCGCCCGTTCGACGGCGCGCACGACCTGCTGCTGGCCGTCAAAGAGCGGGGCTTCCGCGTCGTGCTGGCGAGCTCGGGCAAGAAGGACCACGTCGAGCACTTCCTCGATCTGCTCGACGCGCGCGAGCTCGCGGACGCGTGGACGACGTCCGACGACGTGGAGGCCAGCAAGCCCGCGCCGGATCTGGTGCAGACCGCGCTCGCGCGCGTCTCGGGCGCCCACGGCGTCATGATCGGCGACTCCCCCTGGGATGCGATCGCCGCCTCGAAGGCATCCGTCCCCACGATCGCGGTACGAACCGGCGGCTTCTCGCGGGAAGAGCTGACGGATGCCGGGGCCGAGAGCGTCTTCGACAGCCTCCGCGACCTGATCGCCGGTCTCGACGACACGCCCCTCGCGCGCGCGGGGGCCTGAGGCGCCACGCGGCCCCCGCCGCATCGGCGAAACCGCACGCGGTCGTCGAGGACGCACCCGATTGAAGCCCGACGGGTGCGTCCTCGACGAAGCGGTGCGTCCTCGACGCGCGGGCGCGAGGCCCCTTCGTCGAGCCGCGTCGGGGAGGCCGCATCGCGGGCCGGGCCACACCGCGGGCCGGGCCACACCGCGGGCCGGGCCACACCGCGGGCGAGGCCGCATCGCGGGCCGGGCCACACCGCGGGCCGGGCCACACCGCGGGCCGGGCCACACCGCGGGCCGGGCCACACCGCGGGCCGGGCCGCAACGCAGGAGAACCGGCGGCGCGGCGAACCCGATCCCCTCAATCCGGCGGGCGACTCGGGCGGGGCCTCCCCGATTTCCTGCGTTGTGCGCGAGAGGCGCGGCGCATCCCGCCCGACCCGCCCGGCCGGCGCGCCCCGGCCCTCAGCGCAGGTCGTACACCCGCTTGTACTTGCCCTCGCTGCGGGGCAGCACGCCCGGTTCCTCGACGCGCACGCCGACGGTCGTGCCGATCAGCACCTTGATGCGCTGCTGCAGCACGACGCCGGCGGCCTCGCACACCTCGCGGTCGAGGGCCGGATGCCGCTCGATGCGCACGGTCATGGCATCCATTCGTCCTTCTCGACGCAGCTCGAGCACGAAGTGCGGAGTGAGCTTCTCGATGCCCAGCACGATCTCCTCGATCTGCGTCGGGAAGAGGTTCACACCGCGCAGGATGATCATGTCGTCGTTGCGGCCGGTGATCTTCTCGATGCGCCGCATCGCCGGGAACGCCGAGCCGGGCTGCAGCCGGGTGAGGTCGCGGGTGCGGTAGCGGATGACCGGGAACGCCTCTTTCGTGAGCGAGGTGAACACCAGCTCGCCCAGCTCGCCGTCGCCGACGGGCTCTCCGCTCTCGCCGTCGATCGTCTCGGGGAGGAAGTGGTCTTCCCAGATGTGCGGACCGTCCTTGGTGAGGGCGCTCTCGGATGCCACGCCCGGGCCCATCACCTCGCTCAGGCCGTAGATGTCGACCGCGACGAGGTCGAGGCGACGCTCGATCTCGTGGCGCATCTCGTTCGTCCACGGCTCCGCGCCGAGCACCGCGACCTTCAGCGAGGTCGAGCGCGGGTCGACGCCGGACGCCTCGAGGGCGTCGGCGATCGTCAGGAGGTAGCTGGGCGTGCACAGGATGGCATCCGGCTCGAAGTCCTGGATGAGCTGCGCCTGTCGCGCGGTCTGCCCGCCCGACATCGGGATCACGGTCGCGCCGAGGCGCTCGATGCCCGCGTGGGCTCCGAGGCCGCCGGTGAACAGGCCGTAGCCGTAGGCGTTGTGCACGCGATCCCCGGCACGGATGCCGGCGGCGCTCAGCGAACGCGCGACGAGATCGGCCCACCGGTCGAGGTCACCCGCGGTGTAGCCGACGACGGTGGGGCGCCCGGTCGTGCCCGACGAGGCGTGGATGCGGCGGACGTCGGCCATCGGCACCGCGAACATGCCGAAGGGGTAGGTCTCGCGCAGATCGGCCTTGGTCGTGAAGGGCAGCAGGCGGATGTCGTCGAGGCTGCGGATGTCGTCGGGGCCGACCCCGGCCTCGTCGAACTTCCGTCGATAGAGCGCGACGTTCTCGTAGGCGTGGCGCACGGTCCACTGCAGCCGCTCGAGCTGCAGAGCGCGCAGGCTCTCGAGCGGGATCGCGGTCGGATCGACGGATGCCAGGAAGTCGGGGCGCGATGCGGCGGTCAGGGTCATCGGGACACCTCCGTGGTCGTGAGCGCCTCGTCGCGCTCGGGGGCGGGGTCGTGCAGTGCGCGGGGGCCGGGGGCTTCGACAGGCTCAGCCACCGGCGCCGCCTCGCTCCCGCGCGAAACCGAGGTCCCTGAGCCTGTCGAAGGGACCGGGCCACGCTGAACGCCCGCGGCTTCGACAGGCTCAGCCATCGGCGCCGCCTCGCTCCCGCGCGAAACCGAGGTCCCTGAGCCTGTCGAAGGGACCGGGCCACGCTGAACGCCCGCGGCGTCGACAGGCTCAGCCATCGGCGCCGGCGGCCGGCGATCCGTCGTGATGCTGCGGCCGCGCACCTCGGCGACGAGGTCGCCCGTCTCATCGGTCACGCGGATGTCGTACAGGCCCGTGCGCCCGCTGCGCGCGCGGCGGGCGGCGGTCGCGGTGAGCGTCTGCCCCGCGGTGGTCGACTTCAAGAACGTAATGTCAGCGCCACCGGCGACCGTGACCCGCTCGTCTTCGTTGCACGCGATCGCGAACGCGGTGTCGGCGAGGGTGAAGACGAGCCCGCCGTGGGTGATGGCGAAACCGTTGAGCATGTCGTCGCGCACGGTCATCGACACGCGGGACTCCCCTGGCGCGTCGTGCTCGACGACCATGCCGAGCATGCGGGAGGCGTTGTCGTTGCGCATCATCGGCCGCAGGGTCATGCCGGCACCGCCACGGGAGCCCACGTCTTGGCCACGAGCGTGAGCACGTCGTACTGCGCGACGATCTCGTCGTTCTGGTTGCGGATCACGGCATCCCACCGCACCTCGCCGTACTCGTCGGTCTCGCGCGGGGTGATCTGCTTCGCCGTCAGGGCGACGCGGATGCGATCCCCGGGTGAGACCGGGGTGACGAAACGCAGGTTCTCGAGCCCCGAGTTGGCGAGCACCGGGCCGGGTGCCGGGTCGACGAAGAGCCCTGCCGCCCACGACACGAGCAGGTAGCCGTGCGCGACGCGCCCCGGGAAGAAGGGGTTCGCCGCGGCCGACTCCTCGTCCATGTGGGCGTAGAACGTGTCGCCGGTGAAGTTCGCGAACACCTCGATGTCGTCGAGGGTGACTTCGCGTTCGGCCGATTCGACGGCATCCCCGATTCGAAGGTCCGAGAGGGGCTTGCGAAACGGATGCGTCCCGGCGGAGTCGGTCTCGGCTCCCGGATGCCATACCCCGGTCAACGCGGTGAGCATGCGGGGAGAGCCCTGGATCGCGGTGCGCTGCATGGAGTGGAGCACCGAGCGGATGCCGCCGAGCTCCTCGCCGCCGCCGGCACGACCGGGTCCGCCGTGCACGAGGTGCGGCACGGGGGCGCCGTGTCCGGTCGAGGTGCGGGCGTCGTCGCGGTCGAGGAAGAGCACGCGGCCGTTCATCGCGCCCATGCGGGTGAGCAGCTCGGTCGCGACGTCGGGGTCGTGGGTGGCGACGCTCGTGACGAGCGAGCCCCCACCGCGGCCCACGATGGTCGCGGCTTCGGCGACGTCGGCGTACTCGACGATGCTCGCAACCGGGCCGAACGCCTCGATGTCGTTGACGGCCGGGGTCGCGGCATCCGCGAAGGCGAGCAGCATCGGCTGCAGGAACGCGCCGTCGGCGGGAGCTCCCTCGGGCGCCTCCGTGGCTCCCACCACGAAGCGCCCACCGGCATCGGTCAGGGCGCGAACCTGGCGCAGCACCTCGTCGCGCTGCTCGAGGGACACGACCGGTCCCATCGTCACGCCCTCGGCGCGCGGGTCGCCGATGACCACGCGCTCGGCGATCTTGTCGCGCAGGGCCTGGGCCACGGCATCCGTCATGCCCGTCGGCACGATCGCGCGGCGGATCGCAGTGCACTTCTGACCCGCCTTGGTCGTGAGCTCGACGAGCAGTTGCTTGACGTACGCGTCGAACTCGGGGGTGCCGGGGGTGGCGTCGGGGCCGAGGATCGAGGCGTTGATCGAGTCGGTCTCGCTCGTGAACCGCACGCCGGGCTTCGCCTGGGCGCGCAGGCGCTCGGCGGTCGAGGCGCTGCCGGTGAATCCGACCGTGTCGCCGAGATCGAGCAGGTCGAACAGGCCCGGGACGCTCCCGCTCACCAGCTGCAGCGAGCCCTCGGGCAGCAGACCGGTCTCGACGACCATGCGCACCCACGCCTCGGCGACGTACGCCGTCGGGGTCGCGGGCTTGACGATCGTGGGGAGCCCGGCGAGGAACGCCGGCGCGAACTTCTCGAGAGCACCCCACATCGGGAAGTTGAAGGCGTTGATCTGCACCGCGACGCCCGGCAGGCGCGTGTAGACGTGCCGGCCGAGGAAAGAGCCGTCCTTCGACAGGGACTCGATCGGTCCGTCGAGCACGACCTTCCCGGCGGGCAGCTCGCGCCGCGCCTTCGACGAGAAGGTGAACAGCACGCCGATGCCGCCGTCGATGTCGCTGAGCGAGTCTCGGCGGGTCGAGCCGGAGCGCTCCGAGAGCGTGTACAGCTCTTCGCGGCGCTCGTTCAGCGCGATCGCGAGGTCCTTCAGCACCATCGCGCGCTGGTGGAAGGTCAGCGCGCCGAGGCTCTTCTGCCCCGTCTCGCGTGCGAAGGCGACGGCTCCCGCGAGATCGAGCCCGTGCGTGCTGACGCGCACGATCTCATCGCCCGTCGAGGCGTCGCGCACGATCGCCGCGTCGGGGTCGCCGTCGGGGGCCCACCAGGCGCCGTTCACGTAGCTGGGGAGGAAGGTCATCAGGCGCTCCATTCGTAGAATCCACGACCGGTTTTGCGGCCCAGGTGCCCCCGGGCGACGAGGTCGCGCAGCAAAGCGGGCGGGGTGAAGCGTGCGCCGAACGCGCGCTCGAGTTCTTCGGCGATGCCCAGACGCACGTCGAGCCCGACGATGTCGGTGGTGCGCAGGGGCCCCATCGGATGCCGGTAGCCCAGCTCCATCGCCGTGTCGATGTCGTGGGCGGTGGCGACGCCCTCCTCGAGCATGCGGATCGCCTCGAGCCCGAGCGCGACCCCCAGACGGCTCGACGCGAAGCCCGGCGCATCGCGCACGACGACGGCGGTCTTGCCGATCGCCTCGACCCACTGCGTCGCCCGCGTGACCACCGCGGCGGCGGTGCGCTCGCCGGTCACCACCTCGACGAGGGCCGAGGCGGGTACGGGGTTGAAGAAGTGCAGCCCGAGGAACCGGTCGGGCCGGGCGAGCGAAGCGGCGAGCGCGTCGATCGAGATGGAGGAGGTGTTGGATGCCACGACCGCGTCGTCCTGCACAGCCCCCTCGATCCGCGCGAGGGCGTCAAGTTTGAGGGCGCGATCCTCGGGCACGGCCTCGATCACGAGGCCCGCCTCGGCGAACGCGGCGGTATCGAGGCCGGTGGTGAGGGTGTCGGCATCCGGGATCTGCGTTCCGCGCTCGGCCGAGCGGGTCAGGGCGGTCTCGACGCGCTCACGGGCCTGGGCGGCGGCGGCCTCGTCGCGCTCGACGACGTGCACGCGGGCTCCGGCGAGCAGGAACGCGTGCGCGATGCCGGCACCCATGCGGCCTCCGCCGAGCACGCCGACGACGGCGGGGACGGATGCCGTGGCTCCGGCGGGCGCGGCGGCGGCACGGGTGCGAGACGTGGTCTCGGGAAGGGTCACTTCTTCTTCCTCTCGAGGAACGCGGTCATGCGGGCGCGCTTGTCGGCGCTGTCGAAGAGCTCGGCCTGCAGCTCGCCGTCGATCGCGGGGTGGTCGGCGCGGGGCGCGAGCAGCGCGCGCTTGGTGAGGATCGTCGCGCGTACGGCGTTCGCCGCGATGCGGTCGGCGACTGCGTGCGCGGCGGGCAGCAGCTCGTCGGGCTCGTGGACGCTCGACAGCAGCCCCCAGGAGAGGGCCTCGTCGGCGTCGATGACGCGCGCGGTGAGCAGCAGCTCGCTCGCGCGGGCGTGGCCGACGATCTCGGGCAGACGCCACGACGCACCGGCGGCGGCGATGATGCCGAGGCCCGGCTCGGGGTTGCCGAAGCGCACGCGAGGGGTGCCGAGGCGGATGTCGGCCGCGTACGCGAGTTCGGCTCCCCCGCCGAGAGCGAAGCCGTCGACCGCGGCGATCACGGGCATCGGGAGGTGCCGGATGCGATCGAACACGGTCGCATTGATGCCGCGTCGCGCGTCGTCTCCCGTGCGCTCGCGCAGCTGGGCGATGTCGGCACCCGCGGCGAAGATCCCGTCCGCGCCGGTGACGATCAGGGTGCGCGGGTTCGCCTCGAGCTCGGCGCACAGGGCGTGCAGCTCGTCGACCATGGCCTGGTCGATCGCGTTGCGCACCTCGGGGCGGTCGAGGGTCGCGACGACGCGGTCGTCGGCGGTCTCGATGCGGAGGCGCGCTGACCCCGGCGCGCCGGTGGCTGAGCCGCGTGCGCCGGTGGCTGAGCCTGTCGAAGCCCCCGGCCCCCGGGCTTCGCGGGTACCGGTCCCTTCGACAGGCTCAGGGACCTGGGTGGGCTCAGGGACCTGGGTGGGCTCAGGGGCCGGCGTGACGGAGGTGGCTGAACCCGGCGCGCCGGTGGCTGAGCCTGTCGAAGCCCCCGGCCCCCGGGCTTCGCGGGTACCGGTCCCTTCGACAGGCTCAGGGACCTGGGTGGGCTCAGGGACCTGGGCCGACGTGCGCGGCTCAGCCATCGATCCGCTCCACGATCATCGCGGTGCCCTGGCCGACGCCGACGCACATCGTCGCGAGGCCGTACCGCGCGCTCTCGCGTTCGAGGCGCCCGAGCAGCGTCACGATGAGCCGCGAGCCGCTCGAGCCCAGCGGATGCCCGAGCGCGATCGCCCCGCCGTCGGCGTTGACGATCTCGGGGTCGAGTCCGAGGCGCCGCACGCACGCGAGTGACTGCGAGGCGAACGCCTCATTGAGTTCGACGGCGTCGAGGTCGGATGCCGACAGCCCGGCCTTCGCGAGAGCCTTCTCGGTCGCCGGCACGGGGCCGAGCCCCATGACCTCGGGAGCGAGAGCCGCGGCGGCGTGCGCAACGATCCGCGCGCGCGGCCGGAGTCCGTACCGCTCGACGGCGGCGGCGCTTGCGACCACGAGGGCCGAGGCCCCGTCGTTGAGCGAGCTGGAGTTGCCCGCGGTGACGACCTCGCCGTCTTTCACGACCGGCTTGAGCCGCGCGAGCGCCTCGATCGAGGTGTCGCGGCGCGGCCCTTCATCGGTGTCGACGATGCCTCGACCGGTGTCGACGGCGACGATCTCGTCGGCGAAACGACCGGCATCCTGGGCGGCGATCGCGCGCTCGTGGCTGCGCAGGGCGAAGGCGTCGGCATCCGCCCGCGAGATCCCCTCGAGGCGAGCGACCTCTTCGGCCGTCTCGGGCATCGAGAACGTGGCCTTCTCGCGCGCGACGAGACGCGGGTTGGTGAAACGCCAGCCGATCGATGTGTCGAAGGACGCCCCGGGCTTCGCCCACGCCTTCTCGGGCTTCGCCTGCACCCAGGGCGCGCGGGTCATCGACTCGACGCCGCCGGCCACGACGAGGTCGGCGTCCCCCGCGCGCACGGCCTGCGCGGCGAGCGCGATCGCGCTCATGCCCGAGGCGCAGAGGCGGTTGACGGTGAGACCGGGAATGCTGTCGGGCAGCCCCGCGAGCAGCACGGCCATGCGGGCGACGTTGCGGTTGTCCTCCCCGGCCTGGTTGGCGGCACCGAGGATCACTTCGTCGATCGCCTCGCCGGGAACGCCCGCGCGGACCACCGCCTCGGCGACGACGAGGGCCGCGAGATCGTCGGGACGAACGGAGGCCAGAGCCCCGCCGTACCGCCCGACCGGGGTGCGCGCACCGCCGATGAGAAACGCGTCCGCCATCGTCTTCCTCTCCCCCGCCGACTCTGGCGGGGCCCGTCCACCTCACCTGCGAGGTTTTCCGACCGATCGTTCAGTAATCATGCCACGACGGAGCGGGAGGAGGCAACGGGCGGGTCCGAGAGATGACGCGGGGGCGGCCGTCGTGATCGACACGCGCGCTCATCCGACCGCGGCACGTCCCCGGCGCCCGCGCGGCGGCCCGTGGGGGCAGTTCGGGCGGCGGAGGATGACCGGGCACAGGAGGACCTACCCGTCCCGCGAGATCCTCCGCCGATCGGATCTCCTCCCGCGGCGCGACCGCGCAGACGACGCCGGCGACGAGCACCCGCGCGCGGCGAGGAAAAACGGTGCCCCCGACAGGATTCGAACCTGCGACGCCCGCGTTAGGAGTGCGGCGCTCTATCCCCTGAGCTACGGAGGCGGGGCTTTTCCAGCCTACTGCGCGGTGCGGGGCGAGGCCGTCGCACGCGATCCGGCGCCCGCGTCGTCGGAAGAGAGCGGGCGGATGCCGTGCCGCAGGCCCTCGATGAGACCGTCGTCCCAGGTCCCCGGCTCGGCGGGGGTCGCCTGGCTCAGCTCGACGCCGGCCGGACCGATCGTCGCCGCGCACACCAACAGCGACTCGAGCACGTGCCCGTCGTGCTCGTCGCGGCGCAGCACCGATGCCGACGGATCGACGGTGGAGGCCTCGACGACGTCGAGCCACGGCATCCACCATTCCGATCCCTCGGCGAGGCCCGCATCGCGGAACGCCTCGAGCCAGCGCGCGATGCGCGGGGTGCCAGGGTCGTCGACCGCGTGGTGGGCGATCATGTGGGTCCCGGGGGCGAGGGTCGTTCGTCGCGCGATAAGGCCGTCCCACTCGACGAGGTGCGCACCGTCAGCGTCGACCTCGACGAGGTTGAAGCCGCGCGTGCGAGGAGCGTCCGGGATGCCGGCGCCGACCGCATCGAGGGGGATGCTCCCCCGGCTCATCACCTCGTCGTCGCGGCGGGCCGAGAGGTCTTCGCGGTTCAGGAGCACCGCGAGTCGCCCGGCGTCGGGGTCGACGGCCAGCCAGGCGCCGCCGGCGCGGTCGTCGCGCACGCCGAGCACGCCGGGACGCTCGGGCCACCAGGCGCCGAGGCCGCGCCACGGACGGTCGCGGTCCTCGTCGCGGACGGCGAGGAGACGCACGGGCTCACCCGCGCGGTCGGGGACGTCGATCACGACCGTGCACATTCCGTCAACGCTACTCGCGGGCGGAGGGGCGGGGCCGTTCGCGCTTGAGCCTCAGACGTGAGCGCCGCCCCTCGTGCGTCGCCGCTCACGCCACCCGCAACGTCACGAGAACAGGAGGAGTCACCGGAACAGGACGATCGGCTCTATCAGCCTGTTTCCGTGACATCTCCTGTTCTGGTGACGCGCCACCGGCCGCGTGCACGACCTGGGAGACTGGGGCGATGTTCGTCGTCGTCGGAGTCACCGGGGGAATCGCCGCCTACAAGACCGTGAGCCTCGTGCGGCTGTTGGTGAAGGCCGGGCACGATGTGCACGTGGTCCCCACCTCCGATGCGCTGCGCTTCGTCGGGCTGCCGACGTGGGAGGCGCTGAGCCGCAATCCCGTGACCACCTCGGTGCACGACGACGTCGCGAAGGTGCGGCACGTGTCGCTCGGCCAATCGGCCGACCTCGTCATCGTCGCCCCCGCGACCGCGAACACCCTGGCGTCGATGGCGGCGGGATTGGCATCCGACCTTCTCGGCACGACGCTGCTGGCGACGACCGCTCCCGTCGTGGTGGCGCCGGCGATGCACACCGAGATGTGGCGGCATCCGGCGACCGTGCACAACATGGAGGTGCTGCGTGCGCGGGGCGTCCACGTCGTGGGGCCCGCCGACGGCGTGCTCACGGGAGGCGACTCGGGTCCGGGTCGCATGTCGGAGCCCGAAGAGATCGCCTCGGCCGCCCTCGCCCTCGTCGCGCGGTCGGGCGACCTCGAGGGTCTGGCGGTCGTCGTGAGCGCGGGCGGCACTCGCGAGCCCATCGATCCCGTGCGTTTCCTCGGCAATCGGTCGAGTGGTCGCCAGGGCGTGGCGATCGCCCACGCCGCCGCCGAGCGCGGGGCGCGCGTGACCCTCGTCGCCGCTCATCTCGATGGCGTCGTGCGGCCCGGACCGGGCATCGAGGTCGTCGGTGTCGGTACGGCCGACGAGCTCGGACGGGCGATGGATGCCGCTGCCCCCGACGCCGACGTCATCGTCATGGCGGCCGCGGTCGCGGACTACTCCGTCGCGTCGGTGTCGGACACCAAGTTGCGCAAGCAGGACTCCCCCGGCGCTCTGACCCTCGAGCTGCGCGAGAACCGCGACGTCGTGGCAGGGCTGGTCGCGAACCGCCGCGCGGGGCAGACGATCGTCGCGTTCGCCGCGGAGACCGTCGGCAGTGATGGCGAACTGCTCGATCGTGCCCGGGCGAAGGCCGCACGCAAGGGCGTCGACCTGTTGGCCGCGAACGCGGTCGGGTGGACGCAGGGTTTCGAATCGACGCAGAACGCCCTGGTGATCGTCGACCGTGACGGAACCGTGGCCGCCGAGGTGGCCGGGTCGAAGGACGACACGGCGCACGCTCTGCTCGATGCGGTGCTGGCAGCGCGGGCGGGGCAGACGGGGCTGTCGGGCTGAGCCCGCCCGGTACGCGACCGGGGCCGGTCCGCCGTGCGGCGAAGTGGCGCGCGTGGGGCCGCACGGCACCGAGACCGGGTTCAGACGCAAGCGAGGCCGGGCCCGCCTTTCGACGAGTCCGGCCCCGGGTGCGTGGCGGGTCAGTAGCCGTACATGTATTGCAGCTCCTGAATGACCGCGAACACCTGGCCCAGGATCATGACGAGCCACACGCTGCCGATGATGAGCGTGACGACGGTGACCGCGATGGCCGCCCACACGGGCGCGAGCCCCGATCCGGTGCGACGACGCAGCACGACGCCTCGACCGATGATGTAGACGAGCCCGGTGCCGATGGCGAGGACCGTGAAGCTCCAGGCCCAGTGGAACGGACGGTCCACGCCCCGCGCGCGCAGCTGACGCCAGTCGAGGAAGGCGAACAGCACGGTCAAGGCGGCGAGGACGAGGCTCACGACACTCGCCACGATCGTCACGAGCGAGCCCGCCATCGACGGACCACCCATGCCTCCGGAGGCCAGGTCGGCGTAGACCGAGTCGCGGATGTACGACCCCCAGTCGAAGAGGAACAGGCTGAGGACGCTCACCAAGGGGAGCGCGACGATCAGCCAGATCCAGACGGTGTTGGTCTTGATGTCGCGGCGCGGGGCGGCGTCGTACCCGGCGGGCGTCGAGGCGGGGTAGGCAGGGGCGTTCGGGTATCCGGGTGCGGAGCGGTATGCGGGGGTCGAGCCGTAGGCGGGGGCGGAGGTCGGCGTCGCGCCGTACCCCGGAGTCGCCCCCGAGCCGGCAGCCGCGCCGTATCCGGGTGCGGCGCCCGAGCCGGACGCTGCGCCGGAGTCCGTGGAGGAGCCGTGGGCCGAAGCGACTCCCGCTGCGGCAACTCCGCCCACCGCGCCTGCGGCGGCGGCCGCCGCAGCAGAACCGCTCGAGCCGTGCGTCTGAGCCGACTCGTGCGCACCCGTCTCGCCCGGCGCCTCGACGGACGCCTGACGGTCGACCGAGCCGAGCGGATCCGGGTTCACCCTGTCGGCATCCGAGTCGTGGGAGTCCGCCGCCACGGAGTGGTCGTCGTGACCGCCAGCGCCGTATGCGGCGGCGTCGAGACCGGCAGCAGCGCCGACCGCGTCGTGTCCAGCGGCATCGTGGCCGCCCGCGTCGTCGTGACCGAGGGCGTCGTCGCCGACAGCATCGTGTTCGACAGGACCGCGCTCGGCGACATCGCCGGCTGCGTCGTGACCGGCGGCGTCATGCCCGGCTGCGTCGTGCTCGGCGACATAGCCGGCTGCATCGTGACCGACAGCATCGTGCCCGGCGACATCGCCGGCTGCATCGTGACCGGCGGCGTCGTAACCGGCTGCATCGCGCCCGACAGCATCGTGCCCGGCAACATCGCCGGCGACGGCCGCATCCGCGCGGTCGTCGTGCGCGGCGGCATCCGCCCCCTCCGTCGAGGCGCTCGACGCGCCGTCGGCGGAGCGCACCTCGTCGGTCCAGGAGGTGCCGTTCCAGCGGCGCAGCCCGCCGCCGCCGGCGGGGTCGGGGTACCAGCCGTCGGGCGGAGTGGAAGTGTCGGTCATGTCGTTTCCCCTGTCTGGTCGGAACGAACCACGGTGGGCCCGAGTCTAGTGACGCCCTCCGACGTCACCGGAAGTCGCGCGAGGCGTGGGCGACACCGACGCGCAGATCGGTGAATCCGTCGGCCACCACGTTCGTCACCCCCTCGACCGAGCGCTCGAGCATTCCCCGCACGATCAGGGCGGGCGACTCGCGCGCCACGCGGCGGTACCTGTTCCACACCCCGACCGAGCAGATGATGTTCATGAGCCCGTGCTCGTCTTCGAGGTTGAGGAAGGTGATCCCGGATGCCGTGGCCGGCCGCTGACGATGAGTGACGAGCCCGGCCACCTCGATGCGACGATCGGTCTCGAAGGTGCGCAGTTCGCGGGAGGTGAGCACTCCGCGCGCATCGAGGGCCGAACGGAAATGCGTCATCGGATGGTCGTCGGCGGAGAGCCCTGTCGCCCAGAGGTCGGACGCGAGGATCTCGTAGCTCGACGGGTCGGTGAACAGCGGAGGCTGCACGGCCACGAGGGAGTCGGGCAAGAACTCGGGGCGGTCCAGCGCCGCCGAACCCGACAGCCAGATCGCCTCGCGACGCGTGTGCCCGAGGCTCTCGAAAGCGCCCGCCGTGGCGAGGGCCTCGAGTTGGGCGGTGACCAGCCCCGTGCGCCGCACGAGGTCGCGCAGGTCGCGGTACGCGCCGTTTCGCTCGCGCTCGGCGACGATGCGCTGGGCCACCTTGGCGCCGATGCCGGTGACCCCCGCGAGTCCGAGGCGCACGGTGAATCCGCCGTCCCGCCGGTGCGCGAGCGTCTCATCGGGTTCCGACGGATCGAACTCCCCGGTGGGTGGCTGCTCCGCGTGCGCGCACGCGTCGAGCCCGGTCGGTGCGGGCCGGCTGCGGGCGGCGGTACCGCTGATCCCCTCCGACGCCGCTCTCGTCGCGGCATCCGGTTCCGCCTCGAACCGCACCCCCGTGCGAGCGTTCGCCCCCGCGCTCGCCTCCACCCCGTCGACGGCCTCGAGCGTCGCCTCGACCCCCGAACGCAGCAGGTCGGGGCGGCGCACGACCACGCCGTGTCGACGTGCGTCGGCGGTGAGCGTCGCCGGCGAGTAGAAGCCCATGGGCTGGGCGCGCAGGAGTCCCGCGAGGAAGGCCGCTGGATAGTGCAGCTTGATCCACGAACTGGCGTACACGAGCAGAGCGAACGACAGCGAGTGCGACTCCGCGAAACCGAAGTTCGCGAACGCCTGGATCTTGGCGTACAGCTCGTCGGCGACCTGCCCGACCAGGCCGTTCTCGGCCATGCCGGCGTAGAGCGTCTCGCGCAGGGAGTCGATGCGCTCGAGCCCGCGCTTGGACCCCATCGCCCGCCGCAGCAGGTCGGCGTCTTCGGCCGAGCAGTTGCCGATGGCGACGGCCATCTGCATGAGCTGCTCCTGGAACACCGGCACGCCCATCGTGCGCGCGAGCACCGGTTCGAGCTTGGGGTGCACGTAGGTGATGGGTTCTTGTCCGAGCTTGCGCCGCACGAACGGGTGCACGGCCCCACCCTGGATGGGCCCGGGGCGGATGAGCGCGATCTGCACGACCAGGTCGTAGAACTTTCGCGGCTGCAGGCGCGGCAGCAACCCCATCTGGGCGCGGGACTCCACCTGGAACACCCCGATCGAGTCCGCCCGGCAGAGCATGTCGTACACCGCCTTCTCTTCCTTCGGCAGTGTCGACAGCTCCCAGGACTCGCCCGTGGCGTCGCGGATCAGGTCGAAGCAGTACTGCAGCGCCGCGAGCATGCCCAACCCCAGCAGGTCGAACTTCACCAGCCCCATCCACGCGGCGTCGTCTTTGTCCCACTGGATCACCGTGCGGTTCTCCATGCGGGCGTGCTCGATGGGCACGACCTCGCCCACCGGACGATCGGTCAGCACCATGCCCCCGGAATGGATGCCGAGATGTCGGGGGGCCTTGAGCAGTTCGGAGGCGAACTCGATGACCTGGTCGGGGATGTCGTGGTCGGCTCCCGACTCGAGCGTCGCGCCCCAGCGCTCGACCTGCTTCGACCAGGCGTCTTGCTGGCCCGGGGAGTGCCCGAGCGCGCGCGCCATGTCGCGCACCGCGTTCTTGGGGCGGTACTGGATGACGTTCGCGACCTGTGCCGCCCGCTCGCGTCCGTACTCGCCGTAGACCCACTGGATGATCTCTTCGCGACGGTCGGAGTCGAAGTCGACGTCGATGTCGGGCTCCTCGTCGCGCAGGCTCGACAGGAACCGTTCGAACGGCAGCTTGTAGAAGATCGAGTCGACGGCGGTGATGTCGAGCAGGTAGCAGACGGCGCTGTTGGCCGCCGAGCCGCGGCCCTGGCACAGGATGCCGCGCCGTCGCGCTTCGGCCACGATGCCGTAGACGATGAGGAAGTAGCCCGGGAAGTCCTTCATCTCGATGACCTCGAGCTCGCGCTCGATGCGCCGTCGATCGTCGTCGGACAGGTTCGGGTACTTGCGGGGCACGGCCTCCCACACCAGATGACGCAGCCACGACATGGGCGTGTGCCCCTCGGGCACCTTCTGCTTCGGCAGTGCGGGCTTGGCCCGACGCAGCGGGAAGGCGATCTCGTCGGCGAGCGTCACCGTCCGCGCCACCGCCCCCGGATACCGGGCGAAGCGCGCCGCCATCTCGACCCCCGAGCGCAGATGCGCGCCCGCGTGCGAGGGAAGCCACCCGTCGAGTTCATCGAGGCCCCGATTCGCCCGTACCGCGGCCACCGCTGCGGCGAGCAGCTGCTTCTGCGGGGCCGCGTAGTGCACATTGTTCGTCGCGAGCGTCGGGAGCCCTCTCTCTGCGGCGAGCGCGGCCAGCACGTCGTTGCGACGCGAATCGAGCGGGTCGCCCTGGTCCATGAGCTCGACGTAGACCGACCCGGGGCCGAACAACCGCACCAGGGTGTCGAGCTCGCGGGCGGCACCGGTGGGGCCCTCGGATGCCAGCGCCAGGCGCACCGCGCCCTTGCGGCATCCGGTGAGCACCGCCCACTGCGAATCCTCCGGCCCGCCGGCGCGCGCGGCGAGGTCTTCGAGGTCGTAGACGGGACGCCCCTTCTCGGCACCGGTGAGTTGCGCGTGGGTGATCGCGGCGGCCAGGCGGTGATACCCCTCTTCTCGACGGGCGAGCACGAGCAGGTGGGATCCTTCGGGGTCGGCCTCGCCGTTCTGCGGGCCGGTGAGCCCGAGGGAGAGTTCCGCCCCGAACACCGTCTTGACCGCTCGGGCCTCGGCCGCCTCGGCGAAGCGGACGATCCCGTAGAAGCCGTCGTGATCAGTGAGGGCGAGCGCGTGCAGGCCGAGGCGCTCGGCCTCTTCGACGAGTTCTTCGGGCGAGGAGGCGCCGTCGAGGAACGAGTACGACGAGTGCGCGTGCAACTCGGCGTACGGAACGGCGTCGGCGGGGCGCTCGATCGACGGCGGCACGTAGGCGCCGCGCTTGTGCGACCAGGCCGGGCTGTCTCCGCCGTCGCCGTTGGTCGGCGTGCCGGTCGGGCGTCGGGCGTCGCTGAGCATGCGCTCGAGCTCCGACCACTTCACCGGGGGGTTGTTCCAGCCCATCAGCGCACCCCTGCCCCGCGCGTGCACCCGGGCGCGACAGGCGTGACGGCCGGGACGGATCGACCCTCAGTCATAACGCCCCTCCGCTCGCCACTCGCCCTCTTCGACGACCAGCAGCCACGCGCCGCCATCGGCGTCGACCACCTGGAAGCGGTGGGCGCGCCGCGCGCGCAGGGGGTCCCACCCGCGTTCGCTGATGGGCCACGGACCTGCCCACTCGCTGATGCGGCGGCGTTGCCCGGCGGTCTCGAGCACCGCCGGCGGAGCGCTGAGCACGTCGCGCTCGCCCACCGTGACGGAGGCGCCGGCGATGTCGGTGACGCCGACCGGTCGGGGTTCGGGGTAGACGACGGCCGGCAGGGGGTCGGGGAGGCTGCCGGGCCACGGCCGGGCGCGGTCTTTCGCGGTGATCGCCCTGTCGCCCCACGGCACGAGCACCTGACGCTCGGCGAGCCAGCGCCCGCCGCCGATGACGGGGGTCACCACCCCGCGGTGGCCGAGCATGGCCTGTACACGCGAGAGGGCGTGGTGCACGCGCTCGTCGGGGCCGGCGCCGAACAGCCCCTTGGCGTGATGGGCGGCGGCGTCGACGGCTTCGGGCTCGATGTGCACCCCGGCCACCCCGCTGCCGAAGATGCCCTGGGCGTCTTCGGCCAACTGCCAGCGCACGCGATCGACGACACCGGCGGCGTCGAACGACCCGGGGTGCAGCCATACGCGTTCGCTGCGCTCGCCTCGCTCGCCCGTGAGCACGACCCGCAGTTCGGTGCAGACCAGATCGTGCGCTCCCAACTGCGCGATGAACTCTTCGGCCGCGACGCGCATGCCGAACGCGATCTGGTCGGCGAGCTCGAGCGGGGGTTCGAACGCCACCTCGCGGTGCAGCTCGGGCGGGGGCGTGCGCGGCTGCACCGGTTGGGAGTCGAGCCCCGCGGCCAGGGCGTGCAACCGCACGCCGCGTTCACCGAAGCGCTCACGCACCCGCTCGACGGGCAGGGCCGCGAGAGCGCCCAGCGTGTGCACGCCCAGACGCGAGAGGAGGCTGCCGAATTCGTCGTCGTCGAGCGTGGCGATCGACAGGGGCGCGAGGAACACCCCCGCATCTCCGGGCGCGACGATGCGCACCGGGTCGTCCGCGGCGGCGGACCGGGCCGCGTGCTCGGCCGTGAACACGCCGTCGGCCACGCTCGCCCGCACCCCGGAGAACCCCTCGTCGTCGAGCAGGCGGATGAACATGCGCGCCGCCTCGGCCTCGCCGCCATAGTACCGCGCCGGCCCTCGGGACCGCAGCGCGCACAGACCGGGCCGCACGATCTGCACGCCGGGCGCCCGCTCTTCGATCCGCGCGACGACGGGGGCGAACGCCCGCGCATCGCGGACGGGATCGGCCGCCACCACCTGCAACGTCGGGCACAGCGCCTGGGCGTCGCGACGCTTCTGCCCGCGGCGCACGCCCTGTGCGCGGGCGGCCCACGAGCAGGCGACGACGAGGTTGTTGGCGAACACCGCCACCGCGGCATCCGGTTTCGGCGGGGTGGTGGCCTCGTGCGCGAACGCCGTGATGGGCCAGTCGGGGAACCACAGCACCAGGCTGCGCGTGGGCGCCTGCATCAGCCGACCGCCCGCGCACGGAAGGCGTCGCGTTCGCGCGAGACGAGCCGCTCGGCGGGGGCGCCCAGCAGTTCGATCGATCCGTCGGCGGCGGGGAGCAGCATGCGGGCCCGCCGCGCGTTCGGCGAACGGCGGCTGCTCACCGACACCGTCAGCTCACGACCCGCCAGGTATCCGTGGCCCTGCCCGAGACCCGACCACCGGGGGTCGGCGACGTCGATGACCGCCTCGGCCTGGGGCCACTCCCCCTGCACGAGCAGCACCGACCCGCGATCGCGCAGACGCGCGGCCAGGCGCGTGGTCTCAGCGCCCCCGCGTGCGGCGGAGGAGCCGGCCGGGGGCCGGACGGCGACGACCGGCAGCACCTCGGTGATCGTCGCCGTCACCGCGAGCCAGCGCGGCCCGGGGTCGGGGATGAACACGAGCCGATCGAGGTCGAGCCCGTACTTCTCCGCCGCCTCGGCGCCGAGCTCGGGCATGCCGATGACCCCGCACCAGGCGCCGTCCTGCGAGGGGCGCGCCATGAGCGCCAAGAGCAGCGACGCCGAGCGGGCGAGGGAGTACGCCGACCCCGACCGGAGCCCTCCGCCGGGCAGCAGCGAGGTGAACGCGGGATGGGTCGGCAGTACCGGGGCGTCCATGCGCCGCCCCTGCATGCGCTCGAGGCGATCGCGCAGCGCATGGATGTCGGGTACGGCCTGTACCTGGTCTCGCATGATCGCCCTCACTCCCACAGGTTAGAACATCTGTTCTATCGCCTCAATCCCTGTGGCTCGAAGATACGATCGACCTCCGACATCGGCCCCGAGCGGGGGTCGCACCCGCCCGGCACCCCGCGTGCCCTCAGTACGCGATCCGCCCGGTGCGGTCGTGGAACTCCCCGCTCGGACCGTCGCGATCGATCAGGGCCAGGGCGACGGTGGCATCCGTCCCTTCGGTGATCGTCTGGTGACCGCCGAATCCGTTGAACGCCGTCGCCGTATAGCCCGGGTCGGAGGCGTTCACCCGCATCTCGGGCAGGTTCTTGGCGTACTGCACCGTCAGGGCGATCACGGCGGCCTTCGACGCCGCGTAGGGAATCGACGGGACGCCGAACTCGTCGTGCCCCGGCGTCGTCAGCCACCGGGTGAACCCGACTCCGGACGCCACGTTGACGATGACCGGGTTCGCCGAGCGGCGCAGCAACGGCAGGGCCGCCTGGGTCAGGCGCACCACGGCCATCACGTTCGTGTCGAACACCTCGGTCATCGCCGCGACGTCGAGGTCGTCGACGCCGTGGGAGGTGCCGAGCACGCCCGCGTTGTTCACGAGCACGTCGAGGGCGGGAAGGGTGGCGAACGCGGCATCCACGCTCGCCTGGTCGGTCACGTCGAGCTGCACGGCGTGAGCGCCGAGCGCCCGGACGTCGTCGCCCGTGGCGAGGTCGCGCATGCCGGCGTAGACCGTGTGGCCGGCGTCGATGAGGCGCCGGGCGGTCTCCAGGCCCAGGCTGCGGTTTGCTCCGGTGATGAGTGTCGTCGTCATGACCTCATCCTGCGCCCACCGTCGCGGCCGCCCCAGGTACGGGACGACGGGGGGTCCACCGGTACCAGGATCCCCGGCGCGCACGGGACCATGATGGAGGGATGAGCGAGTTCGCCAGCGTGCTGCGGTCGTGGCGCGAGCGCGTCCGGCCCGAGGAGGTCGGCCTCCCCGCCGGACCCGGGCGCCGCACGCAGGGCCTGCGCCGCGAGGAGCTCGCGGCCCTCGCCGGGGTGAGCGTGGACTACGTCGTGCGGCTCGAGCAGGGGCGGGCGACCCATCCGTCGGGGCAGATGCTCGGCGCCCTCGCGACGGCGCTGCGGCTCACAGCAGCCGAACGCGACCACCTGTTCCGGGTCGCCGGCAGCGCCCCTCCCCCGCGCGGCCTCGTGCCCCGGCACATCACCCCGGGCGTCCAGCGGCTGGTCGACCGCCTCACCGACGTGCCCCTCGCGGTCTTCACCGCCGCGCACGACCTCCTGCTGTGGAACGCCCTCTGGGCCGCGTTCGACGGCGATCCCCTCCGGCGCACCGGGCTCGAGCGCAACGTCGTCTGGCGTCACTTCACCCAGGGCCACGAGGGGATCGCGTGGGATGCCGTGCACGACGAGGAGTTCGCCCGCGACCTCGTGGCCGATCTGCGCTCGGCGCTCGGTCGATATCCCGCCGACCGATCGCTCGTCGACCTCGTCGCGCGCCTGCGCCGCGACTCCCCGGAGTTCGAGCGCCGGTGGGATTCCGCCCACATCGCCGAGCACCGCAGCAGCCGCAAACGCGTGCGCACGGCGGTCGGCGAGATCGAGGTCGACTGCGACGTGCTCAGCGTGCCGGGCAGCGACCTGCGCGTCGTGGTCTACACGGTGGCCCCGGGCACTCCGGATGCCGACCGCCTCGATCTCCTGCGCGTGACCGGTCTGCAAGACCTCGCTCCCCTGCACGCCTGAGCGTTCGGGGAGGGGATGATCCCGGATGCCGTGGTCAGGCCGCCAACGCCAGGTACGGCTCCCACCGCGGGTCGCTCTTGTCGACGCCGCGAACGGTCCACGAAGAGCCGTGCGGGGGCGCCGGAACGAGCCGGAGCTCCCACCGCATCTCTTGCGGGGTGCGGTCGCCCTTGATGTTGTTGCAGGCCAGGCAGCACGCCACGAGGTTCTCCCACGTGTCCTTGCCGCCGCGCGAGCGGGGCATGACGTGGTCGATGGTCGATGCCGCCTTGCCGCAGTATCCGCACCGGTGCGCGTCGCGCCGCAGCACGCCGCGGCGTGTGACGGGGACGCGACGGGCTCCCGGAACCCGCACGTAGCGGGTGAGGATGATCACGGCCGGGCGGTCGTACTCGCCGGCGGCCGCCCAGACGGGGTCCTCCTCGATGCGTTCGACGACGGTGGCCTTCTCGTTCATCACGAGCACGAGGGCTCGCTTGAACGACACGACCGCGAGGGGCTCGTAGCCCGCGTTCAGCACCAGTGTGCGCATTCCGTTTCCTCTCGAATGGCCGAGACGGCTTCTCGGATGTTCGACTCGTGACGAGGAGGGCACTCAGGGGTATGAAAAAAGGCGCTGTCTAGGCAGACAGCGCCTTCGAAGTCGCGGCGAGGCCGCGGCATCCGAACACACGATGCCGAAGAACGAGCAGCCCGAGCGCATCCATGGTGCGGATGCGCGGGCTGGTGTTCATCGGTCTTCCCTTCGGTTCTTCCGACGTCGCTGACAGGCTAACCCACCACGACACGCCCGGGGTCGGCCACTCGGGGAAACAGAAGACGGCGTGTCGGAGAACATCGTCTCCGACACGCCGTCTCGCGTGATGGAGGGGCTCAGCCCGCGTTCTGCTGCAACCAGGCGTAGGGGTCGACGACCGAGCCGTTGATGTGCACCTCGAAGTGCAGGTGGTTGGCGGTCGAGCTGCCGGTCGAGCCGACGAGGCCGATGACCTGGCCTGCGGCGACCGTCTGACCCGCCTGCACCTGACGGGTGCCGTAGGTCATGTGCCCGTAGGTGGTCGAGACCTTCTGGCCGTTGATGACGTGCTCGATGACGATCGCGACGCCGTAGCCGCCGTAGCTCTCCTGCGAGACCTTGACGACGCCGGCGGCGGCGGCGAAGATCGGCTGCCCCTGCGGCGCGAGCAGATCGACGCCCTGGTGGTAGCCGGAGTCCCACAGGCCACGGCCCAGCTTGTAGCTGGTGAGGGGCCAGCGCACCTCGCCGGAGCCCGGTGCGGTCATGTTGAGGTCGACCGACACGGAGCTCGACGAGCTGCTGCTCGACGCCTTCGACGCGTTGGCGGCCAGCTGACGGGCGCGCTCGGCGGCGGCGGCCGCGGCGGCCTCTTGATCCTTCTTCTTCTGGATCTCTTCGGCGGTGGTTGCCGAGTAGCTGCTGCGGTCGAGCGTCGCGGCGGTGGAGTCGGACGCGACGACCAGCGACTGGTTGTCGGGAGCCGACATCTGCTGGAGCGTCACGGTCTCGGCGGCCGGCATGGTCGCGGCGTACGCGGGGATCGCGACCGTCGCGACGAGGCCGGCGACCATCGACAGGATCACGGCACTGCGCACGGGCTTGCCGAACCGGCGCTGCGACGACGCGCTGCGCGCGGGTGCGGTGCGGGCGGCGGGTGCGGCCGCGGTGATCGAGGTGACCACGGGACGCTTCGCTGACGGCACGACGGCAGCGGCACGGGTGCTCTTGCGTGTGGGTCCGGTCGCGGGGACCTCGGGTAGGTCCGCAGCGGGATCGGTGTTTTCAGCCAAAGTTCCTCCGGCGCCTCTGCGCGATCACCCGGGGGCGGTCACGCTGGCTCGTCAGCACTCGAATATGGGGCACGATGTGCGGGCTTCACCCTCTGCAGACGACGAGCCGATGAGGCAAAACCGCGAGGGGTCCGACGGCGGGCTTCTCGCCTGTGGACCTTCGAAGGCTACCCGAAGATAACGAACATGTCACGCTTCCGAAGGCGTGCACGGCGGATGCTCGGGTAAGGGCGCCCCCGATCACGCCTCGGCGACGAGGAAGATGTGCGAGGCCACCTCGACGGGCAGCTCGAGGCCTTCGTCGACGCCGTCCATCTGCACGAGCACGTAGCCCTCGTTGAAGCGGTAGTCGCCGTGGGCTCCGGGCAGCACGCCCGCGGCCTTCAACTGCTGCAGCAGCTCGGGGTCGACCTGCGCGGGTTCGGCGAGCCGGCGGACCGTGCCCGAGATGGGTCCGCCCGCGTCGGTGAGTTTGCGGACCAGGCCGACCACGCCGTCGTCGAAGGTGACGCTGCTGGCGTCACCGAGCTGGTCGAGTCCGGGGATGGGGTTGCCGTACGGCGACTCGGTGGGGTGCCCGAGCAGCTCGACGAGGCGACGCTCGACCTGCTCGCTCATGACGTGCTCCCAGCGGCAGGCCTCGTCGTGCACGTAGGCCCAGTCGAGGCCGATCACGTCGCTGAGCAGACGCTCGGCGAGACGGTGCTTGCGCATGACGTCGACGGCCTTCTGGCGGCCGGCGTCGGTGAGCTCGAGCCGGCGGTCCTCCGACACGACGACCAGACCGTCGCGCTCCATGCGCCCGACCGTCTGCGAGACCGTCGGCCCGGAGTGCCCCAGGCGCTCGGAGATGCGCGCCCGCAGGGGCACGATCTTCTCCTCCTCGAGCTCGAGGATCGTGCGCAGGTACATCTCGGTGGTGTCGATCAGATCGGTCATTCAGGTGTCCTCGATGTCGCGCGGCAAGTCCTCCCAGCCTACCGACCCCCTCCGACATGAGCGCGGGCGGGCCCGGAGGCTCGCCCTAGAATCAGTGCCATGCCGCACGTGGAACTCCCCACCGATCTCCTGCCCGCCGACGGCCGCTTCGGGTGCGGCCCCTCGAAGGTGCGCGGTGCGCAGCTCGAGGCGCTCGTCACCCGCGGGGCGTCGATCCTCGGAACCTCGCACCGTCAGGCGCCCGTGAAGAACCTCGTCGCCAGCACGCGCGCGCGTCTTGCACAGCTGTTCCGCCTGCCCGAGGGCTACGAGATCATCCTCGGCAACGGCGGGTCGACGGCGTTCTGGGACGCCGCGGCGTTCGGCCTGATCGAGAACCGCAGCCAGAACCTCGTGTTCGGCGAGTTCGGCGGCAAGTTCGCTTCGGCCGCCGCGGCGCCGTGGCTGCAGGCGCCCGACGTGCGCCGCGCCGAGCCGGGCACCCGCACGGTCGCCGAGGCCGTCGAGGGCGTCGACGTCTACGCCTGGCCCCACAACGAGACCTCGACGGGCGTCTCGGCCCCCGTCCAGCGCGTGAACGCGGATGCCGGTGCGCTCACCGTCATCGATGCGACCAGCGCCGCGGGCGGCATCGACTTCGACGTCACCCAGGCCGACGTCTACTACTTCGCCCCGCAGAAGAACCTCGGCTCCGACGGAGGCATCTGGTACGCCGCCGTCTCGCCCGCGGCGATCGAGCGCATCGAGAAGATCGCGGCATCCGACCGCTACATCCCCGAGTTCCTCAGCCTGAAGAACGCGGTCGACAACTCCCGCCTGCAGCAGACGCTCAACACCCCCGCCCTGGCGACCCTGCTGCTGCTCGACGAGCAGCTCGGCTGGATCCTCGACAACGGCGGCCTTGAGTGGGCGGCCGCGCGCACGGCGGAGTCGTCCTCCGCGTTGTACGAGTGGGCGGATGCCAGTGCGGTGGCGACCCCCTTCGTCGCCGACGCCGCCGACCGCTCGCCCGTCGTCGTCACGATCGACTTCGACGACAGCATCGATGCGAGCGCGATCGCGAAGAGCCTGCGCGCGAACGGCATCGTCGACACCGAGCCGTACCGCAAGCTGGGCCGCAACCAGCTGCGCGTGGCGACGTTCGTCTCGATCGAGCCCGACGACGTGCGCCGCCTGATCGGGGCCATCGACTACACGATCGAGAATCTGCCCGGCGCCTGACGCCACGAACGACGAACGACGAAGGCCGTCCCGCATCGCGCGGGACGGCCTTCGTCGTTCAGAGGTCAGTAGCTGCGGTCGCCCTCGTCGCGGTCGTCGTCGTCCGCGTCGTCGACATCGAGGGTGTCATCGTCATCGTCATCGTCGTCATCGCCCTCGTCGTCCGCCTCAGCGGCCGGAGCGTCGAGCTCGTCGATGTCGACGCCGTCGAGGTCGCCGGCGTGGAAGCGCGCCTTCGGCTCCTCGTCGTCCTCGTCGTCGTCTTCTTCGTCCTCGTCGGGATCGTCGCCGTCGTGATCGTCGTCGTCACCGTGGTCGTCGTCGGTCGCGGCGGCCGCGACCTGCGCCGCCTGGTACTCGGCGAGTCGCGTGGCCCACGGCACCCAGTCGGGAGCGAGCAGCGCTCCGTCGCCGGGCAGCAGTTCGACTTCGAGCGCGGTCGGCTCGGAATCCTCGACGACCGCCACGCTGACGGTCCAGAACCATCCGGGGTACCCCGAGAGGCGCGTGTGGAAGCGCAGCGAGACGACACCGTCGTCTTCGAGCGCGTAGTCGGCGGCGGGGCCGATGGTGTCGGCGGGGGTGATCTCGCGCAACGCGGACAGCGCGAGATCGTGGGCGCCGGTCAGGCGCTCGTCCGCGGCCGACTCAGGCTTCGAAGTCATCGGCGACCTTGCGCAGGACCGCGGCGATCTTCTGGGCGTGCGGGCCGTTGGGGTAGCGACCGCGACGCAGATCGCCGCCGATGCCGTCGAGCAGCTTCACGAGGTCTTCGACGATGATCGCCATGTCGTCGGCGGGCTTGCGCGAGCGCTTCGACAGGCTGACGGGGGCGTCGAGCACGCGCACCGAGAGCGCCTGCAGACCGCGCTTGCCGTCGGCCACGCCGAACTCGAGGCGGGTCCCGGCCTTCGGGCCCGGGGTTCCGGCGGGCAGAGCCGTGGCGTGCAGGAACACGTCCTGGCCGTCATCGGTGCTGATGAAGCCGAAGCCCTTCTCGTCGTCGTAGAACCTGACCTTGCCGGTGGGCATGGACACCTCGCTGGATGAGTGCGCGGATCGCGCGGCGGAACACGGGAGCCGATCGGATCCCGGTCTTCCAGCCTACGGCACCGCCGCCAGGCAGTAGGCTGAGCCCGATGAGCACCCGCACCTCCGGTGGCAGCACGCCGGGCGACGACATCCCCGTCCGCCGCATCGACCGCATCCTGACTTTCATGTCACTCGGCCTGGTCGTCGTGTCCATCGTGTGCTTCTTCATCGTGATCCTCGCGCAGCCGCTCGGAGTCAGCGACTTCACCCAGGGCGCATGGCCCCTGATCGTCGTCCTCCCGCTGTTCGCCCTTCCCGTCGGCTTCGCGCTCATCATCGCTCTGCTCATCATGAATTTCGTCCGAAAGGGCCGGGCCAACAGGGCCCGATGACGTGGCCGAGACCTCCGCACAACGCGCACTGGCGGTCTCGTTGAGCGCGCTCACCGACACCGAGCTCGGCCGTCTCTTCGACGAGCGGCAGATCTCGCCCTCGAGCACCTGGCGCGACATGTTCGACGCTGCGGAAGCCCTACTCGAGCCGGCCTCGGTCGCCCGCGGCCTTCCCGCCCTCTCCCGCGACGAGGCCGAGGCGCTCGTGGCCGCCGTCGACGGCGAGGCCGCGACCGGCCGCGTGCGTGCCGACCTCGCATCCCGGGCCCTCGTCGACGACGCGGGCACCCCCTTCCCCACGGTCGCCGATGCCGTGCGCGAGGCCCGTCCCGACGGTCTCGCCGGGCCGCGCACCGCCGCGCGCGAACCGGGCGCGGCCGAGTCCGCGGCATCCGTCGCCGCTGCCTCCGAGGCCGCCTTCACCAACGCCGCCTCGGTCGCCGACGTGCTCCTGCAGACCCTCGGGTCCCCGCTCGGGCGCATCGGATCGGGTTCGCTGGGCGCGACCGAACGCCGCCGCCTGGTTGATGCGGGAGCCGTGGAGACCCCCGCCGACGCCGATCTGCTGGTCGGACTCGCCGCCTCGGTCGGGCTGCTCGGAGCGAACGACCGTGCCTGGCTCGTCTCGCCCGCCGGTCGCGAGTGGCTCAAGCTGCCGACGCTCGAGCGGTGGCAGCAGACCGCCGTCGCTCTGCGCGACGCCCTCCCCCGTGCCTACCGCTCCGAGAACGGCGGGTGGATCCCCCTGCACCTCTGGGCCGGCGCGACCCCCTTCGACCCCGAGGCACCCGAGCGCGCGGCGCTGTGGACCGAACGCCTGACCCGGTGGGGACTCACGGATGCCGCGGGCCGCATCACCCCGTGGGCTCAGCCCCTCGCCGAGGGCGGCGACGTCGACACCTCCGCGCTGCGCGAACTGCTCCCGCCCGAGGTCGACCGCGTGTACCTGCAGAACGACCTCACCGCCATCGCCCCGGGCCCCCTCGCTCCCCACCTCGACGTGCGCCTGCGGTCGATGGCCACGCGCGAGTCGCGCGCCCAGGCCTCGAGCTACCGCTTCAGCGCCGCGACGATCGGTGCCGCGATCACCGCGGGCGAGACCGCTGACTCGTTGCGCGAGTTCCTCTCGGGCATCTCGTTGACGGGCCTCCCCCAGCCGCTCGCGTACGTCATCGAGCGCACCGCGGCGGAGCACGGCCGCGTGCGCGTGATGAGCGAGGCGGCCTCGTCGCTCACGCGGGTCGTCACCGACGACGAGACGCTGCTGCGCTCGATGGAGATCGACCAGTCGCTCCGCTCGATCGCACTCACCCGCACCGACGACGCCCTCGAGTCGCACGTGTCGGCCGACGTGGTGTTCTGGGCCCTGACCGACGCGCACTACCCCGCCGTCGCAGTCGACGAGCAGGGCCGACCGCGGGCCCTCGAGCGCGCGAAGCTCGCCACCGAGCAGACTCCCGGCGCGGATGCCGATGAGACCTACGCTCCGCTGATCGCCCGTCTGCGCGCCGGGGCCGAGGACTCGGATGCCGCGTGGCTCGAACGCGAGCTGGATCAGGCCGTGCGCGCTCGCGCGGTGATCGACGTGACCGTGCGCCTGCCCGACGGCACCGCGCGCGTGTTCCGCCTCGAGGCGACGGGCCTGGGCGGCGGACGCCTCCGCGGACGCGACCGCGGCGCCGACGTCGAACGCACCCTGCCGCTGTCGCACATCGACGGCGTCGCTCCCGTCGCGTGACGCCGCGCGGCGTGCGCGGTCGGCCCGGTGTCGCCCGACCCCGGTAGGATCGAACGTTATGGCTGACGGTCCCCTCATCGTGCAAAGCGACCGCACCGTGCTCCTCGAGGTGGCTCACCCTCAGGCGGAAACGGCGCGGCACGAGCTGGCGGTGTTCGCCGAACTCGAACGCGCGCCCGAGCACATCCACACCTACCGCATCACGCGCCTGGGGCTGTGGAACGCCCGCGCCGCCGGCCACGACGCCGACGCGATGCTCGCGACCCTCGACACCTGGTCGCGCTTCCCGGTGCCCGCCTCGGTCAGCACCGACATCCGCGAGACCGTCAACAGGTACGGCCGCCTCGTGATCGAACGCAACGACGAGGGTGCGCTCGTGCTCCGGTCGACGGATGCCGCGGTGCTCAGCGAGGTCTCGCGCAACAAGCGCATCGCTCCTCTGCTGATCGGGCACCCCAGCCCCGACACCTTCCTCGTCGACGCCTGGGCGCGCGGTCACATCAAGCAGGAACTGCTCAAGATCGGCTGGCCCGCCGAAGACCTCGCGGGCTACACCCCTGGCACGCCCCACCCGATCGATCTCGCCGAAGACGGCTGGAGCCTGCGCCCCTACCAACGCCAGGCGGTCGAGTCGTTCTCCGAGGGCGGGTCCGGCGTCGTCGTGCTCCCCTGCGGCGCGGGCAAGACGCTCGTGGGCGCCGGGGCCATGGCCGACACGCGCACGACCACGCTGATCCTGGTGACCAACACCGTCAGCGCGCGCCAGTGGCGCGACGAGTTGCTGCGGCGCACCAGTCTGACGCCCGAGGAGATCGGCGAGTACTCCGGCCAGGTCAAGGAGATCAAGCCGGTCACCATCGCGACCTACCAGATCCTCACCGCCAAGCGCGGCGGAAAGTACGCCCACCTCGCGCTGCTCGATGCGCTCGACTGGGGCCTCGTCCTGTACGACGAGGTGCACCTGCTGCCCGCACCGGTGTTCAAGCTCACCGCCGACCTGCAGGCGCGCCGACGGCTCGGCCTCACCGCGACGCTCGTGCGCGAAGACGGTCGCGAAGGCGACGTGTTCAGCCTCATCGGCCCCAAGCGGTTCGACGCGCCGTGGAAGGAGATCGAGGCCCAGGGCTTCATCTCCCCCGCCGCCTGCTACGAGGTGCGCATCGACCTCCCCGCCGACGAACGGCTCGAATACGCCGCCGCCGCCGACGAGGACCGCTATCGCCTCGCCGCCACGGCACCCGCGAAGATCGAGGTCGCGCGTCGGCTCGTGCAGCGGCATCCGGGTGAGCGTGTGCTCGTGATCGGTCAGTACCTCGATCAGATCGACGAGCTGGCGCAGGCCCTCGGTGCTCCGCAGATCACCGGCGCGACCCCGATCCCCGAGCGCGAGGAGCTGTTCCAGGGCTTCCGCGACGGCAGCATCCCGCTGCTGGTGGTCTCGAAGGTCGCGAACTTCTCGGTCGACCTGCCCGAGGCCTCCGTCGCCATCCAGGTGTCGGGGTCGTTCGGCTCGCGTCAAGAAGAGGCGCAGCGCCTCGGTCGACTGCTGCGCCCCAAGCAGTCGAACCACACCGCGAGCTTCTACACGCTCATCGCCCGCGACACGGTCGACCAGGATTTCGCGCAGAACCGCCAGCGCTTCCTCGCCGAGCAGGGATACGCGTACACGATCCTCGACGCCGACGGAATCGACGCCGCAGCCGCCTGAGACATACCAGGGTGCGGCTTTCCGAGCCATATCCAGCACTTTGCTGGGTGGGATCACGATAATGAGGGCATGACAGCTCCTCGCATCCTCGTCGTCGACGACGAACCGAACATCCGCGACCTGCTCATCACGAGCCTGCGCTTCGCCGGTTTCCAGGTGCGAGCCGTGGCCAACGGCGCGCAGACGATCTCGGCCGTGCTCGAAGAAGAACCCGACCTCATCGTGCTCGACGTGATGCTGCCCGACATGAACGGCTTCAGCGTCACCAAGCGGCTCCGGGGCGCCGGCTACACCGCGCCGATCCTCTTCCTCACCGCCAAGGACGAAACGGAAGACAAGATCATGGGCCTGAACGCGGGAGGCGACGACTACGTCACCAAGCCGTTCAGCCTCGACGAGATCGTCGCCCGCATCCAGGCGATCCTGCGCCGCACGATGCAGGCCGACGAGGAGTCGATCATCCGCACGGGTGAGCTGACGATGGACCAGGACACGCACGACGTCAGCGTCGGCGACGTCTCGATCGACCTGAGCCCCACCGAGTTCAAGCTGCTGCGCTACCTCATGCTGAACCCCAACCGCGTGCTGTCGAAGGCCCAGATCCTCGACCACGTGTGGGAGTACGACTTCAACGGCGACGCGGGCATCGTCGAGAGCTACATCTCGTATCTGCGTCGCAAGATCGATCCGCATTCCTCGGAGCCGCTCATCCAGACCAAGCGCGGCTTCGGCTACATGCTGAAGTCGGGCAAGACCGCCTGAGCGGAAGGCATCGCCCCCTGTCGCACTCCGACGATTCCCTCACGCGCTGGTGGCGCGGCCTGAGTCTGCGCACCAAGGTCACCGGCGTCACCGTCGCGCTCCTCGCCATCGGCCTGTTCACCGCGGGCATCGGCACGATGGTGTTCCTGCGCACGACCCTGGTGAACAACCTCGACGAGCAGCTCGCGCAACAGGCGGCGGGAAGCATCGCCAACAGCATCTTCACCACGGCGTCGGTCGACGGGCAGACGGTGTTCTCGCAGGTCGACAACGCCCCGCAGATCGGTTCGATGGTCGTCGTCTACGGCCCCGACGGCCAGCGCGAGGCCTTCTACAACGGGACCGCATCGACGTCGCTGCCCGACATCCCGCAGACCTTCACGCTCGAGCAGACCTACCTGCAGATCGACAAACGGATCGAGCTCGAAGACCCCACCTCGGGGCAGCACTTCCTCGCGCGCGTCGGGGTGCTGCAGCCGCAGGGCAATCCCGGCGTCTACACGCAGATGGTCATCCAACCCCTCGCGCCGACCGATCGGATCGTGGCGGCCTACCTGGGCATCTACGCGTTCGTCGCCCTGCTCATCCTCATCGCGACCGCGTTGCTGACGCGTCTGCTGGTCACCCTCGCGTTCCGCAACCTGCGCCAGGTCGAGACGACCGCGATGGACATCGCCGCCGGTGACTTCAGCCAGCGCCTCACCGACATCGTGCCCGACACCGAGGTGGGTCGACTCAAGACCGCGATCAACGCGATGCTCGCCCGCATCGACGGCGCCATCGGCCAGCGCGACGCGACGGTCCGCCAGATGCGCCGGTTCATCGGCGACGCCAGTCACGAACTGCGCACGCCGCTGGTCACCATGCGCGGCTACGCCGAGCTGTACCGCATGGGGGCGATCCGCTCCGACAAAGACGTGGCCCAGTCGATGGAGCGCATCGAGAAGGAGGCGATCCGCATGGGCGCCCTCGTGGAAGACCTGCTGGCCCTCGCCCGCCTCGACGAGCGTCGCGACGTCTCCATCACCGAGCTCGACCTGCGCCCCATCGCGCGCGACGCCGCCCTCGACCTGCGCGTCACCTCTCCGCAGCGCGAGGTGACGGTCGACGACACGACCTCTCGAGGCGAGTTGGTGCTGCCGACCATCACCCTCGATCCGCTGCTCGATGCCGGCGGTCGCCCCTCGACCGCGGCCAGCCGTCGCCGCGCGGCGCCCCCGACCTCGGCGATGGCGATCGCGGGCGCGACGCTCTCGCGCCTCCGCCGCCGGTCCAAGGACGCGTCCGACCCGGCGACGAACACGGGAGAGACCCCCGCGGCCGCGCCCGGTGCGGGTCTGCTGCGCGCGACCCCGCGTCTGGCCCCCATCGTGCTGGGCGACGAGAACAAGGTGCGCCAGGTGGTCGCGAACCTCCTCGGCAATGCCCGCCGGTTCACCGCCGACGACTCCCCCATCGGCCTGCGTGTGGGGGTGGATGCCGAGAGCGACATGGGGTGGATCGAGATCATCGATCACGGCGAGGGCGTTCCCGAGCAGATCCGCGAGCAGATCTTCCAGCGCTTCTGGCGCGCCGACACCTCGCGCACGCGCGAGACCGGAGGCTCGGGGCTCGGCCTGTCGATCGTCGCGTCGATCGTCGACCTGCTGCACGGCACGGTCGAGGTCGTCGACACCCCCGGCGGGGGTGCGACCTTCCGCGTCTCGCTCCCCCTCGCCGACCGACGCGACGTCGAGGAGCACGCGCTGATCGAGACGCAGCCCCTCGAGCGTCTCCCCGAGGACTACCGGCCCGATCCCGACGCCTGACTCCCGACGCGCTCTCAGCGCCAGGTCCGGCTGAGCAGATCGCGCAGCGCCCCGATACCTGGCGAGCCGAGCTCCGGGTGAACCGCAGCCAGGGAGCGGACTTCTCCGTCGGCCCACGGCACGAGGTCGGTGGCCTCCATGCCCGGTCGACTCCCGGCGGATCCGGCCCGACAACGAAGAACGCCCCCTCCCGAAGGAGGGGGCGTTCTCAGGCGTCAGCGTGGATCAGAAGTCCATGCCACCGGTCGGGTCGCCCGCGGGAGCGGCGGCCTTCTCGGGCTTGTCGGCGACGACGACCTCGGTCGTGAGGAACAGACCTGCGATCGACGCGGCGTTCTGCAGAGCCGAGCGGGTCACCTTGGCCGGGTCGATGATGCCCTGTGCGAACAGGTCACCGTACTCGCCGGTCGCGGCATTGAGGCCGTGGCCCACGGGGAGCTCGGCGACCTTGTTCGCCACGACACCGGGCTCGAGACCGGCGTTGAGCGCGATCTGCTTGAGCGGAGCCTCGATGGCGACGCGAACGATGTTGGCACCCGTGGCCTCGTCACCGACGAGGTTGAGGTTGCCGAGGGCGTTCTTGCCAGCCTGGATGAGCGCGACGCCACCACCGGCGACGACACCCTCTTCCACAGCGGCCTTGGCGTTGCGCACGGCGTCTTCGATGCGGTGCTTGCGCTCCTTGAGCTCGACCTCGGTCGCGGCTCCGGCCTTGATGACGGCGACGCCACCGGCGAGCTTCGCGAGGCGCTCCTGGAGCTTCTCGCGGTCGTAGTCGCTGTCGGTGTTCTCGATCTCGCGGCGGATCTGGGTCACGCGACCCTCGATCAGCTCCGACTCACCGGCACCCTCGACGATCGTGGTCTCGTCCTTGGTGATGATGACCTTGCGGGCACGGCCGAGCAGGTCGACGGTCGCGTTCTCGAGCTTGAGGCCCACCTCTTCGGTGATGACCTGGCCGCCGGTGAGGATCGCGATGTCCTGCAGCTGCGCCTTGCGACGGTCGCCGAAGCCGGGAGCCTTGACGGCGACCGACTTGAAGATGCCGCGGATCTTGTTGAGCACGAGCGTCGCGAGAGCTTCGCCCTCGACGTCCTCGGCGATGATGAGGAGCTCCTTGCCCTCCTGGATCACCTTGTCGACGATCGGCAGAAGGTCCTTGATGTTGGAGATCTTCTGGTTCGCGATCAGGATGTACGGGTCTTCGAAGACCGCTTCCTGACGCTCGGGGTCGGTGACGAAGTAGGGGTTGATGTACCCCTTGTCGAAGCGCATGCCCTCGGTGAGCTCGAGCTCGGTGCCGAAGGTGTTCGACTCCTCGACGGTGACGACGCCTTCCTTGCCCACCTTGTCGATGGCCTCGGCGATGAGCTCGCCGATCGCGGGGTCGGCGGCGGAGATCGACGCGGTGGCGGCGATCTGCTCCTTGGACTCGACCTCCTTGGCGGAGGCGAGCAGCTCGTCGGTGACGGCCTTGACGGCCTTCTCGATGCCCTTCTTGAGCGAGATGGGGTCGGCGCCGGCCGCGACGTTGCGCAGGCCCTCGCGCACGAGCGCCTGGGCGAGAACGGTGGCGGTGGTGGTGCCGTCACCCGCGACGTCGTCGGTCTTCTTGGCGACCTCCTTGACCAGCTCGGCGCCGATCTTCTCGTACGGGTCGTCGAGCTCGATCTCCTTGGCGATCGAGACGCCGTCGTTCGTGATCGTGGGGGCGCCCCACTTCTTCTCGAGCACGACGTTGCGACCGCGGGGGCCCAGGGTCACCTTGACGGCGTCGGCCAGCGTGTTGAGGCCGCGCTCGAGACCGCGTCGGGCCTCTTCGTCGAAAGCGATGATCTTTGCCATAAGTGTGTCGTCCCTCCCGGACGGGTGACTTCCAGATTTGGCACTCGACGAATGCGAGTGCTAATCCATTCTGGCACTCGCCCCTGGGGAGTGCAAGCCACCGGACCCCCGTGGAACGACGAACGCCGTGGCATCCGGAGTGCGGATGCCACGGCGTTCGATGCAGCGGTCAGGCCAGGCGCACGGACTCCGCCTGCGGGCCCTTCTGCCCGTTGCCGACGGTGAATTCGACGGCCTGTCCCTCCTCGAGGACGCGGAAGCCCGACATCTCGATGCTCGAGTAATGGACGAAGACGTCCTGCCCGTCAGCGACGGTGATGAAGCCGAAGCCCTTCTCGGCGTTGAACCATTTGACAGTGCCCTGGGTCATGCGAATCTCCTGTTGCTGTACGACGAGGTCATCGTAAGCACGCCGGATGTCGCCGCGAGGGGGTTCGCGGGCATTGTTGACGCGCGTGCCCCCAAGTTGTTACGCCGCGGAAACACGCGGCTCGCGGGGGCTCGCTCGCAGCGATCAGCCCGTGGGTGCGGGCGTGGCTCCGCCGGCCCGGTCGAGGCCGATCACGACGATGAGACGCTTGGCCGCGCTCTCGTCGTCGGGGGTGCCGGGGTCGTCGGCCGGCTGCAGGAAGTCGCTCTGGGCGGTCTGCGCCCCGCCGATGGTCTGGGCGAGCCCCTCCGCCGCGGCGGCGTCGGCCTCGCCCTTGTAGTACACGGTGGTGGTGGCGAAGTCGGTGGTGTCGGAGTTGCCCGTCTCGACGTCGTCGCCCGACCATCCGGCGGCGACGATCTGCTCGCGCAGCGACGCGGCCAGACCGTCTTGCGGGGTGCCGTTGAGCACGACGACCGTGTACGAGGTGTCGATCACCGACGGCGTGGTGGGCTCGGCGGAGATGACGGGGGCGGGGGCGTCGGCGTCGCCGAACGACAGGCGTCCCGACAGGACGAGCGTGGCGAAGACGCCCGCGATGATCAGCACGAGGGTGGCGATGGCCGCCCACAGGAACACGATCCAGCCGCGCGAACGCGGACTCTCGGCGCGGTGCGCCCCGACGCGGCCGGAGGCGTCCGGCAGGTCGTCGAAGCGATCCCGCGGGAAGGTCGATCTGGCCATTCGACGATGCTACCGGTCGGAGTTTTCGGGTCTTCTCAGCGAGACGCGGTACGCCCGAGGCGTGCCCGGTGGCGGTCCGCGGCCTCATCGCGACGGCGGCGCAGACGACGCACCAGCATCGGGTCGTGGGCGAGAGCCTCGGGGGTGTCGATGAGACGACCGAGCAGTTGGTAGTACCGCGCGGGCGTCAGGTCGAACTCCGCGCGGATCGCCTCCTCCTTCGCACCCGCGTGGCGTCTCCACTCACCCTCGAAGGCGAGGAACGCGAGATCACGGTCGGTCAGAGGCACACCTCGACGTTACTGCGGGGCGCCCTGCGATCCCGGATGCCACGCCACCCACGCCCCGAGCGGATCGACCTCCGCGACGACGTCGCCGTCGAGGGCGAGGGCGAAGCCGCCGCGGGTGACACGCGGGGGCTGCGACCACGCATCGTGAAGCCCGGGGGCGTCGAGGGTGATCCACCGCCCGGCCGCGCGGGCCGCGGCGATCACCTCCCCGCGATGGGCTCGCGGAACGTGGGCGAGCACCCCGGGCGTCGTTACGACGAGCGTGGCATCGCGCGGAGCCCGAGCGGCGAGCGCGGGCAGCGCCGCGGCCCCGTCGCCGGCGACGAGCAGGGGCGGGTCGGCCGCGGCGACGTCCAGCGCTCCCACGATGCGCTCTCGACGCCCCTCCTCCCCCGGCCACACGAGGCCGGTCAGCCAGGCGCGGTCGCCGTCGTCGCGCGCGTCGAGGGGGTTCAGGTCGATGCCCGCGCGCCACACGATCTGCGGCATCCGGAGCTCGGGCGAGCCCGTCAGCTCGCTCTCGAGCGTGACGGCGCCCGCACCATCGGTCGGATCCAGCGCGATCGTCTCGGAACCCCGGCGGTAGCGGTACGCGTAGCGGTCGGGGTAGAGGCACAGACCCGCGCTCGCCCCCACCTCCAGCAACGCGATGGGGCCGTCGATGAGCGAGAGCGCGGGGAGCAGAGCAGCGCACCGTAGCGGCTCGTTCGTCTGCACGCTGCGGCGCGCGCATTCGGCCGCCACCTCGTCGGCATTCGCGACGACCCACCGCGCCCACGCGTCGACGTCGTCGAGGGGCGCTCCGAGAAGACGGAGTACCGCGAAGACGAGCGGCGGTTGCCGGCGCGTCTCGGGGATCCGCGCCAGTCCGGACGCGACCGCGGGGTCGTCGACGACCCGCTGCGCCCACGCCTCGTAGACCGCCGAGCGGCCGGGGGCCTCGTCTCGCGCGAAGCGCCCGTAGCGGGCGACGGTCGTCGTCACGGCATCCGGATCCACTCCCCGATCATCCCAGCTCGACCCGATCGCCCGCGCCCAGGGGAGAATGGAGGAGACGAAGGAGAGAACCCCATGACCTACGCCGTCGACAAGTCCGACGACCAGTGGCGCGCCGAGCTCAGCCCCGAGCAGTACGCCGTGCTGCGCCAGGCGGGCACCGAGCGCGCCTGGACCGGTGAGCTGCTCGACGAGAGCCGCGCTGGTTTCTACACCTGTGCCGCGTGCGGCAACGAGCTGTTCCAGAGCGGCACCAAGTTCGACTCGCACTGCGGATGGCCGAGCTTCTACGAGTCGGTGCGCCCCGAGGCCGTCGAGCTCATCGACGACAACAGCCATGGCATGCAGCGCACCGAGGTCCGCTGCGCGAACTGCGGCTCGCACCTGGGCCACGTCTTCCCCGACGGGTTCGGCACGCCCACCGGCGACCGCTACTGCATGAACTCGCTCTCGCTGAACTTCACCCCCGCCGACACCCCCGCTGACGGAGCATGAGCGCGCTCGAAGCCATGCGCGACCGCCGGTCGTGGTCGAAAGTCACCGACCTCGCCCCGACCGGACCCGAGCTCGAGGCGTTCGTCGCCGCGGCAGGTCGCGTCGCCGACCACAAGACCCTGCGGCCCTGGCGCCTCATCGAGATCCGGGGAACCGACCGCGACGTGCTCGCGCGCGCGCTCAACCAGGCCGACGGCAAGAAGGGGCTCTCGTCGAAGCCCCGCCGCGCCCCGTTGATCATCGCGGTCGTCGCCGATCTCAGCTCCAAGAAGATCCCCGCGTGGGAGCAGGAGGCCGTGGCATCCGGAGTCGCCCACATGCTGAGCCTCGTGCTCGACGAGGCGGGCTTCGGCGTGTTCTGGCGCACCGACGACAACACCCGCAGCAAGGTGCTCGCCAAAGCGCATGGTCTCGCCAAGGGCGAGGTGCTGCTGGGGTGGCTCTACGTCGGGGGCAAGCCGCAGCGCTCGCGCCCCGTGCGCCGCAAGACGGTGGATGCCGCGAAGCACCTCTCGCGCATGCCCGGAGGCAAGAAGCGTCGAACGCTCGACGAGACCCGCCTCTGAGGTGATCCCCACGACGCCGTCGGCTCCGGCCGGCGGCGTCGTCGTGTGCGCCGGGACCGATCAGGTGCGACGCCGCCGCCGCCACGGCACGGCCGCCACCACGACACCCGCGATCGCGACGACCGCCGCGAGCAGGGCGACCGGGGTCGAGGGGGCGGCGGGCGCGGGCCAGAGGGCGTCGAGCAGCACCGAGGTCGACAGCAGGCCGACGACGGATCCGAGTCCGAGCAGCAGCACGCCGGTGCGGCGCACGACCACCGCCGACAAGAAGATGTAGACGACCCCGACCGCCCCTCCCACGTAGAGCCACGGCGCGGTGGGGATCGCGCGCGGCGCCCCGACGACGCCGACGTGGACGAGGGCGGCGATCACCAGCACGACCGTTCCGCCGATGAAGTTCACCAGGGTCGCCGTCAGCGGGCTCTCCACGCGCACGCGCAGGCGGCCGTTCGTCCCCTGCTGCCAGGCGACGCCGGCACCGGCGACCGCGGGGACGATCAGCATCCACAGCGGCACGCCGCCGAGGGCGTCTCCCGACAGGCACACCACGACGCCGGCGATCGCGAGGACGGCGCCGACCACGCGGCGCACGGTCACCGGCACGACACCGGCCGGGCCGAAGCCGACGCGATCGAGCACGAGACCGCCCGTGGTCTGACCGGCGACGAAGCCGACCGTGAACAGGGCGACGCCGATGGTGGCGACCGTGAGGCCCTGGCTGGCGACGGTGAACGCCCCCGCGAGCCCGCCGAGCAGCATCCACGGCGGCACGGAACGCGACCGGATGCCGGCGACCAGTCGCCCGAAACCGCGGCGCCCTTCCGGCACGATCAGCGACAGGGCGATGAGGATGACCAGGCCCGAGCTGAACGAGATCGCCGCCGCGACGATGCCGTCGCCGACCTCGGCGCCGAGCGAACCGTTGATGCGCGCCTGCAGGGCCGTGAGGGCGCCGATGAGCACCGCTCCGGCGACGGCGATGCCGACCGATCCGCGCTCCGACACCGCTCTCCCTCCGCGCTCCCGCTCGGGAGCCATCGTCGATCGTACGGGCCGGGGCGGGCCCCGCAGAGCCGCCTCGGCGCCCATCGATCCGCGGCGGTGTCGCCCGCAGGGCCGATCATGCGTCAGGCTTTGCTCGTGACACAGCTGCACTCCGGATCCCACGACGTCGCGCGGATCCTCTCCTCCCTCACCGACGCGCAGGCCGAACGCGAGTTCCTCGCGGGCGCCGAACTGCACCTCCCGCGCCTGCACGAACTCTTCGTGCGCCTGTACGGCGACCGCCCCGACGGGCTCGAGCGCCTCGCGTCAATCGTCGATCTGGCGCGACGCTCGTGGGTCTCGCGGCCCCGCGCGCTCAAGGCGCTCGATCGCGAACGCGCGAGCGACCCCGACTGGTTCGAGAGCGAGCGCATGCTCGGAGGAGTCTGCTACGTCGACCGCTACGCGGGCGGGCTCAGCGGCATCCGGGATTCCATTCCGTACTTCCGTGAACTCGGCCTCACGTACCTGCACCTCATGCCGCTGTTCGACAGCCCCGAGGGCAATAGCGACGGCGGCTACGCCGTGTCGAGCTACCGCCGCGTGAACCCGAAGCTCGGCACCATGGAGGAGCTCGCCGAACTGGCGGCCGACCTGCGCCGCGCGGGCATCTCGCTCGTCGTCGACTTCATCTTCAACCACACCAGCAACGAGCACGAGTGGGCGCAGAAGGCCATCGCGGGCGAGGCGGGGTACGAGGACTTCTACCTGATCTTCCCCGACCGCGAGATGCCCGACGCCTACGAGCGGACGACCCGCGAGATCTTCCCCGACGACCACCCCGGCTCGTTCGTACAGCTCGACGACGGCCGCTGGATCTGGGCGACGTTCTACCACTTCCAGTGGGATCTCAACTACGCCAACCCCGCCGTCTTCGAGGCGATGGCGGGCGAGATGCTCTTCCTCGCCAACCAGGGCGTGGAGATCCTGCGCATGGATGCCGTGGCCTTCATCTGGAAGCAGCTCGGCACCCCCTGCGAGTCTCTCCCCGAGGCGCACCTGCTGCTGCAGGCGTTCAACGCGGTGCTGCGCATGGCCGCCCCGGGCATGTTGTTCAAATCCGAGGCGATCGTGCACCCCGACGAGGTGGTGTCGTACATCTCGCCCGACGAATGCCAGATCTCGTACAACCCGCTGCAGATGGCGCTGACCTGGGAGGCGCTCGCCACCCGTGACGGCCGTCTGCTGCAGCAGGGGCTCGAACGCCGCCACGCCCTGCCGGCGGGCACCGCGTGGGTGAACTACGTGCGCAGTCACGACGACATCGGCTGGACCTTCGCCGACGAGGATGCCGCCGAGCTCGGCATCGACGGGTACCCGCATCGCCGCTTCCTCAACGACTTCTACGTGGGCCGGGCCGAGGGCTCCTTCGCCCGCGGCGTGCCGTTCCAGGAGAACCCGCGCACCGGCGACGCCCGGGTGACCGGCACCACGGCCTCGCTCGCGGGCATCGAGGCCGGCGACGCGGGAGGCGAGGACCGCGTGATCCTCGCGCACGCGCTCGCCCTGTCGACGGGCGGAATCCCGCTGCTCTACCTCGGCGACGAGGTCGCACAGCTCAACGACTACTCCTACGCCGAGCGCGCGGAAGAGGCCGGCGACAGCCGCTGGGTGCACCGACCGCACCGCCCCGCCGAGAGGTACGCGGAGCGAACGGATGCCGACACCGTCGCCGGTCGCGTGTACGCGCGCCTCACGCGGTTGACCGAGGTGCGCCGGTCGACGCCGGAATTCGCGGGCAACGAGCTCGTCGCGTTCGACACGCACGTGGCATCCGTCGTCGCCTTCCTGCGCCCGGGCGACGTCGGCTTCGCGGTGCTCGTGCTGGCGAACGTCGCCGACTCCCCCGCCGAGATCGACGCCGTCACGCTGTCGGGGCTCGCGCCCGAGGCGCTCGATCTGGTCGCGGTGCACCCCGTGTGGCTCGGTGCGGGTCTCACGCTCGCCCCGCACGGCGTGCGATGGCTGCGCGTGCGCCTGCGCTGACGGATTCACGTGGGATCCGACGAACCCCCTCCGGGCAACCACCCGCGGCACGTGCTCGCGTTCGTGGCCGGTGTCGTCGCGCTCTCGACCGCCGTGTGGGCCCCCGCCGGCCTGCTCGGCGCCCTGGTGATGCTGGTGGTCGGCGTCGCGGCGTTGATGTTCGCCTGGGAGGCGGGTACGCGGCCGGGTCCGCTGCGCTGGGCGGGCATCGCGGGCGCCCTTCTGGCCGGCCTCGTGACGGTGTCGTCGGGGTTCCTCTTCCTCGTCGCGCTCGCACGGACGTTCTCGTGACGCGGTAGCACGAACCGGCCCGACGGCACACCCCGGTCCGCACCGGAGGCGCTCGCCTAGCGTCGAGCCATGAACCACCAGCAACTCTCGGCACTGACCATCTCGCGCGCGAAGGAGAACGTCGACGCCGGCGGCAAGCCGTTCGCGTGCCTCATCGTCAAGGACGGCGAGATCGTCGTCGAAGCCGTCAACCACGTCGCCCAGGAGGGCGACCCGACGGCGCACGCCGAGATCCGCGCCATCCGCGCCGCCGCCGAGAAGGGGATCAGCGACCTCTCGGGCCACGACATGTACGTCACGGCCTACCCCTGCCCCATGTGCCTGGGGGCCGTCTACTACGCGCAGCCGGACCGGCTCTTCTTCGCCGTCACCCGCGAAGAAGAGGGCGAGCACTACGAGGACGGCAACCGTCTGATGACGCTCGCCACCTTCTACGACGAGTATGCGAAGCCCGTGTCGGAGCGCGCACTCGAGAGCGAGCAGGTCGCGGTCGACGACGCGACGGCGCCGTTCCGGGAGTGGACGGCTCGGCACGCGTCGTAGGCGGGCGCGGACGCGCCTGAGCCCGCGGCATCCGGGACGGACGTCTGGAGAGAGGTGCCGGCTACAGGACTTGAACCTGCAACCCCCGTATTACAAGTACGGTGCGCTACCAATTGCGCCAAGCCGGCGTGAGACGCAGAGCATCTCGATCGACGAGTCTAGAACGGCGGACGCGCCGTCCCTGACGGGTCAGGAGCGGTGCGTCCCACTCTCGCGGTCCCACTCGAGCGACTTCCACTGCAGGAACGAGCACAGGTTGCCCGCGACCACGAGTTCGGCGGCGAGGCTCGCCATCTCGTGCGGGGTCAGCGTCAGATCGTCGGGACGCGAGGTGAGCGTCGCCTCCCAGAGGGGCTCGTCGTAGCCCGTCGGCTGCATGTAGATCGACGCCTTGGCGTTCATCAGGTTCATCACCACGAGGCCGGTGTCCTGGCTGTCGGCGTCTTCTTGCTCGACGACCTTGAGCTGACCCGCGAACAAATGACCCTGCTCGCGGAACTCCGCCACCCACGCATTCAGCTGATCACGGGACCGCCGCGGCGGGGAGTCCTCGAGCTCATCGTTCATGTGACCAGAATCCCACATGAAACCGTCTTCGGAGCGGATCGTTCAGCCCGCCGGGGTCGCAGACGGCGTCGCCGAGGGAGTCGCCGACGGAGTCGGCGTCGCCGTCGAGTAGTACGCGTTGCTGTCGACCGTGAGCACGAACTGCGCGAACTCCTTGGGGTCGTCCATGTTGCCGACGTACTCGGTGCCGTTCACCAGAACCGTGGGCGTGGCGGTGAGTGCCTGTCCGTCGGTGCCCGGCAGACCCTTGATGGCACGGTCGGTCGCCGCCTTGGCCCACGCGGTGTAGGTCTCGTCTTCGATGCACTCGCGCACCGTGGCGATGTCGCTCACGCCCGCGCCCTGCGCCATGTCGGCCAGCTGCTGGTCGCTGTAGCCGTCGGAGTCGACCGCGGGCTGATTGGTGAGCAGCTCGTGGTTGAAGGCGAAGAAGCGGTCCGACGAGTGCGTGGCCACGCACGCGGCGGCGCCGGCGGCGCGCAGGCTGTACTTGGTGCCGTTCGACTTCGAGGTGAGCATCGCGACCGGGTAGTACGTCAGCGTCGCGGCCTTGTCGGTGACCCACTTCGACAGCTGCCCGGCGTTGGCCGTCTGGAACTCGCGCGCCTCGGTCGACATGTAGTCGACGTACACGCGGATGTCGACGGGGGCGGCGGTGCCGGTGGGCTCGGGGGTCGCCGCCGCGGAGGGCTCGGCGGTGGGCGCGGCCTGCGCCGACATGCTCGCGGCGCTGCCGTCGACGGTCTGGTCGGCGAGGGGGTCTTCGACCGCCGAGGCGCTCGTGACGACGAAGCCGTCTTCGTTCGCCGCATCGGGGAGGGCCTGCGACCGCGCCTCGCGCGAGTTGAGGGCCAGCGAGACTCCGACCGCGCCGACGGCGATGACCGCGACGGCGCCGATGCCGATCAGCGAGCGACGGGCGATGCGCCACCGCGTCTGCTTCGCCTTGACCTGCTGCGCCTTCTCGCGCACCGCCTCGCGACGATCGCGTTCGGCGGGCACGTTCGGGGACTGGTCGTGGGACATGAAACCTTCCGGGCGCGGACGACGCCGCACGAAATCAGGGGGGCCGCGCGGGTGGGGCGACCGCCCATCGATGGTAGCCAGGCTGGCTGAGAAATGACCAGACACGTGCGATACTGACCCTGCGTCCAACGTCGGGCGCACGGGGTCGCCCCCGTTCATTCCATTCACTACGGATCGTCCGGCACGTACCTGCCGGTGAAGGAGAAGAAAACATGGCGTCCGTCACCTTCGACAACGCAACCCGTCTGTACCCGGGCGGAACCCGCCCCGCGGTCGACAAGCTCAACCTCGACGTCGCAGACGGCGAGTTCCTCGTCCTCGTCGGCCCCTCCGGCTGCGGCAAGTCCACGTCGCTGCGCATGCTCGCCGGCCTCGAAGAGGTCAACTCCGGCCGCATCCTCATCGGCGACCGCGACGTCACCGACGTCCCGCCCAAGGACCGCGACATCGCGATGGTCTTCCAGAACTACGCGCTGTACCCGCACATGACCGTGGCCGAGAACATGGGCTTCGCGCTCAAGATCGCCGGCGTCGGCAAGGAAGAGCGCGCCGCCCGCGTGCTCGAGGCCGCCAAGCTGCTCGACCTCGAGCAGTACCTGACCCGCAAGCCCAAGGCCCTCTCGGGTGGTCAGCGTCAGCGCGTCGCCATGGGCCGCGCCATCGTCCGTCAGCCCCAGGTCTTCCTCATGGACGAGCCGCTGTCGAACCTCGACGCCAAGCTCCGCGTGCAGACGCGCACCCAAATCGCGTCGCTGCAGCGTCGCCTCGGCGTCACCACGGTCTACGTCACCCACGACCAGACCGAGGCGCTCACCATGGGCGACCGCATCGCCGTGCTCAAGGACGGCCTGCTCCAGCAGGTCGGCACCCCGCGCGACCTGTACGAGACCCCCAAGAACGTCTTCGTGGCCGGCTTCATCGGCTCGCCCGCGATGAACCTGTTCACGGCCGACCTGGCCGAGGGCGGCGTGCAGTTCGGCAACCTGGTCGTTCCCATCGAGGCCGACACCATCGGCAAGGCCAACGGCTCCGAGGTCACCATCGGCGTGCGCCCCGAAGACATCCAGGTCGCCCCGGCCGACGGCCGCGGCCTCACGGTCGTCGTCGACCTCGTCGAGGAGCTGGGCGCCGACGGCTACCTCTACGGCCACACCGAGATCAACGGCAAGCGCACCGACCTGGTCGCGCGCGTCGACGGTCGCCGTCACCCCAACGCGGGCGAGACGGTCGTGCTGGCCCCGGTCCCCGGACACATCCACGTGTTCGACCTCGAGTCGGGCGAGCGCCTGACCGACCGGGCCATCGCTTCGGCCTGACCCACGCACCGACGCGGCGCGTCCCCGATCCCGATCTTCTCGGGCGGGGGCGCGCCGCCTCATTTCCCGGAGGCATCCGTGTCCGAATCGCTCAGCATCACCGCCAGCACCGTCGACCCGGGGCTTCTGCAACTCCCCTGGTCGACCGGTCTCGCCGACTGGCCCAGCAGCCACATCGTCGCCCTGCCGAAGGGCATCTCGCGTCACCTCGTGCGCTTCGCCAACCTCTCGGGGCGGGTCGTCGCGATCAAGGAGACGACCGAGGAGATGGCCCGTCGCGAGTACGACATGCTCGGCAACCTCGATCGCCTCGCCGCCCCGTGCGTCGACCGCGTCGCCGTCATCGCCGGGCGCACCGACGCCTCGGGTCGCCCGCTTCCCGCGGCGCTCGTGACGGCGCACCTGCGCTTCTCGCTCCCCTACCGCGCCCTGTTCACCCAGGTGCTGCGCCCCCACACCGCCACGCGTCTCGTCGACGCCCTCGCGGTGCTGCTCGTGCGTCTGCACAACGTCGGCTTCTACTGGGGCGACGTCTCGCTGTCGAACACGCTCTTCCGCCGTGACGCGGGCGAGTTCGCGGCCTACCTCGTCGACGCCGAGACGGGCGAGCTGCACGGCAACCGACTGACCCCCGGCCAGCGCGCCCACGACCTCGACATCGCGCGCATCAACATCGCGGGCGAGATCATGGACCTCGAAGCCGGCGGACGCCTCGAGGGCGGGGTCGACGCGGTCGCGGTCGCCGACGGCCTCGTGTCGTCGTACCACTCGCTGTGGGGCGCGCTCACCGACAAGGAGTCCTTCGGCGTCGACGAGTCGTGGCGCATCACCGAGCGCGTGCACCGTCTGAACGCCCTCGGCTTCGACATCGGCGAGATGTCGATCCGCACCGCGAGCGATGGCACCCGGGTGTCGATCCAGCCGAAGGTGGTGGATGCCGGTCACCACCAGCGTCGTCTGCTGCGGCTCACCGGACTCGACGTCGAAGAGAACCAGGCTCGTCGTCTGCTGAACGACCTCGACGAGTTCCGCGCCCGCGTCTCGCGTCTCGGCGCCGACGAGGAGATGGTCGCGCACGAGTGGCTCACCCGCGTGTTCGAGCCGATCGTCATGGCCATCCCCTGGGACCTGCGCGCCAAGCTGGAGCCCGCCGAGGTGTTCCACCAGGTACTCGAGCACCGCTGGTACATGTCGCAGGCGCGGGGCCGGTCGGTGCCGCTGGCCGAGGTGGTCAGCTCGTACATCGACGACGTGCTGCGTCACCGCCGCGACGAGGCCACCGTGATGGGGCCTCCCACCGACACGCTGTCGATCCCGACGGTGTCGGACGCCGACGCCCCGTCGACGGGCGAGGTGCCGACCACCGACACCGACCTGGTCGATTGGCGAGACCTGGTCTGACGGACCACGCACCGCAGAACGACCGAGGCCGCGGCATCCGGAAGCTGATCCGGATGCCGCGGCCTCGATGTTCCGCGGGTCAGTACCCGACGGTGAAACGCTCGCGCGAGTGCTTCGGGTTCTCGATCTCGTCGACGACGGCGACGGCGAAGTCCGCGCCGCCGATGAAGGAGTTGCCCTCGTCGTCGGTGACGAGCACGGCGCCGCCGTCACGGTACGAGCCGGTGCGCTCGCCCGGGGCCCAGGCGCCGAAGCCGCCCGCGGGGTGCACGTAGAACCAGTCGCGTCCGGTGTCGTCGGCCTCGAGGTCTTCGAGGATGCCGATGGCCTCGCGCGCCTCGGGCTTGTACTCCTCAGCGAAGCCGTCGGTGTCGATCAGGCGCGGCCCGCCCTCGGCGACGAGCGATCCGCCCGCCCCTCCGACGACCCCGATGCGCACGTTCTCCGGCAGGGCCGCGACGAGCTCGGCGACCGCGGGACGCAGTTTGCCCTCCATGTCGCCGCGCGGGGCGACGGCCGAGACGACCACGTCGACGCCCTCGAGCTCCGCCACCAGGCCGGGGACGTCGAGCACGGTGCCCTCGATGTAGGTGGCGCCCTCGACGCGCTCAGCGGGAACCGTGCGCGCGACCGAGACGACCGTGTGACCACGGCGCACGGCCTCGGTCACGATGTTGCTGCCGGCGTAGCCGGTGCCTCCGATGACGGCGATGCGGGGCATGGGCGTTCCTTTCGTGAGTCCAAGGGACGAGACCTCGTCCTCGACCCAGCGTGCCGTGATCTCACCGTGCGGGCAACGCGACCCGGGGTGTTCGGCGCGCTTTCGGAGGAGAATCCTCGGCGCGGGGCCTCAGAGCAGGATCTGCAGCGGGTTCTCGATGCGGGCGACGAACGCCGCGAGCCAGCGGGCGGCGAGCTCCCCGTCGAGAACGCGGTGGTCCGCCGACAGGGTGACCGACATGACCGTCGCCACCGCCAGCTCGCCGTCGTCGTCGACGACGGGACGCTTCGTCGCCGCGCCGACGGCCAGGATCCCCGCGTGCGGCGGGTTGATGATCGCCGAGAACGCGGTGGTGCCGTACATCCCGAGGTTCGACACCGAGAACGACCCGCCCTCGATCTCGCGCTGCTTGAGCGTGCCGGCGCGCGCCCGCTCGGCGAGGTCGCGCACGGTGGCGGCGAGTTCCGACACCGAGAGGCGATCGGCGCCCCGGACCACCGGCGTCGACAGCCCGCCCGGCACCGACACCGCGACGGCGATGTCGGCCGAGGTGAAGCGGCGCGTGGCGTCGTCGGTCCAGATCGCGTTCGCCTCCGGCACGTCGCGGAGGGCTCCCGCGACGGCCTTCACCACGAGATCGTTCACCGAGATGCGCGAGCTGCGTCCGTCGTTGATGCGGGCGCGGAGGGCGAGCAACTCGTCCACCCGGCAGTCGGCCTGCAGGTAGAAATGCGGGACCGTCGCTTTCGACTCCGTGAGACGTCGGGCGATCGCGCGGCGCATGCCGGTGTGGGGCACGTCCTCGTAGGCGGCGCCGGCGGGGTCTGCGCTCTCCGCGGGGTTTCCGGCGGGCGCGGCGACGGGAACGGACGCGCTCGGGGCCGCTTCGTCGACCCCCGCGGCGGCGGGAGGGACGTACGCGTCGAGGTCACGGCGCACGATGCGGCCGCGCGGGCCGGAGCCGGGCACGTCGCGCAGGTCGATGCCCCGTTCGCCGGCGAGACGCCGCACGAGAGGCGAGGCGAAGAGTCGCTGCTCCTCCCCCGCGGGGGCTGCGATCGGAGCCGCGTGGGGGGCGGGAGCGGTCGGGGGCGTCGCGGGAGCGGAGGGGGCGGATGCCGCTTCCTCGGGCGCGGCGGCGATGACCTCGTCGGCACCGCGGGCGGGCACGGCGGGCACGCGGGGGGCCGCGGCGGCGGCATCCGTCTCCTCGCTCTGGTCGTCGGCGGGAACAGCATCCGTCGCGGAGGAGCCGCCGACGGCGGCGAGCGCGACATCGACGCTCTCGCCCTCCTCGGCGAGCACGGCGATCGGCACGCCGACGGCCGCGGCCTCCCCCGCCGCGAGCAGGATGCCGGCGAGCACGCCGGAGCGCTCGGCCTCGTAGTCGACGACGGCCTTCTCGGTCTCGATCTCGACGAGCGCCTGACCCGCGCGGACGGGGTTCCCGACCTCGACGAGCCAGCTCTGGATGGCGGCCTCGGCGGCCCCCGTGGCGATCTCGGGCATGCGGACGACGATGGCCATCAGTTCATCCCCCCTGCCGCGCGCACGCGTTCCAGACCCGCGGCGACCTCTTCGGTGCGGGCGATGGCCGCCCTCTCGAGCACCCGCGAGATGCTGGGACTCGCCTCGCCTCCGGTCACGCGTTCGACGGGCTGGTCCAACCAGTCGAAGAAGCGCCGTTGGATCTCGTCCGAGAGCCACCCGCCGTACGACGGACCGCGCGAGCCCTGCTCGACGATGAGGACGGCATTGGTCTTGCGGATGCTCTCGCCGATCGTCTCCCAGTCCAGCGACGCGCGGTCGAGCCAGCGCAGGTCGATCACCTCGGCATCCACGCCCGTCTGCTCGACCGCCTCGAGGGTGTGTCCCACCATCGACAGGTAGGTCAGCACCGTCACGTCTTCTCCCTCGCGGCGGACGGCCGCGCTTCCGGGCGGAATGATGTAGTCGAGGTCGGTGTCGGGCACGCGGTCGGGCGTGCCGTACAGGTCGACGTGCTCGATGACGAGCACCGGATCTTCGAGGGCGAGCGCGGCGTTCATGAGTCCCACGTAGTCCGCGGCGGTCGAGGCCGCGACGATGCGCCACCCGGCCTGCGTGGCGAAGATGCCCGCGGGGTCCATGAGGTGCTGCGAGCCGTAGCCCGACCCCATCGCGACCTTGGTGCGCAGAACGAGAGGCATGGTGTTGTTGTCACCGAACATGTGGCGCGCCTTGCCGACCTGGTTGAACACCTGATCGGCTGCCACCCACATGAAGTCGGGGTACATGAACTCCACGACCGGCCGGAAGCGGCCGTCCATCGCGATGCCGCCGGCGGCGCCGAAGAACCCGTTCTCGCTGATGGGCGTTCCGATCACGCGATCGGGGCCGTACTTCTCGGCGAGTCCCTTCGTCGCCCCGTTGGTGCCGCCGCCGAGGCGGTGCACGTCTTCGCCGAGCACGATGATGCGCGGGTCGGTCTGCATCCGCCGGTCCATCGTCTGGGCGACGGCCTCGACGAACTTGGCCTCGCGCCACGGCCCCGACCACTCGCTCGGCTCGGTCGCCGTGAGGTCGGCCAGTTCGGAGGCGTCGCCGCGGATGCCCGTGTCGACCACGGCGGGATCGGGCCAGAGTTCGGGGCGGATGCGGCGGCGACCGGGGCGATCGGGGTCGGCCTCGACGATCGCGGCGACCGACTGCGCGACGGCGGTGACCGCCTGCTCGCGGACGGCGGCCGCCTCGGCCTCGTCGAGCTGCCCGAGGCGTCGCATCTCGCTCGCGACCCGCTCCAGCGGATCGCGCGCGCGCCACTGCCCCTCCTCGTCTTTGGTGCGGTAGCCGAAGGCGCTCCCCGGGTACGGGCCGTTCTGGTGGAAGAAGCGGTACACCTCGGCCTCGACGACCGCGGGACCCTCACCGGAGCGCATGCGCTCGAACGCCTCGCCCATGGCCAGGTGCACGGCGAGGGGATCCATTCCGTCGACGCGCCAGGCGGGGATCGAGAAGCCCTGCCCGCGCACCGAGAAGCGGGTGTCGGCGCTGGCCTCGTCGGCGCGCGTCGAGACGGCGTAGAGGTTGTTCTCGATGAAGAAGGCGACCGGGAGCTTCCAGGTCGAGGCGAGGTTCATCGACTCGAGCACCGACCCGATCTGGCTCGAGCCGTCGCCGAAGTAGTTGACCGAGACGTCGGTGGTGCCGGCGTGCTTCTGCGCCCACGCGTGACCGGTGGCGAGCGGCGCACCTCCGCCCACGATGGCGTTCGTGCCGAGGGCCCCCGCCTCGAGCCACTGCAGGTGCATCGAGCCGCCGCGACCGCCCGAGAAGCCCGACGCCAAGCCGAGGATCTCGGACAGCGTGCGGTCCAGCAGGGTCTGCACGTCGGGGGTGACGAGGGCGCTCGGATCGAGCACTCCGTTCGACACGTGGGTCAGGGTCTTGGCGAGGAACTGGTGGTGTCCGCGGTGCGAGCCGTTCACGGCATCCGTCGACCGCATGCCGACGATCGAGCCGACTGCTCCGCCCTCCTGGCCGATGCTGGAGTGCGCGGGGCCGTGCACGAGGCCGGCGCCGGCGAGGTCGAGGACCGCCTCCTCGAACGCCCGGATGAGGTGGAGCTGACCGAGCATCGTGCCCAGCAGGGCCGGGTCGGCCGCCTTCCAGTCGGCGGGCGTCGTCTCGAGCTGCACCCACTCGACACCGGTGGTCAGCCTCTTCCGCTTGGCCATGTCGCTCCTCACGCGTCGTTGCGTCTGTCTATACAGAATGTTCACCGTCACTGTACGATGCGATTGTCTCCAATACAAGGCGCGAGACCGAAGAAGTGCGGCAGTATGGGCGCTAGAGACGTCCGACTGGATCCAATGGAGGAGAACGGCATGGGACTTCCCGGACTGCGCGGCAGCGACCACATCGGCGTCACCGTGCCCGATCTCGACGAGGCCGAGACCTTCCTCGTCGGCGTCCTCGGAGCGGAGTTGGTGTACACCCTCCCGGGCCGCAGCGGAGAGGGCGACTGGATGACACGGCAGCTCGGCGTGCACCCGCGCACGGCCATCCGCGAGATCCGCTTCTACCGACTGGGCATGGGCACCAACCTCGAGGTGTTCGCCTACGACGCCGCCGACGGGCAGGCCCCTCCCCCGCGCAACAGCGACATCGGCGGCCACCACCTCGCCCTGTACGTCGACGACCTCGACGCCGCCGTCGCCCACCTGCGCGCGCACGACGTCGAGGTGATGGGCGAGCCGGTCTCCAGCGGGGCCGCATCGGCCGGGCAGCGGTGGATCTACTTCCGCGCGCCGTGGGGCATGCAGTTCGAGCTCGTCAGCTCCCCCGAAGGCAAGGCGTACGAGCGCGACGCGCCCACGCTGCTCTGGCACCCCGCGAGGCCCGCCGAATGAGCGGCGCCCTGCCCCCGACGCGTGATCACGGGCGAGCCGGCACCGGGATCGCCGACGTGCTGCGCGACGAGATCCTGCGCGGTGTCCACCCGCCCGGCACGCGGATCCGGCAGGAAGACCTCGCCGCCCGGCACACCACGAGCCGCCTCCCCGTGCGGGAGGCCCTGCGTCTGCTCGAGTCCGAGGGACTCGTCACCCTCGTCGCGAACTCCGGCGCGTGGGTCTCGCGCCTGACCCTCGCGGAGTGCGAGGAGCTGTATCTGGTGCGCGAGCGGATCGAACCGGTGCTGCTCGGCCTCAGCGCTCCCCTGCTGACCCCCGCCGACCTCGACGAGCTCGACGGTCTCGCCGATCTCATGGAGGGGGCGGATGCCGAGGAGTTCCTCGTGCACGACCGCGCCTTCCACCTGCTCACGTACGCCCCCGCACGCACCGTGATGCTGGGCGACACCGTCGTCGGCCTCTGGAACCGGACGCACCACTATCGCCGCGCGTTCGTCGCCGCCGCGCACGCGCGACACGACGGCGCGGCCCACCACGACCATCGCCTCCTCGTCGCCGCCCTGCGCCGCGGCGACGCCGAGGAGGCCGCGCACGTGCTCGAGCGGCACATCCGACGCACGCGCATCGAGCTCGAGCGGCATCCGGAGATCTTCGACGCCGACGCCGCACTCAGGTGATGCGCCACCCGCGGTCGACGTAGAGGTTGGTCGCCGAGACTCCTCCGTTGTGCAGCAGGAAACGGGTCGCATCGACGACGTCGGCCATCGTCGCCAGCTCGCCTCCGGGAGTCCGTGACGAGTACGCCTCGAGCACGCCCGAGGGCTTGCCGGCCCAGAAGGGGCTGTCGCCGATGATTCCCGGATGCAGGGCGTTCACGCGCAGGGGCGCGAGCTCCAGCGCGAGCGCGGTGGTGAGTCCCTCGACCCCGCCGTTGATCGTCGAGACCGTGACCGACCCGGGGTAGGGCGCGTCCTTCGCGCGACCGCCGAAGAGCACGATGCCCGTCGAGCGCTGGGGCACGAGCCGATCGAGCAGCGCGTGCACCGTCTCGGTGTACCCCACGAGTTTGAGGGTGACGAGACGCCGAGCGCGGGCGATGTCGTACTCGCGCACGGTGTTGGCGTCGCGCTCGATGGCGGCGAGCACCAGGCCGTCGAGAGGACCGACGTCGGCGAGGGCGGGCGCGATGTGCTCGGGCTCGGAGATGTCGACGGCGATGCCCCGCACGTTCGGTCCGATCTCGGCCGCCACCGCCGCCGCGACGCCCGCATCGCGACCCGTCAGGGTCACCTCGTGTCCGTCGGCGGAGAGGGAGGCGGCGATCTCGCGCCCGATCCCCGAGGTCCCGCCCACCACCAGATATCTGCGCGTCACGCTGCGCCTCCTCTTGCGTCGTCGTCGGATGCCGCGAGCAGACCACGGCGGGTCACTTCGGCGGCCGCACCCCAGTCGAGCTCGGCCAGGTCGGGGTCGTCGAGCGCGCGCTCGAACACGGCCGTCAGCGCGGCGAGGGTCGGAAGGTGCGTGCCCGTCTCGGCGGCGATCTCGGCGCTCAACCTCAGATCCTTGTAACCGAGACCGACGGTGAAGCCGGGCGGGTTGTACGCCTGCGCGGCGATCATTCCGCCGTACCCGCCGTAGACGACTCCTCCGAAGAGCGTGGAGGTGAGGATCTCCACGAACAGGCGCGGGTCGACCCCCCGCGCCTCGACCAGGGCGACCGACTCGCCGATCGCCTGGATCGCGTGGATGATGTCGTAGTTCACCGCGATCTTGACCGCGTTGGCCGTCGGAGCCTCGGCGCCGAGGGGCCAGAGGCGCGCGGCGAAGAGCTCCAGGAACGGCTCAGCGGTCTCGACGGCGGTCGCGTCCCCCGCGACGAGCACGTTGAGCTTGCCCTCCGCGGCCACCGCGGGCCGGCCGAGGACGGGCGCCGCCACGTACCCCGATCCCGCCGCGGCGAAGCGCGACCGCAGCTCCGCCGCCGCCGCCGGGCTGATGGAGGCGAGGTTGACGTGGACGCCTCCGGAAGCGGATGCCACCGCGCCGGCATCCAGCACCCCCAGGGCCGCGGCGTCGTCGGCGAGCATCGAGAACGACACCTCGAACGCCAGGGCGTCCGCGGGGGCCGCGCACGCCACCGCGCCCGCCGCGACGAGATCGTCGACGGCTCCGCGCGAGCGGTTCCACACGTGCACGTCGTGACCGGCGTCGACGAGCCGGCGCGCGAGCGCCGCGCCCATCGAGCCGAGGCCGAGGAAACCGACGGATGCCATCACTGCTCCCCGCGGCCCCACGTGGTGTTCAAGTGCGACTGCGAGTCGCGCTGGTTGTTGAGCGGACCGCCGACGGCGATGTAACGCGGGCCCGCGATGAGCAGCTCCTCGGCGGGGAACTTGGTGATGACCTCGCATCCGTCGGCCGTCACCACGACCTCCTCCTCGATGCGCGCCGCGCCCCATCCGTCGGCCGAGGGCCAGTACGTCTCGAGGGCGAAGACCATGCCCTCCTTGAGCTCCTCGGGGTGATCGAACGAGACCAGACGCGAGAAGATCGGCTTCTCCCAGATCGACAGCCCCACCCCGTGGCCGTACTGCAACGCGAACGCCGCCTCCTCGTCGGCGAAGCCGAACTCCTGCGCCGTGGGCCACACCGAGACGATGTCGGCCGTCGTCGCACCGGGCCGCACGAGCGCGATCGCACGATCCATGTACTCGCGGGCCCGCGTGTACGCGTCCTTCTGCTTCGTGCTCGCCGACCCCACCGCGAACGTGCGGTAGTAGCAGGTGCGGTAGCCGTTCCAGCTGTGCAGGATGTCGAAGAACGCGGGGTCGCCGGGGCGGATGAGCCGGTCGGAGAAGACGTGCGGGTGCGGGGAGCACCGCTCGCCCGAGATGGCGTTGACGCCCTCGACGTACTCCGAACCGAGGTCGTAGAGGGTCTTGGCCACGAGACCCACGGCCTCGTTCTCGCGGACGCCGGGGCGGAGGAAGCGGTAGAGGTCCTCGTACGCGGCATCCACCATCGACGCGGCCTGGGTCAGGAGCCGGATCTCATCGCCGGTCTTGATGCGCCGGGCCTCCATGAACACCTGCTGACCGTCGACGACGCGGATGCCGACCTGCTGAAGCGCGAAGAGGATCGGCAGTTCGATCACGTCGACGCCGAGGGGCTGGTCGGCGACGCCGAACTTCTCCAGCTCGCGCTTGATCTTGCGCGCGACCTCCTCGGCGATGCCGGCATCCGGGGGGAACGCCCCGCGCAGCGTCGAGATGCCCGCGCGGGCACCCGACTCGAGGCGCGGACGCTTCGTGCCCTCGTGCGGGGCGTGGGGGTCGGCATCCATCTCCGAGGTCGTGACGTCGAGCCACGGGTTGTACAACGCGTGATGCTTCGCCGCGGATCCGAAGTCCCACGAGATCGGATCGGTGTTGCGGGTGAGCAGGCTGAAGCGGATGAGCTTGTCCATCGCCCACGTGCCGATGTGGGTCGCCGTCATGTAACGGATGTTGGAGAAGTCGAAGGCGAGCACCGCCCCGAGCTCGGAGCGGTCGAGCTCGGCCTTGACCCGCGCCAGCCGTTCGTCGCGCAGGCGATCGAAGTCGACGCGCGCCTCCCAGTCGACACCGTTGGTGCCCGTGGTTCCGGTGTTCTTCATGTTGGGCCTTCCTAGAGGGCTGAAAGAGGGGATGTCGCGGTCGGAGGCGTTCAGCCCGACCGCACGCTCGAGGGGCGGCGGCGGCGGACGAGCAGCATGACCAGCGGCACGACGGCCGCGAACAGCACGAACGCGCCCTGGATCCAGTACTGCCACGACAGACCGAGCGAGAGGAACGCCAGGGCGCTCGTCACCGTCTGCAGGAGCAGCCCTGCCGCCGCGACGGCGAGCGCCGACCCCGACCCGCCGAAGATGCTCGCGCCGGCGATGACGACGGCGGTCACCGAGGTGAGCGTCAACGCCTGCGCGGCGTTGGCGTCGCCGATACCCGACCGCGAGTACACCGCGAGACCCGCGACGGCGGCGAGGGTGCCGGCGGCGACGGATGCCAGCAGCCGGGTGCGCGGCACGCGCACGCCCATGCGGTTGGCCTTGACCGGGTCGGACCCGGCAGCGCGCAGGCCACGGCCCCCGCGGGTGCGCTGGATGACGAACCACATCACGACGGCGAGCGCGACGGCCAGGGCGAGGATCATCGGCACTCCCGCGATCGCGAGGCCGAGGGTCGTCAGCACGTCGGCGCGGGCGGCGCCCCCCGGGCTCGGGCGCAGCACTTGGGCCACCCCGAGCACGGCGATCGAGCTCACCAGCGTCGCGATCACCGGGGGCAGCGAGAGCCGGGTGACGAGCAGGCCGTTGATCCAGCCGACCGCGGCACCCGCGGCCAGGGCGAGCACGACGCCGATGAGGAAGAAGGCGATGCCCTGTTGCGCGAAGAACGACAGGATCACGGCCGACAAGGCGGTGACCGAGCCGATGCTGAGGTCGATGCCCCCGGTCATCACCACTACGAGCTGTGCCAGGCCGACGAAGACGAGCACGCTCGCCGCCGCGAGCAGCTGGCTGATGCTCAGCGGGCTGAGGAACGCCGACGACACGAACGACGTCACGATCGACAGGGCCACCGCGAGCCCGAGCAGCACGACGGCCTGCGTCTCGCCGGCGAAGAGGCTGCGCGAGCGCGAACGTCGCGCGTGCACGGCCACCTCGACCGATGCCGTCTCCGACGACATCACCGCGGCTCCCGTGATGGCGCGCTCGTCGACCTCGTCGCCGACGAGGGTGGTCTGCACGCGCCCGCGGGAGAAGACCACGACGCGATCGCACAGTCCCTCGAGCTCGACGGCATCCGTCGACAGCACGACGACGGCGACACCGGAGGCGGCGAGCTCGCGCAGGAAGGCGTAGATGTCGACGCGGGCGCCGGCGTCGACCCCCTGCGTGGGGTCTTCGACGAGCAGCACCTTCGGGTCGCCGAGTCGACCTCGGGCCAACAACACCTTCTGCTGGTTTCCGCCCGACAGCGAAGACACCGGCACCTCGAAGTGCGGCGTCTTCACGGCCAGACCGGCCACTCCCTCACGGGTCAGGTCGTACTCGCGGCGACGGAGGACGAAGCCGCCGGGCATCGCGGCGCCCAGTGCACCCGCGACGGCGTTCTCGCGGATCGACATCTTGCCGAACATCGCCTCACCGATGCGATCGCCGGGGAGGAAGACGACCCCCGCCGCCGCGGCGGATCGGCGCGAACGCAACGAGATCTCGCGTCCGCCCACGAGCACCCGGCCGTCGCTCGAGCCGTTGCCGGCGATGCCGCGCAGCACGCGCCGCTGGCCGTTGCCCTCGACACCGGCGAGACCGATGATCTGTCCGGGATAGACCGAGAACGACACGTTCTCGTACCCCTCGCCGCTGAGCTCGAGGACTTCGAGGGCGGGGGTCTCGGATGCCGACGGAGCGGCCGGCTTGTCGGGGAAGGTCGTCTCGAGCGAGCGTCCGACGATGAGTTCGACGACCTCGTCGGCCGAGAAGTCCTCGACGAGACCGCGGCCCACGACGCGACCGTCGCGGAGCACCGTGAGGTCGTCGCCGATCTCCATGACCTCGGGGATGCGGTGGGTGATGTAGACGATCGCCACCCCGTCGGCCAGGAGCGAGCGCACCTGGCCGAACAGCCAGGCCGTCTCCTCCGGTCCGAGCGCCTCGGTCGGCTCGTCGAGCACGAGCACCCGGGGATCGGATGCCAAGGCGGCGGCGATCTCCACGAGATGCGCCTCGCGCAACGACAGCGACGACACCTGCGCGTGCGGGTCGATCGACAGCGAAAGACGGGCGAAGTGGGCTGTCACCCACGCCGCCGCCGTGCGCCGCGAGGGGCGCTTGCTCGCCGGCAGGAGCAGCAGCACGGCATCCACCACGCTCAACGAGGGCGCCAGGGCGGGGATCTGGTAGACGATCGCCAGCCCCGCCTCGCGCGCCTCGGCGGGGCGGATGCGGTCGAACTCGCGGCCGGCGAGACCGATGGTCCCGGCATCCGGCACCACCGATCCGGCCGCGATCCCCACGAGCGTGGACTTTCCGGCGCCGTTCTCGCCGAGCACGGCGTGCACGCGACCGGCGGCGATGTCGACCGAGACCGCGTCGAGAGCGGTGACACCGGGGTAGGTCTTGGTGATGCCCGAGAGAGTGAGTGCGGAGGCCACGGCCGTGGGGGTCTCGTTCATCAGCCGAACAGCTTCGTGATCTCGTCGGAGCTCAGCAGCGTCGACGGCGTCGCGTCGGACGGCGCGTCGGGCAGGCAGGCCTCTTCGGGCGTCTTCGACCCCTCGGCCGAACCGGTGGAGTCTTCGAACAGCGACAGCTCGTACAGCGAGGGCTCGTCATCCGCGGTGCCGAACTTCGCGGCGAGCGCCTTGCGCAGGGCCACGCGTCCGATCCAAGTGCGCGACGACACGGTGGCGAGCTCGTAGCCGGGGTTCTTCGCCTTCAGGTCGGCGAAGCCGCAGCTGAGGGAGTTGTCGTCGGTGGAGGTGAGGATCGGCAGGGTCTGGCCCGCGGCCTCGTACGCGCGGATCACGCCCGAGGCGGATGCGCCGTAGTCCGCGATGATCGCGTTGATGGGCGTTCCCTGCGACAGGACGCCGGCCATGGCCTGCTGCGCCTGGGCCGGGTCCCAGTTCGTCCAGATCGGCTCGCTGTTGATGAGCGTGATCTGCGGATTCGCGTCGAAGACCTCCTTGGCTCCGGCGTACTCCTGGGTCGAGACCAGGGCGCCCGAGGGGCCGCCGAAGAACACGACGTTGCCGCCGGCGCTGCCGAGCCGGTCGACGATCCACTGGGCCTTCGACTTGCCCACGAACGAGGGGATCTGGTCGGCGTAGTCGAGGTAGTCGGTGCCCGCCGTGCCCTGGGGGTCGGAGGCGAAGTTCACGACGGTGGAGCCGGCCTGCGTGGCCTGACGGATCGCGGGCAGGTGCGCCTCGCCGGGGCCGGCGTCGGGGATGACGAGGATGATGTCGGTGCCCTTGGCCGCGAGGCTCGTGATGCCGGAGGTCGTGGCCTCGAGGTCGCCGCGACCGGCGATGAACTCGACGCCCGAGATGGCGGCGCACTTGGCCGCCTCGCTCTCGATCTCGGCGAGCACGGTCTTCGACCAGGTGTTGGTGCCGTATCCGTCCACGACGCCGACCGAGACCTTCTCGCTCTCGTCGGAGGGGCAGATGCCCGAGATGTCGGTGAACTGCGACATCGTGCCGGTGCTGCCGGCGGCGATGTCGCCGGTCAGGTTGCTCGATCCTTCGCCGCCGGTTCCGCCGCCGGCGCTGTTGGTCGACGAACAACCGGCGAGCACGAGGGCGCCGAGGGCGATGGCGGCGAGACCTGCTCGCCGCGCGGGTGCTGTGGTGATCATGGGGTACTCCTCTTCGAGTGGTGATCGGGTGGAAGAACGGGTGAGGGCGCGACGGACCGCGCCGCCGGCCGCAGAGGGCTCGCGGGCGAGGGCGATCGGGATGTCAGACCATGGGCCGACGTCGCATGAGGTTCCGGATGCGGGAGGCGGTGCCGCCCAGCTGCAACTGGGCGACGATGCCGACGCCGATGATGAGCGCCTGCACGATGTTCTGCACGGCGGTGGCCTGCGTGAACGTCTGGACCAGCTGCGTGAGCTGGGCGAGGAAGAGGGCGCCGAGCGCCGTGCCCACGACGCTGCCGCGTCCGCCCGTGAGGGCGGTGCCGCCCAGGACCACCGCGGCGATCGACGGCAGGAGGTAGTCGTCGCCGGCCGTCAGGGTCGGCGTGCGCAGCAGACCCGCGAGGAGGATGCCGCCCGCCGCGGCGAGCGCAGCCGACAGGACGTAGGCGACGATCGTGTACCCGCGGGTGCCGACGCCGAGGTTCGCGGCGCTGCGGGGGTTCTCACCGACCAGCTCGAAGCGGCGCCCGAGCCGGGTCATCTTCAGCACGACATGGATGACGAGGGTCAGGGCGAGGGCGAAGAACACCAGGACGGGGATGCCGCCCCAGCGGCTCAGCGCGAACTGGTTGAGGGCGTCGGGGCTCTGCGTGGCGAAGCCGCCCGAGACCGCCTGCACCGTGCCGATCATGAGCGCGTTGACCGCGATGGTCACCACCAGCGGAGGAAGACCGAACAGGGTGATGACGAGACCGCTGGCCAGGCCGAACGCGGCGACGGCCACGACGGCCGTGACGATCGCGGCGGGCAGCCCCAGGGCGTCGTCCCCGCCGAAGCGGGCCACGATGAGGGCGCCGAGGGTCACGGCCCCCGGGATCGAGAGGTCGAGCCCGCCCTGCTGGATCACAAGGGTCTGGCCTATCGCGACGATCGCGATGAGGGCGGCGAACGGCAGCATCGACACGATCGCCGTCGGTCCGACGCTCCCCGGGGCGATCAGCGGGCTGATCACGAACAGTGCCGCGACCGCGATGAACGCGCGGGTGCCGGGCCAGGCGAGCACCATGCGCGCGGCGGGACCGTGGTCCTTGGGCGCGGTGCGCGGGGGTGCCGCGAGGTCGGTCATGCCGTCACCAGAGCGGGGTGCCAGGTGCCGTCCAGGCGTGCCTCGGGCATCTCGCCGAGCAGGAATTCCCGCGAGGCCTCTGCATCCGCCTTCAGCTTCGCGATGTCGACGCCGACCAGCTCGCCGTCCTTCTTCACCCGGCGCCCCTGCACGAACACGTCGCGCACGAGGCCCGGGTGAGCGGAGTACACGAGGCTGCCGATGGGGTTGTTCAGCGGGGTGAGGGCGAGCGAGCGGTCGTCGAGCACCACGATGTCGGCGGCCTTGCCCACCGCGATCGAGCCGGTCCTGTCGGGCAGGCCCGCGGCGTGGGCGCCGTCGATCGTGGCGAACTGCACCACCTCGGCGCACGTGAGGCTGATGCGCTCCAGCACTTCTCCGGTGTCGACCGAGGGGGCGTTGTCGAGGGCGCGCTGCATGCCGATCGCGGTGCGCATCGTGGCGAACATGTCACCGCCGTTCGAGCTGCAGACGTCGATCGAGAAGGTGGGACGGATGCCGGCGCGCAGCAGGCGGCCGGTGGCGGGGAAGCCGTGTCCCATCTGCATCTCGACGTCGGGGGCGACCGAGGCGGTCCCGCCGCTGTCGGCGATGAGGCGCAACTCGTCGTCGGCCAGCGTGCAGCAGTGCACGTAGGTGATCCGGTCCGACAGCAGCCCGTCGGCGTCGAGCTTGCGGATCGGGCCGGACTTGCCCCAGTACCCGTCTCCCGCGTGCATGGTGACGCGCAGGTCGAGGTCGGCGGCCAGGCGGAAGTCGGCGACGTTGACCTCGGGGGTGACGAACTGCGGTCCGCGCAGGGCGAGCGCCATCGTGACCAGGCCGTCGTCGGAGGAGAAGTGCTCGTCGCGGACACGACGCGCGTCGTCGGGGTGCACGTTGGCCGAGGGGAGGCTCCCCCACTGGTCGGCTCCGCCGCCGTGGGCGAAGACGGCGCGCATGCCGGTGTCCTTGAGCGCGGCGACGGCGGCGTCGGCGTGCGCGGGGGTGGCGAGGTTGTGCGACCAGTCGACGAGGGTGGTGATCCCCGCGTCGAGGGCCTCGAGGGCTCCGAGGTAGTTCCCGGTGTAGGTGTCCTCGGGGCGGAAGTGCTTACTGAGGCCCGTGTGCAGTCCGGCGAGGTACTCGGTCAGCGACCAGTCCGACGCGAGGTTGCGGACGACCGACTGCCACGTGTGGCGGTGGGTGTCGACGAAGCCGGGGTGGACGATGCGGCCTCGCACGTCGATCACTTCGGCGTCGGCGGCATCCAGCCCCCGACCGATGGCCTCGATGGTGCCGTCGGCGCCGATCAGGATGTCGGTGTCGGTGAGGACCTCGCCGGGTCGGACCGCGGTGATCACGGTCCCTCCCCGCAGCAGCGTGCGCGTGCTCATGGAATGGTGACTCCCTCGTCGAACCGGAGCGTCGTCGCGCCGGTGGTGTTTCGTGATTGGATGCTAAAAAGCCTGACTGAACATGTCAAGTATTTGTTACCACTCTGCTGCACAACGTGCAGTCGAACTGCACCTCAGGCGCGTTCCCGGTACAGCGGGATGTCGATCGGAGGCTGCGGGATGAACGACCGCGCCCCGCCCATCTGCGCGTAGAGGTACTCGTGGGAGCGCGCGAGCGCGTCGGTCGCCGCGCGCACGTCGACGTGGGCGAGCGCTCCCCCGCGCTTGACCACCTTCCCGTCGACGAACACCGTGTCGATGCAGCCGGCATTGCCCTGCGAGACCACCGCCCCGGTCGGATCCTCCCGGTTCCACCCCACCTGGCTGATGCCCGACATGTCCACCAGCACGATGTCAGCCCTCTTGCCGGGCGTGAGCGAGCCGACGAGGTGGTCGACGCCCGCCGCCCGCGCCCCGTTCAGGGTGGCCCACCGCAGGGCGTCGCGCGTCGTCCACGCCATGCGCTGGGGCGCGCGCATGGCGGCGTACTCGGGCTGGTCGGCGCGGTACCGCGAGGCCTGCAGCACCAGCCGCGCGTGCGAGAGCATGTCGCCGCCGTTGCCCGAGACGCAGTCGATGCCCAGACTCGGCCCGGGCGTGTGGGCGGTGGTCTCCGCGATCGCGGGATACCCCATGCCCATCTGCATCTCGGTCTCGGCGCACACCGACACCGTCACCCCGCTGCCCCGCAGCAGCTCCCACTCGCGCGGGGTGTTGAAGGTGCAGTGCACGAGCAGCAGATCCTCGGCGAGGAGACCGTGCGCGTGCAGCACCTCGACGTCCTGGAAGAGCTGGCGCACCATGACCTGATTGGCGTGGAAGGTGATGCGCGCCCCCAGCTCCCGCGCGAGGCGGAACTCCGCGGCGACGTCGGCGACGGGCGCGATCGCGAGCTCCTGAGGGGCGATCCCGAAGCGCAAGAGCTGGTCGTCGGTGGAGAAGTAGCGCTCGCGGATCTCGGTCGCCAGCCGCGCACGGGTGGCGAGGGCGGCGGGGTCCGACCCGGCCGCCGAGCCGCCGCGCGACTGGCTCCAGGTGTTGGTGGTGATCGGGGTGAGCCCGTGGGCGTAGAGGGCCCGGATGCCGGCATCCCGCAGTCCCGTGACCGCGGCGTGCGCACCGTCGGGGTCGAGGATGTTGTGGCAGTAGTCGACGATCGTGGTGATACCGGAGTTGAGGGCGTCCAGGGCGCCGACGTAGTTGCCGGCGTACATGTCGTCGGCGCGGTACAGCGGCGCCATGTGCAGGCGGATCCCGCGCAGGTAGTCGGGAATGTTGCCGTCGGCGAGGATGCCGCGCAACGCCGTCTGCCACGTGTGCCGGTGCGTGTCGACCATGCCCGGGATGGCGATCTTGTCGCGGCCGTCGATCACCTCGGCGTCGGCGACGGAGATGTCGGGGCGGATCTCGCGGATCACCCCGTCCTCGATGAGGATGTCCGTGCGCGGGATGTCCCCGAGCCGATCGTCGACGGTGGCCGCGGCCACGTTGCGGATGAGAGTGCGCATACTCGCTCCTTCGCGATCCGTGGGGTCTTCCTCGACCCGACGTTGTGCTGAACTACACGCGACTGTACAGTCACACGCAGATTTGTAAAGTCACAGCAAACGCTTGTCGGAGTCGAGGAGGACCCATGACCAGAGCGAACCCCCGGATCGCCGTGCTCGGAACCGGAGCGCAGGGCGCCAGCATCGGCGCCGACCTGCTGCGCGCCGGACTCGACGTCACCTACATCGAACAGTGGCCCGCCCACGTCGAGGCCATGCGCGAGCGCGGCATCGAGGTGCGACTGCCCGACGAGACGCACGTGACACCGGTGCACCCGCTGCACCTGTGCGAGGTGGCGACCCTGCGCGAGCCGTTCGACATCGTGTTCATCGTGGTCAAGGCCTACGACACCCGGTGGATCGCCGAGCTCATCGCCCCCCACGTCGCCGACGACGGTCTCGTGGTGGGGCTGCAGAACGGCATGACGCAGGACGCGATCGCGGCCGCGGTGGGGCCGCACCGCACGATGGGCGCGGTCATCGAGGTCGCCTCGAACATGTTCGAGCCCGGCATCGTCAACCGCCAGACGCCCGTCGCCGGCTCCTGGTTCGCCGTCGGCGCGTACGACGACTCCGCCCGGGGCCGCGAACCCGAGATCCAGGCCGTGCTCTCGCACACCGGCCGGGTCGACGTCTCCGACGACATCCGCTCCTCGAAGTGGATGAAGCTCGTCGCCAACGCCGGAGAGCTCGTACCCTCCGCCATCCTCGACCTCCCCCTCGCGTCGGCCGTGGCGCTCCCGGGCGTGCACGACTTCATGATCGAGTGCGGAAAGGAGGCGGCCCGCGCGGCTCTCGCCGACGGCAGCCGTCTCGTTCCGATCTTCGGCCTCACCGACGACGCCGTGACCGATCCCGACCGCTACGCCTCCGACCTGCTCGGGGCGGTGCTCGACAGCTTCTCGCTGCCCGACACCAAGACGACGGTACTGCAGGACTGGATGAAGGACCGGCACGGCGAGTACGCCGAGGTGAACGGTCTGATCGTCTCGGTGCTCGAAGCCGCGGGGCAGGACGCCCCCTACAACGCCCACACCGTCCACCTCGCGCGCGAGATCGAGGCGGGGCGGATGCCGCGGTCGACGGCGAACCTCGAGATCCTCCTCGACGTGCCTCGGCGGGGCTGAGGCCGCGGGTGTTCAGGCGCGGCGCACAGAACCGGCGCACGGCGGCGGGTAGCGTGGACCCCCGAGAGGCGGGGGCTCCGTGACGGGGATCGCCGCCCTCGGACGAGGAGGCGCCGAGATGACCGACGACATCGGCAGCAGACTGCGCGACGCACGGCTGCAGAAGGGCTTCAGCCTGCGCAGCGTGGCCACCGCGCTCGGGGTTTCGGCGAGCTTGATCTCGCAGGTCGAGACGGGCAAGACCCAGCCCTCCGTCTCGACCCTGTACGCGATGGTCACCCACCTCGGCATCTCCATCGACGAGCTGCTCGGCGTCTCGCCCACCTCGCACGTGGGCGCGGCAGCCCCCGCCCCCGAGCCCGTGGCGGGCGACCCCACGGTGCAGCACGCGGCCGACAACGCCGTGCTCGACATGGAGAACGGCGTGCGCTGGGAGCGCCTCGCCGCCGGAGCCGGACCCGCTGACGCCCTCCTCGTCACCTACGAGCCCGGGGCGTCCAGCTCGGTCGAGGGCAAGATGATGCGCCACGCGGGCATGGAGTACGCCTATCTCCTCGAGGGCGAGCTCACGCTCCGCCTCGAGTTCGACACCTTCACGCTGCACGCCGGAGACAGCCTGCACTTCGACTCCGTGCGACCGCATCTTTACGTCAACAGCAGCGACGCGATCGCCCGCGGGATCTGGTTCGTCGTCGGCCGCCGCGAGCACAATCAGGCCATGCCCTCGGCGGGGCAGAACCTCGGCGCCCCGCGCGACACGATCGGCTCGGCCGTCGACGTGCTGCGCGCGATGGACGACCTCGATCGCTGAGCGCGCTCAGCGCGCCGATCCGTGGCGCGCGGGTCGACGCTGCGTCGCTGCGGGGTCGATCACCGTCTTGATCTGACGCGCGCCCCCGTCGGTCAACGGCACGAGCGCCCCTTCGGCGACCTCGTCGAGCGGAAGGACCTCGGAGGCGAGGTCGCTCCAGTCCGCGCGCGCGGAAAGCAACTCGACGGCACGCGGGAGGTCGGCGGCCATCGCGTGCGCGACGGTGCCCACGATCGTGTACTCGCGCAGGGTCCACGCGCCCAGCGGCACGGGGATCTCGTCGCGCTGGATGCCGACGGGCACGAGCACCGCCCCGGGAAGCGCCGCGGCGACCACCTCGTCCCAGCCGGCCCGCGAGCCGCTCACCTCGAACAGCACGTCGGCCTCACGACCGGCGTCCGCGAGAGCCTCGGCGAGCGAGCGCTCTCCGGCGAGCAGCGTCGACTCGGCTCCGAGCGCGCGCGCCAGATCCAACCTCTCCGCGGAGCGGTCGACCGCCAGCACGCGCGCCCCCACGGCCGCCGCCGCGTGGGTGAGGAAGGCCCCGATGCCGCCGATGCCCAAGACCACGGCATCCTGTCCCGCCGTCAGTCCACTGCGGGCGACTGCGTGCACGGCGATGGCCATCGGCTGCGCCAGGGCGAGGGTGTCGGCGGTGAGGGCGCTCGCGGTGACATCGAGCAGGGTCGCCGCGGGCACCGCCACGAACTCGGCCAGTCCCCCGTCGACCTGGAGTCCCGCGGTGCGGTACCGGCGACACAGGTTCGTGCGTCCTGCACGGCACGGCTTGCAGCGCCCGCACGAGATCCCCGCTCCGCACACCACCTGCGCTCCGACGGCGAGATCGACGCCGTCGCCGACCGCCTCGATCGTCCCGGTGAACTCGTGTCCGAGCACGACCGGCAGCTCGGTCAGCACCGGGCCGCGGGTGTACTCGGTGGCATCCGACCCGCACACCCCGCACCCGGTGACGCGCACGAGCGCCTCGCCCGGTCCCGGCGTCGGGATCTCCCTCTCCTCGATGCGCAGGTCTCCCGCGGCGTGGAGCACCGCGGCGCGCATGCGCGTCACAGCGCGGTTCCGTCGGGCACGACGATCTGCACGGCCTGGCGCGTCTCGATCATGCGCGCGAGGTGCGCGTCGTAGACCGCCGCGTGCTGCGGCGAGTCGAGGTAGGCCGTCAGCGCCGCGTCGTCGTCCACGAGGGCGACCACGCCGTAGTCGCTGGGGCTCGGACGCAGGCGCAGATTGGGCCCGCAGCGATAGGCGTGCAGCATCGGCAGAGCGGATGCCATGTCCTCGAGCGCGGCCGTCAGCGCCTCCACCTCCTCGTCGCCGACGTCGGCCTTCCAGGTGAACAGCGCGGCGTGCAGGATCATGCGGTCCTCTCAGTCCTGGGCACGGGCGACGACGTGCGCGTCGCCGTCGGTGTAGCGGTAGGGGTTCTCGATCGCCTCGTCGACGGGGATCTCGGGGTGCATGCCCTCGGCCCACGCCTTCTCGCCGAGCTTCGAGCGCACGTACTCGACCGAGGCGGCGACCTTGTCGCGCACGGGCGCGAGCGGAAGCCCGATGCGCACGCCCTGGTACTTCACCACGCGTCCGTCGACGACGACGGTGTGCACGTCGGCCGTGCCGGCCTGGTACACCACGTGGGCGTAGGGGTGGAGGATCGGCGTCATCGCGGGCGACTCGTCGTTCTTGATGAGCACGATGTCGGCGCGCTTGCCCGGGGTGAGGGAGCCGATGCGGTCCTCCATCCCGAGCGAGAGGGCGCCGCCCATGGTCGCCATCCGCAGCACGTCCTCCGCCCGGAGGCGGTTCGCGACGATCGTCTCACCGCGCGCGTGGGCCTCGAGGTGGTCGCGCGATCGGTCGGCGCTGAGGGTGGCGCGCATCGCGGAGAAGAAGTCGGCGCTCCACCACACGCTCGTGTCCATCGACAGCGAGGCCGGGATCCCGTGCTTGCGAATCGCCCAGGTCGAGGGGTATCCCTGCCCGGCGCTCTGCTCCGACTCGGTGGCCACCGACACCGTGCCGCCGGTGGCCGCGATCTTCTGGTAGCTCTGCTCGTTCAGCGACGCCGAGTGCACGTAGCAGACCTCGGGGGTCATGAATCCGGCGTCGTACATCTGCGTGATGGCGGTGTCGGTGGTCGCTCCCCACACACCGGCGTGCGTGGTGACGCGAAGACCCAGGTCGCGTGCGGCCTCGAAGGCGCCGCGCTCGGGGAAGTCGGAGGCGCCGGGCACGTCGAAGGCGAGCTGCAGGCCCATCATGTCGTTCGGGCTCGAGAAGTTCCGCGAGACGAAGTCGCGGAACTCGGGGGCGTTCGCCCATTCCCACGGGGCGCCGAGGTAGTTGCCGTAGCCGAGCACGAAGCGCCCCGGGATCTCGCGCAGTGCCTGGAGGGCGGCTTCGCCGTACTCGGGGGTGCGCAGACCGTGCGACCAGTCCAGGGTCGTCGTCACGCCCGTGTCGACGGACTCGAGGGCACTGAGGAGGTTGCCGGCGTAGACGTCCTCGGGGCGGAACACCTCGCCCCAGTTCAAGTAGTAGAAGACGAAGTACTGGCTCAGCGCCCAGTCGCCGCCGAAGCCGCGCAACGCCGACTGCCACATGTGCCGGTGCGTGTCGACGAAGCCCGGCGTCACGATGCCCCCGGAGGCGTCGATCTCGAGGGTGCCCTCGGGCACCTCGAGTCGGTGCCCCACGGCGGCGATGTCGCGACCGATCACGAGGACGTCGGCGTCGTCGAGAACGCCCTGCTCATCCATCGTGATGACGGTGGCGCCTCGGAAGACGAACGGGCGGTCGGCCGAGAACTGCTCGGCCGCGGGTGCGGTTTCGGTCATGGCTTCTCCCCATCGAGAATGTTCGTTCCTGGTTTACACTCTCTCGTAGGATCCGGCAAGAGTCCGCTTTTCGTTCAGCATTGTTGGATGAAGTCGCGGCACACACGCCATGCGTTCGCTCTCACTCCAACGAAGGAGCACGATGTCCATATCGTCCATCGCCGTGCTGGGCACCGGCGCCAATGGAGCGTCGATCGGCGCCGACCTCATCGACGCGGGTCTCGACCCGGTCTTCATCGAGCAGTGGCCCGCGCACGTCGAAGCCATGCGGGCGGAGGGGCTGCGCGTGCACACTCCCTCGGGCACGCGCCACGTGCACCCGCGGGTGCTGCACCTGTGCGAGGTGGCGACCCTGCGGGAGCGGTTCGACCTCGTGCTGCTGGTGACGAAGGCCTACGACGCGCGATGGGCCTCCGCCCTCATCGAGCCGTACCTCGCGGACGACGGGGCCATCGCGGCGGTGCAGAACGGCATGACGACGCAGACGGTGGCCGACGTGGTCGGCCCCGATCGCTGCGTCGGGACGGTCATCGAGATCTCCTCGACCATGACTGAGCCGGGGATCGTGCATCGTCACGTCGACCCGGAACGCTCGTGGTTCGCCGTGGACGCCACGGCCCCACGGGGGCCCGACGTCGCCGACGTGCTCTCGCACGCGGGCGAGGTCGCCCGGGTGGACGACATCGGATCGGCGAAGTGGATGAAGCTCGTCAGCAACGCCTCGGTCCTCGTCCCGACGGCGGCGCTCGGCCTGCCCATGGTCGACGCGATCCGGGTCCCGGGCATGCGCGAGCTCATGCTCGACGCCGGCCGCGAGGCGCTCCGCGTCGCGGGTGAGCACCGAGTGCTCCCGATCTTCGGGCTGACCGAGGCGTCCATCGCCGAATCCGACGACGTCGTCGACACGATGCTCGACGTGCTCTACTCGCGCTTCACCGTGCCCGGGGCCACCACCACGGTCCTGCAGGACTGGGGCAAGGGTCGTCGCAGCGAAGTCGACGACATCAACGGCGCCGTGGTCGCGGCGGGCCGGCGACTCGGCATCCCGACTCCCGTCAACGACGCGATCGTCGCGGTCGGGCACGCGATCGAGCGCGGCGAGTTCGAGCCCTCCCTCGCCGCGCTCGACCGGATGCGTCCGGCCTGAGCCGTCAGCGCGCCGCGCGCATCGTCGACACCTGGTACAGGGCGACGGATGCCGCGATCCCGGCGTTGAGCGACTCGGTCGCCGTCGAGATGGGGATCGACACGACCTGGTCGCAGGTCTCGGTGACCAGGCGCGACAGGCCCTTGCCCTCGGAGCCCACGACGATCAGCACGGGGCGGTCGGCGAGCTCGAGGGCGGGAAGCGACACGTCGCCGTCGCCGTCGAGGCCGAGCACGAACACACCCTGCTTCTTGAACTCTTTGAGCGTCGCCGTCAGGTTCGCCGCGAGCGCGACGGGGATGCGGGCGGCCGCTCCGGCGCTGGTCTTCCAGGCGGCGGAGTTGACGCTCGCCGAGCGGCGCTGCGGAATGATCAGGCCCTGACCGCCGAAGGCACCCGTCGAGCGGATGATCGCGCCGAGGTTGCGGGGGTCGGTGACGCCGTCGAGGGCCACCAGCAGCGGCACCTGGCCGCAGTCGATGATCTGCTCGAGCAGGTCCTGCGGGTGGGCGTAGGAGTAGGGCGGCACCTTGAGCGCGACGCCCTGGTGCACGCCGTCGAAGCCGGCCATGCGGTCGAGCTCGGGGCGCGTGACCTCGAGCACCGGGATGCCGCGGTTGGTCGCGATCGACAGCATCTCCTTGACGCGGTCGTCCATCTCGACGCGCTGGGCGATGTACATCGCCGTGGCGGGGATCTTCGCGCGCAGCGCCTCGAGCACGGAGTTGCGGCCGGTGACCGTCTCGGTGTCGTCGGCGGCCTTGGGGCTCTTGCGGTTGGGGTTGCCGACCGCACGCACACCGGGGCGGCCCTTGCCGCCGGCGGCGGCGTAGCGCTCTTCGGCGGCCTTGCGCTTGCCGGCGGGGTGCCAGGCGCGGTCCTCGGCCTTGGGGGTGGGACCGCGACCCTCGAGCGCCTTGCGGGAGTGCCCGCCGGTGCCCTTGAGCGGCCCCTTCTTCTTGCCGGGGTTGCGTGCTCCCGGGCGTCCAGGCTTAGCCATCGATACTCCAATGTGTTCCGGCTGGAGTGTCTTCCAGCGTGATTCCTGCGGCGGCGATCGCGTCTCTGATGCGATCCGCGGCCGCCCAATCCTTGTCCGCACGCGCGTGTGCGCGCTGCGTGATCATCGTCTGGACCAGGGTGTCCAGAGCGGCGGTCTCGGCTCCTCCGCCGACGCTGCTCCACTGGGGAGAGTGCGGATTGATCCCCAGGAGGAGCGTCATCTGCTGGACGTCCGAGACGTCCTGCTTCGCTTCATCGTACTTGCCCGCGTCGAGCAGCGCATTTCCCGACCGGATGCTGGTGTGGATCGCGGCCAGCGCCCGGGGCACCGAGAGGTCGTCGTCCATCGCCTCGACGAACTCCGTCGGAAGGCCTTCCTTCGCCTCCGACCAGCCCGGGCGAGCGACGCGCTCGGCGCGCTCGAGGAAACTGCGGATGCGACCGAGGGCCGACTCGGCCTCGGCCCACGACGCCTCGCTCAGGTCGAGGTTGGAGCGGTAGTGCGCCGCGGCGAGGGCGTAGCGCACCACGAGCGGGTCGTGGGCGTCGAGCACGTCGGCGGCGAGCGTGAAGTTGCCGAGCGACTTCGACATCTTCTGTCCGTCGACGGTGACGAGGCCGTTGTGCACCCAGTAGCGGGCGAAGGCGTCACCCGCGGCAGTCGACTGGGCGATCTCGTTCTCGTGGTGCGGGAAGCGCAGGTCGAGACCGCCGCCGTGGATGTCGAACTCCGGACCCAGGTAGCGGCGCGACATCGCCGAGCACTCGATGTGCCAGCCGGGTCGTCCGGCGCCCCACGGCGATGCCCAGGTGGCCGAGGCGGGCTCGTCGGCCTTGGAGCCCTTCCACAGCGCGAAGTCGCGCGGATCGCGCTTGCCCCGGGGATCGGCGTCGGTCGCCGACTCCATCGCGTCGAGGCTCTGGCGGGTCAGCTCGCCGTAGGCCGGCCACGAGCGCACGTCGAAGTACACGTCGCCGGCGGCGGCGTAGGCGTGACCGCGCTCGATGAGCTCGGCGATCAGTTCCTGCATCTGCGTGACCGATGCGGTCGCGCGCGGCTCGTAGGTCGGGGGCAGGATGCCGACGGCGGCATACGCCCGGGAGAACTCGAGCTCCATGCGATAGGCCAACGCCCACCAGGGCTCGTCGTCGCTCGCGTTGGCGAGCACCTTGTCGTCGATGTCGGTGACGTTGCGCACGAACGTGACTCGGCCGTAGCGGTGGGCGAGCCATCGGCGCAGCAGATCGAAGGCGAGGGCGGCGCGCACGTGACCGATATGGGGACCGGACTGCACGGTGGGCCCGCAGACGTAGACCGTGACGTTCGAGGGGTCGAGGGGAACGAAGTCGCGCAGCTCCTGCGCTTTCGTGTCATACAGCCGAACGGTCACCGGGCCAGCCTACCGGCCGCCCCTCGCAGCGACCCGTGCGTGAAACACGCAGCGGTTAGGGTGCCGACGTGAACCTCACCATCCGCCCCGACGACCTGTCCGGAGAACCCACGCGCGCCCTCGTCGCCGCCCACCTCGCCGGAATGCACGAGAACACCCCGGCCGAGAGCGTCCACGCCCTCGACGTCGACCGCCTCGCCTCCGACGGCGTGACCGTGTGGTCGGCCTGGATCGACGGCGAGATCGCCGGCATCGGCGCCTGCAAAGACCTCGGCGACCAGCGGGCGGAGCTCAAGTCGATGCGTGTCGTCGAGGCGCAACTGGGTCGCGGTGTGGGTCGCGCGATCCTGCGTCGCATCATGGCCGATGCGCGAGAACGCGGCATCCGGAGCCTCTGGCTCGAGACCGGCAGCACGGCCGACTTCGTCGCGGCCCGGCGGCTCTACGCGAGCGAGGGTTTCGTGGAGTGCCCGGCGTTCGCGCCGTACGCACCCGACCCGCTGTCGACCTTCATGACGCGCGAGCTCTAGGCCGGCACGACGAGCGCGGTCGCGAAGGCCGCGACCCCCTCGGTGCGTCCCGTGAAGCCCAGGCCGTCCGTGGTGGTCGCGCTCACCGAGACGGGGGCGCCGCCGAGGGCGCGGGAGAGGGCCTGCTCGGCCTCGACGCGACGCGCGGCGAAGCGCGGGCGATTGGCCTGCACCTGCACCGCGACGTTGCCCACCCGCCACCCGGCCGCCGCCAGCAGGCCGACCGTGTGCGTGAGGAAGGCGGTGGCGTGCGCGCCGGCGAACTCCGGCCGATCGGTGCCGAAGTGCGTTCCGATGTCGCCGAGCCCCGCCGCGGCGAGCAGGGCGTCGACGATCGCGTGCGCGACCGCGTCGCCGTCGGAGTGGCCCGAGAGCGCCTGCTCCCCCGGCCATTCGAGGCCCGCGAGCCAGAGGGTGCCGTCGCCGCCGAAACCGTGGACGTCGGTGCCCAGGCCCACGCGCGGGATGCCCGTCGCCGGTGTCGGCGCGGCCTCGACCTCGGGGGCGGCCGTGACGAGCGAACGGGCACGCTCGAGGTCGGGAGCGGTCGTGACCTTGAAGGCGCGGGCATCGCCCTCGACCGTGACGACGGGGTGCCCGGCGGCGGCGACGAGAGCGGCGTCGTCGGTGTGGTCCGCGTCGGCGGATGCCACGGCCGCCTCGAGCACGGATCGACGGAAGCCCTGCGGCGTCTGGGCCGCGGCGAGCTCCGACCGATCCACCGCGGCGACGACCCGGCCCGCTCCGTCGACGCGCTTGATCGTGTCGACGACGGGGAGAACGGGGATCACGGCGACCGCGCCGTCGTCGAGCGCCGCCACGACGCGCTCGAACACCGCGGCCGGGGTCAGCGCCCGGGCGGCGTCGTGCACGAGAACGGTGTCGACATCGCCCCACAGGGCCGTGAGCCCCGCGGCGACGGACTGCTGCCGGGTCGCTCCGCCCGTGACGACCGTCACGAGCTCGCCCCGGTCGCCCGCGGCGTCGAGCGCGTCGGTCGTCGCGTCGCCCTCGTAGCCCTCGGGCACGACCACCACGACCTGCGCGGCCGGGGCGCAGAACACGCCCCGCAACGCGTGGTGCAGGATCGACCGGGCGTCGAGGCCGACGAACGCCTTGGGTGCTCCCCCGCGCAGGCGGGTGCCGGAGCCGGCCGCGACGACGATGACCGCGAGGTGGGGGACGGGGGTGAGAGTCACCCGATCACGCTAGCGCGAGCCGACGCACCCCGGGGAACGCCGAAAGCCCCGGCCCGCGTCATCGGTTCTCGACGACGGGGACGGGGCGTCAGCGCGGGAGTCCCGGCGCCGGAGCGTCAGGACGCGAGGACCTCGTCGAGCACGACGCTCGCACGGTCTTCGTCGGTCTTCTCGGCCAGAGCCAGCTCGGAGACGAGGATCTGACGCGCCTTGGCCAGCATGCGCTTCTCGCCGGCCGACAGGCCGCGGTCCTGATCGCGGCGCCACAGGTCGCGCACGACCTCGCTGACCTTGATCACATCGCCCGACGCGAGCTTCTCGAGGTTCGCCTTGTAGCGACGCGACCAGTTGGTCGGCTCCTCGGTGAAGGGCGCACGCAGCACCTCGAACACGCGGTCGAGACCCTCTTTGCCGATCACGTCGCGAACGCCGACCAGGTCGACGTTGTCAGCAGGGACCTCGATGACGAGGTCTCCCTGGGTGACGTTGAGCTTCAGGTATTTCTTCGTCTCGCCCTTGATAACGCGTTCCTTGACCTCGATGATCGTGGCCGCGCCATGGTGCGGGTAAACGACGGTCTCGCCAACCTCAAAAAGCATGGAGTTATGTCCTTTCGGCAACATCCAGGATACCACAGGCCCGCATGCGCTAAGGTTCCGCCCACCCGGGGCCCCTCCTCCGCCCGCACGCGGAGCGACCGTGGACGTGCGCGCGGGAACGGCCGCGCGGCGCGGACCCCGTAGGATGATCAGGATGCCGTCCGTCGATCTTGGAGGATCCGTGAAAACGCGCCTGATCGCGTCCGTCGCCCTGGGTGCCGCTGTCCTGGTGGGCACGACCGGGTGCAACCTCATCGCCCCCCAGGCGACCACCATCCCGTACTCGGCGTCCGACGGCGTGAACGTCCCCGCAGACTCCGGCCCCCTCGACGTGCGCAACGCGCTCATCGTCGTCGACGAAGAGGGCACGACCGGCAACCTCGTCGCCGCCGTCGTCAACTCGACCTCCGACCCGCTCACGCTGCGCGTCGAGGTCGGCGAGGGCTCCTCGGCCGTGCGTTCGTCGGTGAACGTGCCGGCCAACCGCACGCTGAGCCTCGGCGACCTGTCCGACGACGTCGAGCCCCTGCGTCTCGACGGCATCGACGCCGCCCCCGGCACCACGGTGCCCGTGTACTTCCAGTCCGGAGACGGCCAGGGCGCCCTCATCCAGGTGCCCGTGCTCGACGGAGCCCTCGAATACCTGTCGACGCTCGCGCCGACCCCGCAGCCCTCGGGCTCGCTGACCCCGGTCGGCGGCCTGCCGACGGTGACGCCGACGCCCAGCGCGACGCCCGCCTCCTGAACGCACGCGAAGGCGCCGACGGTGATCCGTCGGCGCCTTCGTCGTTCCCGCTGAGCGGGGCCCGGGCTCAGGCCTCGAAGCGGTAGCCCAAGCCGCGCACCGTCACGAGCATGACCGGCTCGCTCGGGTTGCGCTCGATGCGCGAGCGGATGCGCTTGATGTGCACGTCGAGGGTCTTGGTGTCGCCGAAGTAATCGGTCCCCCACACCCGGTCGATGAGCTGACCGCGGGTGAGCACGCGACCGGCGTTGCGCATGAGCACCTCGAGGAGCTCGAACTCCTTGAGGGGGATGCTGATCTCGCCTCCGTCGACGGCCACCGTGTGCCGGTCGATGTCGAGCACCACGCGACCGCCCGAGAGGACGCGGTCGTCGAGGTCGGCGTCGTCGGGTGTGCGTCGCCGCAGCACCGCGCGCATGCGGGCGAGCAGCTCGCGGGTCGAGTAGGGCTTGGTGACGTAGTCGTCGGCGCCGAGCTCGAGACCGACGACGATGTCCACCTCGGAGTCCTTGGCGGTCAGCATGATGATCGGCACCTGCGAGGTCAGCCGCAGTTGACGGCAGACCTCGGTCCCGGGCATTCCCGGCAGCATCAGGTCGAGCAGGATGATGTCGGCTCCGCGCTCGCGGAAGGCGGCGAGGGCGAGCGCGCCGTCTTCGGCGATCTCCACCTCGTAGCCTTCGCGGCGCAGCAGGTAGGCGAGCGGGTCGGCCAGATCGGGCTCGTCCTCGACGATCAGAACGCGGGTCATGCGGTGTCTCCCTTCGCGGGTACGGGTGTCGTCGAGGTCTTGCGGGACTTGCGACGGGGCTTCGGACGAACGGTGTCGAGGTCGGGTGCCTCAATCATCGGCAGGCGGATGGTGAAGGTCGATCCCCGCTCGGGGCGCGACCACAGCCGCACCTCGCCGCCGTGGCGCTGCACGGCGTGCTTGACGATCGAGAGGCCGAGGCCGGTGCCGCCCGTGCGACGCGAGCGCGCCTGGTCGGCCCGGTAGAAGCGCTCGAACACACGGTGCTGGTCGGTCTCGGGGATGCCGATGCCGCGGTCGGTGACGGCGATCTCGACCACGGTGTCGTCGAGCTTCACGCCCACGCCGACCTTCGAGCCCTGCGGCGAGTAAGCGATGGCGTTGGCGACGAGATTGCCGAGCGCCTCGGTGAGGATCTGCGGCTCGCCGCGCACCCACAGCCCCTTGGTGCCGCCGCGCACGACGGTGACCTGGGCGGCGTCGGCCTGCACAGTATAGGCCTCGAGGGCAGCGGTGACCACCTCGTCGATCGAGACGTCGCGCACATCGCGCAGCTCGTCCGAGGCCTGCAGGCGCGAGAGGCTCATGATGCGGTTGACGAGCGACGCCAGCCGCGTGACCTCGGCCTGCATGCGCGAGGCGAAGTGCCGCACCTGGGCGGGGTCGTCGGCGGCCGACTCGATCGCCTCGGCGAGCAGGCCCACGGCGCCGACGGGGGTCTTCAGCTCGTGACTGGTGTTGGCGACGAAGTCGCGGCGCATCTCCTCGACGCGCTCGCGCTCGGTGATGTCGCGCAGCACGAGGAGCGTCAGCCGGGCCGAGATCGGCGTCGCGCGCACGGCCACGAGTCGGGCCTCGGCCGGCGCCGCACCGCGTCGCAGACGCAGGTTCTCGCTGATGCCGGATCCGGTGTCGCGGGCGACGCGCGCCACGCGCTTGAGCTCCTCGGCCGCGATGACCTCGCCGGCGTGCACGCCGAACACCTCGGCCGCGGGTGACAGCGCCAGCACCGTCGACGACGTGTCGCAGACGAAGGCGGGGTCGTCCATCGCGTCGAGCATCGCCTCGACGCCCTCGGGGACGTCGACCGCGGTCTGCGCCATCGAACGGTCGCGGGCGCGGAGGGCGCCGACCACGAGGCCGACGATCGCTGCTCCGACGAGGAGGCCGGCGAGGAGCGCGAGCAGCACGAGCTGCGTGTGTTCCATACGTTCAGCGTAGAGGGGTCGATTTGGCGTCACCGGCCGTTCACCCCCGCCACCGGCACGGCAGAGGCTACTATTCACTGTCACTGCACCACTCGTTAACCTTCGCTGGGAAGAATCCCCGAAGGCCGCGGGACTCCCTGTGCCGTGCCGCCGACGAGGAAGGTACCCGCGATGCGCGAAGTATTCCACCAGTCCCTCGAGGACGTCCAGAGCCGCCTGGTCGAGATCGCCGACCTCGTGACCATCGCGATCGACCGCGCCACTCGTGCGTTCGGAACCAGTGACGTCTCCCTGGCCGAAGAGGTCATCGAAGCCGACGCGATCATCGACGAGAAGGCCGTCGAGCTCGACGAGCTCGCCATCGAGATCCTTGCGCGCCAGCAGCCCGTGGCCCGCGACCTGCGCATCGTCGTCACGGCGCTGCGCGTCAGCGCCTCGCTCGAGCGCATGGGCGACATGGCCGAGCACATCGCCCAGCTCGCCCGCTCGCGCTTCCCCGAGCGGGCGATCCCCAAGGGCCTCAAGAGCACCTTCACCCGCATGGGCGAGCTCGACGTCGAGGTGGCGCGCAAGCTCGCCGAGCTGCTGCGCACGCAGGACCTGCGCCTCGCCGAGGCGATCCGCGACGACGACGACGCCATCGACGAGCTGCACGTGAACGTCTTCGAGAAGGTGCTGGGCGACTCCTGGAAGGGCGAGGCCACGGCGACCGTCGACGCGACGCTCGCCAGCCGCTACCACGAGCGCTTCGCCGACCACGCGGTCTCGGTCGCCAAGAAGGTCATCTACCTGGCGACCGGCGATTGGGCCGGCGCCGACGACGACAACGTCGCGGAGCCCAGCCCGGTCATCTGATCGCGAACGACGAAGGGGGCGGATGCCATGGCATCCGCCCCCTTCGTCGTTGCGGTCTCAGTGCTTGTTGCCCTGCGCGGCCACGGCGGCGGCTCCCGCGGCGGCGGCCTCGGGGTCGAGGTACTCGCCCGGGCCGAGGGGCTTCATCTCGTCGTCGAGGCGGTACACCAGCGGGATGCCGGTGGGGATGTTCAGCTCGGCGATGTCGGCGTCGCTGATGCCCTCGAGGTGCTTGACCAGTCCGCGCAGCGAGTTGCCGTGGGCCGTGACGAGCACGGTCTTACCGGCCTGCAGGTCGGGGACGATGTCGCTGTGCCAGTACGGCAGCATGCGGTCGATGACGATCTTCAGCGACTCGGTGTCGGGCACCTCGCCGTCGATGCCAACGTAGCGCGGGTCGCCGACCTGGCTGTACTGGTCGTCGGCGGGCAGCGGCGGCGGCGGAACGTCGAACGAGCGGCGCCAGAGCATGAACTGCTCGTTGCCGAACTCCTCGAGGGTCTGGGCCTTGTCCTTGCCCTGCAGGGCGCCGTAGTGGCGCTCGTTCAGGCGCCACGAGCGCTTGACCGGGATCCACAGGCGGTCGGCCGCGTCGAGGGCGAGGTTGGCGGTCTGGATCGCGCGGCTGAGCACCGAGGTGTGCAGCACGTCGGGCAGGATGCCGGACTCGGCGAGCAGCTCGCCGCCGCGCTTCGCCTCCGCCTTGCCCTGATCGGTGAGTCGCACGTCGACCCAGCCGGTGAACTGGTTGGTCTTGTTCCATTCGCTCTGCCCGTGGCGGAGCAGGATCAGCGTGTGAGGCATGGGTCCATGCTACCGAGGCGCGCGCCTCGCACCCGAGCCCGGGCTGGCATCATGTCGGAGTGACCCCCTCGCCCGTCGGACGCCCCACCCGGGGCACGACGGGCGTCAACCGCCTGCGCCGCATCGATCGCTGGATCGCGCGGCATCCGGTGCTGCGGCGCACCGACGATCCGCTCGTAGTCGATCTGGGTTTCGGGGCGAGCGCTGTCACCCCGCTCGAGCTCCTCGCGCGGCTACGCAGTCAGCGCTCCGACGCGGAGGTGCTCGGCCTCGAGATCGACCCCGACCGCGTCGCCCGTGCGCGGGAGCAGTCCGTGGGCGTCGAGGGAGTGTCGTTCGCGCGCGGCGGGTTCGAGGTGCCGCTGCCGGGTGGGCGTCGCCCCGCGGTGATCCGCGCCCTGAACGTGCTGCGCCAGTACGACGAGGCCGACGTGGCCGACGCCTGGGCCCGCATGTGCGCGCGGTTGCAGCCCGACGGCATCCTGGTCGAGGGCACCTGCGACGAGATCGGGCGCATCGCCACCTGGGTGGAGGTGGGGGCGGATGCCGTGCCCCGGTCGCTCACCGTGTCGCTGCGGCTGGCCGAGCTCGACTCCCCCGCCGTCGCGGCCGAGAGACTGCCGAAGGCCCTCATCCACCGCAACGTCGAGGGCGAGCGCGTGCACTCCTTCGTCACGGCTCTGGAGCGCGAGTGGGTCCGCGCCGCCGTGGTCGCCCCGTTCGGTCCCGTGCACCGCTGGCGCACCGCGATGCTCGCCCTGCAGGAGGCGGGGTGGCCTCTGCTGCGCCGCGAGCGGTGGCGGCTGGGCGAGGTCGGCGTCGCCTGGCACGCGGTGGCTCCGCGCTGAGCTCAGATGCGCGGCAGCAACGACTTCGCCTCGGCGGCCGGCATGCCCGCCGCCACCATCAGGTCGACGGCGAGCGGTCGCAGCGCGGACACGAGGTTGAGCTCGCCCACACCGCCGTCGGGGAGGAGCGCGGCCGGGTCGAGGCGGCGCGCCACGGCGGCGACGGCCTCTCTCGCGACCGGCTCGATCGAGATGTCGTCCAGGCTCTCGCGCACGAGCGCCGCACCGCGGGCGAGGTCGGAGAGCAGGTCGGCCGGAACCGGGCGACTCACGCCGTCGGCGCACAGGTAGGCCGCACGTCGCGCCACGACGCGGAGGTTGCGGGTGGTGAGGTCGAGGGCCGCGCGCACGCGCTCGTGCCGCTGCAGCTCGCTGCGCTGACGCCGCAGGAACGGCGAGATGCGCGCCACCTCGCGCCCCGACTCGAGCGAGCCGCTCCACGCATCGACGTAGGTCTGCAGCGACCGCGCGCGTTCGAGAGCGCGTTCCGCGCGGACGCGGTCGCCCCGTCGGAGCGCCCGCACGATGCTCGCCATCGCTGCATCGAGCGCGTCGAACAGTTCGTCGGCGTCGCGCAGCTCGGTGCGTCGCAGGGTGCGGGGAATGAGGGCGGTGACCACGAGCGCGGCGAGCCCACCGACCGCGCCGTCGACGAGACGCAGGAACGGTGCGCCGGTGACGAGCACGAGCGCGATGAGCGACTGCGTGACCGCGGCCAGGGCGAACCCCGGTTGCGGCGAGAGGAAACGCGCGACCACGAGCGTCAGGGCCATCGCGACCGCGATCTGCCACCACCCGGCGCCGGCGAGCAGCAGCACGAGCTCGGCGATCAGGATGCCGACGAGCATGCCGGCGACCGTCTCGGCGACCCGCCACGGCCGCGCGTCGCGCACGAGCCCGAGACTCGACACGGTCACGGTGGCCGCGAGCAACGGCACGGGGTGGCCGAGCACGAAGTGGGCGAACGCGTAGGCGGCGGTGGCGGCGACGACGATCTGCGCGGCGGCCGGGAGCGACTCGCGCACCCGGAGCACCCTGCGGCGCAGCGTCGTGCGCAACCGGGATCGGGACACGATGACCCCGACGGTCGTCGAGGCGTCGTCGTCGATCATTCCGCGGAGCGGCGGCGGCCCAGGCGCGGAAGACGCGGAACGGAGGCGGTCGCCCCCGCGTCGGCGGGGACGACGGTCTCCGCGGCGGCGGCGAGGGGGCCGTCGGCGGTGTCGACGATCAGCGGGACTCCCTCGGGCGCGTTCCGCTTCACCAGCGCGAGCGCGATCGGGCCCTCTTCGTGGTGCACGGCCACTGAGGTGATCGCACCGATCACGTCGTCGCCGGCGCGCACGGCGTCGCCGCGGACGGGGAGCACGTTGTCACTGCCGTCGAGCTGCAGAGCGACCACCCGACGCGGCGGGTGACCGAGGTTGTGCACCTTCGCGACGGTCTCCTGCCCGCGGTAGCAGCCCTTCGACATGTGCACCGCGGTGCGCAGCCAGTCCATCTCGTGCGGAAGTAGTCGCTCGTCGGCATCGACCGACACGCGCGGGCGCCAGGCGGCCACCCGGAGTGCTTCGACGGCGTCGAGACCCGCGACGGAGATCTCGCCGCGCGCCGCGCGCCCGACGAGGGCGTCGAACTCCGCGGCATCCAAGATCGCCTCGGCCCAGTCGCGGTCGGCTCCCGGGTGCGGATCGACGCGGGCATAGGCCCACCCGCCGGGAGACACGTCGGGCCACGGGTCGATCCAGACCGGCGCCACGGCGGGCAGCCCGCTCACCGCGGCGCGGGTGCCGCCCACCACGAAGAGATCGGCCGAGCGGTCCTGCACCTCCACCCGCAGGCGGAAGCGCATGCGCGTGAGCCAGGCGGCGAGGCCCTCGACATCCGCCGCATCGACGATCAACCAGGCGGTCTCGCCGTCGTCGACGACGGATGCCGCGTGCTCGACGCGACCCTGCGGGTCGAGGATGAGCATCTCGGTCGACACGCCGGGGGCGAGGTGCGTGAGGGCCTGCGACGACAAGGAGTCGAGCCAGCTCCGGCGGTCTTCGCCCGACACGGACACGACGCGGCGGTCGCCCAGGGGCGCGACGGCGGTTCCGGATGCCAGGCGGCGCTGCTCCGCGACGGGCGAGCCCACGTGGCGGAGGCCGCGGTCGTCGAGCACGGCTCCGGGGATCTCCGAGAGGGAGGCCATGATCACTCCGCCCGGGCGAGACGCGCCGAGGCGTGCGAGCCGAGCTCGCGGCCCAGGGCGGCGATGTCCCACGCCCACAGAAGGTGGTTGTCGACGAGGCCGTACAGCCGCGTCGCCGCGGTGTAGGTCTTCGCGCCCGAGGCGCGCACGACGGCGTCGGTGGCGAGGTCGATGCGAGGACCCTTCACCTGCCCGACGTAGAGCTCGAGAACGCCGTCGGCGTGCACGAGGCTGACCTCGATGTCGAAGCCGCCGTCGGCGTTGCGCAGGGCCTCGACGTCGTCGGCGGTGCGCTCGACGGCCGGGGCGGTGGGGGGAAGCAGGGCGGGACCGGCATCGGCGTCGCCGGCGGGGCGGGCCAGTCGCCAGTAGCCGATCTCCGACACGAGCGGACGGCGGTCGCCCGCGTCGATCAGCCAGGCGTCGGCGGAGTAGTTGAGGAACGCGCCACCGTCGTGGCTGAAGCTCACCCGGTGGGCGAACTCACCCGAGTAGGAACGACCGTCGACCTCGTAGTCGATGACGCCAGTGCCCTCCCAGACGCCGACGAGCCACGAGAGGGGGACGAGGTCGGCGGGAAGATCGGTCGGAATCTCGATCACGAGACGACCGTCAGCGCTGACCGCGGAAGAGGTTCCAGATGACTGTTCCGGACACGAAGGCGATCGCCAACGAGGCGAGGCCGAGGAGTCCCAGGAAGAACAGTTCGAGCGCGAGGAGGTCCATGGCCCAACTCTATCCCGAGACGACGGCCCCCAGCGCGAAACCGGCCGTGATGAGACCCAGCACCACCGCGGCGCCCAGGCTGCTGATCGCCATGCGCTGGATGAAGGCCTGCGAGCGGCCGTACCAGAGCTGGACGGCGAACGAGACGATCAGGCATCCGCCCAGGGCGACGCTGATCCACTGCGCGCGCCAGTGCGCGGGGGCGAGCAGGCCGATGAGCACTCCGGCGACGGCCGCGAGCACCCACACGGCGACGATGCCGCCGAACGTACGGCGCGGCGCGAGGTCGGGGGTCGACATGTCCCCATCATCACCCACGGGTGCGCTCCCGCGCACGCGGAACGCCGGTGACACGAGCGGCGCGCCGGGTCACCCTAAGATGATCGGGTGCGCGGCAGACCGCGCGGGGAGGTCTCCTTGGCTCAGCTTCTCGTTCTCAGCTCCGCCCCCGGCGGTAGCGCGGCGTTGCCCGCGCTCGAACTGCTGAGCCACCGCGTCCGCCAGATCCCGGCCGAGGCCGCCCAGCTGGTCAACGCGCCGAGTGCCGACGTGATCTTCGTCGACGCCCGCTTCGACCTCGTCGGCGCCAAGTCGCTGTGCAAGATCCTCTCCACCACCGGCATCGAGGCTCCCCTCGTGCTCATCATCACCGAGGGCGGTCTCACCGCCGTCTCGACCGACTGGGGCATCGACGACGTCGTGCTCGTGGGAGCCGGCCCCGCCGAGATCGACGCGCGCATCCGCCTGGCCATGGGTCGGCGCAGTGCGGAACAGGTCTCCACGCGCATCTCGACGTCGGGCATCACGATCGACGAGTCGTCCTACTCGGCGAAGGTGCACGGCAAGCCGCTCGACCTCACCTACAAGGAGTTCCAGCTCCTCCACTTCTTCGCGACCCACCCCTCGCGGGTGTTCACGCGCGAGCAGCTGCTCAGCGAGGTCTGGGGCTACGACTACTTCGGCGGCACTCGCACGGTCGACGTGCACGTCCGGCGCCTGCGCGCCAAGCTCGGCGATCTCGAGCAGCTCATCGGCACCGTGCGCAACGTCGGCTATCGGTTCAACGTCTACGAAGACGACCCCCAGCCCGCGGCATCCGCCCCCGCCTGAGGCCGCGACGCGGCCACGCGCACCCCGTGTTCACGCGCGTGTCACCGACCCCTGCAATGATGTGGGGATGATCGAACACGACGCGCTGGATGCCGGACTCGGCGACGCCGACGACGACGACTTCGACGAAGCCGTAGAAGTCGAAGACGACCAGCTGCCCGACCACCGCTACCTCGACCGCGAGTTGAGCTGGCTGGCGTTCAACCAGCGCGTCCTCGAGCTCGCCGAAGACCCCACCGTCCCGGTGCTGGAACGCGCGAACTTCCTCGCGATCTTCGCCAGCAACCTCGACGAGTTCTTCATGGTGCGCGTGGCCGGTCTCAAGCGCCGCATCGTCACGGGTCTGGCCGTTCCCACCAACGTCGGTCGCGCCCCCCTCGACGTGCTCGCCGATATCTCGGCCGAAGCGCATCGTCTGCAGTTGCGCCACGCGGCGGCGTGGACCGAGAAAGTGCGCCCCGCCCTCGCCGAATCGGGCATCGAGGTCGTGTCGTGGGGCTCGCTCGACGAGCCCACCGCCGAACGCCTCACCGAGTACTTCCAGCGCAACGTCTTCCCGGTGCTCATGCCGCTGGCCGTCGACCCGGCGCACCCCTTCCCCTACATCTCGGGTCTGTCGCTGAACCTCGCGATCCGCATCCGCAACGCGCGCACCGGCCGCCAGGAGTTCGCGCGCCTCAAGGTACCCCCCATGCTCCCCCGCTTCGTCGAGATCGGCGGCGACGGGCCGGGCGTGCGCTACCTCCCGCTCGAGGAGCTCATCTCCAACCACCTCGGCGACCTGTTCCCGGGCATGGAGGTGCTCGACCACCACGCGTTCCGTCTCACGCGCAACGAAGACATGACGATCGAGGAGGATGAGACCGAGAACCTCATCCAGGCGCTCGAGGCCGAGCTGCTGCGCCGTCGATTCGGCCCCCCGATCCGCCTCGAGATCACCGAGGACATGGACGAGGTCACCCGCTCGCTGCTGCTGAGCGAGCTCGACATCACCGAGCAGGAGGTCTACCGCCTGCCCGGCGCCCTCGACCTGCGCGGCCTCTTCGACCTCTCGCGCATCGACCGGCCCGACCTGCGCTACCCGCCGCACGTGCCCAAGACGGCGCTGGCCTTCCAGCCGCCCGAGCAGAACGGCCGCGCCGACCTGTTCGGTGCGATCCGCAAGGGCGACGTGCTCGTGCACCACCCCTACGAGTCGTTCGCGACGAGCGTGCAGGGCTTCCTCGAGCAGGCCGCCCGCGATCCGCACGTGCTCGCCATCAAGCAGACGCTGTACCGCACCTCGGGCGACAGCCCCATCGTGCAGGCGCTCATCGACGCCGCCGAGGCCGGCAAGCAGGTGCTCGCCCTCGTCGAGGTGAAGGCCCGTTTCGACGAGGCGAACAACATCGTCTGGGCGCGCAAGCTCGAGAAGGCCGGCGTCCACGTCGTGTACGGCCTCGTGGGACTCAAGACGCACTGCAAGCTCGCCCTCGTCATCCGCGAAGAAGAGGGCCGTCTGCGCCACTACAGCCACGTGGGCACGGGCAACTACAACCCCAAGACGAGCCGCATCTACGAGGACTTCGGCCTGTTCACGGTCGACGACCAGGTGGGCCGCGATCTCACGCGCCTGTTCAACGAACTGAGCGGCTACGCGATCGAGAAGAAGTTCAAGCGCCTGCTCGTCGCCCCCCTGCACCTGCGCAAGGGCCTCCTGCGGCACATCGAGAAGGAGCGCCAGAACGCCCTCGCCGGCAAGACCGCGGGCGTGCGCATCAAGGTCAACTCGATGGTCGACGAGCAGATCATCGACGCGCTGTACCGCGCCAGCCAGGCGGGCGTACCCGTGGAGGTCTGGGTGCGCGGCATCTGCTCGATCAAGCCCGGCGTCGAGGGCATGAGCGAGAACATCACGGTGCGCTCGATCCTCGGCCGCTACCTCGAGCACTCGCGCATCTTCTCGTTCGCGAACGACGGCGACACGCAGATGTTCATCGGCAGCGCCGACATGATGCACCGCAACCTCGACCGCCGCGTCGAGGCGCTCGTGCGCGTGGTCGACCCGGGTCAGGTGCGCGAGCTCACCTCGCTGTTCGACCTGGCGATGGACGACGGCACGAGTTCGTGGCATCTCGGGTCGGAGGGCGAGTGGACGCGTCACAGCGTCGACGCCGAGGGCGCCCCCCTCGTCGACCTGCAGGAGCACACGATGAGCCTGGTGCAGCGCAAGCGACGCTCGCGGACGGCGCGGTGACCGAGACCGCCGTCTACGCCGCCGGCGGTGTCGTGTGGCGCATCGTCGAGGGCAAGCTGCGGATCCTCGTCATCCACCGCACGAAGTACCGCGATGTCACCCTGCCCAAGGGCAAGGTCGACCCCGGTGAGACGCTGGCCGAGACGGCCGTGCGCGAGATCCGCGAAGAGACCGGCATCCGGGTGAGCCTCGGCGTGCCGGTCGGGGTGTCCCGGTACCGGATGCCGAGTTCGCGCACCAAGATCGTGCATTACTGGGCCGCCGAGGCCACGGATGCCGCCGTGCGCACCTCGAGCTTCGTGCCCAACAAAGAGGTCGCGGCGATCGAGTGGGTGAGCCTGAAGAAGGCGCGCAAGCACCTCAGCTACCCGGTCGACACCGAGATCCTCGACGAGTTCACGCGGATCGTCGCTGAACGCGCACTGCCGACGTTCCCGATCGTGGTGCTGCGCCACGCGAAGGCCCGCTCGCGCGACGAGTGGGACGGCACCGACGCCGCCCGGCCCCTCACCCCCCGCGGACGCCGGCAGTCGCAGGCGATCGTCGGCCCCCTCCTCGCCTTCGGCGTGCGTCGGATCGTGTCGAGTCCGGCCGAGCGATGCGTGCGCACGGCGACCCCCATCGCGCAGGCGCTCGGCCAGCGCATCGTCGTGAGCGCCGCGATCAGTCAAGACGCGTGGGAAGAGGGCACCGCCGACGCGCGTGCTGTCGTCGGAGAACGCGTCCGCGCCCGCAAGCCCGTCGTCGTGGTCAGCCACGGTCCCGTACTGCCCGACATCATGCACGAGCTGGCGTTGGCCACCGGCACCATGAGAGGCTCGTACCTCGGCAGCTCATCGGCACTCGAGCCCGCGGCGTTCTCGGTCGTGCACGTTCCCGTCGAGCATCCCGGTGCGGGGATCGTCGCGATCGAGACGCACGAGCCGCAGGTGTGACGCTCCGTCCCGGCATCCGCGTCGTCTGGCGCGCGGTGCCCCCCGGAGTCGACCGTCGAACGGTGTCGCGCGCGGTGCTGGCGGAGCTGCTGCCGTCGGCCCGCTTCGTCTCGCGATGTCCGTCATGCGGCGGCGAACACGGTCGCGTGCGGGTGGAGGGGGCGGATGCCGCAGTCTCGGTGTCGTACGCGGCCGGGTGGACGGTCGTCGCGATGACGCAGGAGCATGCGGCGATCGGAGTGGATGCCGTGCCCGCCGACGCCGCGGGGCTCGAACGCGTGCTGCCGGGCGGCGCGGACGCGCTCTCGTGGGCGCGTGTCGAGGCGGTGCTCAAAGCCGACGGGCGGGGGCTCGGGGTTGATCCGGCGCGCGTGGAGACCTCGCACACCGCACACGGGTGGACCGCGCGTGTGCAGGGGGCGGGGGCCGACGGTCGCGTCTGGCGGGGCGAGGATGTGGAGGCTCCGGCGGGCATCGTCGCGGCGGTGGCTCGCGGTGCGTGAGCGCGGGGGCCCTCGCGCGATGGTCGCGCCCAGGACAGCCGGTGGGTGCACAGCGGTTTTCGGACGTGTGCGGATGCCGCGGCGGACTTCGCCCGCAAGATCACCCGCTCGCCTCTGACCTGGGTTTTTCACGTCTCGTGCTCGCGGATTGCGTCCCCAATGCCCCTGGATCCACCGAAAGTGGGCCGGATGCGCCGCGATTACCCGGACTCAATGTCGGAGGTCGTCGCTAGCATGCGAACATGTCATCGGAGGCCTCGTCGACACCCGCAGGGAACGGCCCGCGTGGCCTGTCCGCGGTGCTCGCCGAGGTCCGCTCCACGGGCGCTGTGCTGGCCGCCGCGGAGGTCGCCCGCACCCGTGCTCTCGCTGAGGCCGGGCACCTGGCCCTCGACGTCCTCGCCGATCAGCGCGCGCCCGCCCGCGCCGCGCAACTGGCCCTGAGGGAGGTCGCATCCGAGCTCGCCGCGGCCGAGAACCTCTCCGACCGGTCGGTGCAGCGGCAGATGTGTCAGGCGATGACCCTCGTCGATGACTACCCCGCCACCCTCGCCGCGTGGCAAGCGGGGGCTCTCACCCGCGCCCACGCCCACGTCATCGCCGACATCGGCTCAGCCCTCCCGCCCGAGAAGAAGGCCGAATTCGACCTTCTCGCCGTCGCCACCGCCGAGGGCCGCAGCCCCGCCCGCCTGCGCAGCCGCCTGGCCGTCCTGGCCGAGAAACTGCACCCCACCACCCTCACCGAACGTCACCAGCGCGGGCGCGACACCCGCTGCGTCCGCCTCGTCACCCAAGCCGACGGC
>NZ_JAWDIU010000007.1:0-196148 GCF_032464975.1 Microbacterium algihabitans
GAGCCAGGATCAAACTCTCCGTAAAAAAGAAATGCATACAACCACCGGGAAAACGGGGCCGCAGCGAGTTTGAAACTGACCAAAGAGAAACATCATTACTGACGTATCCATATGCCAACCCCCGAAAGGGCTGGTCTTTGATCCAAAGGAATTTCTCGCAATCCGAAGATCGACGAGGAATAAATTGGCATTTGACAAGTGCACGCTGTTGAGTTCTCAAGGAACGGACGCACCCACAGGAATCAGTCTTCCGACCTACCCGTGAGGCAGTTCACTACCTTCACCGGCCACTCAGCACTCGATTCCGCAGTGGGACCTCACGAAGAGATCAACCTCGGGAACCGGTCGAATGACCATAACCAAAACCCTACACCATTCGGTGGGGTTCTGGGTGGTTCACCGCGTGAGAGGGAGCGTGGCCTTCCGGCCTTTCCGCTCTCCCCTGTGGGGCGAACAAGTAATAAGTTACGCGCGAGGCGGCGACCCGTCGAATCCGGGCGCCTCCCGGGCGTGTCGGGGGCGTGGAACCGCGGAATCCTGCGGAAACGACGAAGGGCTCGAGCGACGGTGTCGTCGCCCGAGCCCTCCCGCGTCGCCGGTCAGGCGGCGAGGTGCACCGGCGCCACCGCGGACGCCGCCTCGGAGAAGCCGCCGTAGAACTCGATGCCCCCGAAGAACATCGCGCCGATCACGAGGGCGAAGACGAACAGGATCGAGAGGAACAGCACGGCGACGCCGGCGAGGGTGATGAGAAGCGGAAGTCGAGAGGCCATGACTCCATCTTGCCCTGCTCCCCCACCTCGCGCGGGGGATTGCGCCCGGAAACGACCGAAGGCCGGCACCTCCGAAGAGGTACCGGCCTTCGATACGGGACGGATCAGCGGCCGGAGAGCTTCTCGCGAAGCGCAGCCAGCGACTCGTCGTCGGCGAGGGTGCCCTGGGCGGGCGTCTCCGACGAGAACGATCCACCGAACGAACCGGCGTCCGTCGGGTTGGCGGCCTCGGCCTCGAGGGCCTTGGCGACGGCAGCCTTGTGGGCTTCCCAGCGACCCTGAGCAGCGGCGTACTCCTGCTCCCAGGCCTCGCGCTGAGTGTCGAAGCCCTCGAGCCACGCACCCGACTCGGGGTCGAAGCCCTCGGGGTACTTGTACTCGCCACGCTCGTCGTACTCGGTCGCCATGCCGTACAGGGCCGGGTCGAACTCGGTGCCGTTGGGGTCGACCGACTCGTTGGCCTGCTTGAGCGACAGCGAGATGCGGCGACGCTCGAGGTCGATGTCGATGATCTTGACGAAGACCTCTTCGCCGACCGACACGACCTGCTCGGCGAGCTCGACGTGCTTGCCCGACAGCTCGGAGATGTGCACGAGGCCCTCGATGCCGTCGGCCACGCGGACGAACGCACCGAAGGGAACGAGCTTGGTGACCTTGCCCGGCGCGATCTGACCGATCGCGTGGGTACGGGCGAACACCTGCCACGGGTCTTCCTGCGTCGCCTTGAGCGAGAGCGACACGCGCTCGCGATCGAGGTCGACCTCGAGGATCTCGACGGTGACCTCCTGGCCCACCTCGACGACCTCGGAGGCGTGCTCGATGTGCTTCCAGGAGAGCTCGGAGACGTGGACGAGACCGTCGACGCCACCCAGGTCGACGAACGCACCGAAGTTGACGATCGACGAGACCGTGCCCTTGCGTACCTGGCCCTTGTGGAGGTTGTTGAGGAACGTGGTGCGCGACTCGGACTGCGTCTGCTCGAGCAGGGCGCGGCGCGACAGCACGACGTTGTTGCGGTTCTTGTCGAGCTCGAGGATCTTGGCCTCGATCTCCTGGCCGAGGTACGGCGTGAGGTCGCGGACGCGGCGCAGCTCGATGAGCGACGCCGGGAGGAAGCCGCGGAGGCCGATGTCGACGATGAGACCACCCTTGACGACCTCGATCACGGAACCGGTGACAACACCGTCGTTCTCCTTGATCTTCTCGACGTCGCCCCACGCACGCTCGTACTGCGCGCGCTTCTTGGACAGGATGAGGCGGCCTTCCTTGTCCTCCTTCTGGAGAACGAGGGCCTCGACGTGGTCGCCGACGTTGACGACCTCGTTGGGGTCGACGTCGTGCTTGATCGAGAGCTCGCGGGAGGGGATGACACCCTCGGTCTTGTAGCCGACGTCGAGGAGGACCTCGTCGCGGTCGATCTTCACGACGGTGCCCTCGATGAGGTCTCCGTCGTTGAAGAACTTGAGCGTCTTCTCGACCGCGGCCAGGAAGTCTTCGGCCGAGCCGATGTCGTTGATCGCGACCTGCTTGGTAGCCGGGGCGGTCGTTGCGGTAGTCATGTAGTGGGTTGTCCTAGTTGGGTGTGGTGTCGGGCTCCGACTCCTGTGCCAGTGGTCCGGCGGACCATGGCCTTCGGGCATTCGGCCGCCCATGGGCGAACGAATACCGCGAGTCGAAGCGAAGCGGATTTGTTCGTGCGATGCCACGGGCTCACTCGGGAAACGAGCAGAGCCATACGTGTGACACCTCAGTTTAGCGCACCGACCGTCCGCCCCGCTCCGTGGGCCGGCGTGACCGGCTCTGCGAGTCGCCTGAGTCGGCGCACGCGGGGCGAACGGCATCCGGAGGCCAGGAAACGGCGTGATCGATTCGCCCCGGATCGGCACTTTTCTCGGGCCGATCGAGAGCGTTACGCCCAGGTGGCATCCAGACTGCCGTGCCAGGCTCCCGATTTCGTACCCGCCGTGCGCGGGCCGGACGGTGACACCCGCACCGTCCTCCCTCACGTGAAACCGGTTCTATGCGCTCTGATTCGACGCCCCTTACCAATCGTCGCGCCCGTCGCCTGGCCACCCGTCGCACCCGTCGTCGTCCTGTGACGGCCATGGGCGCCCTCGTGGTCGGAGTCGTCGCGGCAGCGGCCCTCACCGGCACCGTCCCGGCGGCGACGGCCTCCCCCGCCGACCTGTCGACCGCCACCTTCTCGCTCGCCTCGGCGACCACCCCCGTCGCCCTCGCGGCCTCCGCCGGACCCGAGATCTCCGAAGCGCGCGCGGCCACCGCCGCCGCCTCGACCTCTCTCGGCGCCGCCACGCAGGTGCAGGGCGACATCGCGGCATCCGGTCTCGACATCGGCCAGCCCGCCACCGTCGACACCACGGCCCTCGAGGCCGCGACCGACCGTCTCGAGAAGGCGTACGTGCTGCCCGAGACCTTCCTGCCCGCGCTCACCGAGAACGTCACCGCCGCCTCGGCGACGGTCGATCAGCGCGTGTCGGAGCTGCGCGGCGGCCTCGACGCCGCCGTCGCCAAGAAGGCCGAAGAGGAAGCCGCCGCCGAGAAGGCGCGCCAGGAGGCCGAAGCGGCCGCTGCCGCAGCCGCCGCGGAGAAGGCCGCCGCCGAGCAGCAGGCCGCCAAGAGCTCCAGCAGCTCCAACAGCGGAAGCAGCAGCAGCAACAAGAGCAGTGGGGGCGGCGGCACGTCGTCGGCTCCCCCGGCCTCGAGCGGCGGCGGATCGGGCGACAACAGCCCCGCCGGTGCCCAGGCGACCGCCCGCGGCATGCTCGCCGGGTGGGGATGGGGCGACGACCAGTTCAGCTGCCTCGTCTCGCTCTGGAACAAGGAGTCGGGCTGGAACTACAAGGCCTATAACGCCGGCAGCGGCGCCACGGGCATTCCGCAGGCCCTTCCCGGCAGCAAGATGGCGTCGGCCGGCGCCGACTGGCAGACCAACGCCGCCACGCAGATCGCCTGGGGCTTCGGCTACATCTCGGGCCGCTACGGCACCCCCTGCGCCGCGTGGGGCCACTCGCAGTCGGTCGGCTGGTACTGACCCGTCAGTCCCAGCGCATCACGGAGCGCGCCGCCTCGGAGAATCCTCCGGAGCGGCGCGCTTCGCTCATGAGGGCGAGGTGTTCGACTCCTGAGACCTCGCGGAGGGCTGCGGGACCGACCTGCGTCCGCCACAGCGCGGCGAAGCGCACGGCGTCGTCGCGTCGACGACCGATCTCGGCGGGGACGGCCACGAAGGTGCGGGCACGACCGCGCCCGGCCCGGCCCAGCACCGCGCGCACCAGGAACGGCCCTGCGCCGCGATCGATCTCGAGGACGAACCGCGGGGAGCGGATCGGCGCGGTGAGCTCCTCGAGCGCTGCGGCCAGCGTGCGCTGAGCCGGCACCGGCGCGCTCGGCACGCGGATCCGGGCTCGCACGCGAGCGCCCTCGAGCGGCTCGGTCTCGACGATCGGGCGATCTGGCACCGGGGCGACCCGGCCGGCGGCGACGAGGGCGTCCCACACCACGCCCGCGATGCGGCGGAGCGTCTCGGGGGCGTCGTTCACCTGACGACGCGTGCGGACGCAGGCGCGGCCGAACGGGACGGCGGCGACAGCCCCGCACAGCGCGACGAGCGCGGCGACGGGCGAGCCCACCGGGTGCGGCAGGAGCACCGCCGCCCCCAGCCCCAGCACGACCAGCGCGACCGCGGCGCCCAGGCTCGACCCGAGCGCCCGCGCGGCGACGACCGAGGTCGAGAACGTCGGGGCCCCGCGCGGACGTTCGATGACGGATGCCGCTTCTTCGCGGTCGACGTAGGGCGTGCCGACGCGCCACTCGGCACGCGTCTGCGCCCGCGGCGGCACGGCGTCGAGACCGGACAGGGGCGCGAGCGAAGCGCCGACGGTCTTCTCGCGCACCGCGTCGAGAGCCCCTCGGCGCTCCGCCCCCAGCGCCGCGCCGATTCCGCGGACCACCTCGGTGGGCCTGTCGACGTCGAGCCCCCAGAGGCGAGCGTGCTTGCGGGTCAGGCGAGCGGCATCCGGCTGCGCCTGCAACGACGACGAGGGAGGCAGCATCGCGGTGATCGTCCAGTTGTGCGCGACCTTCTCGGGCCACGCGGGGTCGAGGCGAAGGGTGCGCCCGCGCAGCTGCTGCGTCGCCGACGCCGTGGCCACCGCCGTCAGGTCGATCAGCGTGTTGACCGCGGGGCAGTCCCACCCCTCGCCGAAGAGGCCCCGCGTGCCGACGACGACGTCGACGGCTCCCGAGGCGAGCAGTCGCGCCGCCGCGCGGACGATGCCCGCCCCTGCGATCCCCCGCACCTCGAGGGCGGCGGGGTCGTCGTCGCAGGGCGCTGTGGTCGCCTCGACCCCCAGTTCGGCGGAGAGGACCGGCAGGAGGACATCGGCGTCGACGGCCGCGATGCGCACCGTCGACGAGGTGACCAGCACGGCTCGCAGGCCCTGGGTCGCGGCATCCGTGATCACGACCGAGAACGTGCGCACGGCGCCCGCGCTGCCGAGCAGACCCCCGTGCGTGTTGCCGTGGGTGACGAAGTCGGTCACGACGAGGGCCCGCAGGCGGGTGCCCAGCTCGGCGCGCTCGCGGGCGAGCACGTCGCAGGCTCCGCGGTCCTTCGCGAGCGACGACGACAGCACCGTGTCGATCGCGTCGCGGGACCGGCGCACTCCCCGGTCGGTCAAGGCGTATCCGAAGTCGGCGAGCAGGCGCTTCAGCCGCTGCCAATCGGGTTCGCGCGAGGGGTCGGGCAGTACGTGTTCGAGGGCGTAGCGCCCGATCAGACGCACCGTCTCGTCGGTCGAGGGGGCGCGTCGCGCGACGGCGGGCATCCGCGCGACCACCGGATGGCCGGGCGCGGTGAGCGCGAGCATCGCGGCGGCGGCCTCGGCGCCCGCGAAATCGGCCGCGAACGCCAGGGCGAGGCGGCGGTCGATCGCGGCGGCTTCGGCATCGCTGTCGTCCGGGGCGGCTGCGGGCGGAGGCGCGAGCGGGCCGGAGGGCGTCTCCGCGGCGGTGTGCGCAGGCGTACCCGCCGACGGGGGATCGAGGGTCGCCGCGGGCGCCTCGGGGGGCTGCAGGGCGCGGAGCAGGAAGTCGCGGCCCTCGCCGACCGAGAAGGTCGTGTGCAGGGCCACCTGCAGCGCTTCGGCGTGGGCGCCGAGGAACGCCTGCTCCTCGGCGGTGGGGGCGACGACGTGCACGAGATCGCGGTACGGCGCGAGGTCGCCCTCGCGCACCACCGCCGGAACCGGGACCTCCAGGTCGACGTCTCCGAGCAGCGAGACGTAGTTGTCGTACTCGTCGGCGTCGTCGGGCGAGGGAAGCGTCGCGGTCAGACCGATGACGAGCGGCGCACGACCCGCCGCGCGGAGCCGCGCGAGCAGGGCGGCCACCACGAGCGCCCAGTGGTCGAGCAGGTGATGGCACTCGTCGAGGATCACCGTTTCGACCCCGGCGTCGACGAGCCGATCGATCAGCTCACGGGCGTGCGGGTGCAGCGACGCCATGAGCGCCTCGGCGTCGTGTCGCGCGAGCGAGCGCCGCAGGGCACGGGAGCGGGACCGGATGCCGCGGCGGTGCGCCGGCGGGTTGCTCGACGCGAGCGCGTCGAGCCAGCGCGCGGCCCCGTCGGGCGTGCGCGCGTCGGCCTCCAGTTCGTCGAGCCAGCGCCGCCGGGCGAGACCGGCGAACGGGTCGGCGGAGTCGACGACGCTGATCGCTTGGTAGGTCAGCGCGGTGAGGACGGCCGGGGTTTCGGGGTCGTCGGAGACGGCGGCGGAGTCGGGCGCGAGCCCCCGGGCGGCCGAAACCCACTGCGCGCGGATCGCCGTGGTCGGGGCGAACACCACCGCGCGTCCGCCCCGGCGCATCGCCAGTAGCAGACCGAGCAGGGTCTTACCCGCCCCGGGCGGGGCGACGAGGTGCAGAGGCTCGCCGGCATCGACGTCGACGCGGTCGAGGGCATCGGCCTGGTACGCGCGGAGCGTCCCGTCGAACCGCCACGCCGACAGGGGACGCTGCGGATCGGTCGACACCGCGCCAGTCTAGGGAGGCGCTGCGCCGCGACACGGCGCAGGCCCGGAGAGGACGTGCACGTGGACCTGAGGTGGCTCGACGCCCCCGCCGACGAGGTGGCCGCCGCCCTGGCATCCGCCGCTCCCCGCCCCCGACCCGACTGGGTGCCCACGGGACGCCAGGTGCTGCTGCACGTGAACAACACCGTGCTGCTGTGGGCGCTGTTCGTGGTCTTCTTCTCGATCGGGGTCGCGGTCGACGGTTACGGCGACGGGACTGTGGGCGCGGGCGAGGCCACCGCGTTCTGGTGGGCCGTCGGCGTCTTCGTCGTGTGGTTCAGCCTCACCGTCGCGCTCTGGCGCTGGTCTCTGCAGCCCCTCGCGACCCGCGCGCGGCTGCGGCAGGGGCGACGCGAGCTCACCGCGCTCGTCAACGGCTTCCGCCCCGAGGCGAGCGGACACGCGACTTTCGCCTCGCTGGTGACCGACCACAGCGTCGGTGTGCGGGAGTATCCGCGGTTCGTCGCGGCCAGCGCCGAGTTCGGGACCGTGCGGGCGCGGGCTCCGCGGGCGCGCCCGTGGCAGTACCTCCTCGTGCGGCTCGCCTCGCCGCTCCCCCACCTCGTGCTGGACTCCCGCCGCAACGATGGCTGGGGCGCGGGCCTTCCGGCCGCGGTCGCCCGTCATCAGCAACTCTCGCTCGAGGGCGACTTCGACCGGTCGTTCCGCACCTTCGCCCCCGACGGGTATGGCCCCGACGCGCTCTACGTGCTCACTCCCGACGTCATGGGCGCCCTCGTCGATCACGCGGCGGACTTCGACGTCGAGATGCGCGACGACACCGTTGTCTTCTTCCGGCAGCTCGACGCGGACTACACCCGCGCAGCCGACTGGGAGCGGGTGGATGCCGCGCTGACGCACGTCGTTCCGCGTCTCGCCGCGCTCTCGCGCCTCTACGTCGACGAGCGCGTGCCCGGGCAAGGTGCGGTGGAGATCTCCGCCGCCGCGCGCGAGGTCGCGACCTGGCGACCGCCGTCGCCGCTGATCGGCCGCGACGGCAGACGCCTCGACGCCCGAACGCCCCAGACGGGACGGCTCCCGGTCATCGCGAAGATCACGTGGATCGTCGTGCGCACGGGGCTCTACGTCGTGCCGGGGGTCTTCGCGTTCGCCGGCTTCATGTCGATCGTCGACGGGCGCTGAGCCCGGCGGCATCCGGAACCGTCTTCACCCCCGCCGGCGCTGCCCCGGGTCAGAGGCCGTTGCGGCGAGCGACCCACCCCGCGAGAAGCGCGTGCGAGAGCGGCGCGATCGACACGATCATGAGGATCGTGCCCAGCACCGCCTGCTCGGCCTGCAGCAGCACGCCGCCGATGAGCAGGCCCGTGAACAGCACCGACGAGACGACCCGGCGCACCATGCGCTCGAGATCGCGCATGCGGCGCTCGATGCGCGGCGTCTGCACCGAGACCGAGCCGTCTTCGAAGCGCGAGATGAGGTTGTCGGCGCGGCGCGGCAGGCGCGCGGTGACGGCTGCCACCGCTCCGACCTCGCGGACGAAGGCCTGCGCGGTGTTGCCGCTCTCTTCGCGGATGAGGCGCTGGGCGTAGGGCTCGACGGCGTCCCAGATGTTGAAGGCGGGGTCGAGCGCGCTGCACATGCCGCTGGTGAGCGACATCGCGCGCACGATCAGCAGGAAGTTCTCGGGCAGCTGGAACGGCAGCGATCGCACGACGTCGCCGAACTCGATCGCGAACGCGCGGAACTCGCGGGGATCGACCTCTTGCAGCTCGGCGAAGCCCATTCCGCCGAAGCGGGAGAACAGGCCCGTCATCGCGCGCTCCAGCTGCACGGTGTCGGCCGAGGGCAGCAGCACGCCGACATCGCGGATGCCGTCGACCAGACCCTTTCCGTCGCGCGAGGCCGCCGCGATGAGCACGCGGCGCAGCCCCCGGCGCAGGCTCGGCGGGACTTCGCCCATCATGCCGAAGTCGATGAAGGTGAAGCGCCAGGCCGGGGTGCCGGCGTCGGTCGTGCCCTCGAGGGGCGTGACGAAGACGTTTCCGGGGTGCGGGTCGGCGTGGAAGAAGCCGTCGTCGAACAGCTGGTCGAACATCACCCGCGCGAAGCGGGCGGCGACCTCGGAGGGGTCGATGCCGGCGGCGCGGAGGGCGTCGACGTCGTTGATCTTGATCGCGGTGACGTCTTGGAGGGTCAGCACACGACGGGTGGTGCGCTCCCACACGACCTCGGGCACGGCCACGCCGTCGGGTCCGCCGAAGTCGGCCGCGAAGCGCTCGGAGTTGGCGGCCTCGTGCAGGTAGTCGATCTCTTCGAGGCTCGTGACGGCGAACTCCTCGACGAGCGAGGGCATGTCGACGCGGTCGCGGACCAGGGCGACCTTGCTGAGCCACACGCCGACCTTGCGGAGGGCGCGCAGGTCGACGTCGACGATGCGGTCGATGCCCGGGCGCTGGATCTTCAGCACGACGGCGCTCAGGCCGGTCTCGGCGGCCAGATCCTCCGTCAGCACGGCACGGTGCGCCTGACCGAGCGAAGCCGCCGCGAGGGGGCGCTCGTCGACGCTCGCGAAGGCGCGCTCCAACGGCATCCCGAGCTCTTCTTCTGCCCGGGCGCGCATCTGCACGAACGGGACCGCGGGCACCTCGTCCTGCAGGCCTTCGAGCTGCTTCGTGATCGAGGGGGGCAGCACGTCGAGGCGCGACGACATGAACTGCCCGACCTTGATCATGAGACCGCCGAGGTCGACAGCGAGCACATGGAAGCGCTGGGCGATGCGCTCGAGCCGCCGGGTGCGGCCCCGGGCGGAGATCCACCCGAGACCGAACCGCGGCAGGAACAGCTCGAACCACCAGGCCTGCACCAGATAGCGCGCCGCGAAGCGCGTGATCCGCCGGTAGCGGGCCTTCATGAGGGCGTCGTCGGTCATCGAATCTCCTGGATGCCGACGGGTGGAATGCCCCCGTCGAGCGGGCGTGACCTCAACCCTGGGCGAGGATGGAGTAGAGCTTACGGCGAGCCTCGTCGAGGATCTCGACCGCTTGCGCGACCTGCTCCTTGTCGCCCGTGCGACCGACCTGGGCCGCCGCCTGGGCGAGTTCGATACCCGCCTTGGGCAGCGCGGTCATGCGACCTCCGTCGCGCGAACCGGCCGCCTCCCAGGGGGCCGTGCGCTCGGTGGTCTCGTCGCCGGCCGCAGCGCGGCCCTCGGCGGTGAGCGAGTACGTCTTGCGGCCGTTCGACTCCTCGGCCTGCACGAGGCCCTCGTCGGTCAGCAACTGCAACGTGGGGTAGACCGAGCCGGGGCTCGGCTTCCACGAGCCGCCGCTGCGGTCTTCGATCTCGCGGATGATCTGGTAGCCGTGCATCGGCTGCTCGAGCAGGAGCGAGAGGACGGCCGAACGCACGTCGCCCTTGTTCATGCGCGGCGTCGAGGCGGTCTTCTGCTCGAACTGCGTACGCAGCTGCTCGAGACCCTCGAGGATGTTGGACATCGGCCAGCCGGGGGTGTTGTTGCCACCGCGTCCGCCGAACGCGTCTCCCAGGAATGAACCACTCATGACGACCTCCTTCGCGCGGACCCGATCTGAGTCAGCGATACATAACGATATATCGCTGAACGCCCCTCGAGGCTGGGAATCGGCCCGCGATCGCTCGACGTCGAGGCACCGCCGAAACGAACGCTGCGCTCCCCCGACGACGGGGAAGCGCAGCGTTCGTGCAGAGAAAAGGACTCAGTACCAGTTCATCGCCTGCGAGTGGCTCCAGGCACTGCAGGGAGCCCCGTAGGCGCGATCGATGTAGTCGAGACCCCACTGGATCTGCGTGGCGGCGTTGGTCTGCCAGTCGGCGCCGAAGGTCGCCATCTTGCTCCCGGGGAGCGACTGCGGGATGCCGGTGGCACCACCGTCATTGTTGTAGGCCTTGTAGTTCCAGCCCGACTCCTTGTTCCACAGCGACGACAGGCACGAGAACTGGTCGCTACCCCAGCCGTACTTCTGCGCCATGAACTGCTGGGCGTACGCCCGAGCACCGTCGGGGGTGTTGACGCGGGCGAGCGCGGCGGCGGCATCGGCCTTGGCCTGCGCTTCGGCGGCCGCGGCGGCCGCTGCCACGGCCTCCGCCTGACGCTGCGCCTCGGCCGCGGCATCCGCCGCCGCCTTCTCGGTCTTCGCCTGCTCGAGGCTGCCCTTGACCTCGGCGACACGGGCCGAGACGCGCTCGGCCTCGGTCTGCGCGTTCTGGCTGAGCGCGGGGACGAGCAGCACGGGCAGCATGTCGCGCGAGTCGAGGCGGGTGACCGCGTCTTGCAGGGCCGAGGTGTCGACCGTCGCGTCGCCGATCGAGAGCGGGAGGCCGGTCGCGGCGACGTCGGCCTGCACGGCCTCGGCATCCGACAACGTCGATTGCGCGTCGTCGAGAGCGGAGGTCGCGCCGGTCACGACGGCGTCGATCGTGGGGGCGTTCGCCACCGAGAGCGTCGCGGCCGGGGCGGGGAAGGTCGCGGCCGAAGCGTCGGGCAACGACACCGGCGCGGCGAAGGCCAGACCCGTGGTGGCGACGAGGCCGAGGGCGAGACCCGCGCAGGTGGCGGCGGTGACGAGGGTGCGCCGGGCGCGGTTGACGTGGGTGATCTTGAGGTCGGAACGCAGCAAAAGTAATGGTCTTTCGTCGGGGGCACGCTCGTCGGGTTCGAGCGAGAGCTGTGTCGTTCGGGTCGACACAAGTCCCCGAGTGTGGGGGCCGGTTCTGAGCGTTATCTCTTCGTTACCTGAAAGGCCCGTGAGAGCGAGGCGCGTCGGGCGGGGTGCGCAGACACGCGGAAGACCGCGGAATCGGCATCCGTTCGCCCCCTGCGTTCACGGGCGAAGAAACAGCATCTGAGCTGGTCTTTCTCCGAGCCGACGACCCGCGCGGGGAACCTCCGGCCGACGCGGCAGCCACGGGGCCGCGCGCCGCCGAAACGAAAGGGCCGATCCGGCGGAGAAAAATCCGCCGAATCGGCCCCGTGAGCCCCGGGGAGCCCCGATCTCTCAGCCGCGGTGGGCGCGGTAGTAGTCCAGCAGCGCGCGCGTCGAGGCATCCTGAGACGCCAGGGCGTCAGCGTCGCCCTCGATCGCGGGCGCGATCTGCAGGGCGAGCTGCTTGCCCAACTCGACGCCCCACTGGTCGAAGGAGTTGATGCCCCAGATCGTGCCCTGCGTGAACACGATGTGCTCGTACAGCGCGATGAGCTGCCCCAGCACCGACGGGGTCAGCGACGGCGCGAAGATCGACGTCGTCGGGCGGTTGCCCGGGAACGTGCGCGCGGCGACGAGGGCTCCGGTCGTGCCCTCGGCCTCGACCTCTTCGGCCGTCTTGCCGAACGCGAGGGCCTTGGTCTGCGCGAGGAAGTTGGCCAGGAACAGCCCGTGCACATCGCGCCCGTCGTCGGCCCGCGGGTACGCGGGGTTGACGAAGGCGATGAAGTCGGCCGGGATCAGGCGCGTGCCCTGGTGGATGAGCTGGTAGAACGCGTGCTGACCGTTGGTGCCGGGCTCCCCCCAGAAGACCTCTCCGGTGTCGGTGGTGACGGGCGAGCCGTCCCACCGCACGGACTTGCCGTTCGACTCCATCGTGAGCTGCTGCAGGTACGCGGCGAAGCGGTGCAGTTGCTGGGCGTAGGGCAGCACGGCGTGCGACTGCGCGCCGAGGAAGTTCGTGTACCAGACGTTGAGGAGTCCCATCAGGACCGGCACGTTCTGTTCGAGCGGGGTGGATGCCACGTGCTCGTCGACCGTGTGGAACCCGGCCAGCAGCTCGCGGAAGACGTCGGGCCCGAGGGCGATCGCCAGCGACAGGCCGATCGCGGAGTCGACGGAGTAGCGCCCGCCCACCCAGTCCCAGAAACCGAACGCGTTGGTCGGGTCGATGCCGAACGCCTCGACCTTGTCGAGAGCGGTCGACACGGCGACGAAGTGGTGGGCCACGGCGTCGGTGCGGGCCTCGTCGGAGTCGGCGATCGCGCCCTTCTCGGCGAGCTGCGCCCACAGCCAGTCGCGCGCGAGGCGGGCGTTGGTCAGCGTCTCGAGGGTGGTGAACGTCTTCGACGCGACGATGAACAGCGTCGTCTCGGGGTCGAGGTCGGCGGTCTTCTGCGCGATGTCGGTGGGATCGATGTTCGACACGAACCGCGCGTGGATGCCGGCGTCGGCGTACGGGAGCAGAGCCTCGTAGACCATGACGGGGCCGAGGTCGCTGCCGCCGATGCCGATGTTGACGACGTGCGTGACCTTCTTGCCGGTGACGCCGCGCCACTCGCCCGAGCGCACACGGTCGGCGAAGGCGCTCAGCCGGTCGAGCACCTCGTGCACGTCGTGGTCGATCTGCTGACCGTCGACGACGAGTGCGGGCTCGGCGCCGGCCGGTCGACGGAGGGCGGTGTGCAGCACGGCCCGGTCTTCGCTGGTGTTGAGGTGCACGCCGCGGAGCATGTCGGCGAAGCGCTCGCGCACGCCCGTCTCGTCGGCGAGCGCGAGGAGGGCCTCGAGCACCTCGGGGGTGACGAGGTTCTTCGACAGGTCGACGTGCAGGTCGCCCATCGTGCGGGTGAGGGTCGCGGCACGGTCGGCGTCGGCGGCGAACCAGCCGCGCAGGTCGGGCTCGAACCCGTCGCGCAGAGCGGTGAGGCGGGACCAGGCGGAGGTGGAGGTGGGGTCGATAGGCGCAGTCACAGACCCCACGCTAGCGAGCATCGGGCCGGCGCGCGGGCCGGATGACGAACACCGCGCGACGCGCTAGGCGCGCGCGGCCGACGGGGGCACCGGAAGGGCGATCTCGCGCGCGTCGTCCCACGGTTCGGTCCACCCGAGCCGGTCGAACAGGCCGTCGAGGAGCATCGCGGTGAAGCCCCAGACGGTCTGGGGTCCGCGCGGCGTCTCGAGCGAGAACGCGGGGCCGCGCCACTCGCGGCCGTCGCGGCGGATGACGGTGACCCCGCGCTGGTCGGGGTCGAGCAGGTCGGCGACGGGGGCGCGGAACACCTCGGCCGATTCGGCGGCGTCGACCGCGCGCACGGGCGTCGGGCGGGTCCACCACCCCAGCACCGGGGTCACCTCGTGACGGGAGAACGCCAGTGGGACGTTCTCGAGCGTCCCCAGCACGTCGACGCCGCTCGGGTCGAGCCCCGTCTCTTCTCGCGCTTCGCGCAGCGCCGCCGCCACGGCATCCGCGTCTTCGGGATCGAGCCGCCCACCGGGGAACGCGACCTGCCCGGGGTGGGCGCGCAGGGTGCTCGCTCGCGCGAGCAGGAGGACGTCGAGATCGATCGGGACGGTGCTCGACGCCCGGCGGCTGGGCACCCCGTCGAGCACGCCGAAGAGGATGAGCACCGCCGCCGCCCGCGCCTCGCCCTCGACCGGCAGCGCCTGCAACGCCGGGGAGACGTCGCCGAGGCCGCGCGCGAGCAGGGCTTCGAGCTGAGCGCGGGGCGAGGACATGCTTCGAGGCTATGCCGTGACGCCGACCCGCGCGGTCGCTTCCCCGTCCGTGGCGGCCGGTGCATCGGAGGCGTGAGCGGCCGGCTCGGCGGCGTCGGGCACCTCGATCCAGCGCGGGTGGGCGGAGCTTCCGACCCGCACGCGACGCATCGGGGCGCTCGGGGGCTCGGGCGTGACGGGACCGGCGGTGTCCGCGGCATCCGGAACCGACTGCTCGATCGGGACGGGGGCGGATGCCGTGCCGGCGGCGATCGCGATGGGCGGTGCCGCGAGGGCCTCGGCGATGATGCGACGCGGGTCGTACCGCCGGGGGTCGAGGGCGCGCCATTCGGTCACGTCGGCGGGGACGCCGAGCTCGGTCGCGGCGCGGTGCCGCGCGGCATCCACCGTTGCGCGAAGCCCTCGAAGGAGGGACGCGACGCGCGCGACCACCGCGGGCAGGCGCTGCGGGCCGATGACCACCGCGGCGATGAGCCCCACGAGCAGGAGCTTCTCGAGAGTCAGGCCGAACATGAGGTCTCCTCCGACGCCGACGCCCGGGCGAGGGCGCGGTCGTGCAGGGCGGCGATCGCGAGCGCCGCGGCGTAGAGGGCGGTCATCGGAACGGCGACGACGAACATCGACATCACATCGGCCGACGGCGTCGCGAGCGCGCTGAAGAGCACGATCGCCACGACCGCGTACCGCCAGCTGCGCGCGAGAGCGCGGGCCGAGACGATGCCCGCGAGATTCAGCACCACCAGCACGACCGGCAGGACGAAGGCGAGGCCCGTCGCGATGACGATCTTCAGGGCGAAGTCGATGTAGGCGCCCGCGTCGAGGATCGTGGAGTCGTCGCTCGAGGCGAAGCCCGCCAGCACCGACACCATGTGCGGGAACAGCAGCAGTCCCGTCGCGCACCCGGCGGCGAACAGCGGAACCGCGGCCCCGACGGAGCCGAGGACGTACCGCCGCTCGCGCCGCGTGAGCCCCGGGAGCACGAACGCGAAGAGCTCGTACAGCCAGACCGGACTCGACAGGACGAATCCGGCGATCAGGGCCACGCGAAGGCGCAGGTCGAAGGCCCCGGTGACGCTGTCGAAGTTGAGGCTCGCGTTGCGCTCCGCCGCGATCTGCGCGATCGGGGCGCGGACCAGGTCCATCACCGGTTCGTACAGGAACCAGCCGGCGAGGGCGCAGACCGCGAGGGCGACCGCCGCCCGCACCGCCCGTCGCGTCGCCTCGTCGAGATGCGCCGCGACGGGCATGGCGGCCGACCGGGGAGCCTCGGCTCGAGGAGACGCGACGGTGGGAGCGGCGGCGGAGGTCACGGCGTGCTCGGGGGTGCGAGGACGGGTGCGGCGGACTCGGCCCGAGCCGGGGCCGGGGCCTGCGGGTCGGCGCCCGTCGCCTCGGCGCGGGAGTCACTCACCTCGGTCTTGAGGATGCGCACCGACTGACCGAGGCTGCGGGCGAGGGCGGGGAGCTTGGCGGCTCCGAAGATGAGGACGATGACCGCCAGCACGATCAGCGCGTGCCAGCCGGTGAGGTTCTACAGCATGAGAGGGGTTCCTTTCGAGGGAGGGGTCAGCGCCCGCCGGGCGCACCGCCGGGCATCGCGCCCGCGGTCGGGGTGGTGGTGGTGTCGACGCGGACGCCGAGGGCGACCGTCCACCCGGTGGTGTTGTCGCCGGTGGCGGTGGCGAGCTCGAGGGCTCCCCCGTCGTCGCCGAAGACGTTGTCGCTCTCCAGCGACACCCGGGTGAGGTTGGATGCCGAGGACGGGTAGGCCGCGTCGGCGTAGACCACGTCGCAGGCGGCCTGCGGCAGGGCGACCTGCGAGGTGGCGATCGCGTTCGCGGCGTCGGTGATGGCATCCACGTTCGGGTACACCTCGAAGTGGATGTGCGGCCACCGGCCGTCGTAGCAGCCGGGGAAGATCGAGGTGAACGACACGACGCCGTCGCTGCCGACCACCTGGACGCCGCGGAGGTAGCTCTCGTTCTCGATGCCCGAGGAGTACATCGAGTAGCGTCCCTGGTCGTCGCAGTGCCAGACGTAGACGGCGGCACCCGCGAAGGGCACGTCGCCGTTCGCGGAGTCGAAGATCGTGAGGTTCAGGGTCATCGGAACGCCCGTGGCCGTGGCTCCGCCGTCGAGGCTCGAGCGGAGGTCGCTGCGGACGATGCCGGACTGCTCGAGGATGTCGGGGCCGTTCGAGCCGTCGCCCGGGTAGGGGCCGGCGGTCTCGTCGGGGATCTCGCCCGAGGGGAGGGCGGCGGCCGCGCTCGTCGCGGTGGCGCTCGGGGTCGCGCTCGCCGTGGGCGTCGCGGTCGGGGTCGCCGTCGCAGTCGTCGCGGCGGCGCCGGAGGCCGACGGAGCGCACGCGGCCAGCGTGGCGGTGCCGGCGCCCAGCACGACGAGGCCCAGGATGCCGCGCCGCGAGACCAGCGTGCGGATGTCGAAGGGCGCGCCCTGGTCGACGACGGGTTCGTCGGCGCGGTCGAGCAGACGGCCTTCGTAGGCGGGGCCGTCGGGGGTCATCTGGGTGTCGGGGATTCTGCTCACGGTCTGCTCCATCGGTCGAGGCGGGTGTCGATGAAGCGACGATGACGCAGGGACCCTGCCCCCTCCCTCACCGAATCTATGGACCGGCTATGCGCGGCGGATCCGCCCGGGATCCACCGTCCCCGCCCCCGATGCACGTGTCAGGATGAACGAGGGAGGTACGCGATGACCGGAACACTGCACGCCGTGACCCTCGTCGTGAACATGCCGATCACCAAGATCGACGCCCTCGACGCGATCGCCTTCGCCGCCGACGGGGGTGTCGACGGTGCGGGCACGATGAGCCCGCGCGTCTGGCTCGCCCCGCACGCGTGGGCCGAGGTCGAGATCCCCAAGTTCGCTGATCCCCCGCCGTTCGCGATCGACGTGTACTCCGACGTGTCGGGCGCGGTGGCGTGGGCGCAGGCCCGGCGCCTGTTCGACGCCCTCGAGCGCTTCGGCTGGAACGTGAGCCCGCCGCGCGCGGGCGTGCAGTGAGCGAGACCGCCGCGCCGCGGCCGCGTCTGCTCTACGTCGAGGACGACGCCGAGATCGCCGCGATGATGCTCGAGGTGCTCCGCGAGACCTACGACGTCGTGCACGAGGCCGACGGGCTGGCGGGTCGCGATCGGGCGCTGCGCGACAGCTTCGAGGTCATCCTGCTCGACCGCCGTCTTCCCGGCCGCGACGGCGCCGAGATCGTACGCGACCTGCGCACCGCCCACATCACGACCCCCGTGCTGCTGCTCACGGCGCTGGGTGCCGTCGCCGACCGCGTCGAGGGACTGGATGCCGGCGCGAACGACTACCTGCTCAAGCCCTTCGACTTCGACGAGCTGCTCGCGCGGCTGCGGGCGCTGCGGCGGGGGTTCCGTGCCGAGGGGCGTCGACGCGCGGTCGCCGACTGGACCTACCTCCCCGACACGGCCGTCGTCTACGGCCCCTCCGGCGAGCGCATCGCCCTCACCTCGACCGAGAACGCCGTGCTCGAACTGCTCACCCGCAGCCCCGACCACGTCTTCTCGCGCGAGGAGATCGCCCGCGCGGTGTTCTCGTCTCCGGATGCCGTGACCACCGTCGACACGTACGTGCACTACCTGCGCCGCAAGACGGCGACCGATCTGGTCGAGACCGTGCGCGGGCGCGGGTATCGGGCCGGGGCCGAGCGGTGAGCGCCGACGACGACCGGCGGGTCGTCCGCCGAGCCGCGCTACGGGTGGGCACGCTGGTCGCGGGCGCCTCCGCGGTCGCGATCGCCGTGGGCGTCGGCATCCTCGTCGCCGTTCTGGTGGCGCAGGCCCGCACCGAGGGCGGGGGTCGGCGCGGCCCGGGCGGCGCCCCCGTGGGCGATCGGTTCGTCGTCGACCTCGACGACGTGCTGCCCTGGATCCTCGGCCTGGGTCTGGTCGGGGTCGTGGTGCTCGGGCTGGTCGGCTGGGCCGCTGCGCGCTGGTCGGTGCGCCCGCTCGATGAGGCCCTGCGCCGCCAGCGCGCGTTCGTCTCGGATGCGAGCCACGAGCTGCGCACGCCCCTGACCGCCCTGACCAGTCGCATTCAGATCGTGCAGCGACGCCTGCACCGCGGCGAACCGGCCGACGACCCCCTCGATCAGTTGCGGCGCGATGCGCAGATCATGGACGACGTGCTGGCCGACATGCTGCTGACCGCCGAGGGCGAGGTACACACGGGAACCGCGCGGGTCGACGACAGCGTGCGGGCGGCGACGGCGGCGCTGGGGTCGCTCGCCGACGACGCGGGGGTGCACCTGCGCCCGGCCCGGCTGACGACCGCGACCGTCGCGGTGCCCGCGGTCACCGTCGTACGCATGTGCACCGCCCTGCTCGACAATGCCATCGGGCACACGCCCGCGGGCTCCACAGTCACGGTCACCGCCGACGCCGACGAGCGCGACGTCGTCATCCGCGTGGAGGACGGGGGAAGCGGCATCCGCGACGACGATCTGCCCCGCATCTTCGAACGCTTCGCGCGCGGGGCGGAGTCGGGCCGCCGCCGGGGGTTCGGTCTCGGGCTAGCGCTCGTGCGCGAGGCGACGACCCGCTACGGCGGCAGCATCGAGGTCGAGCGCACCTCACCCGCGGGCACGGTGTTCGCCCTGCGTCTCCCCCGCGCCCGCTGATCGCTGGGACTCAGCCGACGAGCGCGTCGTGGAACGCCGACACCTCGACCCGACCGGCGAAGCGGCGCGTGCGGCCGTGCTCCCACACGATCCCGGATGCCAGGGGGGCCACCGGCATCCAGTCGAGGTCGTCGATCCCGGCGATGGCCGCCACCGTGGCCCAGGCGTCGGCGGTGGTGAGGTCGTCGGCGATGACCGTCGCGCTCACGGGACCCGCGAGGTGCACGCCCGTGCGCGGATCGACGAGGTGCGCGCCGCGCTCGGACGTGCCCGAGGTGGCCACGGCCCCGTCGACGACCTCGACCGTGGCCAGCAGCTCGCCCTCGTGGGTCGGGTGCGCGATGCCGATGCGCCACACGTGGTCGCTCGTCGCGGCCGTGCGCAAGCGCATGTCTCCCCCCACGTTGACGCCGACCGCCTCGATCTCGCCGTCGGCGAGCAGCTCGTCGAAAGCCCGGGTCGCGGCATCCGTCGACCATCCCTTCACGTACCCGGTCGGGTCGAACCAACCCCGCCAGTGCGCGTCGAAGCGGCCGCCGCTGCGCTCGCGCAGATCGCGGCACTGCGCTGCCACCTCGGCCACCCGCGGATCGACGCCGCCGAGTTCGAGCCCCTCGTCGCGCAGCCGCGAGATGTCGGAGTCGTCGCGGTACGTCGAGAACACGCGCTCGTCATCGCGCAGGCGCGCCACGCACGCGGCGATCGCCCGCTCCACCCGGTCGGTGCGCTCGCCGATGACGGTGATCGAGGCGACCGTTCCCATCACGGGCTCGACGACCGTGAACGCCCCGGTCATGCGCGGGCCTGATCGAGGGCGGACTGCAGAGAGGTGCGGTACCCGGTGCTGGTGTAGGTGGCACCAGAGACCATGTCGACCTGGGCGCTCTGCGCCTGCACGGTCTCTTTCACCAGCACGGGCAGCGCGCGCGAGTTGATCTGCTGGTCGCGTCCGCTCTCGGAGGGGTACTGCGGCACCTGCACGTCGGTGATCGCGCCGCCCGACACGGTGATCTGCACCTGCACGGGACCGAAGCGGGTGTTCGCCGCCTGCCCGGTGAAGGTGCCGTCGGCGAGGCCGCTGGACGAGGTCTGCGCGCCCGAGGTCGAGCCGCTCGAGGTCGAGCCGGAGGACGCGGATGCCGAGGGGCTCGGCGTCGTCGCCGTGGTCTTCGGAGCCGTGGCGACCCCCGACGAGGGGGCGTCGGCGAGCGCGCTCGTCGACTCGGGGACCGTCGAGGTGCGGTAGCTGAACAGCAGCACGAGGCCGGTGACGGTCGCCATGAGGGCGTAGACGATCTTCTTCATCGGAATCTCCTCAGACGGTGAAGGCTTCGAGGTGGACGCGCTCGGCGGGAACGCCGGCGCGGCGGAGGTCGGCGCGCACGGCATCCATCCACGGCTGGGGGCCGCAGAGGAACACGTCGGTGTCGGCGGGTCGTGGCGAGACGTAGCGGATGAGGTCGGCCCCCGCCCACTGCGCGTGAGAGGTCGGCAGCCACGACGAGGTGGTCAGGGCTCGACGGCCGGGCAGCGGCGCGTGACGCAGGCCGCGCTCCCGCACGAGGCGGTCGATCGCGTCGGCGCGCAGGGCGTCGGCGGCGGTGTGGTCGCGCACGATGAGCGTCGCCTCGCCCGGAGCCCACTCGGCCTCTTCGAGCATCGCGACCAGCGGCGCGACACCCGCACCGGCGCCGATCATGAGCAGGTGTCCGCCGCGGCGCTCGTCGGCGGTCATCGTGCCGTACGGGCCCTCGATGAGCACGCGCGTGCCGGCGCGGAGCGCGGCGAGGCGCTGCGTGCCGTCGCCGACGAAACGGGCCGAGATGACGAGCTCGCCGTCGGCCGGATCGGTGGCGAGCGAGAAGGGGTGCCCGCGCGTCCAACCCGCCCCATCGAGGAAGCGCCAGATGAAGAACTGTCCGCCGCGGGCCTTCAGCGCGTCGATCCGGCGCCCGGTCATGCGCACCGAGACGCCGCTCTGCCCGTCGCGTTCGACGGCGCTGATCCGGATGCCGTGGCGCAGTGACCTCACGAGCGGAAGCCCGAGGCGGAAGACGACGACCGTCGCCACGGTCACACCCCACATCGCCCACCAGTACACGGTGGCGGCGGGAGAGACGGTGAAGTCGGCGCCCGTCCACAGCATGTGCGGAATGGCGAGACCGACGCCGAGGTAGCCGTACAGGTGCAGCAGGTGCCACGACTCGTACCGCAGGCGCTTGCGGGCCTTGCGCACCGAGGTGACCACGACCAGCAGCAACAGGGCGGTGCCCGCGGTCGCCAACAGCATGCCCGGGTAGTCCCACACGAACTGCCACGCCTGCACCACGGGGTTGATGCCCGCCTGCACCGCGTAGCCGAGGATCTGCAGCCCGATGTGCGCCGCGAACAGCGCGAACGACCAGAATCCGACGATGCGGTGCATGCGGGTGATGCCGTCGCGGCCGAACCCCCGCTCGAACAGCGGCACGCGCGCCATCAGCAGCACCTGGTAGAAGAGCAGGTTCGCGGATGCCAGGCCCGCGGCGCGACCGAGGGAGTTCAGCGAGTCGGCTCCCCCGGCCAGCAGCGACTGCACTTCGCCGCCCGCGACCCACACTGCCACGACGACGAGGCTCGTCGCCCAGATGACGACGATCGCGGCGAGGTTCCACAGCGGACGGGTGTTCGGCCTTCTCCGCGAGACCTGGCGAGCGCGGCGCACGGCGGCGGCGGGCGGGGCGGCGAGGGCGGGTGCTGCGGTCATGCGCTCAGCGTGCCCGCGCGCTCCCCAGACGGCTCCAAGAATGGGGCGCCCGGGGGTGATGCATAGGGAACACGTAGATTGCGGCTTCGCTCGTTCAAAGAGCGGGCGCCGAGGCGTTACCTCGCGGCGGGCGGGCTGAACAGGTTGACGACGTTGCCGTCGGGGTCGCGGACCAGTGCGGATCGATTGCCCCACGGCATCGTGGTCGGTTCGAGGACGACGTCCTGTCGGGGCGTCTGGAGCACGGCGAACGCGGCGTCGACATCGTCGACCTCGAACTCGATGAACACCGATCGGTTGGCCGCGGGAACGAGAGCCCCGTTCAGCATCGCGACGGTGTCCGTGCTCGCGATCGCGAGGGTTGCGCCGGGACCGCGGAACTGGGCGAAGACGGGAGCGGGCCGTTCGGCCTGCTGGCCGGTGACGCGCTCGTAGAAGGCGACGAGGGCGTCGAGGTCAGCGGTCACGATGCGGATGGAGGCGAACGGCATGGGTTTCCTTCGGTGATGTCGACGGGATGAGAACCCCAGCCTCCCCCGGCATCGCGACACCGTCCTGTCGGTGTTTCGCGAAGTCCCGTGAGATCAGTCCTCGACGACCGACCGCAACCGTCCGTACGGGATCGCGAGGTCGGCGGCACGCAGAGCCCGCTGCGGGGGGCGCTCCTCGGTCACCTCGATCGACAGCATCCGGTCTCCCCGGAACGCCCGCACCCCGTCGCGCAGACGGCACCATGCGAGGAGGTACCACTGCCCGTCTTTGCCGATCGACCCCAGTGGTTCGACGTCGCGGCTCGACTCGGCACCCTCGGCGTCTTGATAGCGGATGCGCACGACGCGATCCGCGCGCAGGGCTGCGGCGAACTCGGCAGGCACGACGGCCTCGTCCTCGCTCTCGAGGACGTGCACGCGGGAGGCGAGCGCCCGGGCACGCGCGGCTTCCCCCTCCGGCATGACCGCCAGCATCTTGCGGGCCGCCGTGCGTGCGGACTGCCGGAACGGGCTGCGCCCGAGGGTTCCGAGCCCGATCAGCACCGCGAGCGCCTCGTTGAGGGTGAACCCCGCCGGCCCCAGCGTCGCGGACGCATCGATGACGTATCCGCCGGTCCGGCCGGGCTCCGCCCAGATCGGCACGCCCGCCTCCTGCAACGCCGACAGGTCCCTCTCGATGGTGCGCACCGACACCTCGAACCGCTCCGCCAGACGACGAGCACTGCGTGGCCGCGGCGAGACGGCCCGCAATTCCTCCACGAGGCCGTAAAGACGATCGGTGCGGTTCACGTCCCCATCATCCGGCACGTCGCACGTGCGGCGACGACGGGGAACGGCCGCTCAGCGCCGCGGTGCGACTGGGCTCGACACCGTGACGACGCCCACCCCGACCGCGTCCGGCGTCGGCGCCCGCCCCGTTCTCTGTGAGAATGGCATGCATGTCCCCGTCCAGAGCCGTCCGCGTCGCGCGCGGCTCGACGGCGGCGGGGATCGCCACCTTCATCGCCCTGGTCTCTCACGTCACCGGCGGCGGTCAGATGCCCGGCTGGATCGGCATCGCTCTCCCCGCGGTCCTGTCCGTCGCGGTGTGTACGCTCCTGGCCGGCAGGCAGATGTCCCTGTGGCGGCTCTCGCTCGCCGTGGTGGCGAGCCAAGCGCTGTTCCACACACTGTTCGTGCTGGGGACGTTCTCCCCCTCGCCCGCGTCCTCGGCGACGGTCTCGCATCACGTACATGGCGCCGCCCAGATGGCGATCGACCCGGGTATGACTTCGATGCACGGTCACGCGGGTGCCTCAATGTGGCTGATGCACGGCATCGCTGCAGTGCTCACCACCGTCGCGCTGTATCGCGGAGAGAAGGCCTGTCTGCGACTGCGTGAGATCGCGGTCGAATTGGTGCGGTGGGCGCGTCGGCGACTTCTGCGTGTGCTGGTGGCGTTCGTCGCCACTACGTCCCGCGACCTGCGACCGATCTTCGTCAAGCCGTCGAGCCCTGTCGTTTCGCGGCTGGTGTTCTCGCTGACGCGCCGCGGTCCGCCGACCGTCGCCGTGTTCTGACCTTCGCCGACGCCGCACACGAGGCCGCGCTCGGCGCGTTCCCTGCGTTCGTTGAACGCTCTTGTGCTGTGCGTACCCGCCGTTGGGTACCCGCGAAAGGTTTCCATGTCTCCGTTCCGCCGCTTCGCGGTCGGCGCGACGGCAGCGGTCGTGCTCGTCATGACCTCCGTCGCCCCCGCTTCCGCTCACGATGATCTGATCTCCAGCACCCCGTCCGCCGATGAACGTCTCGATGTCTCTCCGACTTCGGTGTCGTTGGAATTCAGCGCCGAGCTGATGGATGTAGGGGCGTTGATCATGGTGGCGGATGCCGACGGCCGCGACTGGACGGCGGCGGAGGCGACGGTGGAAGCGACCACCGTCAGTGCTCCGTTCGCGGAGGAGCTGCCGGTCGGCGGCTACGAGGTTCGCTGGCGTGTCGTCTCATCGGACGGGCACCCCATCTCGGGGGTCATCCCGTTCACCGTGGGCGACGCGGAACCCCTGCAGCGCGCGATCACAGGTGACGGAGAAACCACGCCGTCGATCGCGAGCAGCGCGCCGGAACAAGAGGGTCAGAACACGCAGGAGAACGGGGGCGTCCTCCGGGTCGTCCTCATCGGGGCGGGAGGGGCAGCGGTCGCCATCGCCGCCCTCGCCGCCTTTTCTTTCTTCCGTCGTCGGCGATCAGCCGGCGACTCCGACGAAGAGGCCGTCGAGCCGTCGTCGAAAACTCCGTGAAAGGTACTTCTGTGATCACCCGCACCACCCGCATCCGCTTCGGCATCCTCATTGCTGCCGCAGCGCTCACCTTGACCGGCTGCTCGGGAGCGGCCACATCGACCACCGACACCGCGGACACTCCTGCACGCGACGCGATCGAGATGAGCGACGCCTGGGTGAAGTCCGCAGAGTCGGGCATGTCCGCCGGTTTCGGCGAACTCACCAACGACAGCGACGCTGACGTGACAGTGGTCTCGGCCACCACCGAGGCATCGCCGATGCTCGAACTGCACGAGACCGTTGAGAACGAGAACGGGGAGATGGTGATGCGGCAGATCGAAGGCGGCTTCGTCATTCCCTCCCACGGGTCGTTGATGCTCGAGCCCGGCGGCAACCACATCATGCTCATGGACCTCGCTGCACCGCTCACTGCGGGCGAAGGGGTGACCTTCACGCTCACGTTCTCGGATGACTCCACCTACGAGTTCACCGCACCGGTGAAGGACTACTCCGGTGCGAACGAGACCTACGAGGGCGGCGAGATGAACATGGGAACCGGCCAGTAATGGCCTCCCGCGATCGGGGCCCCCGTTCTGATCGCAACGGCTCGACCCGGCGACAGTTCCTCCTCGGAGGAACCGTCGCCGGCGTCGGCGCCGTCAGTGCGATCGGAATCGACGCCGCTCTGCGCGGCACACCGCCCACCGCTACCGCCTCCGAGCCTCTCAACGGTGACGTCACCGTTCCGTTCCACGGCGCCCATCAAGCCGGAATCGACACCGCGGCACAGGCCCACGGTCTGTTTCTGGCGCTTGACCTCCTCCCCGACACGGACCGAGACGGGCTCCGCCGGATGATGCGCATCCTCACTGATGACGCGGCTCGAATGACGCAGGGCCAGTCCGCCCTGGCCGATTCCGAGCCGGAGCTGGCTGTTGCCCCGGCCCGTCTCACCGTCACGTTCGGCTTCGGTCCGCGCCTGGTCGCGCGGGCGGGTGGCACGGCACCGCCGTGGTTGGCGCCGTTGCCGGTGTTCACCATCGACCGCCTGCAGCCGGAGTACAGCGAGGGAGACCTCCTCATCCAGATCGCGGCGGACGACCCGCTCACCGTGGCGCACGCCGGCCGCATGGTACTGAAAGACACCCGCAGCTTCGCCACGCTCCGGTGGACCCAGCAAGGATTCCGACGCGCTCACGGCACGGTGAAACCGGGAACCACGATGCGCAACCTCTTCGGGCAGGTCGATGGCACGAGCAATCCCGAACCCGGCACGCCCGACTTCGACACTGTCGTGTGGAACGCCGACGACGGATGGGTGGCGGGCGGCACCGGCATCGTCTTGCGCCGTATCGCCATGGACCTCGACAAGTGGGACCGGCTTGATCGGCCCGGACGGGATCAATCCGTGGGGCGATACCAGTCGAACGGAGCGCCACTGACGGGGTCGGACGAATTCGACGAACCCGACTTCGACGCCAAGACCCCCATCGGATTCCCCGTCATCCCGGAGTTCTCTCACCTGCGCCGCTCGCGAAGCGACAACGCCCGGGAGCGGATCTTCCGCCGCGCGTTCAATTACGACGACGCCCCCACCTCCGGACGCCTCTCGAATGCCGGGTTGATCTTCGTGTCGTTCCAAGCCGACATCGACCGGCAGTTCACGCCCATTCAGCGCCGACTCGACGAGCTCGACCTTCTCAACGAATGGACGACGCCTATCGGCTCCGCCGTCTTCGCGGCTCCGCCCGGCTGCTCCGAGGGCGGCTACATCGGCGAAACCCTTCTCTCCTGAAAGCACCCCATGACTGCCACTCTCACCACCCCGACGACATCCGACGAGCCCCCGAAACCCCGCCCTCGTGGCGGATGGTTCGGTCCGCTCCTTCTCCGGCTGCACTTCTACGCCGGCATCCTCGTCGGCCCGTTCATCCTGATCGCCGCCCTCAGCGGTGCGCTCTACGCGATCGCGCCCGCCATCGAGCAGGGCGTCTATCAACGCGAGCTGCACGCCCCCGTCACCGCCGAACGGCTCACTCTCGCGGAGCAGATCACGATCGCGCAAGAGCACGTCGATGGCGGGGCGACTCTCTCCGCCGTCCGTCCCGCACCCGCCCCCGGCGACACCACCCGCGTCATGTTCACCGCAGACGGCCTCGGTCCCAGCGAGTCGCGCGCCGTGTTCATCGACCCCGGCACGGGTGAGATCCGCGGCGATACCACGGTCTACGGCACAAGCGGATCGCTGCCGCTGCGAACGTGGCTGAGCACTCTGCACCGCAATCTCCACCTCGGCGAGCCCGGACGCCTGTACAGCGAGCTGGCCGCCTCGTGGCTCGGCATCGTGGTCGTCGCGGGGGTCGGGCTGTGGGTCATCCGCATCCGGAAGTCCCGCGCCAAGAAGGACTTGTTCCGCCCCGCTCGGAAGCACACCGGGTACCGCCGCACCTTCAGCTGGCACGCGTCGGTTGGTATCTGGGTTGCGGTCGGTGCGCTGTTCCTCTCGGCCACCGGCATCACCTGGTCCACCTACGCCGGCGCCAACGTCTCGGACCTGCGCGCCGCCCTGGACTGGGGCACTCCGACCGTCACCACCAGCTTGAGCGGAGACTCCTCCGAGGGCGGAGAGCATTCGCACCACGGTGGCTCCTCGGCAGCTCCCACGGGCGCGGCGAACCCCGCCACCTTCGACGCCGTCCTCGCCATCGCGCAGCGCACGAACGTCAACACCGGACTGGTGCAGATCATCCCGCCGAAGACGGCCGGCACCGCGTGGGTCGTTCAAGAAATCCAGCGCACCTCCCCCACGGAAGCGGATGCTGTCGCCATCGACGGGTCGAGCATGCAGGTCGTCGACCGCGTCGACTTCGCGGACTTCTCCCTCCCGGCCAAGCTCGCGACGTGGGGCATCGCCATCCACATGGGAACAATGTTCGGCCTCGTCAACCAGATCGTGATGTTCCTCCTCGCGGCGGGCATCGCGGCCATGGTCGTCCTCGGCTACCTGATGTGGTGGAAGCGGCGCCCCACCCGCACCCCCGCCCTCGTCGGTGCCCCTCCCCGTCGCGGGGCTCTTCGCGGGGCCCCGTGGTGGGGCATCGCCTCAGTGCTCGTCGGCGCTGTCGTCATCGGCCTGTGGCTGCCGCTCGTGGGCTTCACCCTCGCCGCATTCGTGCTCGTCGACATCGGCGTGGGCTGGGTGCGGCGCACCAGAACTCGGACGTGAAGCGTCCGTACTGACGTGGCCGGGGTCGGGGTTTTGACGAGCTCACCGACCCCGGTCACCCCCACGTCCCGGCCGTCTCCCGACCCGCGTTCCGACGACGCGCAACCGCCGCTCAGTCGTCGAGACCGACCAGCGCTGCGCTCCGCTCCCACAGCACCTTCGCCACGGCCGGGTCGTCGGCGATGCGGTTGGTCTTCGCGGGCTTGTTGTTGGAGTAAAAACCGCCGCGCTCCCAGTCGACGCCGGGCTTCCCGAGCGCGAGCCAGGTCAGACGTGCGCCGCCCACGGCGGTCGAGGTCATGAGGCTCTTGGCGAGCGGGCCGCCGTAGAGGAACTTCCAGGGGCCGTCGCTCGACGATCCGAAATTTGAGGCGATCACGCCCGGGTGGAACGCCACGGCCGACACCCCCTGGTCGCCGAAGCGCCGGTTGAGCTCCTTCGTGAACAGCACGTTCGCGAGCTTCGCGTTGCCGTAGGCCGCGGTGGAGGAGTAGCGCCGCTCGCCCTGCAGGTCGTTCAGGTCGAAACGCGGGAACAGCTTGGCCGCGGCGCTCGAGGTCTGGATGACCGAGGCGTCCGACTCGATGAGGCGCTCGCGCAGCAGGTTGGTGAGCAGGAACGGCGCGAGGTGGTTCACCTGGAACGTCGTCTCGTAGCCGTCCTTCGTCAGCGTGCGCTCGCCGAAGACGCCGCCGGCGTTGTTGGCGAGCACGTCGATGCGCGGGTATTTCTCGAGGAGGGATGCCGCGAGCTCCCGCACCTGCGCCAGGTCGCTGAAGTCGGCGACGAACGAGTCCACCCCCAGCGAGCGCGCGACGCGGGCGGTCTTGTCGGGGTTGCGGCCCACCACGACCACCTCTTCGCCCACCTGGGTGAGCTGCTTCGCCGATGCGGCGCCGATGCCGTCGCTGGCTCCGGTGATGACGATGGTGCGGGTCATGCGAACCTCCTGGGTCGAAGAGCGCCACGCTACTGCGGGCTCCGATGTGAACGTCAGGGCTTGCCCGTGGCATCCGGTCCCGAAAAGAACTCACAGCCCGCTCCCAGCCCCACGGGACCAAATCCGGCCGCCCCCGCGTTCTCCTCATTGACGCCCGACACAGGGCGACATGACGAAGGGATACGCACCGTGAGCACGGAGTACCGGAAGACGTCGGAGGCGCTCAGCCGCCTCACCGACCGCCAGTTCGCCGTCACGCAGGACGACGCCACCGAACCGCCGTTCCGCAACGAGTACTGGGACAACCACGAGGACGGCATCTACGTCGATGTCGTGTCGGGACAGCCGCTGTTCTCCTCGACCGACAAGTTCGAGAGCGGATCGGGCTGGCCGAGCTTCACCAAGCCCATCGACGACGCCGCCGTCGTGAACAAGACCGACCGCTCGCTGTGGATGACGCGCACCGAAGTGCGCTCGGCCGGAGCCGACAGCCACCTCGGACACCTGTTCGACGACGGCCCGCGCGACGCCGGCGGGCTGAGATACTGCATGAACTCGGCGGCGATGCGCTTCGTGCCCGTCAGCGAGCTCGAGGCCCAGGGGTACGGCGCGTACCTCCCCCTGTTCCGCGAAAGCCGAGCCTCATGAACCTCTTTTCTTTCCTCACCCGCAGCAGCGTCAACCGCAGAAGGAGCACCACCATGACCAGCGGATCCACCGACACCGGCGAGATCACCCGTCGCCCCGGCACCGAGACCGCCGTCCTCGCGGGCGGATGCTTCTGGGGCGTCGAAGACCTCATCCGCCGTCAGCCCGGCGTGCTCGACACGCGCGTCGGCTACACCGGCGGTCAGAACGACCACGCGACGTACCGCAACCACCCCGGTCACGCGGAGGCCGTCGAGATCGTCTTCGACCCCACGCAGACGTCGTACCGCGACATCCTGGCGTTCTTCTTCCAGATCCACGACCCGTCGACCCTGAACCGTCAGGGCAACGACATCGGCACGAGCTACCGCTCGGCGATCTTCCCCCTTTCGCCCGAGCAGGAGAAGGTCGCGCGCGACACGATCGCCGACGTCGACGCGTCGGGCATCTGGCCCGCGAAGGTCGTCACCACGATCGAGCCCGAGGCGCCCTTCTGGGAGGCCGAGCCCGAGCACCAGGACTACCTGATCCGCATCCCCAACGGCTACACGTGCCACTTCGTGCGTCCCGGTTGGGTGCTGCCCAAGCGCGAGCAAGCCTCCGCGTAAGCGTCAAGAGGGCCCGGATGCCATGGCATCCGGGCCCTTCGTCATGTCAGGCGACAGTGGGACTGCGTCTCTCGATCAGCACGGTGTCGCGCCAGATGCCGGCGACGTCGCGGGCGATGCGTTCGCGCACGCCGACGGTACGGAATCCATGGTGCGCGTGCAGGGCGAGCGAGGCGTGGTTGTCGGCGAAGATCGACGACTGGATCGTCCAGACACCGGCGGCCTCCGTCGAGGCGATGAGGGCGTCGAGCAGCAGGTGACCGATCCCCCGGCCGCGGGCGTCGGCCTCGACGTAAACCGAGTGCTCCACGACTCCGCGGTAGACGGGCCGCGACGACACGGCGGCGACGGCCGCCCAGGCGACGACCCCGTCTTCGCTCACGGCGACGAGCCGATGCGCGGCCAGCTTCGCCCCATCGAACTCCTCCCATGTCGCCGGGGGCGCCGTCTCGAAGGTCGCGTGACCGGTCGCGATGCCCTCCGCGTAGATGCGGTGCACCTCCGGCCAGTCGGCCGCGGCGAGCGGGCGCAGCGACACGCTCACGCGCAGCAGGACCCCGCGTCGGTCGTGCACACGCCCGTCTCGGGCAGCACGAGATCGACCTGCCGTGCCCCCGCCCGGTCGCCGGCGAGTTCCGCCGCGATCGAGCGCACCTGCTCGTACCCGGTGAGCAGCAGGAACGTGGGCGCCCGCCCGTACGACTTCATGCCCGCGAGGTAGAAGTCGGGCTCGGGGTGCGTCAGCTCGGCGACCCCGTGCGGCGGCACGGAGCCGCACGAGTGCAGGTTCGGGTCGATCAGCGGGGCGAGCGCCCGCGGTGCCTCGACGATCTCGTCGAGACCCACGCGGATCTCGCGCAGCATCGTCAGGTCGGGACGGAATCCGGTGGCGTTGACGACCACGTCGACCTCGAGGACGAACGTCTCACCCGCGCGGCGGCCGCTGACGCGCACGCCGTCGTCGCAGAGCCGCACGTCGTCGATCTCGAACGAGGCGATCTGCTCGACTGAACCATCGGCGACCAGGCGATGCACTGCCGCGCCGAGGCGTCCTCGCGCGGCGAGGTCGTCGTCCGCGTCGGCGGCGAGGCGGGCGGTTCCCTCGTTGCGGACAGCCCAGGCGATGCGCGTCGTGGGCTCGTCCGCGGCGAGGGCGGCGAGGGCGATCAGGGTGTTCGCCGCCGAGTGCCCCGCACCGACGACGAGCACGCGCCGACCAGCGAAGCGGTCGCGGTCGCGTCCGCGCACATCGGGGAGCGCCGTCGTCACGCGATCACCGAGGTCGTCGTGCGCGAGACCCGACGACAGCAGAGACCGCGGCGAGCTCGTGGTGCCGGAGGTGTCGATGACGGCGCGAGCCGTGGCATCCGCCACGCCCTCCTCCGTGTGCAGTCGCAGGACGAAGGGGGTGGCCGCCCGACCCACCGACCGCGTGCGGTCCATGCCCTGGCGGGCCACGGCCTCGACGCGCGTGCCGTACCGGATGACGGATGCCAGGGCGGCGGTGCGCGCGAGGGGTTCGAGGTAGCCGTCGACCAGCTCGTCTCCGGTGGGCAGGCCCTCGGCATCCGGAGCCGTCCACCCCTCGGCCTCGAGCAGGCGGCGCGCGGCGGCGTCGACGACGTAGCGCCACGGTGAGAAGAGACGGGTGTGCCCCCACGCGCGAACGGCCGCGCCGGCGGTGTCGCCCGCTTCGAAGACGACAACGGGCAGCCCGCGTTCGATGAGGTGCGCGGCGGCCGCCAGGCCGACGGGGCCGGCGCCGATGATCGCGATGGGCAGACCCGCGCGGCGATCGGCCTCGGGACGCGGTGGGACGGTGAGGGTCAGGCTCATGCGTCGATCCCGAGCTCGCGCAGCAGCGTGGTCACCCGCGACTTGATGTCGTCGCGGATCGGGCGCACCTCGTCGAGGCCTTTGCCCGCCGGGTCGGTCAGCTCCCAGTCTTCGTAGCGCTTGCCGGGGAAGATCGGGCACGCGTCTCCGCAGCCCATCGTGATGACCGCGTCAGAGGCACGCACGTCGTCGGTGAGCAGCAGCTGCGGCACCTCGGCGCCGATGTCGATCCCCTCTTCGGCCATCGCGGCCACCGCCATGGGGTTGAGGGCGTCGCCGGGGGCGCTGCCGCCGGACAGCACGCGCACGCGGTCGCCGCCCAGGGTGCGGGCGTAGCCGGCGGCCATCTGCGAGCGGCCGGCGTTGTGCACGCAGACGAAGAGGATGGTGGCGGTGTCGGACATGGCGCTTCCTTCGGGTCGGGTCGAACGGGAACAGCATGACGCAACACATCGACGCTCGTCAATATTGACGTTCATCGATGTGAAGGCGATGATGGATGCCATGACCTCGACCATCGCCCTGCCCCTGCTCGACGCCCCCTGCTGCGTCTCGTCGGGCGACGCGGCGATGGCCCCGGCCGAAGCGGAGACGCTGGCGAAGACGCTCAAGGCGCTCGCCGATCCGGCGCGCCTGCGGATCGTGTCGATCATCGCCGCGCAAGACGCCGGCGCCACGTGCGCGTGCGACCTGCAGGAACCCCTCGGCCTCTCGCAGCCCACGGTCTCGCACCACACGAAGGTGCTGGTGGATGCCGGCATCCTGACCCGCGAGAAGCGCGGCACCTGGGCGTACTTCTCGCTCGTGCCGGGCGCTCTCGACAGCGTCGCCGCGGCCATCGCGCCCCGTCGCTGACGCTCGCAACCCCCGCGTCCGCTCGCGTTCGCCTGCCTAGGCTCGCGGCATGAGCGAGTACGACGTCGTCGTGGTGGGAGCAGGGCTTGCCGGACTCCGCGCCGCGACCCGCCTGGCCGAGGCCGGGCGCGATGTCGTGGTGCTCGAGGCGAACGACGCGGTCGGCGGACGCGAGCGCACCGACATCGTCGACGGGTTCCGCCTCGACCTCGGCTTCCACGTGCTGAACCCGGCGTATCCGGCCGTGCGGCGCTGGGTCGACGTCGACGCCCTCGCGCTCCGGCGCTTTCCGGTCGCCGTCGGCGTGCGGCTCGACGACCGGGTCGCGCGGGTGGCGCATCCGCTGCGGCATCCGGGATCTCTTCCGACGACGTTGCGCTCGGGCCTGGTGCGGCCCGCCGACCTCGCGGCGCTGATCCGATGGGCCGCGCCGACGGTGCTCAACGCCCGGGCTGCCAAGAAGGGCCGCGACTTCTCGCTCGACGAGGGCTGGGACCGGGCGGGCCTGCGCGGCCCCCTCCGCGAGGCGGTGCTCGAGCCGTTCCTCGCCGGGGTGATCGCCGACGACCGGCAAGAGACCTCCGACGCGTTCGTGCGCCTGCTCATCCGCAGTTTCGCGCTCGGGCGCCCGGGTGTCCCCGCCGCGGGGATCGGCGCCCTTCCCGCGCAGCTCGCCGACACCGCGCGGCGTGCGGGTGCCGGCATCCGCCTCTCGCACCGCGTCGTGTCAACCCGGCGGCGCGCGCACGGCTGGCACCTCGGGGTGGAGGGTCGGGATGCCGTGACCGCCCGCACCCTCGTGCTCGCGAGCGGCCTCGACCACGCCCTCGACGCCCCGCACCCTCGCACGCGCGGGCTGCAGACGTGGTGGTTCGCCGCCGATGAGGCCCCCTCGGCCGATGCCGCCCTGCGCGTGGACGGACGCCGGCGCGGGCCGATCGTGAACACCGCGGTCATGACGAACACCGCCCCCACGTACGCCCCGCGCGGGCAGCACCTCATCCAGGCGACGTGCGTGCTGCCGTCCGACGCGACCGAGAACGACGTGCGGCGTCAGCTCGATGAGGTGTGGGAGGCCGACACCCGGCCGTGGCGCCTGCTGCGGCGCGACGACATCGCCCACGCGCTCCCCGTGCAGGATCCGCCGTTGCGCCTGCGCCGCCCCGTGCGTCTCGACGACGGCCGCTACCTCGCCGGCGACCACCGCGACACCGCGTCGATCCAGGGCGCGCTGGTGTCGGGGCAGCGCGCCGCCGAGGCGGTGCTGGCCGACCTCGCGCGGTGAGCGGGCGGTGTCGCGACCCGTCTGAGACCGCGAGACGGCAACTCGCTGACAACCCCGTTGCAGCCTGACGCGGGTTCGTCAGCGAGATGCAGTCTCGGTGTGGGCGGCGCACGGTGCGCCCCGGCAATCCGCGGAGCCCGCACGCAGAGCCCGCGCTACCCCCGCGCCGCCAGCGCCGTCAGAGCTTCGCCCGTGACGCGGCGGGTCGTCCACTCCTCCATCGCCTCGGCGCCGAGCGCGCGGTAGAAGCCGATCGCGGGCTCGTTCCAGTCGAGCACCGTCCACTCGAGGCGCGAGTAGCCCTTGTCGACGCACTCGGTGGCGAGCGCGGCCAGCAGGGCCACGCCGTAGCCGTTCGCACGGTACTGCTCGTGCACGTACAGGTCTTCGAGCCAGATGCCGTGGCGCCCGGTCCACGTCGAATAGGTGAGGAACCAGATCGCGATGGCCCGGATGCCGCCGTCGGGGCCCTCCACGACGAAGGCGAACGCGCGGGGGTCGTCGCCGAACAGCGTGGCGGCGAGCATCGCAGCGGTGTTGTCCACGGCATCCGGCTCGCGTTCGTAGTCGGCGAGCGCCTGGATGCACGCGAGGATGCCCCCTTCGTCGCCGGGGCGGGCGGGGCGCAGGACGGCGCCGTCTCTCAGGTCGGTCATGACAGGGGCTCCCAGCTCTCGGCCGCGACGCGGCGGAAGTTCCCGCCGAGCACCGCGGCGGCGTCGGTGTCGTTCCATCCTCGCGCCGCGAGCGCCGCTCCGATGCCGATGAAGGTCTCGGGCGGCATCCACTCCACGGGTCCCCACGCGGTGTAGCTGGAGTCGTAGAGCGCCGGGGTGTCGGCCAGGGCGATGCGGAACGTCTCCCAATCGAACGAGAAGTCGGTGCTGACCCCCACATGACGGATGCCGACGACCTCGACCGCGTATTCGATGTGGCGCACCATCGCCTCGAGGGTCGGGGTGTTCGGCCCGAGGAAGATGCCCACCCCGGTCACGCCCACCACTCCCCCGGTGTCGGCGACCGCGCGGGCTTGGTCGTCGGTGATGTTGCGGGGGTGATCCCACACGGCGCGCAGGTTCGAGTGGCTGAACACGACCGGCCGGGTCGACGCGGCGCACATGTCGAAGGTGGTGCGGGCGCCCACGTGCGAGCCATCGGGCACCATGCCGCGCGCGTTCATCTCGGCGACGAGGTCGCGGCCCCACGCGGTGAGTCCCTCGTCGACGGCGTCGAGGCATCCACCGCCGGCGGCGTTGGCGTGGTTGTACACCGGTCCGAGGGTGCGCACGCCCTGCGTGACGAGCCGCGCGACGGCGTCGAGGTCGCCGCCGAGGGGGGCGATGTCTTCGAGGTCGAACACGACGGCGGTGTCTCCGGCCGCCGCGATCCGGTCGACGTCGTCGACGGATGCCGCGAGCTCGAGCCCCTCGATCGCCTCGACCTGGGCGCGGAAGGAACGGAGGACGGATGCCGCGACCTCGGGCCCATGCGGGGCGAAGCCGACGTTGAGCGAGACGAGCCCGCCCCCGGCCGGACGGTAACGGTGCAGTTCGCGGAGGTCGGCGGTCTCGACGAGCTCGGCGCACGCGTGCTGGTCCCAGAGCACGTCAGGCCCCGGCCCGTGCGGCGAGCTCCGCGTCGAGGGCCTCGCGCCCGTCGAACACGAACAGGTCGCCGTCCCAGTGCGCACCGCCCTGCGCGGCGAACCACCCGAGGATCCCGCCCTCGAGCTGGAAGGCCTCGACGCCCTCGTCGCGCAGATACAGAGCCGCCTTCTCGCAGCGGATGCCGCCGGTGCAGAAGCTCACCACGGTCTTGCCCTCGAGCTCGTCGCGGTGGGAGTCCGCGGCATCCGGAAACTGCGTGAACCTCTCGATGCGCCAATCCTTCGCGCCGGCGAAGGTGCCGTAGTCGACCTCGAAGGCGTTGCGCGTGTCGACGAGCACGACCTCGCGACCCGCGTCGTCGACGCCCGAATCGAGCCAGCGGCGCAGGGTGTCGGGGGTGACGGCGGGCGCTCGGCCGTCCTGCGGGCGCACCTCGGGCCGGTCCATGCGGATGATCTCGCGCTTGACCTTCACGAGCAGCTTGCCGAAGGGCACGGCATCCGACCAGCTCTCCTTGGTCTGCAGGGCGGCGAAACGCGCGTCGGCGCGCAGGGCGTCGACGAAGGTGCGCACCCCCGCGGGGTCGCCCGCGAGGAACAGGTTGATGCCCTCCTCCGCCAGCAGGATCGTCCCGCGCAGCCCCGCGGCCCCCGCCCTCTCGCGCAGCACGACCTGCAGGGCGGCCGGGTCGTCGATGCGCGCGAACAGGTACGCCGAGACGTTGAGGACGGATGCCATGACCTCCACGATACGAAAGCCGAGCGGTGTCAGCCGACGGCGCAGGCGTCAAGCCGGGAAACGCGGCGCGCGCATCGCCTAGCGTGAAAGCACTCGTCCCCGGGAGGACCCCCGCTGTGCCCACCCCCGCCGCACCCGCCTCGGCCACCGTCTCCGTCGTCATCCCCGTACGAAACGACGGCCCGCATCTTTGGAGCTGCCTACGCGCTCTCGCCGCGCAGACCCTCGCCCCCACCGAGATCGTCGTGGTCGACAACGACTCGAGCGATGACAGCGCCGCGATCGCCCGCGCCGCCGGGGCCCGCGTCGTCTTCTGCGGCGAGCGCGGCATCCCCGCCGCCGCGGCCGCCGGCTACGACGCCGCGCGCGGCGACCTGATCCTGCGACTCGACGCCGACAGTCTCCCCTCCCCGCAGTGGGTGCGGTCGATGGTCGACGCCCTCGCCGACCCCGAGACGGATGCCGTGACCGGCGGCGCCGTGTTCCACGACGGTCCTGCGCGGGGCCGTGTCGGCCTGGCGCGGGCCTTCCTCGGCACCTATGCCGCGTTCGCGACCCCCGCGCTCGGGCACGTTCCACTGTGGGGCTCGAACATGGCGTTCCGCCGCAACGCGTGGGAGGCGGTGCGCGGCGACGTGCACCTCGACCCCGAACTTCACGACGACCTCGATCTGGCGTACCACCTCGGCCGGGCCCACCGGATCCGCCGGGTGTCGGGCGAGCACATGCGCGTCTCGTCGCGCACGGTGGAGCCCGGCCGGTTCGTCCGGTGCTTCCGCCGCGGGGCGGGCACGGTGTTCGCGCACTGGCCGGGCGACGCGCCGCCCGTGCGCTGGTGGCGGCTCGCGCGCGAGCGCCGCGACGGGGCGGGGGCGCGGTCGTGACCGGCGTGCTGTTCGGCGAGGTCGACGCGCCCGACCTGCACGTGATGAGCTTCAACATCCGCCGACGGTTCGACCGCATCACCTGGCCGCCCGCCGACCGGTGGCCCCTGCGCAAGCAGCGCCTGCGCACCTTCCTCGAGGCCAACCGCCCGCACCTGCTCGGCACGCAGGAGGCGATGCCCGACCAGGCGCAGTGGGTGCAGTCCGCGCTCGGGTCGAACTACGGTCGCGTCGGGCTGGGCCGGGGTCCGCGCCTCGACGGCGAGGGCACTCCCCTGTTCTACGACCGCGACCGCCTCGAGGTCGAGAGCTGGGAGCAGGTCGCCCTCTCCGACACCCCGCACACCCCGGCATCCACCGGGTGGGGCAACACCATCCCGCGCATCGCCGTGATCGCCCAGATGCGCGACCGCGAGACCGATGCGCGCTTCACGTTCGTCAACACGCACTTCGACGCGTTCTCGCGCCGGGCGCGCCGCCGCTCGGCGACGTGGCTGCACGACCTCGTCGCCGCCCGCACCCACCCGTTGCTGTTCACCGCCGACGTCAACGCCCACATCCGCTCGGCGGAGCTGTCCGACATGTTCGCCGACGGCCTGCTCGTCGACACGTGGTCGTACGCGCCGGCCCGCCGCACGGCGGAGTGGGGCACGTTCAACAACTACGCCAGCCCGCGCGTGGGCGCGCGCCGCATCGACGCCCTGCTCGCGACTCCCGACGTGGGAGTCCGCGCGGTCGGCATCGACCCGCGCCCGACCGGCACGCAGTGGCCCAGCGATCATCTGCCGGTGCAGGCGATCGTGCGCATCCATCCGGCGGCGACGCCGTGACGGGCGAATGCCGATGATCCGGGCGATGTACGCCAACCTCAAGCGGCCGCCGCGGTCGGTGGTCGAGTGGCTGGCCGATGTCGTGCGGGCCGTGGCGATCGTCGTCGTGATCGTCTCGCTGTTCACCCTGCCGTTCACCGACTTCGCCGTGCTGTCGATGTCGCTGCCGGCGGTGATGCTCTCGCGCATGATCGGCCTGCGTTCGGGACTCGATCTCGTCACGTGCGTCACCGTGTTCGTCGCCGCGGGAAGCAACGTCATCGACCTGTACCGCGCCTGGACCGGGTGGGACCTGATCGTCCACGCCGTCTGCACCGGTGTGCTCGCCGCCGTCGCCCTCGTTCTGCTCGACGACGCGTGCGTGATCGAGCCGACCGGCCGACGTCGCACGCCCATCGTCGTCGCCACGATGGCGGGCCTCGCCCTGAGCGCCGTGTGGGAGATGATCGAGTGGTTCGGCTACCGCTTCATCACCGACGCGATCTTCGTCACCTACGACGACACGATCGGCGACATGATCGCGGGAGGCGCGGGCGCGCTGCTGCTGGGCATCGTGGCATCCCGGTTCCGCCTGACGCGCGCTGATCGCGCGGCACTGTAGACGTCGCGGTCAGCGACCGCGCGGCTCGCGCTGAGCTTTCTCTTTTCACCGCGAGACTGCATCTCGCTGACCAATTGGTTGCAGGGTGACGCGGAGTTGTCAGCGAGATGCAGTCTCGCGGCTCAGAAGGCGACCGAGGCGGTTCAGCGAGCGCGCGACTCGGCGCCGGCGCGACTCACCGTCCCCGCGGCTCGCGCTCCGGACCCGTCGTCACCGCGATGACGGCACCGCCGACGACGAGCGCGACGGCGAGGAGCCCCACGAGACCCGGGAGGATGATCGTCGGGGCCTCGGGGGCCGCGCCGGGGTCGTCGATGAACGGGCCGATCTCATCGAGCCACGTGCCGTAGGCCGTACCCCACGCCACGAGCAGCCCGATCATGAGCACGCCGATGCCCGCCGTCACGATCCCCCACACAGGTCCTCTCATGACGGCAGCCTCTCAGACGGTCGCCCCAATCCTCGGCATCCGGATGCCGTTTCGGCCGCCGTGCGAACGCGTAAATCCGTTCACGCGGAGACCGTCGCCCGCCGTCGACCCTCGACCCAGAGGATGACGAGCACCGCCCCCGCACCGAGCGCCGCACCGATCGTGTTCATGAGCCAGTCGTCGGTGTCGCACCGGCGACCGATGACGGGAGCGAGCGACTGAACGGTCTCGACGACCGCCGAGAGCGCCGACACCCCGGCGAAGACGAGCAGCGGATGCCGCGTCGCCACGCCGAAGAAGAGGGCGAGCGGAACCGTCATCGCGATGTTGGCCAGGGTGTCGATCCCCAGGAACGGCACGGAGAACTGCACCGTGCACCCGCCCGGCGCGGGCTCGCTCTCGGGTACGAGGGTGAGGGCGAGCACGGCGACGAGCGACAGCCCGGCCAGAACGAACAGTACGGAGCGGAGTCCGAGGCGGTGCAGCAGCCACGCCACGACGGCCGCCGCGACGACGGCGACCCAGAACAGCACGGGGACGACGCGCGAGTACTCGACGAGGAGGGTCGCGATCACGCGGAGCTCCCTCATCTCTCTGGCGACGTGCGGGACGTCACGCCGGTGTGGTGGCGTTCGTCGTTCCCGGCCGTCCATCATCGCAGCGATCGCTCGCGACGCGCTCCGCTGCTGTCAATCCCCCGATGCACGCTCCCGCCGCTCGACACCATGAACCCACATCAACGGAAGGAAGCGTCATGTCGAAGGATCTGTCGAAGGGCGACCGCGTGAGCTGGGACACCCCGCAGGGCCGCACCCAGGGTGAGGTCGTGGAGAAGAAGACGAAGGACTTCCAGCACGACGGGCAGAAGTTCACGGCATCCGACGACGACCCGGCCTACATCGTGAAGTCGGAGAAGACGGATGCCACCGCCGCCCACAAGGGCTCGGCGCTGAACAAGCTGAAGAGCTGAGCCAGGTCGCGGGGCCTCCCACCCAGGTCCCTGAGCCTGTCGAAGGGACCGGACACCACGGGAGACCGGCGGCCTACCCAGGTCCCTGAGCTTGTCGAAGGGACCCGCGGGAACCGGTGGCTTCGACAAGCTCAGCCACCTCCGAACCCAGGTCCCTGAGCCTGTCGAAGGGACCGGACCCACCGCGAGACCGGCGGCCCACCCAGGTCCCTGAGCCTGTCGAAGGGACCGGACCCACCGCGAGACCGGCGGCCCACCCAGGTCCCTGAGCCTGTCGAAGGGACCCGCGGGAACCGGTGACTTCGACAAGCTCAGCCACCTCCGCCACCCAGGTCCCTGAGCCTGTCGAAGGGACCGGACCCACCGCGAGACCGGCGGCCCACCCAGGTCCCTGAGCTTGTCGAAGGGACCCGCGGGAACCGGTGGCTTCGACAAGCTCAGCCACCTCCGCCACCCAGGTCCCTGAGCCTGTCGAAGGGACCGGACCCACCGCGAGACCGGTGGCTTCGACAAGCTCAGCCACCTCCGAACCCAGGTCCCTGAGCCTGTCGAAGGGACCGGACCCACCACGAGACCGGTGACTTCGACAAGCTCAGCCACCTCCGAACCCAGGTCCCTGAGCCTGTCGAAGGGACCGGAACCACCGCGAGACCGGTGACTTCGACAAGCTCAGCCACCTCCGCCCGCGCTACCCCTGCGCGTCGCGCCGCTTGCGCATCTGCGCCAGCGCGAGGCTCAGCCGGTGGTTGCCGGCCAGCACGTCCTCGTGCCGTTCGAGGAACCCCCAGTACGCGTCGGTGAAGACCGAGTCCTTGGCCTCCTGCGCCGAGGGCCACCACGACCCCATCTTCTGCAGGTACGCGCCGCCCGAGACGTAGGGCTTGGTCGCGACGAACCCGCCGTCGGCGAACTGGCTCATGCCCATGACGTTGGGCACCATGACCCAGTCGTACGCGTCGACGAACAGCGCGAGGAACCAGTCGTTGACCTGCCGGGGCGCGTAGCCCTGCAGCAGGAACCAGTTGCCCAGCACCATCAGGCGCTCGATGTGGTGCGCGTAGCCCCACTCGTGCACGCGCTCGAGGACCGTTCGCACGGGGATCGGCAGGTCACTCGGCATCCGCTCACCCGAGTACCAGTACTTCTCGATCCTCTTCTCGAGGTGCAGCGCGTTGACGTGCTCGAGCTTCGGGTGCGCCCGGTACATGCCGCGCATGTACTCGCGCCACCCGATGACCTGACGGATGAACCCCTCGACGGATGCCAGGGGCGCATCCGTCCGCGTGGCTGCGGCGACCACTTCTTCGACGGTGAGCAGGCCGATGTTGAGCATCGGCGAGATGATCGCGTGGAAGAGGAACGGCTCGTCGGCCTTCATCGCGTCTTCGTAGCGGCCGAAGTCGTGCAGGCGCTCCGCGACGAAGACGTCGAGCCAGTCGCGGGAGTCCGCGGGAGTCACGGGGAGCCAGAAGTCGGCCGCGCTGCCGGGGTGCTCGGGGTAGCGCTCGTCGACCTCGGCGATCACCGTGCGAGTGATCTCGTCGTGCTCGAGCTGCGGCAGCGGGGGGATCTCGATCCCCTTCTTCGGCAGCGCCTTGCGGTTGTCGGCGTCGAAGTTCCAGCGCCGCCCCGCGGGCTTCCCGCCGTCCATCAGGATGCCGGTGCGCCGGCGCTGCCAGTGGTAGAAGTCCTCCATGAGCGGCGTCTGGTGCTCCGAGAACCAGGCGTCGACGTCGTCTTCGGGGGTGAGGAAGAGCCCGTCCGAGAGCACGTCGGTCTCGACGTCGTGCGCCTGGCAGATGCGCGCGATGCGCTCGTCGACGGGGCGGTTGGGGTCGCTCATCCACGTCAGCTCGGTGACCCGGTGCTTTTTGAGCAGCTTCTCGAGCCCGGCCTTGAAGGTGAGGTCGTCGTCGAGCGTGATGCGACGAACGGTCTTGCCCTCGGCTTCGAGGCGTTCGGCGGTGTGCCGCATCGCCGAGACGAGCAGCACGATCTTGTGGCGGTGGTAGGGGAGCTTGGCGAAGCGGGGCGCCGACTCGATGAAGAAGAACTCCTCGATGCCCTCGTCGACGTACGCGGGGTGCTCGTCGAACTGCTGCGTCGCGAGGATCAGGGCGGCCCTCATGCGTGGCGCCTCTGAGCGGCGGCTTTCGCGCGGCAGCCCCGCGAGCAGTAGAGCACCTGGTCCCACTGGTCGCGTCCGCTCCAGCGCTTGCGGTCGGTGAAGGGCCGTCCGCAGTAGGCGCAGGGTTTCGAGCGGACCTCGGGTCGTGACATGCCGTCATCGTCGCAAAGCGGGCATGCGGCATCCGGGGGCTTGCGCTGCACAGCACACCGGTGCGCGCAAGGCCCGCGCGCGGAGGCGGCGGATCGTGGTCGGGTGTCGGCATGGACACCACACACGACCGCAGCAACGACACCGCCGACGAGCCCGACGAGCTCGAGACGGCCGATGCGCCCGTCATCCCCGACACCACCGACGACGACGACGCGCCCGTCGACAATCCCTCGGGCGGGTGACCTCGCGGCACGGCGCGGCCGCGAGGTCCGCGCCGTGCTCAGTCGGTCAGGTCGAAGGTCTGCTTCTCGCCGCCGCGCGGCCGGTCGCCGGTGACCTTCGAGGTGACGAGGGCGATCGCGGTGGCGAGGCGTCCGCCGACGCTCCCCCAGTACTCGCCGGTGAGGGTCGAGACCTTCAAGAGGGTCACCCCAGGCGACTCGGGACCATCGGGGAACCATGCCTCCACCGTGGTCGACCACAGCTCCTTCAACTTCGCGAGGTCGTCGACCACCTCGGCCTCTCCCGCGAGCGACAGCCACGTGCCGTCGGTGCTGAACGACAGCCCGACCTTGGGGTCGCGCCGCACGTGTTCGACAGCCGAGGCGTGGGTGCCGACGATGAACCAGAGGTCGCCGTCCGACTCCTTCTCCTGCACGGTCAGCGGGTGCGCGTGCAGTGCGCCGTCTTCGGCGCGGGTGGTGACCATGGCGAAGCGGAACTTCTTGAGCAGATCGTTGAGCGTCTCGAGCTCGGTGGCGGTGGATGACATGGGGCTCCCCCTCGTTTCGTGGACCTTCAGCCCACCGCCTCCTCGCGTCCGGCGCTACGCGTTGACGCCGTCGTCGCCGTCTGCTCTCGGCGGCGCGATCGTGTCGAGTTCGTCGAGTGCCTCTTCGGCGCGGCCCACGCGCGCCGCGACCTCGTCATCCCACCACCGGGGCCCGCGCTCCCCCAGCCCGTGCTTGGCCAGGCCCACCCGGCGCCGCGCGGCGGCGACCGCCTCGTCGTCGCCGGCCCGCTTTGCGGTGCCCACCGCCGACCGTGCGCGACCCAGGTGCGAGCGCAGGCGCTCAGCGATCTGCGCGGGCAGTGCGGGGTCGGTGCGACGCCACCGGCGTCCGTCGATCACCAGCCATCGGTCGTCGTCGTCTGCGGATGCCATGTGCCCAGTGCAGCGCAGCCACCGTCCCCGCGAAATCACCCGGGCGTCTCGCAGACTTCCGTGCTACGGTGAGGTTATTCGTTCTGGGACTTGCTTCATCGACGCCCGCCTCATCGCTGAGATGCCGGGCGCACGGAGCCGAGCCGTTTACGAAGGCAATCCCTCCCTCAATCATCGCGTGCACCGCTTGATGGCATCCGCCACCGCATCGCACTCGCGGAAAGTTTCTGTGTCTCTGCTTCACCCTTCGCCACTCGCGTGGCGCCAGGCCGATCTCGACGTGTTCGTCGCGATGGCCGGATCCGACTACGCCGGTTTCGTCGGCGCGGCCACCTCGGGCTATGAAGCCCAGGGTCCGCTCGGCGAGAATCTCGGCGTCCACGCGTCCGTCGTGGCGGCTCAGGCCGCCGTCGACGGGCATCGCGTACGCGACACCTTCCCGGTGTTGCGGCGTCCCCGTCCGCTCCGCATGCGTCGGAGCGGCACCCACGGCCGCGTCTGCGGCCCAACATGAATAAAGGAAGAACACGATGGCCACTGGCACCGTGAAATGGTTCAACTCCGAAAAGGGCTACGGCTTCATCGCTCCCGATGACGGCTCGGCCGACCTCTTCGCGCACTTCAGCGCGATCCAGGGCAACGGCTTCAAGGAGCTCGCAGAGGCCCAGAAGGTCGAGTTCGACGCTGAGCAGGGCCCCAAGGGCATGCAGGCTGCGAACATTCGCCCCCTCTGAGCATCGCTCCGCACCGCGAGGGCCGGTGCGTCGCTGACGCGACGCGCCGGCCTTCGCCGTTCGAGGCGTGAGAGCCGGGTGCGTCGCTTCGGCGACGCCCCGGCTTTCGTCGTCTTTCCGCGGGTTTTCACGGTCGCGGACGAACGCTTGCGTTTCGGTTTCCCGTGAGCCTGCTGGACGTGTGCTCGTATGCCGAGCCCTCCATACATCGCCCGATAATGTGGGCCCGAGCCCGGGAAGCCGCCCTGGCTCGAGAACCCGGTCACCCCCGATCCGAGGAGCAGAGCATCGCTTCCACCATCGTCGAGTCCCGCCTCGGCCCCGTTCGTCAGACGTACTCCGGCACGAAGGAGTTCCCCCCGCTCACGAAGGCCTACACAGAGCTGTCTCAGGTCGTCCGTGAGAGCGGACTCCTCGTGCGCACGCCGGTCTTCTACTCCGTCGTCGCCGGAGCGATCGCGCTCGGCCTCGCCGGGTGCGTGACCGCCTTCATCCTGCTCGGCGACAGCTGGTTCCAGCTGATCGTCGCAGCGGTGCTCGGCATCCTGTTCACGCAGGTCGCCTTCCTCGCCCACGAGGCCGCGCACCGCCAGATCTTCGCCTCCGGTCCCGCCAACGACCGACTCGGGCTGCTCATCGGCAACGGCATCGTCGGCATGAGCCGCTCGTGGTGGGCGTCGAAGCACACGCGTCACCACGCCAACCCCAACCGCGTCGACAAAGACCCCGACATCGAGATCGACACGATCTCGTTCCTCGACGTCGACGCGGCCAAGGCCCGCGGCGTCCAGCGCTGGATCACCCAGCGCCAGGGCTACCTCTTCTTCCCCCTGCTGGCGTTCGAGGGCATCAACCTCTACGTCCTCGCCTTCCGCCACCTGTTCTCGCGCGGCGAGGTCAAGGGCCGCTGGGGCGAGATCGCGCTGCTGACGCTGCGTCACGCCCTCTTCATCGCGCCGATCTTCATCTTCCTGCCGGTGGGTCTCGCGTTCGCGTTCTTCGGCGTCTCGGTCGCGGTCTTCGGCATCTACATGGGCGCGTCCTTCGCTCCCAACCACAAGGGCATGCCGATCATCGAGCCCGGAGCCAAGCTCGACTTCTTCAGCAAGCAGGTGCGCACCTCGCGCAACGTCTCCGGCGGCTGGTGGGCCACGTGGCTCATGGGCGGTCTGAACTACCAGATCGAGCACCACCTGTTCCCGAACATGCCGCGCCCGCACCTCAGCAAGGCCCGCGCCATCGTCCGCGAGCAGTGCGCGACGCTGGACGTCCCCTACGTCGAGACGACCCTGTTCCAGTCGTACGGCATCGTCATCGCGTACCTGAACCGCGTGGGCCTCGCCGCCCGCGACCCGTTCGACTGCCCGCTGACCTCCCTCACCCGGCAACTGAACGTCGAGTGAGATCGTTCGACGGCGCCGCACCCGCAAGGGGCGGCGCCGTCGTCGTTTCATCCCCGCGCGTCGGCGATCGGTTCGGGGCACTCGCCCCCGGCATCCGTCGGGTTCTCGAAGTGCCAGCGCTCGTTGGCGTAGGTCTGGCACAGGCCCCATTCGCGGCCGTGCTCGATGATCCACAGTTGCGCGTCGAGCGATCCGATGTCGACGGCGTTGCCCGTGACATGGCTCGAGCCCTCGGGTGAGGCGACGTACTGTCGCGCGATCGCCTCGGTGCCGTAGGTGCGGATCGCGTCGCCGAGCAGCCAGCGCTGGTAGTCGGCGCTGCGCCACCCGCTGGTGACGTCGAACACGATCCCGTCGTCCGCGGCCGCCGCCTGTGCGGAGCGCAGCGCCTCGCGCAGCTCGCCGTCGAGTCCGGTCATCGCCGGATGACGCTCGTCGTCGACCGTGAGCGGCGACTCGGCCGGGATCATGCCGTCGGCCTCGGCGGGGGCGAACGGCGCGTGGGCGGCGACCCCCGCCGCGAACGACGAGGCGGTGCTCGCCGCGAGCAGGGCGGCCAGCACGGTCAGGGCGAGGGCGATCGCTGCGGCGATCGCGAGCAGGGCGAGTCGCTGACGAGAGGGCGAAGGGACGAGGGATGCCGAAGGAGCCATGACCCCAGTCGAGCGGGGGCCGCGTTGCCACGGCGTATGGCCGCGACGATACGGCGGCGATAACCCGGTCGGGACGGCCCTCAGTCGCGCGAGACCTCGTGCAGCACGACGTCACGCACCGCACCGTCGTCGAGCGTCGCGGTCATCAGCGTGCACGCCGGCTGCCGTCGTCGGTCGGTCGGCGAACCGGGGTTGAGAAGACGCAGGCCGTTCGGGGTCACCGTGTCCCACGGGATGTGACTGTGCCCGAACACGAGCAGGTCGGTGCCGGGGTATGCGGCATCCATCCTCTTCTCGCGTCCCGTCGCCGCCCCCGTCTCGTGCACCACCGCCAGCCGCACCCCGTCGATCTCCGTGCGGGCGACTTCGGGCAGACGCGAACGTAGGTCATCGCCGTCGTTGTTGCCCCACACCCCGAGCACGGGGCCGAGCGTTTCGAGTTCGTCGAGCACGCTCGCGCCCACCCAGTCGCCCGCGTGCACGATGAGGTCGACTCCGGATGCCGCGTGCCGGACCGCCTCGGGGAGCACGCGCGCCCGCTTCGGCACGTGCGTGTCGGCCACGAGGAGCAGTCTGGTCGCCATGCCCCCACGCTACCGACGCGGGTGGGGATGCGCGCCGGGCATACGTCGGCGATATGCCGCCCCGCCTACGATGACGGGATGCGCGTGCTGATCGTCGAGGACGAACCCTTCCTCGCCGAGGCGATCCGTGACGGCCTGCGCCTCGAAGCGATCGCCGCCGACATCGCCGGCGACGGCGACACCGCGCTCGAGCTTCTCGGGTACACCTCGTACGACGTCGTGGTTCTCGACCGCGACATCCCGGGGCCGAACGGCGACGAGATCGCCCGGCACCTCAGCGCGCAGCCCGCCGCCCCGCGCGTGCTCATGCTGACCGCCGCCGACCGGCTCGACGACAAGGCGAGCGGTTTCGAGAGCGGCGCCGACGACTACCTGACCAAGCCCTTCGTGCTGCGCGAGCTCGTGATGCGCCTGCATGCCCTCGCCCGCCGCCCCGCGGCCTCGACCCCGCCGGTGCTCGAGCAGCACGGCATCCGTCTCGATCCCTTCCGCCGCGAGGTCTACCGCGACGGCAGATACGTCTCACTCACCCGCAAGCAGTTCGCGGTGCTGCAGGTGCTCATGGGCGCGGGCGGCGGGGTCGTCAGCGCCGAGACCCTGCTCGAGCGCGCGTGGGACGAGAACGCCGACCCGTTCACCAACGCGGTGCGCATCACGATCTCGACGCTGCGCAAGCGTCTCGGTGAGCCGTGGCTGATCCAGACGGTCGCGGGAGTGGGCTACCGCATGGGGCCGGCCGATGCGTGAGCGCGCCCCGGGGCTCTCGATCCGCCTCAAGCTCACGCTGAGCTACGCGGCGTTCGTCGTGATCGTGGGGATCGCGGTGTTCGTCGTCGGGTTCCTCGTGCTGCGGTTCGTTCCCGACGGGAACCTGTACTCCGAGAGCGGGACGTTCACGCCCGGCCGGGGCGATCTGATCGACGTGTTCGTCCGCTACGCCTGGTACGCGGTGCTCGCCCTCGCCGTCATCGGCCTCGGCGGCGGGTGGGTCGTCTCGGGGCTCATGCTGCGGCCCCTGCACCGCATCACCGACGCCGCGCGCGCCGTGCGCGGCGGAGACCTCGCCCACCGCGTCGATCTTCCGGGGCGTCGCGACGAGCTGACCGAGCTCGCCGACACCTTCGACGCGATGCTCGCGCGGGTCGAGCTGACCCTCGACGAACAGCAGCGGTTCGCCGCCAACGCCTCGCACGAGCTGCGCACCCCGCACGCGACGATGCGCACGCTGCTCGAGGTGGCGCGCGCCGATCCCGACGGCATCGACCTCGAGCGCCTGCTGCACCGGCTCGACCTCACCAACGAACGCGCGATCCGTCTGACCGAGGCCCTCCTGGCCCTCGCCCGCTCGACCCGCGCGGGCGAGCTCTCGCGCGAGCCCGTCGACGTCGACGCCGTCATCGCCGCGGTCGCCGACGAGGCGCGCCCCGACGCCGACGCCGCGCGACTCGACCTCGCCGTGCTGCCGGGCACCGGCGGCATCGCGCGCGTCGACGAGACGTTGATGCGTCAGGCCGTCGCGAACCTCGTGCGCAACGCACTCGTACACAACATCCACGGCGGATGGGCGCGCGTGGCCGTGACCGGCCGCGACGACGAGGTGGTCGTCGACGTCGACAACTCGGGCGAGGTGCTCTCGCGAGAACTCGTCGCCACCCTGCCCGAGCCGTTCGTGCGGGGCGCGGGACGCACGCGCGGGCGCGCCGACGGCACCGGACTCGGGCTCGCGATCGTCGCCTCGATCGCCCGCGCGCACGGCGGGCACCTCGAGCTGTGGCCGGGCGAGGCCGGAGGGCTGCGCGCCCGCCTGCGCCTGCCGCGCTGACACCCCTCCGCTCGGCGGCGCGATCCCGCGTCGACCTCCTGCCGAGCAGCGGGCGCGAGACCGACGCGCCACTCGCCGCCCCGCGCCGAGCAGCGGGCGCGAGACCGACGCGCGGCTCAGCGCCGCGCGATCAGCCGGATCACGAGCACGACGACCGTTCCGATCAGGGCGCCGAGGGTGTTGGACGCCACGTCGTCGGCATCCGGAACCCGACCAGGGATCAGCGTCTGCGCGATCTCGACGGTGAGCGACACGGCGGCTCCCACGAGAACGGATGCCGGCGCCCACCGCAGCGGCAGCAGAAGGGCGACGGCGGCTCCCAGCGGAACGAAGAGCAGGACGTTGAGCGCCACGTCGGCGCCCGCACCGAACAGCAGGGCGCTCCCCCACGGCGGGAGATGATCGAGGGCGTCGAGCACCAGCGTCCGCGCCGGCCACGCGATCGTGCGCGGAGCGAGGGTCAGGGCGGCCACGGCGGCCAGCACGGCGCCGGCGACCAGCAGGCGCGGCGCGGAGAAGACGGAAGCGGATCGATCGGACACGGATGACCTCCAGGGTGCGGAGATCCCATCCCATCGACCCGCCTGTTGCCCGGGCGTCTCGCGACCGCGATACACGGACGATACGTCGCCGCGGGGCGCGCAGAATGGAGGCGTGTCTCCTTCGCGTCGCTCCCCCGCCCTCGCCCTGCTCCTCGACGTCGTGCTGGTCGTCGTCTTCGCGGCGATCGGGAGGGCGACCCACGACGGCGACGTGCTGGGCCCGTTCGGTTCCGGCCTCGCCACCACCGCGTGGCCCTTCGTCGCGGCGCTCCTGATCGGGTGGCTCGTCACGCGCGCGTGGCGTCGGCCGACGGTCGTGGTGCGCACCGGTCTGCCGGTGTGGGCGATCACCGTCGCGCTCGGCATGGTGCTGCGTGCGCTCAGCGGTCAGGGCGTGGCGGTGGCGTTCATCATCGTCGCGACGATCACCCTCGCGGTGTTCCTGCTCGGGTGGCGCGGCCTCGCGCGTCTCGCGGCGCGGCGGCGTCGGGCCTGACGCGCGTCGCCCGTCCGCGCGAGCGCCGCTTCGGCCTCAGTCGGCGAGCGTGACGTCGACCTGGATCTCGGCGGCGAGGCGCTCGAGCTCGGCCACCAGGTCGTCGACCTCGACGTCGGCGGCCACCGTCGCCGTGATCGACGCCTCGAACAGGCGCCCGCCGGCCATCGCGGCATCCGTCGTCTGCGTCGACATGCGCTCGATGCTCGCCCCGCGCGCGCTGAGCGCCGCCGACACCTCGCGGACGATGCCCGGCCGGTCGTTGCCGACCACGTCGAAGGTGACCGAGCGCGGCGCCGCGGCGGCGAGCGAGCCGCTGCCCGCGTGAACCGTGACGGTGAGGGTGCCCGCGAGCCCCTCGAGGGCGGCGCGCAGGTGGTCGGCGCGTTCGGGAGTCACCGACACCTCGACGATGCCGGCGAACGCTCCCGCCAGTTCGGCGAGTTCGCTGTTCTCCCAGTTGCCGCCGTGGGCGCCGACGATGTCGGCGACCGCGGACACGAGGCCCGCGCGGTCATCGCCGACGACGGTGAGGACGAGGGTGGTCATGGCGACAGCGTACCCACGGCCGCGCTGATACCGTGAGGTTTCCGACCCGACAGGAGGTGAGCGCATGATCGCGTCGATCATCGCGACCATCAACCTCCTGCTCGCGTTCGCCGAGCTGTCGCTCACCCCCGGTTTCGACGCCCCGCTGCTGGCTGTCGTGCTGGCCGCCGCGGTCGTCGTCACGGTCGCGGTCGTGCTGCTCGTCGTGCCCGGGCTCGTGGCATCCGCCCCTCGGCCCTCGCCGCGTCCGATCGACCCTTCCGCGCTGGTGGCGCAGAGCGATCCGGATGCCGCGGGGCACCCGCGCCCGCGCGCTCCGGGGCTCGCGATCCCGGTCGCGTAGCCCGCCGTCCGCCGCCCTCGCGGCATCCGGTGCCCTCACGCGACCACCGGTCGTTCGTACGCGCTCGCGCCGGCGACCGGTCCTGCCGTGATCGCCGCACCGATTGGACGCCCCGTTGGACCTCTTCGCCTTCCCTCCCCTCGCCCTTCTGCTCGACCTGACCACCCGAGCCCTGCTCGCCCTCACCACCGCGCTCGAACCCGTCACCGCGGGCGCGGCCGCCGCCGTGGCGGTGGTCGTCGTGACGTTGCTCGTGCGCCTCGCTCTGATCCCGGTCGGGGTCTCGCAGGCCCGCGCCGAGCAGACGCGTGCTCGTCTCGCTCCGCGCCTGCGCGCCCTGCAGCAGCGGTGGAAGGGCAACACCGAACGCCTGCAGCGCGAGACGATGCAGCTGTACCGCGACGAGGGTGCCTCGCCGGTGGCCGGGTGCCTGCCCCTGCTGGCCCAGGCTCCCGTGGTGGGGCTGCTCTACGCCGTCTTCCTGCACCCGACCGTGGGCGGCCAGGCCAACGCCCTGCTCGCGCACGATCTGCTGGGCGCCCCGCTCGGGCGGAGCCTCGTCGCCGCCGTCACGACCGGAACCGCGGATGCCGGGACCCTGGCGGTCTTCGCGGTGCTGGTGGCCGTCATCGTCGCCGCCGCCGAGCTGACCCGTCGTCTGCTGCGGCCGGCGGTCGCCCCGGCCGCCCCCGCGTGGACGACGCCCCTCTTCGGCGCGCTGCAGTTCACGACGGCGGTGGTGGCGCTGTTCGTGCCTCTGGCCGCCGCCCTCTACCTCACGGTGACGACGGTGTGGACGCTCGTGCAGCGGGTGGTGCTCAGGCGGCGCTACCCGCTGCCGGCGTGAGCGCCGAGCGGGCGTCCCACCGCTTCGACCACGACGCGTTCACCGCGGCCATCGCGAGCACCAGCACCGCGGCCGCGGCCGGGAAGAGCAGGGCGGTCTCCACCGAATCGTTCTCGGCGACCGCTCCGGTGACCGCCGACGACAGTGCCTGGGCGAGCGTGAGGGCCGACGCGAGGATCGTCATGGTCGAGGCGGTGCGCCCGCGCGGCGCGCGGTGCCCGGCAAGGCTGAACAGCGTCACCAGTGAGGGGCCGACGCCGATGCCCATCAGGCACAGCACCAGCGTCACCGTGGGCACCGATCCGCCGACCGAGTACGCCCCCGCCGACGCGGTGAGGATCACGGCGAACACGACCAGGCGCCAGCGCAGGGTGAACCGCTCGGGGATCACCGCGACGGCCAGTGCCAGCACGGCCGAGCCCACGCCCATGACGCCGTACAGCAACGCGCCCGCCTCGGGAGCGCCCTGCGCCTCCATGAACGCGGTCAGCGAGGTGAGGGTCGACCCGAAGAACAGCCCGACACCGAAGACGGCCGCCACCAGCACGAGCATGCGCGGGTGCAGCAGTTCGCGGAACGGCGCCATCGCGGTGCGCTCCGACCGCTCCGGAACCGCCCGCCCGGTGGGGTGCAGGGCGAAGGCCGTGACGAAGACGAAGCTCAACAGCGCGGCACCCGCGATCGGAGCCCACGGGGCGATGAGCGCCGCCAGCACACCGACCACGAACGGGCCGATCACGAAGGCCGTCTCGTCCGCCGCCGACTCGTACGCCATGGCCCGCGAGAAGGTGCGCTCGCGTCGCGTGGGGTGCACGCGATCGCCGATGAGGGCCATGACGCGACTGCGCGACATCGCCGCCGTCTGCGGGCCGGTGAGGCCGATCGCGGCGGCCGCCCCGAGCAGCAGCGCCTCGGAGCTCGCGGCCTGCACGACGAGGGGGAAGAGTGCGAGCAGGATGCCGTTCGCCAGGCCCACCGGCACGAGCACGCGCCGCTGTCCGAAGCGGTCGGCGAGGTCGCCGAGCACGGGGCCTGCGACGACGACGCCGAGGCCGACCGCGGCGGAGGTCAGGCCGCCGAGGGCGACCGAACCGCGCTCGGCGACGACGATGGCCAGCACCCCCACCGTCATCATCGCGAACGGCAGACGGGCGATGAAGGCGACGGGGAAGTACCAGAACCCCGTGTGGTGGATCAGGGAGCGGTGGGCGACGGCCGGGGAGGCGGGTGGGCGTGCGGGCGCAGACATGGAGCGGTCTCTCGGAGGCGATGGAACGTGCCGCCTTGCCGGGTCCGGTAGGTAGTTGCACAGCGTGCGGCGGGCGAACCCGCTCGACGATTCTACCGCGGGGCGCTGAAGAGCGCCCGGGAAGCTCAGCTCACGAGGGCGGCGATCGCCGCGATCACGGATGCCAGGGCCAGCACCAGCGCGACGGCGATGAGCACCGTGTGCACGATCAGGAACGGCGTCGGCTTTCCGGCGGCGTCCCGCGCGCGCGGGTCTTTCGCGATGCGCGGGTAGAAGCGGGGCCAGACGACGGCGTTGAACACGGCGTTGGCGAAGAGCAGCACGATCAGCAGGGGTTCCACGCCTCGAGCCTACGCGCGGGCTGCCTCTCGGCCGGCCGTCACGCGGCGCACGCGATGCACCGACGCGCGAACGGGCGCACCTCGAGCCGGGCGTCGGCGATCGGTCGACCGCACACCTCGCACACCCCGAAGGTCCCGGATGCCACGCGCTCGCGCGCCGCGCGGATCTCGGCCCGCTCCGCCTCGGCTCCGCGTCGCAGCGCATCGACCTGCGCCCACTCCCCCGACAGCGTCGAGCCCTCGGGGTCGTGCTCGTCGTCGGCGGTGCCGTCGGCGCGGTCGTGGCGGAGGCTCTCCTCGTCGTCGTGCAACCGCGCGAGACGGTGCTCCACCTCGCGCTCGAGGTGGTCGAGCATGCGCCCCGCGGTCATGGCATCCATCCTTCGACGCTAGCCCCCACCGCCGACACCGGCACTGCGGCAGGATCGGCTCATGAGCGAGCTTCGACGACACTGGACCCCGACCGCTGTGGTGTTCCTCGCCCTCGCGGTCGCGGGACTCATCGGCACCTGGACCTTCAACGTCTTCGCGATCGTGCAGATGCGCGACTTCCTCGGAGACCTCGTCTCGAGCGGACCGGCGGTGTCGTCCATCACCGTCGACCTGCTGATCGTCGCCATCGCCGGAAGCGTGTTCATCATCGTCGAGGCGCGACGGCTCGGCATGCGCTTCGCATGGCTGTACATCGTGCTGTCGGGGATCACGGCGTTCGCGTTCACGTTCCCGCTGTTCCTCGCGATGCGCCAGCGGCACCTGACCGCGCGGCGGTCCTCCCCCACCCACCCCGCGTGAGAGGTCACTTCGTGTCGCCTCGACGGGGCTGCACGCGACAGAAGATGACCCCTCACGCGAGAGGGTCGGGCTCAGCGCGAGGCGAGACCCGCGCGCAGGCCCTCGACCAGCGGAGTCGTCGGGCGGCCGATGATGCGCGCGAGCGATCCGTCGGTCTCCGACAGTGCCCCGCGCGCGATCGCGTCGTCGATGCCCGCGACGAACGCCGCGGTCCCGGCGTCCAGCCCCGCGGCCTCGAGTCCGGCGGTGAGCTGCTCGAGCGAGACGCGCGTGTAGGTGACCGGGCGACCGAGCACCTCGGCGGCGGCGGCCGCGAGCTCGTCGTACGTCCACGCGACGTCTCCGCCGATCTCGATCGTCAGTCCCGCCAGGTCGTCGGTCGTCAGCGCGACGGCGGCGGCCTCGGCGTAGTCGCGACGGCTGGCGCTCGCCACCCGCGCGTCACCCACGGCGGCGACGATCTCGCCGGTGTCGGCGGCGCGCGCCACGGAGTCCAGGTAGTTCTCGGTGTACCAGTTGTTGCGCAGGATCGTGGCGCTCACGCCCGAGGCGGCGATCGCCTGCTCGGTGGCCTTGTGGTCGGCGCCGAGCGCGTAGTCCACCTCGTCGACGCGCGGGGCGCTGGTGTACACGAGACGCTCGATGCCGGCCGCGCGTGCGGCGTCGATGACGTTGCGGTGGCCCGAGACGCGGTCGGCGTCGGTGCCCGAGATGAGCAGCACGCGCGTGACGCCCTCGAGGGCGGCAGCGAGGGTCTCGGGGCGGGCGTAGTCGAGCTCGACCACGTTCACGCCGTTGTCGGCGAGGTCGGCGGCCTTGGCCGGCGTGCGGACGCCGGCGACGATGTCGGATGCCGCGACGCCGCGCTCGCGCAGGGCGTCGACGACGAGGCGGCCGAGGTGGCCGGTGGCGGCGGTGACGAGAATGGTCATGGGGTGGTCCTTTCGACGGGTTCCCCTGGTGCAACCGCCCGCGCGGGAGCGCATTCCGGAATGCCGGTACCCACTTTCTGGTTAGGTACTTACATGAGCGTCAGTCTTAGCGATCTGCGGGGACGCAACCCCGAGATCTTCGCCGACGGGTGCCCCACCCGCACCGTGCTCGATCATGTGATGGGCAAGTGGGGCATCCTCGTGCTCGTCGCCCTGTCCGACGGGACGCAGCGGTGGGGAGCCCTCCGGCGCAATATCGCCGGGATCAGCGAGAAGATGCTCGCGAGCACCCTCAAGACGCTCGAGGCCGACGGGCTGGTCGCTCGCACCGCCTACCCCGAGGTGCCGCCGCGCGTCGAGTACGCGCTGACCGACCGCGGCCGCGACCTCATGACGCGCGTCATCCCCCTCATGGAGTGGGTCGCCGACAACGCCGACGACATCGTCGCGCGACGGAGTTGACCGTGCGCCTGCCGTCGACGCGCGCCATGCGCGACTCGCTCACCGTCCGCGCACCCCGACGCGTCCCGCTGCTGCAGGTGACGAAGTCGGCGATCGCGATCGTCGCGGCGTGGCTGATCGCCGGCTGGCTCGTGCAGGGGCCGCCGCCCATCTTCGCCGCCATCGCCGCCCTGCTCGTCGTGCAGCCGAGCATCAACCAGTCGTTCACGCGCGCCGTCGAGCGCAGCGTCGGGGTCATCGTCGGTGTCGTGATCGCCGCCCTGCTCGGGCTGGTCTTCGGGTCGCAGCCGTGGGTCGCGCTGCTGTCGGCCGGTGTCGCCCTCGTCGTGGCGTGGGCCGCGCGCATCTCGCCCGGCGCGACCAACCAGATCGCGATCAGCGCTCTGCTGGTGCTCGCCCTGGGCACCGCGACCCCCAACTACGCGCTCGACCGCGTGCTCGAGACCCTCATCGGCGCGGCGATCGGCATCGTCGTCAACGCCGTGCTCGTGCCGCCCGTGCTGGTTCCGAGCGCGCGCGAGAAGGTCGAGGTGCTCGGCCGCGAATTGGCCGAGGCGCTCGAGCGTCTCGCCGCGGCCCTCGAAACTCCGCAGACACCCGCCTCGCTCGAGGGGCTGCTGCTCGAAGCCCGCCTGCTGCGCCCCGTGCGCGACGCCGCGGCGACGGCGATCACCGACGCCACCGACTCTCTCGCCCTCAACCCGCGCAGCGGGAGGCACCGCAACGACCTCGTCGGGATGCGCGACCTGCTGGAGCGCTTCTCGCCCGTCGTCACGCAGACGATCGGCATGACCCGCGCCGTCTACGACGGCTACGAAGCCACGATCGCGGACGAACCCGCGGTGCGCGCGATCGCCGAGCAACTGCACCGCGCGGCCCACGACGTACGTCTCGCCTTCGCGGTGGATGCCGGCCCCGAGCGCCTCGTCGAAGAGGAGCCGGCACTGACCCGGCCCCTGCAGATCCAGACCCCCTCGACCGCGCACTGGGTGCTGGTGGGGTCGTTGCTGATGGACCTGCACCGCGTGCACGAGACACTGCGCGACGCCGCCGACTGACCGACGGAAACACGGCATCCGGATGCCGACACCCCGGCCGAACCGCGGACTCCGACCGCCGACGCCGCCGGCGCGCTGTGGATTCGCCGCACGCGGCCCGCGCCGCGCCCCGCGCTGGTTGACTGGGCGCATGGGTACCGCGATGTTCCCCCTCGGCGCCGTCCTCTTCCCGCACACGCCCCTGGCTCTGCGAATCTTCGAGGAGCGCTACCTCGTGATGCTCGGTCGTCTGCTCGACGAGACCGACCCCTCGTTCGGCGTCGTTCTCATCGAACGCGGGACCGAGACGGGCGGCGGCGACCAGCGCTTCGCTCTGGGCACGATGGCCCAGCTCAGCCAGGTTGTGCCCCTCGCCGACCAGATGCAGGTCCTCGCGCACGGAACGCAGCGCTTCGAGATCGTCGAGTGGCTCGATGACGCGCCCTATCCCCGCGCCGACGTCCGGTCCCTGCCCGACCTCGAATGGAACGAGGCGCTTTCTCCTCTGCTCGACGAGGCCGAACGCATCGTGCGCCGCGTGCTCGGCAAGGCCCAGCAGTTCGGCGGCACGCGGTGGGACCCCGAGGTCGAACTCGCCGAAGAGCCGCTGCCGCGCGCATGGCAGGTGGCCGCGATCGCCCCGCTCGGCGAACTCGACCAGATGGAGCTGCTGCGTTCGAAGACGCTCGGCGGACTCCTGCGGGCGACGATCGATCTGACCCTCGCCGCCGAGCCTCTGCTCGGCGACCCCGTCCCCGACGGCGTGATCGTCGTCACCGACGACGACTCCACCCCCGGGGACGAGGACTGAGCGGCGCGGGCTCAGTTCAGCGCGCGCACCGACGAGGGGATCACGCCGTCGCCGTACAGGTCGATCGCGAGGTCCTGCAGAGCGGTCAGCGCCACGCGCTGGGTCTGCGGGCCGTACGAGATGCGGGCGACGCCGAGAGCCTCGTACTCCGCGGCCGTGAGCGCCGCGGGCACACCGATCACACTGAGCCGGCGCTCTCCGATGCCCTCCACGAGGCGTCGCGTCGTCTCGGCGTCGAGCAGCCCCGGGACGAACACCGAGGTGGCGCCCGCCGCGAGGAAGGCGCGGCCGCGCTCGACGGCATCCGCCACCTTGTCGTCGAGGGGCCGATCGGCACCCTTGAGGAACACGTCGGTGCGCGCGTTCAGCACGAACGGCACACCCTCCGCCTCACCGGCGGCGATGACCGCTTCGACGGCCGCGATGGCCTCGGCCAGCGGCTTGACGCGGTCCTCGACGTTCGCTCCGACGACTCCCACGCCGATCGTGCGCCGCGTGGTCTCGCCGGGGTTTCCGAAGCCCGAGTCGAGGTCGGCCGTGACGGGTACGTCGACGGCGGCGACGATGCGACCGACCATGTCGAGCATGACGTCGAGGGGGATGTTCTCGCCGTCCTCGTAGCCGAAGGTCGCGGCGATCGAGTGGCCGGCCGTGGCGAGCGCCTTGGTCTCGGGCAGCGCCGCGACGGCGGTGGCCGACACGACGTCCCAGATGTTGACGACCCGGAGGATCTCGGGAGCGGTGTGGAGCTGGGCGAAGGCCTGGGCCTTGTCACTGAGGGCGGTCATGCGTGGTCTCCTGTCGTGCGGGTCTCGTCGTCGACGATGGCCTCGGCGATCAGCGTGTCACCCGCACCGAAGCGGATGAAGCGACCGATCGTCGCGGGCTGGATCAGCACCGCGGCGGCGACGGCGGCGACGTCGGCGCGCGACACCTCGCCCTTGCCCTGCGGAGCCGTGGTGATGCGACCGGTCGGGGGGTCGAGCGTCAGCGTGCCGGGGCCGAGGATGGTCCAGTCGAGCTCGCTCGCGCGCAGGTGGTCGTCGGCCGCGAGCTTCGCGTCGGCGTAGGCGAAGAACGAGTCGTCGGGGTCGATGCCGTGGTCGGGGGTCGAACCGATCCACGACACCATGACGAAGCGACGCACGCCCGCCTGTGCGGCGGCGTCGACGGCCCGCTGCGCGGCGTCGCGGTCGACAGCGTACGTGCGCTCAGCGCTGCCGCCGCCCGCTCCGGCCGACCATACGATCGCGTCGGCGCCGGCGAACGCCTCGGCCATCTCGTCGACGTCGGCGCTTTCGACGTCGAGCACGAGGGGCGTGCCGCCCGCCTGCTCGATGTCGTCCTTCTGCTCGGGCTTGCGGATGACCGAGGTGGCCTCGTCTCCGCGGTCCGCCAGCAGCCGCGCCAGGTGCAGGGCCACCTTGCCGTGGCCGCCGATGATCACAATTCGTTCCATGTCACTGTCCTCCGACTTTCTCGATCGACATCTTCAGGATCACGCGGTCGGCGCTGTCCGGTGGCGCCTCCTGTTCCGCGTTGCCGTAACGCTTTCCGAGGTGCACGTAGAACGCGCCCGTCGGATCGGGTTCGGCCTCGACGAGCCGCCCGCGCACTTCGATGTAGCGGTAGGGCTGCGCCGGGTCGAAGACCATCAGGCTCATCGAGGGGTTCTGCTGCAGGTTGCGGAACTTCTGCCGCGTGGTCGTGTGCGTGAACAGCAGGTGCTCGCCGTCGAAGTCGAACCACATCGGATTCACCTGCACCGTTCCGTCGGGACGGACGGTGCCGAGGCTTCCGTAGTTCGGGTTCTCGAGCAGGTCGCGGTGCGCGTCGGGGATCATGCGTGTCCTTTCGCCGAGGATCCGCTCACGACCGTACGCCGAACCTCCGACACGCCCGTTCGGGCTTGACGCCTCGCCCCGGGCCGCTCGTCCGCCGCGCTAGTCCACGTCGCCGTCGACGTACACCCAGCGGCCCGCTCGACGCACGAAGCGGCTGCGTTCGCGCAGTTCGCCGGCCTCGCTCCCGTGCCGCCAGCGCGCGCGGAAGCTCACCTCCGCGGCATCCGCCCCCTCCTCCGCCGACACGATGTCGAGGCCGATCCACCGGGTGCCGTCGCCGACCTCGATCTCGTCGGGACGGGTGCGCGGATGCCACGAGCGCGCGAGGTGGGCCGCATCGCCGATCGCGAAGGCGGTGTAGCGCGACCGCATCAACCGCTCGGCCCCGGGGGCCGGTTCTCCGTCGAGGAGGGGGCCGCAGTGCGTTCCGAACTCCCCCTCGCCGCAGGGGCACGCGTCGGTGGCGGAGGGGCGGACGGATGCCGAGCCGAAAGACATCCCGCCACTCTAGGTCGCGGTGTCGGACCCCCGTGCCAGGATCGGGGGTGTGACCGACCGCCTCATGCTCCTCGACACCGCGTCGCTGTACTTCCGCGCCTTCTACGGGGTGCCCGACAAGGTGAAGGCCCCCGACGGCACCTCGGTCAATGCGGCGCGGGGTCTGCTCGACATGGTCGCCAAGCTCGTCACCACGTACGAGCCCACGCGCCTCGTCGCGTGCTGGGACGACGACTGGCGTCCCGCGTGGCGCGTCGACCTTCTCCCGAGTTACAAGGCGCACCGCGTCGTCGAGGCGGTCGCGACCGGACCCGACGTCGAAGAGGTGCCCGACCCGCTCGAGGCGCAACTGCCGGTCATCCGCGCGGCGCTCGAGGTGCTCGGCATCCCGATCTCGGGGACGAGCGACCACGAGGCCGACGACGTGATCGGCACCCTCGCGACCCGCGCCGATGTCCCGGTCGACATCGTCACGGGCGACCGCGACCTGTTCCAGCTCGTCGACGACGACCGGGGCATCCGCGTCGTGTACACGGCGCGCGGCATGAGCAACCTCGAGATCGTCGACGATGCGGCCGTCGTCTCCAAGTACGGGGTGCACGCCGCGCAGTACGCCGATTTCGCGGCTCTGCGAGGCGACCCCTCCGACGGACTCCCCGGTGTCGCCGGCATCGGCGAGAAGTCCGCGGCGTCGCTGCTCGCGGCCTGCGCGACCCTCGACGGCATCCGCGCGGCCGCCGCCGACGGCAGTGCCGGCACGCCCGCACAGCGCGCGAAGATCCTCGCCGCCTCCGACTACCTCGACGTCGCGCCGACGGTCGTGCGCGTCGCGCGCGATCTCGACCTCGCGCCCTTCGACGACCGCCTGCGTCCCGTCGACCACGACGCCGCGGTGGCGCTCGCCGACACGTGGAACCTCGGGTCCTCGATGACCCGCGTGCTCGCCGCGCTCCCGCGCTGAGCCTCAGCGGGTGCGCTCGAGCCACTCCCTCAGCTTCTCGAGCGGCCACGTCGTGACGATCCGGTCGACCGGAACCCCGAGCGCCTCGGCCCGTGCGGCCCCGTGGTCGAGCAGTGAGAGCTGTCCGGGCGCGTGCGCGTCGGAGTCGATGGAGAACAGGCACCCGGCCTCGATCGCCATCACCATCAGCTCGTCGGGCGGATCCTGCCGCTCGGGTCGCGAGTTGATCTCGACCGCGACGCCCGACTCCGCGCACGCGGCGAACACGGCCGCCGCGTCGAACTCCGACGGAGGGCGCGTACCCCGCGCTCCCTCGACCAGCCGACCCGTGACGTGTCCGAGCACGTCGACCCGCGGATCCCCCGCCGCCGCCACCAGGCGCTTCGTCATGGGGGCACGGTCCATGCGCAGTTTCGAATGGGCGGATGCCACGACCACATCGAGCGCATGCAGCAGCTCGTCCTCCTGGTCGAGCGCGCCGTCGTCGAGGATGTCGACCTCGATGCCCGTCAGCAGTGTGAAGCCGTCGCCGCGGTGACCGCGAACGATCTCCATCTGCGCGCGCAGGCGTTCGGGCGACAGGCCGTTCGCCACCGTCAAGCGGGGCGAGTGGTCGGTGAGGGCGAGGTACTCGTGCCCCAGCCCGCGTGCGGCGTCGACCATCGCCTCGATCGGGGTGAGCCCGTCCGACCAGTCGCTGTGGCTGTGCAGGTCGCCGCGTAGGCGCGCGCGCAGCTCGGCTCCGCCGACGGGCGCCGCCTCGGCGCGGAGGGTCGCGAGACGCTCGGGCACCTCACCCGCGAGGGCCTGGGTGATGACCGCGTACGTCGAGTCGCCGATGCCCGCGCGTCGCCGGAGGGCAGGATCGCGGAGTTCGGCGTCGCTCAGCCCCTCGATCGCGGCGGCGGCGGTACGGAACGCCTTGCTCTTGTAGCGCGACGACCTTTCCCGCTCGAGCAGATACGCGATCTCGGTGAGGGCGTCGAGCGGGTTCACGATCTACTCCGCCAGAGCCTTCGACGTGTCGACCCAGGCGTCGAGCTTGGCCTCGGCGCGCCCGTCGTCGATCGCGGCGGCGGTGTCGGCCATCGCCTCGGCCAGGCGTTCGAGGATGGGCCGCTGCACCTGGGTCGCGTCGCGGAACAGGCGGAACGAGACCAGGCCCGCCGCCGCGTTCAACAGCACGATGTCGCGAACGGGACCCGACTCGCCGCCGAGCACGCGGCGCACGACGGTGGCGTTGTGGTCGGGCGTCCCGCCCAGGAGGTCGTCCATGTCGGCGAGAGGAAGACCGAGGTCGCGCGGATCGAGGTCGTGCTCGTGCACGTCGCCGCGGCTGATCTCCCACACGCGGCTGTGGCCGGTGGTGGTCAGCTCGTCGAGGCCGTCGTCGCCGCGGAACACCAGCGCGGTCGCGCCGCGGGTACGGAACACGCCCGTGATCAGCGGCACGCGGTCGAGGTGCGCGACGCCGACGGCGTTCGCTTCGGCGCGTGCGGGGTTGCACAGCGGCCCGAGGAAGTTGAAGACCGTCGGCACGCCCAGCTCCGACCGCGTGGCGGCCGCGTGGCGGAAGCCGGGGTGGAACGCCGAGGCGAAGGCGAAGGTGATGCCCGTGCGGTCGAGGATCTCGGCGACCTTCTCGGGCGACAGCGTCAGCGCGATGCCCAACGACGACAACACGTCGGACGCTCCGGATGCCGAGCTCGCGGCGCGATTGCCGTGCTTGACGACGGGGACTCCGGATGCCGCGGCCACCACGGCCGCCATCGTCGAGATGTTGACGGTGCCGTAGCGGTCCCCGCCGGTACCGACGATGTCGAGCACGTCCGCGCGGACGGGGAGGGGCACCGCCGCTTCGAGGATGGCGTCGCGGAAGCCGACGATCTCCTCGACGGTCTCGCCCTTGGCGCGCAGCGCCATGAGGAATCCGGCCAATTGAGAGGGCGTCGCACGCCCCGCCATGACCTCGCGCATCGCCCACGTGGACTCCGACACGCTGAGGTCGTCGCCGGCGAGCAGCGAGGCGAGAAGATCGGGCCAGGTGAAGCGTTCCGCCATGCGGCAATCCTTTCACAGCGACCTGTCCTCGCGTGTCGCGTTCGAGCGGCGCGGACGGTCGCCGCGGAACACCCGTCGCACCGGGGATTATCCGCAGATTCTGAGGCTTCCCTAAGTCTCGACGATGGAATATCTCAAGTTGGGGATGGGAATATCCCGTCGCAGGATCGCGCATAATGGGATGGTGACGACCTCAGCGACGTATTCCCAGGCCGTGCGTGCCGTGAAGCGACCCGACCCGGTCGCCGTTGGCACCATCGTGTGGCTGGGCAGCGAGGTCATGTTCTTCGCCGGCCTGTTCGCGATCTACTTCACCCTGCGCAGCACCTCGGCCTCCCTGTGGGCTGACGAGACGCAGCTGCTCAACGTCCCCTTCGCGACCGTCAACACGATCATCCTCGTGTTGTCCTCGGTCACGTGCCAGATGGGCGTGTTCGCCGCCGAGAGGTACCAGCCGTACCGCACCGGTGCGCGGGCCGGCATCCTCAAGTGGGGCATGGTCGAGTGGTTCTACCTCACCTTCATCCTCGGCGCGGTCTTCGTGTCGGGCCAGGTGTGGGAGTACGCGACGCTGGTTGCCGAGGGCATGCCCATCAGCGCCAACCCCTACGCATCTGCCTTCTATCTCACCACCGGCTTCCACGCCCTGCACGTGACGGGTGGCCTCATCGCCTTCCTTCTCGTGATCGGCCGCGCGTACGCCGTGAAGAACTTCGGACGCAAAGAGATGACCACCTCGATCGTCGTGTCGTACTACTGGCACTTCGTCGACGTCGTCTGGATCGCCCTGTTCTTCGTCATCTACTTCCTCAAGTAAGAGAGCTGTACTCACATGGCACGCGAGAAGAAGACTCGTCGGGCGTCCGGGCGTCGTAGCCCCCTGGCCGCCGCCGCGCTGATCGGAATCGGACTCCTCCTCACCGGAGGCGTCTACGCCGGCGCATCGGCCGCGATGGCCGCCACCTCCGACACCCCCGTCAGCGAAGCCAACTCGGCGACGGCGGTCGAAGAGGGCCAGAAGCTGTTCCAGGCCAACTGCGCCACCTGTCACGGTCTCGACCTGCAGGGCAGCGACCAAGGTCCCTCGCTCTTCGGCGTCGGCGAGCTGTCGGTGCACTTCCAGGTCTCGACCGGCCGCATGCCCCTGCAGGCGCAGGGCCCGCAGGCTCCGGTCAAGCCGGTGCAGTTCACCGAAGAGCAGACCAACGCGATCGCCGCCTACGTGCAGTCCGCGGCCCCCGGTCCGTCGTACCCGTCGAACGAACTCCTCGACGGTGAGGGCGACCTGTCGCACGGTGCGGAGCTGTTCCGCATCAACTGCGCCATGTGCCACAACGTCGCCGGCGCCGGCGGCGCACTGACCGAGGGCAAGTACGCCCCCGACCTGCACAGCACGACCCCGGTCAACATCTACGCGGCAATGGTCACGGGCCCGCAGAACATGCCCGTCTTCAACGACCTCAACCTCACCCCCGAAGACAAGCGCGACGTCATCTCGTACCTGATGTACCTCCAGAAGACGGACTCCCCCGGCGGCTACGCCCTGGGCTCGCTCGGACCGGTGTCGGAGGGTCTGTTCATCTGGATCTTCGGAATCGGGGCGCTCATCGCCCTCACCGTCTGGATCACGGCGAAGTCCAACTGACCGTCGTCTTCGACATCACGTAAACGCACGAGGAGCACCATGGCACACGAGGACGACGCACTCGAGCACGAGAGGGCTTCCTGGAAGCCCGGCTCGGGCCTCGCCGTCGCGGTTCCGGACGCCGCGGCGAATCCGGGACTCCCCGGCCACCGTCAGCGCATGACGGACAAAGACCCGCAGGAGATGAAGCGCGCGGTCCGCACGGTCTACACGCTGTTCTACATCTCGGTCGCGGCGAGCATCTGGGCGAGCATCGCCTACATGATCTTCCCGATCGAGTCGGGGTCGATGATCGACATCCGGTACAACAACCTCTTCATCGGACTCGGCATCGCCTTCGCGCTGCTCGCAATCGGCATCGGCACCATCCACTGGGGCAAGTCGGTCATGTCCGACAAGGAGTTCATCGAAGACCGTCACGGCACGCGTGGTCGCGACGAGGTCCGCGAGGGCGCGGTCAACGTCTTCGTCGAGGCCGAGAAGGACTCCGGCTTCGGCCGTCGCGAGATCATCCGCAACTCGCTCTTCGCCGCTCTCGCGGCGTCGATCATCCCCGGCATCACCCTGTTCCGCGGTCTCGCCCCGCAGGACGTCGACCCGGTGACCGCGCTCAGCCACACCATGTGGAAGCAGGGCATGCGCCTGGCCCACGACCCCTCCGGTCGTCCCATCCGCGCCGCCGACGTCACCCTGGGTTCCGCGTTCCACGTCATCCCCGAAGAACTCGCCGGCCTGGGCCACGACGAGGGCTACCTCGAGGAGAAGGCCAAGGCGATCGTCCTGCTCATGCGCATGCAGCCCGAGCAGCTCAATCCCGAGACCAACAAGCTGGACTGGTCGTACGACGGCATCATCGCGTACTCGAAGGTCTGCACCCACGTCGGTTGCCCCGTGGCACTGTACGAGCAGCAGACCCACCACCTCCTGTGCCCCTGCCACCAGTCGCAGTTCGACGTCGCCAACGGCGCGGCCGTCATCTTCGGCCCGGCCGCCCGTCCTTTGCCGCAGCTCCCCATCACCGTCGACGCCGAGGGTTACCTCGTCGCCCAGAGTGACTTCCAAGAGCCCGTCGGCCCCAGCTTCTGGGAGCGCTCATGAGCACCGGTACCCATCCCACCGAAAACGTCGTCACCGAGCCGGCCGTCTACTCCGGTCCGCCGCAGGCGCCCGCCGGCCGTGACGGCAAGCCGCTCGGCGGCAAGTTCGTCGGTGCCGCCGCGAACTACCTCGACGAGCGCACGAGCATGTCGGGTCTGGTCAAGGAGCTGGGTCGCAAGATCTTCCCCGACCACTGGTCCTTCATGCTCGGCGAGATCGCGCTGTGGAGCTTCGTCGTCGTGCTCCTCTCGGGCACGTTCCTGACGTTCTTCTTCCAGGCCTCCATGGTCGAGACGCACTACAACGGTGCGTACGAGCCCATGCGCGGCATCGCGATGTCGGCCGCCATGGAGTCGGCGCTGCACATCTCGTTCGATCTGCGCGGCGGTCTGCTCGTGCGCCAGATCCACCACTGGGCGGCCCTCGTGTTCGTCGCCGGTATCGGCGTGCACATGCTGCGCGTGTTCTTCACCGGCGCGTTCCGCAAGCCCCGCGAGCTCAACTGGGTGGTCGGCTTCATCCTCTTCATCCTCGCGATGGCCGAGGGCTTCACCGGCTACTCCCTCCCCGACGACCTGCTCTCGGGCAACGGCCTCCGCATCATCGACGGCATGATCAAGGGCTTGCCGATTATCGGCACCTGGACCTCGTTCCTCCTCTTCGGTGGCGAGTTCCCGGGCACCGCGATCGTCGGACGCCTGTACACGCTGCACATCCTGCTGCTGCCCGCGATCCTCGTGGCGCTGCTGGCCGTGCACCTCATGCTGATGATCATCAACAAGCACACGCAGTTCGCCGGGCCCGCTCGCACGAACAGCAACGTCGTGGGCTACCCGATCCTCCCGGTGTACGCCTCCAAGATGGGTGGCTTCTTCTTCATCACGTTCGGTGTGATCGTCCTGATCGCCGCGCTCGTGACGATCAACCCGATCTGGAACTACGGCCCCTACGACCCGTCTCCGGTGTCGGCCGGTACCCAGCCCGACTGGTACATCGGCTTCGCCGACGGCATGCTGCGTCTGATCCCGCCGCACCTCGAGTTCGTCCTCTGGGACCGCACCTTCTCGTGGAACATCATCATCCCGGTCGGCGTGCTCGGACTGTTCATCGTTCTCGTGCTGGTCTACCCCTTCATCGAGGCGTGGGTCACGGGCGACAAGCGCGAGCACCACATCGCACAGCGTCCGCGCAACGCCGCGACGCGTACCGCGATCGGTGCGGCCGGCGTCACGTTCTACGCCGTCATGTGGGCTGCCGCCTCGTCGGACATCATCGCCACGCACTTCCACCTCACGATGGAGGGCGTCATCCACGCCCTGCAGGCGCTGCTCATCCTCGGGCCGATCCTGGCGTACTTCGTCACCAAGCGCATCTGCATCGCGCTGCAGAAGAAGGACCGCGAGATCGCTCTCCACGGCTACGAGTCGGGTCGCATCGTCCGCCTTCCCGGTGGCGAGTACATCGAGGTCCACCAGCCGGTCGACGAGTTCGAGCGCTGGAAGCTCGTGGACAACGAGACTTACGAGCCGCTGGTCGTGCGTCCCAACGACCAGGGTCAGATCCCCTGGCACGAGAACTTCCGTGCCTCGGTGTCGCGTTGGTTCTTCGAAGACCGTCTCGCTCCCCTCACGCAGGCGGAGCTCGACGCCGCGGTCGCCCACCAGCACCACGAGCTCGACCACATCGACCACGAAGAGGCCGACGAGATCGCCGGGGCGAACGCTCGCGCCGACGAAGACGGCCGTCCGCGCAACGCCATCGGCGAGCGTGTCGAGGTCGAGATCCCCGCTCCGAAGGGACTCGAGGAGCGCAACCGCCCCTCCGGTGACAAGAGCGAGTAACCACTCCGCATGAACGACGAGACCCCGGCGCTTCGGCACCGGGGTCTCGTCGTTGTCGCGCAGGGGCGAAGTGGCAGAGATCGGTGCGCTCGTGGCATCCGGGGTCGTGGCTCCCCCTCGCAGCCCTGTCTAGCGTGAGGGTCATGTCAGACGCCACCCTGTTCTTCTCCACCCGACTCGCCCACGAGACGGATCCCTCCGACGTGTACGCCGTGCAGAAGGCCGGAGAGCGCTTCGTGCTGGTCGACGTCCGGGGCGACGACGCATGGCAGCAGGGGCGCATCAGCGGCGCCGTGCACATGCCGTACCGCTCCATCCCCGACCGCGCGCCGAACGAGATCCCGATCGACATGCCGGTGGTCGTGTACTGCTGGAGCCCTGGGTGCAACGCGGGAGTGAAGGGCGCCCTCGCCTTCGCCCAGCTCGGGTACGAAGTGAGGGAGATGATCGGCGGCTTCGAGTATTGGGTGCGCGAGGGTCAGCCGTTCGAGAACGACGGAGGTCCCTGCGCCCGCGTCTTCGACCCGACGGTGATGGTCGTCCGCACCTGATCGTTAGGCTGTCGGGACGCGTCGCGAAGGAGTCCCGGATGCAGCATCCCCCGATCGAACCGTTCGCCTCAGGCCACCTCGAGCGCCCCGACGGCGCTCGTCTGTACTGGGAGACGTCGGGCAACCCGCAGGGGCGGCCGGCGCTCTATCTGCACGGAGGCCCGGGCGGTGGTCTCGGCAAGCGCGGCTATCGCCGTCGTTTCGATCCGGAGCGTCATCTGATCATCGGCATCGATCAGCGCGGCTGCGGCCTCAGCACGCCGTGGGCGAGCGACGACCTGTCGACACTCCGCTTCCAGACCATGACGCACCTCATCGACGACCTCGAGGCGGTGCGCGCCTTCCTCGGTGTCGAGCGATGGTTGCTGCACGGGGTGTCGTGGGGATCGACGCTCGCGCTCGCGTACGCACTCGAGCATCCCGACCGGGTGAGCGAGATCGTCAATCTCGCCGTCACCACGGGCCGGCGGTGGGAGATCGATTGGATCACGGACGGCATTGCACCGGTCTTCCCCGAGGCGCACGAGGCGCTCAGAGAACCGCTCGAGCCCGGAGAGCGCACCATCGAGGGGTACGCGCGGCTTCTGACGGATCCTCGCGGGGAGGTCCGCCGCGATGCCGCGGAACGGTGGGACGCCTGGGAGGTCGCGCACATGTCCCTCGGCCCCCTCGCCACACCAGGTCCGTTGCACGACGACGCCCGTCATCGACTCAACTTCGCCACCCTGACCTCCCACTATTGGGCCAACGACTGCTTCCTCCCCGGTGATCGGTCGGTGCTGTCACGCGCCCATGAGCTCGCCGGCATCCCCGGCGTCCTGGTGCACGGGCGCCGCGACATCAGCGGTCCCGTCGAGACGCCGTGGCGGCTCCACCGCGCGTGGCCCGGGAGCAGGCTCGAGATCGTCGAGGAAGACGGCCACGGGGGCCCTCGAAGCGCCGGACTGACTCAGGAGGCGATGGACGCGTTCGCGCGCGGCGACCGGTGAGCGACACCGACGACCCCGACCGCTCGCCGGACTGCTAGCGTGCGCTCGTGCTGGTCGATGCTGGAATCATCGTGGTCGCGGCGTTCGCGTCGGTTCTCCTGCTGTGGCTGTGCGGGCGTGACGTCGTCCCTCGCAACCGCGTCGTCGGTATCCGGCTGCCAGCCCTTCTCGCGTCGGATGCCGCCTGGCGGGCGGGGCATTCGGCCGCTGTCGGACCGGCCGGTGCCGGAGCTCTTGTCGGCGCGCTCGTGCTCGCCGTGTCAGCGCTCGGACGATCCGACTCCGTGCTGGAACCCATCCTGGTCGTGATCGTCATGATCGGCGCCCTCGGGTGGGCCGCAGTCGTCGCCGTTCGCGCTGCGCGCCACGCTCCCTCCGGCCCAGAGCGCGAAGTGGTCGATCACACGGGTGACGCTCGACCACTGGCGTCGGTAGTCGTGTTCGTCGGCGATGACATCGGACGGGTTTCCGGCAGCATCGGACTCGGGAGTCTGACGGTGCTCACCGGTTCGTTCGCTCTCATGTGGATCACCGCGGTGACCGCCGCAGAGACCCCGTCGACCTCCGTCTTCCTGCTGGTGCCGGTGGGACTGCTGATCGGCTCGCTCGTCTTCGTCCTCGCGACGATCCGGCCTCCGGGAGCGAGCGCGACAACGTCGTCCGAGTGACGAGGCGCAGCATCGTGCCCGAGGGTCGTGCCGAACGCGTGTCACCGCACGGCCGAGCCCGCGTCCGTCAGGCGGTCTCGACGTCTTCAGCGAACCACCGCGCGGCTGAGCCGAAGAAGATCGGGTCGACTCCGCTCGGCTCGTCGTCGTCGACGACGTCGCACACCACGACGGTGACGTTGTCGCGGGTCCCTGCTTCGAGGGCGAGAGCGACCGCAGACGCGGCAGCGGCGCGGGGATCCGAGGCCTCGGCGACGAGCCGAGCGACGTCCGCCTCGGGAACGTAGTCCGTCAGACCGTCGCTGCAGAGCACCCACCGATCACCGACGACCGGCGGACGCTCGGCGACCGAGACGACATCGCCCTCCGCACCCCCGAGAGAGGCGGTGATGATGTTCCGGCGCGGGTGCGCCTGCGCGGCCTCCGGCGGAATGATGCCGTGGTCGACGAGAGCCTGCACGTAGGAGTCGTCACGCGTCTCGCGCGTGAAGTCGCCATCGCGCAGCAGGTACGCACGCGAGTCGCCCGTGTGCGCGAGAAGGAGCTCGCCACCCGTGCTGAGGAAGAGCCCCGTGAAGGTGGTCGCCATCCCCTGCAGGGCGGGATCGCGCTCGACGTGAGCACGGATGTCCCAGTTCGCCTCGCGGATGCGAACGAGCAGACCATCGGCATCCATCCCGCCACCGCTGGTGGCGACGAGCCGATGAAGGAGAGCGGCGGAGGCAAGGTCTCCCGAAGGGCCTCCCCCGACGCCATCTGCCACCGCCGCACCCCAGGACGCCGCGAAAGCGGCGTCCTGGTTGGTGGGACGGTGGGCGCCGGCGTCGGAGACGGCGGCCGCATTCAACCGAATGGGCACAGGATCAGCGCGCGAAGTACCCGCGGTAGTACTCGTACACCCAGCCGACGATCGCGATCGCGAACACGACGAAGCCCACGGGCACGAGCCAGCTGCCGACCGCGAGGCCGATCACCGCGATCGCAGCCGAACCGGCGAGGATGATGGGCCACCACGACCACGGGCTGAACTCGCCCATCTCGGGGTCGCCGTCGTCGATGTCGGCCGTCAGCAGGTCTTCGGGCAGCTCACCGCGCTGCGACTTGTGCACGCGGCCGATGTAGAACGCGATCATTGACGACATCAGGCCGAGGAAGGCCAGAGCGACGGTGCCGACCCACTCGACCCCACCATGCTGGATGAGGCTCCAGACGGTGTAGACGGCCGAGATGAGGAAGGCGAAGACCGCGAGGATCCACCAGAGGTTGACGTTGGTACGCATGTTCTTACTTGACCTCTCCGGCTGCGTGATCCACGACGGGGGCGTCGGGGGCGTCCTTGGCCGGCCCCACACCGACCGGGATGCCGGCCTCGGGGTGGTTCAGGTCGAACGCGGGACGCTCGCTGCGGATACGCGGGATCGAGGTGAAGTTGTGACGCGGCGGCGGGCACGACGTCGCCCACTCGAGCGAAGCTCCGTAGCCCCACGGGTCGTCGACGGTCACTCGCGGCGCCTTGCGGGCCGTGATCCAGACGTTCAGCAGGAACGGGATCATCGAGGCGCCGAGGATCATCGAGCCCACCGTGGACAGCTGGTTCTCCCAGGTCCATCCATCGGCGGCCGCGTAGTCGGCGTAGCGACGGACCATGCCGTCGACACCCAACCAGTGCTGGATGAGGAAGGTCATGTGGAAGCCGACGAACAGCATCCAGAAGTGCACCATGCCCAGACGCTCGTTGAGCATCTTGCCGGTCCACTTCGGCCACCAGAAGTAGAAGCCCGCGAACATCGCGAACACGACTGTTCCGAAGACCACGTAGTGGAAGTGCGCCACGACGAAGTAGGAGTCGGAGAGGTGGAAGTCGAGCGGGGGCGACGCGAGGATGACACCGGTCAGACCACCGAAGACGAACGACACGAGGAAGCCGAGGGCGAACACCATCGGGGTCTCGAACGTCACCGAACCGCGCCAGAGGGTTCCGATCCAGTTGAAGATCTTCACACCGGTCGGCACCGCGATGAGCATCGTCATCAGGGCGAAGAACGGCAGGAGCACTCCACCCGTGACGTACATGTGGTGCGCCCACACCGCGACCGAGAGCGCCGCGATGGCGATGGTCGCGTAGACGAGGGTCTTGTATCCGAAGATCGGCTTGCGGCTGAACACCGGGAAGATCTCGGAGACGATGCCGAAGAACGGCAGCGCGATGATGTACACCTCGGGGTGACCGAAGAACCAGAACAGGTGCTGCCAGAGCAGGACGCCGCCGTTCTCAGGGCTGTAGATGTGCGAGCCCAGCACGCGGTCCGCGGCGGCGGCGAAGATCGCCGCGGCCAGCACGGGGAACGCGAGCAGGATCAGGATGCTCGTGATGAGCGTGTTCCACGAGAAGATCGGCATGCGCCACATGGTCATACCCGGGGCGCGCATCGTCAGGATCGTGGTGATGAAGTTGACCGCACCGAGGATCGTGCCGAAACCGCTGATGCCGAGACCTAGCATCCAGAGGTTTCCGCCGACGCCCGGAGAGAAGCTCGCATTCGCGAGGGGCTGATACGCGAACCAGCCGAAGCCGGCCGCACCCTGCGGGGTGAGGAATCCCGACACCGCGATCGTGGAGCCGAAGAGGAACAGCCAGAAGGCGAAGGCGTTCAGACGCGGGAACGCCACGTCGGGCGCGCCGATCTGCAGCGGCAGCAGCGCGTTGGCGAAGCCGGCGAACAGCGGCGTCGCGAACATCAGCAGCATGATCGTGCCGTGCATCGTGAACAGCTGGTTGTACTGCTCCTTGGTCGGGATGATCTGCATGCCGGGCTCGAAGAGCTCCGCACGGATGATCAGCGCCATGACGCCACCGAGCATGAAGAAGATGACGGAGGCGATCAGGTACATGTACCCGATCGTCTTGTGGTCGGTGGAGGTGATCCACTTGACGACCAGGTTGCCCTTCTGCTCGACACGCGAGGTGCTCAGCAGAGCGGCTTGACGCGGCGGGAGAGTCGTCGGGCGCGAAGGCCCTGTCCCCTGGAGCGGAAGCGTCGTGGCCATGATCACTCGTTCCCTTCGGCCGTACCGGTCGTCGTGAGGTTCTGCAGACGGGTCAGGTCGCTGATGTCGCCCGTGTTGCCGGCCTCACGGAGCGAGCCGAGGTATGCCTCGTACTCGTCGTCGCTGACGACCTTCACGTTGAAGAGCATCGCGGAGTGGTATTCACCGCAGAGCTCGGCGCACTTGCCCTCGTACGTGCCCTCACGGGTGGGCGTGAACGACCACTCGTTGTCACGACCGATGTACATGTCTTTCTTGTAGAGGAAGTCGATGATCCAGAAGGAGTGGATGACGTCGCGCGAGCGCAGGTCGATCTTCACCGTCTTGTTCACCGGCAGGTAGAGGGTGGGCACGTCCTGGAGGTCGTAACCGTCGGACGTGGCCTTGGCCTGCACACCCATGGAGTACACGGCGTCGGAGTTGTCCTCCTGCTCGCCGTTGTACTGGAAGTCCCACGCCCACTGCTTGCCGTAGGCGGTGATGGAGACGTCGGGGTCGTCGTACTGCGTCTCGAGCGTGTTCTGGTCACGCGCGGTGAACGCGAAGAACCCGACCACGAGGATCAGCGGGACGATCGTGTAGAAGATCTCGACCGGCATGTTGTAGCGCAGCTGCACCGGAAGACCGGACTGGCCCTTGCGGCGGCGGTACGCGATGACCGACCAGAGCATGAGGCCCCACGTGATGACGCCGACCGCGAGGAGCACGATCCAGGAGTTGACCCACAGACCGGCGACCATGTCGGTGTGGTTCGTGGCAGGCGTGCCGTCATCGACGAAGCCGGGCAGGAAGCCGTGGAGCTGAGTCGTGGTGCAGCCGGAGAGAGCGGCGACGGAGGCGATTCCGAGGGGAAGCGCTGCCCAGCGAAGGCGACGTTTGGAGGGCACAATGCACCTTTCCGGGTCGTGGATGTAGCTCTGACAGTCTAGGGCAACCTCTCACCACTCTCAGGCCATTCGTCCAGTGCCGAGACATCGAGAACCCCCGCTTTCCATAGGAGATTCCAGGAAAACGGGGGCCCTCGTGTCGGCGCCGTCGAACGGCGTCGGGAGTCAGTGGAAGCTGTCGCCGCAGGCGCAGGAGCCCTGGGCGTTGGGGTTGTCGATCGTGAACCCCTGCTCCGAGATCGTGTCCTTGAAGTCGATGTTCGCACCGTCGAGGTACGGCACGCTCATGTCGTCGACGATGACCTCGACGCCGTCGAAGTCGACGACCTTGTCGCCGTCGAGATAGCGCTCGTCGAAGTAGAGCTGGTAGATGAGGCCGGAGCATCCGCCGGGCTGGACGGCGACGCGCAGGCGCAGGTCGTCGCGGCCCTCCTGGGAGAGAAGGCTCTTGACCTTGTCGGAGGCGGCCGCGGTCAGGCCCACGCCGTGCTCGCGGGTCTCGGCGGAGGACGACAGAGTGGTGTCGGTCATGGCGATGCCCTTCGGGTTGATCGGTCGCGGGGACGTCACGAGTCTACGCCCGTCGCGCCCCCGCGGATCCGATCAGACCGTGCGGCCGTTCAGACGAGTGAGCAGCAGCGCCTCCGACACCAGCGCGTTGCGGAACGTGTCGAGGTGCAGCGACTCGTTCGGGCTGTGCGCACGCGCGTGAGGGTCTTCGACGCCGGTCACGAGGATCTGCGCCGACGGGAACTCGCGCACGAGGTCGGAGATGAAGGGGATCGAGCCGCCGATGCCGACGTCGACCGAGTCGACACCGTATCCGTCGGCGAAGGCCGCGCGGGCCTCCCCCACCGCCCATCCACTGGTGTCGACGAGGAAGGAGTCGCCGCAGTCGACGTCGGTGAACTCCAGCTGCGCACCGAACGGCGCGTGCGCGCGCAGGTGCTTCTCGACCGCCGCGAAGGCCTCTTCGGCATCCTGCCCCGGGGCGACCCGCGCGCTGATGACGACGCTCGTCTGCGGCGCCAACGTGTTCGACGCGGCCTCGACGGGCGTGGCATCCCAGCCGGTGATGGTGACCGAGGGCTTGTTCCAGATGCGGCTGAGGATCGAGTCGCGCCCGATCGGGCTGACGCCCTCGAGCAGGCCCGACTCCGCGCGCAGCGTCGCCTCGTCGTAGGCGGGGGTCTCGGCGTCGCGCACGGCGAGGCCTTCCACCGCGACCGCGCCGTCGTCGTCCCACAGGGTCGCGAGCAGCTTGACGGTGGCGAGCATGGCATCCGGAACCGCGCCGCCCATCATGCCCGAGTGCGATGCGTGCTCGAGGGTGCGGACGGTCAGGGTGAAGCGGGCGTTGCCACGCAGTGAGACGGTGAGCCCGGGCGTGCGCTCGTCCCAGTTGCCCGAGTCGGCCACGACGATCACGTCGGCGCGCAGCACGTCGGCGTTGTCGGCGAGGAACTGGGCGAACGAGCGCGAGCCGTACTCTTCTTCGCCCTCGATGAAGACGGCGATGCCGAGGTCGAGGTCGTCGCCGAGCACCTCGGCGACCGCGCGGATCGCGCCGACGTGCGCCATGATCCCGGCCTTGTCGTCGGCGGCGCCACGACCGTAGAGGCGACCGTCGCGGACGGTGGGCTCGAACGGCGGTGAGTCCCACAGCGCCTCGTCGCCCGGAGGCTGCACGTCGTGGTGGGCGTAGAGCAGCACGGTGGGCCGCCCGTTGCGCGCGGCGCGCGTGGCGAGGACGGCGGGCTGGCCGAACTCGTCGGTTCCGGGGATCGCGGCGCGCTTCACCTCGACCGAGTCGAAGACGCCGGTGCCCTCGAGGAGGGCGGCGACGGCATCCGCACTCTTCACGAGGGCCGATTGGTCGAACGCCGGCCAGGCGATCGAGGGGATGCGCACGAGGGAGCCGAGGTCGGCCAGGGCGGAGGGGATGCCGGCGTCCGCTGCGTTTTGCACAGCGTCCTGCCGGGACAGGTCGAGGGTCATGCGGGTAATCTTAAATCTCCCGATCAGCGAAGCACCGAGGTTTCCCGTGGCCAAGTCCCCCGCCCCCGCCCCCAACGACACCCCCGTCGACCCGACGGTGAGTGGATTCGGCAAGGGCCGCGCCACCCCGTCGCGCGCCGAGCAGGAGGCCGCCCGCAAGCGTCCGCTGGTGCCCGACACGAAAGAGGCCAAGGCCCGCGCGCGTGCAGAGCTCGCCGCGCAGCGCGAGAAGGCCCGCATCGGCATGGCCGCCGGCGAGGAGAAGTACCTCCCGGTCCGCGACCGCGGCCCGCAGCGCCGGTTCGCGCGCGACTTCGTCGACGCCGGCTGGCACCTCGGCGAGGGCGTGATGCCCTTCATGGTGCTCGTGATCGTGGCGACGCTGATCCCCGTCGCGTTCTTCCAGTACTGGTCGTTCGTGGCGCTCTGGATCTTCATCCTCTTCGTCGTCGGCGACATGATCATCACCTCGATTCGCGTCAAGCGCGCGGCGAAGGAGAAGTTCGGCGAGACGCGTCTCGAGAAGGGCCTGGGCTGGTACGCCGCGATGCGCACCGTGCAGATGCGCTTCATGCGCCTGCCCAAGGCGCAGGTCAAGCGCGGACAGTACCCCGTCTGATCCGACGGATGTGACCGAGCGGCGTGCCTCCGGGCGCGCCGCTTCGTCGTTCGCGGGGTCGCTTCGCGCCACGCGCGTCGAGGCCCGCTCCCGCGTTGACCGTCCGAGACACGCCGTTCGACCCGACCGGGCGCGGCGTGTCGTGGACACTCGACGTGCGGTCGCGGAGCGACCGGGACGCGAAGCCCGGAGGTCAGCGCCCGCGCGCGAGACCCCGGTTGATCTGGCGAGCCCAGAGCGGACCGCGGTACAGGAACCCGGTGTAGCCCTGCACGAGGGTGGCTCCGGCGTCGACGCGCTCCCGCACGTCGTCGGCCGTCTCCACTCCCCCGGCGGAGATGACGACGAATTCCGCCGGCACGGCCGCGCGCACGAGGCGCAGCACGTCGAGGGAACGCTGCTTGAGCGGTGCTCCCGAGAGTCCTCCCGCCCCGGCCGCCTCGACCGTCGCCGCCGGCGTGCGCAGCCCGGCCCGCTCGATGGTCGTGTTCGTGGCGATGAGGCCCGCGAGCCCCGTGTCGACGGCGAGCCGCGCGATCTGCTGCACCTCGTCGTCGGCGAGATCGGGCGCGATCTTGACCAACAGGGGCGTGCCGCCGGCGGCGTCCTTCACCGCGGTCAGCAGCGGGCGCAGCGTCTCAACCGCCTGCAGGCCGCGTAGGCCCGGAGTGTTCGGCGACGAGACGTTGACGACGAGGTAGTCGGCGAGCGGGGCGAGCAGGCGGGCGGAGCGGACGTAGTCGGTCGTGGCGTCGTCGACGGCGACCACGCGGCTCTTGCCGATGTTGACCCCGATGACCGGGCGACGTCGCGCTCGGCGCAGGCGCCGCAGGCGGGTGGCGGCGACGGCGGCTCCCTCGTTGTTGAAGCCCATCCGGTTGACGACGGCACGGTCGACGACGAGCCGGAACAGACGGGGCTTGGGGTTGCCGGGCTGCGGCAGGGCGGTGACGGTTCCCACCTCGACGTGACCGAATCCGAGCGCACCCAGGCCGCGGCCCATGGTGACGTTCTTGTCGAAGCCGGCCGCGACCCCGAACGGCGACTCGAAGGTCAGCCCGAGCGCGTGCACGCGCTGGTCGGGAGCCGGGGCGGTGAAACGACGCAGAACGGATGCCACCGGCTCGACACCCGCGACACGGATGACGAGGGCGCCCAGGTGATGGGCGAACTCGGGATCGAAGCGGGTGAGAACCGTGCGGAAGAGGAGGGGATACATCCCGGCCAGATTACTGGACGGTATCGTGCTCGCTCGTCCGCTCCGCATCCGACTGCGCATCGGAATCCGTCCGGCCGGCGTGGTCGGCGCGGAGCTGGGCGATGGCCGCCTCGAAGTCCTCGAGCGAATCGAAGGCCTGATACACGCTCGCGAAGCGCAGGTATGCGACTTCGTCGAGTTCGCGAAGGGGGCCGAGGATCGAGAGGCCGATCTCGTTCGCCTCGATCTGCGACGATCCGGTCTGGCGAATGGCCTCTTCGACCTTCTGCGCGAGGACGGCGAGATCGGCATCCGTCACGGGACGCCCCTGGCACGCCTTGCGCGCACCCGACATGACCTTCTCGCGACTGAACGGCTCGACCACGCCCGAGCGCTTGATGACGTTCAGGCCCGCGGTCTCGACGGTCGAGAAGCGGCCACCGCACTTCGGGCACTGACGACGACGACGGATGCTGAGGCCGTCATCGCTCGTGCGGGAGTCGATGACCCGCGAGTCGGGGTTGCGGCAGAAAGGACAGTGCATGACGACTCCGGCCTACGCGTCGAACCGCGCGGTGACGGCCTCGCCGTGCGCGGGCAGAGCCTCGGCGTCGGCCAGGGTGACGATCGCCTCGTGCACGGCGGCGAGGGCCGCGCGGTCGTATTCGACGACCTGCTGAGGGCGGAGGAAGGTCGCGGCGGACAGCCCGGCGCCGTAGCGCGCCTGTCCCCCGGTGGGCAGCACGTGGTTGCTGCCTGCGAGGTAGTCGCCGAGGCTGACCGGCGTGTACGGCCCGACGAACACGGCACCGGCGTTGACGAAGTCTTCGGGCCGGGGGTCGGCCAGGTGCAGTTCGAGGTGCTCCGGCGCGTACGCGTTGCTGAAGGCGGTGGCCTGCGCGATGTCGTCGACGAGCACGACCGCGGACTGCGGTCCGTGGAACGCGGCGGTGACGCGCTCGGTGTGGCGGGTGGCCTCGACCCGGGCGGGAAGCGCGGCGGCGACCGCGTCGGCCAGGGCGACCGAGTCGGTGACCAGGACCGCGGAGGCCTGTTCGTCGTGCTCGGCCTGGCTGACGAGGTCGGCCGCCACGAGGGCCGGAACCGCGCTGTCGTCGGCGACGACGAGGATCTCGGTGGCCCCCGCCTCGGAGTCGGTGCCCACGCGGCCGGCGACGGCGCGCTTGGCCGAGGCGACGAAGTTGTTGCCCGGCCCCGTGACGACGTCGACGGGGTCGAGTCCGATCTCGGCCACGCCGTAGGCGAAGGCGCCGATGGCCCCGGCGCCGCCCATCGCGTAGACCTCGGTGACGCCGAGCAGCTTGGCCGCGGCGAGGATGACGGGGTGCACGCGACCGCCGAACTCCGACTGCGGCGGGGAGGCGAGCGCGACCTCGCGCACACCGGCGACCTGCGCGGGCACGACGTTCATCACCACGCTGGAGGGGTAGACGGCCTTGCCGCCCGGCACGTAGAGACCGACCCGGCGCACGGGCTGCCAGCGCTGCGTCACGCGAGCGCCTTCGCCGAGTTCGGTCACGACCGGGGCGGGCACCTGCGCCGCCGAGGCTCGACGCACGCGCGCGATCGCCTCGTCGAGGGCGGAACGGATGCCGGGATCGAGGTCGCGCAGCGCCTCGTCGAGGTGGTCGGCGGGAACCCGCAGGGCGTGGTCGGTGACCCGATCGAAGCGCGCAGCCTGCTCCCGAAGGGCTTCTTCGCCCCGACGGGCGACGTCGTCGACGAGTCGCGCGGCCGTGGCGAGGGCCTCGTCACGGGCGGCGTCGGCGCGGGGGACGACGGCGAGGAGCTCGGCCGGCGAGAGCACGCGGCCGCGGAGATCGATCGTGCGGAGCATGCGTCCAGGCTACCGGCCGCCCGCGGACGCCCTCGCGCGCCCGCGTGGGCTCGCAGCGTGTGCTCAGGCGCGCGGCGCGGCAGTCAGCTCGACGCCAGGAGGGCATCGAAGCCCACCGGGGAGGATGGTGGCACCGAGGTCGCCCCGCTCCGACCCGGGAACGACGAAAGGGGCCGCTGCGAGAAACGCAGCGACCCCTTTCGGGTCGGCCTCAGCCGCGGGTCACTCCCGAGACGTCGTGCAGGTAGCCGATGCGACCGTCGTCGTGGCGGACGACGAACGCCTCTCCGCGGTCCTCGATGACGAGGGCCCACGCGGTGGGTCCGATGCGGAAGATCGGCGTGCCGTAATCGTCGACCACGTCGCGCTCCTCGGGGACGAGCGCCCAGAACGCCTGCGCGTGCGGGTGCGCCTCGTGCTCGTCGCGCGCGTGCTCGTGGTGGTCGCGGTCGCTCGGCTGCTCCGAGAGCGCGGTGTGGGCGTCGCTGCTGCGACGCGCGTAGCCGGTGCGGTGCTCGTCGGCGTCGTGGTCGTCGCGCAGCGACGCGAACACGTCGGTGTCGTTGTCGTCGTGCGCGGCGGGCATCACGCTCGTGCGCGGGTGCGCCTCGGCCTCGGCGTGCGGCAGATCGGTCGAGCCCGTGTAGCTGCCGGGCGTCGGTGCGTCCTCGACGGGTGCCGGATGCGTCGTCGCCGCGGTGCGGGCCGGTCGCGGCGTACGCGGACGCGCGGTGACGGGGCGAATCGGGCGCGCGTTGCGGTGCGCGGCGACCTCTTCGCGGCCGCGGAAGTCGGCCGAGAACGGAGGGATGAACGGCGCGAAGACCGTGAGCACGACTCCGGCGAGGAGGAGCACCGCCTCGACCCAGATGACCCAGGAGCGCGTCCAGATGCCCGTCTCGTTGAACACGGCTACGGTGTCCCACACCCATGCGACCCAGACGAGGGCCGAGACCGTGAACGCGACGGAGGCGAACTGGTCGATGCCGAGCGATCCGACGCGGCGGATGCCCTGCGGCGACAGGCGACGCAGCACGAGGAGCCCCACCGCGACGGTGGGCAGCGCGACGGTCGGGATCCACCACAGCCCCGACAGCCAGACGTTCTGTCCGCCGATCAGCACCCCCGACGGCGAGTCGAGGATGTTCGTGCGGAAGAACGAGACGAAGAACGCCACGACCCAGATGCCCAGCAGGCTGACCTCGCGGATCGAGAACGGTCCGACGCCGTACTGCACGTCGCCCGAGGGGCGCTCACGGTCGCGGTCGTGCGCTGCGGCGTTGGCGTGAGACGCCGCGGGGACGGATGACACGGGGGTGTGCTCGGCACGCGAGGAGCGTGCGCTCGCGGCGGCCGCGTAGCCGGCCGAGGACGAGGAATCGTCGTCGAGCATGTCGCCGTCGGCGTCGGCCGAACGGGTGCCGGTGTGCGGGAAGGTGTCGCGTTCCGCGGCTTCGTGCGCGGAGACATCGGGGACGACGGGGGCGACGGTGTCGCGCTCGTCGGGGGCATCGGGAGACGTGACGCCGTCGTGGGGGTTCTGATCGGTCACGGTGGTCCTTTCGACAGAGGCGCCGAAGCGCCCGGTCATCCTAACCAGGTGGTCTACGGCATCCGCTGGGCTTGCGGCGGAAGCAGGAGGAAGAGGCGGCGGTGACCTCAGCCGAGGCAGTTGGGGCCGAGCAGGCCCTTGAGCTCTCCGAAGAGGTCGGCCGTCACGCGCACGGGCATCGGCACTTCGAAGACCTTCGCGGTGCCGCCCTTGTGAAGCTTGAGCTGCACCTCGGTCGAGCCGGCGTGGCGACGGAGCATCTGCGCGAGCTCGCCGACGAGCGCCTCGTTGGCCCGCTGCTCGGGGACGACCAGCGTGAGTCCCCCGGTCTCGTCGAGTCCTTCGAGATCGGGGGCGAAAGCGCTTTGGGCGTGCAGATTCAGCCCGTCGTCGCGACGAGACACGCGCCCGCGCACGACCATGATCGAGTCGGCGACCAGCGCCGGGGCGAACTCGGCGTAGGTCTTGCCCATGAACATCACGGTCACCTCGCCGTTGAAGTCCTCGACGGTGACCATGCCGTAGGGATTGCCGCTCTGTTTGGCGACGCGGTGCTGCACGCTCGTGAGCAGACCCGCCACGGTCACCTGATCGCCGTCCTGCACGTCTTCGGACGCCAGCAGATCGTGGATGGAGGTGGACGCGTGCTTCGCCAACGGCACCTCGAGACCCGCCAGAGGGTGGTCGGAGACGTAGAGGCCGAGCATCTCGCGCTCGAACGCGAGCTTGTCCTTCTTGGTCCACTCGGGTCGCTCGGGCACCTTGACGACCTGTTGCGGTTCGTCCCACAGCGAGTCGAAGTCGAAACCGACCTCGCCGTTCGCCTCGCGCTTCTTGTCGATCACGGCGCCCTCGCAGGCGTCTTCGTGCACCTCGATGAGCGCGCGGCGCGTGGACCCGAGTGAGTCGAACGCCCCCGCCTTGATGAGGGACTCCACGGTGCGCTTGTTCGCCGCGTGCGCGGGGACCTTCGCGAGGAAGTCGTGGAACGACGTGTACTTGGCGTCCTGCCGCGACGCGACGATCCCTTCGACGACGTTGGTGCCCACGTTGCGGACGGCGCCGAGGCCGAAGCGGATGTCTTCGCCGACGGCCGCGAAGTACCGGATCGACTCGTTGACGTCGGGCGGCAGCACTTTGATGCCCATGCGGCGGCACTCGTTGAGGTACACCGCCATCTTGTCTTTGGAGTCGCCCACGCTGGTGAGCAGGGCGGCCATGTACTCGGCCGGGTAATGCGCCTTGAGGTAGGCCGTCCAGTACGACACGAGACCGTAGGCCGCGGTGTGCGCCTTGTTGAAGGCGTAGTCGGCGAACGACTCGAGCACCTTCCACAGCGTCTGCTGTGCGACGTCGCCGAAGCCGCGCTCGGTCATGCCGCCGAAGAAGATCTCTTTCTGCTTGTCGAGCTCGCTCTTCTTCTTCTTGCCCATCGCGCGGCGCAGCAGGTCGGCCTGGCCGAGGGTGTATCCGGCGACGCGCTGGGCGACGGCCATCACCTGCTCCTGGTACACGATCAGGCCGTAGGTGGTGTCGAGGATGTCGGCCAGCGGCTCTTCGAGCTCGGGGTGGATCGGCTCGATCTCCTGCTGCTTGTTCTTTCGCAGCGCGTAGTTGATGTGCGAGTTCACGCCCATGGGGCCCGGGCGGTACAGCGCGAGCACCGCCGAGATGTCCTCGAAGTTGTCGGGGCGCATCAGGCGCAGGAGCGAGCGCATCGGCCCCCCGTCGAGCTGGAACACGCCCAGCGTGTCGCCGCGAGCGAGCAGTTCGTACGACGCGGGGTCGTCGAGCTCGAGCTCTTCGAGCACGAGGGGGTGGCCGCGGTTGGCTTCGATGTTGTCGAGCGCGTCGTTGATGATCGTGAGGTTGCGCAACCCCAGGAAGTCCATCTTGATCAGGCCGAGCGACTCGCAGGCCGGGTAGTCGAACTGCGTGACGATCTGACCGTCTTGCTCGCGGCGCATGATCGGGATGATGTCGATCAGCGGCTCGCTCGACATGATCACACCGGCCGCGTGCACGCCCCACTGGCGCTTGAGGTTCTCGAGACCGAGCGCGGTGTCGAACACCGTCTTCGCCTCGGCGTCGGTCTCGATGAGCGTGCGGAACTCGCTCGCCTCTTTGTAGCGCGGGTGCTCGGGGTTGAACATGCCGTCGAGCGGCATGTCTTTGCCCATCACCGCGGGCGGCATGGCCTTGGTGAGCTTGTCGCCCATGCTGAAGGGGAAGCCGAGCACGCGACCGGCGTCTTTCAGCGCCTGCTTGGCCTTGATGGTGCCGTACGTCACGATCTGCGCGACGCGCTCGTCGCCGTACTTCTCGGTGACGTACTGGATGACCTCGCCACGACGACGGTCGTCGAAGTCGACGTCGAAGTCGGGCATGGAGACGCGGTCGGGGTTGAGGAAGCGCTCGAAGATGAGACCGTGCTGCAGGGGGTCGAGATCGGTGATCTTCATCGCGTAGGCGACCATCGAGCCGGCGCCCGACCCGCGACCGGGTCCGACGCGGATGCCGTTGCGCTTGGCCCAGTTGATGAAGTCGGCGACGACGAGGAAGTAGCCCGGGAACCCCATCTGCAGGATGACGTCGGTCTCGTACTCGGCCTGCTTGCGCACGGCATCCGGGATGCCGTCGGGGTAGCGGTCGTTCAGGCCGTTCTCGACCTCTTTGATCATCCAGCTGCCCTCGGTCTCGCCCTCGGGGACGGGGAAGCGGGGCATGTAGTTGGCCGAGGTGTCGAACTCGACCTCGCAGCGCTCGGCGATCAGCAGGGTGTTGTCGCAGGCCTCGGGATGGTCGCGGAAGACCTGCCGCATCTCGGCGGGCGACTTGACGTAGTAGCCGTCTCCGTCGAACTTGAAGCGCTTCGGATCGTCGAGGGTCGAACCCGACTGCACGCAGAGCAGCGCCGCGTGGCTGGTCGCGTCGTGCTGGTGCGTGTAATGGAGGTCGTTCGTGCCGAGGAGCGGGATGCCGAGGTCTTTCGACAGCTTGAGCAGGTCGCTCATGACCCGGCGTTCGATCGACAGCCCGTGGTCCATGATCTCGGCGAAGTAGTTGTCTTTGCCGAAGATGTCCTGGAACTCCGCCGCGGCGGCGCGGGCGGCCTCGTACTGCCCGAGGCGCAGGCGCGTCTGCACCTCGCCCGAGGGGCAGCCGGTCGTCGCGATCAGGCCCTTGCTGTAGGTCTGCAGCAGTTCGCGGTCCATGCGGGGCTTGAAGTAGTAGCCCTCCATGCTCGCCTTGGACGACAGGCGGAACAGGTTGTGCATGCCCTGCGTCGTCTCGGACAGCAGGGTCATGTGGGTGTAGGCGCCCGAACCCGACACGTCGTCGCTCTGCTGCTCGGGGGTGCCCCAGCGCACGCGCGTCTTGTCGGAACGGTGGGTGCCGGGGGTGACGTAGGCCTCGATGCCGATGATCGGCTTGATGCCGGCGTCTTTCGCGGTCTTGTAGAACTCGTACGCCGCGAAGGTGTTGCCGTGGTCGGTCACGGCGATCGCGGGCATGCCCTGTGTGACGGCCTCTTGGACCATCGGACCGATGCGCGCCGCGCCGTCGAGCATCGAATACTCGCTGTGCACGTGAAGGTGAACGAAGGAGTCTGCTGCCACGGATCGAGTCTACGTTCGGCCTCCGACATCGGCCCCTCGATGTTCGCGGCGGACTCCCTGCTCGCGGGTGTTCACCGGGCGCGTCGGACGGCGCCGAGTCAGCGCCGGCGGCGTGTCGGCGCCGGTCGCGCCGGGATCAGACGCCGTCGCCGAGAAGGTCGAGCGCGTGCGCGAGGTCGGCCGGGTAGGGCGACTCGAACTCGACCCGCTCCCCCGTGCCCGGGTGCGCGAACGCCAGCCGATGCGCGTGCAGCCACTGGCGGGTGAGGCCGAGGCGCGCGGACAGCGTCGGGTCGGCGCCGTAGAGCGGATCGCCCGCGCACGGATGCCGGTGCGCGGCCATGTGCACGCGGATCTGGTGCGTGCGCCCGGTCTCGAGGTGGATCTCGAGCAGCGAGGCGCGCGGGAAGGCCTCGAGGGTCTCGTAGTGGGTGATCGAGTCCTTGCCGTCGGGGGTCACGGCGAACTTCCACGAGTGGTGCGGATGCCGTCCGATCGGCGCGTCGATGGTGCCGGCGAGAGGATCGGGGTGCCCCTGCACCACGGCGTGGTAGATCTTGTCGACCTCGCGCTCTTTGAACGCGCTCTTGAGGAGCGTGTAGGCGCGCTCGGTCTTGGCCACCACCATCAGACCGCTCGTGCCGGCGTCGAGCCGGTGCACGATGCCGCGGCGCTCGGCCGGGCCGCTCGTGGCGATGCGGAACCCGGCGGCGGCGAGGGCGCCGAGCACGGTCGGGCCCTCCCACCCCACGGAGGGGTGAGCGGCGACACCGGCGGGCTTGTCGACCACGACGATCTCGTCGTCGTCGTGCACGATGCCCAGGTCGGGCACCTCCACCGGAACGATCTCGGGGTCGCGCTTGGGCTCCCACTCGACGCTCAACCACGCGCCCGCGTGCAGGCGGTCGCTGCGGCCGGCGACGCGTCCGTCGACGCTCACTCCCCCGGCGTCGGCGACCTCGGCCGCGAACGTGCGCGAGAAGCCGAGCATCTTGGCCAGCGCCTGGTCGATGCGCGTTCCCTCGAGCCCGTCGGGAACGGGCAAGCTCCGCGACTCCATGTCAGCGGGTGCCCGGGTCGTGCGGCGCGGCGACATCGTCGGACGCGTCGGCTTCGGCGGCGCGCGAGGCGCGGGTCTCGCGGGTGCCGTCGAGACGCAGGCCGAACAGCACGAGCAGCGCGACCGAGATCATCATCGTGACGATGAACATGTCGGCCACGTTGTAGATGGCGGGCATCATCCACGGCGTCGAGATGAAGTCGACGACGTGTCCGACCGGGAAGCCGGGCTCGCGCGCAAGTCGGTCGGTCAGGTTGCCGAGCACGCCGCCCAGCAGGAGGCCGAGCACGACGGCCCACAGGCGCGAGCGCACGCGGCGGATGCCGAGGTAGATGATCACGCAGGCCACGACGGCCAGCGCGATGGTGAACAACCACGTGACGCTCTCGCCGAGCGAGAACGCCGCTCCGGGGTTGCGGACGAGGTAGAACTGCAGGAATTCGCCGATGATCGGCACGACGCGCTCAGCGGGGAGCGAGGCGATCGCGGCGGTCTTCGCCAACTGGTCGGCGGCCAGCACCAGTACCGCGAGGATCGCGATGATGATGCCGGCCGCCGCCGAACGCAGGGGTGATCGACTGCGCAAAGAGTCGGCCTACAGACCGATCGCCGACACCGGCGTCGAGCCCGAGGAAGACGCGTTGGTGTCGAGGTCGCGGAGCTGGCCCTCGATGTACGAACGCAGCTGCGAGCGGTAGTCGCGCTCGAAGTTGCGCAGCTCGGTGATGCGGGCCTCGAGGGTCACGCGCTCCTTCTCGAGACGCGAACGCTCTTCGCGGCCCTTCTGCTCGGCCTCGGCCACGATCGACGCGGCCTGCGCCTGCGCCTCGCCGATGAGCTGGTCGCGCTGGGCCTTGCCCTCGGCGACGTGCTCGTCGTGCAGACGCTGCGCGAGCTCGATGATGCCGGCGCTCTGCGCGGCGGGCTCGACGTCGGACGACGCGGGAGCCGAGACCGGGGCGGCGACGGGGGCCGGAGCGGCCTCTTCGACCTTGGGCTCCTCGGCCTTGGGCGCCTCGGCGACGGGGGCCTCGGTGGTGGCGGGGGCGGCCTCGCCCGACTCGTACGCCGCGAGCTTGGTCTTCAGCTCATCGTTCTCGGCGATGGTCTTGCGCCACTCCACGACGATCTCGTCGAGGAAGTCATCGACCTCATCGGGGTCGAAGCCCTCCTTGAAGCGAACGTGCTGGAACTGCTTGGTGACGACGTCATCGGGGGTCAGTGCCATGGTGTTTCCTCTTTCGAGAGCTCTGAATCGGAACTGTATGGGGGTGTCGCACCGGGGCGTACCGCTTCGGAACAGCATAGCCGCCGCCCTCCATCGGTGTCGAAGGGCACGGACGAAGGGCGGCGGTGAGGGCGTTACGCGGCCGCGAGGGACCGCGTGACGCTCAGCAGCAGGAAGCAGACGAACATCACGATCGCGAAACCGAAGTCGATCGCGATCCCCCCGATGCGCAGGGGTGGGACGACGCGACGGATCAGCTTGATGGGCGGATCGGTCACGGTGTAGACGATCTCGGCGATCACGAGGGTGGCGCCACGGGGACGCCACTCACGGTTGAACATCGGGATGTACTCGAGCACCAGGCGCGCGAGCAGGAACACGATGTAGACGAACAGGATCGCACTGAGGATGGAGCCGATGAGGCTCAGGACGGCCACTGTTACTGGGACGCGAAGGGCGCACCCTCGGGGTCGGCCTGCGCGATCGCACCGTCGCCGGACACGGCGATGTTCTCGGGAGAGAGCAGGAACACCTTGCTCGTCACCCGCTCGATGCGGCCGTACAGTCCGAGCGAGAGTCCGCTCGCGAAGTCGATCAAGCGACGCGCGTCGGCGTCGCTCATCTGCGACAGGTTGATGATGACCGGGATTCCCTCGCGGAAGTTCTCGGCGATCAGCTGCGCGTCGCGGTACTGCTTGGGGTGCACCGTGAGGATTTCGCTCACGGGTCCGACCGAGGGCTGGCGCACCACGGTGGGACGGTGCAGGGGGGTCACCGGCGCGGCCTTTTCAACCGGAGCTGCGGGCGCTGCCTGCTTGCGCGCGATGGGCTGCGGCGCGGTCTCCTCATAGGTCTCTTCCTCGTCGGCGAGGCCCAGGTACACCATGGTCTTCTTCAGGGGGTTCGACATCGCATCCTCCGTTCGCTCGTCTGGTTCGAGGCTACTGGCGCGCGGGTCTCGGGCCCGTGATTGCGGAGCCGATCCGCAGGTGTGTCGCGCCCATCTCGATCGCTTCGGGGAAGTCGCCGGTCATGCCGGCCGAGATCCACGTCGCGTCGCCCACGACCGCGCGTGTCGCGTCGGCGCAGCGACGGAGGCGCTCGAACGCCCGCGCGGGTTCTTCGTCGAGGGGGGCGACGGCCATCACGCCCCGCAGTCGCAGGCTCGACAGGCCCGCCACGTGCGTCGCGAGCGCAGGGACACCGTCGGGGTCGACGCCGCCGCGGCCCGGGTCGTCGGTCAGGTTGACCTGCACGAGCACGTCGAGGGGCGCGGCATCCGGATCCGCTGCGTGCAACGCGTCGGCGATGCGCGCGCGGTCGACCGAGTGCACGGCATCCGCCGACGCCCGCACCGCACGCGCTTTGTTCGTCTGCGCCTGGCCGATGAAGTGCCAGGTGAGATCCCGGATGCCGTCGAGCTCGGCGCGCTTGGCGGTGAGCTCCTGCTGCCGGTTCTCGCCGACGTGTCGCACGCCCAGCTCGTACAGGTCGGTGACCAGCGCGGCGGGGTGGAACTTCGTCACGACGATGCGGGTGATCTCGTCGAGGTCGCGTCCGGCCGCGCGGGCGGCGTCGCGGATGCGCTCGTCGACGGCGGCGAGGCGGTCGGCCAGGGCGGTGTCCATGAGGCTCCTTCGACGACGAGAGCGGGCCCGGTGAGACCGGACCCGCTCTCGTCGAGGCGGTCGTGCTTATTTGAGGAAGTCCGGAACGTCGAGGTCGTCGTCGGCGTAGCCGGCGTCGTACGAGGTCTCGGGCACGCGGGCGGTGACCGGCGCGGGCTCGGGGCGACGCTCGGGCGCACGCTCGGTCGAGCCCTTCTGCTCCTCGGCCGCGTCGAGGTCGCGCGCGACCTCTTCGGCGGGGATGACGGGGACGACCGGGGCGGATGCCGGGCGCTGGGCGCCGACCGCGTCGATGCGCAGCGAGGGCTCGCCGCCGTCGAAGCCGGCCGCGATCACGGTCACGCGCACCTCGTCGCCGAGGGTGTCGTCGATGACCGTACCGAAGATGATGTTGGCCTCGGGGTGAGCCGCTTCCTTCACCAGCTGGGCGGCGTCGTTGATCTCGAAGATGCCGAGGTTCGAGCCACCCTGGATCGACAGCAGCACGCCGTGCGCACCCTCGATCGAGGCCTCGAGCAGCGGCGACTCGACGGCGAGCTCGGCGGCCTTGATGGCGCGATCCGCCCCGCGGGACGAACCGATGCCCATGAGGGCGGAGCCGGCACCCTGCATGACCGACTTGACGTCGGCGAAGTCGAGGTTGATGAGACCGGGGGTCGTGATGAGGTCGGTGATGCCCTGGACACCGGCGAGCAGCACCTGGTCGGCCGTGGCGAACGCCTCGATCATCGAGATGCCGCGGTCGCTGATCTCGAGCAGGCGGTCGTTCGGGACGACGATGAGGGTGTCGACCTCTTCTTTCAGCCGGCCCACACCTGCCTCCGCCTGGCTCTGACGACGACGACCCTCGAACGAGAAGGGCTTGGTGACGACACCGATGGTCAGGGCGCCGATCGACTTAGCGATCTTGGCGACGACGGGAGCACCGCCGGTGCCCGTTCCGCCACCCTCACCCGCCGTGACGAAGACCATGTCGGCGCCGCGCAGGGCCTCTTCGATCTCTTCCGCGTGGTCCTCGGCGGCGCGTCGGCCGACCTCGGGGTCGGCGCCGGCACCCAGGCCGCGCGTCAGTTCACGACCGACGTCGAGCTTGACGTCGGCGTCGCTCATGAGCAGCGCCTGTGCGTCGGTGTTGATCGCGATGAACTCCACGCCGCGCAGGCCGAGCTCGATCATGCGGTTGACGGCGTTGACGCCGCCCCCGCCCACACCGACGACCTTGATCACGGCGAGGTAGTTCTGGTTGTGGCTCATGCCGGCCTCCGTTTGTCCCCGAACCCGAAACTCTAAACCTCATGTTGAGGGTTAAAGAATTGCCCGGTATGCAATTCCTTAAGTTGAAGGTAGGTCGCCGCGCGCACGCCACGGGACCGACACGCGGAGTGTCGGAGGATCGCTTCGGATATCAGCGGACGACGCCGGCTTCGGGCGAGGTCACGTCGTACTCCTTGACGCGATCCGGCGGGCTCTTGGCCATCAACCGGTCGAGCACGATCGCCTTCTCGGCCGAACGGTCGGCACTCCCCCACACCACACGCGACCCGGTGGCGCCCAGGGTCAGCGTGACGTCGTCGGGGGTGGATGCCGACACCGCGGTCACCTGCGCGCGCACGGTGTCGGGGAGTGCCCGGACGACCCGGCCCGCCGCACGGAACGCCGCAGAGTCGGGACCGCCCGCGATGTCGAGCACGGGCTGACCGGCCGGAGCCTCGGGCGTGGTCGACAGGGCGACCCCGGCGGCATCCACCACCGTGAAGCCCGCCGGACCCTGGATCGCCCCGATCGGCGTGCGCTCGACGATGCGCACCACCAGGTCGTGCGGAGGACGCGCCTCGAGCGTGTACGACTCCACGAGCGGGAAGCGCACGAGCGCGGCCTTGACCGCACTGTCGTCGACCATGGCGAGAGGAGTGCCGATCTGGCCGCTGAGAGCATCGGTCACGGCGGCGACGTCGAGCGACGACGCTCCCTCGATGTCGATCTTCTCGACCGCGAACAGCGGGCTGTACGCCGCTCCGGCGGTGCCCAGCACCATCACCAGGAACGCCGCACCCACGCCGATCCACACGCGGCGACGGCGGCGCTGGCGCACCGTGAACCGGCGCACCTCGGCCGAGAGGGCGCGCCGACGCGCTCTCGACGCGCGCCAGACGTCGCGCAGGCTCGCGCCCTCGGCATCCGGAACCCGCTCGTCGACGGGCGGAACCTCGGTGCGCGCGAGAGGGAGGATCGGAGCGGTCTCGTCGGCAGTCGGCGCGGCGACCGGCTCGCGCGGGGTCTTGGCCGGGCGAGCGGAGGCCGGAGTCGACGGCAGGGGCGAGGGCCGCTCCACGATCAGACCGCCGCGGCCTCGGTGCGCGACAGCGCGTCGAGCACCTGCGGGATGATCTGGTACACGTTGCCGCAGCCGAGGGTGATGACGTAGTCGCCCGGGCGGGCGATGCCGGCGGTGTAGTCGGCCGCCTGCTGCCAGTCGGGCACGTAGTGCACGTGCGTGGGGTCGGCGAACGCTCCGCTCACCAGCTCTCCCGTCACCCCGGGCACCGGGTCTTCGCGCGCGCCGTACACGTCGAGCATGACCGTGTGATCGGCGTGCGACTCGAGCACCTCGGCGAACTCGCGGTACATCTCCTGCGTGCGCGAGTAGGTATGGGGCTGCTGGATCGCGATGATGCGCCCCTCGCCCACGACGGTGCGGGCGGCGGAGAGGGCCGCGGCGACCTCGGTGGGGTGGTGCGCGTAGTCGTCGAAGACGCTGACCCCGTGCTGCACGCCGTGCAGCTCGAACCGGCGGACCGTGCCGCCGAAGCCCTCGACCGCGCGCGCGGCGTCGGCGAGGGAGTGCCCGAGCACGCGCAGCACGGCGACCGCGCCGGCGGCGTTGACCGCGTTGTGGGCGCCGGGCACGCGCAGCTGCACGTCGACGCTCTCGCCGTCGGCGGTGAGGGTGAAGGCGACGGGTCCGTCGGTGCGGATGCCGCTGAGGCGGACGTCGGCTGCGGCGTCTTCGCCGAACGTGACCACGTGCGCGTGTGTGATGCGCTCGCGCACCGACCGGGCGCCCGGGTCGTCGGCCGAGATGACGACGGCCTCGCGGGCGGCGTTCGCGAAACGGGCGAACGCGGCGTCGAACGCGTCGCGCGAGCCGTAGTGGTCGAGGTGGTCGGGGTCGACGTTCGTGATCAGCGCGACCGAGGTGTCGTAGAGCTCGAACGTGCCGTCGGACTCGTCGGCCTCGATCACCACGAGGTCGTCGGAGCCCGTGCCGCTGGAGGCGCCCAGGTCGGCGATGACGCCGCCGTTGACGAAGGTCGGGTCGACCTCGAGGGCGCGGAGGGCCGTCACGATCATGCCGGTCGAGGTGGTCTTGCCGTGCGCACCCGCGACCGAGACGAGGCGGCGCCCGCCGATGAGCCAGTGCAGGGCCTGCGAGCGGTGCATCACGTGCAGCCCGCGCTCTTTGGCGGTGACGAACTCGGGGTTCTCGGGCCAGATCGCCCCGGTGTGTACGACGGTGTCGGCGTCGCCGAGGTGAGCCGCGTCGTGACCGACGTGCACCGTCGCGCCGCGGGCGGCGAGGTCGCGCAGGGCCGCGCCGTCGGAGCGGTCGGAGCCGGAGACCCGGATGCCGCGGTCGAGGAACATGCGGGCGAGTCCGGACATGCCCGATCCCCCCACGCCGATGAAGTGCGCGGAGGTGATGGTCTCGGGGATGGGGAGGCTCAGGTCGGGTCTGATCATGGCGTAGCGAGTTTACGTCGCCGATCCTGCGCGTCGGCCTCGGCGCGCTGGCGGTCGGGGCGCCGGGTGATCCGGGGCGGCGGCGCGGTCGGGGCGGCCACCGTCCTGCGGAGTCGACCGTCGACACGCCGCGGGTCCCGCGTCCCGGGACGGCGTGTCGGGCGCGGAATCCGCAGGACGGCGGGGCCGGGGCGGACGGCGCCGGGGCGGACCGGGGACGGCGGGTGGGGTCAGGGGCTCAGCGCGCCAGGGCCTCGTCGACCAGGGCGATCACGTTCTCGGTACCGGTGCGGATGCCGGTGCGCGCGGCAGCGGCCCGCATGGCGTCGCGGCGCTCGTCGTCGGCGAGCAGCGGCACGATCTCGGCGCGCACCCGCTCCGGCGTGAGGTCGGCGTCGGCGATGAGCAGCGCCGCGCCCGCGCGCACGGCCGCGGCGGCGTTGAGGCTCTGCTCGCCGTTGCCGACCGCGTACGGCACGTAGACGGCGGGGATGCCGAGGGCGTTGATCTCGCTGACGGTCGCCGCGCCCGAGCGCGACACCACGAAGTCGGCGAGGGCGAAGGCGAGGTCCATCCGGTCGACGTAGCGCACGACGGCGTACCCCTCGACGCCCGGGTCGGGCAGGTCGGAGTTCTGGCCGGTGACGTGCAGCAGTTGCCATCCGGCGTCGAGCACGTCCTGCCACGCACCTCCGAACGCGGTGTTCAGTCGCAGCGCGCCGAGCGAACCGCCGAACACCAACAGAGTGCGCTTGGCCGCATCGAGTCCGAAGTGCGCGGCCGCCTCGGCGCGCAGAGCCTCGGCGTCGAGCTCGACGATCTCGCGACGCAGCGGCATCCCGACCTCGCGGGCGCCGCGCAGAGGGGTTCCGGCGAACGCGACGCCCACGCCCGCGGCCGACCGCGCGCCCAGCACGTTCGCCAGGCCCGGCTTCGCGTTCGCCTCGTGCACGACGAACGGCACGCGCTCGGCCCGCGCGGCGAGATACGCCGGCGCCGCCGCGTAGCCGCCGAAGCCCACCACGACGTCGATTCCGCGCTCGCGGATGAGGCGCCTCACGTGCGAGATCGCGCGCACGAAACGCATCGGGAACGCCGCCGCCGCCCGATCGGGGCGACGCGGGAAGGGCACCTTGGCGACCGTGAGCAGTTCGTAGCCACGCAGGGGCACAAGCCGCGCCTCGAGACCCTCCCGGGTGCCGAGCACCAGCACGTCGGCCGCGGCGTCGCGCGCGCGGAGGCCGTCGGCGACGGCCAGCAGGGGGTTCACGTGCCCGGCGGTACCGCCGCCGGCGAGGAGGTAAGTCGTCACCGTACGACCCTAACGAGGTCGCGGGGCGTTCCCGCCCGGGGCGCCCCGGCCACGTGAGCGGGTACGGGGGTGTCGCCGCGAAATGCTCAGCCGCGCGAGCGCGGGGCCGCCCCACGGCGCGGCGCTCGCGGCGCCGAGACGACCTCGGTGCGGCGATCGGGCAACGTGCGCGCGCACGACAGCAGCACGCCGCACGCGATCAGCACCGACAGCAGCGAGGTTCCGCCCTGCGACATGAACGGCAGGGGCACACCGAGCACGGGGAAGATGCGCAGCACGACGCCGATGTTGACGAGGGCCTGGCCGACGATCCACAGCGTGATCGCGCCGGCGATCATGCGCACGAAGGTGTCGTCGGTGCGACGGACGATGTGGAACGCGCCCACCGCGAAGATCGCGAACAGCAGCAGCACGACGATGCACCCGATGAGTCCGAGCTCCTCGCCGATGATGGCGAAGATGTAGTCGTTGGCGGCGGCAGGCAACCAGTCGTACTTCTCCTTCGAGTTGCCCAGGCCCAGACCGAACAGGCCGCCGCTCGCGAGCCCCCAGATGCCGTGCAGCGACTGGTAGCACGAGGTGTAGTAGCACGACGCGTCGTCGGGGTTGAACAGGCTCGCGATACGCGCCATGCGGTTCTCGCTGCCCACGGCCGAGGCGAGCACGACGGCGAGGGCGAGCACGGCAGGGATGACGAACATGCGCAGCTTGATGCCGGCGAAGAACAGCGCGCCGAGCACCACGAGCACGAGGATCATCACGGTGCCGAGGTCTTTTCCGCCGAGCACGGTGCCGATGACGAGCACGGAGACGGGCACGACGGGGATGAACACGTGCTTCCACGACGTCAGCAAGTGGCGCTTGCGGTACAGCACCGCGCCCATCCACAGCGCCAGGGCGAGCTTGAGGAACTCCGCGGGCTGGAACTGGAAGCCCGCGATGTTCACCCAGTTGCGGTTTCCGTACGAGGCGATACCGAGCCCGGGCACGTACACCAGCATCTGGAACGCCGTGGCGAAGATCAGCACGGGCCACGCCACGCGCTTCCAGAACTGCATCGGCATCCGGCTCAGGACGAACATGAGCGGGATGCCGACCACGGCGAAGATGCCCTGCTTGAGCACGTGGTCGAACGGCGTCTGACCGTTGTCGAGCGCCGAGGTCGCCGAGAGCACCATGACCAGGCCGAATCCGGTCAGCAGCAGGGCGGCGGAGGCGATGAGGAGGAACTCGCTCGGCACGGGGCGGAAGGCCCGGCCCAGCGAGACGCGGGCCGCGAGACCCGCGCGCGCGGGTTCGTCGGGGCTCTGCCGCGGACGAGGCGCCGTCGTGGTCACGCGTGTCCTCTCAGTCCTGCGGTCGTGATGCTCCGTCGTGGCCGGCGATCCAGGCCCGCACCGCGTCGGCGAATCGCGTGCCGCGGTCGGAGTAGGACGCGAACTGATCGAAGGATGCCGCCGCCGGAGCCAGGAGAACCGTGTCTCCGTCCCGCGCCACACCCGCCGCCAGTTCGACGACCTGCGCCATGACGTCTTCAGTCTCAGCGTGGTCGACCTCGAACAGCGGCACCGCCGGGGCGTGTCGCGCGAACGCCGCGACGATGTCATCGCGCTCGGTGCCGATCACGATGGCCGCGCGCACCGTCGCGCCGCGCGTGCGCACGAGGTCGCCGAGGTCGACGCCCTTGAGCAGCCCGCCCACGATCCACACGGCTCCGGGATACGCCGCCAGCGACGAGGCCGCGGCGTGCGGGTTGGTGGCCTTGGAGTCGTCGACCCACGTGACGCCCCGGTGGGCGCCGACGACCTGGATGCGGTGCGGGTCGAGGCGGAAGTGCTCGAGCGTGTCGAAGATGTGCGCCGGTGTCGCTCCGAGGGAGCGGGCGAGGGCGGATGCCGCGAGGATGTTCGCCACCATGTGCGGCGCCGCGAGACCCCGCTCGGCGAGGTCGGCGATCGTCGTGAGCTCGAGGGCCGAGGTCGCGCGCTCCTCGAGGAAGGCGCGGTCGACCAGGATGCCGTCGACCACACCGAGGTCGCTGGGGCCGGGCACGCCGAGGTCGAAGCCGATGGCGCGGGCGCCCTCGACGACCTCGGCGTCTTCGACCATCTCGCGGGTGGCGGCGTCGGCCTTGTTGTAGACGCAGGCCACGCGCGTGCGGGCGTAGACGCCGGCCTTCGCCGCGCGATACGCGTCGGCTCCGCCGTGCCACTCGAGATGGTCGTCGGCGAGGTTCAGGCACACCGCGGAGTGGGGCGAGAGCGCGTCGGCGCCGCTCTGACGGTTGAGGTACCAGAGCTGGTGGCTCGAGAGCTCGACGACGAAGACGTCGAAGCCGCTCGGGTCGCGCACCGCGTCGAGCACGGGCGTGCCGATGTTGCCGACGGGTACGGCGCGCATCCCCGCCGTCATCAGCATCTCGGCCGTGAGGCGCGTGGTGGTGGTCTTGCCGTTGGTGCCGGTGACCAGCACCCAGTCGGCGGGTCGGCCGTCGGCGCGCACGACCTTGTCGCGCACGCGCCATGCGAGCTCCACGTCGCCCCAGAGCGCGATGTCGTGCTCGAGGCTCCAGCGGATCACCGGGTGGTGGGGCGGGAAGCCGGGCGAGGCGACGACGACCTCGGGGGCGAAGGCGGTCAGCGCCTCGGGCACGGTGTCGAGCGACCCCTCGTGCAGCGCGACGCCGATCACCGGCAGCAGCCGGGCGTACTCGGCATCCGCCCGCTCGGTCACGACGAGCACCTCGGCGCCGAGCTCGGCGAGGGTGTCGGCGACCGAGAAGCCCGTGACCGACAGGCCCAGCACGGCGACGCGCAGGCCCTTCCAGTCGGCGTGCCAGCTGGTGAGGGTGGTGAGGTCGGTCATACGCGTGCAAGCCATTCGACGTAGAAGAATCCGATGCCCGAGACGGCGAGCAGGCCCGCGATGATCCACATGCGCACGACGATGGTGACCTCGGGCCACCCGCGCATCTCGAGGTGGTGGTGCAGGGGGCTCATGAGGAACAGCCGCTTGCCCCGGGTGACCTTGAAGTAGGCCCGCTGCAGGATCACGGAGCCCGACGCGATGACGTAGACGCCCGCGATGAGCACGAGCAGAATCTCGGTGCGGGTGAGGATCGCCATGGCGGCGATGACGCCGCCGATCGCCATCGAGCCGCAGTCGCCCATGAAGACCTTGGCCTTGGGCGCGTTCCACCAGAGGAACCCGACCAGGGCGCCCACGAACGAGGCCGACACGATGGCGAGGTCGAAGGGATCGCGCACCGCGTAGCAGCCGGCCTGGACCGTCGGGTCGAGAGCCTCGGCGCACATCTGCTTGTTCTGCCAGAAGGCCATGAGGCTGTAGGCGCCCACGACGAAGATGCCCGAGCCCGCGGCCAGGCCGTCGAGGCCGTCGGCGACGTTGACGGAGTTGGATGCCGCCGTGCCGATGAACGAGATCCATGCCAGGTAGAGCAGCCAGCCGAGGATGGGGCCCAGGGCGAACAGCGAGAGCACCTGGATGTCGCGGAACACGGAGATGTACTCCGACGCCGGTGTCTGTCCGATGGCGTTGGGGAAGTTGAGGGCGACGATGGCGAAGGGCACGGCCACGATCACCTGGCCGGCGATCTTGCGCCACCCCGACAGTCCGAGGCTGTTCTGGTAGTGCACCTTCATGTAGTCGTCGATGAAGCCGACCACGCCGAAGCCGAGCATGAGCCACAGCACGAGCAGACCCGAGATCGTCGGCGGGTTGTTGCCGGCGAACGAGCCGATCAGGTAGCCGACGATCGTGCCGAGGATGAAGATCGTGCCGCCCATCGTGGGCGTGCCGCGCTTGGCCCCGTGCGAGGGGTTGTGCACGTTCTCGGGCGTGCGGATGACCTGGCCCCAGCCCCACTTGCGGAACCAGCGCAGGAACACGGGCGTGAGGAACAGGGTGAACGCCAGCGAGATCGCCGCCGCGGTCAGAAGTGATCTCACGCGAAGAGCTCCCCGAGTCGGTCGCCGAGGTGTCGCAGCCCGGCCGAGTTGGACGACTTCACCAGCACGCGGTCGCCGTCGCGCAGCTCGGTCGAGAGGTAGTCGAACGCGGCGTCGGCGTCGGCGAGGAACACCGCCTCGCCGTCCCACGAGCCCTGAGCGATCGCCTCGAGGTACATGCGGCGCGCCTCGGGCCCGATCACGACGATGCGCTGGATGCGCAGACGCACGGCGAGCAGGCCGACGCGGTCGTGCTCCTCGTCGGCGTACTCCCCCAGCTCGCTCATCGCGCCCAGCACGGCCACCGTGCGCTCGTCGGGGCCGGTGATCTGCGCGAGGGTGCGCAGGGCCGCGGCCATCGAGTCGGGGCTGGCGTTGTAGGCGTCGTTGATGATGCGCACGCGGTCGGAGCCGAGCGGCTGCATGCGCCAGCGCTCGGCGATCTCGACGGTCTCGAGGCGCGCGATCGCGTCGGCTGCGGACACGCCGAGGGCGGTGGCGGCGGCCAGGGCGGCGAGGGCGTTCATCACGTGGTGCTCACCGAGCACCCGCAGGGTGAGGGTGAAGGGTTCTCCGTCGACCAGCAGGTCGGCGCGGGTGCCGGATGCCGAGACCTCGACGTCGACCGCGCGCACCTCGGCCCGCTCGCCCCGGCCGAACCAGCGCACCTGCTGGCCGCGCTCGCGCGCGATCGGCTCCATCGCCGCGACGCGGGGGTCGTCGGCGTTCAGCACGGCGAGACCGCCCTCGCGGGTGGCCTTGACCAGCTCGCTCTTTGCGTGGAACGTCGATTCGATGCCGCCGAAGCCTCCGGCGTGGGCCATGCCCACCATCAGCACGACGCCGATGTCGGGGGTGACCAGGCCCGCGAGGCGCGCGATCGCGCCGGGGGCACTGGCGCCGAACTCGCTCACGAGGTAGCGCGTGGCATCCGTCACCCGGAGCATCGTCAGCGGCGCGCCGACCTCGTTGTTGAACGAGGCGCGCGGGGCGACCGTCTCGCCCTCACCCTCGAGGATGCGCGCGAGGAGGTTCTTGGTGGTCGTCTTGCCGTTGGAGCCCGTGATGCCGACGATCTTCAAGTCGCCGTGCGCGCGCACGCGCGCGACGACGTCGCGGGCCAGGTCGGCGAGGGCGGCCACGACGTCGGCGACGACGATCTGGCTCACCTCGGCCTCGACCTCGCGCTCGACGATCGCGAGAGCCGCTCCCCGCTCGACGGCGGTGCCGACGAACAGGTGCCCGTCGGTGGTCTCACCGGGCTTGGCGACGAAGATGTCGCCGCGCTCGATGAGACGCGAGTCGGTGTCGACGAGCCCCGAGACCGTGGTGTCGGGGGTGTCGCCGGAGCGGACGACGAGGCGCCCGCCGAGCACGTCGGCGAGGTGGGAGAGGCTGGTGGAGATCATTGCTGTGCGGACGCCCTTTCCGTGTCGCATTCGTTACCGAGACGAGACCGGCGTCGGCGGTGTCTCAGCCGAACTTGGGCAGTTCGGGGGTCGTGGTTCCGGACGGAATCACGCGGTAGGTCTTGAGAACCTGCGTGAGGGCCTTCTGGAACGCGGGGGCGGTGGCCGCGGACGATTTTACCGTCCGCGGTTCGTCGAGGTTGACCTCGACCACGTACTGGGGGTCGTCGGCGGGGGCGAAACCGATCATCGTCGTGAAGTACGCGTCGCCCTTGTAGGCCCCGGTGGTGGGGTCGGTCTTCTCGCCGGTACCGGTCTTGATGGCGATGCGGTAGCCGGGGATCGCGACCTGCTTGGCGAGGGTCCCCTGCGTGGCGACGTTCTCGAGCATGAGTCCGACCTGGTGCGCCGCGTCGGCCGAGACCACGCGCTCGCCCTGGGCGTCGGGCACGTCGGTGACGGTGCCGTCGGCCGCGGTGCAACCCTCGACGATCGAGAGCGGCATGCGCACTCCCCCGTTGGCGATGGTCTGGTACGCCCCGGCCAGCTGCGGCACGGTGACCGAGATGCCCTGGCCGAAGGTCGTGTTGTAGAAGGTCTGCTTGTCCCAGCCGGCGGGGTCGCGCATGATGCCGCCCGATTCGCCGGGGAACCCGACGGCGGTCTGCTGCGTGAGGCCGAACTTCTCGAGGTACGACACACGGGTGTCGAGCGGGATCATCTCGCCGAACTTCGAGATGCCGACGTTCGAGGAGTCGATGAGCACGCCCGTGAGGGTGTAGTTGTTCGCGGGGTGCGAGAACGAGTCCGAGACGCGCGAGCCGCCGGGGAGCGTCTCGCTCGACGACGCGGTCACGGTGGTGTCGGAGGTGAACGACCCGCTGTCCAGACCGATCGCGGCCGTGATGGCCTTCATCGTCGAACCCGGCTCGTTGGGGTTGCCGAAGGCCGCGCTGCCGCGGTCGTTCTCGGGCGTCGCGGTGGGGTCGTTGGGGTCGACCGAGGGGTACTCCGCGAGCGCGCGGATCTTGCCGGTCTTCGCCTCGACCACCGTGATGGTGCCCGACAGCGAGCCGGTGTTCTGCACCTGCTCGGCGATGAGCTGCTGGAGGTACCACTGCAGGTCGCGGTCGATCGTGAGCGTGAGCGTGCCGCCGTCGACGGCGGGCTGGGTGACGACCTCGGTGCCCGGAAGCACGACGCCGTCGCGGCTCTGCTGGAAGACGACCTTGCCGTTGCTCGAGGCCAGGCACGCGTTGTCGGCCCCCTCGAGGCCCGCGAGGGGCTGTCCGTCGCTGCCGACGAAGCCGAGCAGGTTGCCGGCGACCGCGCCGTCGGGGTACATGCGTCCGGCCTGCGGCGGGAAGCTGAGGAACGGCAGGTGCAGGTCGACCAGCGCGCGGTACTGCTCGGTCGAGACGCTCCGCGCGATCATGGCGTACCGCGAGTCGGGGTTCTCGGCCACGGCGTCGGTGACGATCTTCTCGACGTCGGAGGCCTCCTGGCCCGTGACCGCGGCGATCTGCGCGGCCAGCACGGGCCACGCGGTGGTGGTGCCGTCTTCGTCGTCGTCGTCGGTGCGGGTGGTGATGCCCTCGACCGCGAGCTTCGGGTCGATCTGCACGTCGTAGCGGTTGACGGCGGATGCCAGGGTGACGCCGTTCTCATCGACGATCGAGCCCCGCGAGCCGTACTCGGTGCGCGAGCTCTCGAGGCCCATCGCGAGCGAGTCGTCGACGTGGGTGCGTGCGTTGACGACCTGGATGTCGACCAGGCGCACCACGAAGGCGAGCAGGACGACGAGGACGATCGAGAGGGCGACGACGGTGCGACGCCGCGGGGACCGGGAGGTTGTCGTCGTCATGGCTCTCATCGTGTCGCGGGAGTCGGCAGACCGTCGCTGATCGACGGGGGTGTCGCGGATCCGGCGGGCGGGGTGGCCGCACCGGTCGTCGTCGCCCCGGCCGTGGCGTCGGCGGCGGGAGCCTCCGTCGCGGCGCCGTCCGCCGTCGTCGAGGCAGCGGGGTCGGTCACGAGCGGCACGCCGGCGATGAGCGCGTTGCGCACGGAACCGCGCCCCATGGCATCCACCGACGACACCGCGTCGGCGGGCTTGTCGGAGCCGATCACGGCCCCGTCGCTCAGGCGCAGGTAGGTCGGCGATTCGTCGATCACCATGCCGAGCGCGGCGGCGTTGGCGGCGAGGTACTGCGGCGAGGCGAGCCCGGCGCTCTCGTCGTTCAGGATCTGCTTCTGGTACGTCAGGTCGCGCTGCTGCTGGGTGAGCGAGGCGATCTCGAACGAGCTCTGCGTGGTCAGGATGCCGAGACCCATCTGCACGAGCACGATCACGAGGGCACCCGTGACCGCGATGACGCCGAAGAGGCGACGCGGGGCGCGGCGGCGGGCGGTCGCGGGGACGACGGTGAGCCGACGCTCGCGGACCGGCGTCGGGAAGTCGGGCAGGAAAGCCGCATCGATGGCCTGTGGTGCACTCATGCGTCCTCCTGGATTCGCTCGGCCGCCCGCAGGCGAACGGGGGTGGCGCGGGGGTTGACCGCGCGTTCTTCCTCGGATGCCAGCTCGGCACCGCGCACGAGGAGCGTGAACTTGGGCGCGTGCTCGGGCAGCTCGACCGGCAGGCCGCGAGGCGCGGTCGAGGTCGACGCGTCGGCGAACACGCGCTTGACCAGTCGGTCTTCGAGCGACTGGTACGACAGCACGACGATGCGGCCGCCGACGCCCAGCACCTTGAGAGCCGCGGGGATCGTGCGCTCGAGCACCGAGAGCTCGGCGTTGACCTCGATGCGCAGGGCCTGGAACACGCGCTTGGCCGGGTGACGCTCGCGCAGCACCGCCGCGGGCGTCGCCGCCTGCAATACGTCGACCAGCTGACCCGAGCGCTCGAGAGGAGCCTCGGCGCGGGCGGCGATGATGGCGCGGGCGTAGCGGCCGGCGAGCTTCTCTTCGCCGTACCGCTCGAAGATGCGGCGGAGGTCGCCCTCGCCGTAGGTGGCGAGTACCTCGGCGGCGGTCACGCCGGTGGTCTGGTCCATGCGCATGTCGAGCGGGGCGTCCTGCGCGTAGGCGAACCCGCGCGAGGCCTCGTCGAGCTGCAGCGACGACACGCCCAGGTCGAACAGGATGCCGTCGACCTTCGAGACGCCGGCGGATGCCACGGCCTCGGCGATGCCGTCGTAGACGGTGTGCACGAGGGTGACGCGGTCGCCGAAACGCTGGAGGCGCTCCCCCGCGATGCGCAGGGCGTCGGTGTCGCGGTCGAGGCCGATGAGTCGGGCCTCGGGGAAGCGCTCGAGGAAGGCCTCGGAGTGCCCGCCCATGCCGAGCGTGCCATCGACGAAGACGGATCCGGGCTTCTGCAGGGCGGGACCGAGCAGTTCGGCGCAGCGCTCGAGGAGAACGGGAGTGTGGATGTCGCGGATGTCCATGATGTCGGGGTCCGATCCTTCGGCTCTGATCCCCATCCGCTCGACCTGGCGCCGGGGAAGTGCGTCAGGGCGTGCGGCTGGGCATCACAGCCGGAGGGTCAGAACAGTCCCGGGATCACCTCCTGCTCCATCTCGGCGTACGTCTCTTCGTTGCTCTCGGCGTAGGTGTTCCAGGCCTCGGCGTCCCAGATCTCGGCGTGGGCTCCGACGCCGGTGACGACGAGCTCGCGCCCGAGGCCGGCGTAGGTGCGCAGCGCCGGGGGAACGGTGATGCGGTTCTGGCTGTCGGGCTTCTCGGCGCTGGCCCCCGAGAGGAACATGCGCAGGAAGTCGCGGGCCTGCTTGTTGCTGAGCGGGGCCTCGCGGATCCGCTCGTGCACGCGCTCGAACTCCTCGGTGCTGAACACGTAGAGGCAGCGGTCCTGCCCGCGCGTGATCACCACTCCGGCGCCGAGATCGTCACGGAACTTCGCCGGCAGGATGACCCGACCCTTGTCGTCGAGCTTGGGTGTGTGCGTACCGAGCAGCATTCGGGCGTCCACCCCCTTCGTCCGGCCTGCGAAGTTTCCCCCACTTTACTCCACCGCCCTCCACTTTGCTATCGAAAACCCACTCTTCTCGCGATGGGCGTCGCCGTGTACTGTGTCCGGACGCTTGACCGCGCACGTCGAAGATCCGCGTGGTTCCGCGGTTCAGCGGGCTCAGCGGGCGGTGGCGCCACCGCGCGTGGAGCGAAAGGGAGGGAAAACGCGCCTCACCCTTCCTCCCCCCGCGGCTCGCCCCCTCGCGAGCGCGCCCCGTCGACGCGTCGGAAGATCGTTCCGGATGCCGCGCCCCGGGCACGAAAAAAAGCACCGGCTCCGAAGAGCCGGTGCTTCAAAAAATCTGCGAGGGATCAGCGCCCTTCGTTGCGGCGGTCCCACCTGTCGTTCATGCGGTCCATGAAGGATCCGCCCGAGGCGCGCGCGGCGCGCGGCTTCGTCGAGCGCGGAGCGGACGCCACGGCGCCGCGCATCGGCGTCACCGCGAAGATCACACCACCCACCATGAGCAGGAAGCCGAGCACGCCGATCGCGATGCCGAGGACGCCCGTGTTGAAGCCGACAGACACGCCCACGACGAGGGCGCCGAGGCCGGCGAGCACGAGGATCGAACCGAGGACGATGTTGCGGTAGCTGAGGGCACGACTGGGGGCGGTCACGACGTCGGTGTCGTTACTCATGAGATGGCGTTCCATCTCATCCAGCAGACGCTGCTCCTGCTCTGACAGTGGCATGCATCCCCCTCTATTGTTCGTTGCGGACGATTCTACGCGCGGCGTGGATCACTAGGCTAGGCCCGTGCCGACCTCCCCGGAACCGATCGAAGCTGTTTCCCAGCGACTCGACAAGTTCCTCACTGAACAGCTATCGTACGCCTCCGCACTGGGCCCTGAGGCGGAATCCCTCACCCGTGCGGGCGCCTCCGCCCTGCGGGGAGGAAAGCGCCTGCGTGCGCGCTTCTGCCTCACGGGCTGGCGGTCCGCCGGCCGCTCGAGCGCCTCGTTCGACGACGCCGCCCTCGCCGTGGCGACCTCGCTCGAGATCTTCCACGCCGCCGCCCTCGTGCACGACGACCTCGTCGACAACTCCGACACCCGCCGGGGGCAGCCCGCCGCCCACCGCGCGCTGCAGGCGGCCCACCGCGACGCCGGCTGGGCGGGCGACTCCGACGCGTTCGGCCGCTCGGGGGCGATCCTGCTCGGCGACCTGCTGGTGGCCTGGAGCGACGACCTGCTCGAAGAGGGGCTCGCCTCGAGCTCCCCCACGGCCGCGGCCACCCGTCGCGCGTACGCGCAGATGCGCCGCGACGTGACGATCGGGCAGTTCCTCGACGTCGCCGAAGAGTCGGCCTACACCGTCTACCCCGATGAGACGCACGCCGAGCGCGCGCTGCGCGTCGCCTCGTACAAGTCGGCGCGCTACAGCATCCAGCAGCCCCTGCTGATCGGGGCCTCGCTCGCCGGCGCCGACGACGGGCAGCTCGACGCCCTCGGCCGCTTCGGTCACGACGTCGGCATGGCCTTCCAGCTGCGCGACGACGTGCTCGGAGTCTTCGGCGACACCGCGATCACCGGAAAGCCCGTCGGCGACGATCTGCGCGAAGGCAAGCGCACGGTGCTCGTCGCCTACGCCCGCGAGGCGATGCCCGCCGACGAGCGCCACGCGATCGACGCGCTGCTCGGCGACCCGGCCCTCACCGCCGAGCAGATCGGCACGCTCCAGCGCGCCATCGTCGACAGCGGCGCCCTCGCGCGCACCGAGGAACTCATCGCCGACTACGCGCGGCGCGCCGACGACGCCCTCGACGGGGCGAGTCTGGCTGCCGGGGCGGTCGACGAACTGCGCGCGCTGGCGCGAGCGGCGACCGAGCGCACCGCCTGAGTCGAGACGCCTCGGCCGGAAGACCCGGCGACGGCGCCGCGGGGGCGAGCCCGCGGCATCCGGATCGATCAGGCGAGGGTCGCGGCGACCCGACGCACCTCGCTCTTGCGACCGGCCAGCAGCGCCTCGATCGGAGGCATGCCGATGGTCTCTTCGGGGCTGAGCAGCCAGTCGATGATCTCGTCGGAGTCGAAGCCGGCGTCGTGCAGCACGATGATCGTGCCGCGCAGCGAGGCCAGGGGACGCCCGTCGACGATGAACACCGACGGCACCTTCAAGACGCCGTCGCGACGCGTGCCCACCAGATACTGCTCGTCGAGCAGGCGGCGCACGCGCCCGTGGGCTTCGTCGAGCAGCTCCACCAGATCGGGGATGGTCAGCCAGTCGGTCGCGTAACGGGTGTTGTCGGTCACTGATTCACTATCTCACCCCGCGCGCTCATCAACCCCCGTGCTCGCCTGTCACACGAGTCACATGCACCTCATTCGTTGACATCCACCCCACGGCATGGGACGGTGGCGGGCAGTCGGAAGAACGGAATCCCCCACCATGCGACGACTCACGCTGTCCCCCCTGCCCACCGAGACCCCCCGCCGCTCCCCCGCCGTCTGGCCCGCCGCGGTGGTCGGTTCGATCGCGCTCAGCCTGGTCGGCGAGCACGCCGCGCACGCGACCGCCCTTCTCACCCCGTCGAGCCTCGTGCCCCCGACGGGAGCGCTCGAACCGCGCTCCCTGGGCACCCCCGTACTCGCCGCCGCCCCCGCCGCGCTCACCTACGTCGTGCAGCCCGGCGACACCGTCTGGGGCATCGCCCGCGCCCACGGGCTCGACACCGCCTCCGTGCGCGCCGCCAACGGCATCGGCGCCGACAACGTCATCCGCCCGGGACAGGTGCTCGCGCTGACCGCCGCACCGGCGGCATCCGCCCCCGCCCCCGAGAGCGCGCCCGTGGGAGCGACCGCCGAGGTGCGACCCGGAGACACCGTGTCGGCGATCGCCGCGCGCAACGGCGTGTCGATCGACGCCGTGCTGTCGGCGAACGGCCTGACCCGGGCCTCGATCATCTACCCGGGGCAGGTGCTGCAGATCCCCGCGGCCGGGCCCGCTCCCGCCTCTGTCGCGCCCGTCACCGCCCCGGGTCTCGACGCCGAGCAGTCCGAGAACGCCCGCCTGATCATCCGCATCGGCCGCGAGCTCGGCGTCTCGGACCGCGGGATCGTCATCGCTCTCGGCACCGCCATGCAGGAGTCGTGGCTGCGCAACCTCGACTGGGGCGACCGCGACTCGCTGGGACTGTTCCAGCAGCGTCCGAGCCAGGGCTGGGGCACGGCCGAGCAGATCCGCGACCGCGACCGCTCGACCCACGTGTTCTTCGGCGGCTCGGCCGACCCCAACGGCGCCACGACGCGCGGCCTGCTCGACATCCCGGGGTGGGAGCAGCTGCCCTACGCCGACGCCGCTCAGGCCGTGCAGATCTCGGCCTACCCCGACCGGTACGCGCAGTGGGAGCAGCCCGCGACGACATGGCTCGCCGTTCTCGGCTGATCACGCCTCGGATCCCCAGGTGAGGGTGAGCCGTTGCCCGGCCTCACAGGGGGCTCTCCGTAGACTCGACACGTGAGCACGAGTCAGCAGGCCGACCCGCTGATCGGCCGTCTCGTCGACGGCCGGTACCGGGTCCGCGCGCGCATCGCGCGCGGCGGCATGGCGACCGTGTACGTCGCGACCGACCTGCGCCTCGAGCGACGCGTCGCGCTGAAGGTCATGCACGGCCACCTCAGCGACGACACCGTGTTCCAGAGCCGGTTCATCCAAGAAGCCCGCTCGGCCGCGCGCCTGAGCGATCCGCACGTGGTGAACGTGTTCGACCAGGGCCAGGACGGCGAGATGGCCTACCTGGTCATGGAGTACCTGCCGGGCATCACGCTGCGCGAGCTGCTGCGCGAGCACCGCCGCCTCACGGTCGATCAGACCCTGACGATCATGGATGCCATCCTGTCGGGCCTCGCGGCCGCCCACCGAGCCGGCATCGTGCACCGCGACGTGAAGCCCGAGAACGTGCTGCTGGCCGAAGACGGCCGCATCAAGATCGGCGACTTCGGCCTCGCCCGCGCGACGACGGCGAACACCGCCAGCGGCGCGCAGCTGATGGGCACGATCGCCTACCTCGCCCCCGAGCTGGTCACCCGCGGCACCGCCGACGCCCGCAGCGACATCTACTCGCTCGGCATCATGCTCTACGAGATGCTGACCGGCGAGCAGCCCTACAAGGGCGAGCAGCCGATGCAGATCGCCTACCAGCACGCCACCGACTCGGTCCCCCGCCCCAGCGCGAAGAACCCGTCGGTCCCCGAGCAGCTCGACGAGCTCGTGCTGTGGTCGACCGAGCGCGAGCCCGACGACCGCCCCCTCGATGCGGCCGCGATGCTCGAGCGTCTGCGCGCCGTCGAGAAGGAGCTGGGCCTGGCCCCGCAGGTGGCGCGCGCCGTCTCGGTCGGCATCACCTCCCCCGCCTCGGCCGCCGAGTCGCGCGAGCTGACGAAGGTGCTCCCGCAGACCGCAGCGCTTCCGCCGGTCCCCACCGAAGAGCCCGACAACGCGGCACGCTTGCGCGCCCGCACGCGCCGACGCACCGCCCGCGGGGCGTGGATCCTCGTGATCGTGCTGCTGCTCGCCGGCGGCGCCGGCTTCACCGGGTGGTACTTCGGTTCCGGTCCGGGCTCGATGGTGTCGGTGCCCGACGTGTCCGGCCGCAGCTTCGCCGACGCCGAGGCCCTGCTCGCGCAGCAGCAGCTGATCGCGCAGCAGCAGGACGTGAACGATCGCGAGATCCCCGCGGGCACGACCCTCGGCTCCGACCCCGACCCGGGATCACGCCTCGACAAGGACACGGTCGTCACCGTGCTCGTCTCGGCCGGTCCCGCCACGCACCAGATCCCCTCGCTCGCCGGGCTGAGCTTCGACGAGGCGCGCTCCGTCATGGAGCAGGCGTTCGTCGGCGTCGGCGACCCGGAGAGACAGTTCACGGATGCCGCCGACGGCACGGTCCTCAGCGCGTCGATCATCCCCCGCTCGGGCGGAGACGCCTTCGACTGCACGGGCGGCTGCACCGTCTACGAGGGCGACGCGTCGGCGTTCGTCACCTCGCTGGGTCCGATCCCCGACGTGACGGGCGACTCGCAGTCCCGTGCCCAGAACGCCCTCGAGGAGGTCGGACTCGACAGCTCGGTCACCGAGGAGTACAGCAACTCGGTGGCATCCGGAAACGTCATCCGCATGGGCGACCGCGACGGCGGCGGCAACTGGCGCCCCGGCGACACCGTTCCGCTGACGGTCTCGATCGGTCCCAAGCCGGTCGAGATCCCCGGCAACATCGTGGGCATGTCGATCCGCGAGGCGGTGACGACCCTGCAGGGTCTCGGCTTCGAGGTCAACGCGGGCATCGACGACGGCACCCTCCCCCTCGGGTTCAAGTACTGGGACATCTACAAGGTGCGCTCGACCAATCCGAAGGCCGGTACGACGGCTCCGCAGGGCTCGACCATCACGATCACGCCGACGCTGTAGTCGCACGCTTCGCCCTGACGCGGTACCGTTCGTGTGGCCGAGCGTTCACATGCCTCCACGCCCGCGTCCGCGGCATCCGGAAACGACGACGCCCCCGACCGCGGGGGTCGGGGGCGTCGCGTGTCGACAGACGCGAGTCAGCGGTTCTCGAGTTCCTCGGCCACGAGGAACGCCAGCTCGAGGCTCTGACGGTGGTTCAGGCGCGGGTCGCACAGGCTCTCGTAGCGCGTCGCGAGGGTGGCCTCGTCGATCATCTCGGACCCGCCCAGGCACTCGGTGACGTCGTCGCCGGTGAGCTCGACGTGGATGCCGCCGGGGTGCGTGCCCACCGAGCGGTGCGCCTCGAAGAAGCCGCGCACCTCGTCGACCACGTCGTCGAAGCGACGGGTCTTGTAGCCGGTGGGGGTGGTGATTCCGTTGCCGTGCATCGGGTCGGTGACCCACAGCGGCGTCGCGCCGGAGTCGCGCACGGCCTCGAGCAGCGGGGGCAGCGCGTCGCGGATCTTGCCGGCACCCATGCGCGTGATGAAGGTGAGGCGGCCCGGCTCGCGCTCGGGGTCGAGCTTGTCGATGAGCGCGAGCGCCGTCTCGGCCGTGGTCGTGGGGCCGAGCTTCACACCGATGGGGTTGCGGATCTTCGAGAAGTAGTCGACGTGCGCGCCGTCGAGCTCGCGCGTGCGCTCACCGATCCACTGGAAGTGCGACGAGGTGTTGTACGGCAGGCCCGTGCGCGAGTCGATGCGCGTCATGGGGCGCTCGTAGTCCATGAGCAGGCCCTCGTGGCCGGTGTAGAACTCGACGCGCGTGAGCTCGTCGAAGTCGGCGCCGGCGGCCTCCATGAACTTGATGGCGCGGTCGATCTCGGTCGCCATCGACTCGTAGGCCTGGTTGGCCGGCGTGCTCGCGAAGCCCTTGTTCCAGCTGTGCACCTCGCGCAGGTCGGCGAAGCCACCCTGCGTGAAGGCGCGGATGAGGTTCAGGGTCGACGCGGCCGTGTGGTAGCCCTTGAGCAGGCGCGCGGGGTCGGCCTTTCGCGACTCCTCGGTGAAGTCGTAGCCGTTGACGATGTCGCCGCGGTACGCCGGCAGCGTCACGTCGCCGCGCGTCTCGACGTCGCTCGAGCGGGGCTTGGCGAACTGGCCCGCCATGCGGCCCATCTTCACCACGGGCATCGAGGCGCCGTAGGTCAGCACGACGGCCATCTGGAGCACCGTCTTGATGCGGTTGCGGATCTGCTCGGCGGTCGCACCGGCGAACGTCTCGGCGCAGTCACCGCCCTGCAGGAGGAACGCCTGGCCGGCGGCGGCACGCGCGAGGCGGTCGCGGAGGATGTCGACCTCGCCGGCGAACACCAGCGGAGGAAGGGTCGCCAATTCTGCGGATGCCGCGGCCACAGCGGCCTCGTCATACCACTGGGGCTGCTGCTTGATGGGCAGGGTTCGCCAGTGGTCGAGGTCGTGGAGCTGCTGATTCACCCCTGAAGTCTAGTGGCGCGAGGTCGGCGCCTTCGCCGCCTGCGCGGTGGCCAGACGGTCCTTCACGGTCGAGGCGTACACGTCTTCGTAACGCTGCTCCCCGAGGCGCTGCAGGGCGACCATGATCTCGTCGGTGACCGAGCGGAGCACGTAACGGTCGCCCTCCATGCCCTCGAAGCGCGAGAAGTCGAGGGGCTCGCCGATCACGATGCCCACACGCCCCACGCGCGGCAGGCGCTGGCCGATGGGCATGACGGCCCCGGTGTCGACCATGACGACGGGCACGACCGGAACGCGGGCCTCGAGCGCCATGCGGGCGATGCCGGTGCGGCCCCGGTAGAGAGTGCCGTCGGGGCTGCGCGTGCCCTCGGGGTAGATGCCGAGCAGTTCTCCGCGGCCGAGCACGCCGAGGCCGGTGTTGAGCGACGCCTCCGAGGCCTTGCCGCCCGAGCGGTCGATGGGCAGCTGACCCGTCGCGGTGAAGAACATGCGGGTCGCCCAGCCCTTGATGCCCTTGCCGGTGAAGTAGTCGCTCTTGGCGAGGAACGCCATGCGGCGGTCGATCATCAGCGGCAGGAAGATCGAGTCCGAGAACGACAGGTGGTTGCTGGCGAGGATCGCCGCACCCTCGGTGGGGATGTTGCGCCGGCCCACCATCCACGGGCGGAACACGGCCTTGATGACCGGCCCGATCACCACGTACTTCATGAGCCAGTAGAACATCGTCAGCGCTCCTTCCCGGCGAGGTCTGCGACCCCGATGAGACCGGCGTCGTTGCCCAGGCGCGCGATCGCGAACTCCGCGACCGGACGTTCACCGTACCCCGGGAGCGAGGTCTCGTACGCGAGCTTCACCGGCACGAGCAGATCCGCGCCCAGCTGGGCGACACCGCCGCCGATCACGAAGAGCTCGGGGTCGAGCACGGCCTGGAACCCGCCGCACGCCTCGCCGAGCGCCGTGGCCACGCGGCGCAGTGCCTCGACGGCGCCCGGGTCACCCGCGAGCACGAGGCGAGACACAGCCGGACCCGGGATCGCGCCCTTCTCGTCGCGGATCGCCGCCAGGGCCGCGCCGATGCCGCCCTCGTCGGCGATGGCGTTGGCCTCGCGCTGCAGGGCACGTCCCGAGGCGTACTGCTCGAGGCAGCCGTTCTGCCCGCACCCGCACGGGTGGCCGCCGCGCACGAAGCGCATGTGCCCCAGCTCAGCGCCGATGCCGTGGCCGCCGCGGAACAGCTCGCCGTCGGTGACGACGGCCCCGCCGACGCCCGTGCCCATCGTGAGCATGACCATGTCGCGCACGCCCTGGCCCGCGCCGAAGCGGTACTCGCCCCACCCGGCCGCGTTCGCGTCGTTCTCGATCGTGACGGGGGCGTTCAGGCGCTGCTCGAGGCGGGCACGCAGCGGCTCGTCGCGCCAGTCGATGTTGGGCGCGTAGATGACGGTGCTGCGGTCGCGGCTGATGAAGCCCGCCGCGGCCACGCCGATCGCGTGGATCTCGTGCGCGCGACGCAGGTGGTCGGCCATGTCGACTACGGCGTCCACCAGGGCTGCAGGGTCGATGGGGGTGTCGACGCGGAGCTTCTCGATGATGGTGCCGTCGTCGTCGACGACGCCTCCCGCGATCTTCGTGCCCCCGATGTCGATGCCGACGTTGCGCACCGCGCTCCCTTCCGGGCCGACCGTGCGGCTCGGCCCGGAGAAGTCTAGCCATGCCGCGCGACCCGCATCGGAATGCGACGTCCTGGGGCCACGGCATCCGTGCGCATAGACTCGACAGACCCGCTCGACCTTTCTTCCGGTGCCAAAGGAGTTGCCGTGATCCAGTTCGACCTCCCCGCCGTCGTCGCCGCAGACCCGGATGCCAACGCATCCGACCTGCTCGCCGACCGTGTGCGTTCGACGCCCGACCGCCCCCTGTTCGCCATCCCCCACGCCGACGGATGGCGCGACATCACCGCCGCCGAGTTCGAGCGAGAAGTCGTCAAGCTCGCCAAGGGCTTCGTCGCCGCCGGCATCCAGCCGGGCGAGAAGGTGGGCTTCATCGCCCGCACCACCTACGACTGGACGCTGGTCGACTTCGCCCTCTTCTACGCCGGCGCCGTGATGGTGCCCGTGTACGAGACGAGCTCGCCGTCGCAGATCTCGTGGATCCTGTCGGACTCGGGCGCCATTGCCGTCGTCGTCGAGTCGGCCGACCACACCGCGCGCCTCGACGAGGTCCGCAGCGACCTCCCCCTCGTCCGCGAGGTCTGGGCCATGCACGAGGGCGCTCTCGACACCCTCGTCGCGAACGGCACGCACATCACCGACGAAGAGATCGAGCGCCGTCGTCACCTGGCCAAGGCCTCCGACATCGCGACGCTCATCTACACCTCGGGCTCCACCGGCCGCCCCAAGGGCTGCGTGCTGGTGCACAGCAACTTCGTCGAGCTCGCACGTAACTCCGCGAAGGCGCTGCACGAGGTCGTCGAGACCCCCGGCGCCTCGACGCTGCTGTTCATCACGACGGCGCACGTCTTCGCCCGCTTCATCTCGCTGCTCAACGTGCACGCGGGCGTGAAGACCGGCCACCAGCCCGACACCAAGCAGCTCCTGCCCGCGCTCGGCACGTTCCAGCCGACGTTCCTGCTGGCCGTGCCGCGCGTGTTCGAGAAGGTCTACAACTCCGCCGAGCAGAAGGCCGAGGCCGGCGGCAAGGGCAAGATCTTCCGCGCCGCCGCCGACACCGCGATCGAGCACTCGCGGCGCCTGCAGGACGGCAAGAAGATCTCGCTGGCGCTCAAGGTCAAGTTCGCCCTGTTCGACAAGCTCGTCTACTCGAAGCTGCGCGAGGCCATGGGCGGCCGCGTCGTCTACGCCGTGTCGGGCTCGGCCCCGCTCGGCCCGCGCCTGGGGCACTTCTTCCGCAGCCTCGGCGTCGTGATCCTCGAGGGCTACGGCCTGACCGAGACGACGGCCCCGGCCACGGTCAACCTCGCCACGAAGTCGAAGATCGGCACGGTCGGTCCGGTGCTCCCCGGCGTCGGGGTGCGCCTGGCCGACGACGGCGAGATCCAGGTGCGCGGCATCAACGTCTTCCGCGAGTACTGGCAGAATCCGGATGCCACGGCGGAGGCCTTCGACGGCGAGTGGTTCAAGACGGGCGACATCGGCGCCTTCGACAGCGACGGCTTCCTCGCGATCACCGGTCGCAAGAAGGAGATCATCGTGACCGCCGGCGGCAAGAACGTCGCCCCCGCCGCTCTCGAAGACCCCATCCGCGCGAACCCGATCGTGGGCCAGGTCGTGGTGGTCGGCGACCACAAGCCGTTCATCGCCGCCCTCGTCACCCTCGACCCCGAGATGCTGCCCACGTGGCTGGCCAACAACGGCCTGCCCGCCGACATGACGCTCGAGCAGGCAGCACAGAACGAGAAGGTGCGCGCCGAGGTGCAGGGCGCGATCGACCGGGCCAACACGCGCGTCTCGCGCGCGGAGTCGATCCGCAAGTTCACGATCCTGCCGACCGAGTGGACCGAGGCCAGCGGCCACCTCACCCCGAAGATGAGCATCAAGCGCAACGTCATCACGTCGGACTTCGCCGACGACATCGAGGACATCTACGCCGTCCCGGTCAACACCACCAACGTCTCGCTGCCCTGACGCGCGCGACGATGACGGCCCGGTCCCCCCGAGGGGCCGGGCCGTTTCGTTCTCGAGCGCACAGCCTCAGCGATCCGCACGACGTCAGTCCGGAACGAGGCACAATCACCGAGGTTGCGCGAATCGCGGAGGTTGTGTGCGCCCCGGGACACCGTCACCGATCGCACGCCCTCGGCGATCTGCACAACCTCGGCTCGGAAGGGTCGAAACCGACGGAGGTTGCGCGAATCGCGGAGGAAATGCGCGAGCGGAGACACACGAAGGGCCCGGATGCCGGCATCCGGGCCCTTCCGCAGAGATCAGGTCAGAACCAGTCGCTCTCGCGCACCTGGCGCATCGCCTCGCGGCGCGTCTCGGCGGGGAGCCGCGAAAGGTAGAGCATGCCGTCGAGGTGGTCGGTCTCGTGCTGGAGGGCCTGAGCGAGCAGCCCCTCCCCCTCGAGCACGACCTCTTCGCCGTCGAGGTCGATGCCGACGACCTTGGCCCACGGGTAGCGGATCGCGTTGTGCCACAGGCCGGGCACCGACAGGCAGCCCTCCCCCACGGCCTCGGGTTCACCGCGGGTCTCGATCAGCACGGGGTTCAGCACGTAGCCGATGTCGCCGTCGATGTTGTAGCTGAAGGCGCGCAGTCCCACGCCGATCTGCGGGGCGGCGACGCCCGCGCGGCCCGGCAGCTCCACGGTGTCGAGCAGGTCTTGGACCAGGGCGCGGATGCCGTCGTCGATCGTCTCGATGGGCGCACTCGTGGCGCGCAGGACGGGGTCGCCGAACAGGCGGATCGGGCGGACGGTCATGCGGCGGACACCGGGGCGCGCAGACCCTCCACCACGGCGGCGGCGAGCTCGCGCGCGGCCTGACGAGTCGAGGGCTGCAGGTCGCGGAAGGCGATGGCGCTTCCCGCGGCGATGCGCGCGTCGTACGGCATGCGGATCACGGTGCGCACCCGCGAGCGGAAGTGCGCCTCGAGCTCGCTCTCGCGCACCAGCGGCGTGCCGGGGCGCGAGTTGTTGAGCACGACGATCGCGTCGCGCACGCGCGCGGCGTAGCCGTTGGTCTCGAGCCAGGTCAGCGTCTCGGAGGCCAGTCGCGCCTCGTCGACCGACAGACCCGCGACGATCACGAGAGTGTCGGCGAGCTCGAGGGTCGCCCCCATCACGGAGTGCACGATGCCGGTGCCCGTGTCGGTCAGCACGATCGAGTAGTAGTGCGCGGCGACGTCGGCGACCTGGCGGTAGTCGTCGTCGCTGAACGCCTCCGACACCCGGGGATCGGCATCGGATGCCAGCACGTCGAGCCGCGTCGCGTCACGCGCGACGATCGCCGAGACGTCGTTGAACCCGACCATCTCGTCGTGCGCGCGCACCAGGTCGCGCACGGTGCGGCCGTTGGGCCGACCGACGCGATCGGCCAGCGTGCCGCGGTCGGGGTTCGCGTCGACGGCGATGATGCGGTCGTCGCGGGCGTCGGCGAGAGCCATGCCGAGCAGCGACGTGACGGTCGTCTTGCCGACGCCGCCCTTGCGCGAGAGCACGGGCACGAAGCGCGCGCCGCCGGTCAACGGGGTCGAGATGCGGCGGTCGAGGTCTTTGCGCTGGCGCGCGCGACGACCGTCGCCGAGGTTGACCCGGCCTCCGGTCGCCGAGTAGACCAGCTGCTGCCAGGCGCCCTCGGGCTCGGGCCGCGCGATCTGACGCGGGTCGAGCAGGCGGTCGGCGGTCAGCAGGTCGGAGCTCTCGCGGGCATCGTCGATCTGCCCGATGCGCTTCGAGGTGAGCGTCACCTCGGGCGTCTGCGTGCGCACGCGTTCCATGGCGTGGGCGCGGTCGACGCGCGCGGCCTCGTCGGATCCGCGGGTGGGGTCGTCGGCCTGCTGGGCGCTGCGGCGCGTCAGGGGCACGGTGCCGATGACACCCGTCGCCGCCCGCTCGCGACGCGTCGTCACGGGGCCCGTCGAGGCGGGGGCCGTCGGGACGGAGCCCGTCGGGGCGGTTCCGGTCGAAACCGGACCGGTCGAGGCGGCCGCGCGGGGGCCGGCGGCCGCGGCGACCGAGGCGGCGACGACCGAGGCCGCGACGCTCGGCGGGGCGACGGGACCGGTGGCGGGGGCTGTGGCCTCGTCCGACGCGCTCGGGGCTGCAGGTGCGGCGGGTGACGCCGCGGCCGGAAGCTCGGCGTCACTCGAGCCCGCGTCGGCGGGCTCTTCGACGGCGGGCTCGGCGCCGACAGGCTCGTCGACGTTGGGCTCGACCACGGCAGGTCCGTCGACGGCAGGGGTTTCAACGGCGGGTTCTTCGACGGCGGGCTCATCGAGCGCCGGCTCGTCGGAAGACGCCTCGTTGACGATGACGTCCTCCACCGCCGGCTCATCGGCGATCGGCTCGTCAGCAATCGGCTCGTCAGCGGCCTGCTCGTCGGCGACCGGCTCCTCGACGAGCATGTCCCCGACGAACGTGTCCCCGACGAACGTGTCGTCGGTGATCGACTCCTCAGCGGCAGGCTCGTCGGAAGACGATTCCGAAGAAGCGGTGAAATTACCCTCCACCTCGTGGAAGTCACCCGCCTCGAGCTCGTCCTCCGGGGAGGAAGCCTCTGCCTCCGCGTCCGCGGCGACAGGCTCCTCAGCGTCGCCGGCGTCGGCGTCGTCCTCCTCGACGGCGGTCTCGTCCGAGGGCTCGGCCACCTCGACGGCCGCGTCCTCCTCCGCGACGAACGACTCGCCCTCGGCATCGTCATGCGGGGCGGCGTGGTCGGCGTCGCCCTCCACGCCCTCGTGCCCGGCGTCATCGCCCACGATCGTCTCGTCCGACGCGGCATCCGTCTCGTCCGACTGCTCGGGGATCCACGGCGCGTGCGTGAGCGCCTCGTCGGCGGGCTCGGCGGCATCCGCTTCGAAGAGCTCGACGTCGTCGACGACCTCGGCGTCGTGCAGGTCGTCGGCGCGAGCGTCGTGCGAGAAGCCTTCGTGCTCGGGCTCGTCGACCAGCTCCGCCTCGTGCACGTCATCGTGCGTCACCGTGTCGGCGTCGCCCTCGGTCGACGAGGACTCCTCGCCGTCGTGGGGCTCGAGGATGATGTCGCCGGTGTCGAGCTGCTCGACCTCACGGTGGTCGGTCTCGTCGTCGTGCGGCTCGTAGACGTCGTGGGAGGTGATCAACGCGGGCAGGTCGACGTCGCCGACCGGGATCTCGTCCTCGATGACGTCGTCATCGAGATCATCGTCGTCAGCGGCCATCGGCAGGTCGACACTGACCTGTGCGATGTGTCCGCCGAGGATGGTGATGCTGGCAGTGTCGAGATTGCCGCCGTCGTCGAGAACGCCGTGCTCGGCGCTCTCGTCGTGGTTCGCATCGGTGCGGTCGGGGGTCACTGCAGTCTCCAAACGGGAAGAGGGCGCGAAAGCGCCCCCTCCCAGGCTACTGCGCTTGGCGGATTACCAGCAAAAGATCTCCTGCTTCCACCTGTTGTGTGGTACCGATCGCGACCCGCTCGACCACTCCCTCGACGGGGGCGGTGATGCCCGCCTCCATCTTCATGGCCTCGATCGAGGCGACGGCCTGACCGGCTGCGACGCGGTCGCCGACAGCGGCCTTCATCGTCACGACGCCCGAGAACGGCGCCGCCACCTGACCGGGCTTCGAGGTGTCGGCCTTCTCGGCCTGACGCGCCTCGACGTCGATCGACCGGTCGCGCACGAACACCGGACGCAGCTGACCGTTCAAGGTCGTCATGACCGTGCGCATGCCCTTGTCGTCGGCGTCGCCGACGGCTTCGAGGCCCACGAACAGCTGCACGCCGCGCTCGATCTCGACGGTGTGCTCGCCGCCGGCCTGCAGGCCGTAGAGGTAGTCGGCCGTGTCGAGCACGCTGAGATCGCCGAAGGTCGCGCGGGTCTCGAGGAAGGTGCGCGTGGGCCCCGGGAACAGCAGGGTGTTGAGGCGGGCGCGGCGCTCGGCCGACTCCCCCGCCAGCGCGGCGGCGTCGTCGTCGGTCAACGGGGTGACGCCGATCTTGGCCTCGCGTCCTGCGAGCACCTTCGAGCGGAACGGCTCCGGCCAGCCGCCCGGCAGGTCGCCGAGCTCTCCCGCCATGAACGACACGACCGAGTCGGGCACGTCGTACTTCTCGGGGTTCCGCTCGAAGTCGGCGGGGTCGGCCTTCACCGCGGCGAGGTGCAGCGCGAGGTCGCCCACCACCTTCGACGACGGCGTGACCTTGGGCACCCGGCCCAGGATGCGGTCGGCCGCGGCGTACATGTCCTCGATGAGCTCGAAGTCGTCGGCGAGGCCCAGCGCGATCGCCTGCTGCCGCAGGTTCGACAGCTGTCCGCCCGGGATCTCGTGACGGTACACGCGCCCCGTCGGACCGGCGAGTCCCGACTCGAACGGGCGGTACAGGTGGCGCACGGCCTCCCAGTACGGCTCGAGATCGCTCACGGCGCCGAGATCGAGGCCCGTGTCGCGATCGGTGTGCGCGAGCGCGGCGACGAGCGCCGACAGCGACGGCTGGCTCGTGGTTCCCGCCATGGGCGCCGACGCCGCGTCGACGGCATCCGCCCCCGCCGCCGAAGCGGCCAGCAGCGTCGCGAGCTGCCCGCCCGCGGTGTCGTGGGTGTGGACGTGCACCGGCAGGTCGAAGCGCTCGCGCAGCGCCGTCACGAGCTTCGCGGCGGCGGCCGGACGCAGCAGGCCCGCCATGTCTTTGATCGCGAGGACGTGGGCGCCCGCGTCGACGATCTGCTCGGCCAGGCCCAGGTAGTAGTCGAGCGTGTAGAGCTTCTCGGCCGGGTCGAGCAGGTCTCCGGTGTAGCAGACCGCGACCTCGGCGACCGCGGTGCCGGTGGCCAGCACGGCGTCGATCGCGGGGCGCATCTGCGACACGTCGTTGAGCGCGTCGAACATGCGGAAGATATCGACTCCGGATGCCGCGGCCTCGGCCACGAACGCATCGGTGACCTCCGTGGGGTACGGGGTGTACCCGACGGTGTTGCGCCCGCGCAGCAGCATCTGGATCGCGACGTTCGGAAGGGCCTGGCGCAGCGCGTCGAGGCGCTCCCACGGGTCTTCGCCGAGGAAGCGCAGGGCGACGTCGTAGGTCGCCCCACCCCACGCCTCGACCGACAGCAGCTGCGGCGTCATGCGCGCGACGTACGGGGCGACCCGCACGAGGTCGCGCGTGCGCACGCGCGTGGCCAGCAATGACTGGTGGGCGTCGCGGAAGGTGGTCTCGGTGACGGCGAGGGCCGTCTGCTCGCGCAGGGCGCGGGCGAAGCCGACCGGGCCGAGCTCCTGCAGGCGCTGGCGCGAGCCCGCCGGAGCGGCATCCGCGAGATCGACGCGCGGGAGCTTGGCGGCGGGGTCGATCGACAGCGGGTTCTCGCCGTTCGGGCGGTTGACCGTGGTGTCGACGAGCCACGACAGGATCTTCGTGCCGCGGTCCTTCGACTCGCGCCCCTTCAGCAGCTCGGGACGCTCGTCGATGAACGACGTACTCAGGTCGCCCGCGACGAACGCCGGGTCGTCGAGCACGGCCTGCAGGAAGGGGATGTTCGTCGAGACGCCGCGGATGCGGAACTCCGCCAGGGCACGGCGGGCGCGGGCGACCGCGGCCGGGAAGTCGCGGCCGCGGCACGACAGCTTCGACAGCATGGAGTCGAAGTGCGGGCTGACCTGCGAGCCCGCGGCGGTCGTGCCGCCGTCGAGGCGGATGCCGGCGCCACCGGGCGAGCGATACGTGGTGATCTTGCCCGTGTCGGGGCGGAAGCCCTGCGTGGGGTCTTCGGTGGTGATGCGGCACTGCAGCGCCGCACCGCGCAGGTGGATGTCGTCCTGCTGCAGGTGCAGCTCGGCGAGGGTCGCGCCCGCGGCGATGCGCATCTGCGACTGCACGAGGTCGACGTCGGTGACCTCCTCGGTCACGGTGTGCTCGACCTGGATGCGGGGGTTCATTTCGATGAAGACGACTTCGCCCGTGCGGGGGCCGGCGGTCTCGAGAAGGAACTCGACGGTTCCGGCGTTCTGGTAGCCGATCGAGCGGGCGAAGGCCACGGCGTAGCGGTGCAGGTCCTGCCGCACGGCGTCGTCGAGGTTCGGCGCGGGCGCGATCTCGATGACCTTCTGGTGGCGACGCTGTACCGAGCAGTCGCGCTCGAACAGGTGCACGGTCTCGCCCGCGGCATCCGCGAGAATCTGCACCTCGACGTGACGCGGGCGCTGCACGGCCTGCTCGAGGAACATGCGGGGGTCGCCGAACGCGCTCTGCGCCTCGCGCATGGCCTCGGCCAGGGCCGGGGCGAGCTCGCCCTTCGACTCCACGCGGCGCATTCCGCGCCCGCCACCGCCGGCGACGGCCTTGGCGAAGATCGGGAAGCCGATCTCGTCGGCCTGCGCGAGCAGCTCGTCGATGTCGGCGGAGGCCGGCGTCGAGCGCAGTACCGGCACTCCGGCCGAGATCGCGTGCTCCTTGGCCGTCACCTTGTTGCCCGCCATGGCGAGCACCTCGGCGGGCGGCCCGATGAAGGTGATGCCGTGGGCGGCGGCCTTCTCGGCGAGCTCCGGGTTCTCGGAGAGGAAGCCGTAGCCCGGGTAGATGGCATCCGCCCCGCACTCACGAGCCACGCGGATGATCTCGTCGACGTCGAGGTAGGCGCGCACGGGGTGTCCCCGCTCGCCGATCTGGTACGCCTCGTCCGCCTTCAGACGGTGCAGCGAGGCGCGATCTTCGTACGGGTAGACCGCGACGGTGCGCGCTCCGACCTCGTAGGCGGCACGGAACGCGCGAATCGCGATCTCTCCGCGATTCGCGACCAGGATTTTGGAGAACATGCGCACCTCACGTCAAGCTGGCGGAGCTGAATGTGCTCACAGCCTAGGGGACGGTAACGTGGACTCTCGTGCACGTACTCTCCGTCAGCTCTCTCAAAGGCGGGGTCGGCAAGACGACCGTGACACTCGGGCTGGCTTCCGCAGCCTTCGCACGTGGCGTTCGCACTCTCGTCGTCGACCTCGACCCTCAGTCCGACGTGTCGACCGGGATGGACATCCAGGTCGCCGGTCGCCTCAACATCGCCGATGTGCTGGCGAACCCGAAAGAGAAGGTCGTCCGACAGGCGATCACCTCGAGCGGGTGGGCCAAGGTGCATCCCGGCACCATCGACGTGCTGATCGGCAGCCCGTCGGCCATCAACTTCGACGGGCCGCACCCCAGCGTGCGCGACGTATGGAAGCTCGAGGAAGCCCTCGCGACCATCGAGAGCGAGTACGACCTCGTGCTCATCGACTGCGCCCCCTCGCTCAACGCCCTCACGCGCACCGCGTGGGCCGCGAGCGACCGCGTCGTGGTCGTCACCGAGCCCGGCCTGTTCTCCGTCGCCGCTGCCGACCGCGCTCTGCGCGCGATCGAGGAGATCCGCCGCGGTCTCTCGCCGCGCCTGCAGCCCCTCGGCGTCGTGGTCAACCGCGTGCGCCCGCAGTCGATCGAGCACCAGTTCCGCATCAAAGAACTGCGCGACATGTTCGGCCCGCTCGTGCTCAACCCGCAGCTGCCCGAGCGCACCTCGCTCCAGCAGGCGCAGGGTGCCGCCAAGCCGCTGCACGTGTGGCCCGGCGACTCCGCGCAGGAACTCGCGGCCGACTTCGACGCGCTTCTCGACCGGATCGTGCGCACCGGCCGCATCCCGGTCGAGTCCGAGGCCCCGCAGGCCTGATCCTTTCAACGAAGACGCCGTCCCGCTGCCTCGCAGCCGGGCGGCGTCTCTCGTTCGCGCCCGGGACCCTGGCACGGACTCAGGCCCCTGAGCCTGTCAAAGGGTCCGGGACCCGCGTCCGCAAAAATACAGGCCCCTGAGCCTGTCAAAGGGCCCGGGACCCGCCGCGGACGAACCCAGGTCCCCGAGCCTGCCGAAGGGCCCGGGACCCGCCGCGGACGAACCCAGGTCCCCGAGCTTGTCGAAGGGCCCGGGACCCGCCGCGGACGAACCCAGGTCCCTGAGCTTGTCGAAGGGCCCGGGACCCGCGTCGGACGCGTCATCCGCGCGAACCCAGGTCCCTGAGCTTGTCGAAGGGCCCGGGACCCGCCGCGGCACCGGTGGCTTCGACAAGCTCAGCTACCTCGAGCTCCACAAAGCAGAATCCCGGATGCCATGGCATCCGGGATCTCGAAGATGAAACGCGTCAGGCGGTGCGGGCGGCCCGGCGGGCGGCGAGCTCGTCGACGGCGTCGGGCGTCGCCTTCTCGAAGTCGACGAGCGTGGATTCGACCTCGCGCAGCACCTTGCCGACGGCGATGCCGAAGACGCCCTGACCGCGGCTGACGAGGTCGATGACCTCGTCGTTCGAGGTGCACAGGTAGACCGAGGCGCCATCGCTCATGAGGGTCGTTCCGGCGAGGTCGCGGATGCCCGCGGCACGCAGCTGGTCGACCGCGGTGCGGATCTGCTGCAGCGAGATACCGGTGTCGAGCAGGCGCTTGACGAGCTTGAGCACGAGGATGTCGCGGAAGCCGTAGAGACGCTGCGACCCGGAGCCGCTCGCACCGCGGACCGTCGGGACGACGAGTTCGGTGCGGGCCCAGTAGTCGAGCTGGCGGTACGTGATCCCGGCGGCGCGAGCGGCGACCGCACCGCGGTAACCGGTGTCGTCGTCCATCTCGGGCAGACCGTCGGTGAAGAGGAGGTCGGTGGCGAACCGGGGTTCGCCGACTGCGTCGCCAGCGTTCATGCTCGCGCCCTCCTCATCTGTCGTTTCCTCCACGCTAGATCAGCGAGGGTCCCCCGGCAATGACATCCGCTCCGAGGGCCGCGGCGTGTCGCACTCAGGACAGGATCCGCTCCAGCGCCTCGCGCACGAACATGCCGCGGACCTCGTCGAGACGCGCCGCGAGCTCGGGAGCGAGCTCGTTCGCCTTCGCGCGCGACGAGGCGTCGGGGCGCCGCAGCAGGGCCGACAGAGCCGATTCGACGAGCGAGACCTCGCGCTCCGCACTCTGGCGCAGGGCGCGCACGTGACGCGGCTCGATGCCGTGGCGATCCAACGCCACGAGCGAGCGCAGCAGCGTCACCGTCTGCTCGGGATACGTGTCGGATGCCGTGATGACGCCGGTGCTGATCGCGTCGTTGAGCAGCTGCGGAGCGGAACCCGCGGCCGCCAGCAGCTCGTCGCGGCGGTAGCGGCGCGGCGTGTTCGTCATCGACGGGATCGACGTCGGCGGAGCGGGATTGCGGCCCGCGTCGAGCTCGGCGAGGTAGTCGCGGATCACGACGAGCGGCAGGTAGTGGTCGCGCTGCAGCGTGAGCGCCATGCGCAGGCGCTCGAGATCGGCGGGCGAGAACTTGCGGTAGCCCGACTCGGTGCGCGTGGGCGTGACGATGCCCTGCACCTCGAGGAAGCGCAGCTTGCTCGAGGTCAACGCCGGGAAGTCGGGGGTGAGGCGGGCGAGCACCTGGCCGATGCTGAGCAGCCCCGCAGCCGCCTGACGACTACGGGAGGGGGCTGCCGGCATCAGCGATCAGCCGCGGGCAGATCGACCGGCGAACCGAAGAAGTTGAGGCGGAACTTGCCGATGCGCACCTCGGAGCCGTTGACGAGCGCCGAACGATCGACCCGCTCGCCGTTGACGTAGCTGCCGTTGAGCGAGCGCTGGTCGACGATCTCGAACGAGGTGCCGGTGCGGGTGATCTCGGCGTGACGACGAGACACGGTCACGTCGTCGAAGAAGAGGTCGGCCTCGGGGTGTCGCCCGACGGTGGTGACGTCGGTGTCGAGCAGGTAGCGGGCGCCGGTCGTCGGGCCGGAGCGGACGATCAGCAACGCGGCGCCGGAGGGCAGTGCGTCGATCGCCTCGAGCTCGGCCTCGCTGAGGTCGGCCCCGAAGGGGACGAACGACAGATCGGCGTCGTGGGTCTGGGTCGTGTCGTGCGCCCGGTCGTTCGCTGCGGCGTCGGCCGCGCGTCGGATGTCGTCGCGCTCGAATCGGCTGGTCTCGTCCACGGCTTCTCCTTCTGTTTCACCATAACCGATCGGTCGACGAGGGGGAGGTCGACCGATCTCGAGCGGGCCATGGCGATGCGTGTTTACGTCTCGATCCGTCGACACCGACACCGCGGTTCGGGCCGCGGAGACGACCGACGAGACACTCGAACCTATCGACCCGGGCGGGGCCGTGTCGAGTCCGCTTCACCCCGACACGCCCACGATCGCGAAAGCGCTCCCGAATCGGGGGCCGCGCATCGGCCGCAGCCCGCTCCCAGGCCCGGTGTCGGAGGTCGTCAGTAGGGTCGAGGAGTGACCTCTTCTCCCACCCCGCACCGCCGGGCCCGCCTGCCCCGCTGGACCGCCGCGCTGGCCGCCGGTCTGCTCGCCGCAGCCGCTCTGCTCGTGCCGGCTCTGCCCGCCGCCGCGCACGACGAGTTGGTCTCCACCGACCCCTCCGCCGACGCCGTGCTCGACGCCCTTCCCGCGCAGATCACCTTCACCTTCAGCGCCGACGTCCTCACCGACGCCGGGGCGACGGTCGTCGAGGTGAAGGACGCATCGGGGGCCTCGCTGGCCGATGGCGCGCCCGAGGTCTCGGGCACCACGGTCACGCAGTCGCTGGCGGGCGCGGCATCCGGAGCGGTCAGCGTCGTCTGGCGCGTCGTGTCGAGCGACGGCCACCCCATCAGCGGCGATTTCGCCTTCACGGTGCCGGCCGCAGCCCCCACCCCCTCGGCGACTCCCACGACGACCACCCCCACGGCGAGCCCGACCCCGTCTGCGACGTCCGCGCCGAGCGCCGATCCGACCTCGAGCGCGACCGCGGCGCCGGTCGACGAGGCTTCCGCACCCTCTCCCCTGCCCTGGATCCTGCTCGCGGTGATCCTCGTGATCGTGGCCGGGGTGCTGGTCTACGTCTTCGCCTCCCGCAGCGGCCGCAAGACCGCCGGTGGCGGCACCGCCGGGCGATAGGCTGGAACCATGCCTCATTACGATCTGGTCATTCTTGGTGCGGGTCCCGGCGGGTACGTCGCCGCCGTCCGCGGCGCACAGCTCGGACTGTCGGTCGCGATCGTCGAAGAGAAGTACTGGGGCGGTGTGTGCCTCAACGTGGGCTGCATCCCCTCCAAGGCCCTCCTGCGCAACGCCGACCTCGCGCACACGTTCCACGCGAAGGCCGACCTGTTCGGCATCTCGGGTGACGTCACCTTCGACTTCGGCAAGGCGTTCGACCGCTCGCGCAGCGTCGCCGCCGGCCACGTCAAGGGCATCCACTACCTGATGAAGAAGAACAAGGTCACCGAGTACGAGGGCCGCGGCTTCTTCGCCGACGACCACACGATCGACGTGACCAAGACAGACGGCTCCAAGGAGCAGGTCACGTTCGACAACGTCATCATCGCCACGGGTTCGACCGTGCGCCTCCTCCCCGGCGTCACCCTGTCGGAGAACGTCGTCACCTACGAGGAGCAGATCCTCACCCGCGAGCTCCCCGAGTCGATCGTCATCGTCGGCGCCGGCGCCATCGGCATGGAGTTCGCGTACGTCATGACGAACTACGGCGTGAAGGTCACGATCATCGAGTTCCTCGACCGTGCACTGCCGAACGAAGACGCCGAGGTCTCGAAGGAGATCCAGAAGCAGTACAAGGGCTACGGCGTCGACATCCTCACCTCGACCAAGGTCGAGTCGGTCACCGACCACGGCGACAAGGTCACCGTCGCCTACACGGCGAAGGACGGCTCGCAGAGCTCGATCGACGCCGACCGCGTGCTCATGTCGATCGGCTTCGCCCCCAAGGTCGACGGCTTCGGCCTCGAGAACACCGGCGTCAAGCTGACCGAGCGCGGCGCCATCGAGATCGACGACCACATGCGCACCAACGTGCCGCACATCTACTCGATCGGCGACGTCACCGCCAAGCTGCAGCTGGCCCACGTGGCCGAAGCGCAGGGCGTCGTGGCCGCCGAGACCATCGCCGGCGCCGAGACGCAGACGCTGGGCGACTACCGCAACATGCCCCGCGCCACCTTCTGCAACCCGCAGGTCGCCTCGTTCGGCCTCACCGAGCAGCAGGCGCGCGACGCCGGTCACGACATCAAGGTCGCGAAGTTCCCCTTCTCGGCCAACGGCAAGGCCAACGGCCTCGGCGAGCCCGTCGGCTTCGTCAAGCTCGTCGCCGACGCCGAGACGCTCGAGCTCATCGGCGGCCACCTCATCGGCCCCGACGTGTCGGAGCTGCTGCCCGAGCTGACCCTCGCGCAGAAGTGGGACCTCACCGCTCTCGAGGCCGCACGCAACGTGCACACCCACCCGACGCTGTCGGAAGGCCTGCAGGAGGCCTTCCACGGCCTCACCGGCCACATGATCAACCTCTGATCAGCTGATCGACGAAAGGCCCGCCCGGTTCGCCCGGGCGGGCCTTTCGTGATCTCGAGGGTCTGGGCTGCGGCCGTGACGTCGTTCGCGGCGCGAGGAACACCGCGAGACTGCATCTCGCTGACAACTCTGCGTCACGCTGCAACGAACTCGTCAGCGAGATGCAGTCTCGGCGTCAGGAGCGACCGCGAGAGCGAACCCGGGGGCTCACGCGCGGGCTCAGTGCCCCAGAGCGCCGGCTCACGCGCGGGCTCAGTGCCCCAGAGCGCGGCCGAGCTTCGATCCGGATGCCGCGGGGCGGCCCCCGGCGGCGGCCACGGCCGCGTCGACCGCGGCGAAGAACTTCGCGCGCCCGGCATCGTCGGAGGGGCCGGCGGGGCCGAGCTCCACCTCCCACTCGCGCCAGGACGAGTCGACACCGCGTCGCTCGTCACGGGCCTGCACCCGGTCGTCGACGAACTCCGCGACGAGGGCGCCCTCGGCATCCGTCAACGCGTACGCGGTGCGCTGGTTGCGCACGCGCGCGAGCGGGAGGAACGGCGGTCGCGCCCACGCGGAGACGGCTTTTTGGATCTCAGCCGGAACGACGGGATCGGCGTCGTCGTCGGCCACCTCGCCGAGCGGCCACTGGGTCTCGCGTCGCCCACCGCCCTCGCGGGGGCCCTTCACGTGCCAGCCCTCGTCGGGCCCGCCGCGACGGCGGCGCACCGCGATGCCCTTGCGGGACAGATCGTGGTGCGCCGTGTCGACGTAGCGGGCGTCGAGGTCGCGCGGTTCGGGCTCCCCGACACTCACCACACCCGGCAGCGCCGACCAATCGGGAAGGGGCGTGTCGTCATCGACGTCGTACTTCGACTCGATCTCGACGTTCGAGGCCCCGGATGCCGAGCCGCCCGAGGGGCCTGCGCTCAATCGTCGCGTCCGTCGGCGTCGGGGTTGATGTCTTCGGTCTCTTCGGCGAACACGAAGACCGCCTGCGTGGGGCCGTCGGAGTCGCCCGTGTTCTCGAGACCGCCGTCGCGGCGGTAGACGAGCTGACCCTCGCTGTAGGGCATGATCAGCGTGTCGTCGGACTCGTTGTCGAGGGGAAGGACCTGCCCGTCGAGCGGGCCTCCGGAAAGTCGTGCGATAGCCATGACCTCAGCGTAGACGGCGCCCTCCGTGCGGGCCGGTGACTTGACAGGGCTCGCCTAGAATCGCTCGGGTGACGACGACCGACCTGCCCGGAGATCGCCCGTTCGTCCTGCTGGCCACGCGCGCGGAGGACCGCCCGGCCGACGAGGAGTATGCGCTCTTCCTGCGGTATACGGGCCTCCCACCCGAACGGCTGCGCCGCATCCGTCTCGAACGCGATGCCCTCCCCGCGCTCGATCTCGACGAGGTGTCGGGCATCCTCGTCGGCGGAAGCCCCTTCAACGCATCCGACCCGTTCGAGCGCAAGTCGGCGGTGCAGCGCCGGGTCGAGGCCGAGATGGCCGCCCTGGTCGACGAGGTGGTCGCTCGCGACCTGCCGTTCTTGGGCGCGTGCTACGGCGTCGGCACTCTCGGGACGCACCTCGGAGCCCCCATCGACGGCACCTTCGCCGAACCCATCAGCGTCGTCGACGTGACCCTCACCGAGGCGGGGCGCGCCGATCCGCTCGCCGCGGGCCTGCCCTCGACCTTCTCCGCCTTCGTCGGCCACAAAGAGGCGATCAGCGCCCTCCCGCCCGAGGCGGTGTTGCTGGGGTCGTCGCCGACGTGCCCGGTGCAGATGTTCCGTCTCGGATCCCATGTGTACGCGACGCAGTTCCACCCCGAGCTCGACGTCGACGGCATCGTCACGCGTATCCACGCCTACGCGGAGTACGGCTACTTCGCCTCCGACGAGCTCGACCTCACCCTCTCGGCAGTGCGCCGCGCCCCCGTGACGGAACCGTCGCGGATGCTGCGCACGTTCGTCGAGCGCTACGCCCGCTGACCTCGGCAGCTCGGCGCTGACCTCAGCGCACGCGCACCGTCGAGCGTGCGAGCACGATCGGCGCGGTGACCGCGGGGTGCGCGAGCCGCAGGTACGGCTCGAGCCCGAGGTCGACCAGGTGCACGCTCCCCGCCAGCTCGGGACCGCGCCCGCGCACGAGGCCGGCCTTGACCGCGCCGAAGGTGACGGTGACATCGGCGGCGAGCACGGCGGCATCCGCCGTCCCGTCATCGGGGTCGAGGCCGCTGGGCAGATCGACGGCGACGATGCGGGGACGAGCGTCGAGCGCGAGGATCTTCTCGACGAGCGCACGGGCGCTGCCACGCAGCCGCCGGTCGGCGAGACGGCCGATGCCGAGGATCCCGTCGACCACGACGCGGTAGTCGGCGATCCGCGCGCACGCGTCGGTTCCCGAGCACTCGCGCACACCCGCGGCGACAGCCGCGTCGAGCGCCGCGCGATGCACGCGGTCGCGCACGAGCACGACGTCGACCGAGGCTCCCGCGCGGGCCAGCTCGGCCGCGGCGTACAGGGCGTCTCCGCCGTTGTCGCCCGCGCCCGCGAGGACGAGCACCGGCCCCGGATGGGCCGCGAGCTCGTCGGAGACCACGTCGGCCAGAGCCGCCGCGGCGCGGCGCATCAAGGGCACGCCCTGCTCGAGCAGCGGCTTCTCGGCGGCGCGCACGGCGTCGGCGGTATAGGCCGGTGTGCGCTCGGCCGCGAGCGGGGCCGCGCGCTCAGACATGCGACTTCGCCTCCGCAGCGCTCTCGCGCTCGGCGGCGGCGGGATCGCTCTTCGCGAGCGTCTCGCGCTCCTTCTTCTCGGCCTCGCGCGCCGCGTCGAGCTCACCGGTCGCCGCGCGCACGGCCTTCTCGGCCCGGCGCACGCGGAACTGGATGAGGGTCGACGCACCGTACTTCGCGCGGACGCGGTCGAGATCCTCCTCGGTGGCCACTGTGATGTAGGCCCCGGCGATGAGGATCACCTGGCTCGACAGGTTGAGCCACAGCAGCAACGCGATGAGCGAGGCGAACGTCGCCAGGAGGGGGTTGCTGGTGGCGCCGCCGACGAACAGTCCCGACAGCTGCTGCAGGACGACCAGCCCGACACCGCCCAGGAGGGCTCCGCGCAGGAGCGTGCTGCGACGCGTCTTCACGCCCGACAGTGCCGCGAAGGCCACGGCCACCGCGGCGGTGTCGAGCACCAGCACGACCGCGGTCGAGAGCAGCCACGTCAGCACCGCCGAGACCCAGGAGTCGGCGGAGATCCCCAGCAGCTCGCGCACGAAGGTGAGCCCCGCGGTGGCGAGGAAGGTCACGATCGCCGCACCCACCAGCGCGACGCCGATGCCGAGCGCGACGAGGAGGTTGCGCACGATCACGAGGATCGGCAGCGTGTCGTCGGTGGTCACCCCGGCGATCTGCCGGAACGCCGAACGCAGCGACCCGATGGCGCCGATGGCGGCACCCAGCAGACCGAGGATCGCGATGATCCCGGCGATCGTGAATTCGGGTGCCTTGATTCCGTCGAGCTGGAGCAGCCCGTTGGGGCCCACGAGACCCGGCACGACGCTGTTGACGGAACGCTCGAGGGCGGCGATCCCGTCGGGGTTGCCGGCGAGCCACACGGTCGCGAACGAGAAGCCCAGCAGCACCGCGGCGAAGAGGCTGAAGAGGGTGCGGTAGGTGACGCTGTCGGCCAGCATCGGACCACGCGCTCCCGAGTAGACGAGGAAGGCGCGCACGAGGCGGAGCGACAGAGCCCACGCCGTGACGCGACGGATGAGGTCGGCCATGGGGTCAGGGTATCCGCGCGAGACGCCTCGCACCGCGGGGCTTGACCGATCCGGGGCGGCGCGACAGTCTGCGCCGCCTCTCACAGCGCCGCCCGCGCCAGCGACCACCCCGCCCCGAGCACCAGGACGGGCCCGAAGGCCACCTCGGCCCGGCGCCCTGCCGCCGCCCACGCCGCGATGCCCGCTGCGGCTCCGCCCGCGAAGGCGACGAAGAGGGCGGATGCCACGGCGCCCGGGCCGAACCAGCCCAGCGTCGCGCCGACGAGGGCGGCGAGCTTGACGTCTCCCCCGCCGAACGCCGCGGGGCGGGCGAGGTGCAGCACGAGACAGACGCCGAAGGCGGCGAGCGCTCCCCCGGCCACCGCGACCGCCCGGCCGGGTTGTCCGAGCACGCCCGCGGCGACCGCCATCAGCGTGAGCACCGCGATCGTCGCGGGGAGGACGACGACGTCGGGGATCCGATGGGTGCGCGCGTCGATCGCGGCGAGCACGACACCGGCCACGCCGAAGACCGACAGCGCGAGCAGGAGTGCCACCGGCATCCGGGGTCAGGCGTCGAGCACGAACAGACCGACGCGCACGATCGCCCCCGGATCGATGCCCTCGGCCTCGCGCACCGCACGCTTGAGCGGCAGCACGTACATGTCACTCGCCTGCGGGAAGATCGACGTGCGCCAGGTCGTCGCCCCGATGGTCGCGTCGACGCGCACTCCCCCGAAGCCCCGGCGGAAGGTCTGCGCCTCGCGGATCTCCTCGCTCAGCTCGGGCGGTACGGCCACGAAGTACCAGTCGCTGTCGGAGCGGGCCTCCCACCGGAACACGTCGCCCTCGAAGTCGACGATCACGACACTGCCCTCGGCATCCGGAACCTCCTCGGTGATGTGGCGGTCACGTTACCCGGGTGCTCCGACACCCGTGCGCGTCGTCCCCCTGGGGAGAAGCCGCGACACCGCGATGTCGACCGCGACGGCGACCGCCACCGCGCACACGTAGACGACGAGGTCGCGTGCATCGAAGCCGGTGCCCAGCAGCAGCGCCACCGGCGGCACGCGCTCGGCCAGCGCGAGCGGCACCCCGGTCAACTGCAGCAGTTCGACGCCCACGCACCACACGGCCGCGGCTCCGGCGAGCGCGAGGCGCGGAGCGCGCGGGAAGAGCAGGACGAGTCCGGTGAAGGCGGCCACCGCGTACAGCGCGTCGCCCGCGACGTCGGTCGCCGTCGACCCGGGCAGAGCCTTGTGCACGAGCAGCCCCGCGGCGATGACGGCGGCGAGCGCGACGAGGGCCGCGAGACGACGCCGCCTCACGCGAGGATCCCCGCCGCCCGCGCAGGTTCGGCGTAGGCGCGGGCGAGGGAGTCGACGGTGTCGTGGGCGTTGAGCCCGCTCGGATTCGGCAGCACCCAGGTCGGCACCCCGGCGATCGCCTCGTCCTGTCGCCCCGCCGCGGCCTTGGGGCGGCCGAAGCCCTGCCGGTACGCGGTGAGGCCGACCACGGCGACGGCGCGAGGGCTCCACGCGGCGACCCGGTCGACGAGAGCTGCGGCACCCTCGCGCAGTTCGTCGCGCGACAGCTCGTCGGCGCGGGCCGTCGCGCGGGCCACGAGATTGCTCACCCCCACCCCCGCGTCGAAGATCAGCCGGCGGTCGTCGTCGCCGAGCGGCTCGGAGTACGCCGGCAGGCGCGGGAGGATGCCCGCCTTCACCAGCGCGGGCCAGAACCGGTTTCCGGGTCGCGCGAAGGGGGTGCCGGTGGCCGCGGTCCACAGGCCGGGGTTGATGCCGACGAACAGCAGGCGGACGCCCGGCTCGACGAGGTCGGGCCGCGTGGCATCCCGGAACGACTCGAGCTCGGCGCGCGTATATCCCATGAGACCACTATGACCACTACCTCGGGACGACCCTGGGCGTCTGCCAGGATCGGAGGAATGGATGCCGTGCCCGCCCTCACCGAGATCCCTCCCGCGCAGTTCGTCATCGTCGGCGACAACGTGCGCCTGGCCACCTACTCGTGGGGCGATGTCGAGGCCGATCCGGTGCTGTGCGTGCACGGCTTCGGCTCGAGCACCCGCGACAACTGGGTCAACACGGGCTGGGTGCGCGACCTGCTGCGTGCGGGTTACCGCGTGATCGCGGTCGACCAGCGCGGTCACGGCGCGAGCGAGAAGCCCTACGACGCCGCGTCGTACACGATGCCCACGCTCGTCTCCGACCTGGTGGCGGTGCTCGACACCTACCTCGTCGACCAGGTGCGCTACCTCGGCTACTCGCTCGGCGGCCGCGTGGGCTGGCAGCTCGCCGTCGACGCCCCCGAGCACGTCGAGCGGGCGGTGCTCGGCGGGATTCCCGACGGTCGTCCCCTCGCTCGTCTGCGGGTCAATCAGGCGCGCGCGTTCCTCGATCACGGTGAGCCGGTTCAGGATGCCACGACCCTGCGCTACGTCTCGCTCGCCGAGCGCGTGCCGGGCAACGACCTGCGGGCCCTGGTCGCGATCGCCGAGGGCATGCGCCTGGGTGAGACCGACCCCGACCCCTCGTCGCCGCCGCAGCAGCCGGTGCTCATCGCGACCGGCACCGACGACCCCATCCACGACCAGTCGGCGCACCTCGCGGGCCTGCTCCCCCGCGGCGAGTTCGCCGACATCCCGAAGCGGCACCACGTCAACGCGCCGGGCTCGCGGGCGTTCCGCGAGGCGGGCCTGGAGTTCCTCGGCCGCTGACGCGTTCGCGCGACCTCAGGCGCAGTCGTACACGGTCGAGGGGGCCGAGCTGTCGGTCGCGCAGTGCTGCGTGACCCAGTCGCGGATCTGCGCCGAGCTCGACGTCGTCGACGCGGACGACCCCGGGGCACCCGACCCGCGCTGCTCGCCGCCGATGACATAGCGCACCTCACCCGACTGCACCATCGAGACGAACGCGTCGAGGGTGGGCACGGCATCCGTGCCGTTGAAGCCGCCGATGGGCAGGAACGACCCGCCGTCCGAGGCGACGATCAGCTGCGCGGCCGACTGCGCCCCGAAGGTCGCGGCGAGGTACGTGCCGCCGGTGCTGTGCGACTCAAGCCACGACAGCAGAGCCGTATCGGCGCCCGTGGTGCCGGAGCCCGGGAAGGCCGCGCCGCCGTCGCGCGTGCGGCCCTGTCCCGTGCCGCCCTGCGCGAGGCCCTGACCCGAACGGCCCTGCCGCGCCCCGAAGCCCTGACCGGTGCCCGAGCCCGGCGCGGTGCCCGACCCGGGCGCGCCGCCCGAGCCCTGCCCCGGAGCCTGCCCGGCGCCCGGCGCTCCGCCCGCGAAGCCGGCGCGGCCGAAGCCTCCGCCCGAGACCTCCGACACGCCCCCGGCGACGGGGTTGATGGAATTGGGGTGGGCGATCGTGACCGCCGACCACACCGCCGGGGTCAGCAGCAGCCCGATCATCAGCGCCGAGGTCACGAGCACCCGGGATCCGCGATGCAGCACCAGCAGCACGATCGCAGCGGCGGCGGCGAGGGCCTGCACGATCGACACCGGGACGCTGTACCCGCCCATCGCGATACCGATGCCCAGCGCCGTCGCCCCGGCCGCGCCGACGATCACCACCTGGGGCCAGGTCTTGCCGGCGCGATGCGCGACGGCCAGCGCGGTCGCCACCGTCAGCGCGAGAGGAACGGCGAGGGCCGCGGTGTAGAACTGGTGCATTCCGGCGACCGCCGAGAACATCGCCGCGAACGTCGCCGTCCACACCGTCAGCAGCACGGTCAGCGGCCGCGAGAACCGCAGCACCCACAGCACGACGATCGCCACCAGCGCGGCCGGGACGAGCCACGCGATCTGCCCGGCCAGCTGCGCGTTGAACAGGCGCAGCACTCCGGGGTCGCCCGAGAACGGCGGGGTGAACGACTCGAACGAGCCGATGTCGGCGGTCGCCGAGAAGCGCCCCAGACCGTTGTAGCCGAACACCATCTCCCACGGGTTGTTCGACAGGGTGCTGCCGACGTAGGGGCGGCTCCCCGCCGGGATGAGCGAGACGATGGCCACCCACCACAGCGAGGCCGCAGCGCTCACCGCACCCGCGACGAGGAGGTGCCCGAGGCGCCGCGCCCACGACTGCCGCGTGAACAGGTAGGCGGCGGCCAGCGCCGGCCACACCGCCCACGCCTCGAGCATGTAGAACTGGAACGACAGTCCCACCAGCGCCCCCGCCGCGACCAGCCAGCCGAGGCTGCGCTGCTCGACGGCCCGCACCGCCGCCCACGCGGTGAGCGAGAGCCCGAGCACGAAGAAGGCCTCGGGCTGGTTCGAGCGGGCCACCGCCACGAGGATCGGCGTGACCGCCACGACCGCCCCGGCGATGAGGCCCGCGCGCACCCCCGCGAGTCGGCGAGCGGTGACGGCGGTCACGAGGGCCGCACCGACGGCGGCGAGGGCGTTCGGCAGGATCACGGCCCACGCCGAGTAGCCGAACACGCGCACGAACAGCGCCGGGATCCAGAACGAGCCGGGGATCTTGTCGAGCGTGACAGTGCCCGCCGGGTCGACGGCGCCGAAGAAGAAGTTCGACCAGCTCCTGCTCATCGACAGCGCGATCGAAGCGTAGTACTCGCTCGGTGCTCCCGCCCACACCTGCCACCCGGTCAGCACCAGGGCGCCGAGGCCGATGGCGAGCAGGCCGAGGGTCCAGCCGCCGGGGCGGCGCAGGGCCGGGAGGGCGGGGGCGGCGGCGGACGATGCGGGCAGAGTGGCGGTCACCGGCGCATCGTAGGCAGGCGCTCCCTCACCGCGGCCTAGCGGTTCTTATGCGTGACTGATGAGTGGCGGCCGCGGCATCCGGAGAAGAAGGGTCCGGATGCCGACTCCCCGGGCATCCGCGCCGGTCACGTTCTCGCGTTCAGGCGGTTCAGGAGGCCGAGACGGAGAGCTTCGGAGCCTTCGGCGCCGCGGTGGCCGAGGCCTGCAGCCCGACCCGCACGCTCTGTCCGGCGCCCAGCGTCGCGGCCCAGTCGCTGCCGGTGCAGGTGACCTTCGTGCCGCTGACCGCGCAGCTCATGCCCCAGGCGCTGGTGACGGCCGTGGTGCCGGGGGCGTCGAACGACACGGTCCAGCGCTTCACCGCTCCCGAGGCCGTCAGCGACAGCTCGGCGACGTAGCCCTCGCCCCACACGCTCTGCGGGATCCAGGTCGCGGCCAGGCCCGGGCTCGCGGTCGGATTGGGGGTGGTGCTCGCGGTCGGCTTGGGCGTCGCGCTTGCGCTCGGCTTCGGCGTCGCGCTGGCCGTCGGCTTGGGCGTGGTGCTCGGCTTGGGCGTCGCGCTCGCGGTCGGCTTCGGCGTCGTGCTCGGCTTGGGCATCGGACTGGGCGTCGGTGTCTTCACTGGCGTGAGGATCGGCGCGAGAGCCGCCAGCTTCGCTTTCTGCGGCGTCTTCCAGTCATCGGTGACCAGGCCGCCCGTGTCGCCGCTGTTGGGATTGAACGACCAGTACGCGTAGCTGATCTTCGTCTTCGCGAGGTAGCCGACGAGGGACTTCAGCCACGCCTTGTCGCTCGCGGTCTCGTATTTCGTGCCGAACTCGCCGAGCAGCACGGGCGCGGTGTTGGTGCGCACGAGGTAGCCCCAGTTCGCGTCCCACAGCGACTCGAGGTTCGCGGGGTAGTTCGGCGCCGAGAACCACGACTGCTGGTGCACGGTGGCCGGGTAGTCGTGGGGCGAGTAGACGACGCGGTTCTTCACCGTGAGCGAGACGGGAGCCGCGCCCGCGTCCTTCAGGCCGCCGCCCCACCAGGTGCTCGAGCCGTCGTTCTGGCGTTCGACGCCCTCGACGATGATGAGCAGTTTGGGGTTCACCGCGAGCACCGCATTGCCCGCACGCGTGGCGGCGGCCCGCCAGTCGCGCTTCGGGTCGCCGCAGTTCCAGCAGGCGGGGCCGTGGGGTTCGTTGTGCAGGTCGACGCCGATGACGGTGGAGTCGCTCTTGTAGCGCGCCGCGAGCATCTTCCAGTCGTCGATCCACCGCTTCTCGCTGTACTGCGCGGTGTACCAGAGCTCGCTCTGCGCGCCCGAGTCGGGCCGGTGCCGGTCGAGGATCACCGACAGCCCGTGCGCCTTCGCGCGGGCGATGAAGGCGTCCATGAGCTTCAGCGGAGACAGTGTGGCCAGCTGCGGGTTGACGTAGCTGTTGATCGAGTTCGACGACTTCGCCGCGAGGCACTCGTTCGAGAAGGGCAGGCGGATGGTGGTGAAGCCCATGCGCGCGATCTGGTCGAGCCCGTCGTCGAGCGAGATCGACCACAAGCCGTGCGGCGCGCAGTTCGAGGTCTCCATGCCGAACCAGGCGACGGCCTTGATCGTGTAGGGCGTTCCGGATGCCGTGACGATGCTCGCTCCGCGCGTCGACAACCAGCCCGGAAGGGTGGCGGCGGAGGCGGCCGGAGCGGCGACGACCCCGGATGCCAGGAGCACCAGCGCCGCCGTGATCGCGGAAACACGGCGCGCCGATCGTCGCAGTGTCGCCCACCGCGCGCGCCATCCGGACATCGGCACCCCCGCGGTCATCGTAGCGGTGCCCGGCGCCGCCCCGCGCACGCGCGAAACGCCGGCATCCCGGCATCCGGCCCCCTGCTCCGACCCGCACGGGACCGCCTCGCGCGACTCGACGTCGCCGCGTCCGCGATCAGCGACGGTTTCCGTCGTGTTTCCGCGTGTGAAATGTCGAGATCACCATTGATACACCTGACAATCCGCTGATACCGTCGCCGATCATGACTCCTCCGATCGAGCGCAGCGCCGTGCTCGACGACGTCTCGAAGGCGATCGTCGAACAGCTGCAGGAAGACGGGCGCCGGTCGTACGCCGAGATCGGCAAAGCCGTCGGTCTCAGCGAGACGGCCACGCGCCAGCGCGTGCAGAAGCTGCAAGAGGCCGGTGTCCTGCAGATCGTCGCCGTCACCGACCCGCTCCAGCTCGGTTTCGCCCGCCAGGCGATGATCGGCGTGCGCGTGTCGGGAGACACCCGCGTGGTCGCCGGGGCCATGAGCGAGATCCCGGGCGTCACCTACGTGGTGTCGACGGCCGGCTCGTTCGACCTGCTCGTCGAGATCGTCTGCGAGAGCGACGACGACCTCATCGACGTGCTCAACGACCGCATCCGGTCGTTGCCCGACGTCGTCTCGACCGAGACGTTCGTCTATCTCAAGCTCCACCGTCAGCTCTACAACTGGGGAACGCGATGACTCTTATCGAAACCGACCAGCATGCCGACCTCCAGGCCAAGGCCCGCGACCACCTCTGGATGCACTTCTCCCGTCAGTCGACGATGACCGACGGTCCCGGGGTGCCGATCATCGTCAAGGGCGAGGGCCACCACATCTGGGATGCCCGGGGCAAGAAGTACATCGACGGGCTCGCGGGCCTGTTCGTGGTGAACGCCGGCCACGGACGGCGCCGCATCGCGCAGGCTGCGGCGAAGCAGGCGGAGGAGCTCGCGTTCTTCCCCCTGTGGTCGTACGCGCACCCCGCGGCCATCGAGCTCGCCGAGCGCCTGGCGAACCTCGCACCGGGCGATCTGAACCACGTCTTCTTCTCCACCGGCGGCGGGGAGGCCGTCGAAACGGCGTTCAAGCTCGCGAAGCAGTACTGGAAGACGCAGGGCAAGCCCACCAAGCACAAGGTCATCTCGCGCGCGATCGCCTACCACGGCACCACGCAGGGCGCCCTGGCGATCACGGGCCTGCCGGTGATGAAGCACATGTTCGAGCCGGTCACCCCGGGCGGATTCCGCGTGCCCAACACCAACTACTACCGCGCCGCCGAGTCGGGCTTCGGAGGGGGCACCCCCGAAGAGTTCGGCCTGTGGGCCGCCGACCGCATCGAGCAGATGATCCAGTTCGAGGGCCCCGAGACCGTCGCCGCCGTCTTCCTCGAGCCCGTGCAGAACGCCGGCGGGTGCTTCCCCGCCCCGGCCGGGTACTTCCAGCGCGTCCGCGAGATCTGCGACAAGTACGACGTGCTGCTCGTCTCCGACGAGGTCATCTGCGCGTTCGGCCGGCTCGGCCACTACTTCGGCGCCTCGGCCTACGACTACCAGCCCGACATGATCACCTTCGCCAAGGCCGTGACCAGCGGGTACTCCCCCCTGGGCGGCACGATCATCAGCGACCGCATCTACGAGCCCTTCGCCCACGGCGACGCGACGTTCCCGCACGGCTACACCTTCGGCGGTCACCCGGTGTCGGCGGCGGTCGCGCTCGAGAACCTCGACGTCTTCGAAGAGGAGGGACTGCTCGAGAACGTGCGCACGAACTCCCCCGTCTTCCGCTCGACGCTCGAGCAGCTGCTCGATCTGCCGATCGTCGGCGACGTGCGCGGCGACGGGTACTTCTTCGGCATCGAGCTCGTCAAAGACAAGGCGACCAAAGAGACCTTCGACGACGACGAGTCCGAGCGCCTGCTGCGCGGATTCCTGTCGAAGGCCCTGTTCGACGCGGGGCTGTACTGCCGCGCCGACGACCGGGGCGACCCGGTCATCCAGCTCGCACCCCCGCTGACCCTCGGTCCCGCGGAGTTCACCGAGATCGAGCAGATCCTGCGCTCCGTGCTGACCGAGGCCTGGACCCGCCTCTGATCTCCGGATGCCGGCGCCACCACGTCGGCATCCGGTCCCTCCCGGCGCCACCCGCGCCGACTCCCCCGCTCCCACCCCGAGCGGTGCTCCGCCCGCTGTACCCCGACATCAGCCCCTCGGACGCGACGCCCGATCGCGCACCGCACCCTCTAGGAGGAGCCACGAACGACAACCTCGCCGCCACGACGGCCGCATCCCGCTCGGGAGCGAAACTCGCCCGCACCCTCGGCCTCTGGTCGATCGTCGGCCTCGGTCTGGGGTACATGACCCCCACCGTCGTCTTCGACACGTTCGGCCTCGTCGCCGAGAAGACGAACAACGTCGTGCCGGCCGCCTACGCGGTCGCGCTCGTCGTGCTGGTCTTCACCGCCATCAGCTACGGCAAGATGGTCCGCGTCATCCCGAGCGCCGGCTCCGCGTACACCTACGCCCGCGAGTCGATCCACCCCGGCGTCGGCTTCGTCGTGGGCTGGACCGCCCTGATCGACTACATGCTGCTGCCGATGGTGAACGCGCTGATCCTGCGCAGCTACATGGAGGCGCTCTTCCCCGACGTGCCCGGCTTCATCTGGGTCATCGTCTTCACCGCGGGCGTCACGGGCGTGATCTACCTGACGATGCGCGGCACCTCGAACGTCAACATGATCCTGCTGGTGTTCTCGATCCTCGTCATGACCGTGTTCGTCGTGATGGTCGTCGTGCAGCTCGTCGGCGGCGCGGGAGCCGGGACCGCGGTCTCGATCGCCCCCTTCGCCCACAGCGAGGTGCAGTTCGGTGCCGTGCTGGCGGGGGCAACCGTGGTGTGCTTCTCGTTCATCGGCTTCGACGCGGTCTCGATGTACTCCGAAGAGGCCAAGACGCCGAAGATCATGCCGCGCGCGATCCTGCTGACCCTGGTCGCCGGTGGCGTCATCTTCCTCGTCGCGGCGTACGTGACGCAGCTGCGCTTCCCCGACTCGACGGCCTTCCCGCAGGAGGCGATCGAAGACAGCACGCTGCCCGAGATCGGCGTGCAGGTCGGCGGTCCGGTGCTGCAGGCGGTGCTCACCGCGGCCGGGTTCGCGGCGACGCTCGCGTCGTGGCTCGCCTCGCACGCGTCGGTCTCGCGCATGCTCATGGTGATGGGCCGCAACAACGTGCTGCCGCGCCGGATCTTCGGCTTCATCAACCCGAAGACCCACACCCCGACCTTCTCGATCGTCATCGTCGGCGTGGTGAGCCTGCTCGCGATCGCGTTCACCCTCGAGCAGATCGCGGCGTACATCAACTACGGCGCGCTCGTGGCGTTCACCTTCGTGAACGTCTCGGTGATCGCGTGGTTCGCGGTGCGACAGGGGCGGCGCAAGACGCCGGCCGACATCCTCAGTTACATCGTCATGCCGGCGATCGGCATGGTGCTCACCGGCCTGCTGTGGGTCAACCTCGACATGCACGCCCTCATCGGCGGGCTGATCTGGACCGGGATCGGCGTGGTGTACCTGCTGGTGCTGACCCGCGGGTTCCGCCGCCCGATCGCCTCGTTCGATGAGAACGAGCCCGTCACCGGCTTCAACAAGACCATGCCGGGGCCGCGTTCCGAGATCTGACCCGCCCCGCTGACAGGCCGCGGCATCGCTTTCCGGGTGCCGCGGCCTTCGCGCGTCCGGGCACCGCGCCCAACCCACAGCGCTCTCATATCCGGCTGATATCCGCCACCGTCCTGACCGCGCGACCCTGTGCATCGTGACCCCTGCCCCGCCTCTCGCGCGCTGGTGGCGCGAGCCGTGGTGGGCGCGCCTCTCGCTCGTGTTCATCGTCGCGGTCTTCGTGGTGCTCACGTGCTGGAACCTCTCGCGCGGGGGCGACTTCTCGTTCTACGAGGCGGCGGCGCGATCGATGTCGCAGTCGTGGCGCGCCCTGTTCTTCGGGGCGTTCGATCCGGCGGCCACGGTCACCCTCGACAAGCTCAGCGGCTTCGCGGTGCCGCAGGCGCTCAGCATCCGCGTGTTCGGCATGTCGGTCTCGGCCATCGCCCTGCCCCAGGTGATCGAGGGTGTGATCACCGTCGTCGCGTGCGCGGTGATCGCGCTGCGATGGGGAGGGCGCGGTGCGGGGCTGGTCGCCGCCGCGGCCGCCGCGTCGACCCCGATCTTCGTGTCGATGTTCGCGCATCCGATGGAAGACGGCCTGCTGACGATGTCGCTCGCGGTCGCGGTGGTGTGGTGGCAGCGCGCGATGCTCACTGCGCGCTGGGGGCCGCTGCTGATGGCGGCCCTCTTCGTCGGCGTCGGCTTCCAGGCGAAGATGATGTCGGCGTGGTTCGTGCTGCCGGCGCTGATCGTGGCCACGCTCGTCGCGGTGCCGGACCGCCGTCGCGCCCTCGCCCGCGCCGGTGCGGTGACCGGGGTGTCGGTGGTGGTCTCGGTGGCGTGGATGGTGGTGTTCGCGCTCGTGCCGGCGGGCAGCCGCCCCTACGTCGACGGGTCGACCGACGACGACATCTTCGCGATGGTGTTCGGCTACAACGGACTGGACCGCCTCGCCCCCGACGCTTACCCGGGGTCGGTCGGTTCGTCGGGCGGCGCGGGCGGCGTGGGCTCGACGCTCGCAAGCGTCGTGCACGCTCTCCTCGCCCCCGCCTCGACGGGGCAGCACGGCAGTCTGCCGACCCTGTCGAAACTCGTCGAGCTGCCGCTGGTCACGCAGATCGGCTGGCTCTACCCCGCGGCCCTCGCCGGCATCGTGCTGGGGCTCTGGCGCTACGCCCGCCGCCCACGCGGTCGAGCTCTTCTGTCGGCTCGCCGCGTGCGCTTCGCCCTCGTCGTCGCGGCGACCGTGTGGCTGGCGACGGCCGCGGCCGTGCTCACCGTCACGCGCGTGCCGCACACCGCGTACGTCGCATCGCTGGGCGTGCCGATGGCGCTGCTGACCGCCATCGCGTGGCGCGAGGGCGTCCGGCTCCTGCGCGCGCGGAACGTCGCGCTGCGCCTGGTGCTCCCCGCCGTCGTCCTCGTGCAGGCCGGGTGGTGGGCGTGGCTCATCGCGCAGGCGCTGCTTCCGTCCGTGCTGCTGATCCCCGCGATCGGGGTCGGTGCCGCCGGCGTGCTGATCGGGTTCATCGCGGCGCTGCGCGGGCGGAGCGCCCCACGGTCGCTGCGACGGGCCGCTCCTCTCGCTCTGGCCATCGCCCTGCTGTGCCTGCCGGTCGCGACGAGCCTGCAGGTGCTCGACGACGCCCGCGACGGCAGCGGTGGCGACGCGTACGTGGGTGTCACTGCGGTCGGCGGCAACCGCGACGAGGTCTTCACGGTGTCGACACCCGCGCCGTGGGGTGGCCACCCGTCACTGACGCCGGCGCTCGCCCAGCTGGTGTCGCTCGCCGAGAAGCATGGCGGCGGAGCCGAGGGGACGCCGCTGTTCGTCACCGACTCGTGGGCGATCTCGGCGCAGATCATCGATGCCACCGGTGCGCGCGTGCTCACCGATGGGGGCTACAGCGGTCACGTGCCGGTGTTCACCGCCGACCAGCTCGCGCAGATGGTGAGCACCGGGCGCGTGCACCTGTTCGCCGTGGCCTACGGCGCCCCCGAAGGCGATCCCGTGCGCGAGGTGGCGACCGGCCCCGGCTGCCGTGCCCTCACGACGGTGACGTTCGCCCCCGCGAAGGAGGCCGGCGATGGTCGACCCGCGTCGAAGGCGACGGGGGTCACCCTGTACGAATGCCGGTGACCCCGCCCGCGATCAGGGGACGGATGCCGTGACGGTCGCCGGCGTGACGGAGGCCCCCGAGGGCATCCGCGCCGACCCCGAGATGCTCACCGTGTACGCGTGCCCGGAGACCCGGTTCGTGAAAACGGTGGACGAGCGCGAACCGGAGACGGTCACGGGATAGGAGCGACCCGTCGTCGTATCGGTCACCGTCACCGCGAACGAGGTGAAGGTGCCGATGCCGTTGGTCGTCCACGACAGCTTCGTGCCCGCGCTCACGGTGCTCGCCGTCAGCGCGGTGATCTTCGGCTCGGCGGGGATCACTGCGAGCAGGTCGGTGGTGTTCGCCGGCACGTTCCCGACGTGCCCGCTTGCCCCGGTGTTCGCGAAGGACTGCGAGACGTCGGCGGCCTTCCACGTCGGGTGCTCCTGCAGCAGGCGGGCGGCGAGGCCGGCGACGTGGGGGCTCGACAGCGAGGTGCCGCTGGCGAGGCCCGATCCCCCGTCCTTCGAGGTCGAGGTGATGCTGCCGCCCGGGGCGAGCACGTCGACGCACGGACCCCGGTTGCTCATATAGAGGAAGTCGCCCGCCGGCTCGGTCGCCCCCACCGCGATCACTTTCGGCGCCCGCGCGGGCGAGACGGTGCACGCGTCGACCTGGTCGTTGCCGACGGCCGCCACGACGACGAAGCCCTTGTCGACGAGGGCACTGGAGGCGTTGTCGAGGGTGTCCCACTCCGGGGTGCCGAGGCTCAGGTTGACGACCGCCTTCTGCCCCGAGAAGTTGTCGGAGATCCAGCCGAGGGCGGCGATGACGTCCCAGCCGTTGCCCTCTCCGTAGCAGCCGAACACCCGCACCGGCACGATCCGCGCCTGCTTGGCGACGCCGTAGGTCGAGCTGCCGACCACGCCCGCCACCATCGTGCCGTGGCCCTGGCAGTCGGTGGTGCCCCGGCCGTCGTTCATGAAGTCCTTGCCCGCCGCGGCGTCGACGCGGCCGCCGAAGTCGGGATGATCGGCCCACACACCGGTGTCGACGACGAACACCGTCGTGCCGGCGCCGGTGGAGTCGTAGAGGTAGTGCTGGTCCTGAGCACCGGCGACGTTGTCGACCGCGTCGATCCCCCATGACCCCACGGGCGACTGATCGGCTGCCACGCGCACCACGGGGTTCGGGGTGACCCGCGCGTCGGGGAGCGCTTCGCGCACGGCGTCGGATGCCGCGACCGGAACCGCCGCGTAGAACTCGTCGCCGAGGGTCACCTGGCCTGCGGCCGTGACCCCGGGGATCGCGAGCACCTGTTCGCGCTGGTCGGCCGGCACCGTCACGATGTCATACGAGAGCTTGATCTGCTGACGCTCGGCGTCGGTGGCATCCGCGGGGATCGGGAAGTCGTCGACCACCGCCTCCGCGGGAGGCGTCGCGTCGCTCGTCGGAGCAGGGTCGACGGCGAGGCTCGCGGCGGTGGCCGGGAGGGCGTCCGCCCCGCCCGGTGCGGACACCGCCACGACGATGCCGGCGCCGAGCAGAAGCCCTCCGGCCAGTCCGAGGGCGCCCCACCGGCGGAGTCGATCGAGAGCGGTGCGGTCGGTCACGGGGTCTCCTAGAGGGTGTTCGAGTGGGCGCGGTGCGGGACGGGGGTCAGCGCCCGGCGACCGTCAGGGGGTCGGTCGTGACGAGGGCGCCGGACGGCATGCGCGCCGAACCGGTGAGGGTGATCGTGTAGGCGTGCCCGCTCACGACGTCGGTGAAGACCGTGGACGAGCGCAGCGCCGAGACGGTGACCGGATAGGAACGGCCCGCCGTGGTGTCCGTCACCTCGAGCGAGAACGTCGTGAAGGTGCCGATGCCGTTGGTCGTCCACGACAGGGCGATGCCGGAGGCGGCTGCGGTCGCGGTGAGGGATTTCACGCGCGGCACGCCGGGAACGGCGGCGACCTGGTTGACGGTGTTCGAAGGGACGCCGGTGATGTGCCCCGTCGCGGCAGAGGTGCCGAAGTACTGCAGCACGTCGGCGGTCTTCCACGTCGGATGCTCCTGCAGCAGCCGCGCGACGAGACCGGCGACGTGGGGGCTGGCCATCGAGGTGCCGCTGTCGACCGCCACCTGAGAGCCGATCCAGGTGGAGGTGATGTCGCTCCCCGGGGCGAGGATCTTCACGCAGGGGCCGGTGTTGCTGTACCACGCGAAGGCGTTGTCGTCGGCGTAGGCCCCGGTGGTGATCGCCTTCGCCGCACTCGCCGGCGAGGACGTGCACGCGTCCTTGGCGTCGTTCCCCGCGGCCGCCGCGATGACGAATCCCCGGTCGCTCAGCGCATTGACGTAGGCGTCGACGTACGAGAACGTCGGCATGCCCAGGCTCATGTTGATGACCGACTGCGTCCCGGTCGGATAGGTGCGGTAGATCCAGTCGAGAGCCCGCAGGATGTCGTAGCCCGACCCCTGACCCTGGCACCCGAACACCCGCACCGGGATGATGCGGACCTCTTTCGCCACCCCGTACGTGGTGCTGCCGATCGTCCCCGCGACGTGCGTGCCGTGGCCGAAGCAGTCCTCCGTGCCGTTCCCGTCGCCGACGAAGTCCTTGCCCGCGGCCGCATCGACCCGGCCTCCGAAGTCGGGATGCGTCGACTGCACCCCGCTGTCGATGACGAAGGCTGTGACACCCGCCCCGGTGGAGTCGTACAGGTAGTGGTCGTCGTGGGCGGAGGCGGTGTTGTCGACGACGTCGAGACCCCACGAGGGAACGGGTGTCTCGTCGCTCGCGACGGTGACCACCGGGTTCGGCGCGACGACCGCGTCGGGAACGCTCGCCCGCACCAGGTCGGCGGACGACGCCGGCACCGCCACGACGAAGGTGTCGCCCACGGTGACCGGTGCGACGGCGGACACCCCGGGAACCGAGAGCACCTCGTCGCGCTGGTCGACGGGGACGGCGACGATGTCGTACGAGAGCTTGATCTGCTCGCGCTCGGCGTCGGTGGCATCCGCCGGGATGGGGAAGTCGTCGATGACCGCCGACGACCCCTCGGGCTGCGGCGCCGGTGCGAAGGTCGCTGCGCGCGCCCCGTCGGGTGCCGCCGAGACGGGCCCCCACCACGCGGTCGCGGTGACGGCGCCGACGAGGGCGAGGCCCGCGGCCACGGCCGCGATGACGCCGCGTCGGCGTGGGGTGGAACGGTGACGATCGATCATGCGCTCTCTTCTGTCACGGACCGGTCGCGGTCACCGGGTCGGCGGTCAGTTCGACGCCCGACGGCATGCGCGCCGCGCCGGTGATGCTCACGCTGTAGGCGTGCCCGCTCTGCGTGGCGGTGAACACCGTCGACGATCGCCCGCCCGACACGGTGACGGGGTGAGTGCGACCCGTCGTGGTGTCGGTGACGGTGATCGAGAACGACGTGAAGGTGCCGACGCCGTTGGTCGTCCAGGTCAGCGACATGCCGCTCGCCGCGGTGCCGGTCGTCAGCGACGTGATCCGCGGGACCATCGGGATCGCGGCGGTGAAATTCACCGTGTCGGCCGGCACGTTCGAGATGTGTCCGGCCGCGGCGGGGGTGTTCAGGAACGCCAGAACGTCGGCGGTGGTCCAGGTCGGGTGCTGCTCGAGCAGACGCGCGGCGAGCCCGGAGACGTGCGGCGTGGCCATCGAGGTGCCGGTGGCGTACGCGATGGCCCCCTGGATCGGGATCGTCGCGATGTTGTCGCCGGGCGCGAGGGTCTTCACGCACTTGCCGTAGTTGCTGTACGAGCTGTAGCTGCGCTGCTCGTTGAAGGCGCCGACGGTGATGACGCTCTCGGCCGCCGCCGGCGACTGCGTGCAGGCGTCGCGGCTGTTGTTGCCCGCGCTCACGACGACGACGAAACCGTGCGTGGCGGCGTAGTTCACCATGGTGTTCAACGTCGCCCACCGGCCCATGCCGAGGCTCATGTTGATGACCATGCGGTCGGGCGGGTAGGTGTCGACGATCCACTTCACCGCGTTCACGAAGTCGTAGGCCAGCCCACCGCCCGTGCATCCGAAGACGCGGACGGGAACGATCTTGGCCTGTTTCGCCACGCCGTAGGTGGTGCTGCCCACGGTGCCGGCCACGGCCGTGCCGTGCCCCGAGCAGTCGTCGGTGCCGTTACCGTCGTTGATGAAGTCGCGCCCCATCGAGGTGTCGACGCGCCCGCCGAAGTCGGCGTTCGACCCTCGTACACCGCTGTCGATGACGAAGACTGTGGTGCCCGCACCCGTCGCGTCGTACAGGTAGTGGTCGTCCTGTGCGGCGTCGGAGTTGTCGACCACGTCGAGACCCCACGAGCGGACGGGCGTCTGGTCTCCGTCGGGCGTGACCTCGCTGTTCGGCTCGATCTCGGCATCCGGAAACTGAGCCCGCACGAGCTCGGTCTGCGCGTGCGGCACGGCGGCCATGAAGGTGTCGCCGAAGGTCATCGGGCCGGCGAGCGTGATACCCGGCAGCGCCGCCAGGGCGTCCTTGTCGGCGAGCGGCACCGTGACGATGTCGAACGACGACTTGATCTGCAGGCGCTCCTCATCGGTGGCGTCGGCGGGGACGCCGAACTGCGCCGACCACGACGGCGCGTCCTCGGCAGGGGCGGGGGCAGCAACAGCGACCTGGGGCTCGGCGGCGCTGTCGCCGGGAACGGGTGAGATCGACGAAGCAACGGAACTTCCCGCCGAGGACGACGACATCACTGCCGCGGTGACGCCGCCCGATGCGAGCAGAGTGATGACGAGGCCGAAGGACCACGCCCGTCGAGAACGGGAGGGGAGGGTGACGAACGACATGAATGGCCCTCCCGAGGTCAGGGACCGGTGGCCGTGACCGGGTCGGTCGTCACCGAGGCGCCCGAGGAGAGCGTCGCCGTGCCGATGATCTTGATCGAGTAGGCGTGGCCCGGGATGACGTTCGTGAAGACCGTCGATGCCTTGGTGCCCGACACGGTCACCGGGTAGGCGAGCCCCGTCGCGGTGTCGGTGACGGTGAGCGAGAAGGCGGTGAAGGTTCCGACGCCGTTGGTCGTCCACGACAGCCCGATGCCGGCTGAGGCGGTGCTCGTCGTCAACGAGGTGACCTGCGGTTGCGCAGCCGCCACAGGGATGGTCGCGATCAGGTTCACGGTGTTGGCCGGCATGTTGCCGAGGCGGCCGGTCGAGGCGGCCGTGTTGAAGGAGTTCAACACGTCGGACCCGACCCACGACGGGTGCGCTTGCAGCAGGCGCGCCGCGAGGCCCGACACGTGCGGCGCCGCCATCGACGTTCCGCTGGCGGTTGCCGTCCCGCTGTTGAGATAGGTGGAGGTGATCTCCCCACCCGGTGCGACGACCTTCACGCACGGGCCGGTGTTGCTGTAGCCGCTGTAGTTGAGCGCCTTGGTGTAATACCCCACCGTGATGACCGACGACGTCGAACCGGGGGACGAGTTGCAGGCATCGTCGGACTCGTTCCCGCGGCCGCGATCACGACGAAGCCGCGACTGTTCGCGAACGATGCCGTGTTGTTGATCGGGAAGTACTTGGGCACGCTCAGGCTCATGTTGATGACCATCTGACTGGGCCATCGGTTGTTGTCGGTGATCCAGTTGAGGGCGTAATAGACGTCCATCGCAGAGCCGGTTCCGGAGCAGCCGAACACTCGCACCGGAATGATGCGGGTTTTCTTGGCCACGCCGTAGGTGGTGCTGCCGACGATTCCGGCCACGTGGGTGCCGTGGCCGAGGCAGTCCTCGGTGCCGCGACCGTCGTTGATGAAGTCCTTCCCTGCAGCCACGTCGACGCGGCCCCCGAAATCGGGATGGTTCGACTGCACGCCGCTGTCCATCACGAAGACCGTCGTGCCGGTTCCGTCGTTGTCGTAGCGGTAGTGACCGTCCTGCGCCCCGCCGGCGTTGTCAACGGAGTCGAGCCCCCACGACGGGACGGGGGTCTGATCGGCTTCGACCTTGGCGACCTCGTTCGGCTCGACCACGGCATCCGGAATGCTCGCCCTCACGAGGTCGGACTGCTCGCGCAGGACCGCCACCGACAGAGTGTCATCGCGCACGACCGGTGCGACGGCCTCGACGCCGGGAAGCGAGAACAGAGCGTCGCGCTGACTGAGCGGAACCGTGATGAGGTCGTACGCCAGCTTGGCCTGCAGGCGTTGGTCGTCGGTCGCATCGGCGGGGAGTTGGACGGCGTGGACCCACTCGTCGGCCGCCGCGACGCCCGACCCCTCGGTGGCGGTGGACGGATCGGATGACTCGGAAACCGAGGGAGTGCTCGACGGCGCCGGGCCGGCCGCCGCCGCAGCGGCGGGGGCGGAGTGGTCGGCTGCGGGCCATACGGCGAGCGTCACTCCCCCGGCGATGAGAAGCGCGCCGGTCAGGCCGACGGCCACCCATCGCAGAGCGCCGCGCGGACCGTGACGTCGGAAGGGATCGACGCTCAGCACGACGAGCTCGACACGGTGAACGGGACGGTGACCTTGTTCGAGCCGAAGGCCGCCGGACCCGCCGCGCCGTAAGCCGAGACCGAGCTCGCGACGCCCCCCGAGACGTCTTGGTAGATCGTTCCGTTCGACGCGAAGAAGTCGGCGCCGAGCGGCGTGCTGCCGGTCGGCACGTTGGTCGCCGTGCGCACGCTGTTGCCCGAGACCATGAAGAGGGCCGCCTCGCCGGTGCTCGTGCGACGGACCGGCAGCAACCGCTCGCCCGAGTAGTAGGGGTTCGGCGTGAGCGTCCCGAACGCGGCGATTCCGGATGCCACGATGCCGGTGCCGTAGGCGCTGGTGCCGTCCCAGCTGACGCGGTAGATGTTCCCGGAGGAGAGGAAGAGGTCGTCGGCGATCGGCGTCGCGCCACCGCCCGGACCGTTCGCCGTGCCGTACTCGGGCGCGGTACGCACGTCGTTGTTCGGCAGGCGCAGGATGCGGGGTGAGCCGACACTCGAGCGATACGGCAGGAAGAAGGTGCTCGACGAGCCGCTGCCCGCGTCGTGCGAGATGAGCTGACCCGCCTCGGCGACGTCGGTGGCCACGGCAGCGCCACCCCGGTAGATCGAGGAGCCCGAGAGGAAGAGGTCGGCGGCGAGGGGGGTCGCTCCCGACGGCGTACCGCTGACGGTGGTCAACGTGCCCGCGCTCGTGCTGAACACCGCCGCCGAGCCGTCGTCGCGCCGCACCGGCAGCAGGAAGGTCGCGTTGCCCGAGGGCGACTCGACCAGCCGACCCACGGCCGCGATGCCGGTGGCCACGGCCCCGGTGCCCGACTTGTAGAGCACGCCGCCCGCGAGGAAGTAGTCCTGGCCGACGGGGGTCGACCCGGTGGGGACGCTCGTCGCGTCGGCGAGGCCGCTCGGCGAAGTGAGGATACGGGCATCGGTTGCCGTCAGCGAGGCCGAGGCGCTCGTGGCGCCCGACGACGACGCCGACAGCGTGCCGGTGGCTCCGTTGCCGGGCACGTGGATCGTGCCGCACGACACCGAGCCGTCAGAGCCGGTCACGACGGTCGCGGACGTGCCGCCCCCGTCGAAGGTGTATCCGCCGGACAGCTGCAGAGCGATGCTGACCCCGGCCGCGGCCGCGGCGCCGTTCGCCGCCTTGACGACGGCGGTGGTGATCGTGCCGCAGGTCACGCCGGAGTACGACGCCGCCGAGAACGAGAGCGTCTTGCCCGAGGCGGCGAAGGCGGGGGTCGCGGCGACCAAGGCCACCGCGGGCACCGCCCACGCGGCACCGTGCAGGATGACGCGGCGAGTGGGGTGGGCGGGGAGGTGGAGCGGGCGATCGACGGAGTGTCGCACAGGTCGTCCTTCCTGACGGGCCGGTGGGCGTCACGGCTGAGGACCCACGACGTGCGGGTGACATTTCCCTATGCGTCGGCGAGGGACGCGCTGGGAGCGCGGTTCGCGACGGGGGTGAAGGCCGGGGGCGACGGCATCCGGTCGCCGTTCCGCGCGGATCGCATCGCGCAGACGACCGCGCGGGCGATCCGCGTGCGGGGCTCGTGCTCACCCGTGCTCTCACCTGCCCGGCGCTCGCCGGGGCACGCCGCGCGCCCCCGGTAGACTCCAGCCAGTGAGCAGAACCCGAGCCGAAGCCGCGTACCTGCGCTCGGCGACCGCGTTCAAGAACCCCACGCTCGACCTGCTGCACGGGCGCTTCGCCCCCTTCGTCGTCGCCGTCCTGTCGGTCGTCTTCTCCCCCGACCGCCCCGCCGTCGCGGTCGCCGACGCGCACGTCGAGGTCGCCGAGGCGATCGACGAGCTGCGGGCCGCCGGCATCGACACCGACGACGATCGACGTATCCCCGCCGGTACCGCGCGCGAGATCTGCCGCGGATGGGTGCGCGTGGGCTGGCTCGGCCTGCAGATCGAAGACGACGTCGAGGTCTACCGCCTCTCCGCCCACGCCGTGGGCGCCCTCGAGATCGCCGGGCGTGCCGGCGGCGGCCGTGCCCGTGTCTCGCGCTCGCGCGTGCGGACGCTGCTCGACGCCGTCGATCGGCTCGCGCGCGACGCCGAGAGCGATCCCGCCCGCCGCCGAGAGGCCCTGCTCGAGGAGCGGGCCGCCCTGGACGCCGAGATCGCGGCTCTCGACGAGGGCGTGGTCGAGCCTCTCGACGACGACCACCTGCTCGAAGAGGCCGAGAACGTCATCCACCTCGCACGCGAGCTGCCCGCCGACTTCTCGCGCGTCGCCGAGTCGATCGCCGCGATGCAGCGCGACGTGGTCGCCGAGCTGCGACGCGACGTGCGCCCCACCGGCGAAGTGCTGCGCGAATACCTCGAGCGCGGCCGACAGGTGATGCAGGCGACCCCCGAGGGGCGCGCGTTCCAGGGCGCACTGCGCCTGATCGGCGACCCCGAGAACATCGACGACCTCACCGACCAGCTGCACGCCGTACTCACCCAGCCGTTCTCGCGCCTGATGACGCCCGAGCAGCGCGGCGAGCTCGACGCGATCGCGCGGCGCGTCGAGGCCGGCGTGCAGGAGGTGCTCACCGCCCAGCGACGCGCCTCGCACGTCATCACCGCGCAGGTGCGCACGCACGACCCGATCCGCGACCGACAGGTCGACGACCTGCTGCGCGGCGTCATGGCGGGCCTTCACCGCTGGAGCCAGACCCGCTCTCCCGGCCGCGTCGAGCCCGTGCGGACGCTCCCCCTCGCCGACATCGGGCACCTGCGTCGATCCCTCAGCGACGTGCGTCCTCCCGGGGCGCCGGAGCCCTTGGCATCCGGCGACTCCGACGTCGAGTTCGTCGACGCCGACACGCGCGCGTGGGGCGGCCCGCACTACGCCGAGCTCGAGCAGTACGTCGCATCGCTCGGCGACGGCTTCGACCTCGCGACCGCCTTCGCGGGAGCGGATGCCGAGACGCGACGCCCCGTCGACCTCGTGGGACTGCTCGAGATCGTGCACCGCGCCGGCCTCGTCGAGCATGACGACGTCTCGATCGTCGAGGCCGTGCGCCCCGACGGCACGACCCGACGCTTCGCCTTCGGGGCGGTCTCCGCCCAGCTCCACACAGAAACGGATGCCGATGACTGACGTCGACGCTCCCTCCGGCGGGGACGACAGCCCCGCGTTCATCGCCCCGGTCGCGATGGAGAACGACCCCGACGCGCTGTTCGCGGGCGACCGCGGCACGCTCGACGCCGACGTGCGGCGCGTGCTCGTGCGCATTCTGCAGCGGCGCTTCCTCGTCGCCGAGAACTCCCCTGCCGAGTGGAAGCTGCTTCTGGAGCACCAGCAGATGATCGAGTCGCGCCTGAACGACCTGTTCGTGCGGCTCGTCGTCGACCACGCCCGCGGCGTCGCCTACAAGGAGCAGGTGCGCAGCGACGAGCTCGACGTGCCGATCCTGCTGAAGGACGAGGCGTATTCGCGCGCCGAGACGCTGGTGCTCGTCTACCTGCGCACGGTGTTCCAGCGCGAGACGACCGCCGGCACGGCATCCGCCCGCGTCGACGTCGAAGAGGTCGAGCAGACGGTGCTCACCTACTTCAGCGAGACCGACGGCACCCGCGCGAGCCAGCAGCGCGCGGTGCGCACCGCGATCGCGCGCCTCGACCGCGAGGGCATCATCGAGGAGGAGTCCGAGGGGCGTTACCGCATCGGGCCGCTCATCGAGATCGTGCTCAGCGCCGAGGTGCTGCGCGACGTGCAGCGGTGGTTGGAGGAGCAGGTGACGGATGCCGCGGCATCCGCCCCCGCCGACGCCCTCGAGGAGGAACTCGTATGACCATGCTCGAGACGCTGTTCGGGCTGATCCCCGCCGCCTCGCGCGGGCAGCAGTGGGTCGCCGAAGACCTGCAGCTGATCAACTGGGGCGGGTACGACGGCACGCACCGCGTGCGCTTCGCGCCGACCGCGACGCTGCTGTGCGGCGGATCGGGCTCGGGCAAGTCCACGCTCATGGACGCGTACGTCGCGCTGATGATGCCGCACACGACCCCCTTCAACGGCGCCTCGAACGGCGCGGTCGTCGGGCGCCCGCGCGGGCAGGAGCAGCGCAACATCCTCTCGTACGGCCGCGGCAAGCTCGACGAGTCGCGCACCGACGAGGGCACGAAGGTGCGGGTGCTGCGCGGTGACGGGGTCGACACGTGGACCGCGATCGGCATGACCTGGGCCGACCACGACGGCGCGCGCTTCACGGCGGTGCGGGCCTGGTACTTCCCCGCCGCCGCCCGCACCCTCGACGACGCCGTCAAGGTGCGCGCAACCGTGCACGGGGCGTTCGACCTGCGCCAGCTCGAGCGCGCGGCGCAGAGCCACCTCTCCGACTCCGCGGTGCGGGCCACCGGCCTCGACACCCTCGCGACCGACCGCGAGTTCTCGGCGCGACTGCACACGGTGCTCGGCATCGGAGCGGCGGGAGCGGGCGCGAAGGCGATGAGCCTGCTCGCGCGCATCCAGGCCGGGCAGCAGATCACCACCGTCGACGACCTGTACAAGCGCATGGTGCTCGAAGAGCCCGAGACGCTCTCCGTCGCCGACGCGGTCGTCACGCACTTCGACGGGCTCGAGTCGACGCGCACGCGCATGCTCGAGGCCCGCCAGCAAGTGCGGGCCCTGCAGCCGATCCGCGGCATGAAGACGCGCATCGACGACGCCGCCGAGCGCCTGCGCCTGATCGACGCGCTCGGACGCTTCGGCGACCCCGAGTCGCGCGCCTCGCTCTGGCGCGCGCAGCGCCGGGTCGACCTGCTCGAAGCGGTCGAGGCCGAGCTGCGCGACCGCACGCACGCCACCGACGCGCTCGTGCGCGAACGCCAGGCCCTCGCCGACGCGGCCGAGGCCGAGGCCGAACGCGAAGGCCTCGGCGACGTGCTGCGCGCGGCCGGCGGCGACCGCCTCGACGCGGCGCAGCGCGAGCTGCGGACCCTCGAGCGGCGCCTGGCCGGCATGCAGCGCGACCGCGAGCGGTTCGAGGCGGCCCTCGCCGTGCTCTCGGTCGAGGCCACCACCGAGAAGCAGTTCGCCGCGCTCGTCGCCGAGGCGCGTCGCACGCTCGCCGACACGGATGCCAAGAGCGCCGTGCGCGACGCCTTCGTCGCCGCCAGCAGCCGGCACACCGACCTGCGCCAGCAGCTCGCGGCTCTCGAGGCCGAGCACCGGCGCACGCAGACCCGCGACGACAACATCCCCCCGCGCCTGCACGAGGCGCGCGAGGCGCTGGCCGCGGCCGCGGGACTCACCGCCGCCGAGCTGCCCTTCGTGGCCGAGCTCGTCGACGTGCGCACCGAGTTCGAGCCGTGGCGCGGGGCGTTCACCCTCGCCCTGGGCGGTTTCGCGACGACGCTGCTCGTCGACGCCGCTCACCTGGCCTCGTTCCGCTCCGCGATCGACGGCGTGCGCCTCGGCGAGCGTCTGCGCTTCGAGGGCGTGCCGACCGACCTCCCTGAGCGCGGCGCACTGGACCCGGCGACCCTGCCCGGACGCCTGGAGTTCCGTTCCTCCCCCTTCACCGGCTGGCTGCAGGACCGCCTTGAGCAGCAGTTCTCCTTCGTGTGCGTGGATGCCGCGTCGGAGCTCTCGCAGCACCGCATGGCGCTCACGATCTCGGGCCAGACGAGCCAGGGCGCCCGCGGCGCCCACGGCGGGTCGGCGCGACAGAGCATCCTCGGCTTCTCGTCGCGCGTGCGCCTGACCGAGCTCGGCGAGCAGATCGTCACCGTGCGACGCGACCTGACCTCGGCCAAGGCCGCGGTCGACGAGGCCGCCGCCGCCCTCGACGCCTTCGACGACCGGCGCGGCGCCCTCGAGAAGATCGCGGATCTGTCGTGGGACCAGGTCGACGTGGCATCCGTCGAACGCGATCTCGACCGCTGGAACGAAACGGTCGTCGAGGTCACCGCGGGAAACCCCCGCATCGCCGAGCTGCAGGAGCAGATCTCGGGCGCGAAGGCCCGCGTCGCGCGCCTGCGCGAAGAGATCGGCGGGGCCAAGACCGAGCAGCAGGCCCTCGCCGCACGCTGGGCCGAGATCACCGACGACGTGGATGCCGCGCAGATTTTGCTCGAACGGGCCGAAGACCGCGAGATGACGCTCACCGACGACGAGGTCGCGTACCTCGACGGGTTGTTCGTGGCGCCCTCCGGCGAGGACGTCTCGCCCTCGCAGCGGCTCGCGCGGTTCGACGCGGCCCTCGAGTCGGCGTCGAAGCGTCTGCTCGAGGAGCAGCGCGCGGCGCAGGAGACGTGGAGCGACCAGCGGGAGAGCCTGCGCCGCACGATGACCGCGTTCACCGACCGGTGGCCCAGCCCCAACCTGCTCGCGGACCCCGACGAGGCGCTCGGCGACTTCGAGCGGATCCTCAGCGAGCTCGAGGCTAGCGGCCTGCACGAGCTCGAGGCCGAGTGGCGCGACTCCTTGCTGCGCCTCTCGGGCAACGACCTCACGAGCCTCGACTCCGCGCTCACGCGCGCGCTGCGCGAGATCCGCGAGCGCATCGCCCCGATCAACGACATCATGCAGGACCTCCCGTTCTACGACGACGAGCACCGCCTGCAGATCGTGCCGCGCGAGAGCCAGTCGGAGGTGCGCAAGCGGTTCCGCCGCGAGTTGCGCGACGTGCGCGCGGCGATCGACGCGGCCTCCTCCGACGAGGAGCGCGAGGCCGTGTACGGGCGCATGGCGCGGTTGATCAACCGCATCCGCCCCACCGCCCCCGACTTCGCCGACCTCGTCGACGTGCGCAACCACGTGCGCGTCAGCGCCGAGCGCTTCCGCGCCGACACCGGCGAGCACGTGGCGCTGTACGACCATATCGGCGAGAAGTCGGGCGGCGAATCGCAGGAGCTCATCGCCTTCATCGTCGGTGCCGCCCTGCGCTACCAGCTCGGTGACGCCGGGTCGGAGCGCCCGCGCTACGCCCCCGTCTTCCTCGACGAAGCACTCATCAAGGCCGACGCGCACTTCACCAAGCGCGCGATCGGAGCCTGGCGCGGCCTCGGATTCCAGCTCGTCATCGGTGCGCCGAACGACAAGTACAGCGCGATCGAGCCGCACGTCGACGTCGAGTACGACATCCTCAAGGACACCCGCGGGCGCTCCTGGGCGAAGGCGAAGGTGGCGCTGCCGGCGTGAGCCGTCGCGCAACCTCAGCGGATCGGACAACCTCCGTCGGGATGGGGGTCACGCGGCTGAGGGTGCGCGGATCGCGGAGATTGTGAGGCGAGCTCAGCCCTCGCGGGCGCGGAGCGCCTCGTCGACGCTGCGCAGGGCGACCGGACCGGGGCCGTTCAGCTCTGCCCGCGCCGAGGGCACGTCGAGGAAGTAGCGCACCACGGTGGCGACCTGGTTGGGGTCCGACCCGAGGGCGAGCATCGGCGCTTCGACGCGCGGACCGGCACCGTCGACGACGAGGTTCAGTTTCGCGACCGGGCCGATGCCCACCCCCACCTCGGCGAGTTCGTCCCAGGTCCAATCCACCCGGCCGCGACCGCGGATGCCCTCGAGCCCCTCGGCCGTCACGTGCAGGCCCGCCGGCTCGCGCAGACGCACCGCGTTCATGACGATCACGCCGACGCCGAGCAGTGCGAGAGCGTACGGCGCGCGTGTGAGCAGAAACGACGGCATCGTCGCCAAGTCCCCGAGGTCGACCACGATCTGCGCGACCGCGGGAAGCAGCAGCAGGCCGCCGAACACGAACGGCACCGCGGTCGCGGCCGGCGCCGGACGGAACCAGATCCCGGATGCCGACGGGTCGACGCGCACGAGGCGTTCCTGAATCGTGCCGAACAGCACGTGCAGGCAGGCCGCGGCCCCGAGGATGGTGAGAGCCAACGCTCCCATCACCAGGCGCAGCCCGACCCGGTCGTCGGCGACCGCCATGAGCACGGGCAGGACGGCGAACAGGACCACGACGGCGACGAGCCAGGTGGGCCGCCGACCGTTCGGGAAGACCGGGATGCGCGGCTCGGTGGACGGGAGTCGGGGCGAGGCGGTGACGATCCCCACGATCACCCCTCGTCGGCGGGAGTGACCTGAGACATTGCGGATTCCCCCTTTGCGCAGCGTCCGGACAGACTACCGATCGGCCGGGATCGTCCGCTCGCAGGCGCAGCGCGGGCCGCCGACGGGATTCCGCCCCTCGGGAATGTCCGCGACCCTCTCTACGCTGTGCTCAGGGGCACGGCGGAAGGCGGCAGGCATGCAAGGACTCGAGATCACGGTTCTGCTGGGATTGGCGATGCTCGTGGGCACCGTCCTGGCTCCCCGATTGCGCGTCGCGACACCGCTCGTGCTGCTCGTCATCGGCCTCGCGCTCGGCTTCATCCCCGAGCTGCGCCAGATCGAGCTTCCGCCCGAGACGGTGCTGTTGCTGTTCCTGCCCGTCTTGCTGTTCCGCGAGGCGTGGACGACCTCCTTGCGGTCGGTGCGCCGTTCGCTGCGCTACATCATCCCGATGAGCACGTTGCTCGTGGTGGCATCCGCGTTCGCCGTCGCCGGGGTCGCGACCTGGATGGGTGTGCCGTGGGAGGCCGCTCTCGTGCTGGGCGCCGCGGTCGCCCCGCCCGACGCCACGGCCGTCGCCGCCCTCGGCCGACTGCTGCCCGCCAAGACCTTCATGAAGCTCAAGGCCGAGAGCCTGACGAACGACGGCACCGCCCTCGTGCTCTACGCGATCGCCGTCGCGCTGCTGCTCGGCGACCAGATCACCCCTCTGCAGATCACCGGCATGGTGCTGCTGTCGTACCTCGGCGGAGCCGCCGCGGGCATCGCCGTGGCCGCCGCGGCGTTCTTCGCCCTGCGGCGCATGCAGTCGACCCTGACGATCAACCTCACGATGGTGCTGGTTCCGTTCGTGTCGTTCCTCATCGCCGAAATCATCGACGCCTCGGGCGTGCTCGCCGTCGTGTTCGCGGGCCTCATCATGGCGTGGGTGTCGCCGCGCATCACCACGGCCATGTCGAGAAGGGCGGCGGATGCCACCTGGCCCTTCGGCGTCTACCTCCTCAACGGCGCCCTCTTCGTGCTCATCGGGCTCGAGGTGCAGCTCGTGCTGCACGAGATCTCAGGGTCGGAGATCGGCATCCTGCTCCTGGTGACCGTGGCCGCCTGGATCGCCCTGTTCGTCGTGCGCTACCTGTTCCAGTGGCTGTTCTCGCCGTTCTCGCGTCCCGCCGCCGGATCGTCGCGGTCGCTGCGGCATCGATCGCGCATCGTGAGCACCGTGGCCGGGTTCCGCGGAGCCGTGTCGCTCGCCATCGCCCTGTCGGTGCCGGTCACCACGGCCGCGGGCGACCCGGTGGCCGGTCGTGACGCGATCGTGTTCGTCACGGCGGGTGTCATCGTGCTCACCCTGCTCGTGCAGGGGCCGCTGCTGCCGGCGGTCATCAAGTGGGCGAAGCTCCCCAACGACGACGCCGCGATCGAGGAGTACGAACTCGCCGAACGCGCGATCTCGGGGGCTGCTCTCTCGGCCCTCGACGACCTCGCGGTCGAGCACGGCATCAGCGACCGGGTCCGTGACCGTGCGCGGCGCGAAGGGTACGAACGTTTGGAGCTCGCCAACGCGCGCGCCGTCGCCCGCCAGCGGGCGATCGAGGAGCGTGACCTCGCCGAGCTCGACGCCTCGTTCGACGACGACAGCTCGGCGACGGGGCCGCTCCCGCCCGAGGCGCCCGAGTCCGACAAGCGCAACGCCGACCGCGCCTCGTCGGGCACCGACGACGAGGGCACGGCCTTCACCGGGCCGCTGCAGATGATCGCCGTGAGCGACGACATCGACGTGACGCAGCGCTCGCCTCTGCTGCGGCACAAAGAGGCGCAGCGGCTGCGGCTCGCGATCCTCGACCGCAAGCGCGAGGTGCTGTTGCGCCTGCGCCGCGAAGGCACGATCGACGACCTCGTCGCGCGCAAGATCCTCGCCGGTCTCGACCTGGAGGAGATCCGCACGCGGGGGCTCGAAAAGGCGAGCGAGTAGCCGCGGCGGGCACGCGCGGGCGGCCACCGCTCCCTGGCAGCGCACGGGCTGCAGCGGTTGGCCGAGGCGCCACCGCGGCGAAGCCCTCGCCGCCTTCGCGAGGCCCCGACGGGCCGGGCGCGAATGCCGAAGCGCACGCGTGGCGATGAGCGGGCGATGTGCGCCGTTCTTCGAGTCTAGTAAGGTAACCCTTGCCTAACTCGAAGCCACGGCATTCCCTCCCGAAAGGACATCTCGCCATGCCCTCGCGCGCCTCCTCCCGCCTCGCCCTCGCCACCGTCACCGGGCTCGCCCTCGTGCTCTCCGGGTGCGCCGGTGGTGCGGCATCCGCCCCCGATGCCACCGCCGCCACGCACGACGTCGCGCACGCCCGCGGCACCACCACGGTGACCGATGCTCCCCAGCGCGTCGTCACGCTCGAGCCTCTCGAGCTCGACACCGCGGTCGCGGTCGGCATCACCCCGGTCGGCACGGCCGTGGCGAACATGGTCAGCGGGGTGCCCAGCTACCTCGGCGTCGAGGGGGTCGCTCCCGTCGGCACCGTCAGCGAGCCCGACCTCGAAGCGATCGCGGCGCTGCAGCCCGACCTGATCCTCGGCACCGAGTCCCGCCACTCCGCCCTCTACGACCAGCTCAGTGCGATCGCCCCGACGGTTTTCATCGCCACGCAGGCGGACCCCTGGCGCGACAACGCGGCACTCATCGGCGAGGCCCTCGGCCGCGAAGACGAGGTGAAGAAGGCGGTGGATGCCGTGGACACCCGCTGCGACGAGATCGAGGCGGCGCACCAGCTCGCGGGGAAGACCGCCGAGATGATCCGCCCGCGCGATGAGACGACCCTGAGCCTGTACGGTCGGGTCTCGTTCGCCGGCAGCCTGCTGGAGTGCGTCGGCTACACGATCCCCGACCACGAGTGGAAGGACGGACTGCAGGCCGACATCTCGCCCGAGAACATCGCGAGCGCCACCGCCGACGCCGTCTTCGTCACCACCACCGACGTGACCGACCGCTCGACGATCCCGGCGGCCATCGTCCAGAACGCAGCGGCCTTCCCCGTCGTGACGCTGGTCGACAACAGCACCTGGGTCGCGGGCGTCGGGCCCAAGGGCGCACAGTCGGTGCTCGACGACATCGAGACCTTCCTCGCCTCGGCGAAATGACGTCTGCGCCCGTGCAGGCGGCGGCCCCCGCCCGCCCCGCGCGCCTCGGCAGGACCGCCGCCGGCACCCTCGTGCTGGCAGCGGTCTTCGCCGTCGCCGTCGCCCTGTCGCTCATGATGGGCGCCAACCCGCTCCCCCTGTCGGCGGTCTGGGCCTCGCTCACGGGCGCCGGCACCCCCGACACCGACTTCGTGGTGCAAGGGCTCCGGGTCCCGCGGACGATCGCGGGGGTCGTCGCGGGAGCGGCCCTGGGCGTGGCGGGAGCGCTCATGCAGTCGTTCTCGCGCAATCCGCTCGCCGACCCGGGCGTGCTGGGCGTCAACGCGGGGGCGGCGTTCGCCGTCGCCCTCACCGTCGCGGTCTTCGGCATCCAGAACTCGCTCCTGCTGGTGTGGCCGGCGTTCCTCGGGGCGCTGGTCGTGACCGTCGCGGTCGCGCTCGTCGGATCGGCCGGGCGCGGTCGGGCCGACCCGATCCGCCTCGTGCTCGCGGGAGTCGCCGTGGGTGCCGTGCTCTCGGGCATCACCTCGGGGCTCATGCTGAGCGACCCCGACGCCTTCGACACGATGCGCGGCTGGAACGCCGGATCGCTCCTCGGCCGCGGGCTCGAGGTCATCCTGCCGGTCGCTCCGTTCGTCGCGCTCGGTCTGCTCGTGGCGTTCGGCCTCGGGCGCGGGCTCAACGCGATCGCCCTGGGCGACGATCTCGCGCAGGCGCAGGGCGTGCGTGTCGGCCGAGTGCGCGTGGCATCCATCGCCGCCGTCACCGTTCTCGCGGGGGCCGCGACCGCCCTGGTCGGACCCCTGTCGTTCGTGGGACTGATGGTGCCGCACGTCGCCCGCTGGATCGCCGGCCCCGATCAGCGCCTCATCCTGCCGCTGAGCGCCCTCGCCGCCCCGATCGTCGTGTTGCTGGCCGACGTCCTCGGCCGCGTGATCATCGCGCCCGCCGAGGTTCCCGCCGGGATCGTCACCGCGTTCGTCGGCGCCCCCGTGCTCATCGCCCTCGCGCGTCGACGCAGGGCGGCGGCGCTGTGACCATCGTCGCTCTTTCCCCGCGTCTCGCGCGGGGCGGTGTCCGCCTGCGCCCGCGCAGCGTCGTGGTCGGAGCCGCCACCCTCGCCGCGATCCTGACCCTCGCGGTGCTGTCGCTGGGGTGGGGCACCTACCCCGTGGCTCCGGATGCCGTGGTCCGCGCGCTCCTCGGAGGCGGGACGCCCCTCGACACCACCGTCGTCGTCGGGTGGCGACTGCCCCGCGTGCTCGCGGCGGTCGCCCTCGGCGCGCTGCTGGCGATCGCGGGGGCGCTGTTTCAGACGGTGACGCGCAATCCCCTCGCGAGCCCCGACATCCTGGGCCTGTCGAACGGCGCGTTCACCGGCATGCTGATCGCCCTGGTGCTCGTGTCGCCGTCGTGGCCCGCGCGGGCCGCGGGTTCGCTGGTCGGCTGCCTCGCGGCATCCGTCGTCATCTGGCTGCTGTCGTATCGCGGAGGGATCCAGGGGTTCCGTCTCATCGTCGTCGGCATCGGCGTCTCGGCGATGCTGGCCTCGCTGAACACGTGGATGCTGCTGCACGTCGAGCTCGAGACCGCGATGTTCGCCTCGGCCTGGGGACACGGCTCGCTCAACGGCGTCACCGGCGACGCTCTCGGCGGTGTGCTGCTGATCGCCGCGCCCGTCGCCCTCGCCGCCTTCGCGCTCGTGCCCGCCCTGCGCCAGCTCGAGCTCGGCGACGACCTCGCCACCGCTACGGGCGTGCGCCCGCACCTCGTGCGCAGCCTCGCCCTGTTGATAGGTGTGGTGCTGGTCGCGGGCGCCACCGCGATCGCCGGCCCGATCGCGTTCGTGGCGCTCGCTACCCCGCAGATCGCCCGGCGCCTCGCGCGCTCGCCCTCACTGTCGCTCACGCTCTCGGGACTCGTCGGGGCGCTGCTGCTCCTGGCCTCCGACGCCGTCGCGCAGCATCTGCTGCCGGTCACCCTTCCCGTCGGCGTCGTCACCGTCTCGGTCGGCGGCGCGTACCTCATCGTCATGATCGTCTCGGAGATCCGCCGCCGTGCCTGACACCCCCCACCTGCTCGCGCGCCCCTGGGCCTACAGCGCGTTCCCCGTGGCCGTTCGTGCCCGCCGAGCGCTCTCGCCGCACTTCCTGCGCCTCACCTTCGGCGGCGAGACGTTGCGGCACTTCGCCCCGTGGGGTGCGGACCAGCGCATCAAACTCGTGCTCCCGCTGCCCGGCGGCGGCCTCGCCGACTTCGGTCTGCTCGCCGAGCCGACGCCCCACCCCTCCGACTGGTACGCCCGCTGGAAGGCCCTGCCGGTCGACGAGCGCAACGTCCTGCGCACGTACACCCCCGCCGCGATCCGGCCCGAGGCCGGCGAGATCGACGTCGACTTCTACCTGCACTCCCCCGAGGGCCCCGCCTCGCGCTGGGCGCGCACCGCGGAGATCGGCGAGACGCTCGTCATCACGGGCCCCGATGCGCGCAACGGGTGGACGGGGTACGGCATCCACTGGCAGCCGCCCGCACTCGGCACCTTTCTGCTCGTCGCCGACGAGACGGCGATCCCCGCGGTCCGCAACATCGCCGCCGCCCTCCCGGCGCAGGCGCAGGGGGTCGCGATCGTCGAGATCGGCGATGCCGCCGACGACGTCACCGTGTCGGCGCTGGGCGACCAGGTCGACGTGCGCGTCGTCGGCCGCGGCGAGACAGAGGCGGCCGTCCGCGCGTGGGGCTCGACGGAGGTCGATTACGCCTGGTTGGCCGGGGAGTCGGGTGTGGTGACCGCGGCGCGTCGCGTGCTGGTCCGCGAGCTCGGCGTCGCGCGCGAACGGGTGTCGTTCCTCGGGTACTGGCGCGAGGGCGGAGCGCTCGTCGACTGAGGCCCGTCGCGCTCAAGCGAGCACGAGCTCGATGTTGCGATGATCGCGGAACACCCGCAGCACCAGCTCGAAGTACGTCTCGCCGCGACCGGCGTCGAGCGCGTCGAGCGCACGCTGCGCGGGAGGTGCGGCGTACACCTCGGGGCGTTCCAGCTTCGCGCGGTAGTACTCCCGCGTGGTCTCGACGCCGAGCGCCCCGCGCGCGACCTCGGCGTCGCGCCACACCACCCGCACCGGCTCGGCCCCGCGCAGATCGCCGAAGCCGCCGTACAGCAGGTCGTCGAGCGCATCGAGGCTCTCGCCGAGGGTCCAGTCCTCGTCGGGCATGAAGACGCGGTTCAGTTCAACGTAGAGCGACGCGATGCCGTGCACCGCCGCTCCGTCGATCTCGAAGGTCGGCCGGGTCATGGCATCCGCTCTCTCGATCCGGCGCGGGCCGAGGGCGTCACGCGCCCTCCCCCGGAACGAGCAGCCCGCTCTCGTAGGCCGCGATCACCAGCTGCGCGCGGTCGTGGGCGCCGAGCTTGAGCATCGTGTTCTTCACGTGGGTCTTCGCGGTGTGCGGCGAGATGAACAGCGCGGCCGCGACCTCGTCGTTCGACCGGCCGCGCGCGACGTGCAGCAGCACCTCGCGCTCGCGCTCGGTCAGCATCGCCAGTGACGGGGCGTCCCGCGGGGCCGCCGGCTCGACGCGGCGCACGTACCTCTCAATCATCGCCCGGGTCGCCACCGGCGACAGCAGGGCGCCGCCGTCGTCGACGGCGAGCACCGCGTGCACGATCTCGTCGGGCTCGGCTCCCTTGCCGATGAAGCCGCTGGCCCCCGCCCGCAGGGCCGCGACGACGTAGTCGTCTTCCTCGAACGTGGTGAGGATGAGCACGCGCGTCTCGGCGAGGGCGGGGTCGGCGCAGATGAGACGAGTGGCCTCGATGCCGTCCAGGCGCGGCATGCGGATGTCGCACACCACCACGTCGGGCCGCAGCGATGCCGCGAGCGCGACCGCTTCTTCTCCGTCGACGGCTTCGCCCACCACTTCGATGCCGGGCGCGGCATCGAGAAGGTCGCGCACGGCGGTGCGGATGAGGGCTTGGTCGTCGACCACGAGCACGCGGGTCATCGGACACCTCCGGGGGTGACGGCGAGGGGAAGACGCGCGGCGAGACGGTAGCCGCCGGGGGCGAGCCCGGCATCGAGGTGACCGCCCACCGACTCGACGCGTTCGCGCAGACCGACGAGGCCGAAGCCGGAGGGAGACGCGGTCTCGGGCGTGCGGTCGAGGGGGTTGGTGACCACGATCTCGATCTCGTCGCCGTCGCGGCGCAGCAGCACGTGCGCGCGACGCGCGGTGCCGTGCTTGAGGGCGTTGGTCAGTCCCTCTTGCACGACGCGGTAGGCGACGATGTCGACCGAGAGGGGCAGCGCGTCGGCCGGGTCGTCGCGGTCGAGCTCATCGCGGACGACGACGTCCCACCCCGCGACACGCACCGACTCCACGACGTCTGCGAGGCGCGCGAGGCCGGGCTGCTCGCGCGGAGCGGATTCGTCGGGCGCGCGCAGCACGGTGAGCAGGGATCCGATCTCGCTGAGCACGTCGCGCGAGGCGGTGCGGATGGTCGCCAGCGCCTCGCGGGCGCGCTCGGGCCGCGTCTCGAGCGTCGACGACGCCACTCCCGCGTTCAGGCTGATGACTGAGATGCGGTGCGCGACGGCGTCGTGCAGGTCGCGGGCGATGCGCAGACGTTCCTCGGTGACCCGGCGCCGGGCCTCGGCCTCGCGCGTCTGCTCGGCGCGGCGGGCGCGTTCGATCACGGCCTCGACGTAAGCGCGGCGGGAGCGGGCGGCGTCGCCCAGCGCGCCCGCGAGCGTCACCATGAGCCCGACCTGGAGAAAGCGGGTGTCGAGCCCCGTCGTGAGCTCGATCACGATGCTCACCCCGACCAGGCCCACCACCGCCGGGATCGCCACCGGGGCGGCCTCGCGCCGTGTGAGCCGGTCGGCCATGCCGTAGGAGGCGATCACCATCGACAGCGCGACCCCGGGCAGCAGCGTGCCGAGCACGAGCGCGGTGACGTACAGCGCGATGCACGCCAGCAGCACCGTGCGCGGCCAGCGCCGCCGCAACGGCAGCAGCAGCGCGGGCACGATCGCGATCGCGTAGACGAGCGGGCTCGACGGGCGCAGCTCGGGGAACGGCACGGGGGCGAAGACCGGCGCGATCACGAGGATCGCGGCGACGACGTCGAGCAGCCACGCGCGACCGGCCGGGATCAGACGCGGCGCGGAGTCCGTCGTCGGGTCGGGTCGCATCGTCCCAGTCTGACGCGCACGCGAGCGTCTGACCATCGCCCGCTCGGGGCAGACGAGATCTCCCCCCACCGGGGTATGCCCGCACCCCCGCGGAGCGACGCGGCGGCGAGCCCGCGCGACGACAGTGGAGCCATGACCACCGAACCTCCTCCCCCGCTCTTCTCCGTCGTGGACCTGCACAAGTCGTACGGCCGCGGCTCGGCGCGCTTCGACGCGCTGCGCGGAGTGTCGCTCGACATCCGACGCGGCGAGAGCATCGCGATCGTCGGCAAGAGCGGCTCGGGCAAATCCACCCTCATGCACCTGCTCGCCCTCATGGACGCCCCCACCACCGGCTCGGTGGTCTTGGAGGGAACGGATGCGGCGACCCTCCGCGGTCGTCGACTGAACCGCACCCGCAACAAGACGTTCGGCTTCGTGTTCCAGCAGTTCTTCCTCACCCCGAACGCCTCGGTACTCGACAACGTCGTGCTGCCGCTGAAGATCGCCGGGGTCGGCCGGGCCGAGCGCAAGCGTCGGGGACTGGCGGCCCTGGCCGAGCTCGACATGCAGGACAAGGCGAAGAACAAGGCCACGGCCCTCTCGGGCGGCCAGAAGCAGCGCGCGGTCATCGCCCGCGCCCTCGTGAACGACCCGCAGGTGATCTTCGCCGACGAGCCCACGGGCAATCTCGACACCGCCACCGGCGCCGTCGTCGAAGACATCTTGTTCCGCCTCAACCGCGAGCACGGCATCACCCTCATCGTCGTCACGCACGACGAAGACCTCGCCGCGCGCTGCGATCGCCGCGTACAGATCCGCGACGGCGTGATCGTCGCCGAAGAACGGAGTGCGGCATGAAGACCACCGACCTCGTCGCCACCGCGGCGGCCAACACGTTCCGCTCGAAGACCCGCACGATCCTGACCGTCCTCGCGATCTTCGTCGGCGCGTTCACCCTCACCCTGACCAACGGGCTCGGCACGGGCATCAACCGGTTCATCGACGACACGGTCTCGGCGATCGGTGCCGGCGACGTGCTCACGGTGACGAAGACGAGCACGAGCGATGCGGCATCCGGAGCCCCTCAGAAATATGACCCCGACTCGGTCGCCGGCGGCACCACGAACCCCGGTCGACCGGGCGCGAGCACGGCCGTCTCGGCGCTGACGGATGCCGACATCTCGACCATCGAGGGCCTGTCGGGCATCGAGCGGGTCGTCCCCGCGAAGGCCGTGAAGATCGACTTCGTGCAGTACGACGGAGGGCAGCCCTACGTCGCGTCGGCGGGCTCGCTGATCAGCGGTCAGACCCCGCAGCTGGCGGCCGGAACGGCGCCCGACGGTTCGAGCACGACCCTGCAGACGGCGATCCCCGAGTCGCTCGTCTCGCCGCTCGGGTTCTCGAGCGCCGATGACGCGGTCGGGGCCACCCTCACCGTCGCCGTGTCGGATCCGGTGCGCACCCCGCACCTGGTGGAGGCGACGATCACCGGCGTGACCGAGGGCGCCTTCGCCAACGCCACCTCCCTCACCACCAATCCCGCCCTCGAAGACGCCCTGTTCGCCGCGCAGAACACCGGCGTGCCCTCCGACCAGCTCGACCGGTACGCCAGCGCGAGCGCCTTCGTGTCGCCGACGGCCACCGCGGCGCAGATCGACGAGATCAAGACGACGCTCACGGATGCCGGATACACCGGCCAGACCGTTTCGGATCAGCTGGGCACCTTCAAGGCCGTGATCGACGGCATCGTGCTCGTGCTGAACGCGTTCGCCGTGATCGCGTTGCTGGCGGCGAGCTTCGGCATCGTCAACACCCTGCTGATGTCGGTGCAGGAGCGCACCCGTGAGATCGGGCTGATGAAGGCGATGGGCATGGGCAGCGGGCGGGTGTTCTCGCTCTTCAGCCTCGAAGCGGTGTTCCTGGGATTGCTCGGCAGCTTCATCGGCGCCGCGGTGGCGATCGCGGTCGGCACCGCGGTGAGCGCACAGCTCGGTCAGAGCCTGTTCAGCGACCTGCCGGGGCTGCAGCTGATCGCGTTCGATCCGACGTCGATCCTGGTTACGACGGTGGCGATCATGGCGATCGCGTTCCTGGCCGGCAGTCTCCCCGCGGCACGGGCTGCCCGGGCGGATCCGGTCGAGTCGCTCCGCTACGAGTGACCGCAGTTCCTTGAACGCAAGAGGGCCGGATGCCATGGCATCCGGCCCTCTCGTATCGAACCCCTTAGCGGAGGTTCCGGACGACTACTCGCCGCCGTTGATCACCGACAGATACGACCCGAAGGGACGTGCGGTGTCGGAGGCGGCGAAGTCGTCGGCGATGCCCTCGTGAGGCGCGTTGTCGTTCTGCATGGATCGAGTGTGGCTGACCTGCCTGGAGCGGAAACGGTCCTTGACAGGAGCGGGAAAGTACGCCTAGCTAACTACTCATCAGTCGAGACGTTGAATGTCTGCGTCCGGCAATCGATACCCAGATTACGCATAGGGAAAATATCGGTACTACTGGTCTTTCGAGGACTACGGTTCCCTCGAAGGGGGTAGACCGTGACCAAACCTCGCACTGTGACACATGTGTACTCGCTCGGCGGCGGCTGGGAGAAGACCTCCCACGAGACCTTGACCCCGGAGGTGGCCGAAGAACTGCGCCATCAGGGATTCACCATGGTGCGCGCGCGACGCGGCATGTTCGACACCCGCGAGATCTCGCTCCGCGACTATCCGCCGCAGCGCACGGGCGCACCGACCGTTCCGAGCTGACCGCGCGTCAGGTGCCGGCCGTGTCCGCCGACGGGGCGAACACGATGATCGCCGCCCCCACCAGGGCGACGGCCGAGCCGACGTAGTCCCACGTCGTCGGCTTGAACCCGTCGACGACGATGCCCCACGCCAGCGATCCCGCGACGAACACCCCGCCGTAGGCTGCGAGCACCCGGCCGAACTGCGCGTCGGGCTGCAGCGCCGCGATGAATCCGTACGCCCCCAGCGCGACGATGCCCAGAAGCGCGAGCCACCATCCGCGGTTCTCGCGCACGGCCTGCCAGATCAGCCACGCTCCCCCGATCTCGGCCACGGCGGCGAGCAGGAAGAGGACGATGATGCGCGCGGTTGTCACCCGACCATTGTCGGCGACGCGCGATCGGCCCTACACCACCGAACGGGGGACAGACAGCGCGCCGGAGCCGGCGTAGGGTTGGCCACCCCGCTCCAACGACGTGGCCCCGAGGGGTTTTCGTCAGGAGGACACCATGACTCGACCGCGTACCGCCACTCACGCCTATCGCATTCCCGGCGGCTGGCAGAAGGTCCCGCACCACCCGCTCACCGCGGATTTCGCGCGCGACCTCCGCGGCCAGGGCTTCACGATCGTGCGAGCCCGACGCGGGTGGAACGACTCGCGGGAGCTGTCGCTGGCGCAGTACGCCGCGGAGCCGGCATCCGGAACCTCCACCGGGGTGGACTCCGAGCTGAAGCCGTTCAGCGGCTGACCACTCGGCTCGACCATCTCGCAGCGGGGCTCCATCGGTAACGCCGGAGGGGCCCCGCTCTGTGCGAGGCCCCTCCGGCGTGGTGGATCAGAGAACGTCAGGCGCGGGCGGCCGCCGAGGTCATCGGGCACTCGAACGGGTCGCGGGCCGCGAGACCCACCCGGTTGAGGTACTGGATGACGATGCCGTACGACTGCAGCAGCGTGGTCTCGACGTAGGGGACGTTGAGCGTCTGGCTGTGCTCCTTGACGATCGCGCGGGCCTTGCTGAGGTGCGGGCGCGGCATGTTCGGGAACAGGTGGTGCTCGATCTGGTAGTTCAGGCCACCCATGAGCCACGTGGCCCACCAGCAGCCGGTGATGTTGCGCGAGGTGCGCACCTGCTTGCTGAAGAAGTCGAGCTTCGCGTCGGGCGCGATGACGGCCATGCCCTTGTGGTTCGGGGCGAACGAGGCGCCCATGTACAGCCCGAACACGGCGAGCTGCACGCCGACGAAGGCGAAGGCCATGCCGAGCGGCAGGAAGACGAACACCGGAGCGACGAAGATCGCGAAGCGGAGGGCGATGAGGCCCAGCTCGGTCCAGCGGCCCTTGACCGGCTCTTTCGAGAGCAGGTGGCGCAGACCGATGTAGTGGAGGTTGGCGCCCTCGAGCGTAAGCAGGGGGAAGAACGCCCAGCCCTGGCGCTGCGTGATCCAGCGCTGCAGGCCGCGCGCCTTGGCGGCGTCGACCTCGATGAACGAGATCGTGTCGATCTCGATGTCGGGGTCTTTGCCCACGCGGTTGGGGTTGGCGTGGTGGCGGGTGTGCTTCGAGGTCCACCACGACAGGCTCATGCCGACGACGCCGGCAGCGAGCCACAGCGCCAGACGGTCATTGGCCTTGCCCGAGGCGAAGATCTGCTTGTGCGCGGCCTCGTGGGCGAGGAACGCCACCTGGGTGAGCAGAATGCCGAGCGCCGCGGCGATGAGCAGCTGGAACCAGCTGTCGCCGAGCAGGATGAAACCAGTGACGCAGCCGGCGAAGCCGAGGGTGAGCACGGCCCCGACCATCGCGTAGAAGCGGCGGGCGCGGACCAGCAGGCCCGTTTCGCGCACGACCTGCGAGAGCTCGGTGTAGGCCTTCGCCATGGGCGGGAAGTCCGTCGTCCCCTTGTAGGTCTGACGGATCGGCCCCATCCGGGACTCGATGACGGGTGCAGCCATTGCGTGCTCCTCGGGTGGGGGTGACCGTAGCGGCCCGAAGCCGAAGGCGGATGCCGAGGACTTGTTCGCGACGCTACTGGGGGCGTATGCGCGATCGCGAATACTTCGCGGTGCCGAGCCCCGGAATCACGCGGGTCGTGGCTGTGAACAGGGGCGATTGCCCAGGCGATTGCCAGGCTGGGGCCGCTTGGGGGTCGTATTCCGGGGCGGCGACGCTCAGTCGCGCAGGACGTATGCGGTGACGCTCGGCGAGAGCTGGCGGGCGTCGAAGCGACCGAGAACGATGTTGTTCATCTTGGTCGTGTCGGGCTGCCCGATGACCACCCATGTGTCGTCGCTCGCCTGGGCCGTGACGTCGGCGGCACCGCACTGCGCCGTCGTCTGATTGCCGCCGGTATTCGTCTGCACCACGGCCAGGCACACTTCGTCGGGCTGGTCGGGCTGGCGCCCGATGTAGATCACACTGTCGTCCAAGAAGGCGACGTAGCGAACGGTGTCGGCATCCAACAACCCCATGGCCTCCGGAATGGGGAATGTGTCTTCGCCCGTCGCGGCGTATCGCAGCTCCGGGATGTCCGCCGCGCTGCGCAGCGTCGGCAGGGTCGTTCCGATGACGATCCCTGCCAGCAGGCCCAGAGCGAGCGCAGCAGTGGTGAGGATCGCAATGCGTCGTCTGCTCAGGCCGCGCCCGGTATTCGCGGGGCGGAGCTCGGACTCCGGGTCGGGGTCGGGCTCGGGGTCGGACTCGGGGTCGGGGTCTCGATCCGCGGGCGCCTCCCCGCGGGCCGTCGTCCGCGCGCGGTGTTCGAGCTCCTGCAGTCGCTCGACGTGCTCGTCTGTGAGCGGAGGCTGCGCGTCCGCACCCCGGCCGTAGGCGCGGGCGCGCAAAACCGTCAGTTCCTCGTGTTCTGCGGCGGTGAGCATGCGTCCACTCTGCCGCACCGGGTCACGCCGATCCGGGAGACGCTGCGAGGCGTTACCCCAACAGCGCGTGGACCCGCTGGCGCAACGCCGCTGTCGCCTCCTGGCGCGAACGCCCCGCCCCATCCTCGTGAAGGAGGTCGACGGCGACCTCGACGAGGATTGCGGTGCTGAGGAAGAGGTCGGCCGCGACGACACCCTGCCCGTCATCGCACGGGTGTCGCGAAGCGCGGATGGCCGCCGCGGGAGTGCCGAAGCGCTCGCGCACCGCCGCACGCTCTTCGGGCGTCGCGTCCCAGAAAGGTCGTCCTGTTGCCGCGGCCCGATCGATCACGTTGATCAGGAACTCACGAGCGTCTGTCTGTGCCACGTCGATTGTTCGTGGCGGCGGGGCGGGTGGATGGTGGGGCGTCCTACTGGTTTCGCAGCCGCCTACGCGGCCGCGTCGCCGGGGGTCAATGGCTGGACTTACCGCGCACGCGACCTGTTGGCTGGGGACATGGGGATGACGAATGCCGAGGTGAAGCGGATCGTGCTTCCGACCGTTCCGCTCTCCGCGTTGACGGTCGTCGCGTTCGTGCTCGCGGTGAACGGGCTATGGGTCCTCGCGGTCATCGTCATCGCTGTGGCCGTTGCCTCCCTCATCTGGTCGGTGCGACGCGAGCGGAACCGCGACGCCGACGAGGCGCTCGCGCGTGCCGCTCGCTACGAGGCGGCCGAGCGGGATCAGGACCCGGTCTCGTGATCTCGTTCATGGATGCGACCTCGTGAACGCCGAGGATCGCGCGGCGGCTCTCCGTCGCCTCGACGAGGTCGAGGACCAACTGCTCCGGTCCACCATGAGCCTGGCCCGCTGGGACCCCGGTGCGCACGTGTGGCGGGAGGAACTGGATGCCGAACAGGCGCGCTTTCGCGAACAACTCGGCCTCCCGCCGGCCCCGGGCGCCGGCGCCACGAGCAGCAGGGCCGAGTGGGTCATGCTGATCGCGTCGTGCGTCGCGATCGTGACGGTCCTCGCGCTGCTCAACCTGGGGTGACACGAAGCGGGACGTTCGGCGGACCATGCGTGCGCTTGCCGCGCGCTTCGCGCGTGAAACGACGAAGGGCCGGAATCCCGAAGGATTCCGGCCCGATCTGTCGGGATGACAGGATTTGAACCTGCGACCCCTTGACCCCCAGTCAAGTGCGCTACCAAGCTGCGCCACATCCCGTTACCCGCGAGCGGGCAACTCCCCTATATTAGCCCCTCGCCGACAGTGCCGCGAACCAGCGCACGGCCCGGGCGTGTGGCCGCCCCCTTGTCGATGTCGGACCCCCTCGCTACGGTCGCCGACATGACGATCGAGATCCTGCCCGCGACCTCCGACCGCTTCGACGACGCCGAGGTCGCGCTCGACAGCGGCGATGGTCCCGGATGCCAGTGCCAATGGTGGCTGCTCACCAACGCGGAGTTCGAGAAGAACTCCCGCGAGCAGCTCACCGAACGCTTCCGCACCGAGATGCAGGGCGAGCGGCCCCCTGGGCTCATCGCCTATGTCGACGGAGAACCGGCAGGATGGGTGCGCGTCGGCCTCCGCACCGATCAGGCGCGACTCCTGCGCACCCGCGACGTGACGACCTCCACGGCCGAGCCGCTCGACGCCGACGACGTGTGGGCGGTGTCGTGCTTCGTCATCCGCACGGCCCACCGCGGTCAGGGGTTGATGAAGAAGCTGCTGGATGCCGCGGTCACGACCGCCCGCGACGCCGGGGCACGAGTCGTCGAGGCGTACCCCCTCGACCCCGCCGTCTCGAAAAGGTCGGCAAACCAGCTGTACCGCGGCACGGTGTCGGTGTTCGAGGACGCCGGCTTCGACGTCGTCGATCGACCCAAGCCGGATCGCGCGCTCGTCTCCTTAGCGCTGCGCGACTGACCGCCCGACCTACGATGGAGGTTCGCCCACCGAGGATCTGACATGACCGATGCCCCCACCACCGCGCGCGTCGACGCGTGGCTCTGGGCCGTGCGCGTCTACAAGACCCGGTCCGCGGCGACGACCGCGTGCCGCGCCGGTCACGTGCGCGTCAACGGCGAACGGGCCAAGGCCGCGCAGCCGGTGCGGCCGGGCGATGAGTTGCGGGTGCGTATCCAGGGCTTCGACCGCATCCTCGTGGTGAAGAAGACGATCGCGAAACGCGTCGGCGCTGCCCTGGTCGCGGAGTCCGTCGACGATCGCACTCCCCCGCCGCCGTCGAAGGAGAGCATGCCGTTCGTGCCCGTGCGCGATCGCGGTGCCGGACGCCCCACGAAGCGCGACCGGCGTGACATCGAGAAGCTGCGTGGCCGCGAGCTCGACTGATCGCAGGGACCGGGGCTTCGACAAGCTCAGCCACCCCACCACCTGCCCGCAGTCACCCAGGTCCCTGAGCCTGTCGAAGGGCCGGAGGCTTCGACAAGCTCAGCCACCTCCCCACCTGCCCGCAGTAACCCAGGTCCCTGAGCCTGTCGAAGGGACCGGGGGCTTCGACAAGCTCAGCCACCTCCCCACCCGCGGTAACCCAGGTCCCTGAGCCTGTCGAAGGGACCGGAGGCTTCGACAAGTTCAGCCACCTCCCCACCCGCGGTAACCCAGGTCCCTGAGCCTGTCGAAGGGACCGGAGGCTTCGACAAGCTCAGCCACCTCCCCACCCGCGCGCGGTAACCCACGTCCCCGAGCCTGTCGAAGGGCAGCCACCTCCCGACCCGCGCGCGGGTCAGTCGAGCTGCTCCAGCAACCAGCGCGCTCCCTGGACGACCGCGCCGAGCTCCTCGACGCGCGTCGCGAGCTCGCGGTCGCTCGTCACGACGACGACCGGTCGGTGCTGAGCGACCAGCTCGCGAACAACGGCCACGATCTCGTCGTCGCCCTCGCCCGGCGCGTGCCGCACATCAATCGCGGGTGCGACAGGCTCCGCCGACCGGGCCTGGCCCTCGAGCACAGCCGTGATCGACGGGAACCAGCGCGTTGCCGAAAGCCCGAGTGCCTCGGCATCCACCCCCCGCTCGGCGAGTCGCGAGGCCTTGGTGACGAGACGGGTCGCAGCTCCGGCGCGGTCTTTCCACCAGCCGTCGGGCACCGCGCCCATCACGTTCGCGACGTCGACGACGATCGCGGGTCGCGAGGCGAGGGCCGCGCGCAGGGCCGGCCACGAGTCCGCGAAACCCGGATGCAGCGGCAGGTCGTCAACCTGATCGACCGGAACCCACTCGAGCGCGACGCTCTCGGGGTCGCTGATGACGGGCTCGAACGGCGTGGTCACGTCGGCGACCAACGTGGAATACGACCAGATGCCGAGGTCGAGCACGCTCTCGAACCGCGGGCTCACGGCATCCGCCGGGACTCCCGCCTCTTCCCCCGACTCGCGCAGCGCGCCGTCGCGGGCGGACTCGCCCTCGTGACGCGCACCGCCGGGCAGCGCCCAGGTGTCGCCGAAGTGACTCCACGACACGCGGTGCTGCAGCAGCACGCCGCGGACGGGATCGAGGGCCAGCAGACCCGCGGCACCGAAGCGGCCCCAGTACTTCTCGCCCGTGGGCGCGACGACCCACGCATCGCCGGGGTCACGGGGCCCGTGCGGACGCCGCGGTTCACCCGGGGCGGGAGGCTCGATCGTCATCCCCTCCAGCCTGGCACACCCGCCGCGTCGCAGCTCCGCCGCGCGTCACATCGCGCCTCGAACGCCGCCGCCGCGACACTGGATCGGTGGACTACGACCTCGACGACGACCCCGAACGCATCGACCGGGATGCCGTGTGGACCTGGCTGAGCACCGAGGCGTACTGGGGGCGCTGGCGCACCCGAGCCGATGTCGAGGCGCAACTCGACAGCGCGTGGCGCGTCGTTGCCGCGTACCACTGCGACAGTGGCCGGCTCGTGGGCTTCGCCCGAGCGATCTCCGACGGGGTCGGCTTCGCGTATCTCGCCGACGTCTTCGTGGTCGAAGGACATCGCGGTCACGGCCTGGGCAAGGCGATCGTCTCGCGCATGATCGACGAGGGTCCCGGCCCGCACTTCCGCTGGACGCTGTTCACCAGCGACGCCCACGGTCTGTACCGGCAGTTCGGCTTCGCCGAGCCCGACCGCACGGCGCTGGTGCGCCCCGCGGCTCCGGCCTGAGCCTGCCGAGGCCCCGGGCGCGGCCGCACGAGACCCGCGAGACGGCAACTCGCTGACAAACCCGCGACAACCTGCAACGGTTTCGTCAGCGAGATGCAGTCTCGGCGAACTCCAGCGACCGCGCACCGACACCGCACCCTCGACACCCCGGCACCGCGCACCGCGCACCGCGCACCGCGCGCGCGCGATCGCCCGCTGCTACGGCATCCGCCCCGCCCCGCACGCGACGAACGCCCCGACTCCACGCGGGAGCCGGGGCGTTCGGTCGACGGGCTCAGGCGTCGAAACGCGCGCCCTGCGGGTCGGACGGCAGGAGTTCGAACACCAGCAGGATGATGCCGCCGACGAGCGGAACGAAGGCGATGAACATCCAGAATCCGCTGCGGTTGCTGTCGTGCAGGCGACGGGCGAGAAGGGCGAGGTGCGGCACGATCGTCGCGAGGCCCCAGAGGAACAGCACGATCAGGAACACCAGGCCCAGGCCGCTCGGCGGCACCGGGTTGCCCGCAGCGTCGACACCGCCGCCACCGCCCGTGATCAGCGCGAGCATGCTGAGCACGAACGTGATCACGGCGTTGGCGAGGATCCACCACCAGAACTCGCTGCGGCTGGCTCGCCCGCTGAAGGTGGCGTACTTCTTGAAGAAGCGCTGGACCGCGGCTCCGATCGGTGCGCCGTAGTACGGCTGGCTGAGCGGAACGGCGGAAGAAGCAGTGGTCATGTGTGTCCCCCTGACACGATGGCGAGTGCAATGCACGCCGATGACGTCACCGGCGCGAGTGAACCTTATCGACTCGGTCGGTCGCGCGCGGGCACTTTGCGCCGGTCAGCGATCGAAACGCGCTCCCCCGGGGCGCGATGCCTGCACCGTGAAGACGAGCAGGATCACCGGTCCGACGAGCGGGATCAGCCCGATGAAGATCCAGAATCCGCTGCGATCCGTGTCGTGCAGGCGCCGCACCAGCACCGCCAGGGTCGGCACGATCGTCGCGAGGGCCCACACCAGCCAGATCAACCCGAGGATCACCCCGAGCGGACCGGTGATGGTCGTCGAGCCGTCGGCTTCGATCCGGATGCCGTCGGTCAGCGTGGGCAACGCATTCAGCACCGTGCCCACGACGGCGGCGGTCAGCACCCACCACCAGTACTCGCTGCGGCTCGCGCGTCCGGGGAACGTCGCGTACTTCGCCAAGACGCGGCGGATCGCGGCGCCCAACGGCGCCCCGTAATACGGCTGGTCGAGGGGCGGCGCGGCGGTGGTCATGAGGTCTCCCGGCGAAGCAGAGGGCGGATGCCACGGCGGCGCCGTCACGAGAGCACTGTATCGACCGCCCGGTCGGGCCGGGGCCCGCTTGCGCCTGCGCGGTCCCGCGGCCCAGCGCCCAGCGCCCGCGCCCCGCGCCCCGCGCCCGGCACGGCACGGCACGGCACGGCACGCGAGACTGCATCTCGCTGGCAAAACCCGTGTCAACCTGCAACGGAGATGTCAGCGAGATGCAGTCTCGCGAGAAGTCCCGGCCCGCGAACCCGCCCGCACGCGGAGCCACGACGGCCAGACAGGCATCCCGCCACACGCGAAAGCGCCCCGCCCCACGACGGGGACGGGGCGCTCGCGACGCGACTCAGCGCTGGCGCTTCTCGCGGATGCGCATGTTGAGCACGATCGGGGTGCCCTCGAAGCCGTAGATCTCGCGCAGGCGTCGCTGGATGAACCGGCGGTAGCCCGGGTCGAGGAACCCGGTCGTGAACAGCACGAAGGTCGGCGGGCGCGTGGCCGCCTGCGTGCCGAACAGGATGCGCGGCTGCTTGCCTCCGCGCAGGGGGTGCGGGTGCTCGGCGACGAGCTCCGACAGGAAGGCGTTGAACTTTCCGGTCGGAATGCGGGTGTCCCACGACTCGAGCGCCTGCTCGAGAGCGGGCACGAGCTTGTCGAGGTGACGACCGGTGCGGGCCGAGATGTTCACGCGCGGGGCCCACGCGACGTGCGCGAGGTCCTGCTCGATCTCGCGCTCGAGGTAGCGGCGACGGTCCTGGTTCTCCATGTCGTCGTCGCTCAGGCGGTCCCACTTGTTGAACGCCAGCACGAGCGCGCGACCCGACTCGAGCACGAGGTCGATGATGTTCAGGTCTTGCACGCTGATCGGCTGCGACACGTCGAGCACGACGACCGCGACCTCCGACTTCTCCAGCGCGGTCGAGGTGCGCAGCGACGCGTAGAAGTCGGCGCCCTGCGACAGGTGCACGCGGCGACGGATGCCGGCGGTATCGACGAGCGTCCAGAGCTTGCCACCGAGTTCCACGACCTCGTCGACCGGATCGCGGGTGGTGCCCGCGAGCTCGTTGACGACGACGCGCTCTTCACCGGCGGCCTTGTTCAGCAGCGACGACTTGCCCACGTTCGGGCGGCCGAGGATCGCGACGCGGCGGGGGCCGCCGATCTCGTATTTGGCGACGGCCGAGACCTCGGGCAGCACCTTCATGATCTCGTCGAGCAGGTCGGCGACGCCGCGACCGTGGATCGCCGAGACCGGGTGCGGCTCGCCGAGTCCGAGGTTCCACAGGGCCGTGGCCTCGGGCTCCTGGCGCGCGTCGTCGACCTTGTTGGCGATGAGGAACACCGGCTTGCCGCTCTTGCGCAGCAGCTTCACGACGTGCTCGTCGGTCGAGGTCGCCCCCACCGTGGCATCCACCACGAACAGCACGATGTCGGCGAGGTCGATCGCGACCTCGGCCTGTGCGGCCACCGAGCGGTCGATGCCCTTCGCGTCGGGCTCCCACCCGCCGGTGTCGACCAGCGAGAACCGGCGGTCGAGCCATTCGGCCTTGTAGGTCACGCGGTCGCGGGTGACACCGGGGGTGTCTTCGACGACGGCCTCGCGGCGGCCCAGGATGCGGTTCACCAGCGCCGACTTGCCGACGTTCGGGCGACCGACGATCGCGACCACCGGCAGCGCCGGCAGGAACTCGATCTCTCCGTCACCCGAGGCCAGGCCCGCGAGCAGCTCGGCGTCGTCCTCATCGAGGTCGAAGTCGGCCAGGCCCGCGCGCAGCGCTTCGGCCCGCTGTTCGGCGAGCACCTCGTCGAGGTTCTCCATCTTTTCGGCGAGCTGGTCGGGCCCGCCTTCGTACTCGTCTTCAACGCCCATCGCGGGCTCCCATCGTGGAGTCGACGACGTTCAACACGGCGTCGACGGTCTGTTCGAAATCGAGGTGGGTCGAATCGACGACCTCGACGCCTTCGGCGGCGGTGAGGAAGTCGACGACCGTGGAATCGGCGGCGTCGCGCTTGTGCAGCGCAGCGGCCACCTTGGCGGCGTCCTGGTCGGTGAGCTCGGCGCTGCGGCGCGCGGCGCGCACCTCGGGGGCGGCCGTCAGCAGAATGCGCACGGGGGCGTCGGGGAACACCACCGTGGTGATGTCGCGGCCCTCGACGACCACGCCCCGAAGAGCGGCGGATGCCACGAGCCGGCGGAACAGCTGGTTCACGGCCTGACGCACGGCGCCCACGCGAGCGACCCCGCTGACGGCGTCGGTCACGCGCGGCTCGCGGATCGCGGTCGTCACGTCGACGCCGCCGACGCGCACCCAGCGGTCGGTGGTGTCGAGCGAGATCGCGTAGTCGAAGTCGCCGAACACCTCGAGCACCGCGGTGGAGTCGGAGGTGTCGACCCCGTGCTCGAGGGCGTGCCAGGCGAGGGCGCGGTAGGCGGCGCCGGTGTCGAGGAATCCGTAGCCGAGACGGGCCGCCGTCGCCTTCGAGACGCTCGACTTGCCGCTGCCGGCGGGACCGTCGATCGCGACGATGACGGGGGCGGATGCCGAGCCCTCGGCGGGGGCCGCGAAGCCGGGCGCGGCGAGGCCGGGGCGGAAGAGGGCGGGGGTCGGATCAGTCATGGGTGGTGCTCGCAATCCGCCATCCGCGCTGCTCGAGCCCGTCGACGGCTCGGCGGACGGCGTCGGGGACGACGCTGATCTCGGCCAGACCGAAGGGAGCCCCCGGTGAGTGCTCGAGACGCAGGTCTTCGACGTTCACGTCGAGGTCGCCGAGTTCGCCGAACAAGCGTCCCAGCTGGCCGGAGGTGTCGTCGATCATGACGACGAACGTATCGAAGCGGCGGTTCTGGCCGTGCTTGCCGGGCAGGCGCTCGACGCCCTCGTTGCCGCGGCGGATGGTGTCGGCCACCGCGCGACGGGCGCCGGGGGCGTCGGGGTCGCGCAGCGCTGCGGCCACCTCGGTGAGGTCGGACGCGAGCTCGTCGAGCACGGCGACCACGGGGGCCGCGTTCGCTCCGAGGATCTGCACCCACAGTTCGGGGGCGGATGCCGCGATGCGCGTCGTGTCGCGCACGCCCTGGCCCGCGAGACGAAGCGATCCGTCGGGGGCCGTGACGAAGCGACCGGCGAGCAGGCTCGCCACTAGCTGCGGCACGTGCGACATGAGCGCGACGGACTCGTCGTGCTCTTCGGGCGTCATCTCGAGGAGCGTCGCCCCGAGGTCGAGGGCGAGGCCTTCGACGAGCGAGAGGTCGTAGGCCGAGGTCTCACCGTCGCGGCAGACGACCCACGGGCGGCCGACGAAGATGTCGGCTCGGGCTGAGATCGCTCCCCCGCGCTCGCGCCCGGCCATGGGGTGCGAGCCGATGTAGTGCGTGAGATCGACCCCTCGTTCGCGAAGGGTGCGCAACGGTTCGAGCTTCACGCTCGCGACGTCGGTGACCACGGCATCCGGATGCGATTCGAGTTCGCGCTGCACGACGTCGGCCGTCACGTCGGGCGGCACGGCCACCACGATCAGCGAGGGCTCGTCGTCGGGGCGTTCGGCCCGACCGGCACCGTAGTCGATGGCCAGGCGCAGCTGCGAGGGAGACGCGTCGACGAGCACGACGTCGACGCCGCGGGCGGTCAACGCGTGGCCGATGCTGGCACCGAGCAGACCCGAGCCGACGATGCGGACGGTGCCGCTCGTGCGGGTCGCCAAAGGCCCGGCCGCGCGCGCGGACGTTCCGTTCGGTTCGCTCATCGGGTCTCCTGCTGCCCTGGGCGACGCCTCACGCGCCGCGGGCGCCCGCGAGACTCACTCGGCCGGATCGGCCGGAGCGCTGTCGGTCGTGCGCGACAGCGTGAGAAGGGCACCGCGTTCTACTGTAGTCAATTCGCGCGCCTTCCCCACCGGGAGAGTTCCCAGGTGCAGCGGCCCGAACTGCCGGCGCACGAGCTCGACGACCGGGTGACCGACCTCGGCGAGCATGCGCCGCACGATGCGGTTCTTGCCCGAGTGCAGGGTCAGCTCGACCAGGCTCTCGCCCCGCGAGGCGTCGAGCAGGCGCGCCTTGTCGGCCGCGATACGTCCGTCTTCGAGGTCGACGCCCCTGATCAGGCGTTGGATGGTCTGCGGGAGCACCTGCCCCTCGACCTTGGCGATGTACACCTTCGTGACCCCGAACGAGGGGTGCGCGAGCACGTGAGCGAGGTCGCCGTCGTTGGTCAGCACGAGCAGGCCGCTCGTGTCGGCATCCAGCCGCCCGACGTTGTAGAGCCGCTCGTCCCACTCCTGAGTGAACTGACGCAGGTCGGGGCGACCGCGGTCGTCGTTCATTGAGCTGACGACCCCGGTGGGCTTGTTGAGGATGACGTAGCGCTTCGACTCGTCGAGCTGGATGGCCGTGCCGTCGACGTCCACCAGGTCGGTCTCGGGGTGGATGCGGCGACCGAGCTCGGTGACGACGAGGCCGTTCACGCGCACACGGCCCTCGACGATCATCTGCTCGGCGACGCGGCGCGAGGCCACACCGCGGTTGGCCAGCACCTTCTGCAGGCGGATGCCGTCGTCGCTCGCCGACCCCGCGCCCTCGGTCGTCGCGCCCTCGCTCAGTGAGCCCCCGGTCGCTGAGCCTGTCGAAGCGTCGCTCATTTCAGTACCTCTCCGTCGAATCCGTCTGAGCCGTCGTCGAGCAACGGCGAGATGTGCGGCAGCTCGTCGAGCGAGTTGATGCCGAGGTTGACCAGCAGCTGGTCGGTGGTTCCGTAGTGGATCGCGCCCGTTTCGGGGTCGGTGAACACCTCGGTGATCAATCCGCGGGCGAGCAGCGTGCGAACGACCGAGTCGACGTTGACCGCGCGGATCGACGCCACCTGCCCCCGGGTGACGGGCTGCTTGTAGGCGATCACGGCGAGCGTCTCGAGCGCTGCCTGCGACAGCCGCGACGGCGCCTGCGTGTTGACGAACTCCCCCACCACGTCGTCGTACTCCTCGCGCACGTAGAGGCGCCACCCCCCGCCGACCTCGCGCAGCTCGAAGCCGCGCACCGGTCCCCCGGTCTGGCCGTCGTAGTCGGCCACGAGCGCCTCGACGGCCTGTCGAACGGCCGGCACGGGTGCACCGACGGCGGCGGCGAGGCTCACGAGGCTCTGCGGTTCGTCGAGGATCAGCAGGATCGCCTCGAGACGACGGGCGACGGATGCCGTGTCGCTCGGGCGCTGCGCGGGGATCGGGGCCTGCGCCGGGGCGGTCTCGATCACGGTGTCATCGGTCATAGTCGGCTCCCAGGGCGGCGAGGTTCTCTTCCGACCACCTCTCGGCGGTCCAACGGAGTGTCAGTTCGCCGAGCGGTTTGAGTTGCTCGAACGACAGGGCGGCGTGGCGGTACAGCTCGAGGATCGCCAGGAACCGCGCGACGACGACCCCCGTCTCGGTGACGCCGGCGACGAGGTCGCGGAAGTTCAGTGTGCCCGCCGAGCGCAGCAGCGTCACCACGATCGCCGCCTGTTCGCGGATGCTGATCAGGGGCGCGTGCAGGTGGTCGAGCCCCACCGTCGGGATCTCCTTCGGGGCGAAGGCGACCACCGCGAGCGCGGCGAAATCGTCGGCGCTGAGCGTCCACTTCAGCTCCGGCACGGCGCTGCGGTACTTCTCGTCGAGCCGCACGTTGCGCGTGTGCCGCTTGTCTTCGCGCTGCAGGCAGCGGGCGAACCACGCCGAGACCTCCTTGAAGGCCCGATACTGCAGCAGACGCGCGAAGAGCAGGTCGCGCGCCTCGAGCAACGCCACCGACTCGGCATCCACCAGCTCGCCCTGCGGCAGCAGACCCGCGATCTTCATGTCGAGCAGGGTCGCGGCCACGACGAGGAACTCCGACGCCTCGTCGAGGTCGCCGTCGGGTCCCATCGCGCGCAGGTACGAGATGAACTCGTCGGTCACGCGGCTGAGCGACACCTCGGTCACGTCGAGCTCGGCGCGCGAGATGAGGGTCAGCAGCAGGTCGAACGGCCCGTCGAAATCGGGCAGCGAGACGCGGAAGCCGGCGGGGGCGTCATCCGCGAGGTGGCTGAGCTTGTCGAAGCCACCGTTTGCAGGGGTATCCGTTGCGAGGTGGCTGAGCTCGTCGAAGCCACCGGAGGGGGCGGCGGTGTCGTCAGGCGACGGCGCCACGGGCGACCAGCTCCCGCGCCAACCGCAGGTAGGCCTGGGCGGCGGCGTGCTCGGGCGCGAACTCCGTGATCGGCATGCCCGAGACCGAGGCATCCGGGAACTTCACCGTGCGACCGATGACCGTCTCGAGAACGTCGTCGCCGAACGCCTCGACCACGCGCTCGAGCACCTCGCGCGAGTGCAGCGTGCGGGGGTCGTACATCGTGGCGAGCACCCCGTCGAGCTCGATCGCGGGATTGAGGCGGTCGCGCACCTTGTCGATCGTCTCGACGAGCAGCGCGACACCGCGCAGGGCGAAGAACTCGCACTCGAGCGGGATCAGCACGCCGTGCGCCGCCGTGAGGGCGTTGACGGTGAGCAGACCGAGCGAGGGCTGGCAGTCGATGAGGATCACGTCGTAATCGGATGCGACCTTGCGCAGCACGCGGGCGAGGATCGTCTCGCGGGCGACCTCGTTGACGAGGTGCACCTCGGCCGCCGAGAGATCGATGTTGGCGGGGAGGATGTCGAGTCCCTCCACCCGGGTCTCGACGATCACCTCGCGCGGATCGCGCTTCGTGTCGAGCAGCAGGTCGTAGATCGTCTCCACGTCGTGCGTCTGAATGCCGAGGCCGGCCGACAGCGCGCCCTGCGGGTCGAAGTCGATGGCCAGCACACGCCGGCCGTAGCCCGCGAGCGAGGCCGCGAGGTTGATCGTGGTCGTCGTCTTGCCGACGCCGCCCTTCTGATTGCAGAGGGCGATGATGCGGGCGGGGCCGTGGCTGTCGAGCGGCTTCGGGGTGGGGAACCCCTGGTAGGGGCGACCGGTGGGTCCGAGGATGACCTCGTCTGCGCCCGTCTTCTTGCCCTTTGTGCTCGCCGACACCGAGTCTCCCGCCTTCGTCATAACGTCCCCGAGTCTAGCCGCCGCCCGTCGCCGCGCCCGTGTGACCCGCGGGCGGCGCCGAGGTCGCGCACCCCGGTGGCTTCGGCAGGCTCAGCCACCTCCCGACCGCGCAGCGCTATGCCGCGCGCACCGCGACCCGCGCGCGACGCGCCTGCACGAACAGCGCCAGAGCGAGCGTCAGCGCCGCCCAGGCTGCGGCGACCTTCGTCAGCACTCCGTAGATCAGGTGGGTCGTCGTGTAATCCTCGTCGAACCCGCCATTCATCGCGAGGGCGACGACGGATGCCAGAACCAGCGCGACCGGGAGCGAGACCCACCACGCCCAGCGGGCGGCATCCGGAAGCACCCTCCGCAGGGGCTCGGGCGCGTGCCGAGACAGCCACACCAGCGCGAAGACGGCGAGCACGATCAGCCCGAACGCGCTCGAGGCGTGCTGCAGCCACTTCGCCCCCGTGAAGGGCCCCCACTGGTTCGCGAGCACAGGCAGCAGCTGCTCGCCCACCCGCCCCTCGTGGGTGAACAGGTCCCACGCGATGTGCGAGGCGACTCCGAGCGCGAGCGAGAGCACGAGCCACAGGATGCCGACGACTCCCCCGCCGACGCTCTCGCGCAGCCCCGCGCGGGCGCCGGCATCCCACTGCGTCGGCAACCGCTCCGCCACCGGTCGCGGCAGCAGCTCGCGCGTCGCCGGACGCAGCACGCACCGCCACACCAGCAGCAGCACGAAGGCGACGACGACCGTGAGCGGCAGCCACGCGAAGTCGTGCGTCAGGCCGTAGTCGGGCCACATCCCCCGCACGAACAGCGGCAGGTCGGGGGTCATCGCCCCGATTGCGATCGCCGCCGGAACCAGCCGTGTGCGCAGGAAGGGAAGCGCGACGACGGCGTGGCTCGGCGTGAACGGCATGTCAGCTGAGGAAGAGTCCCGCGAGCGTCTTCTTGCCGCGGCGCAGCACCGACACCCCGCCGGGGAGGGTCCCCTGCACGACCGTGTCGTCGCCCGCGACCTTCTCGCCGTCGAGCGAGACGCCGCCCTGCGCGATGGCGCGGCGCGCGTCGCTCAGACTCGACGAGAGGCCGGTGGCGGTGAGCGCCTCGGCGACCGGTGTGCCAGCCGCGACGGTCGCGTGCGGCAGCTCGCTCAGGGCGCTGCGGAGCACGTCGGCGTCGAGCGCGGTCAGGTCGCCCTGGCCGAAGAGCGCCTCGGTCGCCGCGATCACGCTCTCGGTGGTCTCCGCCCCGTGCACCGTCGTCAGCACCTCGCGGGCCAGACGCTTCTGCGCCGCGCGGCGGAAGGGCTCCGCTTCAACGAGCGCCGCGTACTCCTCGATCTCGGCGCGCGTGAGGAAGGTGAACACCTTCAGGCGCTCGATGACGTCGCGATCGTCGGTGTTGAGCCAGAACTGGTACATCGTCCACGGGCTGCACATCTCGGCATCCAGCCAGATGGCATTGCCCTCGCTCTTGCCGAACTTCGTGCCGTCGCTGTTGGTGATCAGCGGCGTGCCGATCGCATGCACCGAGACACCCTCGACCTTGCGCACCAGATCGGTGCCGCTGGTGAGGTTGCCCCACTGGTCGCTGCCGCCGGTCTGCAGCACGCAGCCGTACGAGCGGTGCAGCTCGAGGTAGTCGAGGCCCTGCAGGATCTGGTAGCTGAACTCGGTGTAGCTGATGCCGGCCTCGGAGTTGAGGCGCGCGCTGACCGCGTCTTTCTTCAGCATGGTGCCGACGCGGAAGTGCTTGCCGATCTCGCGCAGGAAGTCGATCGCGCTGAGCGGTGCCGTCCAGTCGAGGTTGTTGACGATGCGCGCGGCGTTCTCGCCCTCGAAGCTCAAGAAGCGCTCGACCTGCGCGCGCAGGATCGCGACCCACTCGGCGACCGTCTCACGCGTGTTGAGCGTGCGCTCGGCCGTGGGCCGCGGGTCGCCCACCAGGCCGGTCGAGCCGCCGACGAGACCGAGCGGGCGGTGCCCGGCCAGCTGCAGGCGACGCATGAGCAGCAGCTGCACGAGGTTGCCGAGGTGCAGGCTCGGCGCGGTCGGGTCGAACCCGCAGTAGTAGACGATCGGGTCCCCCGACAGCAGTTCGCGCAGTTCGGCCTGGTCGGTCGAGACGTGGACCAGGCCGCGCCACAGCAGCTCGTCCCAGACGTTGTCGAACGTCGGGTCGTTGGCGGGTGCGAGGGCGCTCAGCGGCGCCGCATCGGTGGAGGTGGACACCGGTTCAGGGTACCAGCGGGGCGGGATGGCTCCGGATGCCGCGACCCGGGCGGTCAGGCGGGCCGGGCCCCGTCTGCGGTGGGTACGCCGGCGGGCGGGTCGGTCGGCAGCAGGAGCAGGCGGGTCTGGGTCCGGGCCATCGCGAGCACCACCGCGGTCAGGCCCGCGAACAGCATCGCGCCGATGACGAGGACCCACCCGATGGCGGTCCGCACGGTCTCGCCGCCGGCGACGGCGAGCACCACGATCCCCGCGACAAGCACGAAGACGGCGAGAGCGGCGATCGCGAACGCGACGATTCGCAGCGTCAGCAGCGCCTGCGCCGCGTGGAAGGTCGGTCGCACCCCGAACCGCGAGGTGACGTAGTCGGCCCATCGCGTGCCGGTCCACCACCTGCCGGCCTGGCGGCTGATCGGGTACCACCCGGCGCCGGGCCCGTCCGCCTCGCCGGGCAGCGGTCGCACGACCGCGGGCGCCTCGGGGGTGCCGGTCGGAGCGGGGATGCGCCGCACGAGGGTCGTCTGAATCGCCATCGCGAACCACAGTCCCGACAGCACGAGCCACAGCACGGGCATGATCGACACCCCGCCGAACGCGATGCCCGAAACCGTCTGCATCGCGGCGAGGGCGAGGAAGATCGTCCCCGCCACCCAGGGGAGCGTCGGCTGCTCGATGGTGGCCCAGTCGATCCCCGGCCGTCCGTCGCGCACACGCGAGCCCGTCCAGACGCGCCCGTCCCACCAGCGCAGCTCTCCCGCTCGGGTCGGGTACCACCCGGGCTGCGCAACGGCCTGCTCCTGCGGGGCCGCGGCGGTCTGCGCGGTCGCGACCTGGGCCGCCACGGGATGGGCGTCCGCAGGCTGGGCCGCCGTCGATGGCGGCGCCGCGGGCTGAGCACCCGACGCCGGGACCGGCGCCTCGTGCGCGGTCCACTGCGCTCCGTCCCACCAGCGGACCCGCCCTGGCGTGCCCGCGTCGTACCAGCCCGGTCGTGCGTTGCTCATCTCGACTCCCCCGTGTCTCTGTCGACCGTACTCGGCGCCCGCCGGGCCCCGTGCGGGGCTCGTCAGCCGGCGCGCACGCCCCACCACACGAGGAACGCCGCAGCCAGCGCCGTGACCCAGCTGACGAGGCTCCCGATGAGGAAGTACTCGGCACGGTCGCCGTCGTCTCGATCGCGCGAGATCTCGGGGAAGCGCACGATGCCCTTCGCCGCGAGCACCGCGGCCAGCAGCGTGTAGGCGCCGGTGAGGGTGAGCACGAACACGAGGATGCGCTCGAGGGGGCCGATCAGGCGACCGCCCTTGAGCCCCGGCGCGGGGGCGACGGGGGCCGCCGCGTCGACGCCGACGGGGGCGGTTCCGGATGCCACGGCGCGCGGGTTCAGCTCGACCCGGCCGCCCATCTCGGAGCGCAGGGCGATCCGCACCACGGCGTTGCCCGATTCGAGCAGGAACACCAGGCACCCGATCACCAGCACGACGACGTCGATCGACACGGCGTTGCCGGGGCTGTACGTCGCCCACGCCGCTCCGAGCAGGCCCGGTCGCGCGCGCCCGGGGGCGATCACGACGCACGCCGCGGCGGCGAGCGCGAGCAACGCGACGGGCCAGAGTCCCGCGCGCGCCGGTCCGTCTTCGGGCACGACCCAGGTCCAGATCGCGGCGACCGCCACCGCGAGCAGACCGGCGATGACCGCGTCGAGCGCGGCCGAGACAAGGACGAGCGCCACGGCCGCCGCAGCGAAGGCGATCCATCTTCGCGAGCGGACCATCTGCCGCAGCAGATCGACCGCGCCGACCGCGACCAGCAGCAGGCCCGCGGCGATCACGCCGACCTCCGCGCGGTCAGCGTGAGGAAGCCCTCGACCAGCGCGGTCGACCCGGCGGCGGCGAGCGCCTGCGACACGGCCGACTGGCTGACGTCTTCGGCGGAGGCGAGCTCGCGCTGCGATCTGCCGAGGCACCGGCCGTAGGTGAGCCGGCGGGTGCGCTCGCTCATGGTCGAGACCTGCTGGTCGCGGCTCAGGGCGTAGGCCGCGGCCAGCGCGATGGTCTCGGACATGGTCGCATCCTCCCCTTCGGCCCCCACGATCCACGTGCGCGCGTGCGGCGCGGCGCGTTGCTGCAGGCGTTCGACGTATTCGATCGCCTCGCGCGCCGCCCACCAGGCAGGACCTTCGGGAACCACGCGCTCTGCGAGGGCGATGGGACGCACCTCTCCGACGCCGATGCCGAAGCGGCAGTCGATCTCATCGGGGAGGGCGAGGCGCACGAGCAGCAGCGAGGCGAGCGCGTCGGACAGGGTCGGGTACTCCCCCTGCAGCTCGTCGCCGACGACTGCCGTCAGGGGGCTCGACGCCACGGGCAGATCGTGCTGGACTCTGTCGACCGTCTCGGCGATCGTGCGCTGCGCCCCCGCGCGGTCGCGCAGGCGGCGCGAGGCGACGATGTCGGCGATGACGGTGACGGTCATAAGATAAGTCTCTCACTTATTCTTCGCAAACGATAAGCAAAAGACTGATATTCAGTCGATGATCGGTCGCGCGGCCGCCTGGGCCCGCGACACGAGCTCTTCGCGCTGCTCGCCCACGCGCGCGGGGGCGGTGCCGCCGACCCCGGTCCGGCTCGAGACGGAGCCCTCGATGGTGAGAACCTCGCGCACCTGCGGCGTGAGCTGCGGCGACACCGAGGCGAGCAGGGCGTCGTCGGCGTCTTCGAGGCCGATGCCGTGCTGCTCGCACGCCCGCACGAGTGCGCCCGAGATCTCGTGCGCGTCGCGGAAGGCCACGCCCTGGCGCACGAGCCACTCGGCCACGTCGGTCGCGAGCGAGAAGCCCTGGGGCGCGAGCTCGGCCATGCGGTCGGTGTGGAAGACGAGGGTCGCGATCATGCCCGAGAACGCCGGCAGCACGAGCTCGAGCGTGCGGACCGAATCGAACACCGGCTCTTTGTCCTCTTGCAGATCGCGGTTGTACGCGAGGGGCAGGCCCTTCAGCGTCGCCAGCAGACCCGACAGGTTGCCGATCAGGCGGCCGGCCTTGCCGCGCGCGAGCTCGGCGATGTCGGGGTTCTTCTTCTGCGGCATGATGCTCGACCCGGTCGAGTACGAGTCGTCGAGGGTGACGAAGCCGAACTCGCGCGTGTTCCAGAGGATGACGTCTTCGGCCAGGCGCGACAGGTCGACGCCGATCATCGCGGTGATGAACGCGAACTCGGCCACGACGTCGCGCGAGGCGGTGCCGTCGAGCGAGTTCTCGGCCGGACGGGCGAGACCCAGGCGGTCGGCCACGAGCTGCGGGTCGAGCCCGAGCGTCGCTCCGGCGAGCGCCCCGCCGCCGTACGGCGACACCGACGCGCGCACCGACCAGTCGCGCAGGCGCTCGATGCCGCGCACGAAGGCCCAGCCGTAGGCCTGCAGGTGGTGCGCGAGCAGCACGGGCTGCGCGTGCTGCAGGTGCGTGCGCCCCGGCATGATGGCGCTCTCGTGCGCTTCGGCCTGAGCGACCAGGGCGTCGATCAGACGCAGCAGTTCGCGGGTGAGGGTGCGCGAGTGATCGAGCAGGTACAACCGCACGAGGGTGGCGATCTGGTCGTTGCGGCTGCGACCGGCACGGAGCTTGCCGCCCACCGCCGCACCCACGGTCTCGATGAGCACGCGCTCGAGGGCGCCGTGCACGTCTTCGTCGCCGGGGGCGGCCACCAGCGAGCCGTCCATCACGCGAGCGGCGAGGGAGTCGAGACCGTCGTGCATCGCCGCGGCCTCATCGGCCGTGAGGTAACCGGCGGCTTCGAGGGCGGCGGCGTGGGCGTGCGAACCCTGGATGTCGTAGAGCGCGAGGTCCCAGTCGAAGTGGGTGGAGCGGCTCAGCGCCGCCAGCTCGGGAGACGGCCCGCCCGAGAAACGGGCGCCCCACAGGGCACCCTCGTTCGTCGACTGACCGGTCTCGCTGCTCATCCCCCCAGCCTACCGAGGGCCACCGACACCGCCGGAGACGTCGGCCCCCTCGGACGCCGCAGACGACGGTCGGCCCGGGGTCGTGGCATCCGCCCCCACCACGACGCGCACGAGGGCGTCGATGAACATCTCGAGCGGCCCGCGGCCCACCAGCAGCGCCCACGCGGTGCACCCGATGATGAGACCGATCGTCAGGGGGAAGAACAGACCCGACTCGCGCACCCCGACGATCTCGGACGTGTCGCCGAACAGCTCGAGCGACACCAATGCCCACACCAGCAGCTGCACGACGTAGGCGGTCAGCGGCATCGAGCCCACGGCGCGCAGCGGCACGGCTACCCACCGCAGCGGGGTACGGCACAGCAGCAGGCAGATCCCGATCGTGGCGAGGGCGAACCCGCCTGAGCCGATGACCTCCCACAGCCCCGACGAGTGATCTCCCGCCGTCAGCACGGTCCGCGCGTAGCGGTCGGTCACGACCGGCGCGGTCAGCAGCGCCCCGCCATAGCCGACGATGATGAGCGAGCCGCCCGCGAGCACGAGCGAGGCCTGCTCCGACAGCCGACGCAGGTCGAGCCGGCCCACACCCATCCCCGCGAGCACGAACGCGATCCACACCGGGAACGGATAGTGCCAGCCCACGGCAGCCGACAGGTCGTCTCCCGCCGGCCCCGACCAGATCGGCGCCGCATCCAGCACCGGCTGGATCCACGGCATGACCAGGGCGATGCCCGCCGCGACGAGGAACAGCGATCGCGCGCGCAGCCCGAGGAAGGGCAGCGCCAGCACGAACAGCAACGCGTACGCGGGGAGGATGACGTAGACCGGCACGCCGGTGAACACCAGCATCATGCCGATGACCCACAGCACCGCTCCGCGCAGCGCCAAGCGGGCGGCGGCGCGCGGGCGTCGCTCGGGAGCCGGCGGGCGCCGACCGCCGGTCACGAGCGAGACCGACACGCCCGCGAGCACCGCGAACAGGATCGACGAGCGTCCGTTGACGAGGGTGATCCACGTCGAGGGGTCGGAGGTGAGCACCCGGTCGGTGTCGAGCAGGTGCGCGGCCAGCATGCCCAGCACGGCAAGCGCGCGCGCCAGGTCCACGCCGACCAGCCGCCCCGGCCCGTCGAAGCGGGTCCAGGAGCGGCGGAGGTGCGCGGTCAGCCCTGGCGCAGAAGCCACACCAGCAACGCCTTCTGGGCGTGGAGACGGTTCTCGGCCTCGTCCCACACCACGCTCTGCGGACCGTCGATCACTTCGGCGTCGACCTCGTACCCGCGGTCGGCGGGAAGGCAGTGGATGAAGATCGCGTCGTCGTCGGCGCGAGTCATGAGCTCGGTCGTGACCTTGAACCCGCCCAGGTCGCGGATGCGCGCGATCTTCTCCTCTTCTTTGCCCATCGACACCCAGGTGTCGGTGACGACGACGTCGGCTCCGGATGCCGCTGCCTGGGGGTCGCTGACGAGGGTGATCGATCCGCCGGTCTCGGCGGCGATCCGCTCGGCGTCGGCGATCACGTCGGCGCGCGGGGCGTAGTCGTCGGGAGCGGCGACGCGCACGTGCATGCCCGCGGTGACCCCGGCGAGCACGTACGAGTGCGCCATGTTGCTGCGGCCGTCGCCGAAGAACGACAGGGTCAGACCCTTCAGTTCGCCCTTGTGCTCGCGGATCGTGAGCAGGTCGGCCAGCAGCTGGCACGGGTGGAAGTCGTCGCTCAGGGCGTTGATGACGGGCACGCGCGTCCCGCGCGCCATCTCTTCGAGACCCGCCTGGGCGTAGGTGCGCCACACGATCGCAGCGACCTGGCGCTCGAGCACGCGCGCGGTGTCGGAGGGGGTCTCCTTGCCGCCGAGCTGGCTGTTGGCGGTCGAGATGATCAGCGGCGAGCCGCCGAGGTCTGCGATGCCGACAGCGAACGAGACGCGCGTGCGCGTCGACGACTTGTCGAAGATCACGGCGACCGTCTGGGGACCCTCGAGCGGCTTCTGCGCCCAGCGGTCCTTCTTGAGCTCGATCGCGAGGTCGAGGATCTCGGCCTGTTCGGCCGGGCTCAGGTCGTCGTCGCGAAGAAGGTGACGGGTCACGCGGGTGCTCCAATGATCAGTGCGTCGGACACGGTGGCGAGAGAGGCGCCGAACAGCTCGAGGAACTCGGCCACCTCGGCATCTCCGATCGTCAGCGGCGGCGCGATGCGGATGGTGTCGTCGTTGGCGGCGTTGACGATCAGGCCGTGCTGCTGCGCCGCGGCCACGACGGCCTTGGCGACGGGGCTCGACAGTGCGATGCCGAGCAGCAGCCCGCGCCCGCGTACGCCCGCCACGAGGGGCGAGCCGAGGGCGGCGATCCCCTCGCGCAGCTGCGTCTCGCGCCGCGCGGCGTTCTCGACGAGGCCGGCCGACTCGATCTCCTGCAGCACCGCGCCGCCGACGGCCGTGCCCAGGGCGTTTCCGCCGAAGGTCGAGCCGTGGGTGCCGGGGAAGAAGAGGTCGCTCGCCGCGCCGAAGGTGATGAGCGCACCGATGGGGAAGCCGCCGCCGATGCCCTTGGCCACCGTGATGGCATCCGGAACGATCCCGGCGTGCTGGAAACCGAACCACGCGCCGGTGCGACCCGCGCCGGTCTGGATCTCGTCGATGATCAGCAGCGCCCCGTGGCGGGCCGTGAGCTCGCGGGCCGCCTGGAGGTACCCCTCGGGCAGCTCGACGACGCCCGCCTCGCCCTGGATGGGCTCTACGAGGAAGGCGGCGACGCGCTCGTCCATCGCGGCTTCGAGGGCCTCGATCGTGGCGTCGATGTGCTCGACGCCCGGGACCATCGGCAGGAAGTCGGCCTGCAGCGCCGGCTTGCCGGTGAGGGCCAGGGCCCCCATCGTGCGACCGTGGAAGCCGCCCTTGAGGGTCAGGATGCGGGTGCGGTCGGTGCCGCGACCGTGCAGGCGCGCGAGCTTGAGCGCGGCCTCGTTGGCCTCGGCGCCCGAGTTGCCGAAGTAGACACGGCCCGACTCGCCCGTTCCGGCGAGACGCTTCAGGCGCGCCGCCATCGCCAGCTGCGGGGGCGTGGCGAAGTAGTTCGACACGTGCGAGAGGGTCGACGCCTGCGCGGTGATCGCCTCGACGAACACCGGGTGGGCGTGCCCGAGCGCGTTGACCGCGATCCCGGCGAGGAAGTCGAGGTACTTCGTGCCGTCGCCGTCCCAGATGTAGGCGCCCTCACCGCGGACGAACAGAGCCATGCGGTCGCCGAAGCTACGGACGAGGTCGCGTCCGGCATCTTCCTGCCAGGGGGCGCGGGTCGCCGCGGGTTCCTGAGTCGTGTCCGCGTTCACGCGACCACCTCCGTTCCGATTCCTTTGTTGGTGAAGAGTTCGACGAGCACCGAGTGCGGCACGCGACCGTCGATGATGGCCGCGGTCGGCACTCCCCCGTCGACGGCGTCGAGGCACGCCTGCATCTTCGGGATCATGCCCGACTCCAGCGTCGGCAGCATCGTGCGCAGCTCGCTCGAGGTCAGGTGCGACACGAGCGAGTCGCGGTTCGGCCAGTCGGCGTACAGGCCCGGTACGTCGGTCAGGACGACGAGCTTCTTGGCGTTGAGCGCCGTCGCGAGGGCCGCCGCCGCGGCATCCGCGTTGACGTTCAACGACGTCCCGGGGTTGTCGAGGTCGGGCGCGATGCTCGACACGATCGGCACGCGCCCCGCGGCCAGGTGATCGAGCACCGGCTGCGGGTCGACCGTGACGACGTCGCCGACGCGGCCCAGGTCGTGCTCGACGCCGTCGACGACGACACCGCGACGCCGACCGCCGAACAGGCCCGCGTCTTCGCCGCTGAGCCCGGTCGCCAGCGGACCGTGCGCGTTGACCTTGGCCACGAGCTGCGGGTTGATCTGCCCGGTGAGCACCATGCGCACGACGCCGATCGCCTCGGTCGAGGTCACCCGGTAGCCCCCGCGGAACTCACTCGGGATGTCGAGGCGGTTCAGCATCGACGAGATCTGGGGTCCGCCGCCGTGCACGACCACGGGCTTCACGCCCACGTACCGCAAGTAGGCGATGTCGGCGGCGAAGGCGTCCTGCAGCTCGTCGCTGACCATCGCGTTGCCGCCGTACTTCACCACCACGACCTGGTCGCGGTACTTGCGCACCCACGGCAGCGACTCGACGAGCGTGACCGCCCGCTCGCTGGCTTCGGCGGGATCGGTGTCTTGCAGATCGACGTGAGTCATGAGGAGTAGGCGCTGTTCTCGTGGACGTACTCGTGCGTGAGGTCGTTGGTGCGGATCGTTGCGGTGGCGTCGCCGACCTTGAGGTCGATGACGAGGTCGGTGGCCCGCGGGGTGAGGTCGACGTCCTCGCGCGGACGGTCCGGACCACCGGCCGTACACACGCGCACGCCGTTCATCCAGACATCGACGTCGTAGGGGTCGAAGGCGGCCTGCGTCGTGCCGATGGCGGCGAGCACGCGCCCCCAGTTGGCGTCGTTGCCGAAGATCGCGGCCTTAAAGAGGTTGTTGCGTGCGACCGAGCGACCCACCTCGACGGCATCGTCTTCGGTCGCGGCGTTGGCGACCCGGATCGTGATGTCGTGACTGGCGCCCTCGGCGTCGCCCTGCAGCTGCGCGGCGAGGTCGTCGCACACCGCGGCGAGCGCGTCGCCGAACTCCTCGGCATCCACGCGGATGCCGCTGGCGCCGCTGGCCATCAGGGTCACCTGGTCGTTGGTCGACATGCAGCCGTCGGAGTCGAGCCGGTCGAAGCTCACGCGCGTGGCGCGACGCAGAGCGGCATCCGCTCCAGCCGCATCGAGCACCACGTCGGTGGTGAGCACCACGAGCATCGTCGCCAGACCCGGAGCCAGCATGCCGGCGCCCTTCGCCATGCCGCCGATCGACCAGCCGTCGCCGACGTGCACCGCCCGCTTCGGACGCGAGTCGGTCGTCATGATGGCCAGGGACGCGTCTTCGCCGCCATCGGACGACAGCGCGGCGACGCCCTGCTGCACCCCGTCGAGCACCTTCGCGCGGAAGACCTCGTCACCGGTGCCGATGAGACCCGTCGAACACACGACGACGTCTCCGGCGCCGACACCGAGGAGCTCGGCGGCGCGTTCGGCCGTCTGGTGGGTGGTCTGGAAGCCGAACGAGCCCGTGAAGCAGTTGGCTCCGCCCGAGTTGAGCACGACCGCCTCGATCACGCCGTCTTTCACCACCTGCTCCGACCACAGGATCGGGTTGGCCTTCGCGCGGTTCGAGGTGAACACGGCGGCGCCGACCTTGAGCGGTCCGCGGTTGACGACCAGGGCGACGTCGCGGGCACCGGTCGACTTCAGGCCGACGGCGACGCCGGCCGCCTCGAATCCAGCGGGGGCGGTCACGCTCACGGGGCGACTCCGTTCAGGGGAAGGGCGGTGGTCTCGGCGAGGCCCAGCGCGATGTTCATGGACTGCAGAGCGGCGCCGGCGGTGCCCTTGACGAGATTGTCGACGGCAGCGACGACGGTGACCCGGTTCGCCGCGCGGTCGATCGCGAGACCCATCGAGGCGACGTTCGCGCCGAGCACGTCGGCCGTCCGCGGGAAGACGCCCTCGGGTAGCAGCTCGACGAAGGGCTCGTCGGCGTACGCCTTCTCCCACGCGCCGCGGATCTCGGCATCCGTCATTCCCTCCACGAGGGGGGCCGACGACGTCGCCAGAATCCCGCGCGCCATCGGAACCAGCACCGGAGTGAAGGAGATCCGGATGCCGTCGGCCGAGGCCCCCGCAGCGATCAGCGCCTGGCGGATCTCGGGAATGTGCCGGTGTGTACCGCCAACGGCATATGGGTTGGCCGAACCCAGGATCTCGCTCGCGAGGAGGTTGGTCTTGGCGGATTTTCCGGCGCCGCTGGGACCGACCGCGAGCACCGAAACGATGTCGCGTCCGTCGATGACTCCGGCGGCGATGCCGGGGGCGAGCGACAGCGACACCGTCGAGGCGTTGCAGCCGGGAGCTGCGATGCGCTTCGCGGCGCGGAGATTCTCGCGCTGCTTGCCACCGGCGATCGGCAGTTCGGGCACTCCGTACGCCCACGGCTCGGGGTGGTCCCCGCCGTAGAACGCCGCCCAATCGACGGAGGAGACGAGACGGTGATCGGCTCCCGCATCGATCACGAGAGGCGTATCGGCCAGAGCGTCGGTGTACTGCGCGGACTGACCGTGCGGCAGCGCGAGGAAGACGATGTCATGACCGGCCAACACCTCGGGTGTCGTGGGCTGCAGGTCGAGTCCGGCGAGCGAGCGCAGGTGCGGTTGGTGGGCGAGGAGGGGCTGACCGGCGTTCGCGTGAGCGGTGACGGTGCGGACCTCGACGTCGGGATGGTCGGCGAGGAGGCGGAGGATTTCGCCACCTGCATAGCCGGAAGCGCCGGAAACGGCGACCGAGAGGGTCATGTATCCACCTTACGAGTCGGACGGGTGCTGGAATCAGCAAGAACCGGGGCGGCGACGCCCGTATGCCCGACCGATGGCGGGTTACGAGGTCGCCGAGAATCGGCGCGCGACCCGACGTCGACGCTCGCCACCGGTGCTCACGGAGAGCTCCTCGGTGCGTGCGGTGATCGACGACATGTGGCGAGGGTATCCGCCGCGGCGAGCGCGGGGCAAATCGAGACTTCTAGATAGCCCGCGTGATAGCAGCCGTGAATCTGCCTCGCAATGGTGTCGTGTCCCCCGTTTGGGGGACACGCGAACCGTATTATGTGAGACCTGCCCTCATCGCCGGGCACTTCCAACTGCCCCCCTTACCGGCGATGAGGGCAGATCTCTGCGCACCCGGAGGTGCACGCGTGCGATCCTACGTCGATCGACGAACAGTGCAGCGGGTGAGTTTGCCGCCTCGAACGGGTGAAGTCAACTACTTACAGCTCCTTCATTCGATTCCCTATTTTCATTCTCGTGGTGCTTAGGGGGGCCTAGGACACCAGGGGAATCTTGTGCTTCGCACGAACTTTCATGACGGTCACGTCCCGCGCACGATGCGGGTTCGTCGAACGATCATTCAGACGACGGCGGTCATCACGTTCAGCGCCTTGGCGGCGTTCGGGGCGCCGTTGAGCGCGTCCGCCGTGGGTGACGCGGTCACCGCCGAATCGACGACGACCACGACCACAACCGAGCCGACGACCGACGGGCACACCGACGGGTCCACGGACGGACGCACTGACGGGGCGACGGACGGACACACGGACGGGACGACGGACGGGTCGACCGACGGGCACACGGACGGCACCACCGACGGGCACACCGACGGATCGACGGACGGATGGACCGACGGCAGCACCGACGGGTTGACCGACGGGCACACGGACGGCACGACCGACGGACACACCGACGGAACGACCGACACCAAGGACGCTGCGGACTCGTGGGACTCGAAGGACTCCTGGGATGCCACGGACTCCAAGGACATGACCGACTCGAAGGACTCCTGGGATGCCACGGACTCCAAGGACATGACCGACTCGAAGGACTCGTGGGATGCCACGGACTCGAAGGACATGACCGACTCGAAGGACGCACACGACGCGACCGACTCCAAGGACATGACCGACTCGAAGGACTCCTGGGATGCCACGGACTCCAAGGACATGACCGACTCGAAGGACTCGTGGGATGCCACGGACTCGAAGGACATGACCGACTCGAAGGACGCACACGACGCGACCGACTCCAAGGACATGACCGACTCGAAGGACTCCTGGGATGCCACGGACTCCAAGGACATGACCGACTCGAAGGACTCGTGGGATGCCACGGACTCGAAGGACATGACCGACTCGAAGGACGCACACGACGCGACCGACTCCAAGGACATGACCGACTCGAAGGACTCCTGGGATGCCACGGACTCCAAGGACATGACCGACTCGAAGGACTCGTGGGATGCCACGGACTCGAAGGACATGACCGACTCGAAGGACGCA
>NZ_JAWDIU010000008.1:0-138147 GCF_032464975.1 Microbacterium algihabitans
GGGGGGGGGGGGGAGTAGCAAGGTGGGGGGACTTCGCACACCGGCCTTGCTGAGGCAGTCCCTGGCGACGTCCAATACTTTCCGCAAGAAGGACTTCTCTTCCCGGGCGTGGGTGCACTCGAAGCGCCCGACCACTTGTGAGCCGCTGTGACCGCCGCATCCAATGTCGGACGTCACCTGTACTGTGCCCGCCATGACAGATAACGAATTGAAAGCGTCCGACTACATATATAGCGGTATCAAATCGCTCGGCGGTTGGGGCCGCACCATCGAGAGCGCCCACGGTCGCGGGGGCCAGCGAGCCCGTCACGTTGGCGTGCTCATCTCCGATGTCATCCTCGCCGGCGGTGAAGACACGATGCCCGTGGCGATCACCGGCAAGCTCGACCAGGCCGGCACCGGCCATCTTGCCGTGCTGTACGCCGATGTCATCGTGATCGCTCACGCGACCAATCTCGTCTCAGGCGAAGCCTCAGCCCTCGTGACCGTGCACTCGCTGCGCGAGCTCAGTAAGGTCGAGGTCCGGTCTAACCACAACTACTACGACGGCACCGACAGGCGACAGCAGCACGCGGACCCTCGTGTGTCGGTCACCCTCGAGCGCCTCGTGCTCACGTTCGCGGATCGCGGGCATGACCGCACGCCGCTCACCGATGCGACGGCCGTCAGCGCCGCACTCGACGCGATCCGAGCGAGCCTCGCCCGATGAGGGAAAAGACGCCGTCACAACGGGCCTACGGGCTGGGGATGGACCACGCCGAACACGACAACCTCGGCAAGCTGCACCATCGACTGCGCAGCGGCCGCGAGATCGCCGCCGTACTTGGCCTGGCAGATCCCAGCGGCGAGCAAACCGTCAACCTCCGCGACGCCTACAACCACGGTTGGTCCATCTGGGCCTGATTGCCGTATAGCGCCGCCCAGAATGCCTCCCATGTGCGATGGGGGTACTCAGTTACCCGGGACAAAGAGGAAGCGACGTCGGGGGTCACGTCCGTGCTCTTGTGGGGTGCTGGGTTAGGACGCGCTCGAAGCGGCGGGTTATCCCGATAGTGACCGCGTGATGGAGGTGTGGTCCGAGCGAAGCCGCTCGTAATCATTTGCCGCTTAGTGGAAGCGTCACCTCGGTGGCCGCCGCGTCGCCGTGTCCTACTCTGCGATGCTGATGTTGTGCGAGCGAACATCGGGGGACTGACCACGGCGGCAATCGGGGCGGCAATCATTGTTCTGCTTGTTGTGTACGGCACCGAATACGGGACATACCTCGACGAGATGAGCCCCTACATTCGAGACATGGACGGCGCAGCCCCTACGGCGCCGACTATTGTCTTGCCCGCTGTCATCGGGTTTCTCGCGGTCGGGTTGCTGATTGGCGGGCTGATGAATGGGCTCATGATCTCGTCCAGAACTAACGACCACGCCGGAGGCAGTCGTGGATAGAGAGACTCAACGTTCCTCGCCTGCGCTCATCGTGGTGATGAGTGCAGTCATCGTGGGGGCATACGCGCTGATGGTTTCCGGTGTCTTTTCGTTACTCTCCGACCCCCGGTAGGCCCTGGATGCGCGATACAAATTACTTGAGCACCTGGTCGCGAAGGGCGCGTGTCATTGGTGTTGCCATTGTGGTCGCGGTGGTTGCGACGTGTGGGCTGTGGTTTGGGCGCCTGTTGTTCGATAGCCAGTGGACGTTGACGTTGCACGAGCTGCTGGAGAACACAGGGGTGGAAAACCCTTCGGTGACAGAGCCGCGGGACATCACCCGTGCGGCCTGTGGGGAGACCGTGGATTGTGTCGAAGCGTACGACACCGCGGAGGCGACGTACTACCGGTTCGGCTCACGAGGGGCAGCGGAACGGTTCGAGGCGACTGTGGGGGACGGGTTCCGCTCCAACTACATCGTCATGGACTTCGCAGAGAAAACCGACGTCTCCATGACCGAACAACTTTGGGCAATGCAGTATCTCGCTGGCACCTGGCAGGACTACGAAGGAAGCTTCCCCAACCGACTGCCGTGATCGCTCTCGCCGCAGCCGAGCTGGCGTGCTCCGGTTCGTCACATTGCCCTGCCTCGACCTCTATGGCGGACGGTAAGTGACCCACCATCTGCCGCAAACGGGTGTCCAGGTCATCGCCTCGACCGATGTCGCGTTGATGCGCGAGGATGACGAGGTGAGTTCCTATGCGCGTCCGCCGATTGACTCGACGATCTTGTGTGACGCCGATGGGCAGGTCATCGATTATGGGAACCGGTGGGATGGGTCGCCGCCGGAGGACACGTACTCGGTAGACACGCACCCCGAACGGTTTGCGCCGCTCCACACCGTTGCCGACGCTCTCATCGCATACCTCCGTGACGCCTACGACGTCGAAGTCGAGGAGGGCGTGGAAGCAGCCGAAGATCTGCTCCACGCCCCCTATAACGAGGTGGTGCGAGCCGCACGGATACGACCGAACGACCCGACATGCGCATCGGTCACCTTGGTCTTCACCGCGTACCCCGGGATCTACATGCACGCGGGATTGCTCAACGACTTCCACTATCCAGTCTGCGGATGCGACGCCTGCGACTCGAATTGGCAAGCCGAAGCTGACGACCTCGAGCGACAAGTGTTCGCTGTCGTGACTGGGCACTATCAGGAGACCATCGAACGACGAGACCTCACTCCCTGGGTTGGGTATGCGTTCACCTATCCCGATGGCGCGAACTCAGGGGGATCCGGCGAGCGAGGCATTGGCGCCGAGCGGCTCAGGGCCGCTGAGGCAACCCTGCGGAACGTCTCCGGCCCATGGGCCGAGTGGCCCAGCAACGCTTCTCCCGCCTGATTAACTTCGTCCGCACGCGGGGGACCGTCACGCCGCCCAACCTTGCAAAGCCGTGTAGGCGCTGTGAAGAAAGGCTTGCCCGGGCCGCGTCCCGTGTTAGCGGTGCACCGCGTCGCGGAATCAAGGGTTCTGTCCCGGCTTGCGACGAGTTAGGTGTGTTCTCCAAAGCGGGTGCCGACGAGGTTGCACGGTGCTTGCGGCGCGGGGAGCCAGGTCATTCGGCGTCTGTATCCGGGGCTGGGTCGGGCATTGAGAAAAGTCAGACTGAGGCCGCCGGTTGTCGAGACGGTGAGCATAATCGCGGCGATGAGACCGATCAACGGGACCGGGACAGCGAATATGCTCGATCTCAGGTCCGGTCCGTAGAAGACGAAGGCGGCGACCGTCCATGTGAGGGTGAGAATTGACGCGCAGGCGAAGCCGGCCCGTGCGCTCATGCTGCCGTGCTGCCGTAGTAAGACGGCTGCGAGTAGACAGAAACTAACGCTTCCGGCCGTGAACGCTCCGCCAGCTACAAGAAGGACTGCTTCGACGCCAACCGCATCGTCGGTCCGCAGGGTCCCCAGGGCAACAAGAGCGATCACACTGCTCAACACCGCCCACGGCGCAACTACCGCAAGCGTGGCTGCTTCCCGCGCATGTGCTCGGCCGCGGCTCGACGTGGTTTGCGTCCGCCTTGACTTGTTGGACCGCCGCGAGCGACGTCGCGCTCCCTGCGATCGAATCGCCGGATGTTGATCTCCCACGGGGTCACAGTACTGGCCTCACGAACCGGACTACCGACTGCAACCGCGTGTAGTCGCAGGTCGTTTCGCGCTCTACATACATCCGGCACCCGGGCGCAACCGATCACTTCCACGCCAACCACCATCCGCTCATGGCGCCTTCGCCGACAAGCTCGCACGGACCACGCATCTGCGGGGTCCGGGGGAGTGACCACGTTCTCCGAGTCTCACAGGAAGCATGCGTTGCCTCTGTCAGATGACCGATTATTGGCTCAGGCTCGTCCAGACGCCTCCCCAACCTGGCACAGCCTCAGTGCCTCCGGTTTCTCTCTGCTGGCAGGGCACTCAATTACGCGGACGATGGGAACGGCGTGCGATGTCGTTGAGCGGGCATCAGTGCCGGTGACTCAGCCGATCGGTCCGCTCTCGACCGGCTCCGAACGCTCGGAGCAGACAAACCCGTAAGCCGGAGCTTTGCTGATAGACCTCGACGAGCCAGAGAAGTCGTTTAGGAAGCTTGTCGCGGCGATCGTCGTTGTGTGACGCACAATGCAATCGAGGCCCGCGAGGAAGGGCCAAGCGGCCGGTGATCGGTGGGCGGGGGAGTGGTGGAGCAGCGTCGAGGCGCTGACCCGCGTCGAAGCACTGTGGCGGATGTCGGAAGAAATTCGCACCAGCCCCACGGATCTCAGCGCCTACTGGATCAGCCACCTCGATCCGCACATGCGAGTCCTGCTCTCGCCCAACGGCCCGTTCGCGACGTCAAAAGATGAGAATCGAGCGGGTGACATGCTTCCCTATGCAGCGCCGCCAACAGGGATGTTCCCTCCTGACCGCCTTAGTTAATTGAGTAGGCGGCGGAGCTGAGCCGCTCGAGGGCGGCATCGACCATCGCGCCAAGGTCGACGTTGTCCTGAACAGCCCAGCGCTCCCATGCGATGTCGACTGCTGCGAGTGCAGCGTTCGCGAGGACGCGAGCGGTGAATTCGTCGGGGATGCGCTCAGCGAGTGCTTCTGCAAGCGCGACGGCGCTCTCTGCTCGTCGCTCCCTGAGTCGGGAGGTGAGCGCGGGCTCGCTCATGATCAAGCGGAGCCGAGCCCGGTACCCATCGGGGTCCTCTGCGGCAACGGTGATCACCGGCTCGATTGCAAGCCGCACCAACTGCCAGCCTGACATGCGGGTATCGGCGGGCAGAGCCCGAAGCGCGGCCGCATGATCGAGGCTGCTGCTCTCTACTGCAGCAACGACAACGTCTTCTTTGCTGCCGAAGTAGCGAAAGAACGTCGCGCGTGAGATCCCGGCCTCTCGCGCCGCGTCCTCGACCGTGACGCTGGAGTAACCGCGCTGGAGGAAAACCGCAAGAACCGCCGCCGCGAACTGGGCGCGCAGGAGGTCTCGCGTTCGATCCCGTACTCCAACTGCCATGATTCGAGCATAGGATGTGAGACGCGGTATCAGCACGGATACGCAGTATTAGTTTTCCGCTCAAGTCAGGAAAGTCGATGACCACGACCGTTGCCGCATCCGTCGCCACTGGGAAGAAGATCCGCCCAAGTCTCGTGATCGCCGTTCTCGCCTTCGCAGGCATGGGGGCGTCGTTCATGCAGACGATCCTGATCCCGATTCAGGCGCAGCTTCCCGAACTGCTCGACGCGAGCCGTGACGACACGGCCTGGGCGATCACGGTCACGCTCCTGGTGTCGGCGATCTGCACTCCCGTCTCGGGCAAGCTCGGCGACATGTACGGCAAGCGCCGCGTCGCGATCGTGCTGCTCTCCCTGCTGATCGCGGGATCCGTGATCAGCGCGCTCTCGCCGACGGTCGTGCCGCTGATCATCGGCCGAGGTCTACAGGGCACGGGGATGGGCGTGATCCCGCTGGGCATCTCGATCCTCCGCGACGTCCTGCCCAAGGAGCGCCTGGGCTCGGCCATCGCCCTGGTCAGCGCGACCCTCGGGGTCGGCGGAGCGCTCGGACTGCCGATCAGCGCTCTCGTCACCGAGAACTTCGACTGGCACGTCCTCTTCTGGGTCGCCGCAGCGATCGGTGCGGTCGCACTCGCGCTCTTCGTCCTCGTCATCCCCTCGGGTGTCTCGAACGCGCAGGGGAGGTTCGACCTCGGTGGCGCTTTCGGGCTCGCGATCGGACTCGTCGGCCTCCTCCTCGCCGTGTCACGCGGCAACGAGTGGGGTTGGTCGAGTGCGCCGACGCTGATCAGCGCCGGGGTCGGAGTCGTGGCGCTGCTGGTGTGGGGCTGGTACGAGCTGCGCCGCAGTAATCCGCTGGTCGACCTGCGGGTGAGTGCTCGCGGGCCCGTTCTGATGACGAATCTCGCGTCCGTCGCGATGGGATTCGCCCTGTTCTCCTCCAGCATCGTGTTCCCGCAGCTGCTCCAGCTCCCCGAGAGCACGGGCGGTCTCGGCCTGCCCCTGCTCGAGGCGAGCCTGATCCTGATGCCCTCGGGCCTGGCGATGCTCGCGATGTCGCCCGTCGCCGGCCGGGTGGAGAAGCGGGTCGGACCGAAGCCGCTGCTGGTGGCCGGGGCCGTCATCATCGCCCTCGCCTACCTCGCCGCCGTGGTGCTCGAGCCGACCGTCTGGCTCGTGCTCGTGATCAACGTCGTGATCGGCATCGGCATCGGCCTGGGCTACGCGGCCATGCCGACCCTGATCATGCGCGCGGTCCCGGTGACCGAGAGCGGCGCGGCGAACGGCCTGAACACCTTGATGCGCGCCCTCGGCACGAGCATCGCTTCGGCCGCCGTTGCTGCCGTGCTCGCGAATTCCGCCGTCAGCAGCGGCGGAGGCTCAGTGCCCTCCGAGTCGGGCTTCGCCCTCGCGCTGCTCTTCGGGCTCGCGGCGGCGGTGCTCTGCGCGGTCCTCGCCTTGTTCATCCCGAAACCCCGCTCAGTCGCAGAGGAGGAGCCGGCGTTCCCGGAGGGTGTGCTGCCCCACGACAAGGCAGCTCCCCAGACCGACCTACTGCGGACTCAGTAGGTGAACCGCACCCGATCGATGACGCTTCGCCGAGCGTGGTCAACGATCGTGGAACTGCCTCGCTGCCCTGCTGGGCGCCAGGACCGGAGACGAAGGAGAACGAATTGCTCACCTCGAAGAACACGGTGCAGGAATGGCTCGACGACGCCGTCGGCGGCCCGATCCTTCGCGAGACGCTCGCGCAGGGCGGCCAGTCGGCCGATGATCTTGCCCCCGCCGCCGGCTTGAGCCTGCGAACCCTCGTGGAGCTCGGTGGCGGACGGTTCCCGCAGGAGCTGGTCGACACGCTCGTGAAGCAGGCCAACGGCGGGGAGATGCCGGCCGAGGAGACGGAGGAAGAGCCCGTCGCCCGGGGCCGGTTCGCCGGTCGCACCCTGATCGTCACCGGCGCCGGATCGGGGATCGGTCGCGCGACGGCGCGACGGCTCGTCCGTGAGGGCGGCCTCGTGATCGCGGTCGATGTGGCACCGACGGGTGTCGCAGAGCTGGCCGCTGCCTCGCCGGACGGCTCAATCGTCGCCGTGACCGCCGACATCACATCGGCGGAGGGTGTCGCCGCGATAGTCGCCGCGGCAGGGGAGCGGGTCGACGGTCTCGCGAATATCGCGGGAATTATGGACGGGATGATGCCGCTGCACGAGACGGACGATGCTCTCTGGCGCCGGGTGTTCTCGGTCAACGTCGACGGCACATTCGCGCTCAGCCGCGCGGTGCTCCCACTGATGCTCGCGCAGGGACGCGGCTCCGTGGTCAACGTCGCGTCGGAGGCGTCGCTGCGCGGCAACGCCGCCGGCACCGCCTACACCGCGTCGAAGCACGCGGTCGTGGGGATCACGAAGTCCGCGGCGTTCCTCTACGGGCCGTCGGGAATCCGCACCAATGCGGTTGCTCCCGGACCGACCGCCACGGCGATCGAGGGGAGCATGGCGTCGGAGTTCGGGCGCGGGCGTCTCGCACCGTTCTTCACCCTCATCCCGCCCGTGGTGTCCGCCGACACGATGGCCGCGTCGATCACCTGGCTGCTGAGTGACGACTCCGCGAACGTGAACGGTGTCGTACTCGCCTCCGACGGCGGCTGGTCGGTGCAGTAGCCGTCAGCGCGGTTCGCGCAGCTCCCGGCTGATCGCACGCAGGCCAGTCTCGAGCGCCTCGAGCTCAGCCTGAGTCAGGCGCAAGAGCACGTCCTCGCCGAGCTCGGGCCTCGCGGCCATCAGCTCCCGGACGACGGCACGGCCGAGGTCAGTCGCATGGATGCGCCGCACTCGATGGTCGACCCGATCCTCCTCCCGCACGATCAGCTCAGCAGCGGCGAGGCGGTCGATCAGCTTCGACATCGACGGCATCGACACCTCGAACGCCTGAGCGAGCCCAGCACCGGTCGCTCCCCCGTCAGTGGTGACGACGACAGTGAGAACCTTCAGCTGCTGAATCGTCAGGTCCGTCATCATCAGCGGCTCGAGGACCCTCGGGATCGACCGCACGGTGATCGCGATGGACAGCGCCTCGATGCTCGACATCGTGCGCTCACGAGCGGCATCGGTTCCCATCCGCCCACGGTAGGTGTCAGCGGATGCCCAGCACAATTACTTAGCGCCAGGCTAACCTTTGTGAGAAGCAAGAGATCGATCCGGAGTCGTGTCGGCGCGTTCAGCAGTAGCGAGGTGAAATTCCTTCTCCTGACGGAAGCCCGGGGGACCGCGGCGTCGCGCCGCACGGCGCGACGAAAGCGAGAGACGATGACCGACACCACCGACACGCTGGACCTCAAGGCCGCTCGCGAGAAGTACCGACGAGAGCGCGACCGACGGCTGCGACCGGACGGCGCGACGCAGTACCGGCGCGCGGCCGGCGAATTCGGCTACTACGCGAAGGACCCCTACACCCAGCGGGTCGAACGGGAGCCGGTCGAGGACCGGGTCGAGGTCCTCGTGATCGGCGCCGGCTTCGGCGGACTCCTCACCGCCGCGCGACTGCGCGAAGCGGGAGCGGAGTCGATCCGGCTGATGGACGAGGCGGGCGACGTGGGCGGCACCTGGTACTGGAACCGCTACCCGGGGGTGCGGTGCGACATCGAGTCCTACGTCTACATGCCCCTCCTCGAAGAAGTCGGGACGATGCCGACCGAGCGCTACGCGCCGGGGGATGAGATCCGTCGGCACTCCGTTGCGATCGCGGAGCACTACAACCTCTACCCGGACGCTCTCTTCCAGACCCGCGGGACGTCACTGGACTGGGACGAGGAGTCGGATGAGTGGATCGTCGGCACGGACCGCGGTGACCGCTTCCGCGCGCGCTTCGTCATCACGTCTTCGGGCACGATGACGCAAGCCAAGCTGCCTGGCATTCCAGGGATCGAGACCTTCCGAGGTCACACCTTCCACACCAGCCGGTGGGACTACGGCTACACCGCAGGCTCGGCGGACGGCGGCCTGACGGGTCTCGCCGACAAGCGCGTCGCGGTCGTGGGCACCGGAGCGACCGGGCTTCAGGTCGTTCCGCACGTCGGCGCCGACGCCCGCGAGCTCGTCGTCTTCCAGCGCACACCCTCCACCGTCGACGTCCGCGATAACCGGCCCACCGACGCGGCATGGGCGGCGTCGCTTCGCCCGGGGTGGCAGCGGGAGCGGATGGAGAACTTCCTCGCCGTGCTCGCCGGCGAACCGGTGGAGGAGAGCCTCGTGCAGGACGGCTGGACGGCGACGACCGCTCTGCAGCGGCAGATCCTCACCGGCGCGGTCGACGAGAGTCTGACGCTCGAGGAGCGCGAGCGGCGCGATGAGCTCGACGACCTCGCGACGATGAACCGCCTCCGTAGCCGCATCGACGAGATCGTCGAGGACCCGGCGACAGCCGAAGCTCTGAAGCCGTGGTACCGCTACATGTGCAAGCGGCCCGGCTTCAGCGACACCTACCTCCCCACCTTCAACCGGCCGAACGTGACCCTCGTCGATACGGCTGACGCGGGCGGGATCACGCGGGTGACCGAGACGTCCGTCGTTGTCGGGGACGAGGAGTACGAGGTGGACTGCCTCATCTTCGCCACCGGCTTCGAGGTCGGGATCTCCGGCGTCATGTCGGGAACGCTGCCGGTCACCGGTCGCGGCGGCCGCACCCTTCTGGAGGCGTGGGCTCAAGGCCCCCGCACCCTGCACGGCTTCTCCTCGCATGGCTTCCCGAACCTCTTCCACCTCAGCGGCATCCAGAACGCCAACTCCGTCAACTTCGCGCACATCCTGCTCGAGCAGGCCGAGCACATCGCCGCCGTCATCGCCCGCGGCCGCGAGGTCGGCGCCCGCTACCTCGAGCCCACTGCCGGGGCCGAGGACGACTGGGTGCGCACCGTTCACGAGACCGCCAGCGACACCCGAGCGTTCCAGGCCGAATGCACGCCCGGCTACTACAACGGCGAGGGCAGCCGCTCCATCGCGGGTGCCGCGTATAGCCCGGGACCGATCGCGTTCCACCGGCTTCTGCGCGAATGGCGCGAGGCCGGGATGGAAGACGTGCTCGTCGGTGCGACGGTCGGAGCTGCGCGATGAAGCGCGCGCTCGTTTCCGTGGGAGTGCCGGCCGTTCTGCTGCTCACTGGCTGCACGGCGGCCGCGACCCCGGACGACACCGCCGCGCCGGCGACGGGGAAGCAGATCGCCGAGCGCGTCGTGCAGGTGTCGGACGTTCACGAAGCGACCGGCATGACTCTCTTGGAGGGGCCGACGTTCGGCCCCGACGGAGGCCTCTACGTCGTTGACGTGGTGGCTCCGCCTGGGGAGGGCAAGATTCTCCGCGTCGACGTCGAGGACGAGAGCGTCGAGACCGTCTATACGGATGATGCGAGCGTGCTGACCTCGGCGCAGTTCGGGCCGGCGGATGGGCGGCTCTACGTGACCGACTTCATCGGCGGTGCGGTGCGTAGCATGACGACCGACGGCACCGATGTCCGCGACGTCTTCGCGGGCCCTGTCGACGGGGTGCCTATGCAGCCCGACGACATAGCGTTCGGTCGCGACGGCGCGCTCTACGTCACCGATGCAGCAGGTGCGACCGCGCCCTACTGGGAGGCGACCGGGCGTGTCGTCCGCATCGACCCGGCGACAGCGAAGGGGACCGTTCTCGCCTCCGAGTTGCCCTCACCGAACGGCATCGGCTTCTCGCCGGAGTACGACGCGCTCTGGGTGGGATTGAACACCGGCAACCGCATCGACCGGCTCACGCTCTCGCCTGACGGGTCGGAGGTCGCAACTGCTCACCCCGCGATCTACGCCTCGGCAGGCGTCGGCCAAGTCGATTCGATCGCCGTGGACGCGGACGGCAACCTCTACGTCGGAGTGCATAATCGCCCGGAGATCTTCATCTACGACGTCGAGGGCGCCCTCGTGACCACAGTCTCGGTACCGACCGAGGAGGCATCCGGCCTCAGTTCCGCGACCAACATCGCCATCGCACCCGGCACAACCGATGCGTACGCGACGATCAGTGGTTCCGATGGTGGCTTCGTCTACCGCTTCGATGCCCTCGCGGCGGGAATCCCGCAGTCGAACGGAGGCTGACCGGAACGGGTCAGTCGCTCTCGAGAGTGCCGGATCCGCGAGTGATGACGCGGTCGCCGAGCAGCTGGGTCGGGCGCGTGTTCCCGGGGTGGGCCGCGTCCAGATCATCGAGCTGCTCTGCCGACAGAGTGATCGGCGTGGTGAGCACGATCCACTGCACGTTCTCGGTGCAGGGAGGAGTGGTGAGGCTGCCCTCGTAGGCGAAGTGCTCCAGAGACCTAGGGAGCAGGGCAGCCACGTCGAGGTCGAGGTCGGCCTCCGCACCCGCCTCAGCGGCCTCGGCCGCGCCGACGGCGAAGGAGGCGTAGGCGGCGGAGGCTGCGCCTTGCTCAGCGAGGACTCCGATGACGAGCCTGTCGCCGGCCTCGTTCTGGTGAACGAAATGGAACTCCGCAGCTGCAGCGACGCCGTCAACGGTGTGCTCGGAGGGGGTGTGCACGTGCATCTGCGCAAGCTCGTAGGTTGAGCCGTCGTAGGTCACGAGCGATCCGTCCCCCTCGTCGGAGAGCTGAACCGTGTGACCGGTGTCCTCAAGCTCGCCCTCCGAGGGCTGAGCGGTGACGTCGATCGGAGAGCCGGTCGCGGTGATCGAGGTGGGCAGGTCGATGGGGGACTGGCGGGTGCCAGTCGCGCAGTCGGCGAAGCCAGGGTCCAAAGCGCCCCAGCCGACCGGCCCGGACGCGCCTTCGTACGACCAGTGCGGGTCCGCGGCGGCGGGACTCTGAGGCTCGGGCTCAATGATCGCCGCGCACCCGCCGAGAAGGAGGGCGCCTGCAGCGGCGAGGGCGGCGAGGGGAAGGCGAGTCGAGCGGGACACGGCGGGTTCCTGTCTGGTCAGTCCTCGCCCTGCGGCGGGACGGGAGCGGTCTTGCTCCTGTCCTTCGAGACTCGCGGACCCGGGTCCGGGGGCCGTCGTCCGTTCGGATCGACCGGCATCGTCTTTCTGTAGTAGTCGTTGGGCCGAGGCTGACCGGGAGCGTCCGCTCTTGCAGAGGGGAGAGTCAGTCCGAGGTGCGTTCCGGGTCGCGCCGATTCATGGCCAGGTAGAGGTCGATGCTGTCCCCGAGCGCGATCGACGTCAGGACCGGCAAGGGATCGAGGGTGAGCAGCAGTGGATCGTTGCCGGTCATGAGCGCACCGCCGAGATCCGGTCCAGGCCGATCCCGAGGAGGACGGCGACGCTGGTGAGGACGCTGCTGATGACCACGAAGACGACGTAGCCAGCATGAAGAGTTCCGCGGACTGCCCGGGTGGCGAGGGCGCGTGGGACGGTGGGAGTGACGGCGGGCATGAGGACCTCCTTGACGGCGGCGCGGGGTGCGCTGCGATGAGGTCCACGATTCCGCCGAACACGCGCCGCGTCGTCATCCCTGCGGACCGACCGGATGGTCCGCATGCAGTAGTTCGCGGAATCGGGTTCTCTCGGCTCTAGCCGGCCAGGCCGGCGCGGTAGGTGAGCGCGACGAGCTGGGCACGATCGCGGGCACCGAGCTTGGCCATCGCCCGGTTCGCATGTGTCTTGACGGTGAAGGGCGACACGAACATCTGTGCCGCGATCTGCGTGTTGTCGGCGCCGGTGGCGATGGCGATGACGACGTCCCGCTCCCGAGGCGTGAGTGCGGCGAAGCGGTCGAGGATCGCGGGGTCGACGGAGGGTGCGGGAGTCTGCGCCACCTGACCGATCAGCACTGCGCTCGCGGCGGCCGACAGCGCACCACCTCCTGCCGCCACCTCGCGGATCCCCTCCGCGAGCTCGTCGGGGCCGACTCCCTTGCTGAGGAATCCGTTCGCACCCGCCCGGAGCGCGGAGAGCACGTTCTCATCGGTGTCGAAGGTAGTGAGCACGACGATCCGCAGCCGGTCCGCGGCTACGCGCTGCCGTATCCGCCTGGTCGTCTCAACTCCGTCGATGCCGGGCATGCGAATGTCCATGAGGACGACGTCGACCTCGAGGTCTTCGAGCAGCGCGAGTGCCTCCAGCCCGTCGGCGGCGACGGAGACGACGTCGATGCCGGACGCGGGCGCAAGGACCGCCCGTAACCCTTCACGGATCATGGCCTGGTCGTCGACGATCATGACTCGGATCATGCGTGTGCGCTCCCATCGATCCGCAGAGTCGCCTCGACGGCAAACCTGTCGTCTTCGTCGCGCAGGACGAGTCGTCCTCCTGCCGAGGCGACTCGTTCGCGCATCCCCACCAGACCGTACCCGCGACGGCCCGGGAGCGGTGCGCCGGGCCGTTTCGCGTTGGTAATAGTGATTTCGAGGACGGGTCCGCGAGTGAGTGTCGTGACCTTGACGGGCCCCGTGCCGTGCTTCTGCGAGTTCGTGAGTGCCTCTTCGACCACGCGGTAGGCGGCGGTGCTCACCTCGGGGTCGAGCTGTGCGCGGACGGCGCACAGGTTCGCGTCGATGGTGGCTCCGGCTTGCTGGAAGCCGCCGATGAGGGCGGGGATGCGGTCGAATTCGGCTGCCGGCGTGCCGAGGCCTTCCTCGCCCTGCGATGTACGGAGCACATGCAGAATCCGCTGCGTCTCGCCCAGCACTGACTGCACGCTGGTCCTCGCGGACTCCAACGACGTCTTTGCCGCGATCGCGTCGGCAGGGAGGTTCACCTGCGCGACGCTTAAGTGGATGTTTAGCACGGCGATCTCGTGACCGACGATGTCGTGCAGATCGCGGGCGATGCGCAGCCGTTCCTCGGCGACCCGTTGATGCGTCTCGGCGTCTCGGCTGGCGAGCGTCTGCCGAGTGCGCTCGGCGAACTCGGTCCGGTAGCGGACGTAGCTGCGCAGGGCGCTGCCGGTGGCCGCCGCGGTGAAACAGCACGTCAAGGCTACGAAGGCGGTCGGGTCGACGGCGCCCAGCCCGTCGGAGGCGATCACCGCGAGGTAGGCGGCCGCCCCGAGGATCCCGCCGACGAGTGCGCCGGGCAGCCCGCGGAGGGTGATCGAGAAGGCCGTGAACACGACAATCGTCCACGAGACGAGAGGATCGCCGCCGAGCGCGGTCACCGAGAGCGGCCCGAGAGCGACGAGTGCCGTCGCTAGCCACAAGCGGGTCGAGAGAGGGCGCGGCCCGATCCGGAGGCGGCTGCGGACGGTTCCGATTCCGATGAGGATCAGGGCGAGACCGACGACGTCTCCGACCGCACCGCCGTCCTGAAGCAGCAGGTACGTCTCGGTCGCTGCGGCGAGGAGAGAGAGGACCAGGCAGGCGAGATCGAGGAAGCGGATCCGCGGCGACCAGACTCCCGCATCGAGAGTCATTTCGTCCGCGGTGACAGGCGGCGCGACGGAAGAAGTCATGTGTCCATTCTTCTCGGCAGGCCTTTCCAGCCCGTACTGCCGCCGCAGTAGAGCGAGAGATCCGTCCGGACGATTCCGGTGGACCGGCGAGAGACGACTCTCGAGGTAATCGATCTTCCCCCGTCCCTCGAGGAGCCTCCATGTCCACATTTCTCGCCCGTCTCGGGCGGTACAGCGCCCGTCACCGACTGGTGGTGATCGGGGCCTGGCTCGTCGTCTTCGCCGGCTTGATCACCACCCTCATCATCGGCACCAACATCGGAGGCGTGAAGGCCGCTGAGACGTCGGTTCCGAACTCCGCTGCCTCCCAAGCGCTCGAGCGCATGGATCAAGAATTCCCCAGCGCCTCCGAGGCGTCCGCAGCGACTCTGCAGCTGGTGTTCCAGCCTGGCGGGGGGTCGGTCACCGACCCCGCGGTGTCTGCGCAGATCGCTGCGGTGCTCGCCGACGCGAGCGCACTACCCGGTGTCGCATCGGTCACGGACCCGTTCGACCCCGCTCGCCCAAGCGTCTCCGGGGACTCGAGCTTGGCCGTCGCGACGCTGAGCTACGACGACCTCTCGAAGGCCGAGCAGGAAGCGGACTACGCCGCGGCTCTCGAGCTGCGAGCAGACGCCCCTGCGGATCTTGGAGTCGAGCTCGGCGGCAACCTCGTACCGATCGGTGCGCCTGCTCCCGGCATCGGTGAAGGTGTCGGGGTGATCATCGCGTTCCTCGTGCTAATCCTCACCTTCGGTTCGCTCCTCGCCGCCGGCGTCAACCTGCTGATCGCCGTGTTCGGTGTGGGCGTGGGCATCGTCGGGGTTCTCGCCTACGGGTCCCTTTTCCCGCTCGGTGAGAATGCAATCATCCTCGCCCCGATGCTCGGACTGGCTGTGGGCATCGACTACACCCTCTTCATCCTCTCGAGGTTCAGGATCGAGGTGAGGTCCGGCAAGAGCATCGAGGTTGCTGTGGCCCGGGCGACCGGCACCGCGGGCACCGCGGTCGTCTTCGCTGGGCTCACCGTCATCGTCGCTCTCGTGGCGTTGCTCGTCGCAAACCTCAGTTTCGTCACGGAGATGGGCATCGCTGCTGCGGTCGCGGTCCTGGTCGCGGTTCTGGTGTCGCTGACGCTCCTCCCCGCTCTGCTGAAGACGCTCGGGCTGCGCGCACTGTCGAAAGAACAGCGCGCCGAGGTCCTCGCCGGCCACTACGCCGTCGAAGGCGGAACGCAGAAGCGCGGCATCATGCGCGGGTGGAGCAGCTTCGTCGTGAACCGGCCGATCATCTCCGCTCTCGCCGGCATCATCGTTCTGGTGATCGTCGCCCTGCCGATGTTCAGCATGAAGACCGCGTTCAACATTCCCGGCGGCGCTGACCCGGAATCGACGGAGCGCACGGCCTACAACCTGATCGTCGACGAGTTCGGTGGAATCCAGGGTCCCCTCATCGTCCTCGCGGAGGGCGCGGACGTCGCTTCTCACACCGATAGCATCCAGGCCCGGATCGCTCAGCTCGAGGGCGTGGCGCAGGTCGCACCCGCCGAGATCTCTGCAGACGGGACGATGGCTCGCCTCGTCGTGATCCCTGAGGGCAGCCCCATCGATCAGGAGACCAAGGACATCGTGCATACGCTGCGCGAGGACGCTGACGCGCTCCCCGGCGTTCATCTCGACGTCACGGGAGAGACGGCGATCGGGATCGATCAGGACGCGGCTTTGATGAGCGCGCTGGTGAAGTACATCATCGTCATCGTCGCGATCTCTCTCGTGCTGCTGATCGTGATGTTCCGCTCTCTCCTCATTCCTCTGATCGCCACCCTCGGCTACCTGCTCTCGGTGGGCGCATCGTTCGGTGCGAGCACTGCCGTGTTCCAGTGGGGCTGGCTCGACGCGGTGATCGCCGCTCCGCAGGGTGACCCGATGTTGAGCCTGCTGCCGCTGCTGCTGGTCGGTGTTCTCTTCGGTCTGGCGATGGACTACCAGGTGTTCCTCGTCTCGAGGATCAAGGAGATGCACGACAAGGGGATATCGCCGAAGGAGGCGATCCGTGAGGGCTTCGCTCGCTCCGGTCCGGTCCTCGTCGCGGCAGCGGCGATCATGACCGTGGTCTTCGGGGGCTTCGCGACCGGTGAGTTCGCGATCGGCGCGTCCATCGCGTTCGGGCTCATGGTCGGAGTTATGGCTGACGCGTTCATCGTGCGCCTCGTCCTGATGCCGGCTCTGCTGAGCCTGCTCGGAAAGTCCGCCTGGTGGATGCCGAAGTGGCTCGACCGCATCGTCCCCAAGGTCAACACCGAGGGTCATGCGCTCGATGACCGACCGCACGCGGTGACGCAGGAGCGTGTGCTCGAGAACGCCTGACCTGGCGCAGCAGAGGAGGTCGCCACCGGAAGGGGCGGCCTCCTCTACTGTGTGTCACTGCCGAAGAGAGGCCCACCGCGGTACTGCTCCATCTGCAGTAGTCGGACCGCACCGATCGCACGACGTCGCCGACTATCGCCGCGGCGAGGCTGAACGCATGACTTCCAGCATTCTCATCACCGGCTCCCTGCGACCAGCGACCCGCATTGTGATCGAGTCGCGGGTCGCCAGCGCAGCGCTCATCGTGAACGCCGCGAAGTTCACCGTAGACACCCTTGACCGCTTTCGCGCCGCTGTCGAAGGTGCGTTCACGGCCCGCGGCCGGACCGCCCCGTTGTGGCTGCCGACCTCGGCGGAGTCCACCGGCACCGAGCAGGCTCGCGAGGCAATCCGTGGCGGCGTCGATCTCGTGCTGGTGGCGGGCGGGGACGGCACGATCCGCACTGTCGGCCAGGAACTCGCCGGGACGGGCATCGCTCTCGCCCTCCTTCCGATCGGAACGGGCAACCTGCTCGCCCGCAACCTCGGCATCCCTCGGAACGAGATCGATGCAGCCGTCCACATCGCTCTGCACGGTAAGGACCTGGCGATGGACGTCGGCTGGGCGGAGGTCGACCGGAACGGGGACGGCCGCTCAGTCGACAGCTACGCGTTTCTGGTGATGGGTGGCGCCGGATTCGACGCGGCCACCATGTCGGGCGCATCCTCAGCCCTCAAGCGGCGGCTGGGCTCCGCCGCCTACCTCCTCGCAGGTGCGCTTGCCAGCCTGCGGCCGATGGTCGAGATGACAGCGTCTGTCGATGGCGTCACCCGCCCGGCCGAGCTGTCCCGCGGCATCGTCGTCGGGAATCACGGGTCGCTGACGATGGGCCTTGCATTGCTGCCGGAGGCGACCTGCGACGACGGCCGCCTCGACGGCGTCATCCTCCTGCAACGAAATGCTGCGGACTGGCTTCGCGCTTTTCGGGACGTTGCCGGCAAGAGCGGCAGCAGTCGGCAGATGCCGCACGTGGACGGCCAGGAGATCGACGTGACCAGTCGGGAACCCCTTCCGGTGGAGGTCGACGGAGACGTCGTCGGTGACGCTCGACGAGTCCGGTTCCGTGTTCAACCGCGGGCTCTGCTCGTGCGCTGCTCCTAGTCGGCGTGAACGACGACTCGGACTTGGGCGATGTTGTCGATGCGCGCGAACGGATCGTCCGGGTCTCCGCTGGTCTGCGCGGTGACCTTGATCGCAACGAGGTAGGTGCCGGCGGCGTCGAAGGCGCACTGGCGCACAGCCGTGATCTTCTTCCGCGGCGCGACCGGCTCGGGTAGGCCGAAGCGCCCCGTCCCGGTCAGATCCGACGCGACGTGCACGATCACTCCCTCAGCGGTCGTCGCCTGAGCGGTGACGTGAACGTCGACCACCTCGCCGACTCCCACCTGGATGCGATCGGTGCCGCCGACCGTGAGCGTCACGATCGGCTGGACACCTCCGCGAGAGGGATCGTCATCGGCGACGAGGACCTGGCCGTCGACGACCTCGTAAACGGTCGACGGGGACGGCTCGATGCCGTCCTCGACCCACGCACTCAGCTGCCGCAGCGCGGACTGCAGCGCACCGACGTAGCTGACGGTGCGGGTCTCGTGCTCCTGCACGCCGCTCTCGTCGCCGTGCAGCGCGTTGTCGGTGAACCAGAGGCGGAAGCGGTCGTCGACTCGCGAGCCGAGGTGCTCGGCGACTCGCGAGCGGTACCAGTCGGCCTGCCACGGGAACGCCTCGCGGTCGAGCAGCGAGGCGACCACGATCATCCGGCCGCTGATGCGCCCGGTGGGAACGGTGCCCGAGGCGCCCTGCGCGAAGAGCGGCCCGAGCAGCAGCGGTCGCTGGGGGAGGGTCGGCGCCCCGGCGGCGTCGCGGAACTGGTCCCAGACGCGGTAGTCGGTGGAGGGGACCTGGTGGCGGTGGTAGGTCTGCGCGGCGAGGAAGCTCGAGTTGTCGACCGTCACCTCGTCGCCGACGGCCAGCCCCACGTCGCCCTGTCCCGGCTCGAGGAGCACCTCGTCGCCGTCGACCCCGGCGACGCGCAACATGCGTCCGGCCAGCACGCCCGATCGGACGACGAGCTCGGCTCCGAGGGTCCACCCGGAGGGACTCTCGGCGAGGCGCACTCCGATCACCGTGGTCCTGCCGGAGGTGGTCGCCTTGTAGGACTCATCGACCCCTCCGGTGACAGCCGCCTCCTCTTCCTCCGCCGTGAGCAGCTCGACGACCGTGGTTGCGAGCCGTACGCGGTCGCGGTGCACGGAGGCGCTGGGGTCGTGGCCGAGATAGCCGGGCTCGGTCCAGAAGTCGTCGGCGTAGGAGGGGTCGGCCGCCATGATCCCGGGGTAGAGGACGCTGAACGCGTGCATGCCCATCGTGTCCCAGCCGAACCAGGAGCGCGGCGGGAAGCCCATACGGGTGACCTCGTCGAGCGCGTCCCGCTGCTCGGCAGTGAGCTCCAGGGCGGAGGGGTCGCCGCCGGCGTCGTAGGCGTCGACGATCCGCGGGAACGCGTCGCGCAGGATCCGCTGGGCGTGCATCCGGACCGCGAAGACGTTCGGGATCGCCATCGGGCTGCCGATCACGTAGGGCACGAAGCCGTCCCAGACCCCGTCGGTGTTCTCGGAGGCGCCGATCGTGCGGTACCCGCCGCCGCTGCCTCCGTAGAGGTAGCCGAAGATCCGCTGCTCGCCGAAGACCGCGGTGGCGAGATGACGGGACAGCCGGGCGACCGCGGCGTTGGCGCGGTAGGCGCCGATCGTGGGGTCGATGCCGGACATCGGACCGCCGGACGCGGCCGGACCGCCGCTGTTGGTCTCGATGTAGTAGCCGCCGCTGGCGAGCGTGAAGGGGATCGGGTTCTCGTCGTCGAAGCGCGCTTGCGCGAGGTTCTCGCTCTGCGGCACCGGGGTGACGTGCTGGAAAAACCGGCCGCCGAACTGCTCCGATGACGGGAGGTAGAGCGAGAAGCGGGTGTCGTCATCATGGAAGCCACCGTGGAGGTAGCGATGGCGGACGGGGTCGTCGCGCCACGCGTCGATGTCGATGTAGGGCCGGGTGAAGGCGTCGTCGATCGGGTCTGCCGGGAGGGCGGTGCCGACGAAAGAGTCGGTGGTCAGAGGGGAAGGCATGGTGTCCTCGGTTCGTGGTGGCGTGCGGGATCAGTTCTCGGGCGGCGTGTACGTCGAGCCGGGGACGGGCTCGGTCTTCGCGGTCGAGACCTTCGGATCGGCTGCGGTGATCACCGCGAGGCCGGCGGTGATGGTGGGGAGCATCTTCTCGAACGTGCGGTAGGGGCGCATGGCGAGGGCGACGCCGATCCAGAGGACGGCGGGGAAGGCTCCCGCGAGCAGGACGATGCCGGTGAGGGCCTCCGGAGTCTGGGCGGCCTTGGTGCCGTCGTAGCCCACGACGCCGAGGACCCAGCCGGTCGCGGCGCCGCCGAGGCCGCCGCCGAGTCGGACGGAGAAGGCGGTGATCGCGCCCATCGTGCTCTCGAGTCGGCGGCGACCGCTCCACTGGTTGTAGCTGGCGTTGTCGATGACGAGTAGCTGGACGAGGAAGGTGATCGGGAGGATCCCGAGGCCGCTCAACGCAGTGGAGACGAGAATCAGGGCGAGGTTCCCGTTCGCGACGATCATGAGCACTCCGGCGAGCACTCCACAAATCGCGCCCGCGGTGATGATCGTGCTGACCGTGAACCGCTTCATGAGCCGGGGGAAGAAGAGCATCGCGGGAAGGATGAGCACCGGGACGAGGCCGGTGAGGCTCATCAGCGAGATGTCGCCGACGACGTACTTGAAGTAGTAGACCGCGATACCGGTGCCGCCGGCGAGGGCGCCGACGAAGCTGATCCCGGCGACGATCCAGAGGTAACGGTTCGAGGTGAGGACCTCGCGGATGTCGCGGAAGGTGACCTTCGGGGCGTCCGCCGCTTCCGTCTGGTACTTCTCCCGGAAGAAGAGGAAGCGGCCGAGGCCGATCAGCGCGAGGGGAATCGCGAGGTACAGGGCGAGCATCGACCATGCCGAGCTGCTCGTGCCCGCCTGGGCGATGAAGATCGGCAGGGCGACGTTGAAGGCGACGACGCCGACGGTGGTGAAGAAGCCCGTGCGGGTGGCGACCTTGGCGACGAGAACACGGGAGTTGAAGGCGCGTGCCAGGTAGAGGTAGTCGTTCGCTCCGAGCAGCGACGTGAAGATCACGTTCGCCATCACGAGCCAGATGAACAGCCAGACGGTCTTGCCGACGTCCGGGAGATCCGGTGTCGAGAAGAGGAACCAGGTCGAGATCCAGACGCCTACGATCGCGAGCTCGTAGGGGCGTGCTTTGCCCCAGCGGGTCTCGGGGGTGCGGTCGACGAGCCATCCGGCGACGACGACGACCGCTGCCTCGAGGAGCTTGCTCACCAGTGCGAGCGTGCCGAGCACCGCCGGGTTCAGGCCGAGGACGTCGGTGCCGTAGAACACCCACATCGCGAGGAAGAGGTAGTTGACCGCTCCCGAGAGTCCCGTAGTGGTCCAGGCCAGGCCCGCTCCGGCGGAGAGGCGGTCGGGGTCGGTGCGCCTGTCGGCTCTGCGGGTCGCTCGGTCGCCGGCGGGTCGTGACGTCGTCGTCATCGTGGTCCTTCGTAGGGGGAGTGCGGGGAGATCGGAGGAGGGCGGCGTCTCGCGACGCCGGATCTGAAACCAGAGTGAAGCACAAGGTTCGAGGCACTGACAAGAGGAATCCTGGTAATTACAGTGCGAAGACAATGGATCACTCCGATTCGCCCTCGCTTAGGCTGGGCGGGTGACGACGACAGCACCGACGAAGCGCGGCCCGTACGCGTCGACCCTCAAGCGCCGCGAGACCATCGTCAGCGCCGTGGTCGCGCTCGTCGATGAGCTCGGGCACGAGGGAGTGACGACTGCACTGGTCTCGCAGCGCTCCGGAGTGAGCGAGACGACGGTGCTCTACCACTTCCCCTCGAAGGACCACCTGCTGGTCGCCGCGCTGAGCGCGATCGAGGAGCAGAGGGGAGCTGAGTCGCAGCTCGATCTCGACGACACCGTGATCGACGCCCGCGCCTTCCGCAGCCTCCCGAACCCCGATGCCGGGGATCCGCGCTTCCGGCTTCTAAGCGTGCTCAAGGGGGCTGCGGCCTCGCCCGAGCATCCGGCAGCCGAGTATTTCGCCGTGCGCAACGCCCGCCTCGTCGACGTGTTCGCCCGTCTCATCGAGCACAGCCAGCGGACCGGGCTCGCGCATCCCGCCGCCGATCCCCGGATCACCGCCCGCCAGGTCATCGCCGTGTGGGACGGGCTGAGCCAGGCCTGGGTCTCGGATCCGACCTTCGATCTCGGCGCTGCAGTCGAGGACGCGATCCGCCGGCTGACGGGTCAGAACCTGATGGAGATCCAGCAGCTGCTGTCGCGCGCGTTCGACCCACCGAGCTGAGGTCGTCGGCTCAGGTCGTTCCGCCTGCTTCGAGCTCAAGGGCGAGAGCGTTGGGGGGCCCCTCCGGCACCGGAGTGCGCCCGAGCACCGACAGGAAGTTGGCGATCATGTTCTTGGTCGGCGCCGTCACGTCGTACGAGATGGTCGTGAGGCGCGGAACCGTCACCTGCGACAGCGGCGTGCGGTCCATGCCGATCAGGGCGACCTGCCCGGGTACCACGAACGAGCGGATCCGCGCCGCCGACAGTAGGCAGGTCGCGATGTCGTCGTTGTAGCAGGCGATGCCGATCTCGGGCGGGGAGAGCCGGTCGAGCGCCGCGAGGGCCTCGTCGAGATCGACCCCGAGGTGCACGACCTCGGGGTCGGCGAGACCCTCCTGCCGACAGATCTCGCGGACGCCGTCCTCGCGGCCCTGGCCGAAAGGGTCCTGTCGGGCGTCGCGCAGGCGGGCGACCGCGAGTCGGGTGCTGCCGCGCTCAATCAGGTGGCGTGCCTGGAGCCGACCGATCTCGCGGTCGAATTGGTCTTCCGAGGCGAGGTGCGGCTCGAACGCACGCACGCCGCGACGTTCGAGCAGCTCGCGCTCCTCGTCGGAGAACGGGGTGAGCGAGAGGATCGCGCGAGGCGCCATGCCAGTCACGAGACGGCCGAGGGCCGCGGTGGTCGTGGTCGCGAGCCGGAGCACGAGGGTCAGGCCCTGCTCGGCGAGCTGCTCCGTCGCCGCGCCGAAGATGTCCTGAAGGTTCCCGCCGAAGGTGGTGTTCGGGATGAGGGCGATCACGAAGTCGCTCGAGCCCATCGCGAGCGCACGGCCGGCCGCGGAGGGCTGGTAATCGAGCTCGAGCGCCGCCTCCTTGACCCGCTCGATAGTCGACGCGGAGAAGCGCTCCCCGCGGCCATTCAGGATCTGACTCACTGCACCGCGCGAGACTCCCGCGAGTCGGGCGACGTCCTCGCTCTTCGCGATCACGTGGGTTCCTCCCTCGACTCGGATGCGCTCCGTCCTCTCCGATCTTAGATCGACGTTGACACGCGATACCGGCTGTGTTTAGCTGCGTAACGCGCGATACTTGCGCTGCTGTCCCGCAATGAAGTGGAGAACTCGATGACGAGCCTGACTGATCACGCCGTGCGCGAAGACGATGGTGCTGTCGAGGCGGCGCAGCAGGCGATGCGATCGAACCGCTCGCTCTTCAACCAGGGCTGGTCGTTCCGCACGAAGGTCACTGCGTTCGCCGAACTCGGAGGATCCAGGGGCGCCGAGTGGACCGAGGTACACCTCCCGCACGACGCACTGATCGGGCAGACCCGCCGCGCAGACGCTCCGCGTGGCGAGACCAACGGCTTCTTCCCCGGCGGCGCCTTCGAGTATCGGCGCACCTACAGCGCTCCCGAGCAGGACGCCGGATCGCTCGTCCTCCTCGAGTTCGACGGCGTCTACCGCGACGCCGCCGTCTTCGTGAATGGAAATCTCGCGGGGACACACGCTTACGGCTACTCCCGCTTCACCGTCCGCATCGACCCATTCCTGCGCTTCGGCGACGACAACGAGATTCGCGTCGAGTGCCGCACCTCACTCGACAGCCGCTGGTACGCCGGCGCCGGGATCTACCGCGATGTGCACCTCATCGTGAAGCGACCCGGCCGCATCGTGCACGACGGCATCCGCATCACGACTCCCGACGCCACCGGGGCAGAGGCGCTCGTCGAAGTCGAGGCCCTCGTCGAGAACGCAGGCCCACTCACCCGCACCTACCGCCTCGAGGTCGCCCTGCGAGACGACGCGGGCGTGCCCGTCGGGAACAGCGGATCGCCGATCACACTGCTGCCCGGCACCACAGGCACAGTGCACCGACGCCTCCACCTCGCAGATCCGGCCCTCTGGAGCGTCGACGCCCCCCACCTCCACCACGCCCGAATCGTGCTGCATGACGGCGACGAGATCGTCGACACCGAGCACGTGACCTTCGGGATCCGCTCGCTGCAACTCGACCCGACCCATGGGCTGCGCATCAACGGCGAGCCGGTGAAGCTCCGCGGCGCCTGCATCCACCTCGACAACGGCCCGCTCGGCGTGGTCTCGATGCTCCCCGCCGAGGAGCGGAAGGTCACGATTCTGAAGGAGGCGGGCTTCAACGCCGTCCGCAGCTCGCACGCCCCGATGAGCACCGCACTCCTCGACGCGTGTGATCGGCTCGGGATGCTCGTCATGGATGAGACCTTCGACATGTGGACGCAGGCTAAATCCGACAACGACTACGCGTTCGACTTCGCTGAGTGGTGGGAGCGCGACGTCGAGGCGATGGTCGCGAAGGACCGCCACCACCCGAGCGTGATCTTCTACTCCATCGGCAACGAGATCCCCGAGACCGGCACCGCCATCGGCTCCATCTGGGGGAGGCGCCTCGCCGAGAAGGTCCGCTCCCTCGACCCGACCCGGTACGTCACCAACGGGGTGAACCCTTTCGTGGCGATGATCGACACGATCGTCCCGCAGATGAAGGCGCAGCGCTCGGCCGCTGCCGAGCAGCCCGGCGGTGGCGTGAACACGATGATGGCCGGCTTCGGCGCCATGATGGGCCGGATTCAGGCGTCGGAGCAGGCGACGCAGCGCACGGAGGAGTCGTTCGCCGTCCTCGATGTCGCCGGGATGAACTACGCCGACGCCCGCTACGAGCTCGACCGCGAGCTGTTCCCCGACCGCATCATCGTCGGTTCCGAGACCTGGCCGTCATCGATCGTCGGCAACTGGGCGCTGGTCAAGGCTGACTCCCGAGTGATCGGCGATTTCACTTGGACGGGATGGGACTACCTCGGCGAGGTCGGCATCGGCGTCAACCGCTACGTCGAGCCCGACGCGGAAGCGGTCACCGGCTTCAGCGGCGCGTTTCCCGCGTTGACCGCCGGCTGCGGTGACATCGACATCACCGGAATCCGGCTCCCGGTCTCATACTTCCGCGAGATCGTCTTCGGCCGCCGATCCGAGCCCTACATCGCCGTCGGCCGTCCTGAGCGGCACGGCCAGGAGCTCGCCGTCCAGACGCCATGGGCGTGGACCGACTCCCTCGGTAGCTGGTCATGGCCCGGCTTTGAAGGCCGCCCGATTCGGGTCGAGGTGTACAGCGACGCCGAGCAGGTCGAGCTCGTGCTGAACGGATCATCACTAGGGATCGCCACTGTGGGTGCGGAACTCCCGTTCCGCGCGATCTTCGAGACCGAATACGCACCGGGCGAGCTCGTCGCGGTGGCGATGGCGCGCGGACTGGAGAGCGGCCGTTCCGTTCTCCATTCCGCCGGTACTGACATCTCACTCAGCGTCGAGGTGGACCGCTCCACTTTGCGCTCCGACGGATCAGACCTCGCTCACATCGCCGTCGCGTTCGTCGACGAATCCGGCGTCGTGCACAACACGACCCAACGCAGTATGACGGTCGACGTGAGCGGCCCCGCGGTCCTTCAAGCCCTGGGCACAGGTGCAACCTCGACTGCAGAGCCCTTCACTGCTAATCGCTGCACCACATACGACGGACGCGCGCTCGCGGTTGTCCGACCCATCGCTTCCGGATCGATCACCGTGACCATCACCGGCGAAGGGTGCGAACCCGTCGTCGTCACTTTCACGACCTGATTGCCCTTCTTGCTTCCTCTGAAGCCTGACCCGCACCCTGTTTCATCACGACGAAGGAGTCCTCTCATGACCATCCCCCAGAATCCTCACTCCGACGGTGTGCCGCCCATTACCGACCCCCGATCGCCTGCGCAAGCAGAAACCCTGGCCGCGACGATTTCGGCGGAGGAGGGAACCGCTCAGCAGCTGCCGAAGATGCGACCAGGACTGGTATTCCTGCTCACGCTCGGCGTCTTCGGTGTTTACCTCGCATTCGTCACACCCATCGCGATCTCCCTGGCCATCCGCGTGAACTTCCTTGCGCCTGAAAACCCTGAGTATCTCGGCGTTGTGCTGAGCCTCGGGTCCATCGCTGGACTCATCACCGGCCCTTTCGGTGGCATGCTGAGCGACCGGACCCGCTCGCGGTTCGGTCGCCGCCGCCCCTGGCTGGTCGGCGCGACAATCCTCGGGCTGGCCGGTCTCGCCCTCATGGCCGCGATCCCCAGCATCGTCGTGCTCACTCTCGGTTGGATCATCGCAGCCGCCGGCCTGAACCTCGCCGCGAACACATTCCTCACGATCCAGGCAGACCGCCTCCCTGAATCTCAGCGCGGGAAGGTCGCTGCCATCACCGGCTTCGCCACCATGGTCGCCCCCGTCATTGGCGCCGTCCTGGGCGGCATCGTGCAGAACCAGCCCTACGTGCTTTTCCTCCTGCCAGGTGCCATCGCGCTGATCTTCGTTCTCATTTTCACGATCGCATACAAAGATGCGGATTCTCGCAGCCTCACCTTTACTGAGAAGCTCACCGTCGGTAGCGTCCTGTCGAAGTATGTGTTCAATCCCAAGCGCTACCAGGACTATGGATGGAACTGGCTCGGCCGCTTTCTCTTCTTCTTTGGCCTGACTCTCAGCACCAGCTATACCGCGTACTTCTTCTCCAGCCGCCTCGACGTTCCGGTTGAGGAGATCGGCGGAGTCGTCGCGACCGTTGGCGGAGTCGGAATCCTCGCCACTGTCCTCGGGGTCTTCGCCGGAGGGTTCCTCTCCGACAAGATCAAGCGCCGCAAGCCCTTCGTCCTCGGAGCCGGCCTGCTCTTCGCCGCTGGCTCAATCGTGACTCTCTCCGCATCCGACCTGACTCTGCTGCTCGTCGGGGCCTTGCTCTGCAACATCAGCATCGGTGTGTTCTCCGCCGTCGACCAGGCGCTGGTTCTCGACGTCCTCCCCGAGCGCGAGACCGACGCGGCCCGCTACATCAACATCATCCAGCTGGCGAACGGCATTCCTCAGGCCGTCGCCCCCCTGGCCGCAGCCGGCCTTCTCAGCATCGCCGCCGCAGGAGAAGACAAGCCCTACTGGCTGCTCTACGCCCTCGCCGCCGTCTTCACCATCGCTTCTGGATTCGTGGTCCTCCGCGTCAAGGCAGTGCGCTGAGCTGATCGCGGCTCCCCGTGTCGCAAACGTTCCGAGCTGACCTGTGCCGACTTTGGCTTCTAGTCGACTCGAGAGACTGAAGAACGGCACGCATGAAGCGGCTAATCCTCCAATGCTCGACAAATGTCTCTTGTCATCTTGCTCGCTACGGCCGGTGCTCGGTCGAAAGGACCCTCAGACGCATGACGTCACCATCCTCCGTCTTCGTTGGAGCCATCCGTCCTTCACAGGAAGGAGACCCCGCAGCGTACTTCCGACGTGGCTTCAGCGTTAGCGAGGGGCTACGCCGAGCCGAGCTCGTCGTCACCGCACTTGGCGTCGTCGAGACGTACGTCAACGGTGAACGCCTCGGCGACGAGGTGCTCGCTCCAGGCTGGACGTCATACCGGCATCGCGTAGTCGCGCGGCGCCATGACGTGACCGCGTTGCTCCTACCGGGGGAGAACGCGTTCGGGGCGATCGTTGGCGAGGGCTGGGCCGTAGGTGCGCTGACCTGGGAAAACAATCGGCACAACTACGCCGACCGGCCCGCCCTCTATGCGCGCCTCGAACTCGTCTACAGCGACCACACCGAGATCATCAACGCCGACGGCGACGTCAGGGTCGGCGCGGGCGCGATCGTCTCCTCCGGGATCTACGCCGGAGAGACCTACGATGCTCGCGCCGAGCCGCATGGCTGGGCTCAGGCCGGATTCGATGACTCCGCCTGGGAACAAGCCATTCCCGTCAGCTGGGACATCGCGACCGTTACCGTCGACGACACACCACCGATCCGTCGTATCGAGGAGCTCGCCCCCGTCTCGATCACGACGAGCCCCTCGGGTCGCGCGATCGTCGACTTTGGCCAGAACATCTCCGGCTGGGTGCGTCTGCAAGTAAACGGGGAGGCCGGCACGACGATCACGCTGCGTCATGCCGAGCTGCTCACGCCGGCGGGGGAGCTCGAGATCGAGACGCTGCGCAGTGCGGCTGCGACCGACCGTTACACCCTCCGCGGCGGCGGCTCCGAAACCTGGGAGCCGCGCTTCACGTTCCACGGCTTCCGTTACGCCGAAGTTGATGGATGGCCGGGCGAGCTGCAGATGGAGGCGCTGCGAGCGGTCGTCGTGCACTCGGATATGGTGCGCACTGGGTGGCTTGAGACGTCGAACCCACTGGTGACGAAGCTGCATGAGAACACCGTCTGGTCGATGCGCGACAACTTCGTCGGCGTCCCGACCGACTGCCCGCAGCGCGACGAGCGTCTCGGCTGGACGGGCGACCTCAACGCCTTCGCCCCGACCGCGACCTACCTTTACGACGTGCGCGGCGTGCTCGGTTCCTGGCTGCAGGACCTGGCGGTCGAGCAGGCCGACACTGGGACCGTTCCGTGGACGGTGCCCGACGTCTTGCCGACGGGTTCCTCCGCGACCGCGCTCTGGAGTGATGTCGCGGTGAGCCTGCCCTGGGCGCTGTACCAGGAGTACGGCGACCTCGCGATCCTCCGCACCGCCTACCCCTCGATGACGGCTTTTATCCGCGAAGTAGAGGCCGCACTTGACGAAGACGGCCTGTGGGGGAGCGGCTTCCAATTCGGCGACTGGCTCGACCCGGATGCGCCGGCTGACAACCCGGCGGGCGGGAAGACAGATCGCTACCTCGTCGCTTGCGCCTACCTCGCCAAGACCACGCGCGAGATGGCCGAGACCGCACGCCTGCTCGGCGAGAGTTCGGACGCCGAGCACTTCAGCGCTCTGGCGAAGCGAGTGCGTGCGGCGTTCCGGCGCGAGTTCGTCACCGAGACCGGACGCGTCGTCAGCGAGTCGGCCACCGGCTACGCGCTGCCGATCATGTTCGACCTCCTCGAGGAGTCCCAGAAGCGGAAGGCCGGCGACAAGCTTGCCGAGATTGTCGCGCACTCGGGCTTTACCATCTCGACCGGATTCGCGGGCACTCCGCTGATCACCGACGCGCTCAGTAGCACCGGTCACCTCGAGGAGGCGTACGAGCTGCTGCTGCAGACGAAGAGCCCCTCCTTTCTCTACCCCGTCACGATGGGTGCAACGACGATCTGGGAGCGCTGGGACTCCGTTCTCCCGGACGGCACGATCAACGCCACCGGAATGACCTCGCTCAACCACTACGCCCTCGGCGCGGTCGCCGATTGGATGCACCGCGTCATCGGCGGACTCACTCGCACCTCGGCGGGCTGGCGGACCCTGACGATCGCTCCGCAGCCGGGCGGCGACCTCACGTCCGCCCGCGCCGTGCACGACACGGTGCTCGGTCGCGCGGAGTCGCACTGGCGAGCCGAGGGCGGCGAAATGCTCTTCGACGTCGTCGTCCCCGAGGGCGCCGCCGCGACCGTCGTGCCGCCGCTGCACCCCGACCGACTCAGCATCGAAGTCGGGCCGGGCGCGCACTCTTGGCGCTACCCGCTGCCCGCTGGGTTCGGCGAGGAAGCGGTGCTCTCGCTCGAGACGCCGATCAAGGACGTCATGAAGCACGACGCCACTTGGCAGGCCGTGCTCGACGTGATGCGCGCCTACTTCCCCGGAGTCCCCGTCGAGGCCGCCGGCAGCCACATGGGCGATCTTCCGCTCGGGATGCTCGCCTCGCGCCTGCCGCAGAACGGTGAGGCGATGGAGCGCGACCTGCTCGCGGTCCTGGAGACCGCACGATGACCACCGATCGGAAGGACGACGCCCCGATGACCCAGCCCTACGACTCCTTTCACCCCGGCCAGGTCTGGCTCGACACGAAGGGCGAGCGAATCCAGGCCCACGGCGGATCGATCTACTACGAGGACGGCGTCTACTACTGGTACGGCGAGAACAAGGAGAAGACGGTTCCCGGCAGCGGGATCTGGCACTGGGGCATGCGCGCCTACTCCTCGACCGACCTCTACAACTGGGAGGACCGTGGGCTGATCGTCCCGCCCGTCCCCGACGATCCGTCCTCACCGCTGCACCCCTCGAAGGGCGCCGACCGTCCGCACATCCTCTTCAACGAGAAGACGGCGAAGTACGTCTGCTGGATCAAGGTCATGGATGAGGAGGCGATGACCCAGTCCTCGGTGGTCCTCACCGCCGACTCCTTCCTCGGACCCTACGAGATCGTGAAGACCGGCCTGCGGCCCCTGGGCATGGACGCCGGCGACTTCGACCTCGTCGTGGACCCTGAGACGAAGAAGGCCTACTACTACTTCGAGAAGGTGCACACCGAGCTCATCTGCGCCGAGCTGACCGACGACTACACCGATGTCACGGGCGAGTTCAGCAGCCACTTCCCGCACCCGGGACCACCCTTCACCCGGGAGGCGCCGGCGCACTTCGAGCGCAGAGGCACCCACTACCTGATCACCTCGGGGACGACCGGGTACTTCCCGAACTTCTCCGAGGCCGCGATCGCGCCCGACCTCCACGGCCCATGGACCGTGCTCGGCGACACCCACCCCACAGACGCCTCGCGCACCTCGTTCCGCTCCCAGATCACCTCCGTCTTCCGCCACCCGGCGATCGACGACCTCTACATCGCGCTCGGCGACCGATGGCTGCCGCAGCTCCCCGAGGACATGCCGAACGTGTACGACTCCGTCGCCGCGATGACGGCGGGCGGCGGCGAGGCGCGCGCCGCGGACGCACAGGAGGCGTCCGGGGAGGACCGGGCGCGCATGGGTGAGATTATGGCCGCCGGCCGCGGTGAGAACACGGCGATCGCCGACTACGTCTGGCTGCCGATCCGCTTCGACGGCGAGAATCCCGTGATCGAGTGGCTCGACGAGTGGCGCCTGGACGACCAGCGCTGAACCGCGCACCCCACCACTTCACCACGATCTCAGGAGTTCCCGTGTCGATCACCGCATCCCTCACTCTCGAACAGAAGGCGGCGCTGCTGACGGGGGGTGGCTTCTGGTCGACCGCCGCCGCCCCCGGTCTTGACGAGATCGTCCTGAGCGACGGACCGCATGGTGTGCGGCGTCAACTCGCAGGGACTGATCACCTCGGGATGCACCACAGTGAACCCGCCACCTGCTTCCCGCCCGCCGTCGGCATCGGCTCGAGCTGGAGTGTCGAGACCGCATCCCGGCTTGGTGCCGCTCTTGCCCGAGAGTCGCGGGCCTTTGGCGTCGACGTTCTCCTCGGGCCCGGCGTGAACATCAAGCGCTCCCCGCTGGGCGGCCGCAGCTTCGAGTACTACTCCGAGGACCCGCTCATCTCCGGTGTGCTCGGATCGGCGTACGTGACAGCGCTTCAGGCCGGCGGCGTCGGCGCGTCACTGAAGCACTTCGCCGCGAATGACCAGGAAACCGATCGCATGGTGATCAGCTCCGACGTCGACGAGCGCACCCTCCGCGAGATCCACCTGTCAGCCTTCGAACGCGTCGTGACCGAGGCGAAGCCGGCTACCGTGATGTGCTCGTACAACAGGATCAACGGCGTTCCCGCCTCCGAGAACCGCCTGTTGCTGACCGAGATCCTCCGCGAAGAGTGGGGCTATTCCGGCCTCGTCGTCTCGGACTGGGGGGCGGTCCGCACCAGGGTGCCGGCACTGACGGCGGGTCTTGATCTCGCAATGCCCGAGTCGGGTGAGTACTCGGTCCGCTCCGTCGTCGAGGCTGTGCAGGCGGGCGAGCTCGACGAGGCGGTCGTCGACCAGTCGGTCGAGCGCGTCGCGGCGCTTCAAAGGTTCCGGGGCGCGGTCAAGCCGTTCAACGCGGAGGAGCACCACGCCCTCGCGCGCGAGCTCGCGGCAGATTGCGCCGTCCTGCTCAAGAACGAGGCTGGCGTGCTGCCTCTCGATCCGTCCGCGGATCTGCTCGTGATAGGGGAGTTCGCCTTGCAGCCTCGGTTCCAGGGCGGAGGCAGCTCGAATGTGAATGCGACAACTGTCGACGTCCCATTGGAGCGCCTTCGCGCCCGGGTGGAAGCGGCGGGAGGGAGCGTGCGTTTCGAGCGCGGCTTCAATACCGCTGCTCCTGATGAGTCGCTGCGGGCCGCGGCCGTTGACGCGGCGCGGGGTGCAGGTGTTGCTGTGGTCTTCGCCGGGACATCCGAGACGGACGAGTCGGAGGGGTACGACCGCACCACCCTTGAGCTGCCCGCCGAGCAGATCCTCCTTATCCAAGAGGTGTCGGCGGCGGCTGATCACACAATCGTCGTCCTCTCCAACGGCGGTGTCGTCACTCTGGGCGGCTGGCATGATGATGTCGATGCTGTTCTAGAGGGCTTCCTGCTTGGCCAGGGCGCAGGGGACGCGATCGCCGCGCTGCTGACCGGCGAGGCCAATCCTTCCGGCCGACTCGCGGAGAGCATCCCGCTGAGAGTTGAGGACAACCCCAGCTACCTTCACTTCCCGGGCGAGCAGGGACATGTCCGTTACGGCGAGGGGGTGATGGTCGGTTACCGCTACTACGAGACTGTCGGTGCGGCGGTCCAGTATCCCTTCGGGCACGGTCTCAGCTATACCGATTTCGAGGTGTCCGACCTGACTGTCGACGTGAGGGCCAGTGACTTTGCCCTCGCGCAGGTGAAGGTCACCAACGTCGGAGGTCGGACAGGTGGCTACGTCGTGCAGGCCTATGTCGCAACCGATGCGGGACCCGTGCGCAGGCCCCGTCGAACCCTCGCGCAGTTCGCGAAGGTCGTCCTCGAGGCGGGAGAGTCGCGACTCGTCGAGTTGCCGCTAGATCGCCGCGCCTTCGCTTACTGGGATGTCGAGCAACACGCCTTCGCGGTCGCCAGCGGCTCCTACACCGTTCAAATCAACGCTGATGCGTCCTCAGTCGTTCTTGCGGTGGACGTAGACCTCGAAGGAGATACTCCTGTGCGAGTCCTGTCCCTGCAGGACTCCGTGGGCGATTGGCTCGCCCACCCGGACGCGGGTCCCTTCGTTCTCTCCGGAATCGGCGCAGTGGCACGAGCCTCGGGCCGCGAGGTGACCGAGGACAGCGATGAAATGCGGATGATGGCGTCAATGCCCATGAATCAGGTCTTGAATCTGATGGGTGGGGCAATCGACGGAGATCGTCTCCTCGCCCTCGCAGCGGCGGACCGCCGCTGAGGGGGGCACTTGGTCCGCCATTCGCCGGAGCTGGATCGTGCTCATTGCATGTGAGCAGCACGCCCATGAGACCGGCGCGTTTGACTGCTACTGGAACATCACGGGTGTCGTGGTGGCGTGCTCAACGTGAGGTGATCAGGCCAGCTCGATCCGGAAGGTGGTCCGCGCGAGGTCCGCATCCCGGGAGCTGCGCCCGACGAGTAGGTCGAACGTCCCCGGCTCCACTCGCCGCACGCCGTCAGCGTCAACGAGGGAGCAGTCCGAGGCGGCTATCTCCAGCATGACATCGACCGACATCCCAGGCACCACGGTGGCCTGCGCGAAGCCTTTCAGCTCCCGTTCGGCCCAGGTGACGCTGGTGACCTGATCGGCGATGTACGCCTGTACCGTCTCGAGCGCTAGCCGGTCGCCGGTGTTCGTCAGGGTCACGGTCGCCCGGACAGTCCCATCGACAGCCACGGTCTCGCTCTCGAGCCTGAGATCGGAGTACTCGACGCTCGTGTAGCTGAGCCCCTCGCCGAAGGCGAAGAGGGGGTCTTGGGTGAGGTCGGCGTAGCGGTCGCCATGCTGGCCGCGGATCTGGTTGTAGTAGACGGGCAGCTGTCCGACGTGGCGGGCGAACGTGATCGGCAGTCGGCCAGTGGGTTCGATGTGGCCGAGGATCAGCTCGGCGATGGCGCGGCCGCCCTGCATGCCCGGGTTGAAGGCCTCGACGATCGCGGCGGAGTTCAGGATCGAGTCGGGCAGAGTCGACGGCTTGCCTTGGATGAGGACGACGATCACGGGTGTGCCGGTGGCGACGAGCGCGTCGACGAGGGCGGTCTGGCCGCCCTGCAACTCGAGCGTCGCGGTGGACTTGCCCTCTCCGGTGAGCGCGACGGTGTCGCCGACGACGGCGACTACGTAGTCGGCGTCGTGTGCGGCGGCGACAGCCTCCGCGATCAGATCGGCGTCGGGGGAGGCGGCGCGGAACAGGGGTGGGCGCGGCTGGCCGTCGGGGTAGGTCGCACCGGCGGGGTCGGGGACGAGGTCGCCGATGTCCGCGCCGCGGGCGTGCGTGATGGTCCAGCTCTCGGGTGCGGTGTCGCGGAGGCCGTCGAGGACGGTGCGGGTCATTTCTCGGGGGTGTCCGTCGCCCATCCAGTTGACCTGGCCGGATAGGCCCGCCCAGTCGCCGAGCTGCGCGTGAACATCGTCGGCGTTCGGGCCGACGACGGCGATGCGGGTCGGCTCTGCCGGGTCGAGGGGGAGGGTGCCGTCGTTGCGGAGGAGGACGAGGGAGCGGCGGGCGGTTTCGAGGTTGATCGCGGTGTGCTCGTCGGAGCCGATGACCGCGGCCTGCACCTCGGAGTCGGGGGAGCGGGGGTCCTCGAAGAGCCCGAGCTCGAACTTGAGCGCCAGGATGCGTCGGACGGCGTCGTCGATGAGCGCCTCGTCGAGGTCGCCGCGGGCGACGGCCTCCTGGGCTGCGACGAAGAACTGCGGGGTGTTCATGATCAGGTCGTTGCCGGCGCCGACGGCTACCGTCGCGGCCTCGATGTCGTCGGCGGCGACCTTCTGCTCCCAGACCATGCGGCCGACGTTGTCCCAGTCGGTGACGAGGGTGCCGGTGAAGCCCCACTCGCCCTTGAGGACCTCGTTCAGCAGCCACTGGTTCGTGGTGATGGGGATGCCGTCGATGGCCTGGTAGCCGAGCATGAACGTCGCGACGCCCTCGCGTGCGGCCTTCTCGAAGGGAGGCAGGAACCAGGAGCGCAGCTTGCGGCGGCTGAGGTCGGCCTCGGAGGCGTCGCGGCCGCCTTGGGTCTCGGAGTAGCCGGCGAAGTGCTTCGCGGTCGCGAGGACCGCGGTGCGGTCGGTGAGGCCGTCGCCCTGGTAGCCGCGGATCATCGCGGCGCCGAGTTCGCCGATGAGGTGCGGGTCCTCTCCGAACGTCTCGTCGACGCGGCCCCAGCGCAGGTCGCGGGTGATGCACAGGACGGGCGAGAACGTCCAATGCAGGCCTGTCGCGGCGATCTCGACCGCCGCCGCCCGGGCGCCGCGCTCGAGAAGGGCGGGATCCCAGGTGCAGGCCATGCCGAGCTGCGTGGGGAAGATCGTCGCTCCGGGCCAGAACGAGTGTCCGTGGATCGCATCGTCGGCCATCAGCAGTGGGATGCGCAGCCTGGTCGTGGAGACGAGGTCGCGCGCCTGCAGCATCCGCTCGGGGGAGGCGTGCAGCAGTGATCCGCCGAGCTTCCCAGTGACGAGGTCGGCGAGGTCGCCGCGCGCATCGAGCTGCAGCATCTGCCCGACCTTCTCCGCGAGGGTCATCCGCGCGAGCAGGTCGGCGACGCGCTCGGTGACGGGTAGGGCGGGGTCGAGGTACGGGGCGTTCATGTCGATTCCGTTCACGGGTGTCAGAGGGCGCTGAGCCGGTCGGCGATGCTCTCGAGCACTTCGGCGGGGATGCCGTCGAGCTCGGAGCGGAGGGTGCGCTGCGGTACCCAGCGGGTGCGGTGGCGGAGACGGTGCGCCGATGCGGGCGCATGAGCGTTCAGTTCTTCGACGAGCAGGTCATAGGCGCCGGCGCGGTCGATGACCTCGGAAAGAGCGCTGTCGGGCGAGATCGGTGCGGCTGGCCGCCTGACGGAGCCAGGAATTCGCCATCCGTGCGTTCCTGCTCCGAGCTCCTCGTTGGGGAGACCGGGTACGTCGATTTCGGCTGTGGTGTTGGCCGGGACCGTCACTTCGAGCAGGACGTCGTCGCCGTCGCGGCGCCAGGAGACCTCGGCCCGGCCGTACGGGGTGTCGTGAACGGCGCCGGCGTGGTCGAAGCTCGGCAGCAGCACGGGCGCGATGCGCAGGCGCCGGTAGCCGGGGGCGGCGGGGGCGAGGCCGGCGAGGCGGCGGTGCAGCCAGTCGGCGACGGCGCCGAAGGCGTAGTGGTTGAAGGAGGTCATGTCGCCGGGATTCACGCTGCCGTCCTCGAGGAGCGAGTCCCACCGCTCCCAGACGGTCGTCGCTCCCATGGTCACGGCGTAGAGCCAGGACGGGTTCTCGGTCTGCAGTAGCAGGCGCTCGGCGACATCGGCGTGGCCGCCGTCGACGAGGGCGTCCTGCACGAGAGGGGTGCCCACGAACCCGGTCGCCATCCGATAGCCCTCCCGGCGCAGCAGCTCGGCGAGGCGCTGTCCGAGGGTCTCGCGTGTGGAGGGGTCGCGGACGATGTCGTAGCGCAGGGCGACGGCGTAGGCGGTCGGTGCGTCGGACATCATCCGGCCGGCGGGGGTGAGGTACTCGGCGCAGAACGCGTCGCGGGCGCGTTCGGCGAGGGCGCAGTAGTGGTCGTGGTCGTCGTGGTGGCCGAGGGTGGCGGCGGCGGCGGTCACGAGGTCGAGGGCGCGGATGAGAGCGGCGGAGGCGACGAGGTCGGGGTCGGCGCGCACGTCCTCGGGGTGCTCGGGCGGTGCGGCGGGGTCGAGCCAGTCGCCGAACTGGAACATGCCCTCCCACAGCATCCGCTCGCCCGCGACGCGCAAGAGTGCATCGGCCCAGGCGCCCATCGACTCGTACTGCTCGGCTAGAGCACGTCGATCGCCGAAGCGCTCGTGCAGCACGCTCGGCACGACGACGGCTGCGTCGCCCCAGGCGGCGGCGGGGTAGGTGTCTCCGGGGAGGACCCAGGGGACGACGACGGGGCAGACGCCGTCATGGGCGGCCTGCTCGGCCGCCACGTCGCGCAGCCACGAGGAGAGGAAGGCGTCGCTGTCGTAAAGGAAGGACGCGGTGGGGCTGAACACTTGTACGTCGCCGGTCCAACCAAGGCGCTCGTCACGCTGGGGGCAGTCGGTGGGGAGGGCGAGGAAGTTGCCGCGCATGCCCCAGACGATGTTCTCGTGCAGCCGGTTCACGAGGGGGTTCGAGGAGTCGAACCATCCGGTGCGGCGCATGTCGCTGCCGATGACGATCGCGGTGACGCTCGCGGGTTCGAACTCGCCCGGCCAGTCGTCGATCTGGGCGTAGCGGAAACCGTGGAAAGTGAACTCCGGCTCCCACGTCTCGACCGCATCGCCCGCCAGGACGTAGCGGTCAGTTGCGGCCGCGAACCGGAGAGGTCGGAGGCCGAGCTCTCCGTCCTCGAGAACCTCAGCGTGACGCAGGGTCACCGCATGACCGGCATCTCCGGAGACGGTGATGCGGAGGCGGCCGACGAGGTTCTGCCCGAAATCGAGGATCGTATTCCCTGAGGGTGAGGTGAGCACCCTCTTCACGGCGACCTCGCCGGTGCGGCGGACCGGTTCCGCGAGCATCGCTTCTGGGGCCCGGTCGATACCCGTACTCGAGACGGGGGACCACGCGGAGTCGTCGAACCCTGGGGTGCTCCAGGCGCCGATCCGGCGGCGGGCGTCGTAGTGCTCGCCGGCGTAGATCCCGCTCGAGACAACCGGGCCCTCGTCGGTGGCGCGCCAGCCACTGCCGGTGGCGATGACGCGGGTCGAGCCGTCGGCGCGCACGAGCAGCAACTGCGCCGCGACGGAGGGCTGCTCGCCGTAGACGCGGCGGCCCTCGCCGGCGAAGCCGTACTCCTCTGTCCACCAGCCGCCGGCGAGACGGATCCCGAGGGCGTTGCGCCCCGGGACGACTAGCGCGGTCACGTCGACGGCATCGTGCACGGTGCGGTACTGGTACGACGACCAGCCAGGCTTGAGCACCGAGTCGTCGACGTCCTGTCCGTTGAGCTCGATCTGGAAGACGCCCTCCGCGGTGGAGGAGAGGTGCGCCGCGACGACGTCCTCCTCCGCATCGAACTCAGCCCGCAGCAGCGCCGGGGCGGCGACCACCGAGGGAGTGGCCAGACCGATGCGCTCGGCCACCCATTCGCCGTCAGCGAGGAACGTCGCAACGAAGCGCACCGGCTCGCTCCACGCCGTCGTCTCGCCGTTCGTGCTGGTCGCCTGCACCTCGAGGGTGTGAGCGGAATGCGGGAGCACCGGCGCGAAAGGCCAGTCGACGAACGAGGACTCGTCGCCCTCGATCTCGGCCACGTCCTCCCCGTCGAGCCGGATCCGGGCCGAGGCCTGCCACCAGCCTGGCGCGTCGACCACGGTCCAGCTCACCCGGGGGAGGGGAGAGTCGGCGTAGGCGCCGTCGGTGCGTCGGTCGATGCGGACGGTGTCGATGCGGGCGGTGGATGCGGACATGGTTCTCCTCGGGGAGGACGAGCGGCGGCGTCGCCGTTTGGCGGGTGAGCGGCGAGTCAGCCCTTGACGGCGCCCGAGGTCATGCCCTCGGTGATCTGGCGGTTGAAGAACACGTACATGACCAGCGGGGGGATGGTGATCAGCAGGATGTCCATGAACAGCAGGTTGAAGGCGCTCTGGGTCTGGCTCTGGAAGTTGTAGAGCGTGAGCTGCACGGTCGCGTTCTCGTCTCCCGGCAGGAAGTAGAGAGGGTTGGTGAAGTCGTTGAAGACGGCGACCGACTGCACGACGATGACGGTGACGACGACCGGCTTGAGCAGCGGCAGCACGACGGTGAAGAACAGCCGCAGCGGACCGGCTCCGTCGATGATCGCCGCCTCGTCGAGTTCTTTCGGGATGGTGGCGACGAAGGCGCGGAACAGCAGGACGCAGAACGAGAGGCCGAAGGTCGCTTCGATCAGGATCAGTCCGGGCAGGGTTCCGAAGAGCTCCATGCCCTGCAGGACCCAGATCGTCGGGACGACCGCTGGGGGAACGATGAGGCCGGCGAGGACGAAGAAGTTGATGACGCCGTTGAGCTTGGACTGCTTGCGCTGCAGGACGTAGCCGACCATCGCGGCCAGGACGACCATGACGAGGACGCTGGCGACAGTGAGCACGGTGCTGTTCAGGAACGCGCGGACGATGAGGCCGTCGCGGGTGGTGAGCACCGCGATGAGGTTGTCGAAGAAGACCCATTCCTCGGGCCAGGAGAACTGCAGGGCCGACGCGTCGGTGGAGGTCTTGGCTGAGGTGAGGACGATGAAGATGAAGGGGACGATGAAGACGACGAAGGAGACGACGATGGCGATGCCGCCGACGGTCCAGCGCTGGAGGGTGGCTCGTTTCACTGGTTCGCCTCGCTGCGGTTGAGCAGGCGGGAGATCGGGATCATGATCGCCGTGACGACGACGAAGAGGATCACGTTGCCTGCGGTGGAGAGGCCGTAGAAGCCGGCCTGGTACTGCTTGTAGATGACGGACGCGATCACGTCGCTGGTGAAGCCGGGGCCGCCCTTGGTCATCGCCCAGATGAGGTCGAAGGAGCGCAGGCCCCCGATGAGCGACAGGATGATGACGGTGCCGGTCGCCGGGGCGGCCAGCGGCAGAGTGATGTTGCGGAATTGCTTCCACGCGGACGCGCCGTCCATCTCCGCGGCTTCGTAGTACTCGCCGGGGATGGCGACGATGCCGGCGATGAAGATGAGCGTCGCAATGCCGACGCCCTTCCAGACGTCGACCGCGGCGACCGAGAGCAGGGCGAGCGACGGGTCGGTCAGCCAGCCGGGTCCCTTGATCCCGAAGACGCCGAGCGCGCCGTTGACGAGTCCGTCGAAGGGGTCGAGCAGTGCCTTGAAGGTGAGCCCGACGCCGATGGTCGAGACGAGCACGGGGAAGAACACGACAGCGCGCAGGTAGCCGCGACCGATGAGCTTCGAGGTGAGCAGCACGGCCAGGGCGAGGCCGATGACGACCTTCGCGGCGGAGGTGAGGAAGCCGTAGACGAAGGTGTTGATGAAGCCCTGGACGAGCTGGGGCTCCTGAAAGAACTGGACGAAGTTGTCGAAGCCGATGAACTCGATGTCGAACAGGGTCCAGCGGGTGAGGGAGAAGTAGAGCGACGCGAAGGTCGGCACTGCGAAGAAGACGATGAACAGCGCCGCCGCCGGGATGTAGAACCAGGACGGGTAGATGCTCTTCATCTTGCGGGACGGGCGGTTGCGATTTCGTTGCTTCGCGGCGGCCTCGAGGGGCACCAGCGGCGTCGTTGTCGTGGTCATGGTTCTCCAAAGAGGCCGGAGGCGGGCGATGGAGCGCCCGCCTCCGGGGTTCGAGGGGAAGGGTGGTGGTGGGCCGAACGAACCGCTCAGCCCACCGGCCGGGTCACCAGCCTTCGAGGCCGAGCTGCTGGGCCTGCTTCTTCACGTCGTCGTCGTAAGTCGCGGCGCCCTTAGCGGCGTCGCTGATGCCGGACCCGACCTCGACAGCGATGTTCTCGAGGTTGGGTCCCTTGATGGGGGAGAGGAATTCCAGCGCGGTGCCGGTGTCTCCCGAGTCGACGTACTTCTGGATGTCCGAGACGATCGTGGGCACGTCGTCCGGCAGCGCGCAGGCGCTGGTCGAGAAGGGGCCGTTGATGCCGAGGTTCTCTCCCTGCAGCGTGCAGCCCTCGGGGGAGTTGATGAACGCGACGAATTTCTTGGTTGCCTCGAGCTCGGCGCCTTCGACGCCCTTCGGGATGTAAACGGCTGCCGGCTCGAACAGGGTCAGGCGCGTGTCTGCGGCGTCGTCCGCGGGGATCGCGAAGAAGCCGATGTCGTTGACCGTGTCGGGGTTCAGCTTGGTGAGGTTCGCGACGATGAACGAGAGGGTGGGGTACTGGGCGCCCGATCCGTCTGAGAGCTTCGCGGCGGCGTCGTCGAAGGTGGCGGAGGCGAAGTCCTCGTTGAAGAGACCGGCGTCGGCGACGTCCTGCAGGTGCTGCCAGCTCGCGAAGGCGGGCTCGTCGGCGTATTTCGCCTCGTTGTCGGTGTACTTCTGGGCCCAGTCGGGGTCCACGGCGGTGACGTTGGCGAAGTCCGCGAGGATCATCAGCTGGCTGGTCCAGGTGTCGCCGTAGCTCTGGATGATCGGAGCGGCAGTGCCGGCGGCCTTGATCGCCTCGCTGTTGCTGACGAACTCGTCCCATGAGGTCGGCACCGAGAGACCAAGCTCATCGTAGATCTTCTTGCTGTAGGCGATGCCACCCGCGTTGCCGGTACCGATCGGCGCTCCGTAGAGGCCGTTCTCGCCGGAGGCGACGGTCTTGAAACCCTCTGTCAGCTCACCCACCCAGTCCTCGTCCGACAGGTCCGTGAGGGTCTGGTCGGGGTTGAGCGCCTGCAGCAGCGAGCCGGTGTTATAGCTGAACAGGTCGGGGACGTCGCCGGTGGAGAGGCGGGTCTTGATCAGGTTGTCGCCTTCGGTGCCGCCGGGTCGGGTGTCGACCTTCACGGTGATGTCCGGGTTCTCCTTCTGGAACGCAGCGATCGTTGCGTCGGCCATCGACTGCGGCTGGTCGCCACCCTCGATCAGCCAGGTGATCTCTGTCGACCCATCGGACGAACCGCCGGAGCCGGAGCAACCGGTCAGGGCGAGAGCGGATGCGACGCCCAGAGCGACGGCGGCGCTGATTCGGATGCTCATGGTGCGCTTGCTTGGCATTCTTTACCTCCTCGTAAAGACACTGAAATGTGCTGTGTAAACCGGTTGACGTTCGGGCCGAACCTCAGCGGCGGAACTCAAAGTAGCCACAGCCCGACCGGTGTGTCAACTGGTTTACGAAAATGTGATCGGTCGGCGAGGAACCTGTTAACCAGTTCACGTCCTCGGTACTCTTGGTCCGCCGGCATTGACATCGGTGGAGAAGGAGTGGGTGATGACTCTCGACCAGCAGGAGCACACAAGCTCCTTCCGCCGACCCTCGATGGATGACGTCGCGGCGGAAGCGGGCGTCTCCAAGGGTGCGGTGTCGAAGGTGATCCGCAACGCCTACGGGGTGTCCCCGGCGATGCGCGAGCGGGTCGAAGGGGCGATCGCCCGTCTGGGATACCGTCCCCGGATCGCGGCCCGATCGATGCGCGGTCCGAGCTTCACGATCGGCTTCGAGCTTCCGCAGCTCGGAAACGACTTCTTCAACCAGGTGATGCAGGGCGTCGGCGACACGCTCGCCGGCTCGCAGTACCAGCTGATCATGGCGCCGGGGATCGGCGAGCTCAGGGGTGCACCGGTACTCGAAGCCTTAGCGGATCGGCAGGTGGACGGGATCCTTGCGATCTCGCCGGAGGTGACGCCAGAGTGGCTGGAGAACCTCGCCCGCACCATTCCCCTCGTTCTGATCGGACGCCACGACGCCTCTGCCGCGTACGATACCGTGACGAACAACGACGCCGCTGGGGTCGGCCTGGTGATGGACCACCTTCGCTCCCTTACGCACACCAGAATCGCCCATTTGACCGTCAGGCCCGCGATCGATCAGGAGGGCGCGCGAGCGCCGCACGCGATCCGATTGACGACCTATCTGGATCGGATGCACGAAGACAGCCTGTCGCCTGAGGTCGTCTACTGCGACGCTTTCGAGATGGACGCCTACCGAGCGGCGAAGACCCTCATCGAGAAGCCCGATCCTCCGACCGCGATCGTCGCTGGGAATGACACTCTGGCGGTCGGGGCGCTGCGCGCTGTGGCGGAGGCTTCGGGAGCTCGTCGAGCGATCTCCGTCGTCGGCTACGACGACATCGACCTAGCCAGTCATCCCTTCTTCTCCCTGACAACGGTCAATCAGTTCGGCGTCGAGGCAGGCCGGGCGGCGATGACGATGTTGCTCGAGCGGATCCAGGGTGGCCGCAGTGAAGCGCGCCATTTCCAGCTCGAACCGGAACTGCGGATACGGACGTCCTCGCGCGTCGCCCCTGCCTGATCGTCTCCCTGTGCTGCCGCGCTCTCGAGCACGGTCGAAGGGGTTCGAGTTCTGCCGAAGCCGTTTCTGCGGATTGGCGGGGGACGGATGAAGGGGGTGGTGAGCATCGGCTCGCCACCCCCTTCGGGTCTTAGGTCGTCCGGTTAGCGTCTGACGACGATGACCGAGATGCCCTTCGCTGATGCGACGGTGTCACTTCCTCCGTAGGAGAGGGTGATCTTCTTCGTGCCCGGGCTGAACTTCCCGATCGGGATGGAGACTTTTCCGTTGGAGAGCGTTCCGGTGAAGGTCTTGCCGTCCACCTTGACGGTGACGGTTCCTTCTGCGGTGACGTTCTTCGCGAGCGGCTGGACCCTCACGGCGAGCGTGAAGGAGGTCGAGGTCGTTCCGGCGAGCTTGTTCGGCACGCCGATGACCAGGGCGGCCGACTTCACGAATACTGCCGCGCTCGTCGCGGTGCCGGCGGGGCCCCCGTTGGGGGCGGCGGGCCCGTCGGGGAACCATGCTTCGACGGGGGTGCTCCGCATCACTTCGACGTTGTCGTCGTCGTGCACGACGGCGGTGGCCCCCACGTGACCGAGTGGGGCAATACCGCTTTCTCTCCCCAGGATCTCTGCGTAGACACGACGAAACTCCTCGATTGGCTGCGACAGACGGGGTTGTAGTCAGGTCGTTTCACTTCGCTGCCGACACCGTCGACATCGCTCAGGCCGTCTACGGCCTCGGCGCTGAGCCTGGAGCGCTGAGCAGCACGGACGTGCAGTGCGTGACCGACGATTTTGCCAATGCCGCAGAGGTTGTTGGGATGACCGTCGCGGAGTTCAATTCCTCGCCAGGTGATCGCACTCGAGCGAGTGCTGTCGACGATGCCCCTTCTCGGTCGTACCTCAAGCAATGCGAGCTAAGCGCTCCTCGAAACCGAGGATGTCGTTGAATCCGTGTCTGGCGAAACGCGCGTCGCGGGGCGGGTGGCAGATCTCAGCCAGCATTCGGTCGGGAGCGTGGGTTCAGCAGGCGTCGGCCTCGTTAGGTCAAGCGCTGGAAGACCGGCTGGTCGCTAGAGAATCTCTAGAATCCGTCACGGAAATCGGCCGTGATCGGCTCCTGAACACGAGCGGTGAGCATGAGGTCGGACAGGTTTGGGTGGCTCTGGCTCACGGCGCCGAGCCTTTCGATCAATCGGCTGACGTGAGGGGTTCGGATCCCGGCTTCCGTGATGGTGCCGGCGATCACCATGTCGTTCCGCTGGCGGCGGCGGTAGGCGTACGCGCCGGACAGAGTTGCATCATCGGCGGCCGTCAAGGAGAGCGCATCTGCGATGCGGGAGACGCTCGTGCGGTGGTTCGCACCGATCTCGATGACGGCGTCTACCGCTTCACCGTCGAGGACGTCGTGGCGCATACCCACCGGAAGCCCTGGGTCGAGGGCGTCGTTGTCGAAGACGTGGAACAGGTGGTAGCGGACCCTGCTAGCCCCTGCTCTCACAGCGCGGTCGGCCAGCTCCCGCGTTAGGTCGTGCCCGTGCTCGCGTTCGATCGCGGTCTGATAGCGGAGTGCGAGGTAGACGGTGTCGCGCAGGTCCGCGCCTTCTGACGTGTCGTGGATCGTACGCGAGCCGCCGTTCGACTGGTAGAAAAGCCCGACCCAAAAAGCACTTTGGGCGTCCTCGTGGGTGTAACCTCCGGGAGCGTCGCTGAGGCGGTACGCCTCGGCGGCGGCCTGCGGCGACTCGTACAAGAGCTCCGCGAAGCCATCCCAGGTGTGATGGTCGGCGGCGATCCTCTCGATGGATTGCGGCAGGTGCCAGTAGGGCAGTTGGACGGCCTCGAGGTGATGGAGCGAGTACCCCCAGATTCCAGGCATCCGCGCCATGATCGGCGCGTGGACGTCGGACCAGTAGGCGTCGAAGTCGTCACGGGAGACGCCGAGGGGTCGCTGCAGGGAGATGATCGACGCCACCGCGGCATGGTTCTCGTCGGCGGCGCGATCGTTCTTGATTGCGTTCATGGAGTTGGTCCTCTTTCTCATCAGCTAGAAGCTCGTGCTTAGTCCGCCGTCGACTTCGACGATGGCTCCGGTCATGTAGCGGCTCTTCTCGCTGAGCAGGAAAAGCACGACGTCGGCGACTTCCGACGCCTCGGCGTATCTGCCCACCGGGATCTTTTCTTCGATCGTGTGCTGGGCCTCGTCGGGATCGTCCGGGGAGACGGCGGCGTGGAAGGCGTCGTTCATGGGCGTGTCGACCAGTCCGGGCGCGACGGCGTTCACGCGAATTCCGGCGGCAGCGCCCTCGAGAGCGGCGACCTTGGTCAGCGCGTGCACGGCGGCTTTCGACGCGCAGTACGCGGCATAGGCCGTGGTGCCGCGGTAGCCGAGGATTGATCCCGTGTTCACGACCGCGCCCGTGCCCCGTTCGTATAGGTGCGCGAGCACGTGCTTGAGGACGATGAAGGAGCCGCGGGCGTTGATGCGCATGACTCGGTCGAAGTCGGTCAGGTCAAGCTCCGAGATCGGGATCAACGGCGCTCCAACGCCGGCGTTGTTCACGCAGGCCTCGATCGAGCCGACGGCGGTGAGTGCGCGCTCCAGGGCGCCAGCAAAGGCGCGCTCGTCGGAGACGTCTGCGGTTTCGCGGTGCACCCGCTCGCCGGGCGCCTCCGGGAGGAGGCGGTCGAGCGCGGGACCGTCGACATCGATCGCGACGATGTTCCATCCCTCATCGACGGCTTTCTCGGCGACAACTCGGCCGAGGCCGCTCGCCGCTCCCGTGATGAGGACTGTAGGTCTGATCGTGGAGGATTGATTCATCAGGTGCGCTCTTTCCCGAGGGACAGTAGGTAAGCGGACCTGCGGGCGACGGCCCTGGGTGCGGTCTCGACGAGAGCGATGGAAAGGACACCGGCGATCAGCAGGGTTGCGGCGCCGAGCAACGGCACCACCCCGAGACCGACGGATCCGACGATGTTCCCGATGAGCGACGCGGCTAAGCCGCTGCCGATGATCTCTCCTGCACCGATGACCAGGCCGTTCGTCGAACCGAGCAGACCCCGTGGAGCGGCTTCGGCAACGATGGGACCGCCGACAAGGCTTAGCAAGGCGAAGCAGAAGAAGGACGCCCCGAACAGCACGGCGAAGAGGGCCCCTGGTGCGGATCCGACCTGCGTGACCGCCGCTAGGAAGACAGCTGCTCCGAAGCTCTCGATGATCGCCATCGGCTTCCGGCCCCAGACGTCCGAGAGCCCGGCGAGGAGAACCTGCCCGGCGAAGCCGCCGAATCCGATCGCGGAGGCGATGAAGCCCATCTCCACGACAGACACGCCGACCACTCCAGTCAGATAGGAGGGGACGAGTCCGCCAAGGACGAACAAGGTGGCCAGTGCCGCGATTGTGATGAGCACCGACAGGAGCACATTGCGCTTATGCAGAAGCGTCAGCACGGCCCGGAGCCCGTTCGCTTGCTTGTCCGCGATGGGCTGCACTGATTCCTCCGACGGCTCGTAGTTCGGCGCATCACGCTGCCGGAGTACGAGCACGAGCGCGAGAATCAGACCCGGCACTGCGGAGATGAAAAAGACCCAGTGCCAGCTCGGCACCACCGTCAGGAGCTGCGTCGCGACAATCGGGCCGATCCCCAGGCCGAATAGAGGGAAGGCGCTGATGAGCAGGCCCATGTTCAGACCTCGACGGCGCAGGTGCTAGGCTTCGACTGTTGCCGAGTAGGCGGCGGGAACGAAAGCACCCTCGGCCATGCCGAGCACCACGCGGACGACGAGAATGGCGATGAAGCCGGTGAGCAGCCCGGTGAGGGCGCTGCATACGCTGAACACGATCAGAGCGGGGATAACGATCCGTCGACGACCGACGCGGTCTGACACGGATCCGGCCACGACGGCGACGACCCCGAAGGCGATACCCATCGCGGCCGTCATGTTGCCGAGGTCTCGGACGTCGAGCCCGAGGTCGGCGCCCATCACCGGGAACAGGGTCGGGAGCAGCCAACGGTCGAAACTGGTCATGCCGTACGCGAGGGCCAGTACGACGATGATGCTCCACTCGTACTGGCGCCCGTGAAGCGGGCCGTCGAGGCCGGCCATCAGGCAATCGCCTCGGCGACGGCACCCAGGGCGGGCCGTTCGTCATCGATCCGGATTACCGGTGCCTTCGGGCGGTCGTCGAACAGAAGCTGGAAGACATCAGTGCGCGCGTAGTGAGCCGTAGGGTCGACGGTATTGCGAGCGAGGTCGATCGAGGCGAAGTCGATGGTCGCGTAGACGATCCCTTCCTCAGCTGTGGGCAGCGGGGTCGATAGTTCGGCCGAGTCCGGGCCGAACACCGCTGCAATGCCGCCCCCGCCCGTGTAGATGGGGCAGCTCCCAGATGCGTCGGCGAAAACGGCAGCACCGGCGTCCGACATGATTTGGGAGGCTGTGGCGACGAAGACCCCGCCTTCTAGCGCGTAGACCCTCGATGCGCTCTTCAAAGCGTCCGGACTCATGGCCGGCACATCGCCCATGATCCCGAGACACGGCCAGGCCGCCACGTGGATCTGCTCGTTCTGGTGGAACATCGCGTACTTCGTCAACGGCTGGAGGTGCTCGAAGCAGTTCAGCGCGCCCACCCGGCCGGCGGTGGTCGAGGCGACGCGGATGCCCGAGCCGTCACTCTCGCCGAAGAGCGACCGCTCGACGTGGGTCGGCTTCAGCTTGCGCCGATGCAATGCGATCTCTCCGTCGGCGTCGATGATCATCTGTGACATGTAGAGGGTGCCGGCGACCTTCTCGCTGAAGCCGACGACGACCACGATCCCGTGCTCGCGAGCAGCGGCCGCGATGCGACCGATTTCCTCCCCCGCCGCCGTCAGTGACTCTGCGTGGTACCGCGCGACGAAGCCGCTCTGCGCATAGACCGGGTGGGAGAACAGGAACACTGGAAAGCCCGGTACCCACAGTTCGGGGAAAGCGACCAGGTCCGCGCCGCCAGCGGCGGCCTGCGCGATCAGGTTGATGGTCTTCGTTGTCGTCTCGGCTTTGTCGAGCCAGATCGGCTCGGCCTGCACGGCAGCGATGGTGAGCTTTGTCATTAGTGCTCTTCCTTCGGGTCTGCGCCGCCTCAGGATCAGCGGGGTGAGGCCACGGTAGAAGCGGCACCAGCCTCCGTGGTTGACGAAAGACGCGTCCGAATCGACGATTTCCGCTGCACTCGAGGCACCGAAACGTGCTCGTCACGCAACCGAGAATTAGTTGAAACACAACGCTCGAATACTTGACGCATGAGCGCCGTCACCGCAGCCGACGTCGCGGTATGGCAGGACGCCACCAGTGAGCGCTTCGCCTCCATCCGGTGCGTCCCCGTAAGCGACGACTTCCACGGAGTGCTCGACACCCGTCTCTTTGGTGGTGGGGTCTCGGTGACCTCGGTCAGGAGTTCGGGTCTGACGATCAGCCGCTCCGAAACGCTGCTGCGCAGTGCACCCTCAGATGAGATTCTGCTCGCTCTTCAGGTCGCGTCCACCGGTCGGCTGCGCCAGAACGACTCCGTCGCACACGTCGAAACCGGTGGGGGAGTCCTCTTCGACGCCGGCCGGCCGTACGACATCGACAACACCGCCCCGGGGCAGCGTCAGCTCGTGCTCCGGCTGTCTCGCCGAGCGATCCCCGCGGCATCCTCAGACATCGCACAGGCTTGCGCGCGGCCGCTCGCCGCGGGCGAATCAACTCTCCGAGTACTCTCCACGATGAGTCAGACAGTGTTCGATGAGGCAACTGAGCTGAATTGGGAGTCGCGTGAGAGCCTCGGCGAGGCCCTACTCGTGACGGTGGGTGCGCTGATCCGCGCAACAGGAGGCCAGCCGAGCCGTACTGCACAGCAGCTCCGGGAGATGCGCCGTTTCATCGAAGCGCATCTCAACAGCGACGACCTAGGGGTTCCGCAGATCGCCGCCGCACTCTTCGTCTCGGCCCGGACCGTCCACGAAGCGTTCGCAGCTGCGGGCGACTCTCCGGCGGCCTATGTCCGGCGACGGCGCACCGCGAAAGCGAAGAGTCTTCTCATCGATGGAGCATCGGTACAGGAAGCAGCCGCACTCAGCGGTTTCAAGGACTCCTCGACGTTCATCCGTGCGTTCACCAAAGAGCACACGCAAACGCCAGCCGCCTGGCGACGACAGCAGTCGTCGGGAATACGGAGCATCGATTCCAATGGTGCGGATTACGAGGCCGCGTCGCGGTCAAGGACCGCATAACTCCGCCTCCGGCGGCTTGGGCAACGCAGATCACTGCCGCACCGCCCACTTAGAGCAGCGGGAAGCCGCGCAGCATCGTCGGCATACAGGGTCGACTCTTACCCTCCTTGTCGTACTGCAGGGGGAGTGCACACGGCGCGGCAATCTCCGCGCCTCGCTGGTTTTCTGCCGAACAAGTTGTCGCGCTAAGTCGTCCATCGCGCCTTTGTCTAGCGAGCCGGCTCGACGAGCCGGGACGGATCACTCGCCCACGCTGAGAACGAACCGACGAAGAGTCGGGGTGGGTAGCCCGCCTCGGTTAGGGCGAGCGTTGCAAGCGCCGCTGCGACGCCTCCGCCGCAGTAGACGCCCACTGGTCGGTCGGGGACGACACCCAGGCGGCCTAATCGCTCTCGCACCGCGGAGGCGTCTCGCAGAGTGCCGTTTTCCCGGTCGAGGAGCGAGCTGGCCGGAATTCTGATCGCGCCTGGGATCCGACCTCGGTTACCGTCCTCGTCCGGCGATTCGCTCGCGAACCTTTCGGCTTTTTGCGCATCGATGACGACCTCGCCTGCGTCCAGAAGCTCCTGGGTCCCGTCGACGGTGAGGGTTGGCAGCTGGCAGCTGGCCGGTGTGCGTCAACGCGATGGTGCCTCCGCCCTCGGTGGGAGCTCGAGGTGTCGGGGGCTTCGCCGTCCCGAATGGCCCGTTTCACCGGCTTCCAAACCTCGACCTGACATAATATCTATTATCGGCGCACCTACGTCCTCATCGCAGAACGCCCTCGGACGGGCTCGCTGGAACGGCGCTGACCGCAAGATGGCGTGACGTCACAGAGACAACACCAGCACCACCAGCGCAATGCCGGCGATGAGGGGGAATTCGGCCTTTAGGCCCCCAGAACGCACCGAATGAGCCCAGTCGGCGAAGCGGCGCCCGCAACCCCTGTGGTCTGACTCAGGTGGGCCATGGTGCTCGAGATCCCCGTTCGGGCATCGTGTGTCGCGCCTATGGGAGAAGAGACGACACTACGGCAACTCGGAGGTCGTCGACATCGGCGCAGTATTGATTCGCAGACCGCTGGGATCTTCATTTTCGTGACATTCTGCTCCTCTCGCTAGATCATCTTTCGCTACGCCTCGACTTTACGATCACGTATACGATCAGGAAGCCGGCCGCTACCATTCCCAGAAGTCCAAATGCCCATGTTGGAAGGCCTAGTAGGCGGTTAATTCCGACATCTGGTGCGTTAGAACCCCCCAAATTAGCGAAGAAAATAAAGGCGCAAAATGCGCCGATTATTCCGAAGAATGCAATCGCGGCCATTACGTTCGATTTCACGTCAGTCTCCCAGGTGAACTGTCCCACGGTGCCATAAGCGACGCCGATCGAGAGGAGTAGGCATCCGCCGCTGCCTACGACGCCGACGCCGCCAGTGGCAGCAAGAAGGAAGCCCTCGCAGGCTACTTCAACCAAGGTTCCTACGATGAGGCTGGTGGCCTCACCTGCGATCTCTCGCGAGTCTCCGGTGTGGAGGGCAGCAGCGGCGCCTCCAATGTCGAAGATCAGTCCTAGGATGTCGAAATATCCCAGTCCTGCGTTCCCAGAGGGGTCCGTTACGTTCGCAGCGTTTCCACTGGCGTATACGTAGGGATTCTTCTCTTGGCCGGTCAAGTCCATTTGAGTGAAGCGGGCCTGGCTGGCGTCGTAGTAACGAGCACCGAACTTGTACATTCCGCCGCCGAGGTAGAGCTCGCCGATGTAGCGGAGCTGGTTTTCGGCTATGCGGGCGTTGGGGCCGGTGGCGCGTTCTTCGCCGTCGGGGCTGTAGCTGTAGCCGCCGAGGTAGCCGCCGCCGCTGTTGAACATGCCGACGACGGATCCGAGGTGGTCGGTGACGTAGTAGAAGCGCTTATTGTCGATGCTCTTGTACGACAGCGCCGCCCCCTCGGGGGTGCGGGTGTACCCCTGGTCCGTGGTGGAGCCGTCGGTTCGCCGCATGAGCCCGAGGGCTCCGTTGTCGAAGTTCAGGCCAGTGCCGTCGCCGTATCGTTCGGTGTTGCCGACCGCGAAGTTAGTGTTCGCTTTCCCGCCGAGGTAGCGGGCTTGGCTGCGGACACCGTAGCTGGAGGCAAATCCTGACCCGTCCCGGGTCTGGTTGCCAGCAGCGTCGTAGGTCCAGGTCGTGGTGTCGCCGGTGGCGGAGACGAGCTGGTTGGCGGCGTTGTAAGTGAAGTTCTTATTGCCTGTGATGCCGGTGGAGCCGGTGCGGGCCATGGAGGTGCGGTTGCCGTTGGCGTCGAAGGTGTACGCCCATGACGCCGAGGTGGTCGACCCGGTCTTCTCCGTCGCGGTTGTCAGCCGGTTGCGGGAGTCGTATGCGTAGGTGGTGACGGCGCCGTCGGTGATGCCCTGCTCTTTGTAGGAGGTGCGGGTCTGCACGTTGGCGCGGTCATCGCTGGTGCCGGGCTTGGCGTAGCTGTAGCCAATGTCGACGACAGTGGTGCCGGCCCAGGTTTTCGCGGTGATGCGTCCGGGGCGGCTGCCCGCGTCGCGCGCGGTTTCGATAGTGGCGTTGCCAGGCAGGATGCGCATGGTCTCCGCGCCGTTGACGTCGTACTCGAAGAGGATGCAGCCGGAGTCGTCCGGGTTGGGAGCCGTGCAGTTGGCCGCTCCGCCCTGAAGGACGGTGGTGAGCTGGTTGGCGGCGTCATAGTTGTACCGGACTTGGCCTGAGGCGTCGAGGTAACTGGTGAGGTTGCCGACCTTGTCGTACGTGTACGTCGATTTCACTCCGGAGCGCGGCCCGGTCTCCTCGAGCAAACGACCCTGGGTGTCGTAGGTGAAAGTGCGTGCCCCACCGGCGGAGTCGGTGCGGGACTTCTCGAGTCCGTTGTCGTAGTACTCCATCGCGACGTTGGCGGTGTTGTGGAACGTCGTCAGCAGGGTCCGGTCACGCACGTCGTACTGATAGGCGGTGGTGTATCCGTTGCCGTCGGTGACGTACGCCACACGACCGAGGGAGTCGTACGTGTATGCGGTCTCCCCCATCGGCGCCGGCGGGGTGACCTTGGCCAGGTCGCCCTTATCGTTGTAGAGGTAGCTGGTTACGTTGCCGTTACCGTCCTTTGTGGTGCACACCTGCCCTGCGAAACCGCCGCAGGTGCCGTACGTCTTCTCGAACTCCACCACAGGGTTGCTGCCGCTGGTGTCCGTCTGCTTCGTGGGGTTGCCGGCGCTGTCGTACTCGTACTGCTTCTTGTTCCCCGCGTCATCCGTGGAGCACTTCGGCTGGAACGCCGTCCCCGTGTTCGGGGCGGAGCAATTCGTGCCGACTGCGTACTGCGCAGAGGCAGCAGCGCCCGTGGGCAGTTCAGCCCCAGTGCGGTTGCTCGACCCGTCGTACGTGTACGTCGTCTTGTTCGTGCCGAACGCATCGGTGGTGGTGGCGATGTCGTTGTTCGCCGTCCAGGACTGCGACCGCCCGCGGCCAAGCGCGTCCTTGGTGTTGGTCACCTTGCCGGTGTTGTCGTAGGCGTATGCGGAGGCGTTGCCGTTGGCATCCGTCACCACGGTCCGACCCGACGAGTACGCGAAGGTGGTGTCAATACCCGGCTGCTGCGAGACCTTCGTCACGCGGTGCGAGGAGTCGTACGTGAACGTCACCGTCGTCGTCGCCCCAGCAGCCCCCGCGACAGGGAACACCATGGTGGAGATACGGCCGGTGGAATCGTAGGTGTAGGTGGTGACAGTGCCGTCGGTGGCGGTGACCGTCTTCAACCGGTTGTTGGAGTCGTAGGCGTAGCTCACCTGACGGCCGGAGGAATCCCGCACTGCTGTGATCGTCGCGGAGCTCGAGGACGCGCGGTCGAGGTAGATCGCGCGGCCGTTGCTGTTGGTGACCTGGGTGACCTTGTCCGAGGCGTACGTGTACGTCTCGCCGACACCGTTGCGGTCGAGGGTGCGGGTCAGGTACCCGGAGGCGTTGAAGTGGAACTCCTCCGCGCTCTGGTTCTGCGTCAGCACGAACCGCGACGTCGAAGACGAGGTGTCCTCCGTCAGCGTCATGTTGCTACCCGCCGGAGACGTGTACGACGACCCGGACTTCGTGAACCGCAGCTTCAGACCGTTAGGGCCGAAGAAATCGGCGTAGCTGGAGGTCGCGGTGATGCCGAGATCCTTCTCGGCGTTGTTGTTCTGCCATCCCCCACCGAGGGACCCGGCGACGGTGGACAGACCGTTGTAGAACCGGTCGTGACGCAGCCCGTATCCGGGAACGCGGACGACGAGGTCGTTGGCCTTTAGGAGGAGGTTGCCGTTGGCGAGGTTGACCTGCGCGGACGTGTCAGTGGACAGGTTGAAGTCTTGGAACGCGAACCAGGGCAGCTCACCTAGGCCGGGAGCTCCCACCGTGGTTCCTGCGGGGGCACGGTTGGCCGTTCCCTGCTTGCCCGTGGCGACGAGTCGGTCGCTGGGAAGCGGCGTCCACGCCTGCTCGGGAGCGTTCGAGTCCGACGGCACAGTGATGTCGTCCGCCTCATCGGCCGGCGCCCACACGTCCTCCGGTGTTGGCAGCGGATCCCCGACGATTTCTTCCGGGATCTCCTGCTCGGGAGTCGCCTCACGCTCCTCAATCGACGAGCCACCGATCTCAGGCGCCGCCTGATCGGTACGCTCACCCGCCGCGGCGATGGCATCCGGTGCAGTTGAGAAGGCGCCGCACGGCCGACAATCCACGGTCCGACGATGACTGTTCTTGCAACCCCCTCTCGTCGATGACTGGGCGACGTACGGTTTCGACGTAGCCAATCGAATTGAAGGAGCTGGGATGAGCACGAGAGGTGTGGCAGTGGTCACCGGAGGCTCAGCCGGATTGGGGCGAGCGATCAGCCGTGAACTCGCAGATCGAGGGTGGGACGTTGCGATCCTGGCCCGGGGCGCGGACGGTCTGGCCGCGACCGTCAGAGACGTAGAGGGACGCGGACGCCGAGGTTACGCCGTCAGCACGGACGTCTCAGACTGGGCAGCTGTTGAGGCAGCCGCCGCAGAGATCGAAGTCAACCTCGGCCCCATCGACCTGTGGATCAACAACGCCATGGCTGGCACCATTTCGGAATTCCTCAAGACGTCCGTCGAGGACTTCGAACGCGCCACCAGCGTCACCTACCTCGGAGTCGTCAACGGCACACGCGCAGCACTTAGTCGTATGACCGCGAGGGGTACAGGCCACGTCATCCAGGTGGGATCAGCCCTCGCCCACCGAGGTATCCCCCTTCAAGCGGCGTACTGCGGCGCGAAACACGCTATCCACGGATTCACCGACGCCGTCGTTGCAGAACTCACGCATAACAACAGTCCGGTGGCTATCTCCCTAGTAGACATGCCCGCCCTGAACACGACCCAGTTCGGGTGGGTCAAATCCACCTTTCCCGAGCACCCACAACCCGTACCTCCCATTTTCGAACCGGAAGTGGGAGCGCGCGCGGTCGCCGACGTCGCCGACGTCCCGCGTCGGCGCACATGGGTTGGTGAGCCCACCGCAGCCACCATCCTCGGGGCGCGCTTCGCCGGGCGCTTCCTCGACTGGTTCCTCGCTAAGACCGCGTACAGCGACCAGGTGCAAACGGGAAAACCCCGCTCCACTCAGCATCAGAATCTGTGGGAACCCGTCGCCGGCGACCATGGGGCCCGAGGTATCTTCTCGGACAACGCCCACTCGTTCAGCCCGCAAACGTGGGCCATCCGACACCGGCGCCCAGTACTCCTCGCCCTTGCACTACTTACCGCCGTGGCGGGGGGCGCCACCACCGCGAAGATGAGAAGCAAATAGTCCGATTCGATTAGCCGCGCATTCGGTTTCATCTGACATAACTGATGACTATCGGCATGTATGCAAGTGGATTGCTAGGCATTTTCCATGCCGTCTCTCAGTCACTTAAGCGGCGTCAACACATAAGTTCTCGTCCCACGCGCAACTCAGATAATCCCCATGTGGTGCAGGTGTTGCGCGACACGTTCGTAGTCGACGACGTCGACGGGTTGGCCCGTGAGGCGGGTAACGGTGCCGAGCAGCATCATCCGTTCGTTCGAGAGAACGAAGTTGTGTGCGCACAGTTCGACGAGCACGGGCCCCACTCCGGGGACATCGAGTGTCTCCGTGCTCGCCGAGCTGTCAGCGCAGTCAGTAGTCAGTGCGCGCCCTCATCCTCTTCCGGGTTGAAGTTGGAGGCGGTGCCGGTGTGGCCGGCGGCGACACCGTTGGGGTCGCTGGGAATGGTCCCGTCTTGACCGAGCCCGCCGGGCTTGGAGGTGGTGTCGCCGTCGGTGCTGGTTGGCACCTCGACGTCTGCGCCTTCGTACGAGTTTTCGTCGGCGGACAGCTGCGCGTCGTCGTTGATCGGAGTGGACATGGGTTTTTCCTTTCGTTATGGGTGTTGCCGAGGTCGATAGGTGATTTGCAGTTGCTAGAGGCGGCGCAGCAGTGTGACGAGGGCTAGGAGCCCGATTGCGACAGCGCCGAGTGTCGCGAGGACCTTCTTGGGGTTCTGTTGGTAGGTGCTGCGCGCTCTCTTCACGGCGGTCACTGTGGACTGCAGGGTCGTGTCGATCGCGGAGGCGGCGTGCTGTTTCGCCTCGTCGATCTCGATGGAGACATGGTCGGCGGTGGGATGAGCGCTGCCGTTGTTGCCGTTCGTGGAGGCGTTGTGCAGCGCGTCTGCGGCGTCTTGGAAGCGTTGCTTCGCCGCGGCGGCGGCGTCACTGTCGGAGGTGGTCATAGCGGGTGGTCCTTCTGCGGGAGGGATCTATGGAGCTGACGGTCGGGCTTCAGTTGGGCGGTACATGCGTAAATACGTCTTCTGCCTGTGCGGCACACCATCGCGCAGGTGGCCGCGGTTACGGTGCGATCGTCACAGAGAAGGTGAGGGAAGTCCATGGCCGCACCCACGATCAGCAGGTCTCGCCCCGAGGGCTGTGGTGGGCCTCCGTTCAAGTTGGCATCTTTACGCTGACCGCGTGCACGCATCTACAGAACCGCCAGATGGCGTTGCACGCGTGAGGTCGTCAGCTATTTTTCGATGCTGCTGACATCATCTCGCGACCGTTCGGTAAGCGACCCATTTGCTATGTCGTACGATTCTGGTGGCGCGAGCGGTAGTCGCCAGAAGGATCAGTAGGTGGCTGGGTGCCGTTTCGTAGTAAAGGTACGTTGCAGGCATGGCTGGACGAGTTCGATCCGGCTGCTGATGGGGTTCGGAGCGTTGCGTACGTTGCTGATCAGGAGTCCGTGGACGGTGCCGACAGTGGGCTCGTGATCTTCCCGCTGAGTAACGCCACGACGTCGGTCTACCTTGCGCCGATAGCCGTGGGTGTCCCGGACTGGCGCGTCACATTCGAAGCCCAACCTGAGGTGACCGAGCTTTCTCCGGAGGACGTCTACGCCCTCTGTCAGGAACTGTCGCAGGCGGCGGATCTGTGCGCGTACTTGCAGCGCAAGTCCGTCGAGCACATTGCCGGGATCGCCGCGGACTCACAGGACTAGGCGGCGGAAGCGCCGCCCGATACGGCCCGGTCCGCCCGCGCCGCTTGCTCGCGCGCCGCGAGTGTGGTGTGCCGAAGAAACTCGGCGAGATCTGCTTCCATCTGCGGATCCAGCTGCGCAATGATCCGCCGACAGGTGTTGTCGAAGTGGGCCAGCTGCGACCACGGTTCGTTTTCGAGGTCAACCGCAAGGTAAATGTGGCTGACACGACGGTCAGCCTCATCGTTTTCGCGCCGGAGAACTCCGCGACGAACGAGTCGTTCGACAAGCGTCGTGATGCCGGCGGAGGTCACTCCGAGCTGCGCTGCCAAGGCGGACGGGCGTATGCCGGGTTCCGCGCTCACAAATGAGAGGGCTTTGGCGTCAAGTTCGTTGACGCCGAGCTGCTTGCGAGCCAAAGCGGCCGCGATCTCTCGCTCCCGGGAGTACAAGGTCAGTGCTGCCATCAGCGGCGACTGTTCACCTGGTCCTGTCGTCATCAACTCGCTCCCCGCGTTCCGTATGTCCCGAAGCACTATACCTAACCTCCTAAGCTTCCCTAGCTAATCGTCACCACCTCTGATGGTCAGAGTCAATGACACTCAACCAAGTTACCTAACGTCGTTAATAATCTGCTACGTTGACCATCGGGCGGGGTTCGCCTGACGCAGAGATGGGAACAGGTTGTGACGAGCATCACGCTTTTGGGAGGCCGGTCCTCTGGGGCGCGGCGGAGCACGTTCATCCCGTCATCTCGCGAGGTTGCAGCGCGACGCTTCTCCATCGTTGTGGTCACTGCGGCGGCTGTGGTGTCCGTCGCCAGCGTCGGCGTTCTTGCGCCCCTTTTTCTGTAGTCACCCCGAGTCAGCGCACGTCAGGAGTCATCATGGGAAAGCTCTTTTACGGTTCCGATCCTCAGCCGATCGACATCGACGACCGTCTATTGCAGTACGTCCAGATTGTGGTGGCCACGAAACTGCGTCGAGGAGAATCGTTCACTCTAACGTGGACGCAGCGCGACACTGGCGCGGGACGTCAGACCGTGTGGCTGCAGCCGGCCATCCCCCTGCGTTTCGTCTACGCCACCGAGACGGCCGAACGACTCTCCCCCGCGTACATGCGACAGCTGGCGGACCAGGCAGCAGGAACAGCCGGTCTCATGCTGGATCTCGACCGGTGGCAGCAGCAGGAAAACTCCGCCGCTGTTCACTTGGTCGCAGCCTGACGGGCATCATCAGATGAGCACAATGAGTCTTACCCGTCCCGCAGCTGGGGTTTCGTGGGCGCGCGTCGAGAAGGGCTTCTACGTCGGAAACCGGCGCGGCAACTATCTCGGATACATTGACCAAGACGGCGGTACCCACACCGCTGTCGACGCGCAGTCCCGCACGCTAGGGACCTACCCGACCCTCGTTGCCGCAATGGCTGCGCTTACCAGCGCCGACGAGCCGGTCATCCTCACCCAAGTCGCGTGAAGCCTAGCTCCGCGCGACATCCTTCGCAGGGCGCGGGAAAACTACGCGGGATGCTTGCGGTCAAATGAAATCGTAAGGGGCGTCGCCGTCGTACTCGAACGGTATCCCCGAGGCCCAACGCCCGTTGTCGCCGTCGGAGGCCCCATGGGTCAGCCGGACAGATTCCACGGCAAGAGTGACAACGGACGTTGGCGTGACCAGCACGCTGAGAAATTGACCGCTATCTAGGGTCAGGTTCAAGAAGCCGCCCCCGGCGTGTACCGCGTGAATGATCGTGGTCTTGATGGCCTCGACGTTCTCCATGGGCGCGAGGGCATAGGTGATCCCCGCAATGGTCAGGTGCAGCCGTTCGATGGTGGGGGACATGCCTGGCAGGCTAATTGCCTCATCTCGTGCTGCGGACCGGGGTTGCGCGGACGTACATCATGGTCGAGTGACCCCTCTCGGCCCCGGACGTCATTTACACGCTCGGCGGGGGAGAATCGACCGGAACCTCGGCGAAAGTCATCTCTTCGCGATCTCCCGGGCGAATAATCGGCCCAGCTGGCTCCGGCACCAGGTAAAGTCCCGGCCCCGAGTTTGCCGTGTTGCTGAGCGCGTGTAGCCAGTGGGGGTTGATCTGGGGACTTCGGCTGCCGTGGTACCTGAAGACAATGCTCGAGTGCGCATGGAGGTAGACCGTCGTGCGTCCACCACCCGTGCTCATGTCGTCCTTCCACGAGAACGCGAAGCTCTCCCCCCTGCGCAATTTCGCCAGGATCACCGTCTGCAGGTGAGCAAGAGCACGGTCCTCAAACTCGGCTCTCGTGTCACCCTGATAGAAGAATTTCCCCATCGCGTTTCGTCTCATCGACCCCAGAGGGTTCAGCCCTTGTGCTCAACCCCGGGTTCCGGAAGAGGACGCAACCCCGCGTTACCGTTCGCTGAGTCCGCCAACACACGAAGCCACGCGGGGTTCAACGGGCCCTCGTGAGGCCCATCGAAGGCGAAGTACAACGACGTCGACTTCGAGATCCACACAGTGCCGTGCGTTCCCCGCCCTGCGGTGGCGTCATCGCCGTGCACGGAGGGCTCGTCATTCCACGTGAAGCTGAAGCTCTCATCACGGCGCAGCTTAGTGACGATCACCGCGCGCAGATGATGCAGCATCCGATCGTCAATGTTGATGGCGGGGGCGACGCCATAAATCAGGTGACCCATGCTCACGATCCCTTCGGTTCTCCGCTGCATCGTACGACACCGCACCCGATCGATCGCATGATGTCAGGTTCGCCAGGCGCAGGGTGAAAAATCCCACTCCACGGTCCGGTGCGCCCGATTATCAAAAGAGCGCGCGAGCGCACCCTTCACTTGTCACAATCGCGGCGGATCCCGACCGCACCCACCAGCAGGAGCAGCATTGGGACGGTTGATCTACTCGGAACACAGCAGCGTCGACATCGAAGACCGCCTCCTTGCGCACCTACGGCTCGTCATCATGAACAAGTTCCGCCGCGGCGAATCATTCACGATGACAATCCCCCACCCCAACCACGGGAACCTCAGCTTATGGCTGCACCCCGCCAGCCCCCTCCTCATGCAGTTCTACGGCGGCCGGCAACCGACCATCGACCGAGCCCTCATCGAACAACTGATGGCTCACGCAAGCTCCCCCGACGGCCTCACCCTCGACGCCATAACATAAAGCGCCCACGCAGCCAGCAGAGTCGCTGACATAACCGCTGAGTATCGAGATCCGCGCATGCTGCGATGTAATGCTCGTTGGCCCCCCGGGAAGCCCGAGCCGGGAGTTATACGCGTCGCAGCACTGCGACTAGGCCGAGGATGCTGAGGGAGACGACGACTGTCACGAACAGAACTTTCTTCGGGTTGCGGCGAACGGTCTCGCGGGCTCTGCCTGCGGCGGAAGACACCGCCTCAAAAGTGGTGTCGATTGCGGATTCGGCGTGTTGCTTCACCTCGTCGAACTCGACCGAAGCGTGGTCTACGACACCGCTTGACGCCGTCTTGCCGCCAGGTGCGGCGTCGTGCAGTGCGTGGGTTGCGTCTTCAACCCGTTCTTTCGCTGTGTTCTCGGCGTCGCGGTCAGAGGTGGTCATGAGGGTAGCCCTTTCGAAGGTGGGTGGGATGGGGTGTCGGCGGGTGGGCGGTAATCCGTGGGTGACGGGAGTAGCGTCGGTACAAGTAGATGCAACGCCCCTGTTGATTCTTAGAGCGTTGCCTTGGTGCGTTCGTCACAAAAAAGTGAGCAGGACACCATGCCTCCCATTGCAACTCGCGCTGCCGGCCCTTCCGAGGCTCAAGCGGCGGCATCGGATGAGATCCTCGTTCAGCGCGCGGTCGATGGAGACGTAGGTGCCTTCCGGTCTCTCATCACTCGGCACGCGCCGCTGATGCGTGCATATCTGACTCGGATTCTGCGGAGCCATGCTGATGCTGACGACGTGTTACAAGAGACGTTCGTCATCGCGTGGCGGAAGCTTTCAACCTTGCGCGATCAGAGCCACGCCCGTGCGTGGCTGATGCAGATCGCTACCCGCCGCGCATTCAGCCACCTCGGGAAGCCTCACCGCGAAACGGAGCTGTCTGATGGATACACCAGCACCAGCCAAGACCCGGAACTGAGCGCCATCCGAAATGCCCAGCTGCGTGCCCTGTCCGCGACCCTCGACGCCCTCCCCGACAACCAGCGACAGTGCTGGCTGCTCCGCGAAGTCGCCGGCCTCAGCTATCAGGACATTGCAGACACAATGCACATCAGCACCGGGCAAGCTAGGGGCAACCTCGCACGAGCACGCGCGAACATCACAATCCGGATGGAGGGCTGGCGATGACCGACACCCACCCCGCACCGGCGTGCGGCCACACGCTCGACTCCCTCAGCGTGTACCTCGCCCACGACCGCATCCCGTACAACCCCCTCATTGAGGAATGCCCGGAGTGCCAGAACGCGCTGCGCGCGCTGACCCGCGTCTCGTACCTATCCCGCAAACTGATCGAGGATGACGCGCGTCGGCTGCCCGATCCGCCGGCCTCGTGGCTCGACAACATCTTCGCCCACATCAGCACCGAAGCCCGAGCAGGCCGAAACCTGCCGCTGCACCACCCCGACCCCGCCGTCACTCTCAGCATCACCGAGGGTGCCGTTCGCGCGCTGATCCGCGACGTGGGCGACGGTATTCCGGGCCTCATTATCGGATCGTCCCGGCTTCGGGGGGACGCTGAGCTCCCCCGAGCCGGTATCTGTGTGGAGCTCACCGTCAGCGTCGCCGCCCACACGCCCATGCCACCGCTACTGGCGCAGCTACGGCAGGACGTGTCCAGTGCTCTCGCTGAGCACACCGAACTCACCGTCGACGCCATAGACATCACCGTCCAAAACGTTCACGTACCCGCACCGGAGAAGGAACCGTCATGACCGACGAACGCGCCACACCCAGCGCCGACGATCTCACCGCCGCGGTCCTCTCCCTCCCCGACGTGGCGACGATCTACCCCTCCACCCCGCTCATCGGACGACTCGTCGCGACTATCTCTACCGGTCTCACCGACACCACCCCGGACGCTGCGGCTGTCCACGTCACCGCCGCCGAAGAACCCCCGGCAATCGCCGCGCGCATCGCCACGCGCCGCACCGCGGGAAGCCCCGGAACAGCGCGCGCCGTCGCTGATCGCCTCCGCTCCGCGCACCCCAACAAGAACGCGACAATTAGCGTTCAGATCGCCAGCATTACCCCCTAGCCGGCTCGTAATAGAGCCCTTCTGCGTTTCACTGATGGCGGCCGCAGAATGCTCAATCACGTTCTTATCGGCAGGGTCGCCCCAGAGCCCGGGCGTCGCGCAGTCCCGACGCACCCCATCGGTCACTCAACCGGTGACGTCACCGTCATTTCCGACGACGTCGGTAGACCCTGCTCGAACCCTTCGCACAGTGCTTGACCCTTGATGGCGCCGTCGAGTTGCAGCTGTTGGTCGCACACGGGTGACGGCCTTCTACGGCTCCCGTACGTCGGGGAACAGGCCCTCGGGCGGTGCGATGTAGGGCAGCGGTTGGCCCTTCTCGTTCGTGTTCTGGCGATCCGTCCCCTCGCCAGCAGAAGCAAACGGTCCTTCCGGGCTGAGCAGGATGGACATGTGGTGTTCGGCGTGGTCTCGGAACCACACCGACATGCCCGTCTGCGCATCCTGGCGCAGGTGCTCCCATGCCCGCCACAGAGCGTCGAGGCGGGCGACGGCCTCTGCGTACCTCCACCACTCTGCGGCCCAGACGACGCGCTGGCCGTCGACCCGGCGTCGGTAGTTAGGGAGCAGGTAGCCGCGCACGAACTCGTCGACTGAGCCGAAGTACAGCTCGGGCTCCTCGCCGGTCGGCTCCTTGTCCAGCTCGTCGAGAGCGGCGAGCACCGAACTGCGCGCCGCTGTGGCTGCTTGCAGTTGTAGCTCCTCGATCACGGACGGGTCGAGCTGTTCGGTCACCTCCGCGTCGACGACCTCGGCCGCGAGGTCGCGAACAGCTTTCTGTAGCGACCGCACGATCGCCGGCCGAGCCATGCCGTCGACGAGTTCGGCGACGTCAATCCCAAAGATGTGCCCGGGCTCGCGCTCCTCGTCGTCGACGTCGAACGGCTCAGCCTCGATCCCGTCGTCGTCGCCCCAGTCATCGCTCATGACACGGCCTCTTGATCGCTCTCCGCGCGCGCCACGGCGCGTACGGACTCCTGAGCTTTGTTGATCGTCTGCCGCGCAGCCGGGTCGTGAGCGGCGATCGACGCCATGATTTCTTCGGCGTGCGGGCCGGTCATCCATGGCTGCGTGCGGATCAGCGTTGGGCGGTTCCCCGAGGACAGCACCACGGCGCGGCCTTTCGGCATGGCGGACAGGTCCGCGATGTCCAGGATGCGTTCACGGTGGAGCTGGTGGTTCACGCTGCGGCCCCCGCGACCGGACGACACTGACGACGCTTGACGGTCGTATTCACCGATGAGCTTGGAAAGGGATTCGAGGAAGGTTTCCTCAGCCACTCCCCCGCCGTAGACCTTGACGTTGGAGGCCGACCACAGCTTGCGCATGCCGGACTCGCCCCATACGTCGATGCCCTGTGACCACGATTGCAGGATGGTCATCAGGATGATGCCGCGTGAGCCGTAGTGGCTGTAGAGGTTTGGCAGTTCACGCCAGCGGCAGACGTTCGCCGCCTCGTCGAGTACCCCGAGCAGGGGCACCGCGAGACGGCCCCCGGGGGATGCCGCGGCGATTTCTTCCGCGGCTTCGACGACGGCCACCGTCAGCGCCGTCACGAGCGGGCCGGCGGTCCCGCGGCCCTCCTTGGACAGCGAGTAGAGCGTGCCGCCGCCACGGACGAACGCGGCGGGGTCGAACTGAGGCCGAAGGTCGGTCTGCGTCAGGGGGTTCACCCACGACGCCACCTGACGGTTTGTGAGGCACGACGCCATCTGTTGCGCCGTGCCGTAGATGCCGCCACGCTGCTTCTCGGGCGCGGTAATGACACCGCGCACCTGGTCGGCGGTGAGCCGGTAGCCGTGCCGGTTCAGGATCGACACCGGCTCGTCCTCCGTGGGGCGAGTCAGCCAGGCGTAGACGTCGGTGATCGGTCGACCATCAAGAGCTGCGGCGAGCAGGAGCCCCGCAAGAAGATCCTGCCCCGCCGGGTCAAAGTAAGCATCCGTCTTGGCCCCGGGATCCCGGGAGCCCGATGCGAAGTGATCGGCCAGTTTGGCCGCTTTCACCTCGTCGGTGACGTAGCTGAGCGGGTTCCACCACCACGACGGATTCTCGAGCGCGATCCCCTGCGGATCGAATACCCACACCGGGCCGACCTTCGCACGCACGTCGCGGGTGGCATCCACCACGTCACGCTTGTTCGAGGTGACCAGGACGCCGCCGGGTGCATCGAGGATTGCCGGCACCGCGCGGGAGGTGGTCTTACCGGTACGCGGCCCCCAGATGTCGATGTGCATGTCCTCCCAGGTGCCCCACAGTGGCACCCCGCCGATCGTCTTCCCGATCGGCACGCCCAGCACGGGCTTGCCGACGACGCCCTTCACGCCGAGACGCTCCGCCGACGCCACCGCGTTCTGTCGGCTCAGGCCGGCGACGTCCTTGCCGCGGCCCATATAGGAGCTGGCGCGGTCGACGCGGGTTCGACCCTTCCGGTAGCGGACAATGCCGACGATCGCGAAGATCGCCAGGGCGAGCAGGACGGCGCCGAAGACGGCGACGATCCATGTCGCGGATGCTGGCCACGCCACGCGCCCGAAGATGAGCCCGAGGGTGAGCGCGAACGGGTCGGACGGCAGCTCGGCCGCGGTGCCGTCGAGCTGCGCGCCGAGGCGCACCGCAACGTTGGTGAGGATGAGCCCCCCAACGACCACGACGATGAGCACGAGTAGCATCAGCGTCTCGCCGCCGAAGCCGCCGGGGTCGCGGCGGCGGTTGTTGGGGGTGCTCATCAGACCGTCTCCTTCTCGCGTTCCTCGTGCTCCTCCATCAGCTCCTCCACCGCGCGCACGGCGCGGCGGGCGGTGCGGGACTGTTCGCACCACCGCTGGTTCGTGTCGCGGATGGAGCGCTCGGCCTCGGTGAGCTGCACCTGTACCGGGATGCCCGGTCGGGTGCCGACCTTGACGAGGAACTTGCCGCGGCCGGGAGGGTCGACCTCGCGGCCCGTGGCGGCATCCCACGCGGGCGGGTCTTGCCAACCGGTCAGCAGTTCTTGCTCGGCCTCAGAGAATGGGATGACCGTCGTGAGCTCCGGCATTTCGGTGTACGGCAGACCCGCGCACATGACCATGCCGGCGCGCTCGACGAAGCCCTTGGCCTTCAAACGGTCCTCCTCGGGGAGGGCGCTTAGGTCGGCCATGGTGTGCGAGATCATTGCTGTGCCGACGCCTACCTGGCGGTTGAGTCGGGTGAGGAAGTCCACGCGGTCGACGATGCTGTTTCCGGCGCGGAGGGCGCGCCACAGCTCGTCCATGATGACGAAGTAGTGCCGGCGTGGTTCCAGGCCGGCGTCCGCGAGGACGTTGGCGATGTTCACCGTCGCGAAGCCGTTCGACCAGCACGCGAGCAGCGTGGCCGCGCGCAGATCGCCCTCAGCCTCACCGATCGCGGAAATGTCGTAGACCACCGGCCGGTCAAGTGCCATGGGGTTCGTCGTGTGGTGGGAGAACACTCCGCCGAGGCGACCGCTACCGGTTGCCAGGGCCAGCAACGACGCTTCGAGGCCGCGCGTAATCTCCTGGTACTTCACGAAGTCGCCACGGTCGACGGCGACCTGGCGCAGCTCAGTCGGGCCCTCCTGCACCACGGCCAGCAGATCACCGAGCACCGGAATGCCCTCCATGCTGCGATCGAGCACCCGCAACGCCTGGTCGATGATCGACTCCTCGACGTCGGAGGGCTGCGCCTTTCGCTGGATCGTCAGCAGGGACGACACCATCGCCAGGCGGCGACCGTGGGCGTCTTCCAGCACCTCGCCTGCCTCCTTCTGGAAGCCGGCGTCGATGAGACGTTGCGCGGCCTCCTTGGCCTCGCCGGGGTCGAGCACGTTGAGGTACCCCCGCCCGCGGCCGAGGGTGATGACCTGACCGCCGAGCGCGCGAATGGCCTCCACATAGTCGGGGCGCAGATCGCCCAACACGAGCGGCTGCACGCCATAGCCGGCGAGCCCGACCGCCATACGAGCGATGACCGTTGACTTACCGAGTCCCGGCTTACCGAGCACGAACACAGACGGGTTGCTGATCAGCTTCGCCCGCTGAAACCACGAAATCGGGTCAGCGCACAGCGTCGCGCCCGTGTGAATGTGACGGCCCAGCGGGACGCCCACCATCGGCGTACCAGCACCGATCGCGTACGGCCACAGGCCGCACGTCTGCACTGTGGTGCCGCGCCACTCCGGGACGGGTTGCAGGTACGTCGACGAACCGCCGCCGGGGCCGCTCCACCCTCGAGAGGTGAGCGACCCACCGGACGCGGACGCGCCCGTGGCGGTGGTCTTTCGTCCGGTGCGGACGAAGACGAGCGCGCCGACCACGACGAGCAGGATCAGCCCGGCCAGCGCGAGCAGTGCGATCAGATCAGGGCTCATCAGATTCCCTCCCTCAGCATCGCCGGGACGGCTACGTGCTTGGTCAGCACGAGCCCGAGAGGGAGAGCTGCGGCGAAGGCGCTGTCCTGGGAGCCGTACACCGGGCGCAGCCGCAGACGCGCGGTCGCGCCGAGGTTGTCGACCGCCGCCCGGGCGTCGGCCTCCTTGCTCGGGTCGATGACGGTCGCGGTCACGAGGATGCCGAAGTTCACCAGGCCCGCTCCCGATGCCTCCTCCGACTCCGTGGCCTGAGCCGAGCGCAGCGCGAGCGAGTCGCGCGCCGACGGCTTACGGCTGGACGTGGCCTTGAACTCTGCAGCTCGCACGTCAGCCTGCACGAGCGCCGCCGCCCGCGCGGGATCGATCGGCTTATACAGCAGCGTCACACGCTTACGCGCAATGTCGCGGTGCGGGGCGAGCAGACGCGCCAGCACCCCCGACTGCACCAGGCCACGAGGGGCCTGAGTCATCTGCCAGGTGACCGACGTCGCCGAGTCGTGCCGGTAGCTGTCCCAGTTCGCCTGAGCAGCCGTGGGGCCGACGTCCGACCAGCTCAGATCGGGCACCTCGCCGTTCGCGTGAGCGTCGTCGATCAGCGTCGCTGCGGCCGGGTCGTACGCGACGAGGATTGTCTCGCATAGTTCCTGAGCGCTCAGCGGGTGCGCAGCTCCCGCGCCGGTCGCTTGCAGCGTTGCGGTGAGGCCGGGAAGGCGAGCGGCGAGCTCGCGCCCCATGTCCTCCGGGGTGCGGGGCTTGGCACCCTTTCGGGGTGCCGCGGCGAACGTCAGCGCCACGTACGCCTTCACCGTCGACGAACCGGCGGGGTAGTTCATGACCACCTCACCGAGCATCGCCTTCGCAAAGTCCGGCGCCTCAGGGTCGGTGTTCGTCTCCACCTCACGGCGCAGCCGACGACCCGAATCCGGAGCCGTCTCAACCGTCACCTGAGCGGCCTCCATCCCCGGCTCATCCGCCAGGTTGCGCAGCCAATGACCCCAGTCGGCCACCCAGAGGTCGACCTGTTCCTGGTCGACGAGAGCGGCGCCGTCAGGCTCGGTGCCGATGACGATCGAGTACGTCTTCGCGTGGGGGTTGTAGATCATCGCGAACGGGCGAGCGTAGGAGTCCTCGTGCTCGGAGAGCCGGGATTGCGCCGCCAGCCCGGGGAGCTGGTTCGATCCCCACTCGGAGCGCCCCAGCGGGCCGGAACGGTAGACGTTTGCCTTCCGTCGCTTCGTCGACGACCACGCGACACGGTTCGCCGTGCGCGAGAGCACGCTACGACCGTCCGCATCGCGGATGGTCAGCAGCAGGATTATGCCGCCGAACACCGCTGCGGTGATGAAGGCATTGATGATATTCGTCGTCATTAGGACGACGATCACGATCAGCAGCGCAACGAACATGAGGCCGGTGCCGACCGTGCCGAGGCCGAGAAGCCCCGGCGACGTTGGCTGACGCCAGTTCCCGTACGTGCGGACGCCCCTACGGCTTGTTTTTGTGGTCGTCATCAGCTCCCGCTCCCTTCACCTGTCGCTTGATCGCCTACGTTCTTCGCGGCCCCTGTGGCCGCTTGCGCACCCTGAGCCGCAGCGCCGATCGCGACGCCCGCGGCCATGCCGACCGGGCCACCCGCAGAGCCGACAGCAGCTCCGCCCGCAGCGCCGCCGCCGGCAGCACCTCCACCCGCGGCAGCTGAACCACCCGCAGCGGCTCCCCCGCCAGCAGACGCCGCAGCAGCACCCGTACCGCCACCAGCGGCACCCGAGGACGCCGCAGCCCCGGTCGTACCGCCTCCGCCCCCACCAGCGGCGCTAGAGGCCTGTGCGGCCTGAGGAGCTGAGCCCCCGCCGCCGTTCGAGCCAGACGGCCCACTTGCGCCGGTCGACCCCTGACCACCCGTCGCCCCCGGGCCACCCGCCGACGACGAACCGCCGCCCGAGCCGGTCGCGAGGCGACCAGCAGCAGCAGCGCCCGAAGGCAGAGCCATGATCGCCGCAGCTCCCAGCGCGCCGCCGGCACCCGCCGACAGGGAGCTGACGAGAGGCGTCACGAACCGCATCAGAGCGGGCATCGCGAACAACGCAAGCACCATCAGAATGAGACCCGTCAGCACGGCGATAAAGCCCGTCCCGTCGTCCTGGAAGATGTTCGTTCCGACGAGCTGGAACGCCGCGGCGTACACGATCGCCGCAGCCGGCTTGTAGAGGATGAACGCGACGAGCCAGCCCACGTTCTTCTTGAACCAGTTCTTACCCATTTCGGTGTTGGTGGCCGACGCCGACAGCGGCAGGATGCCCGTCAAGATCACGAGCATGCCGCCGCGCGCGATCATCAACACGATCTGAGCAGCCGTCGCGAGAATCGCGATGATGCCCAGAATGATGATGAGCAGGGAGCCGAGGCCACCCGCGTTCGGGTTAGAAGTCAGCGCCAGGAGGTTGACGATGTTCTCCCCGAAGCAAGCCGAGTCGGCTCCCACGTCGCAGCTCAGCGAGCCGTTGAGAATCCAGACGGAGAACGAGTCGAACGCCGACACAAGAAGGCCAACGAGGGTCACCCCGGAACCGGCGACGACGATCAGAGTCAGAAGGCTCTCGATCGTCTCCTTGCCGGGTTCGGCGCGCTGCTCCCACCCCATGCGGATGCCGCCGATGATGACGGATACGACCGCCGCAGCTCCCATGTACCACCAGAGGGAGGACTGCAAGAACAGCACCGCCCCGCCGGCCCCCTGAGGCCCGCGCGGGAGCAACCCGGAGACGAGCGCCGTAGCGCCCGACATGAGGAAGATGCCGCTGAGCACGAAGCCGAGCGGGCCGACCGCACGGAAGCCCTCGCCCGCGCGCATTCTCGTCGCGACGAGAGCCCCGAGAAGGATGATCGAAATGGCGGCGAGCACGATCGCAATCCACGTCACCCAGCCGAGCACCTGAACGATGCCGTCTGAGTTGGGCGCCGCCTGGCCCACAGTAATCGCAGACCCTCCGCCGGTGCCCGTCAGGTTCGGTGTGCCGACGTTCACCCACAGCGTGCCGACAGACGCGACCGCCTTACCGAAGGCCTCGATGACGGCCCGTGCAAGGTTCTCGATCGCGTCGCCCAGGACGCTCTCAACCCAGTTGCCGGCGTTGCATTGCCAATCGAGGAGGCTGCAATCGCTCGATGCCATGAGTTATCCGACTGTCCAGGACGTGTAGCCCGACAGGTCGGGGAGCTGTGCGATCCGAGCGGGCTCAGCCTTGTTGGCGTCGATACGCCAGTCGCCGCCCTCCCAGATCAGCTCGTAGACCGTCGAGCCGGTAACCGCTTGCCCCGAGGCGGTGCCGCGAAACGCAATGTCAATGCGTGCGGTGTCACCCGTGTACTCAAGTACTCGGAACCCAGCAATCGCTGCACGAACGTCACTCGACGAGCTGCCGCCGGACGACTCAAGCAACCGCTCACGGTACTGACCATCTGTCAGGGCGTAGTCGAGCAGCGCCGAGCGGAGCTCGACGGGACCGAAGCCAGCAATGGTCATGTTCGCCGCGGCGAACACCGCTCCCTCAGGCGTGTGCTGGTAGCAGTACCGATAACGCTCAGGGGCCGTCTCACCGGGACCGGCAGACGGCGACACCGGGTATGCATCGACGTCCTGGTACTGCCACTCGGCAACGGGAGCTGTCGAGACAGTTCCGGTCAGCTCCACGCCACTGAGCCCGCAAACGCTCGCGCCGCCCGCGGCCCCGGATGCACTCAGAGTCGGGGCGGAGCTGGCCGATCCGTTCGACGTCGCATCGGCCGCGGGCGGTGCGGTGTCGCTGTCGCGGTTCAGATTGAGCACCGTCAGGAAGACGGCGGTGATGATCAGCGCGGCCACCACCACCGCCCCGACGATAAAACCGGGGCGACTAAACGGGTTCTGCGTGGTGTCGTCGTCGTCAGCCATAACGGCTCCTTCCTCAGGCCCCGGCGAGGATGCCGATCAGGGCGGCGCCGCCGCCGATGACGATCGCGCCGGCCATGGGCCAGATGACCTTGGGGAGGGCGTCGTGACCCTCGCCGCGGCGGAAGCTGACGGCGATAAGAACTCCGCCGACGATGATCGCGCCGCCGACGACGACGTAGCCGATCCACTTCAGCCACGAAAGGATCGTGGTCACGCCTTCGGTCCCCGGCGGCTGCTGCGGCGGGGGGTTCGGGATGACGCCGGCCACGACGTTGGCCGTCTCGTTCACGGAGTGAAGCACTTCGATCGCGGACATATCTTGCCTTTCAATTGAAGGTGCTGGCGGCACCGATTCCGGGGAGTGCGCTTAGCTCGTCGAGGACTCGCTGAACTTCGCGTGGGACGGGCGCAGCGGTGGGCTCGTCGAACCGCCAGGCGTCAACCCACGGAACCGTCCAGGTGCGAGGGCCACCGCCACCGACCACGGTGAGCAGGTCACGCAAGGCGCGCGGCATCCGACCGGGCGCGTCAGCCATGACGACAAGCCCATGCACGTTGGAGGGGGTCAGCCCTGCCCCCCATTGCCGGAGGGCGTTCTGCGCGGCGCGGAGGCCAGCGGCGTTCGATCGGGCGACAATGACCACGGGTGTCGGCTCGTTGGTCGAGCTGCGTGGCCAGGCGTGGCCGGCTGCGGCCGACCATCTCGGCGCGAGAGCTGCCAACGTGGACTCCCCCGAGCCACCATGCGCGCCCAGCCACCAGACCGCAGGAGTCACCCGCTGGTCTCTAATCGGCAGCTGGTCAGCCTGATCAGGCGCCGGGACGCCCCGCTGTGGCGCTACAGGTCCAAAGGTGGATGGAACGACCGCGATTGGGACGTTCGTATCCGGCATCGGCGTAGTCGGACGCGACAACCATGGATTGTTCGGATCGCTCATCGTGCCCCCAACGAACTGGCGATTAACGGTCCATTCACGCTAACGCGGCACATGAAGTAACACGAAAACCGCGACGTTAGAAACCTTTAATGTTCTTTTCCGCGGCTCCCTATACCATTTCTGTGGGGGCTAGGAAGGATGCCGCAGTGGCAGACGCACTTGACCAGCTATTCGAGCACGACCCACCCACAATCGGTCCGACCGAGGTCGCCGCGCGACTGAATACGACCACGCGAACCGTCTATACCTGGCTCAAAGAGGGAACCATTCCCGGCTACAAGCTGGGCACCTCGTGGTTCGTCATCGTGGAAGAGCTCAAGGCCGAGCTCCGAAAAGGCGCGAATAACAGGCGCGACACCGGACATACGGCCGAGCCTGAATCGGAGACCGTCTGAGGAGGAACTAGCTGTGAGGAAGATCGGGACCGTCATCGTCGTGATCACCGCCGCCGTCGTACTTGCCGGATGCACGGGAACCACCGAAACCCCCGAGCCCGCGTCGCCGCCCAGTGTGAGCACGTCTGGCCCGATCTTCCCCGACCCCTCCACCTTCACCCCCGCGCCCCAGGGGGCGATCGACGAAGACTCGGGGGAAATCCACGGCCCACGCACCGTCCCCACGTGGAATGAGAGCTCGCGTCAGAGCGCTATCGCTGCCGCTCAGACCGTCATGCTCGCGTACGCGCGTCCCGATGTTGGGTTCGACGAGTGGTGGGCAAACCTGCAGCCCTTCCTCGATCAAAAGTCCACGCAGGACTACGCCTACGTGGACCCCTCCCGGATCGTCGCAACGACGATCACAGGACCGCCCGTCATTACCGACGAGACGAGCGCGTACGTCGCCTATGTCGACGTCCCCACCAACGCCGGCATGTATGGGCTCATCCTGAGCCGCGTCGACGGAGACTCCCCCTGGCTGACAAGCCGCTTCATCCTCCCGGATGGAGTGAACTAACGTGCCCGGCCCGAAGGCAGGCGGGGTCTACGCAATCGCCGCAGCTCCGATTCTGGTCATCGGCCTATTGCTCGGTTTCGTCGTCGTCGGCAGCGACAACTGCGAGCCAGCATCCGCTGCCGACCCCCGCTCGGGCGTCTCGATCGACCCCGATTCGATCCCGCAGACGGAGATAGCCGGCTACGGCCACGAGCAGCTTGTGAACGCTGCGAACGTGATCCAGGCCGGCAAAGACCTGGGCCTGAACGTGCGCGATCAGACCATCGGCGTCATGACGGCGATGGGCGAATCGAGCCTGCGCAACATCGACTATGGCGACTGGGAGACAGGGGGTGTCACCAACCCGGACGGCTCCCCCACTACCTCGATTGGCCTGTTCCAGCAGCAGGACGGATGGGGCACGCGCAAGGAGCGGCTGAACCCCTACACCTCGTCGACCAAGTTCTTCCAGGCAATGATCCAGAAGGTTCCCGACCGGGAATCGCTAGAACCGACCATCGTCGCGCACCGCACCCAGGTCAACGCCGACCCGTACCACTACACGCGGTTCTGGGACGGCGCGGTGCAGATCGTCGAGGGGCTGACCGGCGTCAAGACGGGGCTCAACCCCGGCGATGGCAGCGCCAGCGGTGGCGCATGCGACCCCACCGTCCCCGGCAGCGTCAACGCCCAAGGCTGGGCCTCCCCCGGCGCCGGACCAATCACCAGTCCCTACGGCTTCCGCGTGCACCCGATCACGGGCGACGTGCGACTGCACGCCGGCACCGACCTTGCCGGCGGCGGATGCGACGGCCCCATCTGGGCCGCGCAAGACGGAACGGTCACCTTCCGCGGCTTCGACAGCGGAGGCAACGGAGTGATCGCAATCGACCACGGCGGCGGCGTCACCACCCGCTACCTACACATGTACGACTCCGGAATGCTCTCCAACGTCGGAGACAAGGTGAAAGCCGGCCAGCAAATCGCTCGAGTCGGCAGCAGCGGCGGATCAACCGCTTGCCACCTCCACTTCGAGGTAATGGTGAACGGCGAGAACATCGACCCCGAGCCCTACATGACCGCGGTCGGCATCCAGCTCGGACAGTGAACGAGGAGACGACGATGACCAGCACCGACGTAGCACCTCGGCGGGCATGGCTCGCTGCCGGCGCAGCGGTGGAGCCGAGCCTATGAAAGCCACACAGCCCTCACCTGGGCTCACCCGCGTACCAACCTGGCCCCGCCTAGTCGCAGAGCTGCACGGTGACAACACCGGCACCTTGACCGTCAACGGCGCCGTCCGCGCGTGCGCGGCCGAGTCCGTCGACGCGCTCAGGACCGGGCTCATCGCCCGCGCCGTGTCCTACGCCGTGCAGCTCCGTCGACCCGTGCGCCTCGACGTCACCGAGGCCGCAAGGGGCTACCAGCTCGCCGTGCGGCCCGAGGGGTACGTGCAGCTCATCGACGCCGAAGGCATCATCCCTGCCCCAGACGGCCTCAGCATCGACGAGGGCCGCTGCCGACACTGCCGGCGCCTACAGCCCGTCACGTCGACGACGTGCATCCAGTGCCAGATCGACGAGCCGTTGCAGGTCGAGGTGCCCCCGCACGGCGGGCCCATCGACGCACCGCCGATCCCCGTCGATGCCACCGAGGATCTGCCAGCCGACCTCGACATGGTGGTGCACCTTGCCGAGATGTCACCCGTACTGGCTTCTGTGCCGGCGGCCGTGTCGACGACCGTTCCCGCTCCGGAGCTGGACGTTGACGTCGAGGCAACGCGGGTGCGCCGCACGGCCACTCCCGTCCTGCACCTCGCGTTTACCACGCAGCGCAGCGTCACGGCCCCGGGCCGCGCCGTCATAGGCCGTGAGCCGATCGCCAAGGCCGATGAGCACGCCGTCACTGTTGCCAGTCCTGGTCGACAACTCTCGCGCACGCACGCGGCGGTCGAGGTTGACCGGGACGCGCGCATCATCGTCACCGACCTCAACGCCCCGAACGGCGTGGAGCTGCTGACGACACCGCGGCGCTGGCTCACCCCCGGTCAGCCCACCGTCGTCCCCATCGGCGCGAAACTGATGATGGGCGACGTCGAGTGCGTTGTCACCCTCGCGTAACCCGTGTCGCGACTCGGCTACTGGCGGCACTGTCAAAGTTGACGTCGCGTTCTCCCGGAGGCGGGAGCCGCATCGTCGCCGGTGACAAGTTGGGTTTCTTCGGCTCGTTCAGCGGCTGACGGGCGCGCCTCTTTTCCGACGCCGCGGATAGTTGACATAGTTGACATCGCCGCCGCTGGGCGGCGAGTTGACACGGTTGACACCAAAGGTGAACATGAGCGACTTTCGACCCCAGGTTGAGGCTGAGGCGCGAGCGGTCGACGCGCTCCTCGGCGCGATTCGCGAGCGGCTTCTGGGTCTGGTCCGCGACGGTGCGAAGGTCACGGTCCTCGGAGATTCTGGCTCTGTGGCTGCTGATGTCGTGGCGCGCCTTGGCCTCGTGAAGAGTCCTTGGGCGGACATCGTCGGCCCCTGCTTCACCAGCGGCGGACTCCAGCAGGAGCTCGGTGTCGGGCGCGCGGCTATCTCAAAAGCGGTACGTGAGGGGAGGGCTATTCGGCTGGACACCACTGACAGGCGCACGCTCTACCCCGCGTTTCAGGTGCTCAACCGTGCACTCGTTCCCGGATTGCGTGAGGTACTCCCGATCCTTCGCAGCAGTGTGGACGACGCCTGGGCTTGGGCACAGTGGCTCAACACTCCAATGCTCAGCGATGGTGGTCGCACGGAGCGCTACATTGACCGTCTCGCCGCGGGCGACGTCGCGGGAGTAGCCGCCGCCGCCCGTCACGTTGTAGCCGCACAGAGGACGTGAGGCCCCCGCGCGCCCAGGCGGTGCCCGCTTTAACGCGTCGGCATCTTCTCGCGGAATGCCCCCAGCTTGACCTCCCCCGTGGTGACCGCCGTGAACGCGAAGGTGAGAACGGGGACCACTCGCCCGCGGCTTTTCCTCTCCACATAGGTTTCGACACGCCGCGAGCGTTTCCTCTCAACAAAGGTAACGCGGTCCATGCTTGTCCACATGGGACGACCAAGCAAAGGTGATCGAGTACCGATCACGACGAAGCCGCTGCGGCCTTTCGCTGACGTCATCCGCGAGAACGCGGACAAGCTGCACATGAGCTACGGCGACTATGTACTGCACCTTGCCGCCCACGCCTACGGGCGCCCGGAATGGGCGCCAGAGCCCGGCGTGACCGGCGACATGTTAGAAGAGCTCCTCCTGGAAGACTTCCCGCAGGTGAGCGCTCCCGTAATGGTGCCGCCTCTCGCGGCACTCCCCCGACCCACCAGCAAGGAGCTGCCGACGCAGATCGCCAGCTAACAACAGAGGCCCCGTCCGAAGACGGGGCCCCTCATAGGTAATTCGCCAGACCGTAGCGACCAAACCAAAGTCTGGAACCCACCCAAGCTTCCTCAGGAGGTGCTCTCATGCTAACTGAAACCCCGCGCGGCGGGGCGGATTCGTGTGTGCACATCGGCGTGTCGCGCGAACATCCCCTCAGCATGGCCCGGTCGAGCAACGCTCCCGGCACCTCTTCGTCGACTGCGGAGGATCGAGGCACCCTGCCTCTCCCCCGCCGCGCTACGGCGCGCTCGCTGACCGGTCTCCCTGCTGAGACCCGCATCCTCGGCCTGTCAGTTCGTCGGCCGACTCTCTCTGCGATGAAGGGAGTCCGTCATGTGACGCTTCCATAAACGACATCAGGCCCCGAGCACTTTTGGCGAAGTGCGCAAGGCCTGTTAGTCGTAAAGCGTTCGCTCGATCCGACCAAGTGGTTGGCGCCCGGCAGTCGGGTCGAGCTGTATTCAATTCATCCCCGTGGCAAGGGGCGTTTGTCGTACCTCCGAGGAGGTGGTATCACCATGGTAATCCCCATCCGAGAGCGCGGACGAGCATTGACGCTCTCCGACCCCAACGGCGTGTCGCCGTACTCCCTCGACGAGGTCTGGGCCATCACCCGCCGCCTCTCCCCCAGAGATGACGTCCGTGCGGCCGCACGCGCCTCCAGCGGCGAGGTGCTCAACGCTTACGACAGGCTCTGGCCCCTCAACGAGGCTCCACCGTCAACGACGTGGGCGATGTTCCTCGCCGACGACGACCTCCGCTTCCGTTACCTCTGTTTCGACTTCGATGCATCCGCCGGCGACGCCGCGAGCGATGCAGACCGCTTCACGTACTGGCTCGAGCAGCTCAACATCCCCCACCTGCTGTGCCTATCCGGCCCCACCGGCGGACGCCACGTCTGGGTCCACCTCGACGTACCCACTGACGCCGACGCCGTACGCGACATCGCCTATCTGACTCGGAGCCTGTTCCCCTCCCTCGACCTCGCGCCCTTAACCAACCCCAGAGCCGGCTGCGTCCGCCCGCCCTATGCTCCCCACCGCGCCGGTGGACACTCGGCGCCGGTCGCCGACCTGGCCGCGATCACCGACCACGCCGCCGACGAAGACGCCCCCGGCCAGCTGCACGCCCTGCTTGTCGACCTCGGCGCGGAACTGCCCGCCCCGTCCACCGAGGACCTGCACAACGTCGTTCGCGACGACGCCGGGAAGCCCCGTGTCCGCGGCCGCCGTCGGCCCCTGTCGATGGCCATGGACTCGGTGCTGCACAGCGACGCAGGACCCGACGCGTCTCACACACTGGTGAGGATCCTCGCGGCCGCCGCTCACGCCCGGTGGAGCTACCAGGACATCCGCGAGCAGGTCCACAGCGCACGCGGCCTCGAACACGCCCGGACCCGCCGCGTCGGAGCCACACGCCAGCGGCGCACCGAACACCAGATCGACAAGGTGCTGACCGCCGCGTGGGAGTACGCCGTCCGCTACGTTGCCTCACACCCGCTCAGCGCTTCAGGAGACGACGAGGACTACCGCCAGCGCACCGCGACCGTCACTACCGCCGTTCAACGCGCTCTCGCGCGTGCTGACGCCCTCCCCGGTATCTGGGCGACGCACAACAGCCGCGTCGGAGGCTCCCACGCCCAGCGAGTCGTCCTGGACGCGATCTGCTTGTACATGCTGCAGAGCTCGCAGCACGCCGTCGAAGCCGACGTCCGCCGGCTCAGTGCCGACACCGGCTACGGGCGGACAAGTGTCTCACGCGCCCTCCGTGCCCTCACCGGGGAAGACGGAACCGGCGGCTGGCTGGAGGTCGTCACTAACGCCGAAGGAGCGCACGCGAAGCGATACCGGTTGGCTACTCGGTTCTCCACAGAAGAATCAGTACAAAAGCGGACACAAGCGCATATGCGCGCCATAGTCAACGCCCTCCCACTCGCGCGAGCCCTTATCAGAGACATCGGTACCCGGCTGGAACTGTTCGCACATGATGTCTTCACCGCCCCTCGCAGCATGGGCAGGAATGCGGGACTGATCTACAAGAACACCCCCGCGGACGGTACCGCCACCTTTGAACACCTCGTCTATCGGACAGGGCTGGACTCAGATGTCCTGCGCCGCCGCATCGATGAGTTGACCGCAGCCGGCCTCGTCGAACGGACTGGCGGGGGATGGCGGCGCCTCTCCTCCACTGTCCGAGACTTTGTCGCCCGCACCCGCGGCGTGAATGGGTACCTCGACCAGCGCGCGGCCAGATACGGCGAAGAACGCCTTGTGTGGGCGTGGTGGCTGGCTGAGGTTACATGGATGGAGCGACGCGCGAAACACCGGCGAGGAAAGAAGTCGTACTCCAACGAATCCGACCGACCCGACTACGTTGCCTACCCACGGGGGCCCAGCAAACGGCGAGATCACAAAATGGCTCGCCGGCTCGTGCGCGCTGGCTACCTCGAGCAGGGACTCGTTTTGGCCGCCTGAGGTCCAGAAGGCGGCTGCCATCACGAGGCAAGGGAATTCGGGACGGTGTGTGCATCTCCTTGACGCGACTCCTTCGGGTCCGGAAGAGGATCGCACGCTCGACAGGGTTGGTCGGCGACCGGGACGGAGGATCCTGCCAAGGGTCAAAATGCTGCCCTTACCCGGCGGGCAGGTAGTGATCCAGCGCGACGCAGATCATGAAGTTTCTGGAAGGCGAGGACACCTCGGCGGCGATGTCGTCCAACAACGATCGGTTTGACACCGTAATGCGGATCGTGTGAGTGATGCGATCCTGACGACCGGCGACGGGGACGGGCGGCGGGACGAACGTGCGTTCGAACAGCTTCACCTGCGCGACGGCGGCCTCTCCCCCACGGCCAAGTGCTTTAGCCACGAGGTCACCCAGCGCGGGATAAGAGTGTTCAACTGCGTCCAGGATGATCTGGTGATAGCTCAGTCGGGTTGCATTCCGGAATGCAACGAACCGCGCGTTCAGCGCCGGCTCCACATCGACGCCCATCGCTGTCACGGGCGCAGCGGCGGTCGGTTCTGGCCGAGCGGCAGGCTTCGTTACCGGTGCAGGCTTATGCGTGCTCGGGCGACGGCGTGAGGGTGTCGCAACAGCGGGGTCAATCGTGCCCGCTTCCTCGTCAACAGCGACGTTGGGTTCGCGGTCGTCTGCGACAGTAACCACTCCGTCATCCTTCGCAGTGCCTTCGGCAACGGGTTCCACCTCATCAATCAGGCGCAACTCGGGCGTGGGCTCCCCCGCCGGCTTGATCGCGTTCAGCGGCGTGACGGCGCCAGCCAGCGCCTTTCGCATGTCGAGCTTGGCCATCAGGCGGTTTTCCTCTCACGTGCCCACAGATTCATCAGCTCCAGCGCCACAGAGGTGTAGTCGCTGATCGCGGCGCGGCTGTTACGGGTATCCGAATAATCAGTGATGACCGTGCCTTGCAGCGGCATCATCTTCATCACTTTGGCCTGCCGAATGTAGTTCTTAAACCGCGGGATACCGACCTGTCCGTCGAAGAAGCTGCCGGTGTCGAGCAACTCCTCGAAGCTTTCGAGATCTCCCTTGCCGTCTCGAAGATCCACCTTGTTCATCAGAACGCGATACGGGATACCGCGTGGAATGACGAAGTCCTGCAGCGTTCGCTGCACCGGTTCGATTTCCATGAACGACGGTGACAGCGGTGCGATTGCGTAGTCAGTCTGATCGAGCAGCGCCGACAGCACATGCTGATCCGCGAGGCTCCCGGGCGTATCCACGATGACGACGTCGTAGTCCAGCTGTCGCATCAGCGACAACATGCTGATGTCGGTCTCGCTTGTGAAGTCGAACGGCAGGTTCTCCCCCGCGCGCTCAGCCCACTTCGTCGTAGACGCCTGCGGGTCGACGTCGATCACAGCGACAGACGACGACCGAGACATGCATGCAGCCAGATTCATGGCCGTAGTGGACTTGCCGATGCCACCCTTTTGACCGACCACGGCTAGGACGCGCATGGATCCCCCCCTGAGCAAGGCGTGCGCAAGGCGCGCGCAAGGTAGTTGCGTGACGAGATCGTGGTTGTGCGCGACACGCATGCGCACCAACTCAAGACGCCAACAATCATGGTTCGAACCTAACGGCGGTGGCTGCGGGAACAAAGCATTGAGCGCCGTGTCGTGATGTTGATCGGCTGCATGCGCCATCGAGATTTCATCCTGATTGCCTACTGACACGATCTGCGCTTGAGCGGATTGATATCTGTGACCGCGTCATTATCGATGCCGATATGACCTATGCCTGGTGTGCCATTGCGCAACTCTAGAACTACATGTCATGCCTGTCGTGTCGTAACTTGGGCCATTTCGGGCACGGTACGTAGCGCGGGCTTAGCAAGTAACGAAGAAATCAGGGGGCGAAACCGACCGAGTCTGGACCCAGGCATGACGCGAAGGTGGTCGATAACTGATGCGAGGCTGTTCGGACCTTGCGCCGACCTTGCGCAAGGCTTGCTGTCGAGTCTTACATGCTTTTCATTGGTTCGCGTGGAACCTAACCGCTCCGTCAGCGAACTCAATCATGCCGCTCGACACCTGCGTCCAGCGTTGCATCCGGGGGACGCTGGCCAAGGTGACCGCGGACGTCAATCCCGGTCAGCTGGCCGTCTGTCACGCCTATAGACCGCTGAGCGCCGTTGACGCTCGGTTGGGCGGCAGGAGGGCCCTCGCGTCGCGGCGCTATGCGCCGCCATGGGGAGGCCGCACAGCGGCCCATCCTTTGAGGTTTTCTTCACCTCTCCGCGGTCTCAACCTATTTCGCTCCAACGGCTACGTGCCACCGATTCCGGACGCGCCCTACGGGCTTATTTCGCCCGGAATCGGCGTCACTCCGCCGCCTCCACTCAAACGGTCATTCCCGCCGGAGAGGCACAGAAAAACGATCAGTCAGAGGGAGAGTCACATGAGCGAGCAGCGCGGCACACGTACCGAAGTCATCGTCAGCGTGAATCACGGACCGGGGGAGGAGGGGATCAGCCGCACCGCCCGTCAGGTGGTCATCATCGGCGTCGGTGGGAACGACCCGGTGACCGAGCAGATCCCGGCCGTGCGTCTGGTCGCCCGTGAAGTCATCGGCATGACCTTGCAGCACTTCGAGCCTGCGGAGCGCGTGGCCGCGGATCGCATCGGCTACATGGCATCCGGCGCCTACGTCGTCGTACCGGTCGCGGTCGCACGAGCGCTTGATCTGTACCCCGCCGCCTACCCGCTGCACGACCGCAGCGAAACCCGCGCCGACTACCTCGCCAGCGATTGACCCCCACACCCAAGGAGAACGACATGCTCACCATCACACACACCCGCGAAGCCGGAACGATCATCGAGGGCACCAGCCGCGGCGACGGCACCGCCGAAATCTTGAAGGCGAACGGTTGGCGGTGGGGTCGATCCATCGGCGCCTGGTACGTCCCCCAGTCCCGCGACCGCCTGCCCAAGTGGTGGACCATCAACCGCGCCGCGGCAGCGCTGCGTGAGGCCGGCCACGAGGTCACGATCGAAGCTGACGAGACGTTCCGGCCGACCGCCGAGGTTGAGGCGGACAAGACCCGGCGCCAGGCGGCCCGGGTCGACGCGCTCGAGGCGAAGGCCGACCGACGCGCGGCCGACGCAGACGCCGCAGACGCGGCCGCGCGCCGTGCGCTGGACCGCCTGCCCGAGGGTGGCGAGCCGATCAAGGTCGGGCACCACTCCGAAGGCCGCCACCGTAACGCGATCGCCAAGGCGGATGCCGCGATGGGTCGCAGAGTCGAGGCCGACCGCCAAGCCACCCGCGCCCGCGCCCGCGCCGACATCGCTGCGGGAACCACCGACACCCGTTACGCGCCGGGGATGGTTGCCCGCCGCATCGAGCGGATCGCCACCGACATTCGCGGGTACACGCGCAAGATCGAGGGCAGCTCGCACAACTTCGGAAGCGGCTACATCGAGACGACCGCCCCCGCGACGGGCGCATACCGTGAGCGCCTACTGACCCAGCGGGCGCAGCTCGAAGACGAACACACCTACTGGACCGCGGTCCGTGAAGCCCAGGCCGCGGCCGGACAGGTCACGATCCACAGCCGCGAGACGATCGCCAAGGGCGACATGATCAAACACCGTTTCGGCTGGCACGTGGTCACCCGCGTAAACCCCAAGAGCGTGACCGTCGCGCTCGACTGGAACGACACCACGCGGCCATACAAGGTCGATTACACCGACGTGCAGGGACACCACACCGCCGCCGAGGTCGAGGCCGCACGAGCCGCCGGCGCCGAGAAGACCACCACCACGGAAGCCGCCACGGCGAGCTGAGGGGTGAGGGCCGGCCTTCGGGCCGGCCCGTGAGGGGCACCCCCCTCACACTCCCCGGGGTTCCGCCGCCGGCGGGGCGCGAGCTGCGCTCCCGCAGCGTCGACGGAGCGACGCCCGAAGGTCGACCGGCTCCGCCGGCCGCCGAGGATCGCCCTACGGGCTCACGCTTTTTGCCGTGAAGCCTGCGGCAGCTCGTCCGCTTCGCTCCCTCGTAGCTACCTGCGGGGTCCGTGCAAGTGGCTGCGCCACCGAGTCCTCCGAGACTTACGGCACGCGGTCGCTGCGCTCCCATATTTCGCGCCAAAACTCTCTCCCCCCTCGCCCTGGGGGTTGCACTGCGCCCTCCGGTTGCTCAGGCGAAGAACCGCCTTCACGGAAAAAAAACGATGAGGAGGAGAGAGAAATGCACCAGCAGATCACGACCGTCAGCACCTTCGTTCCGGCCACCACGGCTGAGGACCGGCAGTACCAGGGCCGCAAGATCGCCGAGCGCACCGAGGACCTGGAAGCCCACGCCCGCACCGGTTGGGCACTCGCGCACGCCGCCACGATCCCCGGCCCCGAGGGGGTCATGTTCGTGGACACCCTCACCCGCACCACCGAGCAGTAACCCGCACCACCCATCGAGGAGGAGACGCCATGCCCGACACCACCCACACCAACCGGACGCCGGATCGGCCGACCTTCCTCGATGCGGTGGCCGAGTTCGCCCTCGTGTTCTCCCGCCCGGACACCGCCGCAGATATGGCGACGCGCCTTAGCTGCCGAGAAGTCGACGCGCTGGCCGAGATGCTGCGCGCATGCGGGCAGGTCGAGGCGGCGGAGATGTGGATGGAAGAACACGCCACCGACGATGACGAGGGCGACGCGCACCACACTGAGAGAGGATCGGAGCAATGAGCCTCATCGTCTACTCGAAGCCGTCGTGCGTGCAGTGCACGGCGACCTACCGCGCGCTCGACGCGAAGGGCATCGAGTACACCGTCGTGGACCTCACCACCAACCCCGCAGCGCTCGAATACGTCATGGACGAGCTGGGATACTCCGCCGCTCCCGTCGTCGTGGCAAGCGATCAAGACCACTGGTCAGGGTTTCGCCCCGACCTCATCGACAAGCACGCCGCATGAACGAGCACGACACCACCAGCGACGACTACCGAGCCGGATACACCGACCGACAAGGGGAAGTGGACCGCCTGGAGAACGACGCCGACCGGTTCTACCGCGCCGCCTACGGCGAGGAACGCCGCATCCCCGGACACTACGTCACCCGCGCCGAGCTCGAGCAGCGGCGATGGCTGTCAGAGCCGCCGGTGGAAATCACCCGCCGCGACGCGCTCGCATCCTGGGGCCTGGACGTTCTTGAGGATGACGCTGCACCAACCCCCGAGGCCGATCCGAGGACCGGCATCCCGTCGACGTCGACGGGGAGAACGAACCGCACGAGCAGGAGACGACAGATGAGCACCAGGACCATCACCGGCAACCTCGCCGTCGACCCCGAGGCCGTGCAGGCGGGTCGCGTGCAGATCGTGAAGCTACGCGTGATCGAGAACACCGGCGAGTACCGCGCGGGGGAGTGGACCCCGCACGACGCCCCCACAACGCATTTCGTGGAAGCAAAGTTCGAACTCGGCGAGCACGTGCTCGCGTCGCTGCACAAGGGTGACGCCGTGATCGTCGTCGGATACGAGCGCACCGTGACCTGGGGCGAAGGGGAAGACCGCCGCCACGGCCGCGTCCTCGAAGCCGACGCAATCGGCCCCGACCTCTCCCGCGCGACCGCCGTCGTCACCCGCTCACAGCGGGCGCCGCGCCGCGGCGCCGCCGCCGAGTAACCCGTCAGGGCGAAGCGCGGGCGACTAGCTCTCGTCGCGTTCGACCTCGAGCACGTAGAGGATCACGTGATCCTCCGGCATCGAGGCCCGCACCTCTGCGATCGCCGCGTCGCCGGATACCGCGCTGCTGCGAACCACCGTCGCCGTCGCCGCGTCACGTGTTCGATGCGCCAGTTCTTACATCCGGCGATCATCGCACCCGCCACCGACACCGCCCACGCGAACCGGCGCGGTCGTGGGGCCGGCGCCGCCTGCCCGTGAGGGGCGACCCCTCACACTCCCCGGCATCCCGTCCCGGGAGGCGAGCTGCGCTCGCGCGGCGGCGACGGAGCGCCACCGGGCGGAGCCGCTGCGCGGCCCGTTCCCTGGTTTTCTTTACCTCTCCGCGGTCTCAACCTATTTCGCTCCAACGGCTACGTGCCACCGATTCCGGACGCGCCCTACGGGCTTATTTCGCCCGGAATCGGCGTCACTCCGCCGCCTCCACTCAAACGGTCATTCCCGCCGGAGAGGCAAAGAAAAACGATCAGCCAGGAGCAGTCATGTCCACCACCCTTGAAGCGATCCTCCGCGACCAGATGGTCACGTTTCTCGTCAGCAAGAACATCGTGTGCCCGCGCACCGGGGCCGCGCTCGACGCTCGGACGTGCGTCGTTCTCACCGACCGCGACGGCGATCCCGCGGCCGTCGTTTCGCACGAGGGCTGGGAGCAGATCACCGGGGACCCCGACACCCTCGCCCGCCTCGCGAAGCACGGCCTGACCGTCGATTCGACCACCGTCCGCTGACAGGAGCGCGCCATGACCACCATCGACACCGGCCGCGCGACCGCGGCGCAGCTCGCGCTCATCCTCGACACCCGCCGTGCGGAGTCCGGCGATGACGCCGCGGCCACTGACGCCGAGATCCTCGCGCACGTGCGCAACACCCTCACCCTGCCCGGCGAAGGCGCACCGGGCGGGCATCCCGTCACCGACGACGGCACCGAATACGCCGCCGCGCTCATCGCGTTCCTTACCCCCGCGCCGACCGCTGACGCCCTGCTCGCCGCAATTGAACAGCTGCAACAACAGGTGTGGGCCGCGGCCCCGGTCCTCATGGTCGTCACCGTGACCGATGACGGGGAGACGTACCGCGCGCTGCGCTGCCCCGTCTGCGACCAGCTCGTCACCGACTCTTACGGCGACCTTTACGCCGTGGACGTCTCGACCAGGTGGAACATCGCGGAAACGGACGACGATCACCGCCAGATGAGCGTCAGCCACGGGGATCACGACTACGGCAGCACCCTGTACTACCTGCACACGACAGGCCAGCCGCACGCCGTCGTCCCGCCCGAGGACTGGACCGAGAGCTGGACCTGCTCCAGCGGGGGAGGGGCCGGCCTACGGGCCGGCCACGAGGGGCGACCCCCTCGCGCTCCCCGGTGTTCCGCCTGCGGCGGGGCGCGAGCTCCGCCCGCGCAGCGGTGACGGAGCACCGCCCGGCAGGAGCCGCTACGCGGCCCGGTTCCCCGTTTTCTTCACCTCTCCGCGGTTTCAACCTACTTCGCTCCATCGGCTACGTGCCGTCTTTCTCGGACGCGGTCGCAAGCTCCCTTATTTCGCCCGAGAAAGACGTCACTCCGCCGCCTCCACTCAGTTGGTTTCCACTCGCCGGAGAGGCAAAGAAAAACGATCTGGAAGACGACAAAAGCCCCGTAGTAGGTGAAGTACCACGGGACCCGTCGCCTTCATGGTCGCACACCGATCAAGGAGAAATCATCGTGAGCATTACCACCGGAACTGGGACCATCGAGCACATCGACCCGACCACCCTCGTCATCGAAGCGAACGTGCGCACCAGCGCCCCCGTGACGAAGGATTTCATCGCGTCGATCCGCGAGAACGGCGTCATCACCCCGATCCTCGCCCGCCGCGACGACCACGGAAACGTCATCGTCCGCGCCGGTCAGCGTCGCACTCTCGCCGCCCGCGAGGCCGAAGTGTCGACCGTCCCCGTCTATGTCGTGGAGGGCGACGACACCACCGCAGACCGGATCATTCAGCAGATCATCGAAAACGACCAGCGCGCCGACCTCAGCACCGCGGATCGCACCGCCGCGTGGGCGCAGCTGGCGTTCGAGGGCATCAGCGCCGCGCAGATCGCCAAGCGCACCGGCACCAAGACCGACGCGGTGAAGAAGGGCCTCGCCGTCGCGGAGTCCGCCACGGTCACGTCCGCTCTGCACGAGCATGCGCTGACGCTTGACCAGGCGGCGGTCCTGTTGGAGTTCGAGGACGACGCCGACGCCCGCGCGCACCTGATCGAGGTCGCCACCACCGACCCGACCCAGTTCGACTACACCGCACAGAGTCTCCGCGACGACGCCGCGGAAAAGGCCCGCCTCGCCGCCGTCGAGCAGGAGCAGATCGCGCGCGGGTTCCAAGTGCTTACCCGTGGCGAGGCGTACGGGGAGGAAAGCCCGTGGGTGAGCCTCCGCAAGCTCCACACCGCGGACGGCGCACAGGTCACCGCCGAGCACATCGCCACCTTCCCGGTGCGCGGCGCGCTCATCGACACCAACTGGCGCGGCGACATCGACGTGACCTACTTCGTCCAGAAGCCCACCGATGCGGGCTTCACCTACGCCTGGGGCGCACCCGGCACCCCCGCCGAGCCGCTGACCGCGGAGCAGATCGAGGAAGAGCGCGTCGAGAAGTCCGCCGAGCGCAAGGCGCTCATCGCCAACAACAAGGCGTGGACCGCCGCCGAGACGGTGCGCCGCGAATGGATCGCGACGTTCCTGTCCCGCAAGACCCTGCCGAAGGACGCTGACCGAGTGATCGCGCTGGGCCTGACCGCTCACCGGTTCTCGGTGTCGTCCGCGATGTCGGGCGGCAACGACCTCGCGCACACGTTCCTCGGCGTCGAGCGGCCATCCGGCTACCGCACGGACGCCTTGGCCGCGCTGGTGGAGGCGAACCCCGGCAAGGCGCGCCTGGTGGTCCTGGCGGTCGTTCTCGCCGGGGCTGAGTCGAGCACCAGCAAGGAATCGTGGCGCCGCGGCGACGAGCGCGCCGCCGCGTTCTTCCGCCAGCTCGCCGCGTGGGGATACGCCCTCTCCCCGGTCGAGCAGATCGTCACCGGCGACACCACCCCCGCCGAAGCCGCGGGACTCGCCTAACCAACCGGACGGGGACCGGCTCACACCGGTCCCCATCACCCGCGGCATCACCCCGCCGCATCACCCCATTTCTTCACCCTCTCGCATCACCCCAAAGGGTGATGCCTGCCGCACAGGAAGGCTCACCCATGACCACCACCACCACGACACCCGCGGTCGAAGTCGACGTGTGGGGACACACCGCGGCGCTGGGCGAGGCGGGAGCCGCCGTCGACGCCGCCACGGCATCCGGCGACCCGGGCGCGATCGCCGCGGCCGCGCACGCGCTCATCGTCGCCGCGGCCGCGCACGGCTGGCCCACCGCGACCGCCTTGGTGTTCACGTACAAGAGGACCGGTCCCGTCGCTCACCTGTGGGGGCTGTGGCGCGTGGTCGACGTCCACGGGCGCGTGCTGCGCGAATGGGAGGACGAACCCGGCGACATGACCGACGAGCCCGAGGAAGAGCTCGTCGCTCTCGACCTCATCACGAACCGCGCCGCGACGCTGCACGCCACGGACTACGGCACGCCCACCGGCGCCGCGGCGACCGTGCTGCACACGCTCACGCTCTGAGCATGGCGGCGGGCCGACCCTGATCGGGCCGGCCCGCACGAGGGGGAGACCCCCTCGACCCCCCAGCCACGAGCGAGCAGATCCGCGCTCGAGCGGGGATTAGCTGCGAGGACGCGGCTTGAACTTCTTTCCGGCGCGGATGTTCACGTTCTCGATCACGCCGACGACCGCGAGCCCGGCGGCAACGAGCAGGATCAGCGCCCACCCGAGGACGTTGAGCCACGTCCCGTTGAATACCGCATAGGCCTGTTCCGCGGCGATAGCGAAGAGCACGAACGACGCCCCAAACCAGACCATGCCGTTGGAGATGAGCGCTGTTTGCGCCAACTTCGTCCGAGGCTTAGACATGCGCCCACCATTCCACCGGAGCGCGGACCCGTCCAAGGGCTTGCAGAACTACCGCCCTCCCGAAATTCCAGCCAGCTCGTCCGCTTCTTCGTCCGTGACGACCCCTACGAGTTCTGCGATTTTCTCGATGATGCTCTCCATCGATTCCTCCGCAGTGCTAAATCCGCCGCGCGACGCAAGTGTGGGAGTGACCTGGTCCAGTTCCTCGAAAGTCGTGCCATGCATGATCGGCACCAGAAGGCTCCGGCGCAGGAGCGCGCTGAGCTCGTTGCTCGCGATGCTCCGATCTGTCCCCAACTTCTCGAGCATTGCCGGCGTCACGAGGACGATCCCCATACGCGAGCTGACGAGTCCCCTGTCGATCGCGGCACGCATGTCGGTGCCCGGCCGCAGGCTTACTTCGCTGAACCAAACCGATAGATCCCGATCGAGCATCAGCTCATGAACGTCCCTTGCAGCCTCCAGGCGGTCAGGCCAGGCGTGGCAGAGAAACACGTCGTTCTGCTGAACTGTCCGCGCGAGAGTCGCCGTCCGAACGGGTTGGAGATCCCGGACCTGCTGCGGCGTGTAGGAGACGCTGGAGCCAGTCGGCTGCCATGAAGGTCGCGTGCTGGTACCGCTACTGCGCGAAGGGGTGGTGCGCCGTTGCGCCGGCGCCGGCGCAGAGTAGGACGGATACGAGCGAGGGGTCGAGTAGGCGTAGCCGTAACCACCGCCGCGCCCATGAACGGGGCAATTCGCTCCGCCGCCTCGGGTGTGGCCGTTGATAGGTGCAGTGCACTGGGGCATGTCGCAGATCTCATCGGCCACCTCCGACAGATCACCTACATGCGCGGGACGTTTGTCGCCCCATTCGCGAGACTGACCGCGTGAAGTTGGGTTCCGATGATGACGCCGACACAGCCGATCGGTGCGCGTTTACCTTTCGACGGTAGCGGCCCGGTCGAGTTCGGCGACGACCAGTGCCGGCTCTTGCTCGAGCGGCAGATTCACCTGGTCGTGGACCCCGTCGAGTGCTCCTGCTGGGTCTGGGTCCAGGGAGGCGAAGAGGGGGCTGAGGTCGTCCTGCTCGGGGCCGCGCTCGTCGAACAGCTCGAAGGTGCGGTTCTCGGCGGCGGGATCGGTGAGGATGCGACGAGGACGCGGGCGAGTTGGTCGCGGGCGATCGCACCGTCGACGGGAGAGCCGCTGCGGCGGGTGTCGCCCTGCAACATCAGGATGCGGCGCTCGTTCCCGTCGTTGTAGTCGAACCAGCCGGGCCGGACGATCGTGTACCGGTTGCCGCTGGCGCGGACGAGCCGCTCTCCGCGGCGCTTCCATTCGGAGCTGGGGTGGCGCACGGTGACCCCGATGGTCGTCATCAGCGCGATGCGCACCGGGCGGCCGTTCAGGGCGCGGAGGACGTTGCGGACGGCGCCGTAGTTCACGGCCTCCGCCTGGTTGATGTCGCCATGGGTGAAGATCACCGCGTCGATTCCTTCGACCGCCTCTGCGAGGGTCGCTGCGTCGGTGAGGTCCCCAACGACGGCCTCCGCGCGGGAGTCCACGTTCTTCGCCCGAGACGAGGTGCGCACGAGCGCGCGGGCGCGGTGCCCCGCGTTTAGAGAGGCGGTGACGACGTGGCGGCCGACGCTGCCGGTCGCCCCCACGAGGAGGACCGTGAGGGTGAGGTTGGTCATGAGGGTGCCTTTCAAGCCAGGCCGGACGCGGTGAGCCACTGGTCGACGTCGGGGGCGCCCTCGGCGACGTCCTCGCCGCGGACGGCGAGTCCATCACCGAGCTGCGCTCCGGTGCCAAGGCCTTCGTAGAAGGAGGCGGTGGAGTCCAAGCCGCTGACGGCGTAGGTGACGAAGGGGAGTAGCGTCCTCCCGGCGAGGTCGACACCCTCGGCGAAGGTCGCGAGGATCATCGGCGGCCGCACGTTCCAGATCGGGCTTCCCAGCAGCACCGTGTCGTAGCCGGTGAGGTCGGGGAGGGGATTCGCGATCTCGGGGCGGGCGTTCGAGTTCTGTTCCTGCACGTTGCGCGCCACGGTGGGGTCGTAACGGTCGGAGTATGGGTCGGCGGCTTCGATGCGGTAGACGTCGCACTCGATGCGGTCGCTGATCAGACCAGCGAGGACCTCGGTGTTGCCGACGTCCAGAGTGCGGCGGCCGCCGTTCCAGTAGTTCTCGCCCGGGCGGGAGAAGTAGGCGAGCAGGACTCGGCTGCGAGGGGTGGGAGTCATGGAGGATCCTGTCGAGCGCGAAGGAGTCGACGTCGGCGCGGCACCGCTCGGCGAGGGAGCCGAGGGTGCGGTCCCGGGACCGGCTTCGCTGTTAGGGGTGGTGCAGGCGGCCAGCAGCCCGGCCGCGGCGGCGCTGATCGCGCCGGCCGCGGCGGTTCGCAGGAGCTGCCTGCGGGTGGGCTGGGGGACGGGCATGCTTACGCTTCGGCGCGGCCGGTGAGCCAGCGGACCATGTCGGGGTCGACGTGGGAGAAGAACTGCGACTCGCCCGCTTCGAGCTCGGCGATCTTTGCCATCTGCTCGTCGGTGAGCTCGAAGTCGAGGACGTCGAGGTTCTGCTGCATGCGCTCGAGCTTGACGGACTTGGACACGACGACGACGCCGCGCTGGACGAGCCAGCGGAGCACGACCTGGGCGACGGACTTGCCGTGCGCGTCGCCGATTTCGGTCAGGACCGGGTTGGTGAACAGGTCGTTCTTGCCCTCGGCGAACGGTGCCCACGCCTCGAGTTGCACGCCCTCTGCGTGCAGCAGCTCCTGGTAGTCGACCTGCTGGTGGAAGGGGTTCGTCTCCATCTGGTTCACCGCGGGCACGACGTCGGCGAAGGCGATGAGGTCCACGAGGCGGTCGGAGGCGAAGTTGGAGACACCGATCGCGCGGAGTCGGCCGTCCTTGTGGGCCTGCTCGAGGGCACGCCACTCGCCGTAGTAGTCGCCGAACGGCTGGTGGATCAGGTACAGGTCGAGGTAGTCCAGGCCGAGCTTCTGCAGGGACGTGGTGATCGCTTCGCGGGCACCCTCCTCGCCGCGGCGCTGGATCCACAGCTTCGAGGTAATGAACAGCTCCTCGCGGGGCACGCCGCTAGCGGCGATGCCGCGGCCCACCGCTTCCTCGTTGCCGTAGGAGGCTGCGGTGTCGATGAGGCGATAGCCGGCCTTGATCGCGTCGCTGACAGCCTGCTCCGTCTCCTCAGCCGGGATCTGGAACACGCCGAAGCCGAGTTGCGGCATCTCAGCGCCGGTGTTCAGGGTGACGGTGGGGATGGTGCTCATGAGCGTTCCTTCCAAGAAGCGGATCGGCTGCGGTTCTGCCGGTGACCCCATCCAACAGAGCTTCCTTCGCGCGGAACAGGCAGCGGCGTTTGGTGTACTGCCAGTACCTGTCTGGTTGTGCCGGCTCCGATCTACGCTTGCCGATATGGACACCGGAACCGAGGCGAGCGACTTCCTCCGCACCCGTCGCGACCGCATCACCCCCGAAGCGGCCGGCCTCACCGCCTCCGCGACGGGCCGGCGGGTGAAGGGCCTGCGCCGTGAGGAAGTCGCTACCCTCGCCGGGGTCAGCGCGGAGTACTACAACCGGATGGAACGTGGGAAGCTCGCCGGTGTCTCCGAGTCCGTTCTCTACGCCGTCGCGCGAGCGTTGCAGCTGGACGACTCCGAAGAGCAGCACCTGTTCGACCTCGCCCGCGCGGCGAACGCCGAGCACGCCCTGACCCGCCCCGCACCCAAGCGCACCCCCGCGAAAGTCCGTGCCAGCAACCGGGTGCAGCGCATCCTCGACGGGATGAGCGGGTTGCCCGCGTACGCCCGCAACGGCCGAACCGACATCATTGCGATGAACCAGCTCGGCGCAGCGCTCATGCCGGGCCTGGTCCCGAACGGGAACGAGCCGGCGAATCTCGCCCGGTATGTCTTCCTCGACCCGTCGTCGCAGGAGTTCTACGGCGATTGGGAGCGCGTCGCCCGCGACATGGTTTCCGCGTTTCGTATCGAGGCTGGCCGTACCCCGTTCAACCGGTCGCTCACCGACCTCATCGGTGAGCTGAGCACCCGCAGCGACCCGTTCCGCACCTGGTGGGCCTCCCACAACGTGCGCCTGCACACCAGCGCGACAAAGACACTACACAACCCCACGGTCGGCGAGGTCGAGGTCACCGGGGAAGCGCTCACCCTCGCTAGCGAACCGGACATCACGATCATCACTTACGTCACGGAACCCGCCTCCGTGTCGGAAGAACGTCTCCGCGTCCTCGCCAGCTGGACCGCCAGCACCACCCCGACCACGGCACCCAACCCGACCCAGTGACAGCGGCGGGCTCACCCCGCTCGCGTCGCTCCCCCCGCTCGACACCTCAGCCGTCCCGGCTGTCGTCGTCGTGCCCATCGAAAGGATTCACGCCATGAAGTACACCCGCCTCGGTAACTCCGGTCTAAAGGTCAGCCGCATCGCGCTTGGCTGCATGAGCTTCGGGGACCCCGCCAGCAGCCACCTCCCGTGGTCGCTCCCGAAGGATGACGCGTTGCCGTTCTTCCGGCAGGCGCTTGAGCTCGGCATCACGTTCTGGGACACCGCGAACGTGTACTCCTACGGTGACTCCGAGCGCATCGTCGGTGAGGCGTTGCGCCAGTTCACCCACCGCGACGAGATCGTTCTCGCCACCAAGGCCCACTTCGGGGACACCCCGGGCAGCGGTCCGGGGCTGCGGGTGGCCGGCCTGTCCCGGAAGGCGATCATGCAGCAGATCGACGCGTCCCTGACCCGCCTCGGCACCGACTACGTGGACCTGTACCAGATCCACCGCTTCGACCCGGAGACCCCCATTGAGGAGACGATGGAAGCCCTGCACGACGTGGTGAAGGCCGGCAAGGCCCGCTACATCGGCGCGTCCGCGATGTGGACGTGGCAGTTCGCCAACATGCAGCACGCAGCCGACCTGCACGGCTGGACCCGCTTCGTCTCCATGCAGGACCAGTACTCGCTGCTCTACCGCGAAGAAGAGCGGGAGATGTTCGGCTTGCTCGCTGATCAGGGCGTCGGCAGCATTCCCTACAGCCCCCTCGCAAAGGGTCGCGTCGCCCGGCCCGCCGGAGAGCAGACCCAGCGCTCATCCGATGACCCGGTGGGCAACAATTTCTTCGCCGACACTGAACGTGACCGCCCCGTCATCAACGCCGTGCAGAAGATCGCCGAGGCGCGGGACGCGTCGATGGCGCAGATCGCGATGGCCTGGGTGCTCAACAATCCCGTCGTCAGCGCACCGATCATCGGCGCGACGAAGCCCCACCACCTCGACGACGCGGCCGCCGCTGTCGACATCGACCTCACCTCGGAAGAGGTCACCGCGCTCGAAGAGCACTACACTGTCCGCGCCGCCGGCGGCTTCTGAACGTCACGTTGCACCATCCCCACGAAGCGGCCCGACCTGCGCGAATGCGCGGCCGGGCCGCTTCGTTTGCGTGGTCCGCCTGTCTAGTCGCGGCGCCTCGCCGCTGGCATCAGAGCCGACGGAGCTAGCTAGGAGCGAGGTAGTTGTACGCGGTGCGGAATCGCACGAGAACATCGCCGAGATTGAGCAGCATGTGAACCGCTAGCCACACGTAGACCGGTGTCCACCACCACGACACGACTTGCGGTGAGTCGAGCACCTTCGGGTCGGGGTTCAGCGGCTCTGTGAATGCGGCTCCCAGGGCGAGGGTAATCACCAACGCCAACGCAACGAAGATTGTGTAGGTCACGATGGCGCGCAGGTCCTTGATGACCTCAGACAGGCCATGTGCGTTCTGTAGGGCCTTCTCGTCCTTGCGCAGTGTGACGGCGGTGTTGAAGATCAACGTCAGCAGGCCAAACAGCAGCGCCGTGAACACGGACATGGACGTCAGGAACGGGGTGACTGTCCCGAGGCGCACGTGCACAAACAGGAACACCACGGCTGGCACGGTCGGCGTGAAGTAGAGCCGGATGATGGCACGGGTGCGGTCGGAGATGAGCGCGCTCGTTCGGGTGCCGCTCCACGTCTGCTCGTAGTCGTGCAGCATCATTCGCATCTGCCGCGGAACGATGTGAATCACAGTCACCTTCGACCTCCTACGACGACAACAACCAACCATCGGGCAGCGTCACTCCGAGCCGCCCCAGGAACGCTTCCACCTGAGCTTCCCACAGGCGTTGCAACTCGATGTCGGTCAGGCGCCCCTGCAACGGGTAGACCAGCTGAGGAAGCCGATCGCTCTCCACCACAAAATTCTTTTGCGGGATCGTGTCCCCGAACGACACCTCGAGCCGCTTGCTCTCCAGCTCAGAGCGATCCACCGGAACCAGCGCTTGCAGCTGCTCGAGAAGCTCCTGCGGCGCACTGGTCCCGCGAAGCGCCTCCAGCTCGAGCAGCTGCGCAGACAGCTCCTCGCTATCCGCGACGGTGAAGGCAGCGCGAGGCGCCGCCTTCCACCCCTTCTTTTGCTGGCCCTTCCTGGTGACGTCCCCCCAAATGCTCCGCCGCGACTCCAACGGAGCCACCTGCGCAAGCAGCCGGTACTCAGCGTGGCGTCGGTCAAGCGCGTCGAACAGCAAATCCTTCACATCGCCAGTCATCCGTGACAGCACGGGGCCTTCCGCTGCAACCCGAACGGACAAATCCTCGTCAAGGGTGGAAGCGTCCTCCTTCGTCGCGCTCATGTTCAGCAATTCCGTCACGCGGAGAACCTGCTGGCCGGCGAGCTCCTTCCGCCAGTCATCGGTCTCCGCGTACGCCTCCACACGGATCGCGACGTCGAGGGCCTTCGCGACGGGCAAGATGACGCGCTTGTAGATGAGATCCTTCAAGTGGCGGCCGCCGACACGTTCGACGAAGAGAAAGCCGAAGTAGGAACCCTCGGGGATGTAGAAACCGCCACGGAGCTCGCTCAGGAGTGCCGTGTTCAGTCCCGTCTCCACCTCATTGCCCGTGTCGATGTCGTACGCCTCACCAGGGTTACCAACTGGCCCCCTCCGCATCCACAGCAGCGTGCTCCGGCCAAACGGATTGTTCCGCTTGAGACGGAACCCCTCCGCAAGGATCTCATTGTGGTGGAAGCCGTCTCCGATTGTCTTCAGCTCGTCGCTGATCTTCGCGAGCAGGTCCACGTGATCCTGGCCGACGTCGTTGAGTCGGTAGAGCTGGCGCGGGCGATGCGGAGGCGCAACCCGAATCAGGTACGGCAGATAGGCGTAGGCAGTCATCCTGGACTTTCGGGAGAGGTGGGCAATGAGGCCCGGAAAACGGCCCACAATCGATGTTCACATCTTGCAGTTGTTCTACACCTTGTGAGCAGCGGCGCTTCGTATCGTGCTTGTAGCCGTGTTTCATGTCGGGGCACCTTCAATGCTCTGGCGCTCCTTCTCGGCCGCTAATCGTTCCCGGTGTCGACGCGGAGAACTTCACCCATCGCCGCCGCTGTAGTGATAGATCAGATTTTCTCGATGCAGGCGATCACGTCATGCAGGGTCGTACTGTGGCCACTGCTGACAGCCACGGTCCGTTCGCGGACCTCGGCGGTGCGCACTACCCATCGCCCTGGGGTGAAAAGCGCTCGGATCTGCTCCGGCTGAGTGACAGCGTTCTCCGGGTGCGCCTGGCCGCGACCATGCCGGTGGTCGTCGTCTTGGTGGCCGACGATGAGCAGGGTGCCGCCGGGTGCGACCCATTGGGAGATGCGCTCATAGAACGCGTGTTGAGATGTGTTCGGGTGGGCGTAGAAGGTGGTCACAAGGTCGAATTGCTCGTCGGGTGCCCACGTGATGAGGTCGGCTTCGACCCACGCCACCGAGCCCGCATTTGCGTCGAGGCTCGGTTGTGCGGTGGCGCTGGTCAAGGCGTGAGCGGAGATGTCGACGGCCGTGACCTCCCACCCCTGCTTGGCCAGCCACAGAGCTTCCGCGCCTTCTCCGCTGCCGGCGTCCAGCGCGGTACCGGGGTGCAGCCGGGCGATTTCGGTCTCGAGAGCGGGATGCGCCGGCAGACTTCGCGCTGTCCCAACTCGCTGGCCCCAGTGACCTTCCCAGTACGCCTTGTCGAAGTCGTGGCTCATCGAGTGCTCCCTCCGTTGGCTCGACCAATCGCCGCTCGAACCTGCTGGTAGACCTCATTCAACGGTGGCGGAGCCGACGTCGGGCCGTGGTCAGCACGGCGCACCCATTCGTCGAACGTGAGCCGCATGCCGAGCGCGAAACTCTCTGCAACCGCGCGCGCGTCCAAGGCGTCCGAGACGGGCCGGCTGCTGAGAGCGGTCGCGATCTGCTCGGTGAGCCGGGCGTCGCGTTCCAGCCCTGCCGCGAGGAGCGGCGCATTGTCCCGCATGAGCCGCCGTACCCGCAGGAATCGATCGCGACCTTCCGGGTCAGCGTCGAACACCTCCGTCATCGATTCCCACTCAGTCTCGAGGTCGCGTAGCGGACGGGCGGCGGACACCTGTTGCGCGGCGTCGATGAGTTCCGATTCCAGGCCGGCGTCGTCGACGAGCACTGCGGCTTCCTTGGAGGCGCAGTGCCGGAAGAACGTCGTCCGGGAGATGCCGGCAGCACCGGCGATGTCATCGATCGTGGTCGCAGCGAACCCGTTCCGTTCGAACAGCTCAACCGCGGTGGCGGCGATCGTCCGCGCGAGTTCGCGTCGGCGCCGTTCGCGGAGATCAGGTGCGGGAGCCGGAGTTGGGGAAGGCGGATTCATGGTGCTACGTTAGCACTCAATCCGTACTCGGTACTTAGTGCCGAGTACACACTTCGTACCGAGGAGCCGTATGACTGTCACATCCGCGCACACCGTCCCACCTCCCGCTTCCCCTGGGTTGCGAACGGGACCCGCGATCTCGCTGTTGCTCGTCTCGGCGTTCGTGGTCGTGCTGAACGAGACCGCGATGGGGGTCTCGATCCCGCACATCATGGAGGCCTTTGGCGTCTCGGCCGCCTCTGCGCAGTGGCTCACGACGGCGTTCATGCTGACGATGGCGGTGGTCATCCCGATCACTGGCGTGCTCTTGCAGCGCTACCCCTTGCGGCGGAACTTCTTCACTGCGATGAGCCTTTTCACGGTGGGCACCACCATCGCTGCGTTCGCTCCCACGTTTGAGCTACTGCTCGTGGCACGGGTCGTGCAGGCCCTGGGCACGTCGATCATGCTGCCGCTGCTATTCACCACGGTGATGCAGCTCGTCGCTCCAGAGCGCCGCGGCCGCACGATGGGCCTGGTCACCATCGTGACTGCCGCCGCTCCCGCGCTCGGCCCGACTGTGTCCGGTGTGATCGTGTCGTCGTTGGGGTGGCGGTGGGTGTTCCTCATCGTGCTCCCGGTCGCCGTGCTCGCAATTGTCGCTGGCGCCGTCTGGTTGCGAAATGTCACCCCGACCATGCCCGCCCGGTTCGACGTGCTCTCCGTGCTGCTGTCCGCGGTCGGGTTCTCGGGGCTGATCTACGGACTCGCCAGCATCGGGGAGCAGGCCGCGCACCAGGGAGGGCTCCCGCCCTGGACCCCGATCACGGCTGGCATCCTGGCCCTCACCGGCCTCGTCGCGCGCCAGCTCGCCCTGAGGAACACTGACCGGGTACTGCTTGATGTCCGCGTGTTCACCGGACGCCTGTTCACCATGTCGACGATCACGGTCGTGGTGGTGTCCATCGCGGTGTTCGGGTCCCTGATCTTGCTGCCGCTCTACATCCAGCAGGTCCTAAGCGAACCCGCATACGTCGCCGGTCTCATGCTCCTGCCCGGCGGCATCCTCTCCGGCGTGCTCGCCCCGTTCGTCGGCATGGCCTACGACAAGGTCGGACCCCGAGCCATTGTTCTCCCGGGGTCGGTCATCGTGACCGGGGCGATGTTCGCGTTCTCCACCCTCAGCGCCGACACACCGGTGTGGCTGGTGATCGCCATGCACATGCTGCTCAGCATCGGCACGGCTCTGATGATGACGCCGCTGATGACCACCGCGCTCGGCGCCGTCGCACCGAAGTCGTACCCGCACGCCAGCGCGATCGTGAACACCCTCCAGCAGGTTGCCGGCGCCGCCGGCACCGCACTGTTCATCACCCTGTTCACCGTCGCCGTCTCCGCTGACAGCGGCGGGCACCCCCTCGAGGCCCTTGCCGGTGGCGTCGGTACCGCCTTCGGCGTGGGCGCTCTGATCAGCGCCGTCGGCATCGTTCTGGCCGTCTTCCTCCGCAAGCCACCTACCACCTCCCACGACTCCACGCAGCCGGCCGGCACAGGAAGCGAGATCTCCGCATGACCACACGTGACGCCGAGATCGTCGTCCTCGGCGGCGGGTCCGCCGGCTTGAGCGCCGCACTCACCCTCGCCCGAGCCCGCCGCCGAGTCGTCGTCATCGACAGCGGCGAGCCCCGCAACGCGCCCGCTGAGGGCGCGCACGGCCTCCTCGGACAGGAAGGCGTCAACCCGATCGCTTTGCTTCGGAAAGGAATCGAGGAGGTCACCTTGTATGGCGGAGAGATCATCCATGGCCGTGTCACCGAGGCTCGTCCCGACGGTGGCGGGTTCCGCATTGTCACCGACACCGGCACTGACGTGTCGGCGCGCGCCGTGCTGATTGCCACCGGAACCCGGGACCAGCTGCCCGACGTTCCCGGGTTGCAGGAACGGTGGGGGCGCGACGTGATCCATTGCCCCTACTGCCACGGCTGGGAGATCCGGGATCGGCGGGTCGGTGTCCTCGCCACCGGACCGATGTCTGCCCTGCAAGCGCTGATGTTCAACCAATGGACCGGCGACGTGCAGTTCTTCCCGCAGGGGCTGGACTACAGCGACCATGATCTCGCGAAGCTCACTGCCGTCGGCATCCGAGTGGAGACCCGAACGATCGTGCGTGTCGAAGCCCAGGACGATCGACTCACCGGTGTGCACCTCGCGGACGGCTCCACCGTGACACTGGACGCGCTCGTCGTGCCCACCGCCACGCAAGCACGCCTCGATGGCCTCGATGGTCTCGGTATCGCGATCACAGAGTCGCCGGCCGGCACCGCCATCGCGGTCGACCCGGCCGGGCACACGAACGTATCCGGCGTGTGGGCGGCCGGGAACGTCGCCAACCCCGCCACCCAGGTCAGCGAAGCCGCCGCGAACGGTGCTCGCGTCGCGATGACCATGAACACCGAACTGGTCTTCCTGGATGCCGACCGCGCCGTGGCGGAGATGGAGAACACCCGATGACCGCTTCCATCCCGATCCGCATCGACGTGTGGTCCGACGTGCAATGCATCTGGTGCTACATCTCCAGCGCCCGCCTCCGCACCGCGATCGCCAGGCACCCCGGTCCCGTCGAGATCGTCCACCACTCGTTCCAGCTCAGCCCAGAAGCACCGATCGAGATCGATCGGGACGCTCAGATACGCAGTCACAACATGGGTTCCGAGCGGATGCAGCAGATCATGAAGCAGTTGCGGCAGCTCACCGCCGAGGAAGGGCTCCCGTACGACCCGGACCGCACCCAGCCCACCAACTCACACCAAGCGCTCGAACTCCTCCACCACGCAGGAACCCTCGGCAAACGCGCTGAACTCACGCAGCGGCTCTTCGAGGCGTACTTCGTCGAGGGTCGCCACATCGGACACACCGACGAACTCCTCGTAATGGCCGAAGAAACCGGACTCGATCGTTCCGCTGCATCGGCCGCCCTCACTGAGCAGCACCACGTCGCCGACGTCGACGCGGACATCCGCCAGGCTCATCAGCTCGGCGTGCGCGGCGTGCCATTCTACGTCATCAACAACACCTACGGCCTCTCCGGGGCGCAGCCCGTGGAACAGTTCACCGCCGCCTTCAGTCAGGTCAGCGGGCGATGACCGGACCGGATGGAGACGCGATTGCCGAAGCGGCGAACGCGGATCAGTGCGAGAACGGCATCTGTGCGATCTCAGCCGACACTGACGCGAGTGCAATCGCACCCGCGGTGACGCTCGTCGACCTCACGCAAATCCTGCCGCGCTCCAGATGACAGTCCAGACGACTCCGGGCGCAGCTTTGGGGACCTGAACGGCGGGGAACACGCGGTCTCGCGAAACGAGGAGCAATGCGCTCAAGGACCGACGCTCGATCGCGAGCGTCGGTCCTTGTCCTCGAGGTCGTGTCCGCGGTCGAAGTCCGCAAGGGACGGCGCGTATGCACCACGGTGACTGACCGTGATCGCGGCGCAACACAGTGCTGTCATGGAGCGGGCGATCTGGATCTGTCCTGGTCTGTGAGCGTAAGCGTGTGGGCATTGTGTTCCACATTCGTGGGAGCAGCGCTAACCGGGGGCAATGATTCGTCTCGTGGAGACGTATCGAGCATATGCATCGTAAACCTCCGATTTTGCTACAACGATTCACTATCGTAAACAGGTGCCGCTCGGGACGGCGTTTCTTGTAGCGAAACTCAGTCCGGGAATCTATGTACCGCCACTACCCCCGCTGGCCGAGTTTCGCTACGTTCACCTCATGGGTCACCTCCTCGGGTACGCGCGCGTGTCTACCACCGACCAGGACGCGTCATTGCAGACCGACGCACTCAACGCTGCCGGCTGCTACCGCGTCTTCGTCGACACCATGTCCGGGTCGCTGCAACACCGACCCCAGCTCGACAAACTTCTCGACCAGCTCCGCCCCGGCGACACCCTCGTCGTCTGGCGACTCGACCGACTCGGCCGATCCATCCGGCACCTCATCGACCAGCTGCACGCACTCGCCGAGCGCGGCATCGGGTTCCGGTCGCTGCAGGAGACCATCGACACCACCTCACCCGGTGGCCGGCTCGTGTTCCACGTCTTCGCCGCTCTGGCGGAGTTCGAACGGGACCTCATTAAGGAACGCACCAACGCTGGCCTTGCCGCCGCCCGCGCCCGCGGACGGACCGGCGGCCGCCCGTCTCGGCTCTCCGCGGACCAGATGCGCACCGCACGACGGCTCTACGAACAGCAGGACATGACCGTCGCGCAGATCGGCGATGTCCTCGGCGTCAGCCGCACCACCATCTACCGGACGCTCGCGAAGCACGCCGAACCCGTCGCCCGGCGACGTGCAAAGCCCTCACCAACGATGTAGCCGGTCATGGATGCGAGCGAGCGGTGGCGGATCCTTCGACTGCACGTCGAGGACGCCATCCCGCTCGCCACCCTCGCCCGTACCACGGGAATCACCGAGCGCACCCTGCAACGCTGGCTCGCCCGCTACCGGACCGGCGGGTACGTCTCCCTCGCCGACAGCATCCGCGCCGACCGTGGCGTCCGACGCACAGCGCCGGAGCTCGTCCGCCTGATCGAAGGTCTCGCGCTCACTAGGCCGCGACCGTCGATCGCCACCATCCACCGTCAGGTTGGCGTCCACTGCGCTGAACGGGGACTGCCGTCGCCGTCGTACTCCGTCCTCCGATCGATCGTGAACGGGCTCGATCCGGGGGTGGTGACGCTCGCGCTCGAGGGGCCGGCGTCATACCGGGACAAGCACGAATTGCTGCTCCGTCGTCGCGCGGACTGTCCCAATGCGATCTGGCAGGCGGACCACACGATGTTGGACCTGCTCATCGGCGGCCCCGACGGCAAGCCCGCACGGCCATGGTTGACCGTGATTCTGGATGACTACTCCCGCGCGATCTGCGGGTACATGGTGTTCCTCGGCGCCCCATCCGCGGCGAACACCGCGCTCGCGCTCCGGCACGCCATCTGGCACAAGCCGGAACCGGACTGGCCCGTCTGCGGAATCCCGGACGTGCTCTACACGGACCACGGGTCCGACTTCACCAGCCACCGCCTCGGCGACACCGCCGCCGTGCTGCACCTCCGCATCATCCACTCGCAGGTCGCCCGGCCGCAGGGACGAGGGAAGATCGAACGGTTCTTCGGCACGATCAACACCGAACTGCTCCCAACACTCCCCGGCCACCTCACACCCGGATCCTCGGCGCCGACGCCGGCATTGGATCTCGGCGGCATCGACAGCGCCATCAACACGTTCATCCGCCGCTACAACGCCCGCACCCACCGCGAGCTCCGGAAGAGCCCACTGCAAGCGTGGATCGCAGACGGATGGCTGCCACGGCTCCCGGAGTCCCTTGAACAGCTCGACGGGTTCCTGCTCACCGTCCCCACGACGCGGGTCGTGCAGCGAGACGGCATCCACTTCGAGGGCCTCCGCTACACAGCGACCACTCTCGCGCCGTTCGTCGGTAGCACCGTGAGCGTCCGGTACGACCCACGCGACGTCACCGAGATCCGCGTCTTCGACCGCGACGCGTTCCTCTGCACCGTGATCAGCACCGAGCACCAGACCGAGACGATCAGCCTCAAGCAGATTCAAGCCGCCAGGAACGCTCAGCGCCGGGCTTTACGCGGGCAAATCCGCGAACGTATAGCGATCGTCAATCCCAAACTCGACGACGCCACCACACCGGCAGCCGTCGAGCCGGATCGGCCGCGACTGAAGACCTACCAGGAGGACCGGTTATGACGAGCCAGTTCATCATCACCAAGGAGCACCGCCGGTTCGCGGAGTTCGCCGACGCAGTCCGGAAGCAGAACACCATCGGCGTCTGCTTTGGGCCAGCCGGCGTCGGCAAGACCCTCTCAGCCCGCCGCTACGCGCACTGGGACAGCATCGGCCCGTTCATCGCCAGGTGGGCCGCACGGAGTGAAGACGACGCCAAGATCTACGCCGCAGCCCATCGCGCCCGGACCGTTTTCTACACGCCGGAGGTCTCCGCGACGATGCGCGCCCTGCAAGAGGACCTCCTGCACGACATGATCCGGACCGAACGCTGCATAGAGGAGCACCTCGTCCTCCACGGCGGCCACATCGACCACGCGCACGGCCCCAACCCGTCACTGCTCGAGCTGATCATCATTGACGAGTCTGAACGCCTCACCGGCAACGCGATCGAGTGGCTGCGTGACCAGTACGATCGCACCGGCATCGCGATGATCCTCATCGGCATGCCCGGCATCGAGAAGCAGTTCACCCACTACCCGCAGCTCTACAGTCGCCTCGGGTTCGCCCACCAGTACCGTCCGCTCGGCCACGACGAGCTGCTGTTCGTCCTCGAACGTCAATGGCGAAAGCTAGGCAAGACACTCGATCCCGACGACTTCACCGACGCGCAAGCCATCGCCGCCGTCGAACGCATCACCCGCGGCAACTTCCGCCTCCTCGAACGCCTCCTCCCACAGATCCAACGCGTCCTGAAGATCAACGAACTCGACGTCATCACCAACGACGTCGTCGAAGCCGCCCGCAGCACCCTCGTCATCGGCACCACCTGACCCGACACGGACCGCAGCGAAAACGACGACAGAAAGCAAAGCTGCTCACAATGCAGAGGGGCGGTCACAGCGCAGGAGTCTCACAAGCCGATCCCCTACCGGGACGCATCCTCTAGCCTGCAACAGCAGGCGCAAGGCCGGCACAGGGAGACTCAAGTCTCCCGCTGCACAATTCCCACCGACCACCGTCAAACGCGCGCCCTGGGCTTGCAGCCGATGACGTAGCCATTAACAGCACCGGCTCCCGCAAGTGGTCGAGCATCACAACAGCTTTGGCCCACCCCGAGGAGGGGCGGGCCAACGCTGTTGTGATAGTGACGGGGCGCCCATCACATGACTAGCCGCGCCCGCCTCGTCTGATTCGACGCTGATGCCTCACGAAGCTTAGGCCCAGTGTCACTCACCATTGCTTCGATTGTTTCGACGCAAGAAACGCTGTGTCGAGAAAAGATATAGAGCGATTGATATCAGCGTGACGCCGAACACATATGGGAGCCAGCTCCCCTCCCCATGGGTGGATAAAACTATGCCGAAAACAGTGTTTGCAATTCCAACGAGAAAAATTACAACTGAGGGGACATAAGCAAACCTGTTTGAACGTTTTCCATCATTCACCAAAGAAAGCCTCCCGACAGCCCAAGTAAGTACCGTAAGCCGTAAGAGCCAGCAGGCCGATCTGCGCAGCGGTCAAGAAGCCTCCCGCAAGGCCGTACCAGAAACCAACAGGCCCCCCTGCCGGAGCGGCAAGAATAGCCGCGGTTGTTGCCGTGATGGTCTTAGCGATTCCGTAAGCCTCCGTGAGAAGACTGATGACACCCCCCACGCATAGAGCTTGGGACAAGGTCGCAAGACCGGACGGATCAATTCCATTGATTGGGTTACAAGCCGCATAGGCGTAAGGATTATCCTCTTGTCCGCTGGGGTCCATCTGGGTAAATCTGGCTTGGCTAGCGTCGTAGTAGCGGGCGCCGAACTTGTAGAACCCGCCGCCGACGCTGAGCTCGCCGATATAGCGAAGCTGGTTGTTGGTGACGGCGGTGTTACCGCCGGTGAAGCGGGCTTCACCGTCCGGGCTGTAGCTGTACCCGCCGCGATACACCCCCTCGCCGTCGAAGACGCCTACAACGGAGCCGAGGTGATCGGTGACGTAGTAGAAGCGCGAGTCATCGATGTCTTTGTAACCCAGGGCAGCCCCTTCGGCGGTTCGCGTGTAGGTGTGTTCGGTGGTGGAGCCATCAGTGCGGCGCATGAGCCCGAGCGCGCCGTTATCGAAGGAGAGACCGGTGCTGACGCCGTAGCGTTCGGTGTTGCCGGTGGCGAAGTTGGTCTGCTGGGCGGTGCCCAGGAACCGGACTTGGCTACGGACGCCGTAGCTGGAGGTGAAGCCGGATCCGTCACGGGTTTGATTGCCCGCGGCGTCGTACGTCCAGGTCGAAGAGTCCCCCGTTGCCGCGGTGAGCTGGTTGGCGGCGTTGTAGGTGAACGTCTTGTTCCCGGTGATGCCGGTGGAGCCCGTGCGGGTGATCTTGGTGCGGTTACCGTTCGCGTCGAACGTGTACGCCCACGACGCCGACGCCGCCGACCCGTTCTTCTCCTCCACCTTCTTCAGCCGGTTGCGAGAGTCGTACGTGTACGTGGTGACTGCTCCGGCGGTGATGCCCTGCTCCGCGTAGGAGGTGCGGGTTTGCACGTTGCCGCGGTCATCACCGGTGCTGGGGGCGGCGTAGCTGTAGCCGATGTCGACGACAGTGGTGCCGGCCCAGGTCTTTGCGGTGATGCGGCTGGGGCGCCCACCGACGTCGCGGACGGTCTCGATGGTGGCGTTGCCGGGGAGGATGCGCTTGGTTTCGGCGCCGTTGTCGTCGTACTCGAAGCGAATGCACCCGGAGTTGTCCCGCATGGGCTCGGGGCAGATATTGCCGCCGCCCTGCTGCACCAGAGTCAGCTGGTTCGCTGCGTCATAGAACAGGCGGTAGCTGTCTTCTGCGTAGATGTTGACGTAGGGACCGGGCGGATTTGCGCCGCTGTACGAGGTCAGGTTGCCGACCTTGTCGTACTTATAGTTCATCTCTACGCCCGACCGAGGGCCGGTCTCCCGGGTCAGGCGGCCCTGCTGGTCGTACTCAGAGGTTTTCACGCCGCCGGCAGAATCAGTGCGGGATTTCTCAAGCCCGTTGTCGTAGTAGACCGTCGAAACGTTCGCGCCGTTGTCGTACGTAGTGAGCACGATCCGGTCGCGCACGTCGTACTGGTACGCCGTGGTGTAGCCGGTGCCGTCGGTGACATACGTCAGCCGGCCCAGAGCGTCGTAGGTGTAAGACGTCTCCCCCATCGGGGCCGGCGGGGTGACCTTCGCGAGGTCGCCCTTAGCGTTGTAGGTGTAGCTGGTCACGTTGCCGTTACCATCCTTGGTCGTGCACACCTGCCCGCCGTACCCACCACAGGTGCCGTACGTCTTCTCAAACTCGACGACGGGGGTGCTGCCGGAGGTGTCGGTCTGCTTGGTGGGGTTACCGGCACTGTCGTATTCGTACTGCTTCTTGTTCCCCGCATCGTCGGTGGAGCACTTCGGCTGGAACGCCGTACCGGTGTTGGGGGCGGAGCAGTTCGTGCCGATGGCGTACTGCGCGGACGCGGCGGCCCCTGTGGGGAGCTGCGCGGCGGTGCGGTTGTTGGACCCGTCGTAGGTGTACGTCGTGACACCAGTCCCTAGGGCGTCAGTGGCCGTGCTGATGTCATTGTTTGCCGTCCACTTCTGCGAACGGATACGTCCAAGCGCGTCGGTGGCGGACGACACCTTCCCGGACGGGTCGATTGCGTAGGTGGAGGCGTTGCCCTTCGCGTCGGTGACGACGGTCTGACCCGATGTGTAGGCGAAGGTGGTGTCGATACCCGGCTGCTGGGACACCTTGGTCACCCGGTGAGACGAGTCGTACGTGAACGTCACCGTCGTGGTCGCACCCGCCGCCCCCGCAACGGGAATCACCATGGTGGAGATTCGGCCGGTGGAGTCGTACGTGTACGTCGTCACCTTCCCGTCCGTGGAGGTGACCGTCTTGAGCCGGTTGTTGGAGTCGTAGGTGTACCCCACCTCACGCCCGGCGGAGTCGCGCACCTTGCTGATCGTGGTCGACGTCGACGACGCCCGATCCAAGAAGATCGCGCGGCCGTTTGCATGCGCGACCTGCGTGACCTTGCCGGAAGCGTAGGTGTAGGTCTCCCCCACCCCGTTGCGATCGAACGTACGGGTGAGGAACCCGGAGGTGTTGAAGCGGAGCTCGTCACCGCTCTGGTTCTGCGTCAGCACGAACCGCGACGTCGTGGAAGAAGTGTTCTCCTTCAACGTCATATTGCTGCCCGCTGGGGAGGTGTAGCTCGACCCGGACTTGGTGAAGCGCAGCTTGAGCCCATTGGGGCCGAAGAAGTCGGCGTAGGTGGAGGTGGCGGTGATGCCGAGGTCGTTCTCGGCGTTGTTGGTCTGCCATCCCCCGCCGAGGGAGCCGGCGACGGTGGAGAGGCCGTTGTAGAACCGGTCGTGCCGCAGCCCATACCCCGGCACCCGCACCACCAGGTCGTTCGCCTTCAGCAGCAGATTGCCATTGGCGAGGTTCACCTGCGCGGTGGTGTCCGTAGACAACTCGAAGTCCTGGAACGCAAACCACGGCAACTCCCCCAGCCCAGGAGCTCCCGCGACCGTGCCGGCCGGGGCACGGTTCGCCGCCCCCTGCCTCCCACCGGGAGTCAGCCGCGTGTTCGGCAGCGGCGCCCACGCCTGATCCGGTGCGTTGGAGTCCTCCGGGACCGCCGTGTCATCCGCCTCCTCGGTCGGTGCCCACACCGTCTCCGGCGTTGGCACCGGGTCCCCCGGCGGCAACTCCTCCGGAGCAGCTTCCTCAGGCGTCGCCTCACGATCCTCCAGCGATGTCCCGGGGATCTCCGGCGCAGCCTGGTCCGTGCTCGGCGTCGTCTCCGACGACAAATTGTCGGGCTTGTCGGCGTACGCCGGGGTGACAGTGACGAGCGGAATGACGACAATCGCGGTTGCGAGCACACCAAGTAATGCCTTCGAAGGGCGCACAATCTCTCCTGGTCAGTGACATACCAAGATGAGTGAGCCGGCGTTCCGGGTAGACCACCGATCGGGGTGCCCCATCATCCACACGGATAGAACCACACAAAACACAACGGCGTCCAGCAAAATCTTAGAAAGCTCTAATGGACTGGACGAAGGACATGACACAAGCCACTTTGGGTACGCCACCGAGAGCTCTGAAGGTAGCCACTCTTGGCCATTCTTGTCCGGACAGACCATCACCGCGGAGTTTGTTGACAGGGCGCGCCGCTCTCGACCAGATGGACCCCCTTGGGACACACCGCTGCTCCTACTCGATGTGCGGCGCCGGGGCGAGAGAGACGGCGTCGTCGAAGCTGTCCCTATCGCTCTCTACGAGACCATCGGACGAGAGCGAAATTTCAGACTGAACGGAAATAACGTCGTCGGTGTGCAGCAGGTCTTGCTGCGACATGTTGCGGATGGCTCCAAGGACTGCCAAGACCGGGTACTCAGCTCGCACTCGAAGCTCCTCGGTAATGAACCTGTCCTCCGCGTCGGGCAGGTCAATGCGGGAAGGTTGCAGGGCGTCAGCCCTGAGAAACGCGCGCACCAAGTAGAAGCTCTTGTAGTACAGCTCGCTGAACCCGCCGTCGTATGGCAGTGGGAGTCGGATGAGGTGCAAGCGATCGTCGAACCGTGGCTCGTCTCTCACATTCTCCTGGGGGTAGATACCAAGGCGTAGCCCCGAGGCTCCTTCCAGCCCATTAGAACGAGTCTTCACTGTGGTACCTACCCATCTGTCACTGGCTGGGTTTCCGAGGAACAAGTCGGCCTTCCAGATCCCTGCGAAGGAACGCGGCAACTTCTCGCCCCGCCCCTTAGCGCGAAACGCTTCAATGATGTCGGGGATATGACGCTGCAGCTTCGGAGGCTGCCCCCGCTGGCCGAGGTACAACCGAGAGTCAGGCGTGAGGGCGTCGGTGACGGACTCCAGGATGGGAATTCGTCCGTCCTTCTCCGGACCGAACAAGATCGAATCTGCCCCGCCGCTGATCCCGCAGTGCGCCTCGAGCACTTCGCTCGCTAGCGGCCAGATCGAAGGATGCCGCACGGCGATAGCTTCGTGGACGGTCCACTCAAAGCAGATCCCTGCGTCGCCGGAGCCCTCGCGGAACTCGCGGGCTAGGTCCACCAAGGTAATCGCGTCGTACCCACCTAAGCGATGCACCCTCGCTTGTTTCAGCGAGTACAAAATGGCCTCCAGAACCGGGGCCACCATCGCAAATTTCGCCATCACCGGGTCGGCTACTTCGGCCGTTTGAAAGCTCCGCATCGTCCGCATAAGGCTGAGGGTAGTGGTAAGCGTTTGGATGGGGCGCGCGGCACAAAGTACGCGGACACCTAGGCGGTTCCTTCACCCGCGAGGTTCGCGGGCGGCATCGGCTTTACCGACTGACGGGACCCTCGTACACTCAACCCGCTGGGACTGTGCTGGACGCGCCCCAGGATGGTGCGAAATAGATGGGTTATGCACCGTCGGACGCGCTGCCCGCACCTGGGTCCTCCGGCGAGTCCGCCAGGTGCGCGCATTCTGTGATGGCTTGCAGCAGAAGTTTCACCTGTTTGGTCCGGTGTTCGAGCCCGGTCATGAGCCCTATCGAGTAGGTGCCCTGCGCACGTACGTCGACGCGGGTGCTCTCTGTGCTGGTTGCGGTGAGCGAGATGCTTGCTGGGCCCATGCGCCACGGGAGAGTCAGCCGTGGTGCCAGAACCGCCCCGTCTTCACGTTGCTCTACGAGGGTGTATCTCCCGTGTCTGCGCACGGCCTCTGCGATGACGCGGGGTGCTTGCGCAATCGGCACCCGGATCAAGATCCACCCGACGGCGGTGCCTCCGTCTGGGCTTCCAAGGTGCATTTCCGGGGCTGCTGGCACGCCTAGACGCTAGACCCGAAGGGGCCGTTCTTGGTAGCTCTTCCTTCTCTCGTGCAGCGATGTACACATTCCGACCACGGGGCGGAACCGATCAGTTTTGCGTCCCCAGGGCACAAAGCTGAAGGCGTCCAGGTGGCGGTTTGGTGCCGTCCATCAATCAGCCTCTGTCTTCGGCTGCTCCTGAGTCGCCAGCCCCGTCCTGTGGCCCCTGCGTAGGGGGCTTCACACTCGTTGAGGGATCCATAAGGGGCCGCAGGCCGAACATGCCTGTTTCGCCGCGAGGCTTGGGTAGCGTCGGACCGTCGTTCTTGCGAGTCATCTTCATCTAATCCGACGACGCGCCCGAGTCGCCCGCACCATCGGACGGACCGCTCGACGGCGGTTTGATGGCAGGACGCGGCGAGCTCCCGTTGGTCGGTTTCGCGCCTTCTTGAAAAGGCTTAGGCGACGACCCGTGAGACAGGGAATCGTTGTAGTTTTTGTCGTCTGTCATCAGACTGCTCCTTACGTGTTGGCAGGCTCGAAGGCTATCCACTCGACGATGCAATCGTCGGTGATGGGTACCCACACTCCTAGGGAGTCTTTCATTGGCCTAACAAACTTCCCCTTCGGATCCATGTGCCACTGATGGGCGATGAAGATGTCTCGATCGAACGGGTATGTGCTGATGTACCCGCTCGCGTCGAACCAACCACCTACGTAGACGCCCGTGTTCGTTTTCACTCGCACAAATCGGGGGTAGTCGGCGCCATATGCAGAGTGATCCCAGGCCCGAGGCGTCGGTTGGTTCCGATTGACCGGCTTGGTCTCTGTCTTCGCAACGCCGTCAGAGTCGACTGTTGTCACCTTGGTCCGCCAGTTCAACAGGGCTCCGAGGAGACCCGGAAGACCGACGAGGAGGACCATACTCAGCACTGCCGTCACGACGCCAGGAGTGGTAGCCCAACTTGTTTCGACCCATCGTCTCGCGGCGTCGAGAGAGCCGTCTCCTGTCCAGATGCCGGCTATCGACACGCCAATGACGAAGATGCCGACGTAGACGACGATGAAGATTGCGCTTACGTAGAGCGCTTCCAGTAACCGCGATCCCGCTCCGTGATCGGGCGTTCGCCACCCCACAAACCAGGTTCGAACGGTGACAAAACTGAAACCCGGAACGAGCATGGCAATGAAGATGAGCGCTTGGGGTAAAGAATCCGGCACCGTCACATCGGAAACATACACGCTGGGTGAGCGTGCCGCTGAGGCGCCGGGGCAGGAGCTTGACGAGGGAGCGGGGTGGGTCAACACATCTTCAAATCGTCCAGGTTGTTCTTGGTGGTCCCGTCCCAATTGGTTCGCAGGTACGGTCCCGTGGGCCCGTTGACCACTTCGATTTGCGCCACGGACCCATTCGTAAGAGGCACATAGAAGGAGTGGAGGCCGATCTGTATGTAGTAGATGGCGGTGGCCTTCTCGTAGCTACCCCATGATCCACCGATGGAGACTACGTCGCCCTGCGCGTTCTTTGTTGCACATGTCACTGCGTACTCGGTCACCTGATCACAACTCCCTCGCTAAGTATGTGGACATGCTAGCGATTCATTGTCCGAACGGTACTGCCTCTCACTACATCACCTTCGACTGTCGAGAGCGGTCCTCGTGATCTTGAGCGGAGTTGCGGCGTCGAATTGTAGGTTTCGTCATCGGCGTGAATCCGATCGGTTTCGCACCACGCGCAGGCCCGTCGACGAGGTGCCGGAATCTTGCGGATTGCCGACGTGCAAAAACCCGTTGCAAAACTGAGTTTGGCGCGAAAGCCGGTAGAGCCCTTATGCATCGTTCGGCAGAATCGGTGAGGACCGAGGGGAGCCGCAGTGGCCGAGTCGCAGATGAGGATCGAGCAGCGGTACCCGGAGTTGTTCGTGCAACTCGACGACAAGCAGCGTCGCGCCGTGGTGCAGTCGCTCGCCGCCGGCTGGCATGAGGGCTTCAATTCCACTCGTGAAGACGTCGAAAACATCACCGACTACGCGCGTGGCGCGATCGACGCGGACGAGTACGACCGCCGTTCGGACGCCGCAGCGCACCGCGCGGCTGAGGTGGCTCGACGTGCCGCTGGCGTTATGGGCGCGAGCTGAGGCATCTCTATAGCTCCGGCTATAAATTGGGTATGCTGGGAGTGAGAGGGGGGAAGACATGACAACCATCGAAACTTCCGCAGGGGAGGCCGTGCGGGCGACGTTGAAGGCCCGTCACCGTCGTGAGATTGGTGAGCTGGACTACCGGCGGGGTGTCATCGTCTTGGACCGGCAGGGCTTGTCCCAGACGCGTATCGCCCAGCTTCTCGGGGTGAAGCAGCCGACCATCCACCGGGTAATCGAGCGGGCGAAGTCGGTCCCGATGCCGCGGGACGGGTTTTCCGGTGCGGACCCCTTCGAAATTTGCGAGCGTTATGCCGCCGACGTGATCGACCGGACGCAACTCGTCGATGAGCTGACGCGGTGGAACTATGCCCCCCGTGGAACCCTTGCGACCGAGCTGGACGACCTGATCGTCGATCCGGCAGGCTCATTCGGTGACGTGGAGCGTGCCCTACGCCAGGGGTTGATCGACGATGACGTGTTCGATGAGGTTGCCGACCGCATCGAGGCGCAGACCGCTGTCGCGTGAGCCCTGAGGGACGCCAGCGTCACATCGATCTGGTGCGGGGCTGTCCATGGCGGGCGGCGTCCTCGAAAAGGACGCGCCCACCGCGACGATCAACAACCGTGAGTGGTTCCGGTCGAACGGCTCACCGCGGCCTGAGCGTCGCGCGCTGCACGACCAGCTCTACGCCGAGGTTCGCGCTCAGTTCCGCGAGGCTCGCCAGGATGCCCGCGCGCTCGTGCTTGCCGGCCCTCCGGGGGCCGGCAAGGGAAGCGTGGCGGAGAAAGTGCTGGGGGAGGAGATATCCCAGTTCGTGAACGTCGACGCGGACGAGTGCAAGAAGCTCCTGCTGCGTGAGGCAATCGCGGACGGCAGCTACGAGTCAGCCATCAAGCCGCTTGAGGTTCGCGAGATGGAAGGGACGGGGGAGACGTTCTACCCGTTGGAGCTCGCGTCGCTTGTGCACACCGAATCGAGCCGGCTCGCAGCGGCACTTCGGGAAGACCTGATCGCGGAGAAGACGAACGTAGTCGTTGACACGGTGCTCGGTGACGAGACGTCCGCGGACGGCTTGGCCGAACAATTGACCCGCGCCGGGTATGAGGTGACGGTGATCGACGTCGAGGTGCCCTACCTCGTGTCGGAGGACCGCATCAAAATGCGTTGGCAGCAAGCCATGGCGGAGGCCGAGGCCGGTAAGGCCGGCGCGCTCGGTGGACGATGGGTGCCGAGCACGTACGCTCGACCGCTGTTCGACACTGGGCATGGCCGCTCGAAGTCGCAGGACATCGCGGCACGGTTGGCTGAGACGTGTCCGAACGTGCTGCGCTACGAACGCCATTTCACGAGCTTGGACGAGCACCGATCAGCGCTTCGCGAGGGCCGGCGAGCCGAGCCGGTGAGGGAAGTCGAGAAGATTCGCGCCAAGACCGGCGCGCCCCTCATCGACCATACGAGAGACTCATCCTCAGCGGCGCCTGATCCGCTCGCTGACGTCCGAGCCGTCATCAGCGGCAGCTACCAGCGTTCTCCGAAGGAGGAGACCAGGGGCACCGGCCAGAGCGGCCAGCAGCCGCCCCAGGCGCGCCGCAGCGGCTCCGGGTACATGTCCGACCGATTCCCGACAGGAGGGCTCGAGAAATGACGAAGGTGATCGGGTACGCCCGTGTCTCACGTCGGGAGCAGAACCCCGAGGCGCAGGAGGCCGAACTGCGCGCGGCCGGCGCTACCCGTGTGTTAGTCGACCACGGCGAGTTCAGCCGCATCGCTGCGCGCCCACAGTGGGCCGCGTGCCTCGACTACCTCCGCGAGGGCGACACTCTTTTGGTGCGCCGCCTCGACCGTCTCGGTGGCAGCGAACGGATCATCCTCGACACACTGAACGAGCTGCGCGAACGCGGCATCGATATTCGCTCTCTGACCGAACCGCAGATCGACACGACCACTCCGATGGGCCGTGCCCTGTTCGGGATCGTCGCCGTGTTTGCAGAGCTGCGCGTTGACACGATCCGGGAGAACACGCAGCGCGGCATGGATCACGCCCGCGCGCAGGGCAAGGCGATCGGGCGACCGTCGAAGCTGAGCGCTGACCAGCTCTCTGAGCTGCGCCGGATGCGCGAGGAAGACGGGGCGAGTTTCGCGTATATCGGGAAGGTGCTCGGCGTCGACAAATCGACCGCTTCACGCGCATACGCGGATCTCGCGCGGTACGCAGAGCAAATCAGGCAGTCGTGATCGCATCGGCTCCTTCCACAGCCGTGTGGCCACCCGATTGGTCATCCTTCCTCCCAGATTCGCTAGTGGCGATCTTCACTGGCGTCGTCGTCGGCGTCGTGGTGGTGCTTTATGAGAGGGGTCTGAGTGACCGCCGCGCAGCTCGTGAAGTCACCAAAGCTCAACAGCGGGTCGTCGAAGCAATGCAGCCTCGGATGGACGATCCGCTCATCTACGACTCATCCTCTTTGAAGCTTGCTGACACTCGTATTCGGCAGGTTACCGAGCAGGTCGAGATGGTTCCGCCTGGGCCGCCCGAGTACGTCGTGCCGGGGTACTGGATGCTGCTCGCCGTGCTCCAACAGGCCGATGAATTGGAACGTGCAGCCGACCGTCTGGACAAAGTTCCGACGACGGAACTTGAGTCGGACAACCGGCGGTTCGTCACGGCGCGCGGGGAGGTGAGTCGCATGGCCGGTGGCCCGCTCTTCACCTACCCGTCTACCGCGAATGAGGCACCGCCGGTGCTTCCTAGTGGCTTTCTCGACCAGCCGTCCGTGCAACTAGCCGTGAAGGGCTACGTACATCAGAGGGTCTTGTTGGATGCTGCGCGAACAGCCTTCCTGGATCCGGACATGCACTGGCGTGGAGAAGCGTGGAGGATCCAGCTGTACCAGTTCAAGGACGCGCCCGTTCCCCTATTTCCGAAGTGGTGGCGAGCGTGGAGAGCTTCACGCGATCGAGCGAAGGCGCGAGCCGCAGCGGACGAGCTCGCTGTGAGCATCATGCATGACAGTGATCCGTCATAGATTCCGCCGCGACAGTGGTGAAAGGTTGCTCATCACCACTCTTTCCCCGTCTCCCTGATACATGGCGCCCTTGACGGGGTGTTGGGCTGTGACACAATCCCGGGCATCAGGGGAGGGGGAGTCCTCCCAGCGAGGCCGCGGAGCGGTCGGGCAACTAGGGTCCCGCTGTCCACCTGTGGGCGGGTGGAGCCCGTAGGTAGCTCGGGCCGTCCACAGGTGGTCAGGGGTACGTCAGCCGCCGTACGACTGACCCTCGCCGCCGTTCGCGGCGGCGTCGGCCGGCGGCGTCGCCGCGGCCTCACTTGACGTCGACTTGCGTGCCTGGCGCTTGCGCGGTGCGCGCTTCTGCGCCGCCTCCGCAAAGCCGATCTTGCGCAGCTCGGCGGGCGTCCAACCGGCGTCGATCGTGGCGCTGTAGGCGCGGGCGTCGTCGCGTTCGGCGGCGGCGACCTTCTCGCGTTCCTCGCGCTCAACCTCAGCGATCCGCGCCGCGGACGCGTCGCGCACGTCCGCGAGGTTCTGCCGAGATTCGGCCAGCTCGCGAACCGACGTCAGTCGATCGTCAAGTGCGCGCTGAGCGCGCTCGATTGCTTCCTGGGGGGAGAGTTCCTTAGCCATCCACGCAGCCTACGGATGCTGCGCTGTCGCGCGACGTTCCTCGCGCCTGCAGCAGGACTTTCGCGGCGAAGCCGCGACCACTCCCGGTTGTTGCCGTGAGCGACCTCGAATCGTTTTTTTGGGCGGAGCAAGCTATATGGTTATGTGCCATAACCGGGCTTGACCTCTCGACTTGCGTCGAAAGGTGCGGCACACTTGAGGTGTGCGGTCCCCGCAGGGGCGGGGTCGCTGCGCTGGGCCGAAGGGAGGGTACGCATGTCCAATGAGATGCCTACGCCTCGTCCTTCCGAGCGTCGTCGACGCGGGAACGTGGCCGGCGGTCGTGTGGCGCGTCACGTCGTGACGGCCAGCCCCGAGGAGGAGGGCGCGCTGTTGCGCCTGGCCCTCGCTCAGGGCGTGACGATCCCGCGTCTTCTCGTCGAGAGTGCGCTCGCTTTGGATGCCGGCGAGACGGCATCCGAGCGCCGCGCGACGATCACGAAGCTGTACGAGCTGCACCGGCTTCTCGCCGCTATCTCGAACAACGTCAATCAGATCGCGAAGGTCACCAACGCCACCCGCGAGCTGCACCCCGAGACGTCTGCGACGCTCGCCGCGGTGCGCAAGACGGCGATGCGGATCGATGCGCTGACCGACGAGTTGAGCCTGACGTGATGCCGAACATCACGCGGGGTGATCGCATGTCGGGCCTCGTGACGTATCTCGTCGGTGGCGGTCGCCACAACGAGCACACCGAGCCGCACCTTGTGGCGGGTGACGATGCGCTCATGGCCTGGTACGACGACGCCGAGCTGAGCCGCGAAAGCGGTCTGGCGATCGCGCGTCACCTGGACCGCCCTCACAAGCAGCTCGGGGTCGATGTCAAGGGCGGTCACGTCTGGCACGCCTCCCTCTCGCTGCGCGCCGAGGAGGGCGTCAAGACCGACGCTGAATGGAACGCGATCGCGACCGATTTTGTCGCGGCGATGGGGTTCGATGACAACGACGGCACCAAGGCACCGTGCCGGTGGGTTGCCGTCCGTCATGGCTTGTCGAAGTCCGGTAACGACCACGTGCACATCGCCGTGAACCTCGTGCGCGAAGACGGCACGAAGGCATCGACTCACCTCGACTACGTGTGCGCGCAGAAGGCCGCACGCGCGCTCGAAGTGAAGCACGGCCTAGAGCTGTTGGAATCGTCGAAGGGCGAGCGCGCGACGCGCGGTTTCAGCCCCGCCGAACAGGCCAAGGTCGAAGAGCGTTCTGCGCTGTTCGCACAGCGGAAGTACGAAGCGCACGCCGAGAAGAGCGGTGGCGACGTCACGCCGTGGCACCAGCTCGACCCGCGCGAACGACAGACCCGGATCACCGCCGAGATTCGCCTCAATGCACCGCGCAACGACCTCGCCCGCAAGGTCCGCGCGTGCGCGAGCGCGAGCGAGAACGAAGCCGAGTTCGTGCGTCGTCTGCGCCGCTCCGGTGTCGTCGTTCGACCCCGCTACGCGGACGGTCAGACGGACGTCATCACCGGGTACTCGGTGGCCGCGAGGCCGGCACCGGGGGAGCGTCCGATTTGGTACGGCGGCGGTCACATGGGCCGCGACCTCACTCTGCCGCGACTGCGTGCCGAGTGGCCGGACAGTCCGACCGGCGCGATGGACGCCGCGGCCGAGTGGAACGCGGCCAAGCGCAACCAGCGACCCGCTGCACCGGGACGCGAGACGACCGAGCCCGACCCCGAACTGTGGGATCGGTACACCGCGGAGCTGGGCGAGCTGCGGGAGATTCTGCGGTTGGTTCCGCTGGACGACCGCGACACCTGGGCGCGCGTCGCACGGCAGACGTCTGGCGCATTCGCGGCATGGTCCAACGCCGTCGAGGACGTACCCGGCGACCTCGCCGCGGCATCCGATGAGCTGGCGAAGTCGGCGCAGACCTACCGCGGCCACACCAAGCCCCAGAAGGCGGGGCGAGTGTCAGCCGGCGGCGCTGCGATGCTCCTCGCCAGCGCCGTGCGAGGCGGGCAGGGAACCGCAGCACAAGCCGCCATGCTGCGTCAGCTCATGAACCTCACTCAAGCGGTCAATGACGCCGCCAAGGCCGCGCAGCAAGCACGCCATGCGGAAGCGATCGCCACCGACATTCGCGCCCGTCTCGTGCGCGTGCGCGCGGCCCTGCCGGAGACGTCGACGACGGCCACCGCGGCCACGGCCACGAAGACCGAACCGCGCCGCATCGACATGTCCGCAGTGATCGACGAAGCCACGCGCGAGGCGCTGGACAAGATGAACCGGGCCGAGGAGAACCGTCGCAAGAGAACGACCACGCCGCTCCCGTCGACGATCGAACCGACCCGACCCCGCACGAGCACAACCTCGCGGCCCGACCGAGGCCCGGAACTTTGATAGGAGCACGTCATGGCCGATGAGAGCGACGGCATTTCCGAAGCGTTCGAGGGGCAGCTTCGCGTCGCGGTGACCGCCGCCAGCCGCGTGGGCGAAATCATTGCCCGACAGCGCGAGGAGGCAGCTCGACGGGCACAGGCCGAGAGCCAGCAGCAAGCGCGCGAGCTGGCATCCCGGTTCGCCGCCGAACGACAGTCGGCGCGCGCCCAGCTCAGCGGCGTCTATCGCACCGACTGGTGGGAGCGCGCGACCCCCGAGCAGATCGGTACGACGCTCGCCACGGCGCGCGCGTGGGGTAACGAAGACCCTGAGGCTGTGCGTGCCGAAGCGCATATGCGCGACGAGCTGCGCACCCGCTACGGCCTCGACTTCGCCCAGGCCGGCGGCGACCCTCAGGCGGTGCAAGCAGCCGTCGACGCCGAGCTGTTGCGCCGGCAGTCGGAGACGGAACGCCAGCGCGGCACCGGGGAGGAGGCCGAGGCGGCGCTCTTGATGCGCGAAGCCGACCGCGCCGACCGTCAGACCGAGTCCGCAGACCAGCGCGCCGAGAACGCCCCCGAGGGCTCCGACGAGCGCACCCAGGCACGCGAGGAGGCCCAATTGCACGAGCGCACGGCCGCGACCGCTCGCCCCGAGGCTGGCCCCAAATACGACTCCCCAGAACGGCGCGAGAACGACGCGAACCAGCTCAAAGCCAAGGGCATCGACAAGGAGGCCGTGGCCGCGAAGATGAGCGCCGACGCAGGCAACGCCAAGCCGGCGGCGGAAGCCATCAAGGGCGCGCCGACGTCGGCGACCAGGGCAAAGTCGGCGCGCTCGGCCGCGGCGCGCCTGCAGCGTTCCGAGTTAGGACGCTGAGCGCCCGGCTAGGTGCCTTGGTAGCTGGACGCGTGCGGTGAGGCCTTGAGGGGAGTTGTTGAGGAGGGTGAGCTTCCCGCTATTTGCTTCGATCGCGTCTCGAGCGATGCCGAGACCGAGACCGGTGCCGGGGATGCCCTGGGTAACGGCACTGCTGGAACGATAGAAGCGATCAAATGCCCGCGCGAGTTCCTCGTCGTTCATTCCGGGGCCGGAGTCGGAGACGTCGATGATCACCGTGTCTTGGGAGAGGGAGAGGACGATCTTTACCTGACCGCCGCTTGGGGTGAACTTCACGGCGTTAGCCACCAAGTTTGCTAAGCCGCGTCGCAACTCTGACTCCGAGCCTCTTGTAGCCAGTCCTGCGGGCCCTGAAGCGGCGAGGGTCACTCCTCGGCTGGTCGCTTCGTGGTTTAGGTCGTCGACGGTGTCTTTAATGATCTTTGTCAGGTCGAGTTCCGCGTGTGTCTGCTTGGGGGAGCGGGGGTGGGTCGCGGTCAGTACATCTTGCACGAGTGTGAACAAGCGGTCCGCGTTGCGCTGGACAACGGTGAGGTATCCGCGCTGGTCGTCGTCGACCGCGACGTCAAGCGCCTCTTCTGTGTAGCCGATGATGGACGTGAGCGGGGTGCGCAGCTCATGGGTCACCGAGGCGACGAAGAGGTCGTGCTTCTCGTTTAGTTGTCGGAGGCGCTCGCTTGTTTCGCGTTCCTGGCGTAGCTGTTCGTCGGCCGCTCGCCGCGCGGCCTGCACTGCGCTCAAGTTCATGATGGTCACGAGGATGACTCGGTCATTCGCGGTGTCAGGAAGCTCTTCAGCCACGACGCTCAGTGGTGCTGCGTCATCCCACGTTCGTTCCACCTTTTCCTGCGACCTCAGAACTTCTAGACACATGCGGTGAAGGTATGCACCCTCGACAATGAGGTGGTGCCCGTTGTGGCGTCGAAATGATGTCGGCATCAGCTCAATAGCGGTGGCGTTGACATCGAGGACCCCGAATGTCTCGTGCTCAGTGTCTCGGAGGACGACGTACCCGGTGCCTGCGCGGGCGAAGGCCTGCCCCATGAGCGCGGTGGAGGCGGCGAGGTGCTCGGCGTTGCTGTCACGTTCATTGCGCACGGCGGCGATGAAGACGCACATCGCTGTGTTAGCGATGACATAAATTTCGATCATGGCCACGATGCTGATCGAGCCCTCCACCGCAGAAAACGGTCCGCCGCCCATCCCCGTCGATGCAAGCGCCACGGCATTGACAATGACGACCTGCACGAGCGCCGTCGACATCGAAAGTGAGAACGCTGCCCATGCCAAGAATGGAAGCGGTAAGAAAGAGAAGGCCTGTTCCTGCGAAGGCCAGAACGCCAGCAGAGCGGCCGCGGTCGTCGCGGCATAGCTCAGCACAACGACACGAACTCTTTCGGTTGTTCGGCGTCGTCGGCTGATAACGAAGAACGGGACGATGAGCACGATTGCGCTGGTGGTACCGGCTGCAACTTGCAGTGCTCCGCTGAGAGCCACGTCGACGTTCGAATTCGTTAGACGCGCCGTGAACACAGCTCCCGCGATCGCGGCGCCGCCCAGCACGATGCCAAATGTCAAACGCGCGGCATCGCTCACAGTGAATAGGCGAGGTCGATCCTGCGCGTCTACCGCGAAGCGGCGGATCAACCAGCACTGCGCCGTGATGCCAACGGCACCCGCGACCGCCACCAGCACGGGCCGATGCGCGAGAACTGATGCCAGACCCGTCGACACCAAGACCACAGTGAGGACGATAGACAATTCACGACGTTTGGCGATGATCGCCGCGGCAGCGGCGAAGCCGGCCGGCGGCCACCACGACGCCAGGCGCTGCTCGCCACTACTGATCTGCGTGAAAATGAACGCAAGAATCACGGCAACCGTCAACAGCGTGATCATAACTGCCAGCCGCCTCGGTCGAGGGGCTCCGCGTAGGCGGTACGCGAGGTTGTTCAGTGGCACGGGTAGTCCCTCAGGCCGGTACACTCAGCCCATTCGGAAGGGCGGCGTAGGTAATGGCCTCAATCGTAGTAATAGATGATGACCGCGATATCGCGGACCTCGTCGCGGTATACCTGCGACGGGATGGTCACGACCTTCACGTTGCCCACTCTGGAGTGGACGGACTGGCTGCGATCCGTGAGATCAGGCCTGCGCTGGCGGTCGTGGACTGGATGATGCCCGAACTCGACGGTATCGATGTGGCACATGCCGTGCGGGACGAACCTGCCCTCGACCGGACGGCGCTGCTGATGGTGAGCGCCCGCAGCTCACCTGATGATATCGAAGTGGCTCGAAGTGCCGGATTCGCGGCAGTGGTCAGTAAACCTTTCCGCCGCCTCGAACTGCTCGAAGTGGCCGGGGAACTCCTCCGTCACGCCTCGTGACGTTCGCTGGTGTGATCCACGCCAATGGCGCCGCGGACCCCACCACGCCGCTCGCTGCGCGCGTTTCCCACGCTGTCGCCACACGTTTTGGTGCCGTCGATGCCAACGATAGGCAAGCCCCGAGCGTCTCGGTGCGGCTGACTGTTTCGACAGCAGGCTAGTCGTCGCCGGTCGCTTTGCGGTTACGAGCCCGGAACCAGATGGTGAGCTCGCGTAGCGCCCGCTGCACCACCACACTGTCGTCATCTTCCAGGTCGTCAAAGGTGCTGCGGAAACCCCGAGGCACCGTACCCGGGGACGCCGTCATCAACTCGTACCCCATAGTCCACTCGGCGAAGCTGCGGCGACGAATCTTCTGCACCACAAGAAAGTGGACGTTCTCATGTCGGGGATCTTTGACGATACGGCCGAGCAGGTCCCGCGTGACGTCCTCGGGTCCCTCAAGCACCTGCAGAAAGCGACCGTCGCGGTAGACGAGCATCCCAGTTACGCCGATCGCCTCATTGCGAGCGCGACTAGCGGTCAGTAACTCGCTTAGCTTCAATTCACTGTGCGGCTGGGCGGCATCACTCACGTATGCCACAGACAGCAACTGCTCACTCGTCATCAAGTCCTCCATCGGCAGTTCCTAGCGGGCCCCGGCCAGCGCAGCCATTGCCTCCGTCAGCGCGGAAAAGCTGCCCACGGCGCCAGACGACAAGTCAAACGCCGTATAGGAACCGTCACTGCCCCGGTCGATGTACCCCACGAAGTCGCCAAATCGACTACCAATGTAGAACCCCTCATCGACCTGAGACCAGGTCACCCAAGTACTTCGCTTCACAATGGCTCGTCTCTGCCGGTCCAACCTCGGCCTCCTCACCATGAGACCATCTGCACGGCTGGCAGAAAAACAGTTGACAGGTTGAGTAACGTGATCGCACGCAGACGTTGCCTCATTGTGGCGTAAGAGGAAGCACTGGTTCGACCGGCGGTGCCTGCGTGTGAGGGGCGGGACAAATTTTCGGAGGCGCAGTTGGCCGGTCGATTCCTGAGGGGCTGCGCGGGGAGAAAGAGTACGAACGCCCGAACGGCTGAGGAAGCCACCCTCAGAACAGCCGCTGCTCAGGGGACAGAATCCGCCAGGCTTCGGCTCGGCAGTGACGCCGCCTCCAGGCTCGCTATGAAGACTCATGGCGGTTCTTGTCGGCAGCAAGTTGAGACGCGACAGCGTCGGCCTCCTCCAATACGACTTCAGGCCAGAGCTATACAACGACGACCGGGGACGAACGTTCCGACGGGGCAGCGGTGCCAGACGATCACAACGGAAACGACACGCTCGACTGCGCCCCACACCCTCGACGCGCGAGCTCCAACGGCTGTTTCTCGAACAGCGCCGGGCACACGCCACCGCTTTCGAACGACATGCGCATGTGCACAATAGGCCTCGGCGGAGTCTCAAATCAACCCAACGGGCGCGGCCGTGAAGCATTTGAAATCCTCGACCGGTGCCTCCCGCTCACGAGATCCCTCAGCTTCGCCGCGCCCTGGCCTCTCGTCGTTCATCCGAGGGGGACGGCAACCGCGCGGCGCCCGGAACGTCAGTGATCATCGGGGACTGGCGGCTGGCGACGGCGGCATACGGGCGAGCGCGGATCGGACACATGCTGCATCAATTGCGTCAGGTAGGTCAGCACCTCGACCCGAGTGCCTGCATCATTCCTCGGGGGACGAATGTGCGCATATCCGATGCGTTGTTCGTCATCACCGCGCATCTCGAGAGCACGCACCGATGGCAACCGGATGAGACAAACCTGCTCACCATCGAACCCGACCCTTCGGGAACGATGACGACGATGGATACTGGGCAACCGGGAAGAGCCCGCGGGTGATTTTTCCCACGTGGGCGGCTACTCGGCGGTGACCAGGAACTCCGACAGTGCCGGGCGGGAATCTGCGTCGACAAGTGACTGAAGGTGGCTGGCGCGCGATTTCTATCCCCACGCCTGCGGCAGAGCCTATTGCGAGGGTCACGGCCACTGGCGGGCGCTGCCGCCATAGTCACGTCCTGCGTGATCTACGTGCAAGCAATGGTCGGTGAACGGTTACTGCGCGGGTGCGGTATAGGTTTTTATAGGTGGGCGGCTCGGGTACGTCCACGGCCGTCGGGTCGCGTCCCAATCTGGGTGAGAGGCTGGCTTCGTCTCCGCGACTCGACGGCACCCTAATGTCCGGGGAGTCAGCCGTATGACTCAGTTTGCGTTGTTGTAGGCCTCGATGACTTCGTGGGGTACGCGCCCGCGTGAGCTCACGGTGTAGCCGTTGTCGCCCGCCCACGCGCGAATAGCCGCGAGGTTCTGGCGAGAGGGGGCCGTTTGATTACGACGCGCCGTGCCACGCTCGCTCCTCGACGGACGGCCAGCGGAAATGTAAGGGGCGAATGCGTCACGCAACTGTTGCGCGTTGTCGGCGGACAAGTCAATTTCGTATGCGCGACCGTCGACGGAGAAGGTCAGGGTTTCTGCGTCTTCGATGACGGTTCCGTCGAGGTCGTCGACCGTTTGGGTGATGTACTTTGTGGCCATCACGCCACCTTAGAACATGCCGGCGTCTGCCTTGTTCGGCCGCGCATGGGCAGGAAGGTAAGCGGCCTGCCCATGCGGTGAACGATTAGATGCGGGCGTGGTCGTGAGTATCGCGGGAGTAGCTGATGATGAAGTATCCGATGAGGGAGAACAGCCACAGCAGGATGACGCTGAAGAGGGCTCCGTGGCCGAATGCTCGCCCCAGGCGCAGGGCGACGATGATGGCGAAAACAATGTTGACGATGGGGACGAGATATAGCAGGGTCCACCAGGCCGACAGTCCTGCAGCGCGGACAATGAAGAACGCCGCAACGACGGGGATCAGTGCCGTCCATCCGGGCTGGCCGGCCTTTTTGAGGAAAGGCCAGACGGCTGCGACGAACAGGATGTATCCGATGATGCCGCCGATAGTGCTGGAGGTGGTCGCTCCGGAACTGTCGGCGGTTTGCATGTCCGCAAGGAGCGGCACAACGTGCGAAAGAGTGAACATAACGCGAGTTTAGAGACAAGCACCGACGATGCCCGTAACGTGGCTCACCCCCCCCCAACATGACGGAGCGATCCATGCCTCAGCGCCGCATCATCACCCACGCATACCGACTACCGGGCGGTTGGCAGAAGCACGCTCATCAGCTCCTGACACCAGAGACTGTCGAAGAGCTGCGTGGCCTCGGGTTCACGCTATTGCGTACGAGGCGGCGCTGGCATCGACCGTCGGAGCTTTCGATCGCGCAATACCTTCGCAGTCACCGCCAGTGACCTGTCAGCGCGTGGTCCTTTTGTGCGCTGCCTCGGGCTATATCGGTCCGATCGCGTTCTACGAGGGACGCTCGAGCAGAAGACGGTCAGCTTGGTCTCGAAGGTCATCAAGGATCGCCCGCATCCGCGTCTCGTAGTCAGTGCCAGTGCCTTGGAAAAAGTCGTCGAACGCGAGGGTTGCGAGTCGCACGACCTCGCTCAGATCCTCGACATTCATGCGTAAGGAGAGTTCATCCATGCTGCCAATCTTGTGGCACGGCGTGCGAAACACCCGAGAAAGCCCAAACCCCACTATTGCCGACATGTTCCTCCGGGTGGTCAGCTATACCGGCGTCGCTTGAGCTTCGCCATGCAAGCGTCTCGGAATCGATCCTGATAGGCGGCGAAGTACGCGGCCTCACGTTCTCGCCGCTGCAGGAGCGTTGAACCGGCTGACGGCTCCCTCGGGCCGAGGAAGTTTCCCGAGAGCACGTTAATGAGCGGAACTGGAAGCGGCTCTTCTTCATGCCCCCAGGGCACGGGTTCAGCACATGGGTTGCTTTTGAAGGCGCCGTGGCTCTTCGTACGGCAGCGGGTTAGGTCGTCGACGCGAGAAGGAGCCCGTTGGGCCCGCTGGCGTCATGCATCATCTGCTCGATTAGTTGGCTGTCGAGCTGCGGTGCACGGCTGCCGTAGAACTGCATCACGATCGGGGTGGCTGGGTGCATCCAGATGCTCAAGGTTCCCTGATCGGGGTGTGGGGCCATGAGCATGAATGGTTCCTGCCGACGCAGCTTGTTCATGATGACGACGCGCAAGTGTGAGAGCAGGCGGTCCTCGATGTCGAGGACGTGGCGCTCTTGGTAGATCAATCGGCCCAACGGGGCTCCTCAGGTAATCGGGCGGGTGCAGGGGAGTCGTGGAGGTGGTCTGTCAGGTCCTGTGATGGTGCCCGCTTTGGCGATCCCATTCCAGCGATTTCCACTGCAGGAAGGTGCAGAGGTTTCCTGCTACGACGAGTTCGGCAGCGAGGCTGGCGAGGACGTGGTGAGGCATTGTCTCATCGTGTTCGGTGGCCGAGAGCGTGAGGTGCCAGATTGGCTCGTCGTACCCGGCGGGCTCGAGGTAGATGGACCCCTCAGCGTGGACCAGTCCCACGACGACAAGGCCTGTGTCGCGGCCCTCTGAGTCCTCTTGGTCGACGATACGAATATTGCTCGCCACGAGGTACCCCAAGTCGACAAATTCCGCGACCCACTGCTGAAGTCTCGCGCGGCTACGCCGCGGCGGAGAGTCTTCGATCTCTTCGGCTGGCACGAGACGAGCCTATTGTTTCACGCCCGTTGATTGTTTATCTGCCCCGACCTGACGTCCCGGGTGGGAGGAGCTGGCGCTCGGGTTGCCGTCATGGCCGTGATTGGCGTTGTGGGAGATAGGGACGATGTTAGCCGATGGCTGCTGCAACTTGACGTTGCGATAGCCCCGAGCGTGGTCGTGGATATCGTCGGCACCATCTTGGCATCCGTGTTCGCCCTTCACGCTCGAGCGCTTCGCCGCTCAATCCACGCATGGACGCATGTTTGCGTCGGCGGCTGAAGACCCACCTGACAGTACCTACGCGGGCGAATAGCGAGTCTCCCTCTTCGGTGGTCGCATCTGTCAAGATCAGCCCATGGCCGAAGAACTCCGACGCTGCGACCAGCAGCGCGACACGGCTTCCACTCAACTCAGCGGCTTGATGCTGGCGGTCGCGACGGGAGACACCGCAGCCTTCGCGCGGGTTTACGACCTCACCGCCGCGCAGGTTTTCGCGGTAACTATCCGAGTATTGAAAAACCGCGCCCTGGCAGAAGAGGTGCTGCAGGAGGTCTATCTCTACGTCTGGCAGAACTCTTCGAAATTCGTGGCCACCAGAGGAACCGTGGGCGCCTGGATCAGCATCATCGCTCACCGACGCGCAGTGGACTCCGTTCGGGCGACTGAAGCCTCTGGCAAACGAGACTGGCGAGAGGGCACACGCTTGGCTCAGGGCGATGTCGACGACTCCTATGACCGGGTGGACAACCATGCTGAGCTGCAACATCTCACCGATGCGCTCTCACGCCTGTCGGCTGAGCAACGCCAGTATCTCGATCTCGCGTACGGGGCGGGTCTCAGCCAGGCAGGTATCGCGGCTCACACCGGGGTGCCCCTCGGGACAGTCAAGTCCCGGACACGAAGCGCGCTGAGAGAGCTACGCAGGTGTCTTCACAACAATCCGGTCTTCGGCACAGATTGACGTTCACGCGCGCTCCAAGCCCTGGCCACCTGGACGAATCCTCCAACTCCTCCATCTGCGAAGGCCACGCACGACAATGCCCCAGCGTCCCTTGAGACTGACGCCGGGCCGTTTTGCTGCTCCTGGGGGCCTTAGCGTCGACGGGATGAGCGAGAGAGGTGACCTGCTGGTTGTTGATACGGCGTAGGTGCTTCTGAGTCCCGCCGACATCATTGCCAAGATCGGTTTCGGCGCCCTCATCCACAAGGTCGTCAAACTCCGCACCGCCGACGACCTTGCCGCCGGCATCGACACCCGCACGTCGGTCCTGTCTGGAGGTTGAGCCGAGTGAGTGCTCCACCAATGGAACGCCCGTCGGCGCATTGATAACCGTGTCCGGACTCCTCTCGCTTGCATCACGGTCCCTGTCTTTGCCTCAGTCAGTAGCACGTGGCGACTCAGTTTGACCGGTGGTAACGCCGGCGGCATTGCCCACACGATCTTTGCTGACCCGCGGGCCGAACACGCCGGTGACGGGAGGCAACTTGAGTCTCATTTGTCGGCGCCTCGTGAAAGGAAGACAAGGATCTTGTCCAGAGACCCAAGCGTTGCGGAAGCGTCAAAGGGTGCCGGGTTGGTGGCGAGGTGTGCAGTTCGAAAAGCGGTCACTTCCTCACGCAACCACTGCCGATCGGGGGGTGCCGTTACAGATGCAATCCGTTGGAGCAGCTGGGAGGCGGCTCGGACGACGAGCGGGTGCTGCATCCCGTAGGTACGAATGGCTTGGAGGGTGTCAGCGATGACCTCGGGAGGTGTGGGCCATTCGCATATGACACGCAATTCTCCGTCCTTACCGGGTACTCGGTTACTGGCAGGGGGCCGTGTGCACAGGGTGACCAGAGCTGAGCTGAGTGCGTCGATTGCTGCGACTGCGGTGTAGGGGTCGTTGGTTCCGGACGCGAGTCCGCGGACTCCGATTTCGGTGAGGCCCTGCGCGGCGAAGAGGAGGTCTTGGTGGGGGGTGCGGGGTGAGTCGATCGAGATCGCGGACATCACCTTTTTTGTGCTGTCTTCCGCGTCGGTTTGCTGTTGATTGGGGCGTGATCCGGCACGTTTGTCGCTTGTCTTGGCGTTGAGGGATTCCGCGATGGGTTGCCCCTCGAGGACGTAGGTTCCTGGCGGGGTGAGGACCCGGATGATGGTGCGGTTTGATTCAGCGAACTCAATAAGGTTGTCGATGTCGACGTACTGGACGTACCCCGCAGCGGCGGCGGCGAAAGTTTCCTCCACCCAGAGGTCTTCGAGCGGTAACGGCGCGGCGGTCCGGCCAGGCTCTTTGGGGTACAGGAGGTCGATAACGGCAAGGAGCTCCTGAAGGACTCTGGTTTGTAGTGTGGTCACTTGCACGGAGCTGGCGATGTGGTGGATGAAATACACCAATACGGCGACGTCGACGAGCGCCAGGATCACGGCGAACGTCACCGCAATGACAGGAACGAAGGCGGAGGTCGAGTCTTGCTCTGTCCGCACCGCCCTGAGCACAACCAAGGTGTATAGGAAAGTTGAGGTCAGCACGGCGAGAACTAGCTGATTGCCGCGGTCGGCCATGAAGTTGCGTACTAGACGAGGGCCGTAGGCGGACGACGTGGTCGCGAGCACGGATATGGTGATCGAGAATGATGTCGCTGCGACCCCGAGCATGGTCCCGCCGATGACCGTCAAAATTGCGCGCCCGCCGGTGGCTGACAGATCAGTGATCAGGGGGATCGAACGGATCCCGTGCGCTAGCAGCAACCGGTCAACTTCGGTCAGGCCCAGCGCGAGAAGGACGGCGCCCAGCCCGAACAGAGTTGGCAGAAACCAGAACGACTCACGTGCATGCAAAAACCAGGTGCGCATTCCCGCAGGGTAACGGCGAAACCACGTGGCGGAATCCTGTTGACTCGGTTGGTAGGAGTCGACGTATCGTCAGCTCAACGCCCCGTCGACCGCACAGCTCCTGGTGTGCGCGCCGATCAGCGCAACGTGGAGGTGCAGTCGATGTGGTTTGACTCGTGGTTTGATCTAATCCGGATCGTGCTGGTGGGGACCGCGTCATACGCGTCGCTAGTAGCGATCCTGCGTATCTCGGGCAAACGCACCCTGGCACAGCTGAATGCATTCGATCTGATCGTCACAGTGGCCCTCGGGTCGACATTCGCGACCATTCTGCTTAGCTCCGATGTGTCTTGGACAGAGGGCATCGTCGCCATGCTGCTGCTCGTAGGCCTGCAGCTGGCGGTCGCGTGGGCCTCGACCCGGTGGCACGCCGCACGCGCTCTTGTGGCAGCGGCTCCTCTCGCGGTGCTCAGATCAGGGGAATTCTGCTCCGCAGCGATGCGGCGCCACCGCCTGACTGAAGCCGAGATCATGCAGGCCGTCCGCGCCGCTGGCCACGGTGATCTCAGCTCGATCGCAATTGTCATCCTCGAAACCAACGGCACGATCAGTGTCATCCCCAAAACGGCCCGCGGAGACGGGACAGCGCTACGTGACGTCACGTAAGGGCGTCCGTCCCTCCCCTCTTTGTCTGAACCTTGGTTCTCCCGGCAGGCAGAGCAGTATCGCCAGCTGCGCAGCACGCGTTCGACGCGAGCGCTCATCGCAACCCAACCACGTGAGCACGGCCCGCGGGGGGAAAGCAAGGGCGTCCGCGACGTCAGACGAGCTGCGAGCTCTGCGGCCCCGCCATCTTCTATCGTCATGACGGCTCGCCCCGAGATTTCGCGCAACGTCAAGACGCCAAGGGTGGAGCTCGCGGATGTCGGTGTCAATAAGCCCGGTGCCAGTTTTGCCGGCACTATCCGTTTCGCAGAGATGTCCCCCCAACGACCAGTCGCCCACTCACGTTTGCCCCCTCCGCCGCGGTATCATGATGCAACCAACACGGAAGGACGTCATCGTGGTCATGACAGTGCGATTGTCGGACGAGGCTGAAGCGCGTCTTGAGCACCTCGCCGCCGTGATGCAGATGAGCAAGAACGGTGTCATCGAGCAAGCGGTCTTGCACATGGACGAACGGGCTGAACGGCGCCGCCGGTTCCGCGACGCTATTGCCCAGGTGGACAATCGGGACGCCGAGCTGCTGGACCGACTTTCTCGGTGACCGAGTACCTGGACCCTGAGGACGTTGACGAACTTGTCGCGGACAAAGGGTTTCATTATCGAGACCGCGGGGGCCTGCTCTCGGCCCTCGCCGCACCCATGCCCGTGTTCGGGGAGGAGGTACACGAGGGTATCCACCGAAAAGCTGCCGTGCTTTTCACCGCGATCAACCACAACCATCCGCTCCTGGACGGCAACAAGCGGCTGAGTTGGTACCTCACTGCGGTGTTCTACGCCTTCAACGGTTACGTACTCGTCGCGGACGTCGGCGAAGGCGACCAATTCGTTCGTGCGGTCGCAGGCGAGAACCCGCCCCCACTTCGCGACGTTCAGCAATGGTTCGACAGACACGCCCGGCCGGTCGACCGAGATCCACGCTGACGATCAAACCCTCCTGTCGCCAAGAGCGGCTGAGGGCGGCCAGCGACGTCGAAACAGTCAGGACGCTAGCGGAGTCAATCGATGGTCCGCCGACCATGATGGCCGACCCGGGTTTTCGAGTACGGCGAAGCTCGCCGCGGTCTGAGTAGTACTGATGAGTCTCGGCTCGGGTGCCGCGTAGGCCGCGTACGAGACTGCTCGACGGGCCCCTGCCGAGTTGGTGGCCACCGGTACCTACGAGTTCCTGGCCTCCTTCGTTGACCACGGCGAGGTGAAACTCGCTGTTCTGGCGAATGCTGACTGCTCCGCATCCGGATCAGGGCTCGTTGAGCATTCGGATGCATCCCGCAACACCCATCGTCTTCCGATTTCACGGGGGCGTAAGCCCAGCATCGACTCCGACCTGATCGAGAAAGGGATGCGCGACGCAAGAGGCCTTGACGGGTTGTAGATGCGGTCACTACACATCTGAACGGAGCCTCGGCGTTTCGGGATCCATCGTTTCTCCTGGGCGCGGCGAGTGTTATCGCAGTGCGATCAAGTGCGTTAGGTCGTCAGGCGGTAGTTGTTCGGCGACAGCGGTGACCTGCATGTCTGCGATGTCGACGCGGCCCGAGATAACGGTGAGGAAGGCGGAGTCGGCGGCGTCTCGGCCGGTGGCGATGCGCACGAGTGTTGATCGGGGCGCGAGGGTGGTCGCGTCGACGACATGCCACGCTCCCTCGACCCATGCTTCGGCGACGGCGTGAAAGTCCATCGGGCGCAGGCCCGGGGCGTAGACAGACACGAGACGAGCGGGGACGTTCAGTGCTCGCAGGAGCGCGATGGTGAGGTGGGCGTAGTCGCGGCAGACACCCTGCCGGGCGAGGAGTGTGCGGGTGGCGCCGTCGGTGGGCAGGCTTGAGCCGCTGACATACGCGAGGTGCGTGCCGACCCAGGCTGCTACTGCGGTGAGGAGCTCGGCTGGATCGGTGGTCGCACCGAACTCGGCCAACGCGGTAGGGGAGAGGATGTCAGATTCGGCGTACCTGCTGGGGCGGCGGTAGGTAATGAGATCGATTGGGTCAGAGGAGACTGGTTTCGCCTCGCCGACGATGGAGGCGTTGTACGTGGCTACGAGATGCCCGACGGGGCTATGCACCTGGTGCAGGCGCGTGCCATGCACGTCAGTGATCTCCACCGAGGCGAGCGGAGCGCCGTCCAGTGCAAAGGTGATGCTCTCGCTGACGGGGGCGTAGCTAGAGCTCACGGCCAAAGAAAAGACCAGGTCGGCAGGCTCAGAAACATCCAATTCAAGGCGACTCGAGACATCACGCTCCATGGCGCAAGCGTGCCACACGAACATCTCCCGCAAATGTCGCGATGATGGGGGCGGGGGATCCAGCAGTAGGTGCAACCTGCGGATGTCCTCGACGAGTACTGGCGTCAAGGTAGGAACAGCAAGGCACGTCCGGGGGAAGACGTTGACACGCACACCTGGAGACGTTGCGACCGCACCCGCGCATGACAGACCACACCCGTAAACGTGGGCGCGGATTTACCTCTTTGAAAGGGCATCAGGATGACCCGACGGAACACTGACGAGGCCACGCGCACGGGCACAGCCACGCCTGATCCGGAAGCAGACGCCAAGCCCGACTCGCCGACTGATTTGAAGAAACGCTCGTGGAAGTACGTTCTCCGAAAGACCGTGCGGGAGTTCACCGCGGACCAGTGCATGGACGCCGCCGCCGGGCTGGTGTACTACGCGGTGCTGGCGCTGTTCCCAGCCCTCTTGGCAATTTTCTCCATCCTGGGGGTCGTGGGCCAAGGAGCAGCCGCCGCGGACGCTATCCTCGGGGTCCTTCGCCAGGTCGCCCCCGACGCGGCGAGCACGCTGCAAGACCCGATCCAGCAGATCGCCAGGTCTCCGGCTGCAGGTTTCGCGCTGATCAGTGGAATCGTGCTGGCACTGTGGTCTGCCTCCGGATATGTGGGGGCGTTCAGTCGTGCCATGAACCGGATCTATGAGATCGACGAAGGCCGCCCGTTCTGGAAGCTCCGTCCCATGCAACTGGTGGTCACCGTCATCGCAGTTGTCGCTCTCGTGCTCGTCGCTCTCGGTCTGGTCGTCTCCGGCGACGTCACCGTAGCCATCGGTAACGCCCTGGGCCTTGGCCCAGGAGTGCAGCTCGCGTGGGACATCGCCAAGTGGCCCGTCATGCTGCTTGTCGTCGTGTTTCTTGTGGCGATGCTGTATTACGCCACCCCCAACGCGAAACAACCGAAGTTTCGGTGGATCAGTATCGGCGCGGTCATCGCCATTGTGGTGCTCGGGGCGGCGACAGCCGGGTTCGGGTTCTACGTCGCCAACTTCTCTAATTACGACCGCACCTACGGCTCCCTCGCCGGGGTCATCATCTTCCTGCTCTGGCTGTGGATCGCCAACCTCGCCCTGCTTTTCGGCGCCGAGTTCGACGCGGAACTCGAGCGCGGACGCCAACTGCAAGCGGGCATCGCCGCTGAGGAGGACATCCAGCTTCCCGCCCGCGACACCCGCAAGAGCGACAAAGCCGAGGAGAAGGAACGGGAAGATGTGCGGGAGGGGCGCCGCATCCGACGGAGCGAGTCACCGGAATCGTATTCGATGACACCTGCGCCGCAGCCGCAGCGTCGACGCAAGTGGTGGTACCTGCGTCGCAAGTGAACACCCCAACCGCACCGGCGCACCCCGCCGATGGGCTGACTGGTCGGCGTGGGTAACCAGCAAAGCTCCACACCGACCAGCCACTACAAGTGTGAACCTTTAGCCCAGTCACGTCTAAAGCATCCCGCTGCCTGACGGGCGCAGAGCCGAGACGGCTTGTAGTCGCGGCTTGAGGTTGTCGGTGCGTGTTGCGTCGCGGGTGTGGCCCTGATCGTGCCGCTGCGCGTCACCTTCGGCGCCGCCGCCCGCGTAGCTGTCGTGGATTCCTAGATATCGTCACGCGAGCTGCGCGGGCGCCCTGCCCCCCACCCGTGCCCATATTTTTCTTACGTCGGACACACTGGGGGCCATGGAAGTCTGGCATCAGGCCCGCGTCACGAACGGGAGAGTGGGGCACAATGAGCCGCATCATTGGTGAGGCGGTGCCAGCCCAGTTGCACATGGACACGAGGTCGATGCTGTTATGGAAAGCCTTGCGTTGGGGTCAGGCCGTGGTTTGTCGGGCGATGAAGGCGGCCATGCCGGGAACGGTGAATGCCACGACGCCGTGCTCGGGGGCGAAGGCGAGTCCTTTGTTGATGAGGGCGGCTCGAGTGGGCCCGAGGCTTTTAGGCTTCTTCTCGAGTCGTGAGGCGATCTCCCCGGAGGAACTGCCTGTGTCGCCGTCGATGGCCATCGCACGAAGGTATTGCTGCTCGGCAGGTGTCGCGCGGTCCCATCGTGCGCGGAAGAACCCGTTGTCGAGCTGATTGTTGCCCTGCAGGATTCCCAGCTGGGCGTCGTGCTTGGTGATGGTGGGGCCGACTGCGACGTTCCACGATTCCTGCCCATACTGCTGCAGGAAGTAGGGGTACCGGCCGGAGCTCACCACGACGAGGTCAATGGCGTCGTCCTCCCATTCGGCGTCTTCCTGGGCGGCGGGGATGGTGAGGGCCTCGGCGACCACGGTTTCGTCGATCTGCTGAATCCGGAAGTACTGGAAGCGTTCGGCGTATGACTTCGCCTCGGCCATGATCCGCGGCAGGCTGGGGAGACCGGCGAAGGCGAATAGCAGTGGCCACTCATCTTGGGCTGCGGCATGAGCGACGGTGCACAAGGTGGTGAGTTCGCTCACGTTGAGGTCTTGTGCTTCGTCGATGCAGATGGCCACGCCAATGTTTTGTTCTTCGGCTGCGTCGGAGAGGTCGCGAAGGAGCTTGCGGAGATCAGTGTCAAGGATTCCGGTGTCGGCGCCGCCACCATCCACTCCAGACAGATCCAGCCCGAACGACCAGGTCCCGGTGGTGTCGTACGACGCTTTGAAACTCAGGGCGGTCCTGATCGCTTTCAGTAGTCGCTTTCCGGCAGTGGGCTGTGCGAGGTCCGACAGTGGTGCGTAAAGCGCCTCCCCGAGCAGCTCCCGCAGCGTCTTCCCTGACCCGGCCTCGATCTGGGCAACGATCCAGCCCCGCTTGCTCGCGTTGCGGCGAAACTCCGACAGCAGGACGGTCTTACCGACCCCACGGAGCCCGTACAGCACGAAGGGTTGATCGGTGCGGCCGCGCTCAGCTCGTTGCAACGCGGTCGCCCACGCGCGAATCGCGTCGTCACGTCCGACAAGGGCGGCAGGCTTCCGTCCAGCCCCGGGGGAGTAGGGATTGCGAACACGATCCATGGCGCCTCCATCTATCAATGACTAGCAGAGTCTAGTGGAACCGTAGACATAGGCAGTTTTATGTAGATCGTGATGGGCCTCATGTCGAGACTGCTGGGTTAACAGGCCCACCACTGATCCGTCGATGGCGCTGGCGATAGGGGCGGGGTCCGGCGCGTCCGCTTACATCCGCGGCGGGGTCCACACTGCCCGTAAAGTCTTGCGCCCTGGTGGGAGGGGCCCAGCGCAAACGCGTCGATGCTGGAGGCCGGTCGCGTCTACGGTCAGTCCGGGCCACGGACGCGCGCGCCGTGAGCGCCCTCAGAGCGTCGGGACCGGATTAATCCAGAATCCTGTCCCGACGCTCCTCGTTTGTTCCTTGAAACTGCTATTTACGTGCCCTGGTAGCCGACAATCCTGGACACGATGTACGCACCGATGATGATCGCTATTCCGGCCGCCGGTACCCATGCCGGCGACTTCCGGAGCCAATATCCGATGGTGATAGCGATTAAAGTTCCTGCCCATGAAATCGTTGTTGGGATGAGGAAAACGAGGCGGTGGAGTTCACTGCGTTCAAATCCACAACAGCCGTAAACGTGGATGGCATCGATCGCCCACATGACGTAAGTCACGATCGTCACGACGATCTGCAGAATTGCTACCGCAATCGCGGGCGCGACCGTCGACCGACGCCGATCGGACTTGACGCTCTCATTGCTTCCCATGTTCTGATCCCATCAGGATGCGTTGATCAAGTAGATTAGCCAGTCTCGTGCTTCGTTCGTGTACTTGGTGTAGTCGTTGTGTGCGGCTTGGCCCCACCCGGCGTTGGCGGCTCCCGTGCATGCCCAGTCGATGTTGTTGCAGTAGGACCGGATCTCGGACTGGTAGCCGGGGTTGGGGTTGCTGGGGTTGTCGAAGGACCAACCGTAGTAGCGGTACCAGTTTCCGAGAGCGGCTGCATCGGCGCTTGAGCGCGCGAAGACGCCGTTCGTGTTTGCGCTCGAGGGTGTCCTTCCAGGATGGTTTAGACGTTGCTTGGATTGCCGTACACAACGGCACCGCGGATCATGGATGACTCAGGTGTGCCCCGAAGGTACTGAAGTGTGTCCATCACGACGTGGCCGCCACCTGAGTGACCGGCGAGAAAGATGATTGGCTTGGTTCCGCAGGAGTTCCAGATTGACCTGATCTCCTGGACAAGTGTGTTCACGCCGGCCCACACGGATCCTGCGCAAAAGCCGCTGCTTTTCGAGGATGCGTCCCACGCCAAGCTCTCGACAAACAGGGGCATTCCCATGGTGCCGGCCCGGGTCGTCATCGCGTTGACGAGAGGCTGCAGCTGTGGTCCATGCCCGCCGCTCAGCCATACGCGACCGTTCTGAAGATTACTTCCACCGCTGGCGTCGACACCGCGCGCCGTGATGAGGACGGCGAAATCGCACTTTCCAACGGCATGTGCTGGTGCGGCGCCCACCACCGAGATTCCCAGTGCGACAGTGATCGCCGCGATGCCCGCGACCCACCTAGCCCGTAACGATCGGCGCTCGCGGCTGCGGCGGAATTCTAGAGATTGGGTCTTCATCTTGTGGCTCTCCTGTTCGACTGTGTGCTGAGCGGTTACGCACACGGTCGAACGGCAGCGCCGCGTTGGCCAGAACACATACGCACTGGTCACGGACCACACATCACTGTAAGGACCTCGATCTCCCGGCATCTGCGGGTCTGTCACGCCATGTCCCCCAAAAGGCGGACTGCCCTGCTCGTCGCTTTGGTGAGAAAGTGAGCGTCGGCGGGAACTGGGGGAGACCGTTTTGAAAATTTCAAGAGAGCTCGATGGTCCAGACCGTGCACCGGGGGAGAGTCACTTCCGTGCCGCGTGTGCTCTGAGCGACCTGCTGAGAACGACCCGGACAATGCACGGGTTGTCTCAGGAAGATGTGGCGTTCAAGGCAGGCTTGGCTGTCGTGACATACGGGAGTCTGGAACGCGGCCAGTCTCGTAATGGAGGTTTTGCGAACCCGACCTTAGATACTTTCCTTCGGGTTTTCGACGCACTCAGTGTGGCGGTTGTAGCTCAACCGGCGACAACCGAACGCGTTTCGGTGCCTCCCGTCCGGTGGAGCTATCAACTACGGACGGGCACTGGGCAAGGCTAATCTCTGCGCGTCGACCGTCTCAGCACGAGCAACCCCGTTTCACAGGCGGCGGTTCAACCAGGTATGGCCCGACCTGAATGCAACCGTCCAGTGACTCGTTGGATGATTGCCTGGGGCACGTTGAGACGCGTGCGGGGTTGTCTGGCAGTAGGGAAGAGCAGCGCGCTTGACGCTCCCACATTCGAGCCATTGCTCGTGCGCAACGACCCCCTGCGGGCAACGCGCGGTAGGGTGCGGCTAACGCTCACCTGGGGCGCGGACAGGATGCTGATGGCCGGCACACAACCGCGGGCGGCGCGCGTGATTGTCTTTGTTGCCGCCCTCGTGCTGGTGCTTCTGCTCACAGTGGGATCGGGCTTCCTGCTGGGGACGTCGTCGTCAAAGTCGTCCGGGGGAGCTCTACTGATGGGGGTGGCTGCCGGCGCCGGGTTCACGGTCGCTCCCGTCGTCCTCGGTTCGTGGTTGGCGTTTTGGAACCCCCACCAGTCGACGGGTTCGCAAAGGATCTATCGACGGCTATGGGTCTCAGTTCTCGCCGTGGAGGTGGTGTCGGCGGCCCTCATCATTGGGTACGCGGCTCTCGAGGGCGCACCTGGATGGATTGTTGTGGTGTTCATTGTCGGGGGAGCGGCCCTGCTGGGCGCGTCTTTCGCGGTTGGAAACGCCATTCGCCGTTCAGAACGGGCTGCGGTGCTGTCGCCGGTCGACGATCTCTATCCGCTGGAGGAACGCCGCCGAGATATCCGGCGCCTGGTATTGGTCACCCTGCTCACCGTCGTAGTCGTCGGCTGTGCCTTGATCGTCCTGGACCCTGACCCTCGACATCGAGGATGGGTGGTGGCTCCTCGCGGGATTTAGCGTCGCTTTCACGCTTATCGTCGGGGGCGCCACGACCCTACTGCCCTCGTTACGGCTAGGGCGACGGGCGCGGGCCCTCGTCGACGGAGACATCGGGCGGCTGCGGACGATCGCCAAGGTCGTGGTCCGCGGGAAGAAGGTGCCGTTGTCGGCGGAGGACGAGGTGGCGGCGGTCCGTTACGCCCCGCTCGCCGTGGTCCTCATGACCTACCAGCTGGCAAACCTCGTCACCCTGTACACCGCCCTAGGCCTGATGCAGGTCGCGAACCTCACCTCGTGGGACGAAACGTCGCCCATCACTGCCTTCGCTGCGGTGTTCCTTATCGCGCTCGTCGTTGTCCTCGCTGTCGTCGTGCCTCTGCAGATCAGCTACATCCGAAACGCACGCGCCTTCGCGCGCTCCGCAACGGTCTCGCGGTCCACGCTCGCGACGTCGGAGCCGGCGTCGGGGGAGCTCAACTGAACAGTCTGGGCTCTGCCCGCTGCCGCGATAAAGACGGCAATCATGCACTCCGCACCGTGCGCGACCCTGCATTGTCCCCCTCCCAATGGTCTCAACAAGATTGGCGCGTCTCGTAGATACACAAGCCTTCTCCGATGCGAGCATTGTTCTCGCGGCTCTCGTCCGAGACGTCCTTGTCTCGTTTCCCGACCAACTCCAGATCTTCGGCATCTGGGTCGAGTCGACATCTAGCGTGTGCGTCGTGTATCGACGGGTCATCGACGGCGACGTTGTCCTGGGGCGCCGCATCACCTTCCCACCTCATGCCATCGACGGAGAGCCGGCTTCGACGGGTGCTGACGCCGCCGAGTCGATGAGGGAGCCCGCTGGCGACGCGCTGAACCACGGTCGCCTTGTCGACGGTGTTACCTGGCTTTGGCTGCGCCCGGATGATCCCACCCCGGTTTGGTCAGGCGTACTCGGCTAGGCCAGGTCCGGCCCGCGGCTGGCGGACAAGTCCGACGTCCCTGTCGAGACCGAGAGCTGCGGGCAGCAGTCAAGGGAGAGAGCCTCCGCCCGCTCGACCTGACGAGTATCCGTGTCGCGCGGTCGCTCTAGCTTCCAGCCACCAAGCGACATCGGCCATCACGGCACCAGCCGTTACGAAAACCGCCACTGTCACGAGACTTCGACGACGAGCTCGGACGAGCGATGGCACACGCTGGTGCGAGGAGCGGCCGCGCCCCTTAACCACACGAGGTAGGCGCCGCTTGTGTCGGATGACCGAATATCGGCTCGAAGGTCCGTTGCGGGGCGTACGTCGTTACTGCTGCTGCGGGGGGGGGGGGGGGGGGGGGGAGGAGG
>NZ_JAWDIU010000009.1:0-34012 GCF_032464975.1 Microbacterium algihabitans
TCGCTGCTGCGCCCGGCTCCGCGCCGGCTGTCGCTGCTGCGCCCGCCGCCGCGCCGCCCGTCGCTACCGCGCCCGCCGCAGCGGCATCCGGGTCCGTGCCGCCGTCCGCCGCTGTACCGCCGGTCGTGCCGCCGCCCGGCGTGGCACCCCCCGTTGCCGACCCCGCCCGGCCGCGCCGCTCGGGCGTGCAGGTGTTCCTGCTCTCGGTCGGCGTCGTGCTGCTTGCGGTGGCCGCGGCGTTCTTCCTGACGGTCGCGTGGATCAACGGCGGCCTCGTGCTGCGCTCGATCGTCATCGCGCTCGTCACGGCGGGCGTGATCGCCACGGCATCGATCCTGCGGCGGCGCGGACTCGGCGCAACCGCCGAGGGCATCGCGCTGCTCGGCATCGCCTTCGTCGGGCTCGATGTATGGGCCGTGCGCGCGAACGACCTGGGGGCGACGGCCGACGTCGACGCCGCCGTCTACTGGGGCGCCACGACGACGGTCGCCGGCGTCGTGTTCGTGGGATGGGCGCGTCGGTCGCGCCTGCGCGCCCCGCTGTCGGCCGCGGTCTTCGCCCTCGCGGTCGGTCCTGCGATGCTGGCCGCGGGCCTGCTCACCCGCGACGCGGCGTTCGGCTGGTGGGCCTGGGGACTGGTGCTGGTGGTCGTGGCTCTCGCGGCCCCCTTCGCCCCTCGGCTCGCCCGCCCTCGCATCGCGCTGACGGTCGAGACGGCGATCGTGCGCGGCCTCTCCGCCCTCGGCGCGATGGTCGCCCTCGCGATGTCGCTGCTCGTCGACCCCGCCAACACCGCGACCCCCGTGATCCTCGCGGGTGCCCTGGCCCTCGCCCTCGCCGTGCACGCGTGGTCGTTCGCACGGCAGGGGGCCGCGCGGCTCGCGCCGGTGGCCGCGGTCGCGGCCGTGCTCGCCCTCGGCGTGGGCATCGCCGGCACCGTCGCCCGCGCCGCCGATGCGACGCTGGCGGCGACCATGCCCGTGCTCGTCGCGGGCGCCGTGGCGCTCGTGCTCGACGTGGCCGCGCGGCGCAGCGCCGCCGGTGTGGGTCGCACGACCCTGCACTCGGCCGCTCTGTCGGCCGCCGTCGCCGCGGGCCTGGCCGCTCTCGTGCCCCTCGGCTGGGCGCTGCTGTCGTTCGGGGCTCCGCTGCGGTGGGTCATCGCGATCTTCGGGCGATCCGCCCTCGAGGCCGATGCTCCGGATGCCACGTCGACCGCCGCCGTCATCGCCCTCGTGGCGCTGGTCGCCCTCGCGATCCTCGTGTGGCGGATCTTCGGGGGCTGGGCCGAGCGTCGCGGCCTCGCGCTCGGCATGGCCGCGACCGTCGCGCTGCTCGCGGGACCGCAGCTGCGCGTGCTACTCCTCGTCGTGCTCTGGTGCCTCGCGCTCGCCGTGGCCGCCGTCGTGGTCCTGCGCCGTCGGCGCGGCGACATCGGCCTCGCGGCAGTGGTCGGCACCCTGGCTCTCGGCACGGGGTGGCTGCTGTCGTTCTCGTCTCCTCTCGCCTGGGCCCTCGCAACGGTCGTCGCCCTGGGAGTGCTCGCCGCCGTCGCGGGGGCGCATCCGACGCTGCGCGTGCCCTCGACCGTCGCCGTGGTGCTGTTCGCCGCGGTCAGCGCTCTGTTCGCACCGACGGCGCTCCGTTCCGGAACCGGAGTGGTGATCGAGGGCGCCTCTCCCTTCACGGTCGCCCTCGCCGTGGGCACCCTCGCGCTGCTCATCGTGGTGGTCCCGCTCGCTCGCCGGCTCGGTCTCGACTCCGCCCAGCGCGAGGCGGGGGCGCTCACCGCTCTCGCGGTCGTCGTCGTGGCGGGTGCCCTCGCCCTGCTCACGCGCTTCGTCGCGGCGGCGGACGACTGGCGACTCGGTCTCGCCGGCATCGTCCCCGCCGCCCGCGCGATCGACGTGTGGCTGCTCGCCTCCGCCGCCGTCGCGGCCGCGGCGTGCGCGGTGGTGGTCTCGCCGCCGTATCGGTCATGGCGCGTGGCCCGCCCCGCCTCCGCCGTGCTGGTGCCGCTGCTGGTCGCGACGGCCGCCGGCGCCGTGCTCCGACTCGTCGACGCGGATCCGCTCGCGCGGGCGGTCGTGCTGGGGGCGATCGCCGTGATCGCGGCGGCGGTGGCCCTGCGGGCCCTCCGCGACGATCGGCCGGTGCGCGTCTTCCTCGACGCGGGCACGGCGATCGTGGTGCTTCTCTCGATCGTCGGCGTCCCCTCCGACGGCGTCCGCTGGATTCCGCTGCTGCTGGCCGCCGTGACCGCCGTGCTGTGGGCGACGGATGCCGACGGCCTCTTCACCTCGCGTGGAGCGCGTCGGCACCTCGTCTGGCTCGCGCTCGTCTTCGGGGCCGTCGCCCTGTGGACGCGCCTGTTCTGGGCGGACGCCGAACCCGTCGAGCTCTACACGCTTCCCGTCGGCCTCGCGCTGCTCGCCCTCGCGGCGGGACACGAACGCGCGCGGCGCCTCGTCGCGGGGCGCTCGGCCGCCGTCCCCGCGGTCATCGCCGCGTCGGGTACGACGCTGGCCCTCGTGCCCACGGCTCTCGCCGACCCGGCCGATCCGACCCGCGCGGTCGTCATCGCCCTGGTCTCGGTCGCCGTCCTCGTGCTCGGAGCCTGGTTGCGTCCGCCGCGCACTCCCGACGAGCTCCCCGTGGCGGTCGGCTCCGCCGGGGCGCTCGCCCTCGTGCTGCTCACGGTTTCGCAGATCGGGCACGCCGTGATTCGACCGGACCTGGGCCTCGTCGATCTCGTCGTGCTCGTCACGGCCGCGGCGGTCCTGGCCGCCGCTGCGGGGCTGGCCCGCCGCGCGTCGACGTGGGCCCCGGCGCTCGCGCGAGCCGTAGCGGTGACGGCGGTGATCGTCTTCGCGCTCGGTGAGACCGTGCTGGTCGCGGCCGGTGAGGGGGCGATCGTCCGCGCCGTCGGTGCCGTCGCGCTGCTGGGTGCGCTCGGCGTCGTCGGCCTTCGTCTCGCTCGTCCCGTGCTGGGGGCTCCGCTCGCCGGTGCGGCTCTGGGGGGAGCGGCCCTCGTCGCCCTCGTCGGCGTCGCTGCCGACGTGCGGCCGATCGAGTGGATGACGGTGCCCCTCGCCCTGGCGTGGGTCGCCGGCGCGCTGCTGTCGCGCTCCCGCCCGCTCCCGCCCGTCCTCGTCGCGCTGGCCGCGGTGGGCCTCGCCGTCGGACTCCTGCCCTCGGCCGCGCTCGCGGACTCGTCGCTGGTGCGCGCTCTCATCGTGATCGTCGCGGCGGTCGCGGTCGTCGGGGCGGCGCTGCGGCTGCGCGGCGCGCTCGCGCCGCTCGTCGTGCCCGTCGTGGCGGTCGGTTCACTCGCCCTCGCCCTCGCCGCCTCCCTGCGCGCCGTGCGAGAGCTCACCACCCCGCTCTTCGACGTCTGGATGCTCGTCGCCACCGTGCCCCTGGTGGGAATCGCGGTGCTGCTCGTTCTGCATCGCCCCGACGTCACGCGGGCGCTACCGACCGCCCTCGTCATCGCGGCTCCGGCGGTCGCGGTCGTGCTCTCGATCCTCCGGCTCTCGACCGGCGAGGGTTCGCTGCGGCTGGTCGTCACCCTCGCCGCCGTGCTCGCCATCGGGCTGTGCTGGCGCGCTTCCTCGGCGACGCTTGTCTTCTGGTCGAGCTTCGGAGCGGCCGCGGTCCTCGCCGTCGCGGCGTTCGCGATCGGTGCCGCCGACCCCGTCGAAGCGGCCACCGCTCCGCTCGCGATCGCCCTGGTCGTCCACGGCATCCGTTCGCTTCGACGCCGTCCGCCCCTGCGCACCTGGCCGACCCTCGGCCCCGGTCTCGTTCTGCTGCTGGTGCCCTCGTTGCTGTTCGACTTCACGGCCGACAACGCGCTGTGGCGCGCGATCGCCCTCGGCGTCGTGGCCCTCGCGGTGCTGTTGGCGGGGGTGCGTCTTCGGTGGCAGGCTCCGGTGCTGCTCGCCGGCATCGTGCTCATCGTGCATGCCGTCGCGCAGCTGTGGCCGTGGATCTCGGCTCTCTATGTGAGCGCGTCCGGCCTGCTGTGGGTCTGGATCGGCATCGCCGGAGCCGTGCTCATCTTCGTGGCGGCCACTTACGAACGGCGCATCCGCGAGCTCAAGGCGGTGGCTCTGGCGATCCGGTCGCTGCGCTGAGCCGGCGGGCCGCCGAGGAATGAGCCGGATCGGTCGACCGCAGCTTCATCGCCTGGGGAGGGAGTCAGCCCTTCGCTTCCTTCGCGGCGGCCTTCGCGGCGCGCTTGTGCTCGCGCACCTTCGTCAGTGACTCCGGGCTCACGATGTCGGCCACCGAGCGGAACGACCCTTCTTCGCCGTACGGCGCGGAGGCCTCGCGCCACCCGGCGCCGTCGAAGCCGCGCTGCTTGCCGAGCAGGGCGAGGAAGATCTTCGCCTTCTGCTCGCCGAAGCCCGGCAGGGCCTTCAGGCGCTTCAGGACGGTCTTTCCGTCGGGGTCGTCGCGCGTCCAGAGGTTCTCGGCCTTGCCGTCCCAGTCCTGCTCGATCGCCGCGCAGAGCGCCTGCACGCGCCCCGCCATCGATCCCGGGTAGCGGTGGACGGCGGGCGACTGCGAGAACGCGGCGGCGAACTCGTCGGGATCCTGATGAGCGATCGCACCTGCGTCGACCGACCCCGTGCGCTCCTGGATCTTCAGCGGGCCCGCGAACGCCGTCTCCATGGCGACCTGCTGGTCGAGCAGCATGCCGATCAGCAGGGCGAGCGGATTGGTCGACAGCAGCTCGTCGGCGGCCGGGTCGTCGGTGATGCGCAGGCTCATGCGTTCATTCTCCCGCGCACCCGAGCGCGCGGGGCGCTCGCGCGCTCGACGGCGCGCTCGGGGGGAGTCGACTGTGCCCGAAATCGCCGAGACTGCAACTCGCTGACAAAGGGGGCGTCAGCCTGCAGCGGAGATGTCAGCGAGATGCAGTCTCGCGCTCTGAGCGACCTCGCGCTCCCGTGACCCGGCACCCCGCGCCCCCGGTTGTGCGCTCAGGCGGGTTCCGCGATCCACTTGCGGGCGAAGGGCACGGCATCCATCTCGAGCAGATCCTCGGCCGCCTCGCTGATCTGCACCTCGAAGTGCGCGACGCTCCCCGGCTTCAGCCGCTTCACGAGCGAGCCGTCGACGCGGCGGATGACCGTCTCGGTCACCGAGGGCGCGTCGTCCTCGATGTGCAGCAGGCCCAGGGCGAACGTCGCCACCCAGCGCAGCGCGTTGCCCCGGCGGGGTTCGCCCGCGACGACGTAGACCTCGGATGCCGGAGTGCTCACGGCATCCATCCTGCCCGAGGGGGGAGTCAGCCCGCGTCGGCGATCTCGCCGCGCGCGGGAGCGGCGGGCTCGGCCACCTCGATGCCGAACAAGGCCGACAGCGCGTCGATGTACTCGTCGGCGCGACCGGTCTCGGCGAGCTGGTGCGCCCGTGTGGTCGGGGTGTGCAGCAGCACGCCGACGAGGTGGCGCAGCGCCTGCTCGGTCTGGCCGTTCTCGTCGCCGCGGGCGCGCACGCGGGCGACCTCGGTGTCGAGCACCCCGAAGACGTGGGCGCGCAGGGCGACAACGGCGGGGGTGATGTTCTTGCGCTCGCCGACCGAGGTGAAGCGGCGGGCGGCGTCGCGCACGAGGTCGCGCGCGGCATCCGTGGCCTGGAGCTCTTCGAGCGGGGCGTGCAGGCGGATGGTCTCGAGGTCGAGCAGGTCGACACCGGGCACGGTGGCCACGTCGGGGTCGACGTTGCGGGGCAGGCCCAGGTCGATCACGAGGCGACGCGCGGTGTGGTCGACGGGGCATACGCCGGTGCTGTCGTCGACGGCGGTCTCGTAGGCCCCGCGTCCGGCGGCGAATGTCGCGGCGCTGACGACGTGGTGCTCGCTCGTGGTGCAGGTGATGACGAGGTCGGCGTGCGCGACGGCCGAGGGGAAGGTCTCGGCCGAGATCGCGCGCAGCCCGTGCTTCGCGGCGAACTTCGCGGCGCGGCCCGAGGGGGAGTGCACCGAGATGTCTTCGGCGCCCTGGTCGCGCAGGGCGGCGACGGTGGCGGCGGCGTAGGCGCCGGTGCCCACGAGCAGCACGCGCAGGGTCGACCAGTCGGCGATGCGGCTGTCGGCGAGCTCGAGGCCCAGGCGCACGAGCGAGCGGCCCGCGCGACCGATCGCGGTGTGGTTCTTCACGCCGCGCTGCGCCTCGGAGGCGCGCTGGAACAGGCGCTCGAGTTCGGCGGAGGTGGTGCCGAGCTGACGTGACTCGGTGAGTGCGCGACGCACCTGACCGGCGATCTCGCCCTCGCCGACGACGACGGATTCGAGACCGGATGCCACCGAGAACAGGTGCTCGGCCACGTCGTCGCCACCGAGCACGGTGTATGACCCCTCGAGCTCGCTCGCGGGCACGCCGGTGGCGGCTTCGATCGCGCTCAGGGTGGCGTCGATGCCGAGGGCGACGGCCGCGGTGACGGGCTCGTCCATGTCGACGTAGGCCTCGAAACGGTTGCAGGTCGCGACGACGACCGCACCCTGCACGAGATCGTCGTGCGCGGCGATCAAGGGAGCGACGGGGGTGCTGGGTACGCTGAGCCGCTCGAGGAGCTCGAAGGGCGCGGTCTTGTGACTCGCGCTGACGCACAACAACACGTGGATATTCTACGCCCGGCCTCCTCGGGGTATTCCGGGTGGCCTCTCGACGTCAAGGCATCCCCCTCGCGCTCAGGGGTCGGATGGGAGGATGGATGCCATGGCCATACCCGACGCGCCCCTTCTCCGTGCCCTCCGCGGCGACCGTCCCGAGCGCCAGCCCGTGTGGTTCATGCGCCAGGCGGGTCGCTCCCTTCCCGAGTACCGCGAGCTGCGGGTGGGCACGCGCATGCTCGACGCGTGCCTGACGCCCGACCTCGCCGCCGAGATCACGCTGCAGCCGATCCGTCGACATGACGTGGATGCCGCGATCTTCTTCAGCGACATCGTGGTGCCGTTGCGGCTGGCTGGTGTCGACGTGGTCATCGAGCCGGGGCGCGGTCCGGTGTTCGCCGACCCGGTGCGCACCGCCGCCGACGTCGAGCGCGTCACCTCGATCGATCCGGCCGAAGTCGCCGCCGCGGCCGACCCGATCCGCGAAGCCGCCCGCCGGGTGACGGCCGAGCTGAGCGACCAGGTGCCGCTCATCGGCTTCGCCGGCGCTCCGTTCACGTTGGCCGCGTACCTCGTCGAGGGCGGTCCCTCGAAGGAGCATCTGCGGGCCCGCGGCATGATGCACGCCGATCCGCAGTCGTGGCACCGTCTCGCGGGGTGGCTGGCGAAGGTGTCGCGGGCGTTCCTCGACGCGCAGATCGAGGGCGGCGCCCAGGCGGTGCAGCTGTTCGACTCGTGGGCGGGATCCCTCTCGACTGCGACCTTCCGCGAGTTCATCGCGCCGCACTCCACCGAGGCGCTCGAGGGCATCGAGGTGCCGCGCATCCACTTCGGCGTCGGCACGGGCGCCTTCCTCGACGACATGCGCCTGGGGGGCCTGGCCGACGCCGTCGGCGTGGATTGGCGGATGCCGCTCGACGAAGCGGCCGCGATCGTCGGCCCCGACGTGACGCTGCAGGGCAACATCGACCCCGCGCTCCTGGGGGCGCCGTGGCCCGTGCTGGCCGCCCACGTCGACGACGTGCTCGCCCGCGGACGTGCGGCCCGTGCCCACGTGCTCAACCTCGGTCACGGCGTCCCGCCCGACACCGACCCCACGGTGCTGACGCGCATCGTCGCCCGGGCCCACGGAGAAGACGCGTGAGCGAGTCCCTCGACCGGCTCGTGCGCCAGGCCCATGACACGCACGTCGTCGTGATCGGCGGGGGCGTCGCGGGCCTCGTCGCCGCGCGCGAGTGCGCGAAGGTCGGGCTGCGCGTGACGGTGCTCGAGGCGACCGACGTGCTCGGCGGCGTCGTCCGCTCGGCCGAGGTCGGTGGAATGACGCTCGACGTCGGTGCCGAGAGCTTCGCGACGCGCGGCGGGATCGTGCGCGGGCTCCTCGACGAGCTCGGTCTCGCGGGCGAGGTCGTCTCGCCGAACCCGGCCGGTGCGTGGGTCGCGGGCGTGCCCGGGGTCGGGGCAGCGCCCCTCCCGAAGGGCGGGGTGCTCGGCATCCCGGACAATCCCTTCGCCCCCGACGTGCGACGCGTGATCGGCTGGCCGGGTGCGTGGCGCGCCTATCTCGATCGCCTGCGTCCGCCGCTCACGATCGGCCACACGCACAGCCTCGGCAAGCTCGTGGGCTCGCGCCTGGGCGCGCGGGTGCTCGACCGTCTCGTTGCGCCGGTCACCAGTGGGGTCTACTCCGCGCGGCCCGACGACATCGACGTCGATCTCGCCGCTCCCGGCCTCAACGCCGCGCTCACGCGCGTCGGGTCGCTCACCGGTGCCGTGGCCGAGCTCCGCGCGAGCCGCCCCGCCGCGCGCCCGGCCGACGCTCCGGCGTCCGACGTGCCCGTCGCGACGGGGGCGGGCAAGGCCCCCGCGCCGGGCGGCGCCGTGCAGGGGATCGTCGGGGGCATGTCGCGCCTGGTCGACCGGCTCGTCGAGGTGCTCGACGAGGCCGGGGTCGAGCTGCGCCGCGGTGTGGCCGCCGAGAAGCTCGAGCGCACGAGCGACGGCTGGGCGGTCGTCACCTCGGTCGACGAGAAGCCGCTCGCGGCGCGCGCCGTGCTCGTCGCCCTCCCCGAGGGCCCGGCCCGCGAACTGCTCGCCCCCGTCGTGACGGGCCTCGAGATCGGCGACCCGGTCGCTCCCGTCGTCGAGGTGGTGACGCTGGTGGTGAACGCCCCGGTGCTCGACGCCGCTCCGCGCGGAACCGGAGTGCTCACGGTGCCCGGCAGCCACGTCGCCAAGGCGATGACGCACTCCAGCGCCAAGTGGGACTGGGTGCGCGACGCGGCCGAGCCCGGCGTGCACGTCGTGCGCGTCTCGTTCGGCGCGCAGGGCGAGGAGCCCGCCACGGCGGCACTCGACGACGCCTCCGCCGCCGACCTGGCGCGCACCGAGGCCGCGGCGATGCTGGGCGTGGAGCTCCCGGCATCCGCCCTGATCGACTCCCACCGGGTGCGGTACGTGCAGTCGCAACCCGCGGCCACGATCGGCCGCGCCGCCGCGACGTCGGCCGCGCGCGCCGCGGTCCGTGCCGTCGACGGCCTCGGTGTCACGGGCGCGTGGGTGTCGGGCACGGGGCTGGCGCAGGTCATCCCCGACGCGCGCGACGAGGCCGACCGCGTGCGCAGCGCCGCTCTCTGGCGCACCTGAGCGCCCGCGCCCTCGTGCATGGGCGTCGTGCTGTCAAGGGCGGATGCCGGACGCGGCATACGTGACTACTGTGAGAGTCGACCAGCACTCGATCGAGCGTGAGGAGACCCCATGAGGGGCAAAGCAGCACTCGTCGTCGGACTCGTGGCGGGCTACGTGCTCGGAGCACGCGCCGGCCGCCAGCGGTATGAGCAGATCAAGACGCAGGCCGGCAAGGTCTGGGACCAGCCCGTCGTGCAGGGACAGGTGGAGAAGGTCAAGGCGTTCGGCGTCTCGGCCCTCAAGTCCGTCCCCGGCGTGGTGTGGAAGGGCGCGAAGTCGGTCACCGGTGCCGCCAGTGGCTCGGGCACCGTGCAGGAGCGCGCCGAGCGCGCCGGTCGTGCCGCGAAGCAGTCGGCCCACGAGGTCGCCGACGTGGTCGAAGACTCCGTCGACGACGCCAAGCGCGCCGAGAAGTCCGCCACCACGCGCGCCAAGGCAGCTCAGGGTGGTTCCGGCGCGTCCGGGAGCTGACCGCATGACCACTCCCCGCGGATTCCGCGATCGTTCCGACGACAGCCTGTTCACGCTGATCGGGGACATCCCCGAGCTCGTGCGCAACCTCGTCGTCGCCGAGATCAACGGTGCCAAGGCCTGGGCGCAGCGCACGGCGAAAGACGCCGGGATCGGCGCCGGTTGGTTCGTGGGCGCCCTCATCGTGGTGTTCTGGGCCATTCCGGTGTTCTTCGCCTTCGTCATCGCCGGGCTCTCGTCGTGGTGGCCGGTGTGGCTGTCGGCGCTCGTCGTGTTCGCGGTGATGATCGTGATCACGGCGATCCTCGCTCTGCTCGGATACCTGCGGTTCAAGAAGCTCGCGAACCGCGAGAACCCCGGCACGGCCATCTCCGAAGACGTCCGCATCGTGAAGGAGGCCCGCGATGAGTATTGATCGCCCCGTCCCCGTTCCCCGCACCGCGGTCCCGCTGGGCATCACCGACCCCGTGAAGTCGGCTCGCGCCGAACTCCGCGCGGCCCTGGCAGCGATCGAAGTGAAGGCCAACGCCCCGCGTCGAGCGAGCGAAGCCGTCGAGCGCAAGGTGCAGGAGTTCCGCACCAAGGCGCAGCAGAACCCCGAGGTGGCCATCGCGGCCGTCGCCGGTGCGGCGGCCCTCGTCGGCCTCGCCGTCTGGGGTCTCGTGCGCGCCTACACGCGCTGATCCGTCTCGAAGCGGCCCGTGTCCTCCCGGACCGGGCCGCTTCGGCGTTCGCGCGGGGAGTCCTGCGGTGGTTCACCGCCGAGTCAACGGGTTTGGACCCCTGCCCCGACGAGACGAGACTAGGAGCATGTCCGATGACAGCTCCTCTTCCGTCTACACGCTCTGGGCCGTGTTCCGCCGCGACCCCGAGAACCCCGTCGTCGCCTCCGAGGCGACCGAGCTGGCCGACCTGGTCTCGCTCATCGAGGCCGACGGCGTCACCGTCCGCGGCTTCTACGACGTCAGCGGCCTGCGCGCCGACGCCGACCTCATGGTCTGGCTGCACGGCGAAGACCCCCAGGCGCTGCAGCGCGATCTGCGCCGCCTGCGCCGCACCGAGCTGCTGAAGAACCTCCTGCCCACGTGGAACGCGATGGGCGTGCACCGCGACGCCGAGTTCAACCGCTCGCACGTGCCCGGCTTCCTCCGCGGCATCGAGGCGCAGCAGTGGCTGTGCCTCTACCCCTTCGTGCGCAGCTACGAGTGGTACCTGCTGCCCGAGGCGGAGCGCCGCGAGATGCTCATCGAGCACGGCAAGAAGGGCTCCGCCTACAAGGGCGTCATCGCCAACACGGTGGCCTCGTTCGCCCTCGGCGACTACGAGTGGCTCCTGCCGATGGAGGCCGACGTGCTCACCGACCTCGTCGACATGATGCGCGACCTCCGCTACACCGAGGCCCGTCGTCACGTGCGCGAGGAGGTGCCGTTCTACACGGGCCGTCTGGTCTCCCTCGACGAGATCCCCGAGATCCTCCAGTGAGCGCGCCTCTGCGCCTCGGCACCCGCCGCAGCACCCTGGCGATGGCGCAGTCGCAGATGGTCGCCGACGCCGTGGCCGCGGCATCCGGTCGCCCCGTCGAACTGGTCCCGATCGTGTCGGAGGGCGACGTCAACCGCGCGTCGCTGTCTCAGCTGGGCGGGCGCGGCGTCTTCGCCAACAGTCTGCGCGAGGCGCTCGCCGCCGATCGATGCGATTTCCTCGTGCACTCGCTGAAAGACCTGCCGACGCAGCAGCCCGACGGCCTGGTGATCGCCGCGACCCCGACGCGTGAAGACGCTCGCGACGTCGTCGTGACGCGCGACGGTGTTCCCCTGGGCTCTCTCGCCCCGGGCGCGCGGGTGGGCACGGGTTCGCCCCGCCGCATCGCTCAGGCCTCGCGGCACAACCCGCGCCTCGACATCCGCGACATCCGCGGCAACGTCGACTCGCGCCTCGCGCGCGTGCGCGACGGCGAACTGGATGCCGTGATCCTCGCCGCCGCCGGCTTGTCGCGGCTCGGGGGAGACCTCGGCGGTCTCGAGGCCGAGGCCCTGGGCCTGTCGGAGTGGCCCACGGCTCCCGGCCAGGGATCGCTCGCCGTCGAGACGCGCACCGACATCGACCCCGAGATCCTCGCGGCCCTCGCGCAGCTCGACGACGAGGACACCCGGGTCGCGATCACCGCGGAACGCACGGTGCTCTCGGCGCTCGACGCCGGGTGCAGCGCCCCCGTCGGCACGCACGCCTCGCTCACCGAGGGTGATCTGCGGCTGCGGGCCGTGGTCTACGCGCTCGATGGAACGCAACGGATCGGCATCGACCGAACCGTGCGTCTCTCGCCGGGGTATGGTGGGGAAACGGGCAGTGGCAACGGAGCGGATGCTGCCGACGACGGGGGAACGATCGCGCGAGCGGCGCGAGCGGGCCGAGAAGCCGCGCGTCGGTTGCTCGAACGTGGGGCGGCCGACCTGGTACCACGAGAGTCGACCACATGAATGAAGGCCACTGGAACACGCCGAACCCCTCGACGGGCGGCGTGCCCAAACCTCTGTCCGGTCGACGCGTGCTCGTGCCGCGCGGAGGCCCCTGGGGCGACGGCGTCGCCGCCAGCCTGCGTCAGCTCGGAGCCGTTCCGGTCATCGCTCCGCTGATCAACTTCGCGCCGACGAACGATCAGGCCACCCTCGACCAGGCACTCGCCGACCTCGCTGACGGCGCCTTCGACTGGCTGACGCTGACGAGCGCCACCACCGTCGACGTGCTCTACGCCTTTAAGGCCGTGATCCCCGCGCAGACCAAGGTCGCCGTCGTGGGCGAGACCACGGCCGCGGCGATGCAGGCCGTCGGCTACCACGTCGACCTCGTGCCCGAGCGCGACAACTCGGCGCAGGGCATGGCCGAGCAGATGATCGCGATCGAGACCGAGCCGCGCAACGTGCTGACCCTCCGCAGCGAGATCGCCAAGCCCGTGCTCACGCGCCTGCTCATCGAGGCCGGGCACAACGTGCGCAGCGTCGTCGCGTATCGCACGGTGGGCGTGCCCGTGACCGAGAAGATCGCGGCCGACGTCACCTCGGGTCGCATCAACGCCATCCTGGTCACCAGTGGCTCGGTCGCGGAGCAGGTCGTCGACCAGTTCCCCGAGATCCCGGCATCCACCGTCATCGCCGCCATCGGCCCCCGCACCGCCAAAGACGCCAAGCGCGCCGGTCTGAGCGTCGACGTGGTGGCCGAGACCCAGACCGTCGACTCCCTCATCGAAGCCGTCGCCCGCTTCCCCCTGCACTCCGACGAATCGACCTCATGAGCTTCCCCGAGCACCGCCCGCGGCGCCTGCGCCGCACCCCCGCCGTCCATCGTCTCGCTCGCGAGACCCACCTCGTGCCCTCGCAGCTCGTGCTGCCGATGTTCGTGCGCGAGGGCATCACCGAGCCGAGCCCGATCGGTTCGATGCCCGGCATCGTGCAGCACTCGATGGACTCCCTCCGCCGCGCGGTCGCCGAGGCCGCCGAGCAGCGCATCGGCGGGGTGATGCTCTTCGGCGTGCCCGAGGTGCGCGACGCGGTGGGCTCCGGCGCCGACGACCCGAACGGCATCCTGAACCGCGCCACCGAGGCCGTGGTGGCCGAGGTCGGCGATGCGGTGGTCGTGCAGACCGACCTGTGCCTCGACGAGTTCACCGATCACGGGCACTGCGGCGTCCTCCGTGACGACGGGGCCGTCGACAACGACGCGACCCTCGAGCGCTACACCGCGATGGGCCTCGCCCAGGCGCGCGCGGGCTCGGCGATGCTGGGGCTGTCGGGAATGATGGACGGTCAGGTCGGCGCGGTGCGCGAGGCGCTCGACGCCGAGGGCTTCACCGACACGTTGATCCTCGCCTACTCGGCGAAGTACGCGGGGGCGTTCTACGGCCCGTTCCGCGAGGCCGTCGACTCGCAGCTGAAGGGCGATCGCCGCTCGTACCAGCTCGACCCCGGCAACGGCCGCGAGGGCGTCCGCGAAGCGCTGCTCGACGTCGAAGAGGGCGCCGACGTCGTCATGGTCAAGCCGGCGCTGCCGTATCTCGACGTGCTCGCCGACGTGAAGGCCTCGGTCGACGTGCCCGTGTGGGCGTACCAGGTGTCGGGCGAGTACGCGATGGTCGAGGCGGCTGCGGCCCACGGCTGGATCGACCGCCGCGGCGCGATCATGGAGAGCCTGCTCGGCATCCGTCGCGCCGGCGCCGACGCGATCCTGACGTACTGGGCGGTCGAGGCCGCCCGCTGGCTCCGCGCCGAGCTCTGAGCTGTCTCCTCTCACACGTGAGGGGTCCCTTCTCGTCGCCTGGACGGCGTCGAAGCGACACTTTTCGACCCCTCACTCAGGGGCGCCCGGAAGAATGGATGCCATGACCGATCTCAACGACCAGTGGTTCGCTCGCGCCAAGGACGTCATTCCGGGCGGAGTCAACTCGCCCGTGCGCGCGTACGGCTCCGTGGGCGGCACGCCGCGGTTCGTGCAGTCGGCGTCCGGCCCTCGGATCACGGATGCCGCGGGTCGCGAGTACGTCGACCTCGTCGCCTCGTGGGGTCCGGCCCTGCTCGGCCACGCGCACCCCGAGGTGGTCGGGGCGGTGCAGTCCGCGGCATCCCGCGGTCTGTCGTTCGGTGCTCCGACGGGGGCCGAGGTCGAACTGGCCGATCTCGTCGCGCAGCGCGTGCAGGTCGGAGACCTGAAGCCGATCGAGAAGGTGCGTCTGGTGTCGACCGGAACCGAGGCGACGATGACGGCGATCCGTCTCGCGCGCGGCGTGACCGGTCGCGACCTGCTGATCAAGTTCGCCGGGCACTACCACGGCCACTCCGACGGCCTGCTGGCCGCCGCCGGATCGGGCGTCGCGACCCTCGCCCTGCCCGGGTCGGCCGGTGTTCCCGCGCCCATCGCCGCGCAGACGCTCGTGCTGCCCTACAACGACCTCGATGCGGTGCGCGAGGTGTTCGAGGTGCACGGCGAGAACATCGCCGCGATCATCGTCGAGGCCGCCTCGGCCAACATGGGCGTCGTCCCGCCGCTCCCCGGCTTCAACGCCGCCCTCGCCGACATCGCGCACAGCCACGGATCCCTGCTGATCGTGGACGAGGTGCTCACCGGATTCCGCGTGCACCCGGCCGGTTTCTGGGGTCTGCAGGCCTCGCAGGGCGAGCGCTACCTGCCCGACATCCTCACGTACGGCAAGGTCATCGGCGGCGGCATGCCGCTGGCGGCCCTCGCCGGTCGCGCCGAGATCATGGACCACCTCGCGCCCCTCGGCCCCGTGTACCAGGCGGGCACGCTGTCGGGGAACCCGCTGTCGGTGGCCGCCGGTCTCGCGACCCTGCGCCTGGCCACTCCCGAGGTCTACGCCGCGGTCGACGCCGCGGCCACGCAGGTCGCCGATGCGCTGAACGCGGCGCTGACGGCTGAGGGCGTCGTGCACGCCGTGCCGCGCGCGGGCTCGCTGTTCGGCGTCGCGTTCCTGCCCGAGATTCCCCTCGACTATGCCACGGCGCTCACGCAGCAGTCCTACCGGTACGCGCCCTTCTTCCACGCGATGCTGGATGCCGGGGTCTCGCTGCCCCCGAGCGTCTTCGAAGCCTGGTTCCTCACCGCCGCCCACGACGAGGTCGCCCTCGAGCGCGTGCTCGAGGCGCTGCCGGTCGCGGCGAAGGCTGCCGCGGAGGCGCTGGATCCGACGCTGCTCGCGCAGTAGCCGGGATCATCCTCGAGGAGGACCCGTTTCGTCCGTTGCGATGATGTGCGACGGATGCCGTGCGGCGAGGCTGGAACCATGCTTCCCGCACCTCCCGCACCGTCCGTCCTCTCGCCGCTGTTGTCGCGGCTCGCGGCGTGGTGGCCGACGTCGATGGCCCCGCGTCGGCGTCGCGCGACGTGGCAGCCGCTGCGTGGCGGTGCCGCGGTCGATGCCCGGTCGAGCTGAGCGACACCGGTTCCGGTCGATCGCCCTCCGTGCGGCTGGAAGACTGAACCAATGCTTCCTCCCCAGCCCCGTGTCGTCGTCCTCGCCGGTGGAGTCGGGGGGTCGAAGTTCACCCTCGGCGTCCGCGCGGCCCTCCGCCGGCTGAACGCCCCCGAGGCCACCGTCGTCGTCAACACGGGCGACGACCTGTGGCTGTCTGGTGTGCGTCTGCAGCCCGACGTCGATTCGATCACGTACGCCCTGGCCGGCGTCAACGACACGGAGCGCGGCTGGGGTCGGGCCGGTGACACCGAGCGCGTCAACGAAGAACTCCAGGCGTGGGGCGCGGGCTGGCCGTGGTTCACGCTCGGCGATCTCGACCTCGGCACGCACCTGGCGCGCACGGGGTGGCTGCGCGACGGACTCACCCCGACCGAGGTGCTCGCGCGCATGGCGCAGCGGTGGCCGCTCGGCATCCGGATGCTCCCCATGACCGACAGCGAGGTCGACACCCACGTGCTGTTCGACGACGGCGGGCGCCTGCACTTCCAGGAGTGGTGGACGCGCCACCGCGCGAAGCTCACCCCCCGTGCCTTCGAGAACCCCGGGATCGCGGATGCCGTGCCCGCGCCGGGCGTCGCCGAGGCCATTGCGGCGGCCGATGTCGTCCTGATCGCACCGTCGAACCCCGTCGTGTCGATCGGTCCGATCCTGGCGGTTTCCGGGATCCGGGATGCCGTGCGGGACACGTCGGCGAAGGTGGTCGGCGTCTCGCCGATCATCGGCGGGCGGGTCGTGCGCGGCATGGCCGACGTCTGCCTGACCGCGATCGGGGTCGAGACCTCCGCCGCGGCCGTCGCCCGGCAGTACGGCGCGCGGTCGGCGGACGGCGTGCTCGACGCGTGGCTGCTCGCCGAGGAGGACGCGGCGGGGGCACCAGAGGTGGAGGCCGCGGGGATCCGCGCCGTCGTCACCCCGCTGTGGATGCGCGACGAGGCGACCTCGGCCGCGATCGCGGAGGCAGCGCTCGGGGCCTGAGGCTCCGGCCCGGTCAGGCCGCAGCCGCAGACAGCACCGCCGACGTCCGCGGACCCACGCCGAGCGCCACGGCCTCGGACAGCTGGGCCGCCGTATCGACGTCGCGGTGCAGCGTCGAGTCGCGCTCCACGGCCAGATCGGTGCAGCCGAGTAGCCGGTGACGGGCGGCGGAATCGGGGCCGAAGGCCGAGACCCACACCGCCCCGGCGCGGGCGGTGACGAGCGTGGAGCCCGTGCCCTCGGCATCCGTCACCAAACCCCGTTCGACGGATGCCGCGAGCTCGAGCGCGGCGTCGAGATCAGCGGGGCGCAGGGCGGGGACGTCGCCGAGTAGCGCGGCCCGCGGGACGCCGACCCCGGCCGCCTCGGCGCCGAGGGCGATGGCGGCGTCGAGACCGCGGGTGTCGCCCTCGGGCACCACGGCGACGGTGCGCGAGCGGCGGAACTCGGAGCGGACGCCCTCATCGTCGGTCACGACGATGACGCGCGACACCAGATCGGCGGCGGCCGCGGCGACGATGGTGTCGAGCGCGATGGCGCGCGCGAGGGTCTCGCGGTCGGTGCCGACGTCGGTGAGTCGGGTCTTGCCGACCGCGGCGGGCTTCACCGGCACGACGATCGTCCAGCCGGAGGTGTCAGGAATGCTCATCGGCTCCATTGTGTGCCGACCGTCCGACATTCGCGTGCGGGGGTGGCGGGGTGCCGCGAAATGTGCAGCCCCGCGCCACCCCGGCGCCTCACGCGAACCGCTTGCGCAGGCGGGGCAGGATCTCCTCGCCGTACATGTGCAGGAACTCCTTCTGGTCGTGCCCGGGGTCGTGGAACACGAGGTGGCGGAAGCCGAGGTCGACGTACCGCGCGATGCGCTCGACGTGCTCGTCGGGGTCGGTCGAGACGATGAAGCGCGAGGCCGCGCGCTCGATCGGCAGCTCGTTCGCGAGGCGCTGCATCTCGATCGGGTCGTGCACGCTCATCTTCTCTTCGGCGGTGAGCGCGAGGGGGGCCCAGAAGCGGGTCTTCTCCATCGCGGTGTCGTGGTCGGGGTGGTACGACACCTTCACCTCCATGAGGGTGTCGACGTCGTCGCGCGACCGGCCGGCCTTCGACAGGCCGTCGTCGAGGGCGGGCAGCAGCTTCTCGGTGTAGAGCTCGGGGTCTTTGCCGCTCGTGGTGATGTAGCCCTCGGCGATGCGGCCGGCCAGACGCGTGGCCGCGGGTCCCGAGGCGCCGATGTAGATCGGCACCTTCTGCTCGGGGCGATCGTAGATCGTGGCGTCCTTGACCGAGTAGTACGTGCCCTCGTAGGTGACGCGCTCGCCGGCCCACAGCTCGTTGATGATCGTGATGGCCTCTTTGAGGCGCTGGAAGCGCTCGGGCGGCTCGGGCCACTCGAGACCCAGGGTCACCTCGTTGAGCGCCTCGCCGGTGCCGACGCCCAGCACGACGCGGCCGGGGTACATCACGCCGAGGGTCGCGAACACCTGCGCGATGACGCCGGGGTGGTAGCGGAAGGTCGGGGTGAGAACGCTCGTGCCGATGATGACGCGCTCGGTGCGCGCGCCCAGGGCGCCGAGCCAGGGGAGGGCGTTGGGGGCGTGACCGCCGTCGTGCATCCACGGCTGCAGGTGGTCGGAGAGGAAGACGGAGTCGAAGCCGACCTCCTCGGCCAGCACGCCGAATTCGAGCAGCTCGTTGGGCCCGAACTGTTCGCTCGAGGCCTTGTAGCCGAATCTCAGGGGAACGCTCATGAGTCTCCTTCTGCGTGACGCGCGCACGGGCGTGCGCGAGGTGGTCAGCTGCGCACGGGGGTGTGCGCGGGTTCGAACTCCGACCCGTCGGCGCCGGTGAGGCGCTCCCGGAACGACTGCACGGTGCCCGGCCACAGCAGGGTGAGCCGGCCCGAGCGGGCGTCGACGTACCAGTTGCGGCATCCGCCGGTCATCCAGGGAGTGGATGCCGCGGCGGCATCGATCTCCGCGGTGTAGGCCGCTTCGGCCTCGGGGCGTACGCGCAGCACCCGCTCGGGGCGGCGATCGCGTTCGGAGAGGGCGCGCACCACGTAGGCGGCCTGCTCTTCGGCCATGAGCACGGCGGAGTTGTGGCCGAGGCTCGCATTGGGGCCGTTGAGCACGAAGAGGTTGGGGAAGCCGGAGACGACGGTGGAGCCGAACGAGGTCATACCCGCCGACCAGTGTTCGGCGAGGGTCTCGTCGTCGCCGCGCACGAGGTCGGCGTACGGCTGCTCGGCCGAGGCGAACCCCGTCGCGAGCACGAGCACGTCGGCCTCGTATCGCTCGCCGCTCGCGGCGGTCAGCGTCGAGCCCTCGACGGAGGCGAGCTCCGTGGGTTCGAGGGTCACGGCATCCGACGCCACCGCCGGGTAGAACGCGTCGGAGAGCAGCACGCGCTTGCAGCCGAAGGCGTAGTCGGGGGTGAGCGCGGCGCGCAGCGCAGGGTCGGCGACCTGCGCGTGCAGGTGCGCGAGGGCGGCGTCGCGAGCGGCGGCGGATGCCACGGCGTCACCCGACCGCGAGGCGAAACGCTGCTCGCCCTCGGCGTAGAGCTCGGCCCGCAGGCGGGCCAGGGCGCCGGGGTTGTCGGCGAGGCGTTCGCGCTCGGCGAGGGGGATGTCGCCCCCGCCGCGGGGGACGATCCACGCGGGGGTGCGCTGGAAGAGCGTGACGTGCGCGGCGCGACGCGCGAGCTCGGGCACGAGCTGCACGGCGCTCGCCCCGGTGCCGACGACGGCGACCCTCTTGCCCGTGAGGTCGACGTCGTGGTCGTACCGCGCGGAGTGGAACAGCGGCCCCGCGAACGACTCGAGCCCGGGGATCGTGGGGACGAACGGCTCGGTGAGGCGCCCGCACGCGAGCACGAGCGAGCGGGCGAGAAGCTCTTCGCTGCCGGTGTCGATGCGCCAGACCGACGTCTCGGCGTCCCACGCGGCGCCGAGCATCGGCGTGCGCAGTCGCAGCTTGTCGACGAGCCCTTCGCGGGCGGCGACGTCGCGCAGGTAAGCCTGGATCTCGCCACCCGGCGCGAAGGTGCGCGACCAACCCGCGTTGGGGTGCGCGGCGAGGCTGTACAGGTGCGCGGGCACGTCGCACGCCACGCCGGGGTAGGTGTTGTCGCGCCAGGTGCCGCCGACGTCGGTCGCGCGCTCGAGCACGATCACGTCGTCGCGGCCCGCTCGTCGCAGGGCACCGGCCATCGCGAGGCCCGCGAACCCGGCCCCGACCACGACCGTGTCGATGATCCTCATGCGGGATGTCCGTCGCCCGGTCGGGGGGCGACCTGGTAGTCGGTGGTCCGCAGGCGGAAGGGACGCATGAGGCTCCGCGCGATGCGTTCGGCTGCCGCGACCGGCAGCTCGAGGCCCTGCTCGATGCCGGTGTCGGGCCGCACGCGACCGTCGGAAAGGGTGCCGCCGAGGTCGTCCCCGCCGGAGCGCAGCAGCACGGCCGCGGCCTCGCGGCCGACGCGGGTCCACGCGATCTGCACGTGGGAGATGCTCCCCGACAGCGCGAGGCGCGACACGGCGACCATCGCGCGATGCTCGTCGAGGGGGCTGCGACCCTCGACGAGGGCGACGTCTCCACCCGGCAGGGGGATCGGCACGAACTCCGCGAAGCCGTGGGTCTCGGCCTGGATCTCGCGCAGGCGGCGCAGGTGCGCGATGCGCTCCTCGGCGGTCTCGACGTGCCCGTAGAACAGCACCGAGGTCGAGCGGAAACCGGCGCGGTGGGCGGCGGTGATGCCCTCGACCCAGCGCTCGATCTCGAGGTCGCCCGGGGCGACGAGGGCGCGCACGCGCTCGCTGAGGATCTTCACGCCCGTGCCGGGGACGGTGTCGACGCCGGCCTCGCGCATGGCTGCGAGCGCGCCGTCGAGCCTGAGCCCGCCGCGGTCGGCGAGGTCGCGCACGTCGAGCGGTCGGTACGCGTGCACGTGGATGCCGGGAGCCCCGCGCTTCACCGCCCGCACGAGGTCGAGATAGCCCGAGGCGTCTTCGTCGGGTCGGAGCGCCCCCTGGATGCAGATCTCGGTCGCACCGAGGTCGGCGGCATCCCGTGCGATCTCGGCGGCGTCGTCGAGGTCGAACTCTCCCGCGCCGGTGCGGCCGGCGCGACGGAACCCGCTCGAGGTGAGGTTGCGGTTCTGCACGAGGGTGATGGGCTCGCCGACGGTGTACCGGCGCGCGTCGTCGGCGGCGGCGGTGAGCTCGTCGAGCTCGGCGCCGGTGGCGCGAAGCAGCCTGGCCCAGTCGTCATCGCCGAGGTCGAGAGGGGCGGATGCCGCCCGCTCGGCCAGGCGCTTCACGCCGGGGTCGACGACACTCGCGCCCGGCGCCCCCGCTGCAGCCGGTGCGGCCGCGGGCTTCACATCGGCCGCGAGTCCCGTGGCATCCGCCAGGGCGCGGAGCGGAGCGTGCAGGGCCGGGTCGATCCAGCGATCGGCGTCGCCCACGTACTCGGGGTGCGCGGTCAGGCGCTCGCGAAGGACGTAGCCCTGCGCCGCGGTCTGCGCGGCGAGGTCGTCGATCTGCGGCCATGGGCGCTCGGGGTTGACGTGGTCGGCGGTCAGGGGTGATACCCCGCCCCAGTCGTCGATCCCCGCTTCGATCAGCAGCCCCAGTTCGCGCGGGTCGGAGAGGTTCGGCGGCACTTGGATGCGCATGTCGGCGCCGAACACGAGTCGCGCGACGGCGACGGCTGCCAGATAGTCGTGCATGTCGGCATCCGGAGCGCCCTGCATCGCCGTGCGGGGCTTCGCGCGGAAGTTCTGCACGATGACCTCTTGCACGTGCCCGTGCCGGTCGTCGCTCTCGCGCAGGGCGACCAGCGACTCGGCGCGGTCGCGCACCGTCTCGCCGATGCCGACGAGGATGCCCGTGGTGAACGGGATGCCGGCGGCCCCGGCGTCGTCGATGACCTTCAGTCGCAGGGCGGGGTCTTTGTCGGGCGAGCCGAAGTGCACCTGGCCGGGCTCTTCGTACAGGCGGCGCGAGGTGGTCTCGAGCATCATGCCCATCGACGGGGAGACGGGTCGCAGGGCGGCGAGCTCATCGGGGTGCATGACGCCGGGGTTGGCGTGCACGAGCATGCCGGTCTCGGCGGTGATGAGTCGGGCGATGTGCGCGACGTAGTCGATGGTCGAGGCGAAGCCGTGCTCGTCGAGCCACGCGCGGGCTTCGGGCCAGCGTTCTTCGGGACGGTCGCCGAGGGTCAGCAGTGCCTCTTTGCAGCCCATCGCCTGCCCCTGGCGTACGACGGTGAGCACCTGCTCGGGGCTCATGTACGCGGGCTTGCGCAGCAGGTTGAGCTGGCCGGGGGTGTCGACGAAGACGCAGTAGTGGCAGCGGTCGCGGCAGAGGGTCGTCAGCGGCACGAACACCTTGCGCGAGTAGGTGATGACGCGGGGACGACCGGCGTTCTCGAGCCCCTCGTCGCGCAGTGCCGAGGCCACGCGGAAGAGCGCGGGGAGCGGGGCGTGGAGGAGCGCCTCGGTCTCGTCGACATCGGGGCGATACCCCGTGGAGATCGCCGCCAGAAGATCGTCGATCGACGCGCCTCGGGCCGGTGCGACTCGCGGCGCAACGCTGCCCGTGCTCATTGGTCAAGGCTATCCCGCACCTCCGACATCGGGGTCGCGGGGTGCGGGCGGGTGATCGTTGTGCTCCTGTGAGGTGCCACGCCGATGGGGCGCGCCCACCGCTGGCAGGATGGATGCATGGTGACCCTGCTGCTCGATTCGACGCGGCTCGAGGTCGTGCTGTCGGCGACCGAGCGAGCGCTCTCCTTCCGCAAGAGCAACATCGTCGTGCCCCGTGAGAGCATCGACCGCGTGCAGCTGACCGACGACGCGTGGACGTGGATCCGCGGCGTGCCGAACCCCGGGATCAACCTGCCGGTCGCCGTGGGCGCGGGCACGTGGAAGTCGGCCGGGGGCAACGACTTCGTCATCATCCGCGGGCGCAAGCCCAGCGTGGTCGTCGACCTCGTCGGTCACGACGAATTCGAGCGTCTGGTACTCACCACCAAGCACGGCGTGGCGCTGCTGAAGGCGCTGCGTCTCGACGTGGCATCCGAGCCCGAAGACGTCGCCGACATCGTCGCCTGACCTCCGTCCGGCTCCGGCCGGAAGCTACGACGTGAACTGCGCGATCGTGTCCCACGCGAGCTTGACGATGAGCAGCGACAGCGTCACCAGGAACACGATGCGCACGAAGCCGCTGCCGCGACGCGTGGCCATGTGGGCGCCGATGAAGCCGCCCGTGACGTTGAGCACGGCCATCGCGAGGCCCAGCACGAGGATGACCTCGCCGTGCACCCCGTACACCGCGAGGGCGGCGAGGTTCGTGGTGAGGTTGGCGATCTTGGCGTTGACGCTCGCCTGCAGGAAGCCGTAGCCGAGCACGCCGACGATGAGGATGACGAAGAACGACCCGGTGCCGGGGCCCAGGATGCCGTCGTAGAACCCGACCGCGAGTCCGATGGCCGCGGCGCGCCAGGCGATGGCGCGCGCCGCCGTGTGGCGTGGTTCGTGGTGCAGGCCCATCTTCGGCTTGAACAGCGTGTAGAGGCCCACGGCGACGACGGCGACGAGCACGATCGGTGTCAGCACCTCGCGCGGGACGTAGCGCGAGAGGGCCGCGCCCACCGTCGATCCGGCGAAGGCGCCGATCACGAGGGGCGCGAGAAGCACCAGCTGCACCCTGATCTTGCGCAGGTACACCCAGCTCGCCGAGAGGGTGCCGAAGAACGACGACAGCTTGTTCGTGCCGAGGATGAAGGGCGTCGCGACGTCTTTGGGCACCGCGATCACCAGTGCGGGGAGCTGGATCAGCCCGCCCCCGCCGACGACCGCGTCGACCCAGCCGGCGACGCCGGCGGCGACCAGCAGCAGCACGAGGGCTCCGACCGAAACGGGGAGCCACTCGGCGATCACCGGTCCATCGAGCACGCTCGATTGTCGCCGACCCCGGCGGGCCTGCCAAATGCGGGTGCGCGGCGCGGCCGGACGTTCGACCGGCGCGAGCCTGCGGGGTTCAGTCGATGTCGCGGCGCCAGGTGGTGAAGAGCCCGATCACGAGGAACAGCACGGCGTAGCCGAGCAGGGCGAGCCCGCCGACCCACCACTCGAGCGTCGCGGTTCCGGCGGCCGACATCGTGGCGAAGATCGTCTCGCCGACCAACGCGTCGCTCGCCGCGCTCGGGAACCACTTGACGATGTCGCCGAACCCCTCGACGACACCGCCGACGGTGCGGACGATCGGCTCGATGAACAGCGTCACGGCCAGCACGATCACGATCGCGGCGACCTGGTTGCGCACGACCGTGCCCACCCCGATGCCCACGAGGGCCCACAGCATGAACGCCAGGATCATGCGGCCCACGAGCACCCAGGTGTCGGACGAGCCGAGCTGCGTGTCGATGCCGAAGATCCCCAGCACGCCGGCGCCGGCGCCGACCGAGGCGATGACGCCCAGGATGCCGTAGAGCAGGCCCACGACGATGCCCACGGCGAACTTGCCGCCGAGCACGACGCCGCGCCGAGGGGTGGCCAGGAACGTGGGGGTGAGCGTCTTGTGGCGGAACTCGGTGGTCACCATGAGCGTGCCGACGAGAAGGGGGAAGACATAGCCCACGGCGGTCGCCGAGCTGTAGACGAGGCGCGGGACGGCCGCGGCGGCGAGGGCCGGGCCGGTCGCGCCGCCGAGCTGTCCCGATGCGACGCCGCCGAAGACGAAGGCGAGCACACCCGCCGTGAAGGCCACGTACGCGACGAGCACGATCGCGAGCACCCACCATCCGGCGGTGGAGAACTGCTTCGTGTACTCGGAGCGGGTGGATGCCAGGAGCGTCATCGCTGCCCCTCCTCGTTCTCGTGCGCCGGAGCGTCGGGTCGCGGGACGATGTCGATCACGCCGGTCGAGGCGACCGCGTACGAGCGCCGGGGGCTCTCGGCAGCGGGCGCGGATGCCACCCGGCTCGCCGCGCGCGGCGGGGCCATCACGGCGACGAGGGCGGTGGAGGGGCGGGGGTCGTCGGCGTCGCCGGGGTCGTCCGAGGGGGTGGATGCCGCGGACTCGGCGACCACGGGCTGCGCGACGGGCGGCTCCGTGACGGCCGACGGGTCGTTCGGGGTCGCGGCATCCGGAACCTCGTCCTGCGAGGTCGGTGCGCCGGCACTCGCGTGCACGCGCACCCCGCTGACCAGCTCGAGGAAGATGTCTTCGAGACTCGCACCCTTGCTCTGCAGGTTCGACAGGGCGACACCGTTCGACGCCGCCAGCGCGCCGATTCCGATGGGGTCGTGGTGGCGGATCGTGAAGCCGTTGCGAAGCAGCTGGTACTCGATGCCCTGTTCGTCGAGCACGCGCGAGAGCGCGGGGCGGTCGGTCGAGTCGACGACGGTCGAGAACTCGTCGGGGTCGGCGAGGTCTTCGATGCCGCCCTGGAAGACCAGGCGGCCGCGCGAGATGATCAGCAGCGCGTCGACGGTCTGCTGCACCTCGGCGAGCAGGTGCGACGAGATGAGCACCGTGCGCCCCTCTTCGGCGAGGTGGCGCAGCAGCGAGCGCATCCAGCGGATGCCCTCGGGGTCGAGTCCGTTCGAGGGCTCGTCGAGCACGAGCACGCCCGGGTCGCCCAGGAGGGCGGTCGCCAGCCCGAGGCGCTGACGCATGCCGAGCGAGAAGCCGCCGACGCGGCGCCCGGCGACGTCGGCGAGTCCGACCAGACCCAGCACCTCGTCGACGCGGGCGCGGGGGAGCCCGGCGGCCTGCGCGTAGGCGGTGAGGTGCTTGGCGGCGGAACGGCCGGGGTGGAAGCTCGAAGCCTCGAGGGCCGCGCCCACGCTCTGGAGGGGGTTCTCGAGGTCGACGTAGCGCTTGCCGCCGATGGTCGCGGTGCCCGCGGTCGGGCGCACGAGACCGAGCAGCATGCGCAGCGAGGTGGTCTTGCCGGCGCCGTTGGGGCCGAGGAATCCGGTGACCTGGCCGGGCTCGATGCGCGCGGTGAGGTCGTCGACCGCCGAGACCGCGCCGAACCGTTTGGTGAGCCCGGCGAGCTCCAGGACCTGTCCGTCGGGCATACGGCACCTTTCATTCCGCGGGTGTTCAGACCATCTTCCCCGATCGGGGGCGGAAAAACCGTCATCGGGGGCCGGGACCGCCGAGATCGGTCTGTGTAACGTGGCATCGTGCACGCACAGCGAACCGACGACGACAGCGTCCTCGTGGGGGGTCGTGGGGGCCTCGGTCACCTCACGCTCAACCGGCCGCGCGCGATCAACGCCCTCGATCTCGACATGATCCGCGCGCTGAACGTGACGCTGGACCGCTGGGAGCGCGACACCGACGTCGACGTGATCCTGCTCGATGGTGCCGGTGACCGGGGCTTCTGTGCCGGCGGCGACGTGCGGGCGCTGCACGAGATGGTCGTGGGCGGCCGGGTCGACGAGGTGCACGCGTTCTTCCGCGAGGAGTACGCGCTCGACCACCGCATCGCCACGTCGGCCAAGCCCGTGGTCGCCATCGCCGACGGCGTCTGCATGGGCGGGGGCATCGGTCTCGCCGGTCACGCGGCGATCCGCATCGTGACCGAGCGTTCACGTCTGGCCATGCCCGAGACGCGCATCGGGTTCACCCCCGACGTGGGCGGATCGTGGCTGCTGGCCCGGGCTCCCGGCCGACTCGGCGAATACCTCGCCCTCACCGGAGGGACGATGGATGCCTCCGACGCCCTCTACGCCGGCTTCGCCGACCACATGGTCCCGACCGCGCACCTCGAGGCGCTGTACGAGGCGCTCGAGAATCGCGCCGACCCCTCGAGCCCCACCGAACTCGTGCTGCTGTTCGACGAGACGCCCGAGCCGTCGCGCTTCGAGACCGCGCGCGAGTGGATCGACGACGCCTTCGCCGCCGACGACGTCGCGGGAATCGTGGAGCGGCTGCGCGCCCGCCCCGAGACCGAGGCGCACGAGACGGCCGAGCTGCTGGCGGCCTCGGCTCCCACGGCCCTCGCCGTCACGCTCGAGGCGGTGCGCCGGGCCCGTGCCCTGCCGTCGCTGCGCGCGGCGCTCGCTCAGGAGTACGGCCTCGTGCTGTGGTTCGCGTTCACGCAGCCCGATCTCGTCGAGGGCATCCGCGCGCAGGTGGTCGACAAGGACCGCTCGCCGTCGTGGTCGCCTGCGCGGCACGAGGACCTTCCCGCCGACCGCGTCGCCGAGGCGTTCGCGTACCAGCCGGAGCCGGAGCTGTGGTGAGGCCGGGGCGGTCATGACCGCGCGGCGACGCTGGTCGATCGGTCGGGCCCTCGACGGGTTCTTCTTCGTCTTCGCCGGCCTCGCCGCCATCTGGCTCGCCTACCTGAGCTTCACCGCGTCGTTCTCGCTCGGCTGGGCGGGGATCGCGATGGTGATCGCCTTCTGGGTGCTGCTGGCGTATCTCGTGCTGCCGCGGCTGCATCGCATCCTGACCACGATCTACGTGCCCGACTACTTCATGGGGCGCACCCGCACCTCCGACGGGCTGCTCGGCGATCCCGTCAACCTCGCGTTCCAGGGCGAGCGGGAGGCGATCGAGGCGGTGATGGCCGCCGCCGGGTGGATCGCCGCCGACCCCGTCAGCCTGCGCTCGTCGTGGCGCATCATCACGTCGACGCTTCGTCGGCGCAGCTACCCGCGGGCTCCGGTGAGTCCGTTGTTCCTGTTCGGGCGGATGCAGGATCTCGCCTACCAGCAGGAGGTCGCCGGGTCGCCGGCCCAGCGCCATCACGTGCGGCTGTGGAAGTGCCCCGACGGGTGGCTGCTGCCGGGCGGGCGTCGGGTCGACTGGCTCGCGGCCGGCACCTTCGACCGTGCGGTCGGTCTGTCGTTGTTCACCCTGCAGGTGACCCACCGCATCGACGCCGACACCGACATCGAGCGCGACCACATCGTCGGCTCGGTCCGCGCGGTGCCGGGGGTGACGGTCGACGTGATCCGCGACTTCTCCACCGGATATCACTCGCGAAACGGCGGCGGCGACAGCATCACGACCGACGGGGATCTGCCGATCGTCGATGTTTCGGCGGTCGGCCTCGCGGCGGTCGACGTCGCGGCGGCGGAGGCGGGCACGTGAGCGCCCGGCGGGCCCCGCACAAGCGCGCCGCGTTCGAGCCGCTCGCCCCGGCCGTCACGGGTGCTTCCGACATGCACCGGCCCGCGGCCACCGTCGCCGGGGCGGTGCTGGTGTTCCTGCGTGCCGCCGCGGGCATGCTGTGGGCGCTCGGCGTCGCGTTCGAACTGCCGCCGTGGCTGCAGGCGGTGGCCGCGGCATCCGGAGACGCGTCCGACGGCTCGAGCCCCCTCACCCTCGCCGACTTCGACACGACGCCCGGGGTGTTCCTCGGCGTGCTCGGCTTCGTCGCGTTGGTGCAGGTGGTCTTCGGCTCCTTCGTGCTGGCGGGTGGCAACGTCGCACGCGTCGTCGTCATGGTCATCTCGACGCTGTCGATCATCGGGTCGTTCATCGGCTGGTGGGAGTTCGGGCAGGACATCACCGTGCGCACGACCCTGCTCACGCTGAGCCTCGACATCCTCGTGCTGCTCGCCCTGTCGAGCCGCGACGCGGCGGCGTACGCGCGACGACCGCGAAGACGACGGCGCGAGCGGCGGCGCGATGGGGCGCGCACTCCATCTTCTCGGCGGGCGGTCGGGGCTCCCTCAGACTCGGCGGGATAGCCTGAAGGATGCCGCGCCCGTGCGGCAGGACGGATGACGCCAGTGTTCGACAGCCCCATGTCGCTTTCGGCATACGAGGTGCTCCGCGTGGCCGCCGACGTCGACGACGAAGGACTGCGCCGCGCCTACCGGGTGCGTCTGCGCGAAACCCACCCCGACACCGGGGGAGACGCCGCCCTCTTCGTGCAGGTGCAGCGCGCCTGGGAGCTCATCGGCACCCCCGAGGCGCGCGATGCGTACGACCGGGGACGCGGATCGAGCTCAGGGTCGGGTGCGACCGAATGGGGCGCCGGCTCCTCGGCATCCGCCCCCTCGCGCCCCGCCGACACCCGCCCGCGCGCGCGGTCGCACGGGCAGCCCGGTGGCTGGCGACGAGAGCGCTACCTCGATCTGATCCGCGAATGGGTGGGCCGCGGGGTCGACATCGCGGATCCGTATGATCCCGCGCTCGTGCGCTCGGCTCCCCCCGAGATCCGGCACATCCTGGCCGATGCGCTCGCCGAGGAAGAGACCGCGCGGCTCGTCTCGGAGCTCGGCATGGGCTACACCGTGTGGCACGACGTGTTCGCGGATCGCGACGGGCGCGATCCCGAGCAGAAGCTCGACCACCTCGTGCTCGGTCCGAGCGGCCTCTACGCGATGCTGAGCGAGGACTTCGGCGGCCCGGTCGGCGTGCGTCGCGGCGAGATCACCGGTCCGAACGTGTTCGGCTCGCCCGTGACCCAGCTCGTCTCTCGTGCACGCGTGATCGCCCGGTCGGCCGGCGTGCGGTTCAGCGGGGCGATGATCGTGCTGCCCGACGACGACGTGCTCGACGCCGTCACCGACCTCGGCAAGGTGCGCGGCACCCCCGTCGCCCTGGTCACCCGCAGCGCCCTGACGACCCTGTTGCGCCGCGGCATCACCGGAGCGCGGGAGGTCGGCGGCACGGAGCTGTTCGACATCCGCACCCGGCTGCAGCAGCGCGTACGGCACGTCTGAGCGTCGCGACCCGGCCCCGGCGGTGCTCCGACGCCGTGGGCATGCCTAGGGTGGGGGCATGAGTACCGACGAGACCTCGGGTGCCTCGGCATCCGAAGAGATGAAGCGAAAGTTCAAAGAGGCGCTCGCGAAGAAGAACGGCGCCCAGCAGTCGGGTCAGGCGCACCTCGACGGCCACTCGGCCGTGCAGGGCACGCACGCAGCCGTCACCAAGCGCGAGTTCCGACGCAAGAGCGGCTGAGCACCACGCTCGGCGCGGGAGGGGGCGGATGCCGATTCCGTCATCTCCCGCGCGAGAGCGGGGCCTCGAAGAAGTCCCTTTCGAGCGCCATCGAGCGGTCGTAGGCCGTGGCCATCGCCGCGCGCTCGGCCGGCGCGGCGCACCGTGCGGCGGCATCCACGAGCGTCGACGCGCGCGCCGATGAGGCCGCGAACTCCTCGTCGCCGTATGCGGTGAGCCAATCGGCGTAGGCGTGATCGGCGTCGAAGGTGCCGCGCCAGCGCGCCCCGATGTCGGTGTACAGCGCGAAGCACGGCAGGATCGCGGCGACCAGCACGGCGTAGGAGCCCGTGGTCGAGGCCGTGTGCAGGTGATCGGTGTACGCGAGGGTCGACGCCGCGGGTGACAGTCCTCGCGGATCGACATGCGCCTGATGCAGTGCCGCCTCCTCGTCGAGGCAGGACACCGACGCGGTCGCCCAGAAACGCTGTTCGTCGACGGTGGGAGCGAGGGCCGCCACCCGGGCCAGCACGCGGGAGTACTCGCGCAGGTACAGAAGGTCCTGACCCAGGTACCAGGCGAAGGCGTCTCGGTCGAGTGATCCGGATGCCAAGCCGCGCACGAATCCGCACGCGTCGACAGCGGTGCGCACATCTGCCGTCGCCCGCCACCGCTCGGCGCTGAACGACACGTCGAGGTCGATGTGCGGGCGCAGCTCGTGCAGATGGTCGATGGGGCCGTTGCCGCGTCCGACATGCAGGTGCTCGGCGTTCTCGAGCGCACCCGTGAGCCAGCGCTTCGCGCGGGTCAATGCGTCCGGCCACGTCAGGCCGGACGCGGCGAGAGTGGCCATCGCCGACGACAGCGAGCACCCGGTGCCGTGCGTGTGGCGGGTGGCGACGCGGACCCCTGCGACCTCGTGCACGCCGGTCGCGTCGACGATGGCATCCGGACTCTCGGCCCCCGAGAGATGGCCGCCCTTCAGCAGCACGCGGGTCTGCGCGCTCGCGGCCAGCGATCGGGCCTGAGCGACGGAGGCGTCCCACGTCGTCGCGCGGGGCTCGCCCACGAGCACGGCCAATTCGGCGAGGTTCGGGGTGACGAGATCGGCCCGACGGCAGAGCGACCGAACGGCGTCTTCGGCGTCGGTGTCGAGCAGGCGGTCGCCGCTGGTGGCCACCATCACGGGGTCGAGAACGACGAGGGGCGGTCGGACCTGCGCGAGCCAGGCATCGACGACCGCGACGATCGGAGCCGAGCCGAGCATGCCGATCTTCACGGCGTCGATCTCGACGTCGTCGCTCACCGCTCGCAATTGCGATTCGAGGAACTCCGTCGGAGGAACGTGCACCGCACGCACGCCGCGGGTGTTCTGGGCGACCAGAGCGGTGACCACGGCCATGCCGTATCCGCCGAACGCGGCGATCGACTTGAGGTCGGCCTGCACGCCGGCACCGCCGGTCGGGTCTGTGCCGGCGATGCTCAGCACACGCACGCTCATGCGTCGGCCGCCCACGCGGCGCGCAGGGCGCGGACGACCGATCCCGGGTCGTCTGCTGCGCACACGGCCGATACGACGGCCACACCCGCCGCTCCGGCCCCGCGCAGCGCCGCGACGTCGCCCTCGCCGATGCCGCCGATCGCGACGCAGGGAAGAGCGGTGGATGCCGCGATCTCGGCGAATCCCCCGATGCCGAGCGGAGTGGGATGGTCGGGCTTGGTCTGCGTGGCGCGGATCACGCCGACGCCGAGGTAGTCGACGGTCCGCGCGGGCAGGGAATGTGCCACCGAGAGGTGCGCGGCGGTGTTGGCGGTCCAGCCGATGAGGGCGTCGGAACCCAGGAGGGTTCGCGCGGCGTCGACGGGCAAGTCGCTCTGGCCGAGGTGGACACCGTCGACCCGCGCACCGCGCGAGCGTGCGGCGAGCACCACGTCGAGGCGGTCGTCGACGACGAAGGCGCAGCGCCCGGCGATGACGTCGGCGAGGTCGAGGGTGCGGGCGAAGAGCTCGCCGCCCGTCGCGATCTTCTCGCGCAACTGCACGACCGTGACTCCGGCAGAGACCGCGGCATCGACGATGTCGCGCAGACGGGGGAAAGGCACGCGGTGGTCGGTGACGAGGTGCAGCGACAGGTCGGGCATCATCGACCGCCTCCGGTACGTGCCTCGAGATCGTCGGGGCTGAGGGCGGCGAGTTCGTCGAGGAACGCCACCGCGAACGAGCCGGGCCCCCGTGAGGAGCGGGCCGCGCGTTCCGACGCCGCCGCCCATACGGTGCTCGCAGCGACGGCGGCCTCGAACGGTGCGGTGACGGCGGCGAACGCGGCCATCGCCGCGCCGAGGGCGCATCCCCCTCCGGTGACCTGGGTGAGCAGGGCGCTGCCCCCGACGATCCGCGTCTCGCGATCGGCATCCACGATCAGGTCGATCTCTCCCGACACCGCGACCGTCGCGCCGGTGCGTCCTGCGAGGGCGACGGCCGCGTCACGCGCGTCGCTGGGGGAGTCGGTCGCGTCGACTCCGCGGCCGCCCGCCCCTGTTCCCGCGAGGGCGAGGATCTCGGAGGCGTTGCCGCGGATGATCGCCGGTCGCGCCGCGAGCAACTCGTGCGCCAGCGCCGTGCGCACGGGGAGGGCTCCGACGGCGACCGGATCCAGCACCCAGGGAGTGCCGGCGACGACGGCCTCGCGTGCCGCGTCGCGCTGCTTGGCAGTCGGGGTGCCGAGGTTCACCAGCACGCCCCCGGCGATCCCGGCGAACATCCCGGCCTCGCCGGGGATGTCGCACATCGCGGGAGCCGCGCCGAGAGCCAGGAGTGCGTTGGCGGTGAAGTTCGTCACCACCGCATTCGTGATGCACTGCGTGAGCGGCGCGGCTCGGCGCACGGCCTCGAGGGCCTCTGCGGGGGTGGACGGAGACGACGACGTGCGAACGACCATTCGCGACATCCCTTCGCTAGTACGAACTAGATCAGGTTCGACGGGTGTGTTCTCAGCCCTGGCGGGCACCCCGTGTCACTGCGGGCGACGCTAGCACGAAGGCCGCGGCCGCGATCGCGTGCGCCGGAACGTGAGGGATACCGAAGGGGTCGGATGTGCTGGGGCAGGGGCGGCTGCGCCCCGGAACGGAGCGACGTGGCCACCGCCGCCCCGCGCGGGAGCGGGCGCGGGCCTCAGAACCGCGCCGAGAACCCGCCGTCGGTGTGGAGCAGCTGACCGCTGATCCAGCGCCCCTCAGGGGAGAGCAGGAACGCCGTGATCCCGGCGACGTCGCGCGGGGTTCCCATGCGACCGAGCGCGTGATGGGGCGTCAGGGCGTCGCGGGTCTCATCGTCCATCCAGCCGGTGTCGATGGGGCCGGGGTTGACGACGTTCGCGGAGATGCCGCGAGGCCCGAGCTCTCGAGCCGCTGAGATCACTATGCGATCGAGCGCGCCCTTCGACGCGCCGTACGGCAGGTTGCCGGTGGTGTGGTCGCTGGTGAAGGCGACGATGGCACCGCCCGTCTCGTCGACCTGCCGCGCGAACGCGGCGATGAGCAGCAGAGACGCCCGGGCGTTCACGGCGACGTGGATGTCGAAGCTCTCGGCGCTGGTGTCGAGGATGCCGCTCTCGATGTCGTGGGCGTGGCTCAGCACCAGCGCGTGCAGGGGGCCACGCTCGCGGGCGATGCGCTCGATCAGCTCGGTCGGTGCCGCCGGATCGGCCAGGTCGCACGGGTAGTCGCCGGAGGCGAGCTCGCTCGTGACGACATCCCACCCCTCGTCGCGGAGGCGCGGAACGATCGCGGCCGCGATGCTGTTCGCGCGTGCGGCGCCGGTGACGAGGGCGAGAGGCATGCGTCGAGCGTACGGTGCGTGCGCGTGCGCGTGCGCGTGCGGGTGCGGGCGGGTGCGGGCGTGGGGGAGCGAGGGCGATGGCGAGGCGAGCGCGGGGGGCGCCGCTCACCAGCGCTGACGCAGCTGCCGGGCACGAATGCGGGCGGGCGTTGGCGGGTGTGATGGCGAGGCGAGCGCGAGGCCGCGGGTGCCGCTGCTCAGCGCAGGCGCGCCTGCCGGGAGCGGGCGCGGGCGTGTCTGCTCGAGGCGAGCGCATCGGCGCTGGCGCGGGTGCGCCTGCTCGAGGCGAGGGCGTGTGTTCGATGCGGGTGCGCCTGCTCGAGGCGTGCGGGGAGGGAGGAGCGCGCGCGGGGAGGAGCGCGCGCAGGGAGGCGTGGGTGCGGGGTGGTGCGTGTGTCAGAAGGGTGGGGGTGTGCCGTTGTCGTCGGGGTCGGGTGGGGGTGGGTCGTCGGGGGTGAAGCGGACGGCGGGGGAGTAGGGGAGGGGGTCGTCGGTGTAGGTGCG
>NZ_JAWDIU010000010.1:0-5417 GCF_032464975.1 Microbacterium algihabitans
GTAAATGCGAAATGGCCACCCAGCTTTGGGTGGCCATTTCGACTTAAAGGAAGTCCGGCGGTGTCCTACTCTCCCACAGGGTCCCCCCTGCAGTACCATCGGCGCTGAGAGGCTTAGCTTCCGGGTTCGGAATGTGACCGGGCGTTTCCCTCTCGCTATGGCCGCCGAAACACTATTGATGTTTCAAAAACCAACAACGATATTTCATTGTTGTGTTCCCGACCGTACATCGAGAACCACTCAGTGGACGCAAGCACCAAAAACGGTGTGTTATCAAGTCATCGGCTTATTAGTACCGGTCAGCTTCACGTATTACTACGCTTCCACATCCGGCCTATCAACCCAGTAGTCTGGCTGGGAGCCTCTCACCATAAATGGTATGGAAGTCTCATCTTGAGGCCGGCTTCCCGCTTAGATGCTTTCAGCGGTTATCCATCCCGAACGTAGCTAATCAGCGGTGCTCCTGGCGGAACAACTGACACACCAGAGGTTCGTCCAACCCGGTCCTCTCGTACTAGGGTCAGATCCTCTCAAACTTCCTACGCGCGCAGCGGATAGGGACCGAACTGTCTCACGACGTTCTAAACCCAGCTCGCGTACCGCTTTAATGGGCGAACAGCCCAACCCTTGGGACCTACTCCAGCCCCAGGATGCGACGAGCCGACATCGAGGTGCCAAACCATGCCGTCGATATGGACTCTTGGGCAAGATCAGCCTGTTATCCCCGAGGTACCTTTTATCCGTTGAGCGACAGCGCTTCCACAAGCCACTGCCGGATCACTAGTCCCGACTTTCGTCCCTGCTCGACCTGTCAGTCTCACAGTCAAGCTCCCTTGTGCACTTACACTCGCCACCTGATTGCCAACCAGGTTGAGGGAACCTTTGGGCGCCTCCGTTACATTTTGGGAGGCAACCGCCCCAGTTAAACTACCCACCAGGCACTGTCCCTGAACCGGATCACGGTCCTAAGTTAGATATCCAGAGTGACCAGAGTGGTATTTCAACAATGACTCCACACTCACTGGCGTGAATGCTTCACCGTCTCCCACCTATCCTACACAAGCCACACCGAACACCAATACCAAGCTGTAGTAAAGGTCACGGGGTCTTTCCGTCCTGCTGCGCGTAACGAGCATCTTTACTCGTAATGCAATTTCGCCGAGTTCGCGGTTGAGACAGTTGGGAAGTCGTTACGCCATTCGTGCAGGTCGGAACTTACCCGACAAGGAATTTCGCTACCTTAGGATGGTTATAGTTACCACCGCCGTTTACTGGGGCTTAAATTCTCAGCTTCGCCTTGCGGCTAACCGGTCCTCTTAACCTTCCAGCACCGGGCAGGCGTCAGTCCGTATACATCGTCTTGCGACTTGGCACGGACCTGTGTTTTTAGTAAACAGTCGCTACCCACTAGTCTCTGCGGCCACCACACCCTTTCGGAGCAAGTCCTAATAAGTGGATGGCCCCCCTTCTCCCGAAGTTACGGGGGCATTTTGCCGAGTTCCTTAACCACGATTCTCTCGATCTCCTTGGTATTCTCTACCTGACCACCTGAGTCGGTTTGGGGTACGGGCGGCTTGAACCTCGCGTCGATGCTTTTCTTGGCAGCATAGGATCACCCACTTTTTATCCGCATCGTGTCTCAGCCTATGTAAGTGACGGATTTGCCTATCACTTGGCCTACGCACTTGCACCAGGACTACCATCGCCTGGCTTGGGCTACCTTCCTGCGTCACACCTGTTAATACGCTAGCCGCACCAGCATGGGGTCGAGCGTTCACACGGACGTGCCTTCACCCCGAAGGGATCAACAACATTCCGAGCTAGGACTCTTAGCACCACTGGATTAGCTTGGGCGGTTCTTCGCCGGTACGGGAATATCAACCCGTTGTCCATCGACTACGCCTGTCGGCCTCGCCTTAGGTCCCGACTTACCCAGGGAAGATTAGCTTGACCCTGGAACCCTTGGTCTTTCGGAGGACGTGTTTCTCACACGTCTTTCGCTACTCATGCCTGCATTCTCACTCGTGTAGCGTCCACGGCTGGGTCACCCCGCCGCTTCACTCGCCACACGACGCTCTCCTACCCATCAACACGGCTGGACCACGAAGGCCTACCAAAAATGTCAATGCCACAACTTCGGTGGCGTGCTTGAGCCCCGTTACATTGTCGGCGCGGAATCACTTGACCAGTGAGCTATTACGCACTCTTTCAAGGGTGGCTGCTTCTAAGCCAACCTCCTGGTTGTCAAAGCAACTCCACATCCTTTCCCACTTAGCACGCGCTTAGGGACCTTAGTTGGTGGTCTGGGTTGTTTCCCTCTCGACTATGAAGCTTATCCCCCACAGTCTCACTGCTGCGCTCTCACTTACCGGCATTCGGAGTTTGGCTGACGTCAGTAACCTTGTAGGGCCCATCGGCCATCCAGTAGCTCTACCTCCGGCAAGAAACACGCAACGCTGCACCTAAATGCATTTCGGAGAGAACCAGCTATCACGAAGTTTGATTGGCCTTTCACCCCTATCCACAGCTCATCCCCTCAGTTTTCAACCTAAGTGGGTTCGGTCCTCCACGACGTCTTACCGTCGCTTCAACCTGGCCATGGATAGATCACTTCGCTTCGGGTCTAGGACACGCGACTGAATCGCCCTATTCAGACTCGCTTTCGCTACGGCTACCCCACACGGGTTAACCTCGCCACGTATCGCTAACTCGCAGGCTCATTCTTCAAAAGGCACGCTGTCACCCCTACTAAGGAGGCTCCAACGGTTTGTAAGCAAACGGTTTCAGGTACTATTTCACTCCCCTCCCGGGGTACTTTTCACCTTTCCCTCACGGTACTTGTCCGCTATCGGTCATCTGGGAGTATTTAGGCTTATCAGGTGGTCCTGACAGATTCACACGGGATTTCTCGGGCCCCGTGCTACTTGGGATACTCTTCACGCCAAGAACAAGCATTTCGACTACGGGGTTCGCACCCTCTATGACCGGCCGTTCAAAACCGTTCGTCTATACTCTCTTGTCACGTCGATCATTCGGCAGAACAATCCGAAAAGTCCCACAACCCCCAACATGCAACGCCTGCCGGCTATCACACACGCTAGGTTTAGCCTCTTCCGATTTCGCTCGCCACTACTGACGGAATCGCTTTTGCTTTCTCTTCCTGTGGGTACTGAGATGTTTCACTTCCCCACGTTCCCTCTACCCGCCCTATATATTCAGGCGGGAGTCACCAGGTACGCACGCGCCCTGGCGGGGTTTCCCCATTCGGACACCCTCGGATCAAAACTCGCTTATCAGTTCCCCGAGGCTTATCGCAGATTGCTACGTCCTTCTTCGGCTCCAGATGCCAAGGCATCCACCGTTTGCTCTTAAAGACTTGAAATCACATGAGTTGAATCGTCAAAAAATTGACTAATGATCTTTAAGATCATCTTCACGACACAAACCCGAAGGCTCATGTCGAAGATGCTCGCGTCCACTGTGTAGTTCTCAAAGTACGGGCGGTACCCCTCCCCGACATCACAACCGTGACACCAGAAAAAGGCCCTCGAGGAACAGCCACCAACAACGAATCCGAAGACCCCCGTCAGCGCCCGGCCCCTCAGGACCCAACAGCGTGCATGTGTCAACAACTCCGAACCAGATCTTTCCAGTGGCAAGCCACGTACTGAACCCGAGAACATCGTCCCCGACACCAAGTCAAATGTTCCACCCATGAGCTAACCGGCAGACACATTCGGTCTGATCCGGCGCCTGGACACAAGAGCCCGAAGACCCCAGTGCCAGATGCTCCTTAGAAAGGAGGTGATCCAGCCGCACCTTCCGGTACGGCTACCTTGTTACGACTTAGTCCTAATTACCGATCCCACCTTCGACGGCTCCCTCCACAAGGGTTGGGCCACCGGCTTCAGGTGTTACCGACTTTCATGACTTGACGGGCGGTGTGTACAAGACCCGGGAACGTATTCACCGCAGCGTTGCTGATCTGCGATTACTAGCGACTCCGACTTCATGAGGTCGAGTTGCAGACCTCAATCCGAACTGGGACCGGCTTTTTGGGATTCGCTCCACCTCACGGTATTGCAGCCCTTTGTACCGGCCATTGTAGCATGCGTGAAGCCCAAGACATAAGGGGCATGATGATTTGACGTCATCCCCACCTTCCTCCGAGTTGACCCCGGCAGTATCCCATGAGTTCCCACCATTACGTGCTGGCAACATAGAACGAGGGTTGCGCTCGTTGCGGGACTTAACCCAACATCTCACGACACGAGCTGACGACAACCATGCACCACCTGTTTACGAGTGTCCAAAGAGTTGACCATTTCTGGCCCGTTCTCGTATATGTCAAGCCTTGGTAAGGTTCTTCGCGTTGCATCGAATTAATCCGCATGCTCCGCCGCTTGTGCGGGTCCCCGTCAATTCCTTTGAGTTTTAGCCTTGCGGCCGTACTCCCCAGGCGGGGAACTTAATGCGTTAGCTGCGTCACGGAAACCGTGGAATGGTCCCCACAACTAGTTCCCAACGTTTACGGGGTGGACTACCAGGGTATCTAAGCCTGTTTGCTCCCCACCCTTTCGCTCCTCAGCGTCAGTTACGGCCCAGAGATCTGCCTTCGCCATCGGTGTTCCTCCTGATATCTGCGCATTCCACCGCTACACCAGGAATTCCAATCTCCCCTACCGCACTCTAGTCTGCCCGTACCCACTGCAGGCCCGAGGTTGAGCCTCGGGATTTCACAGCAGACGCGACAAACCGCCTACGAGCTCTTTACGCCCAATAATTCCGGATAACGCTTGCGCCCTACGTATTACCGCGGCTGCTGGCACGTAGTTAGCCGGCGCTTTTTCTGCAGGTACCGTCACTTTCGCTTCTTCCCTGCTAAAAGAGGTTTACAACCCGAAGGCCGTCATCCCTCACGCGGCGTTGCTGCATCAGGCTTTCGCCCATTGTGCAATATTCCCCACTGCTGCCTCCCGTAGGAGTCTGGGCCGTGTCTCAGTCCCAGTGTGGCCGGTCACCCTCTCAGGCCGGCTACCCGTCGACGCCTTGGTGAGCCATTACCTCACCAACAAGCTGATAGGCCGCGAGCCCATCCCAGACCAAAAAATCTTTCCAACCCCCACCATGCGATAGGGGCTCATATCCAGTATTAGACGCCGTTTCCAGCGCTTATCCCAGAGTCCAGGGCAGGTTGCTCACGTGTTACTCACCCGTTCGCCACTGATCCACCAAGCAAGCTTGGCTTCACCGTTCGACTTGCATGTGTTAAGCACGCCGCCAGCGTTCATCCTGAGCCAGGATCAAACTCTCCGTAAAAAAGAAATGCATACAACCACCGGGAAAACGGGGCCGCAGCGAGTTTGAAACTGACCAAAGAGAAACATCATTACTGACGTATCCATATGCCAACCCCC